>NZ_JAQNDK010000005.1:0-1235000 GCF_028368935.1 Sorangium aterium | reverse complement strand
TCTCCCTCGTGCTGTGATCGCCGCGTCGCGCGCCGAGCTCAGCTGAGGGCCAGCATGCGATCGATCGGGACGCGCGCGCGCTCGCGCAGCTCGGGCGCCATCTCGAGGCGCGGGGCGAGATCGCGCAGCGCGAGATAGACCTTCTCGAGCGTGTTGAGCCGCATGAAGGGGCACTCGTTGCAGGCGCAGTTGCCCTCGGGCGGCCCC
The DNA here is from genome assembly GCF_028368935.1 of Sorangium aterium. Taxonomy (NCBI): domain Bacteria; kingdom Pseudomonadati; phylum Myxococcota; order Polyangiales; family Polyangiaceae; genus Sorangium; species Sorangium atrum. Next base: position 1,234,793 of record NZ_JAQNDK010000005.1, on the reverse strand, counting down.
TCGATGAACTCCTTCTGCGGCGACGCCTTGCGCATCTGGTGCACGATGCCGCTCTCCGTCGCGACGATGTACTTCCGGGCGTCGTCCGCGGTGGTGTATTTGAGCAGCGCGGTCGTCGAGCCGATGTAATCGGACATCCGCAGGATCGGCTCCTCGCACTCCGGGTGCGCGATGAGCTTCGCGTCCGGGTGGCGCTCGCGCAGCGCGACGATCTTGCGCAGGCTGAAGGTCTCGTGAACGACGCAGCTGCCCTGCCACAGGCGCATCGGGCGGCCCGTCCGCTCGACGAGCCAGCGCCCGAGGTTCTTGTCGGGCGCGAAGAGGATCTCCTGCCCCTCGGGGATCGCGCGGACGATCTTCTCCGCGTTCGACGACGTGCAGATGTAGTCGCTCTCCGCCTTCACCTCGGCGGAGCAGTTGATGTACGAGATCGCGACCGCGCCCGGGTACCGGGCGCGCCACGCGCGGAAGCGGTCGACGGGGCAGCCGTCGGCGAGCGAGCAGCCCGCCGCGAGGTCGGGGACCACGACGATGCGCTCGGGGTTCAGGATCTTCGCCGTCTCGGCCATGAAATGCACGCCGGCGAACAGGATGACGTCCGCGGTCGTCTTCTTCGCCTGCTGGGCCAGCTGCAGGGAGTCGCCGAGGAAGTCTGCGAGATCCTGGATGTCGCCGTCCTGGTAGTAGTGGGCCAGGAGGACGGCGTTCCTCTCCCGCTTCAGGCGGCTGATCTCGTCGTGCAGATCCAGGCGCGGATCGATGGCGGCAGGCTGGGGCGCGGCGCTCGTCATGGCTACCTAAGGTAGGCACCGCGCGGCGCGCTGACCAGGGCCCCCGAGCCGCGCGGTGCTCGCCGGCGCTCCACGTCGCATCGCGCGCATCTCGCGCAGCCCGCGCCGCGCTCGGCGCCCGTCGGCACCCCAGAGCCCGCCGCGTCCGTCGTTGACAACGGCCGGCACCGGTTCACGATCGAGGCCCGCGGTGGGCCTGGGGAGGAGCTCTCGTCGTGGGCGGCCACCCATGTCCCTCCTGATCCCCGTCGCCCTGCTCGCCCTCGTCGTGCCGCTCGTCGTGGCGCTCCTGCGCGCAAATGAGCTATTTTGCGTGCGCGTCGAGGGGCGCAACGTCCGGCTGCTCCGGGGCCGGATGCCGCAGCGGCTGCTCGACGACATCACGGACGTCCTCCGCGCAGCGCCGGTCGGGCGGGGCGCGGTGCGGGTCGTCGTCGAGGACCGGCGCGCCCGGGTCCACGTGGAAGGGGATATCTCTCCCGAGCAGGCTCAGCAGCTGAGGAACACCGTCTCCATGTGGCCGGTTCCGAAGATCCGCGCGGCCCCGAAGCGCCGCGCGGGCGCATGACCCCTCCGCGCCGACATTTCCACCCTAGCGAGTCAGTCCCGCATGGCCGACGACAAACCCCGAGACAATCCGCCGACCTCCAAGCTGGGGCGCCTCGCGCGCCTCGCCGGCCTCGCGCCCCGCACGATCCCGTTCGCCATCGAGGGCGCGAAGCGCGTCCTCGGCGCGACCCGGACCGAGGAGGAGGAGGCCGAAGCGCGGCGGAGGATGGCCCAGGAGGTCAAGAAGACCGCCGAGGCGATGCTGAAGACGCTGGGCGAGATGAAAGGCCTGCCGCTCAAGTTCGGCCAGATGGCGAGCTACATCGACGGGCTCGCGCCGCCGGGATACGAGGAGAAGTTCCAGGCCACGCTGAAGAAGCTGCTCGACAAGGCGCCGCCCCTGTCGCCGGAGGCCGCGGAGCAGATGATCCGCGAGGAGCTCGGCGCCCCGCCCGAGCGCGTGTTCGCGGCGTGGGAGCGGGAGCCGTTCGCGGCGGCGAGCATCGGACAGGTGCACCGGGCCACGACGAGGTCGGGGGAGCGGGTCGCGGTGAAGGTGCAGTACCCCGGCATGGACAGGGCCATCGAGAACGACCTGAAGAGCGTCTCGATGCTCGAGGCGATGATGGCGCCCATCGCCAAGAAGCTGCACGCCCGGCAGACCGTCGACGAGCTCCGCAAGGTCTTCCTGTCCGAGCTCGACTATGCGCGCGAGGCCGAGATGGCGGACCTGTTCCGCCGCATGAACGCCGGGGACGAGGACGTCTACATCCCTCGCATCCACCACAGCCTCACCACGAGGCGCGTCCTCACGCTCGAGCTCGTCGACGGCATGAGCTACGCCGAGTTCTGCGAGCGCGGCAGCCAGGAGGCGAAGAACCGCGCGGGCCTCTCCATCTGGCGCTTCACCTTCCGCTCGATGCTCCGGTACGGCTGGCTCTACGCCGACCCGCACCCGGGCAACTACCGCTTCCACGAGGATGGCCGCGTCACGATCCTCGATTTCGGCTGCGTGAAGCAGCTCCCGCCCGACCTCGTGGAGGGCATGAAGCGCTACATGCGCGCGGCCATGGACGCGGACTGGAAGGAGTTCGACCGGGCGTGCGTGGAGGTGCTCGGCTACGACCCGGCCGACGAGAGCTGGGATCTCTACCGGAGCTACACGATGGAGCTCATGGTCCCGCTGTGCACGCACGGGACCTGGAAGTGCTCCCCGGAGAAGGCGCGCGAGACCGTGGCGTACCTGACCCGCGGCATCCGGGGGCTCGCCCTCAAGGAGGGAGAGAAGATGCCCACCATCCCCCACGTGCCGAAGATGCCGCAGGACTTCACGTTCGTGAATCGCCTGCAGTGGGGGCTCGCGTCCGTGCTGGCGGGGCTCCGGACCGAGGCGGCGTTCCGGCGGACCATCGATCCCTGGGTGCGCGACGGGGTGCACCCTGTCCCCGATTGAGCGAGGATCGCTGGTAGGCTCGTCGGCGCGGAGAGGCGCGCCGAGGTCGCTTCCGCCGCGGCTCTCACCTTGACCTCGATCCCGCACGCTGTGACATTCGATCGGGGCATGGACGACGAGAGGGCGGCCTGCGAAAGGCGCGTAGGAACGACCCTGCGGGGCAAATGGACGATCGATCGCCTCGTCGGGATCGGCGGGATGGCCGCCGTCTATGCCGCGACCCACAAGATCGGGCGGCGCGAGGCGATCAAGATCCTCCACCCCGAGGTGGCGCGCTCGAAGGACCTGCGCGCCCGGTTCGAGCGCGAGGCGCAGGCCGTCAATCGGTTCCAGCACCCCGGCGTGGTCGAGATCCGCGACATCGACGTGACCGAGGACGGGGCGCCGTTCCTCGTGATGGAGCTCCTGGACGGCGAGTCGCTCGCCGACCGGCTCCAGCGGCTCGGCAACATCGAGATGGGGGAGATGCTGCGGCTCATGGATGAGCTGCTCGACGTGCTCGGAGCCGCGCACGAGCAGGGGATCATCCACCGCGACATCAAGCTCGACAACCTCTTCGTCGAGAAGACCGGGCGCCTCAAGGTGCTCGACTTCGGCATCGCGCGCATGCGCGACGGCGTGAAGACGGCGATGCGGACCCGGACGGGCGCGACGCTCGGGACCGTGTCGTACATGGCCCCGGAGCAGGTGCGCGGCATCTCGGTCGACCACAGGGCGGATCTCTTCGCCGTCGGCGCGACCATGTTCCGGGTGATCGCGAAGCGGCGCATCCACGAGGCGCGCACGGAGTCCGAGCTGCTCGTGAAGATGGCGACCATGGCGGCGCCGCCGCTCGCGAGCGTCGCGCCGGAGACGCCGCACGGGCTGTGCCTCGTCGTGGACAGGGCGCTCGCGTTCGATCGCGACCGACGCTACCCGGACGCCCGCACGATGCAGGCCGACGTGCGCGCGCTCCTGCATGGAGCGGCGCCGCCGCACGCGTCGGCGCGCCTCGCGGCGGGCGACGTGCCGTCGGCGGGCGCGCCGCAGCTCTCCCCGATGCTCCTGGCGGCGGCCGCCTCGGCGGACGCGCAGGCCGAGCCTCCGCCGCGGCCCGCGGCCCCGTCGGGCGCGAGATGGAACGAGATGGGCCCGGCGCCCGCGATCGGATCGGAGCTCGGCCCAGGCAACAGCGGGGCGCCCTCGTGGGAGGCCGCCACGATGGCGGCGCCCGGAGCTCCGCGCGGGAGCGCCATGGATGCGGCCCAGGCGCACGGAGGTCACCCCGGCATGGCGCAGGCCGTCCCCGGCGCTCCGAATGGACCGCCGTCGGCCCTGTACAACACCGGAGCCGGCCACGCCGGAGCGCACGGCGCGCCCGCACCGCGGCAGGGCGCCGGCGCGCCGCACAGCGCGCCAGCCTCGCTCCACAACACAGGCTCGGGCCTGCACAACGTCGGCCCGGCCTACGGCGCCCCCGCCTCGGCGCACGGCGCCAGCGCGCCCCACAGCGCACCGGTCTCGCTCCACAACACAGGCTCCGGCCTGCACAACGCCGGACCGGCCTACGGCGCGCTCGCCCCGGCGCACGGCGCCAGCGCGCCCCACGGCCCGCCAGCTTCGCTCCACAACACAGGCTCCGGCCTGCACAACACCGGACCGGCCTACGGCGCGCCCGCCTCACGGCACAGCGCCGGCGTGCCGCATGGCGCGCCCGCCTCGCTCCACAACACCGGCTCGTCGCTGCACAACACCGGCTCGTCGCTGCACAACACCGGCTCGTCGCTGCACAACACCGGCTCGTCGCTGCACAACACCGGCTCGTCGCTGCACAACACCGGCTCGGCCTACGGCGCGCCCGCGCCGCCGCACAGCGCCAGCGCGCCCTACGGCGAGCAGCCGGCCGCCGCGTGGGCGCCGCGCCACGCTCAGCCTAGGCTGCCGCCGAAGCTCGTGATCCCGCTCGCGCTCGGCGGCGTGGCGCTCGTGCTCGTGAGCGTGCTCGCGGTCTGGATGGCGCTCCGCGACGAATCCCAGAACGACGCGGTCCGGCACGATCTGCTGCCGGCCCAGAGCGCGAGCGCCGGGCCGACCCAGCTCTCCCCGTCGTCGGAGAGCACCGACGAATCGCGGAGCAACGCGAACGAGCCAGGAGCGCGGAGCAACGCGAACGAGCCAGAGACGATGCGCCCGGACGCGCCGAACGCTCCGGCGAGCGCGCCGCCCGCGAGCACGTTCATCATCGACTTGACCAAGAAGAAGCAGCGGACGAGAAAATCACGCCAGGACTGAAGCCAGATCGCCGAACATGGAGCTCCGCCCCCTCATGGTGACGAGGACAACCCCGCGCGCGCGATCGATGCTCGTCGGGTCTGCGCTGGTGCTCACGCTCTCGGGAGCGTGCTCGGACCCGGTGCCGATCGGCCCACGTCCCGACGCCGGCGGCGACGGTGGAGGCGGCGACGGTGGAGGCGCGCCGCTCTGCAGCGTCGGCGACGTGCAGCCCTGCTATCCCGGCCCGGCAGACACCGAGGGTGTCGGCGTGTGCGCGGCGGGCGTGCGGAGGTGCCAGCCAGACGGCCAGAGCTTCGGCGAGTGCGAAGGCGCCGTGGTCCCGAGGCCCGAGGACTGCAGCACCACCGTGGACGACGACTGCGACGGCGCGACGAACGAGCCCGACGCAGGGTGCGTGTGCACCCCGGGCCAGATCAAGACTTGCTACAGCGGCCCCGAGGGGACGAGCGGCGTGGGGCTCTGCGCGGTGGGGCTGCAGATGTGCGACCTCTCGGGCACGTCATGGCGGCCGTGCGGCGGCCAGGTCACCCCGCAACGAGAGACATGCACGGACGACACCGACGAGGACTGCGACGGCTTCGCCTGCAGCACGCCGCTCTGGGGCGCCCTCTACGGTGACCAGAACACCCAGAGCGCGACCAGCGTCGGCGTCGACGCGCAGGGAAACATCTATATCGGCGGCACCTTCTCGGGGACCATCAACCTGACCGGCAAGGAGACGGGCGCCCTCGTCAGCATCGGCACCTCCGACGTGTACGTCGCGAGCTTCGACCCCTCCGGACAGCACCGCTGGAGCGTGAGGTTCGGCGGCAGCGGCGCCGAGACGCTCAACGGGCTCGCGGTGACGCCCGAGGGCAACCTCGTGCTCGGCGGGACGTTCTACGGCTCGTTCACGTTCGGCGGCACGACGCTGAGCAGCGTCAACGCGCTCGACACCTTCGTGGTCACGATGAGCGGAGAGAAGGGCGAGCAAGGCTGGGCTCGCCAGCTCGGCGACGCGGCGGATCAGACGCTGCGCTCGATCGCGGTGGACCCCGCCGGAAGCATCGTGATCGCCGGCTACTTCAGCGGATCGCTGGTCTGCGCGCCGTCGCCCGTCCCGGGCGGCGACCCGATCTGCGCCACCAGCAAAGGCGGCACCGACATCTTCGTGCGGAAGTACGATCCGCTCGGCGCCGTCGTGTGGACGAGGATCTATGGAGACGACAAGAACCAGTTCGCGACCAGCGCCGCCGTCGGCAACGACGGCAGCGTGTTCGTCACGGGCCGGTACAACGGCACCCTGACCGTCGGCTCCCGGCAGGTGAAGAACACCGGGCTCGGGCCGAACCTGTTCGTCCTGAAGCTCGACAGCAGCGGGAACGGCGTCTGGCTCTCGGACTATGGAGACACGGCGTCGCAGGCAGGCACCGGGATCGCCGTCGCTCCCTCGGGCGCGGTGCTCGTGACCGGGACGTACATGGGCGAGCTCAACTTCGGGCCGGCCGGCACGCTCCCCGCCAACGATGTGCAGACGGCGTTCGTAACGTCGATCGCCACGGACGGCGTGCCCGTGTGGGCGCGGTGGTTCGCCGGAGACGGCACGCAGGAGAGCACGTCGATCGCCACGGACGCGGAGAACGCCGTGGTGGTGACCGGCTCGGTCCAGGGCGTCGTCGACCTCGGCGGCGGGCCGCTGCCCGGCGGCGGCGGCTTCGACGCCTTCGTGGCGAAGCTCGACCCCGATGGCAACCACCTCTGGGGGAAGGTGCTCGGCGCCGCCGGCAACCAGAAGTCGAACGCGGCGGCCATCGCGCCGAGCACGAAGGTCATCGCGCTCTCTGGCACCGCCGAGGGGAAGATCGACTTCGGCCTCGGCGAGCACGCGGCGAACGGCACCGACGCGTTCGTCGTGCTCCTGTCGCCGTAGACCGGAGCCGCCGCCCCGGTCACGGGGCGCCGCGAGCGCCCGCAGGGACGAGGTCGACGCGGCCGAGCTCCTCGTTGGTCGCCGCGATGGCGGCGCGGATCGGCTCGCCGACGCCGTAGCGACGGCTCGCGCCGACCAGCGCCTGGGCGGCGACGTCGATCCGATAAGGGCCGCCCGGCAGCGCCTCCAGCGCGATCGTGCCCGTCGCGCCGGACTCGACCATCTGGACGACGAGGCCGAACGGCTTGATGGAAACGATGTTGCCCTCGATCTCCTCGCCGACGCGGGAGGCGAACAGGCGCGCCACGAGCATGCGGTGCCGCTCCGTCTCGGCCTTGGCGGCGCTGCGCGCGCGCGCGTTCAGGTGGTGGGCGAGCGACGCGAGCGCCTCGGCGTCGACGCGCTGGTCGCGGTGGCCCTGGAGGTAGCGCTTGACCACGCGGTGCACCGCGAGGTCGGCGTAGCGGCGGATCGGGGACGTGAAGTGCAGGTACAGCGGGGCGCCGAGGCCGAAATGCAGGCCTCCGGCGGCCGTGTACCGGGCAGGGCCGAGCGCCTTGCCGAGCACGGTGCGGATGCCCGGCGCGAGCTCGGAGCCCCTGTACTGCGCCTCGAACGCCGCGAGGCCGAGGGGGCTCAGGCGCGCGCCGAAGCCGGCCTCGACGCCGAAGTTGTGCGCGAACTGCTCGAGCGCGCGGATGCGATCCTCGGTCGGCTCGTCATGGACACGAAAGATGCAGGGGAGCCCGCGCGCCACGAGCCAGCTGGCCACGGCCTCGTTCGCCGCCACCATCAGCCGCTCGATGAGGCGGTGCGCGCCCGTGTCGGAGCGCGGCGAGACGCCGGTCGGCTCGCGCGTCTCGGCGTCCAGCGTGACGTACGCCTCCTCGCGATCGAGCTCGACGCCGCCGCGCGCCGCGCGGACCGTCGACAGCCGCGCGGCCGCGGTGCGGAGCCAGCGCACGACCGGCCGGGCCGCCTCGGGGATGCCGGCGGAGCGGCCCGTCGTCAGGAACTCCTCGACGGCGTCGTACGAGAGGCGGGCGTGCGAGCGGATCACGCTCTCGTGGAGGTCGATCGACCGGATGCCCCCCTCGGGATCGATGCGCAGCTCGACCGTGACCGCGAGCCGATCGACCCCCGGCAGCAGGCTCGCCGCCTCGCTGGAGATCGCGTCGGGGAGCATCGGGATGACGCGGCCGGCCAGGTAGACGCTCGTGCCCCGGGCGCGGGCCTCGAGATCGAGCGGCGAGCCCTCGGGGACGAACGCGTCCACGTCGGCGATCGAGACGAGGACGCGGAGCGCCCCGTCGGGCCCGGCGGGCAGCACGGAGACGGCGTCGTCGATGTCCGTGGTGACGGGCGCGTCGATCGTGACGGTGATGACGTCGCGCAGATCGCGGCGGCCGCGCGCGAGCTCGCGCTCGACCGACACCGCCGCCACCGAAGCGCGCGACGCCTCGAGGACCTCGCCCGGGAACACGGCGCGCACGCCGTTGCGGGCGAGGCAACGCTCGATGCCGAGGTCGGCGCTCGACGAGACGACGCGGGCCGGGACGACCGCGGCGCCCTCGATGACGGCGACCACCGCGGCGCCCTCGGGGAGGTCGTCGGCGCTGCCCGGCTTGAACGGCCAGTCCGTGTTGGAGACGAGGCGATCGACCCGGAGGTGCGGCCGCTTCGCGTGCGATACGACCGTCCCGAAGAGCTCTGCGCGATCGCGCTGGACGAGGGCGAGCTGCGACGCGCTGAAGCGGCCCGGCTCCGCCTCGACGACGACCGCGTCGACGACGTCGCCGTCGAGGAACGGGTTCAGATCGGGCGGCGCGATGAAGGCGGTCGCCGAGCCGAGGGCAGCCCAGCCCGGCCTGCCCGGCGCCCCCGCCTTCTCCGGAGAGGCCTCGATGTTCAGGAACCCGAAGCCACGGGGGTTGACCGAGATGCGTCCACGAACGGGTGCGTGCATAGGCGCGGAAGGTACGCCAGATCCCGGCGCTTTCGAGCACAAGCTGCCCGCCGAGCCCGCATTGATGTCACAGAATTATTGCAACACGGTAAACAGGCAGCGGCGCGACGCCGTGGCTTCGCGCGCTGCATGCCGAGATGCGCTCGGGGCCCAGGGTGCCTCGCGCTGCGCTGCAACGACGTGCGGGCGGCTTCGCGGTTCCACGTGCGCCGGGCCCCGTGCGTGGGCGCGACGCCACGGCAAAAGTGCCTCCGTGGACGGTCCGCGGCGCCGGATCGGCTTATACTCGGCACATCGTGGAAGACGCAGGGGACATCATCGAGCTAGCGCGTGTGATGCCTCGGGACCGCTTCGTCCGCCAGGTGACGAACCTGCTCCTCGTGGTGTCCGAGGCTGGTCCGGACAACCAGCAGATCGCATTCCGGACGGTCGCCGCATCGCCGGCGGCGCACCGGAAGCCGCCGCCTCCGCCCGGTCCAGCGAGCGAGGTGTTCCAGCTCGTCAAGGCGAAGGGCAATCCCTATCTCGACCAGATCTCGGTGGGCCGCACGCGCAATTGCGACGTGGTGCTGCGCCACCCCTCGGTGTCCAAGCTGCACGCGCACTTCCGGCGGAATGAGCAGGGGCAGCTCGTGCTCATCGACAACGGCTCGCAGAACGGGACCCGCGTGAACGGCAAGGTGCTCTCCGAGAGCGAGCCGCAGGAGGTCGCGGTGGGCGACGTGATCCAGTTCGGCCGGCTCACGACGTCGCTGCTCGATGCGGCGGCCCTCTTCGACCTCGTGCGCGAGCAGGCGCGCCTCGCGAGGGATCAGGCGAGCCGGTGAGCGCCGCGCGCGGCGGCGCTCAGAACCGGTATCCCACGGAGACGTTCGGAAAGAACATCGTGAACGTGCCGTGGGCGAGCTCCTCGAACACGACCTTCTTGTCCGGCGCGCAGTCGACCGTGGGGTGCGCCGCGTCGCACTCGGCGGCCCCGACCACGTAGGTGTTGCCCGTCTCGAGCGGCGGGCCGTCGACGAGAAAGAAGCCGACGCCGAGGCCCGCGCTGGCGCTGAGGCGCCCGAGCTTCAGCCGCAGCCTCAGCTCGGGCATCGCGAACGGGGCGGCGGCGCGGACGGCCCTGCCCGCGTTCTTCACGGCCACGCCGACGGTCCTCTCCGCGTCCGACGCCGTGCCGGTCACCTCGTCGCTCATCTCGGCCAGCACCACGCCGAGCCCGAGCGCGCCGCCGACGTCGAGCCACGACGACAGCCCGTAATAATAGCTGCCGCCGACGATCACCGTCACGCCGGCCATGCCGATGTCGTCGTGAAAGCTGTAGCGGATGGGGAGCCTGCCGTTGCCCCCGCCCGGAGCGGCGTACGTCGCGTCGAGCGAGCGATCGAGCGTCGTGCGGAGGCTCAGGTACCCGGCCGTGAGCTCGATGGCGGCGCCGATCGGGAACTGGTAGCTGCCGCGCACGCCGGCCAGGACGCCGGACGGGCGCGAGATGCCCGAGCAGCTGTAGCTCTCGCAGCTCCGCTCGGCGTCGCTCTCGAGCGACGAGGCGAAGGCATAACCACCGGTCGCCTCCAGCCGGAAGACGCCGACCCTCCGACCCCAGCGCGGGTGCGCGTCGTCGATGGCGAGCGGCAGGACGATGTCGCCCGTCGTCGTCCTGTCGACGGTCGCGCGGAGCGTGCGCGCGAAATAGCCCGGCTCATGCGCCTCGAAGGTGTGGCGCCCGAGCGGCAGGGCCCCGCGCCACTGCCCCTTGCCGACCGGGACGCCGTTGATGGTCAGCTCCGCGCTCAGCGGCTGGGCGACGACGCGGACCTCCTCGCCGAGCGGCCCCGCCTCGACCGTGGCGACGGCGAGCTGCCCCGCGATGACGCTCGCCTCGCGGGGCGCAGAGCCGAAATTGCCCTTGCGCACCGAGTAGAAATGCGGGCCAGGCGCGAGCGCGCCCTCCCAGGGCAGCTGGCCGATCAGCGCGCCGTCGATGGTGAGATCGGCGCCGACGAGCCGCTCGTCCTCGATCTTCAGCCGGCCCGTGCTCGCGAGAGGATCGAGCTTCGCGTCCACCGACGTGGTCTCGGCGACGCGGACGGTCAGGATCCGCTCGAACGTGTGCCAGCCGTCCTTGACCACGCGGAGCGTGTGATCCCCGGGGAGCAGCCGGACCGGGCCGGCGAGGGGGAGCCGGCCGCGCGACCTCCCGTCGATGAGCACCAGGCCGTCGACGTTCGACGAGACGACGACGCTGCCGATCCGCGCTCGCAGCGTGGCGATCGCGGACGCGACGCTCCGGCGCTCCGGCTCGCCGAGCTCCGCGCGGAGCTCCGTGAGCAGCGTCTCGTAGAGCTCGAGCGCCTCGTCGTAACGCCCGAGCTGATCGAGACAGAACGCGGCGTTGAGGGTGTTGGGCACCGACGCGACGACCTGGCGCGATCTCAGGTAGAGCTCGAGCGCGCGCTGGAAGTCGCCGATCTTGCGCAGCTCGTTCCCTTCTTGAAAGAGCGCCTTGGCCCGGGCGAGCGCCTCGTCCGTCGACGTGGGCGACGCGGGTGACGCGGGCGCTGTGGCAGGCGGCTCGGGTGGCGCGCCCGGGACAGCCGCTGGCGGGGGCTGCGCGCGGGCCGGAGACGCAGGCGCCGCGCTCGCCACGGCGAGCGCGCACGCCGCAAGGCAGCGCCGCAGGGCGCGACGGGCGCGCGGCATCGGTCTCACCACCGGTCGACCGGCACCACCGCGGTCGGAGCCGGCGGAGCCATAGGCGCCCCCGTGGCGGAGGGCGTGGCAGGGTCCCCCACGGGAAGAGCGCCGCGCGGGGCGCGGGTCTTCCTGTCACGGCGCGGGGCAGGCTCGGAGGCCGCGACCGACGCAGAGGCCGGCGCGGGCGGCTGGAGATCGATGCGATCGGGGCGGACCGTGCCGTCGCTCAGCATGAACACCGTCCCCTTCGTGGTCGCTTCGCCGCGGGTCACCTCGATCTCGAACGTGTCGCCGGCGTTGCCCGTCAGGTCGAGCCGGCCATCGCTCACCGGGCGCGCCGCGCCGTTGACCCGCGCCGTCGCATCCTTCGGGAGCGTCACGACGGCGGTGAAGGACGCCGGCGCCGGCGCAGGCGCAGGCGCAGCCGCGACGGGCAGCGCGGGCTCGCTCGGCGCGGCTGGCGACGCGCCCCGATCGTCGCCCGTCGAGGCGCGCAGCGCGAGGCCGCCGCCGAGCGCGGCCAGGGCGGCCACCGTGACCGCCGCCCCGACGAAGCGCCGCCGTGTCGCGCCGGAAGGCGCGTTCACCGCGGTGAAGGAGCTGCCGCCGATGGAGCGCTCGTCCCCCTCGACCGATCGCGAGAGCCTGGACTCCTCGCGCAGCGCGGAGATCGGGGTGGCGCCGGCGCGCCGCTCGGGGTCGATGCCCCGCAGCTGCTCCAGCGTGACGGCGCCGGAGCCCTCCGCGTGCGGCTCGAGCGCGGCGATGAGCTCCTCCATGCTCTGCCAGCGCTCCGCAGGATCCCGCTGGAGGCCGCGGTGCACGACGGCCGCGAGCGCCGGGGAGACCCACGGCGCGGCCCCGGAGAGCGGCGGCACGCGCTCGGTGCAGATCGCGAGCAGGAGCTCGGCGAGCGAGGCGTCGGGATCCCAGGGGCAGCTCCCGCAGAGCGCCTGGTAGAGCGAGACCGAGAGGCTCCAGATGTCGGAGCGATGATCGACGTCCTTCGCCATCTTCGCCTGCTCGGGAGACATGTAGATGGGCGACCCGAGCACGCCGCCGGCGCGCGTGAGCTCGTGCGAGACGCCATCCCCCGTGCGCTTCGCGATGCCGAAATCGCACACCTTGACCACGATCCTGCGATCGCTCGACGACGGCGGGCGGATGGATCCGGACGGGCGCCGGCCCGACGGCGGCGGTCGGACCGAGCCGGACGAGCGCCGGACCGACGGCGGCCCCGCGGCGAGCGAGCCGCGCTGGGTGGACGGCGGCGCCGACGCGAGCGGGCCGCGCCGGGTGGACGGCGGCGCCGACGCGAGCGGCCCGCGCCGGGTGGACGGCGGGGCGATCGAGGTCGACGGGCGCTGGGCCGCGCCCTCGAACGGCGCGTGCAGGAAGAGGTTCGCCGGCTTGATGTCCCGGTGCACGATCCCCTCGGCGTGCGCCGCCGCGAGCCCGCGCGCGGCCTGGATGAACACGCGCACGACGGGCTCCGGCTCCAGCGGCCCGCGCATCCTGAGGAGCTTGGCGAGGTCCACGCCGTGCAGGAGCTCCATGACGATGAACGGCGTCGCGAGCGTGAGGTCCATGCCGAGCTCGAACGTCTTGACCACGTGCGGGCTCTGGATCGCGGTCACCGCGCGCGCCTCGCGGATGAAGCGGCGCACGGCGTGGTCGTCCTGCCCGACGGCGCTCTTGAAGATGACCTTGGCCGCCACCCGCCGCCCTTCGGGCGACTCCGCGTCGTAGACGGCGCCCATCCCGCCGCGCCCGATCAGCCGGCGCACCGCGTACCGGCCGCCGAGCTCGCGGCCGACCAGCGGATCGATCTCGGCGCCGGCGCGCTCGGCGACGGCCTCGCGCAGCTCGGGATCGAGCGGCGTCAGCATGTCGATGGTGATGCGCTCCTCGCTGCCGGACGCGGCGCGCAGCGCCTCGGCGAACGCCTCGATCGACGGGTAGCGCCGGTCCACGTCGCTGTGCAGCGCGAGCGAGAGCGCGGTCGCGAGGCGCGCCTCGATCCACGGGGCGCGGTCCTGGATCGACGGGAACTGCGCCAGGGACGGCGCCGGCGCGTCCGCCGCCGTGTCCGCCGGGCCGAGCTCGGCGGTGTCCGCCGTGACGTCGAGCTCGGCCCACGGCGAGACGCCGCAGAGCATCTCATAGAGCGTCGCCGCGAGGCCGAACACGTCGCCCCGCACGTCCGCGGAGCGGTCCCGCGGCCCCGACTCCTCGCGCAGAGGACCGGTGCTCCTCGCCGCCTTGCCGGGGGCGGAGGTGGCCGTGTCACAGCCCTTCGAGAGCCCGAAGCCAAAGACGCGGACGAGGATCTCTCCGCTCGCGAGGTGCTCCAGGAAGATGCGCGGCGGCCGCACGTCGCGGTAGACGAGGCCCGCGGCGTGCCCCGCCGAGAGCCCCGCGGCGGCCTGGAGCGCGATCCGCACGGCGACCTCGGGCGCGAGCGGCCCCGTCTCGGCGAGCAGGGCGGCGGCGTCGGTCCCGTCGAGCAGCGGCATCACGAGGTAGGCGAGATCGCGCTCGAGGTCGTGGCCGGCGTCGACGATCGGGACGACATGCGCGTTGTCGAGCTTCGCGGTGACGCTCGCCTCGCGGGTGAGCCGTGAGAGCGTGTCCTCGGTGACGACGTCGGGCCGCAAGACCTTCAGCGCGACGCGGCGACCCGAGGGGCCCCTGGCCTCGAACACGACACCGAAGCCCTGCGCGGAGAGGACGCGGACGATCCGATATCCGCCGGTGAGCGCGCCCCCCACGAGCGCCGTCGGATCCGCCAGAGGTGCTGTCCGGCCCATGTCCTCAAGCATACGACGGCCCATCGCGCCCCACAAAGCATGAGTGCCACGCGACCTCGGAGGCGCGCTGGGCGCGGGCGCCGCACCGCCGCGGAGCGCCGGCCACGCACCTACAACGACGCCACGCGCGGCGCGGCGCGGCGCGACCGCCGAATGTAGGCGCGACAACCGCAGATAATGCGATGAACGGACCGCCGTATACGCAAGAACACGCGGGGACACGCGAGGACACGCAAGAACACGGGGGGATACGCGGGTATACGCAAGAACACGCGAGGACACGCAAGAATACCGGGGGATACGCAAGAACACGGCGGGACACGCAAGGACACGCAGTAAGCCCTTTGAATCATGGAATATTTATCTAATTTGTCTTGCCGGCCGGAAGCTCGCGAGTTTAGATTCCCATCATCCGATTCACAGCCGCTCGATCAGGATCTGAGCAGGACTGGTTGATCTCAAGCGCGCACCCCGATGTGCGCCTCCCCCGCCGGGGGAGCCGGAGGCACCATGACCCTGCGATCCCTCGGGCGCGCGCTCGCCGCCCTGACGGCCTTTCTCGTCCTCACGCTCGTCCTGGCGCGACCTGCGCGCGCCAAGGGCCCTTCCGTCGATGAGCGGCTCGCCAAGGTCCTCGCGCGGCACGGCTTCACCGGAGAGATCGAGTCGACGCTGGAGTCGCGGCTCGGGCGGAAGCTCGACAAGAAGCTCGCGAAGCTCGGGCGTGACCTGTTCTTCGACAGCCTCCTCGGCCTGAACGACGACAACTCGTGCTCAGGGTGCCACGCGCCGACTGCGGGCTTCGCCGACACGCAGTCGATCGCCATCGGCATCGACAACAACGGCGTCGTCGGGCCGCACCGCACAGGGCCGCGCAACCAGCGCCGTGCCCCCACCATCATCAACACGGCCTTCTATCCCACGCTGATGTGGAACTCTCGGTTCTTCGCCGTGTCCGGCGACCCCTTCGACAACAGCCAGGGGTTCTCGTTCACCGCGCCGGAGGGGACGTCGCTCTCTTCCCTGCCGCACCTGCTCAACGCCCAGGCGTTCATCCCGCCGACCGAGGTCACCGAGATGACCGGGTACGAGGCGCCGCAGTCGCACGACGTCGTGCGCGAGGAGGTCACGGAGCGCGTGAACGACGTGAAGGCGTACCGCAAGCGGTTCGCCAAGAGCTTCCGGGCGGTGAAGCGAGGGGACGACATCACCTACGAGATGATCGCGGCCGCCATCGCCGAGTTCGAGATGTCGCTCACGTTCGCCGACGCGCCCATCGACAGGTTCGCCCGCGGCCGCCGGAACGCGATGACGCTGGAGCAGAAGCGCGGCGCGCTGCTCTTCTTCGGCGAGGCGGGGTGCGTCAGGTGCCACGCGGTGTCGGGGGAGTCGAACGAGATGTTCAGCGACTTCCAGCAGCACGCGATCGGCGTGCCGCAGATCGCGCCGACCGACGATCCGGCGCACTCGAACGTGGTCTTCGACGGCCCGAACGCCGATGAGGACTTCGGCCTGGAGCAGGTCACGGGCGATCCGGCCGATCGGTACAAGTTCAGGACGTCGCCGCTGCGCAACGTCGCCCTCCAGCCCACGTTCTTCCACAACGGCTCGTTCACGTCGCTGGAAGGCGCCATCCGCCACCACCTCGACGTCTACACGTCGGCCACGGAGTACACGAACAAGCGCCTCGACCGCGATCTGCGGGGCCAGATGGGCCCGCTCGCCCCGGTCCTCGCCGCCGTCGACCCGCTGCTGGAGCAGCCGATCGACCTCACGGAGGAGGAGATCAGCTGGCTCTGCGCCTTCGTGGGAGAAGCGCTGCTCGACCCGCGCGCCACGCCGAAGCGGCTCGCGGCGCTCATCCCGGAGGAGCTCCCGAGCGGGCGCGAGGTCCACCGCTTCGAGTAGCCGCGGGCCGGGCAGGCGGCGCTCCCCCGGTCGAGCGCCCGCCGGCACCTCGGATCAGCTGCGGTCGAGGCAGCTGTTCAGCGACTCCTTCTGGATGCTGCACTCCTCGTCGTACTTCGCGGGATCGCAGTTGTCCTCGGCGTGGTTGCGACACTCGAGGTACGAATCCCAGGCGTCGTGACAACCAGCCTCCTCGGCGGCCTCCGTATCGGCGCTGCACATCGCGAGGCAGCTCTGCTCCGTCGTGGCGTCCCCCGGGCACTCCACGGCTTGCTCGCAGAGCTCAGGGCAACCCTCCTCCTCGCCGTGCTCGTCGCTGCAGCCCAGGGCGACGAGGGCGAGCACCATCATTGTCATTACCTTCATCGGCCCACCGTATCACGAGAGCGACGCTGCGCGCCGGCGCGGCCCAGGTGGGCGCCAGTAGGCGGCCGCCTGGGCGGCGCGCCGGCTCGCTCCGGCGACCGCTCCCGGGAGGGCGCAGATCAAGGCAGAAGGCGGGAGAGGAGGCTCCACTTCGCCGAACGACCGGACTTCATGGCGAGGACCGTGGTCACGCCGATCACGCCCGCCGTGAGGGCGATGTTGAGCGGCCCCATGACGCCGAGGAGCCGCTGCCGCGCCGTGGCCCTCGCGGGCCAGCGCGGCCCCGGCGCTTCGTCTTCCTTGAGGAGGGGCGCCCCGCCGTCGGGCGCCTCCTCGCGCATCTGCTGTCCGCCCATCATGCTGGCGACGCTCGTGGCGAGCGTCGCGCCCAGGAGGATGTCCTTCAAGCGCACGAGATCGCGGGTCTCACGGTCGATCGATCGCCCCGAGATCACCGTCCGCCCGATGAACCAGGTGGCCGCGGCGGTGCCGAGCGAGATCGCATTGACGAGGTTGTACCGCTGCCAGGCGTCAGCGAGCACCTTGCCCCGCTCGGCCTCGGAATGGATATCCTTGACCGCCTGGCGCAACGCCAGCCGACCGAAGAGGGGGCCGCCGAACCCCGCGGCCAGACCGAGCTCATGCAGCACCCATGCAGACGTCGAGAGAGTAGCCATGTCGTTCCACCTCGTCGCGACGCGCCAAGCAAGATCGTGCCCAGGGCTTGACTGCGCTCCATGATCCAGGTCGTCGCAGGCGCGCCGTCTCGGCAGCGCGCCGGCGTCCGCGAGGTCGGGCCCGGCGCGGCCCCCACGAGAACGGCGTTTGCCCGGCGAGAGCTCAGGTCGACAGGTACGTCGCGCCGCCGCGCAGCACGGCGTTCCCGCGAGCGCCGCTGAACTCTCGTCCGGCGGATGAACCACGCTCGTCGACGAGCGCGGCGGCGGCGGGGCGGAGCACGTCGGCCACGGCCTGCTGCCGCAGCCGGTGGAGCTCGTCGGCGGCGAGGAACCCGTGGGAGGGCGGGAGATCGCTGTCTGCGATGCCCGGCGCTCCGGCGCCCACCTGGTCGAGCGCGCGCGAGAAGGCCCCGGCGACGCGCTCTCGAAGGCGCGCGCCGCCCGTCGTGACGGCCCAGCGGACGAACGCCCATGCGAGCTCTGCGTGGCGCGCCTCGTCGCGCGCGATCGCCTGGAGCGCCATGCGCACCGCCGGCGGCCGCGCCGCCTGCGCCGCGATCTCCGCCTCGATGGCCGAGAGGGTCTCTCCGACGCAGCCCTCCACGACGGTCGCCAGGGTGAGGGCCTCGAGCGAGCCGAGGTCGTCGAGCGCGCCGTGCAGGGGCAGCGGGCCGACGCCCACCGGCTCCCCCGCGTACGCCGACGCGATCGCGAGCGCGAGGCGCGCGTGCCGCACCTCGTCGAGCGCCGCGCGGTGCGCCGCTTCGAGCAGCTGGGGCGGGGCGCCCTGCGCCATCAGCGCGAGCGCGAAGCGGCCGAAGGAGGCGACCGAGGCGTGCTCGTTCTGACCGCGCTCGGCCCAGCGCCGGGCGAGCTCGCGGCGCTCCGCGGGCGCGAGCTCGCTCAGGTCGGTGTCGGCGAGCGCGCGCTCGAAGCGCCGCACGTCGGTCTGCGACCACGCGCTCGGGGCGTGCGCGAGCGGCGCGACGCGGGGCTCGCCCCGGACGAGGAGAGGGCGCCCTTCACAGGAGATGGAGCCGACGAGGTAGCAGCAGCTCGCCGGATCCGACGCGGTTCGGTTCGCGTAGGGGCCCTGGATCCACCCGGCCGCGCCCTCTCCCTCGGCGCTGCACGTGCATGTCCCCGAGCCGGGCGGCAGGTCGTCGAGGTGCGGCGCAGCCTCGGTGGCCGCAGGGCAGGCGCCGCCGACCGGCGCCGTGCAGTGCACCTCGTAACAGCACTGGCCGTAATAGCCACCATCGTGAAACGGTCCAACGCAGGTCGGATCCGGATAAGGGTCGAGCGGCGCCGAGGCGTCGGGAGGATCGACTTCGCCACCTCCGCCGGCCCCCGATGTCACGCCTCCCGTCGAGCTCGAGCTGGAGCTCACCCCCGATGCCGCGCCTCCCGTCGAGCTCGAGCTCGCCCCCGACGCCGCGCCTTCAGGCGCGCTGGAGCTAGGGCCGGACTCGACATGCGTGCCGCAGCCCGACACCAGCGCGAGGCTCGCGCCCCACTGGGACGCGACCAGGATTCGAAGCAGGAAGTTTCGCATGGACGGCGACAAGCAAGGCATGTACCGGGCGAACACACGTCGTTTCGGCCGCCGAGCGAGCCCGCCGTGCCAGCGTGTGCCATCGTCCTGCCGTCAGGCATGCGGCCTCGGCCCTCGCCGCCGGTCGACTTTCCATCTGGCCGCGGTCCTGGATACCGGGTCTCGATGTCACCAAACCACCGGCCTGCCGGCCAGATCTGGAGCGGTGCGGGGGTGCGTCCCTACCGATGAGGCCTCATGCGGATCGTTCTCGATAGCTCCGTCGCCATCGCCTCGATGAAGCCCGCAGAGCCCGGGCACGCGGACGCGCTCGCCTTTCTCGAGCGCGCCCGCGCCGCCTTGGCCGCGGGCGCGGCGCGCGTGCTCGCGCCGCCCGAGCTATGGCTCGAGGTGTACGTCGCCGAGCAACGGCTCGCGGTGTCGCGGCGGGCCGCGCCCGCGGCCACGAGCCCGCTGGGAGGCCTCGCGATCGAGCTTGTCGCGCCCGAGGACGCGGGCGCCATCACGGAGTTCCTCGCCCAGCTGACGAGGCGCATGCGCGGCCGCAGGCCCTTCGCCAACGCGACCGACCTCGTGTATCTGTGGGCCGCCCGCCGCGCGGATGCGACCGTGGTGACGCTCGACGAAGGGCTCCTCAAGTACCACGGTGTCGTCTGCGATGTGACAAGGCCGCAGCACGTTCGGTTCGGATAACGCGCTGCAGCGAGCGGCAATCCACTTCGCGACACACGCCGTGCCAGAAACGTCGAAAACAGCGTCTCTGGATGCTCACGGCGCAAGTTTACACTCCGTGCATATGCACTTGTCGCACCCGGCGAGGGCAGCTATCCCTGAGCGTCGCAGCGGAGCGCGCGGAGCTCGCGGGCCTGAGCTGCGCGGCGAGGCGCATGCGAAGTACATCGCTTATTTCACCGGTCCTCTCGGTGAGCTTGGCCCTCTTGACCACGCTGGCTGCGTCGCAGGCCCACGCCCGCCGCTCCGGGATGGCGGTGGAGGGGTGCAACGGCTGCCACACCGGCGGCGCGGTGCCGGATATCACCATCGACTATAGCCCCAAGAACCCGGGGGCCGGCGAGGCGGTGACTCTGCAGGTGCAGATCCGGTCTGCCAACATCAACGCCGGGGGCGTCTATCTCCTCACCGAAACAGGCCGGCTCTCCCCCATCAACGGTCAAGGCACCAAGCTCATCGACGAGCACCAGCTCGTCCACGACGCGCCGAAGCGAGCGAGCGGCGGGGTCGTCCGCTTCGACGCGCAGTGGATCGCGCCGGGCGCGCCGGGCGGGGTCGTCGTCAAGGTGTGGGCCCTCGCTGCCAACGGCGACAACAGCCCGCGCGGAGACGGCGCTTCGTCCGCCGACACAGCGTTTGCCTACGGATGCACCGGGACGACGTATTACCTCGATCGCGACGCCGACGGATACGGCGACTCCAGCGCGCCCAGGGTCGATTGCACCCGGCCGGCCGATCACGCCGACCGCGGCGGCGATTGCGACGACTACAGCGTCAACATCCATCCCGGTCAGGAAGAGGCGTGCAACGAGATCGACGACGACTGCGACGGAGAGATCGACGAGGAGCTCGCGGTCACGACGCAGTATGAAGACGCCGACGGCGACGGCTACGGCTCGTTCTTCGGCGCGACCGTCACGGCGAAGTGCCCCCCCGAGGGGTACGCGCCGAGCTCCAACGACTGCAACGACAGATCCCCCGACGTCCACCCGGACGCGCCCGAGATATGCAATCTCGCCGACGACGACTGCGATGGCCGGATCGACGAGGGCGTGCGCGAGGTGTGCGGCGTCGGGATGTGCGCGCGGGAAGCGAGCGCGTGCACCCCTGGGTCGTGCACGCCCGGCGAACCGACCGCCGAGGTGTGCAACGCGCTCGACGACGACTGCGACGGCGAGGTCGACGAGGACCCAGGCCTCTGCGCGCCCGGCGAGGGCTGCCCGAGCGGCACGTGCAGCAGCAGCAGCAGCGGGACCGGCGGCGGCACGGCCGGGAGCACCGGCAGCGCCGGAAGCGCCGTTGCCTCCGCGGGCTCCGCGGGCGGCGGCGCGCCGGACGAGGGTGGAGCGGACAGCGGCGGTTGCGCCGTCGACGCCGGCGCCCCCGGCGGCGGGTCTCCGTGGCGCCTGCTCACGCTCGTCTCGCCGTTCGCCCTCCTCGCGTTGCGGCGCCTGCGGAAGGGTGGCACCCTACGGTAAGCCTTCCTTCCGAGCCCGAGGTCGACACGCATGCTCTACCGCCGCTTCGGTCGCACCGAGATCAAGATGCCTGTCCTCTCGTGCGGAGGGATGCGGTACCAGCAATCCTGGAACGACAAGGACCCCATCTCGCCCGCGAGCCAGCGCAACATCGAGGCGTGCATCGAGCGGGCGATCGAGCTTGGAATCAATCATATCGAGACCGCGCGAGGGTACGGCACGAGCGAGGAGCAGCTCGGGAAGATCCTGCCGACGCTGCCGCGCGAGCGGATCATCGTCCAGACGAAGGTCAGCCCCGAGGCGGATCCAGCGGAGTTCCTTGCGACGTTCGAGCGGTCGATGAAGCTCCTCCGGCTCGATCACGTCGACCTGTTCGCGCTCCACGGCGTGAACGACGAGACGCGCCTCTCGTGGTCGCTGCGCAAAGGCGGCTGCCTGGACGCTGCGCTCGAGCTGAAGCGGCAAGGCCGCGTGCGCGCGGTGGGGTTCTCGACGCACGCGGCGCCGCGCGTGATCACCGCGATGGTGCAGGACGGCCGATGCGATTACGTCAACCTGCACTGGTACTACGTGAATCAGCTCGCCTGGCCGGCCATCCAGGCTGCGGCCGAGCAGGACATGGGGGTCTTCATCATCAGCCCCACCGACAAGGGAGGCAGGCTGTACGAGCCGAGCGACAAGCTCGTGCGGCTCTGCGACCCGCTCTCGCCGATCGTGTTCAATGACCTCTTCTGCCTCGCTCGTCCCGAGGTCCACACGATCAGCGTCGGGGCGGCGCGCCCGGCCGACTTCGACGAGCACATGAAGGCCTTGCCGCTGCTCGACGGCGAGGGCGCCGCGCAGGCCGCGCTGGCGCCGATCCTGCGCCGGATCGACGAAGAGCTCGAGCGGGTGCTCGGCCGGGCGTGGCTCGAGACATGGCACGTCGGCCTCCCCGACTGGGAAGCCGTCCCCGGGCACGTCAACATCCGCGAGATCCTGCGGCTGTACAACTTCGCCCGCGCGCTCGACATGACGGCCTACGGCAAGATGCGGTACAACCTCCTCGGCGGCGGCGGCCACTGGTTCCCGGGGAACCGCGCCGATCGCGTGCGGGAGCTCGATCTCGCGCAGGCCCTCGCGGGCGCGCCGCAGCGGCACCGCATCCCCGAGGTGCTGGCGGAGGCGCACGCGCTGCTCGCAGGGCAAGAGGTGAGGCGCCTCGGCAAACACTGAGTCTGAGCTTCGCGCGAGCGCGGCGAGCGGCTCCACGGCGGGTGAGCCGGGCGCGCGCCTCCGTCGGCCACGGAGGCGAGCCCCCGCGTTGCAAAAGCGGGAACGGCCGACAGCGCACGGTTCTTGCCGCGTCCTGCCCTTGTTCGACATCCTCCCCTGGTGGGTCGGGGACAGTCGTTCCAAGGAGGTCTCTCATGCGCATTCACGGTACAGGGACGATGGCGCTCCTCTGCGCGCTCGCGTTCGCGGCAGGGGCAGGCTGCAATTCCGGCGGAGGGGATAGCGGAAGCGGCGGAGCGAGCGCAGGCACCGGCGGCGCGAGCGCGGGCACCGGCGGCGCGGGTGCTGGCAGCGGCGGCGCGGACGCCGGCAGCGGCGGCGCGGGTGGTGGCACGGGCGGCGCAGGCGCTGGCACCGGCGGCGGGGCGGAGGAGCTGAGGTGGTATCTCACATGCGGCGATCCGGTATGCAGCGGGCACCGGCCGCGCGACGGGGTGAAGCCATGCACCGACGAGAAGGAGGGGGCCCCGTGCGCCGCACCGGACGCGACGTGCGATCCCGCGAACGACTGCAACGCGCAGCTGCTCTGCACCAGCGACGATCCGACGCAGCGTCCGGGGGGTTGCCCCAGATCCCGCGCCCGGTACAAACACGATATCCGGTACCTGCCGGAGACCGAGCTCGCGCGCGTGCGCGACGAGCTCGTCGCCACGCCGCTCGCGACCTGGCGTTACAACCACGAGGGCGGGCACGGCCGCGAGCATCTCGGGTTCATCATCGACGACAATCCGGCGAGCCCGGCGGTCGCGAGCGACGGCGATCACGTCGACCTGTACGGATACACGAGCATGGCCGTGGCAGCGATCCAGATGCAGCAGAAGCAGATCGCCGCCCTCGAGCGCGAGCTCGCGGCGCTCCGCAAGGAGCTCGACTCGGCGCGGCAGGCGGCACGCCCGCCGGCGTCCAAGGCGGCCGGCCGGGCCCCACGATAGAACAGCCGCAAACGCTGGGAGCCGGGGTCAGTCGTCTTCGAACGCGTGCCGCCGGAGCTCCGCGTCGATCCGCACCACCGACCGGGCGTGCGCGCGGCGCGCGTCGGCGAACACGGCCGGGTGAGCGCAGGCCGCGAGGATCTCGAGCGACTCCACGATGCGGGGACCAGGGCGATTGAAGAAGGCGTTGCCGTCGGCGACGTACACGCGGCCTTGCGCCACGGCCCGATACGTCGCCCAGGGCAGCACGCGGGGGAGGAGGTCGAGCTCATCGAGCGTGCGCTCGAGGGTGAAGCCGCACGGCTTGATCATCACCACGTCGGGATCGAGCGCGGCGAGCGCGGCCGGCGAGAGCGTTGGCGCGTGCTCACCGGGTCGCGTCACGAGGGGTTCCCCGCCTCCAAGGGCGATGAGCTCCGGCATCCACGTGCCGCCGATCATGACAGGATCGATCCACTCGACCGCGAGCACGCGCGGCCTGCCCGGCGCCGCGGCCGCGCGCGCGGCGGTGACGGCGACGCGCGCGCGCAGCCGGTCGACGAGCGCCTCGCCGCCTGCCGCGCGGCCGATCCCCTCGGCGACGCGGCGAATGTCGGCCCAGATGTCGTCGAGCCGCGTCGGGTGCAGGTTGATGATGCGCACGTCCTGCCGCGCAAGGCGGGCGACGGCCGCGCGGACGTCATCGAACGAGACCGCGCAGACGTCGCAGAGGTCCTGCGTCACGATCACGTCCGGCCGCGCCTCGCGGAGGGCGTCCAGATCGAGGTCATAGACCGCGAGCGCGTCCCGGAGGACGTCGCGGACCGCGGCGTCGATCTCCCGGCTGGAGCGCGCCGGCCTGAGCCGCGGGCGCGTGAGCACCGGGAGGCCGGTCAGCCCCTCGGGGAAGTCGCACTCGTGAGAGACACCGACGAGCTCGCTCTGCGCGCCCAGCGCGCAGACGATCTCGGTCGCGGACGGCAGCAGGGAGGCGATGCGCATGCGCGGTATTCTATCTCCTGGCGATCCCCGCGGGGCGCGGCGGGCACAATGCTCGTGAAGACAGGAGGTCCCCATGAGACTGCAAGGCAAGATCGCGCTGGTCACAGGGAGCAGCCGGGGCATTGGCCGCAGCATCACTGTCCGGTTCGCCCGGGAAGGCGCCGACGTGGCGCTCACGTACCACAAGAGCAAGGAGGGCGCCGAGGAGGCCCTCGCCGAGGTCGAGGCCGCTGGAAGGCGAGGTCATCTGTTCGCCGTCGACGTCGCCTCCGTCCAGAGCGTGCAAGGGCTCATCCAGGAGGCCGTCGCGCGCTTCGGCCGGCTGGACGTGCTTGTCAACAATGCCGGGCTGGAGAAGCGGGCGCCGTTCTGGGAGGTGACCGAGGAGGACTACGATGCGGTCATGAACACCAACCTCAAAGCGGTGTTCTTCGGGAGCCAGGCGATGGTCCGTCACCTGCGCGAGTCGGGACGCCCCGGCAAGATCATCAACATCAGCTCGGTTCACGAGGATCTTCCGTTTCCCCACTTCGCTTCGTACTGCGCCAGCAAGGGCGGCGTCCGCATGCTCACGCGCACGCTCGCCGTGGAGCTGCGCGGCACCGGGATCACCGTGAATGCCATCGCGCCGGGCGCGATCGAGACGGCGATCAACGCCGCTCTGCTCAAGGATCGCGAGAAGCTGAGCGCGCTGCTCGACCAGATCCCGCTGGGCCGCCTGGGAAAGCCAGAGGACGTGGCCGGGCTCGCCGTGTTCCTCGCCTCGGCGGACGCCGATTACGTGACCGGCTCGACGTACTTCGTCGATGGCGGGCTGACGTGGAACTACGAGGAGCAGTAGGCGGGGCACGGCCCCTCGCCGAGGAGCGGCGTCGTTAGACCGCCTGAGTCGAGAAAAGTTTCCGACAGGATGCAATGCAGCGTGGCCGAGGCCGGCGCCGGCGCATGCCGCTGCGATACCTCGGCGCGGAACGTCTTTTGCTCATACGTGACTGGCGTAACCGGCGTAACCCGCCACGACATATCGCATTTTTGCGTCACGCAGCCAGCTCCTTGTGGCACCATGCGCGCATGACGGAGATCAAGACCTATACAGGTGGCTGTCACTGCGGGAAGGTTCGCTACGAGGTCAAGGTGGACCTGAGCAGTCCCGTGGTCATGTGCAACTGCTCGCGCTGTTCGAAGCTGGGCGCGATGCTGGCCTTCGCGCCGGTGGACCAGCTCACGCTCAAGGAGGGTGGCGACGTTCTCACCGATTACCAGTTCAACAAGAAGGTCATTCACCATGTGTTCTGCTCGGTCTGCGGCGTCGAGTCGTTCGCGCGGGGAGTCGGTCCCAACGGACAGGAGATGTGCGCCATCAACGTCCGTTGCCTGGACGACGTCGACATCGACGCGCTCAAGACGATGAAATTCGACGGGAAGAGCCTGTAGGCGCGCCCAGGCAGTCCGGGTCCGCGGCGAACGCGGCCGAGGCCGGCGCAACGGGCCGCGGGCCCGGAGGCTGCGGCCGACCACCGCCGGCCCTGCGCCCGCGCTTGCGCACCTCCCGCCCGCGCCCCTTGCCAACCCGCAGGCGCAAGCCCCGGCCACACGGGTAGACTGGGCGCCCGATGTCGATCGAACAAGCAAGCGCGCTCCTGGCTTCGGCCCGCTCAGCCCTCTTCATCACCGGCGCGGGGGTCTCCGCGGCCTCTGGCATCCCCACCTACCGCGGGATCGGAGGGCTCTACAGCGAGAAGGCGACCGACGAGGGGCTCGCCATCGAGGAGGCGCTCTCGGGCGAGATGTTCCAGCGGCGCCCCGAGGTCACGTGGAAGTACGTCCACCAGATCGAGCGCGCGTGCCGCGGCGCGCGGCTCAACGCAGCGCACGCGGCGATCGCCCGGATCGAGCGCCGCCTCGCGCGCTGCTGGGTGCTCACCCAGAACGTCGACGGGTTTCACCGTGGCGCAGGGTCCACGAACGTCATCGACATCCACGGAGATCTCCACCGCATCCTCTGCACGCGCTGCCCTTATGAGGCGCACGTCGGCGATTACGCGAAGCTCGCCCCCTGCCCGCGCTGCCCGGCGTGCGCCGCGGTGCTCAGGCCCGATGTCGTCCTCTTCGGGGAGATGCTCCCCCTGGAGAAGGTCGAGATCCTCCGGCGAGAGCTCGCGCGGGGCTTCGATGTGGTCGTCTCGATCGGGACGTCGAGCCTGTTCCCCTACATCACGAGGCCGGTCCTGGAGGCCGCGCACTCCGGGGTTCCGACCCTCGAGATCAACCCGGCGCTCACCGCGATCTCCACCGCCGTTTCGGTGCGGCTTCCGATGCGCGCTGTCGAGGCGCTGGAGGGGATCCTCTCGCGCATCGAGCCCGGCAGCTGACCTCGCCGCACGCGGCGCGTGGCCCGCGTAGGACGTCGGCGAGCTGGGACCGTCCGCCGGCACCGACGGATTCGAGAGCAAGACCCGGAGTGCGGCGATAGTCGCGCGCGTTAAGCTCGCCTCGTGACCCGCAAGAAGCGCCGGAAGGAGGCAGACGACATGTCGGGAAAGGCCCATGCGCTCGCCGTCGGGGTGAAGAGCGACCCTCGCTGGGCAGCCGTGATCGCCCGCGACGCGAGCGCCGATGGCAAGTTCTTCTACTCGGTCAAGACGACAGGCGTGTACTGCCGTCCGTCCTGCGGCGCCCGGCCCGCGAGGCCCGAGAACGTCGGCTTTCATCCGACCTCGGCCGCCGCCGAGCGGGCGGGCTTCCGGCCGTGTCTGCGCTGCAAACCCGACCAGCCCCCGCTGGCCGAGCGCCAGGCGGCCCAGGTCGCCCAGCTGTGTCGGCTCATCGAGAGCAGCGAGCAGGTGCCGAGCCTCGAGGAGCTGGCGCGCCATGCGGGGCTGAGCGTCTTCCACACGCATCGTGTCTTCAAGGCCGTGACGGGGGTGACGCCGAAAGCGTATGCAGCGGCGCACCGCGCCAGGCGGGTGAGGGCCGAGCTCGGCAAGAACGGCACCGTGACCCAGGCGATCTACGCGGCCGGGTACGGCTCGGGCGGGCGCTTCTACGAGCAATCGAACCAGGTGCTGGGCATGACGCCCACGAGGTACCGCGCCGGAGGTGCACAGATGGAGATCCGGTTTGCGATCGGGGAGTGCTCGCTCGGCTCCATCCTGGTCGCCGCCACGGCGCGAGGCGTGTGCGCCATCCTGCTCGGCGACGACCCGGCGGAGCTGGCGCACGATCTCGAGCGCCGGTTTCCTCGGGCCCACCTGCTCGGCGCCGACGCCGGGTTCGAGCAGCTCGTCGCAAAGGTGGTGGGCCTCGTGGAGCGCCCTCGTGCCTCGGTCGAGCTGCCGCTCGACATCCGCGGCACGGCGTTCCAGCAGCGCGTCTGGCAGGCGTTGCGGGACATCCCTGGCGGTACGACCGCGAGTTATGCGCAGATCGCCTGCGCCATCGGCGCTCCGAGGGCGGTCAGGGCCGTGGCCCAGGCGTGCGCGGCCAACGCGCTGGCCGTGGCGATCCCGTGCCATCGTGTGGTGCGGAACGACGGCGGCCTGTCGGGCTATCGCTGGGGTGTCGAACGCAAGCGCGCGCTGCTCGACCGGGAGGCGGGCGCTTGAGCGCGCGCCGCGACGACGTCCCGACCGCGAGCGGCGTGGACGAGCGGGTGGCGGCGGCGGACTGGGCGCGCGTGTCGCAGGACCTCGACGCGCAGGGCTGCGCGGTGATCGAGGGCTTGCTCGCCCGGACCGAGTGCAACGATCTGGCCGCATTGTACGCGCGCGATGAGCTCTTTCGCAGCCGGGTGGTGATGGAGCGGCACGGGTTCGGGCGCGGGGAGTACAAATACTTCGCGCACCCGCTGCCCGCGCTGATCGCCTCGTTGCGGACCAGCATCTACCCGCGCCTCGTGCCCGTCGCCAACCGCTGGAGCGCTGCGATGGGCCTCGAGGTCCAGTATCCGGAGGAGCACGCGCGCTTCGTGGAGCGCTGCCATGCCGCAGGCCAGGTCCAGCCGACACCGCTCCTGCTGCAGTATGGCGAGGGTGACTACAACTGCTTGCACCAGGACCTCTATGGCGAGCACGTCTTTCCGCTCCAGGTCGCGGTGCTTCTCTCCGAGCCCGAGCGCGACTTCGCGGGCGGCGAGCTCGTGATGACCGAGCAGCGCCCGCGCATGCAGTCTCGACCGATGGTGGTGCCGCTGCGCCAGGGTGATGCGGCGGTGTTCGCGGTCCGTCATCGACCCGTACAGGGCACGCGGGGGATGTACCGGGTCAACGTCCGGCACGGCGTCAGCCGCGTGCGCTCGGGGCATCGCCACACGGTGGGCATCATCTTCCACGACGCGGCGTGATGGCGCGCGAGGGGAGCGCAGGCGAGTCCGTCGTGCAGAATAGCGCACCGCATCAGACGCCCCCGGAGCCTCCCCGGGCCACAGCTCAATCGCTCGCGGAGGGCGCGAGCGGCACCTTGAGATAGACGCGATCGACGTGGATGACGACGCCGACCGACTCGCCCCGTGGGCGTGATCTTGACGCGCATGTCGGAGGTGTGGACCTCGCAGGCGCGAGCGAGCAGCGCGTTGCCGAGCTCGCGCTGGATGTCCCCGGCCAGCAGGCTGTGCGCCCGGGTGCAGCCCGATATCGCGAAGATCTCGCCGTTCGCGTACTCGTACTTCTGCCCGGAAGCCCGCTCGAACGCGAGATACTCCGCGGGCGAGAGCCCGGTGCGCCTGGCAGGATGCGCCATCTCGCGGACAGCTCAGGGCTTCCGCCCGGCGGAGGCGAGGCGCCCCCGGCGCGCCCTCCCCTACTCCCCCTCTACCCCGGCTCCGCCGCCGCCCCCGGCGGCGCGGCCGGCTCGGCCTTCTTCGGCTGCTTCTTCCTGCGGCTCTCGAGCCACGCCCTGCGCTTCTCCACCCACTTGGCGAGATCCTTCGCAAGCCAGCCGCCCTTCTGCCGCCCCACGATCTCCCGCAGCAGCAGCGCGGCCTGGCCGTGCCCGATGCGCATCGCGAACAGATCGTCCATCACGATCTTCGCCCACCGCGTCCGGCGCACCGAGTCCATGTGATCGACGAACTGCTCTATCCGGAGCAGCACCTTCGTCCCGACCCCCGTCTTGCCCGTCACCACGAGCGCCGCCGTCTTCTCCTTGTCGAGCGCCTCGAGCCTGCGGATCGCCCCGTCGATCAGGTTCGCGTGCTCCGCCCACCCGGCGCCGCCCTGCTCCTTCGCCGCGCGCGTCGCGGCGAGCGCCTCGCGCAGATCGATCAGGCCGAAGTCCGAGTACGAAAGGAAGAACGTCAGCACCTCGCGCCGCGCCGACGCGTTGCTCTGCATCCGCTCGATCGCGGTCCTCACGCGATCCATCGAGAGCCACCGGTAGACGAAGTCGAGCCCGGTCCCCTTGATGTTCTGCGACCCCATCAGCCGCGCGTCGAACCCCGGCGGGATCTCGCGCGTGATGAAGTCGATCACCTTGTCCCCCTTCGCGTCGGCGTTCCACAGGACCGCGATGCGCTCGAGGCACAGCTCGCGGAACGCCACCCGGAACGCCTGGTTGGCCTCGGCGTCCGCGCCCCGCGACAGCGCCGCCTCCACCTCCGCGCGCGCCTTGTCCCGGCGCGCGAGCCGCCGCGACAGCCGCGCCGCGTGGTGGATGATGTCCGGGCGGATGTCGTCCTCCCCCGCCGGCGGCGCGTGCGCCTCCAGGGCCTGCTTCACCGCCGCCTCGATCGCCTCGGGCTCCCCCTTCTTCCCCGCCACCCCGGGGCCGCCCACGATCGCCGCCGCCGCCGCCTCGTCGATCGCCGGCAGCGCGCGCAGCATCCGGGTGAGATCCTCCTCGAAGGCGCCCGCCCGCGCCGGGATGCCCAGCTTCTTCATCTGCTCGTCGAAGCGCTCGAGCGCGCGCTCCTTGCCCCCGTCGCCCGTGATCACCATGTCCCGGAGCCGCGCGTCGAGCCCCTCGGTGATGAACTGCATCATCCCGCCGAGGTTCGAGTTGATCAGCACCACGTGATCGACCCCGATGTCCTCCACGATGATCTGCGCGAACACGCGCGACCGCGCGACCCGGTCCGCGCGGTTGTTCACCACCATCACCGTCGCCTTGCCGGGCGTCGCGTCCATGTCGTGCTTGTCGAACGCGAGCCGCGTCCAGTTCGACATGAACCCGGCGCGCTCGTTCGCGCTCATCCCGTTCGAGAACGTCAGCTTCCGCCCCCGGTACTGCACCGTCGGGTACGTCTTCAGGACGCCGAGATCGAGGATCACGTGATCCGCGATCTCGACCAGCGCGAACTCGCGATCGACGCCGAAATGGTCCGCGAGCGCCAGCACCAGCGCCACGTTGCGCGGGTGCTCCTGGTACGGGAGCCGATCCAGGAGGTCGACCGGCAGGAGGTCCGCGTCGATCGGCGGGATCGCGACGAGGTTCGTCCCCTTCCGCTGCGCCTGGTCCTTGAGCAGCGGGAGCATCTGCTCCTCCGTCGTGAACGACAGCCCGTCCGTGGGCATGAAGCGCGCGATCACCCGGGCGACGTCCTCGCCCCCGGGGCCCTGGATGTCCTCGTGATCCGGGTAGGCGTTCGTCAGCGTCGTGATCTCGTCGCGCATCCACTCGGAGCAGAGCGTGTCCACGAAGAGCGGCTGGAGCGCCATGCACTCCCAGAGGAACACCTGGGCGCGGAGGTTCCGCCCGGCGGTGAGGATGTTCCGCTGCTCCCAGATCGTCGCCTTGTCGTACGGGCGGTGATGAAGATCTCCTGCGCCGGCAGGTCGCGCATGGCGTGGATGAACATCGCCTCGCAGCCGGTCGTCTTCACGACGACGTCGTAGCGGAGCGCGTGGAACAGCGCGGCCTTGAGCCGCTCCGAGCCGCTCTTGCCGCGCGTCCCCCAGCCGCCGATCGTGAGCGGGATGCCCCGGCGGGCGCGCTCGATCTGCGCCGCGATCCACGCGGCCCGCAGCACCATGTACGCGAGGACGAGGAACACGATCCACGCGAGCTGCGTCGGGACGTTGCCCGCCGGAGAGACGAGGTACGAGAAGAAGCCGTCGATCCAGACGGGCACCGACGGGCCGGCGAGCCAGTCGCGGCCGCTCTGGAGCACAGGCGGCAGCGCGACCGCGAGGTACTTGACCGGCAGGTGCGGCTCAATCGCGTACGGGCGCCCCTCGACCTCGCCCCCGGTGTCGCCGAGCGCGACCGTGAAGCCGAGCTCGCCCGTCATCAGCGTGAACTTCTTCTGCTCGGCCGGCTCCTGCGCCACGAGCGCGCGCATGCGGGCCTGGGCGTAGCGGTCGTAGCGCAGCGTGAGCAGGGCGCGGGCGCGCAGCCGGTGCGCGAGCTTGGCCGGGCCGCGCACCGTGACCGTGCCGCGCGCCGTGATGAGGCGGATCTCGCGCTGGGTCAGGCTGGCGGCGGCGAGCAGGTCGTCGATGCGCGGGACGAACGGACCCCAGCCGCCGACGGGCGGGTACACGTGGCGCTCGCCCGGCACGCGCGTCGGCGTGACCTCCGCCATGCCGACCGGCGGCGCGACGAGCTCGCCCGCGAACAGGCGGCCGCTCGTGTGGATCCACCCCTTGCGCTTGTCCGGCATCGGCGTGCGCATCTCGTGGACGAGCCGCCAGAGGCGGAAGCCGCGCGGCTCGCCGCGCGTGAGCAGGTACCGTCCCCGGCCGCGGCGCCGCAGCGTGTACGTCATGTCGCCGCGTGACGCGACCGCGAGCGCGCGCTCGACGTCCCTGGGCTCGGCGTCGGCCGGGAGCTCGACCGGCGCGCTCTCGCCCTCCAGGAGCTCCGACGCCGCGGCGAGGAGCGTCTGGCGGATGTGCTCGGCGACCGGGCGGCTCTCGACCTCGAGCAGCCGCAGCGCGGCGGCGGCCTCGTCCGACAGGTCCGGCGAGATCGCCGGGCGGCTCGCGAACTCGGCGAGCAGCTCGACGAACGTCCCCGGAGGCAGCGGGGCATAAGGCCCGGCGCAGAGCGTGCGCACCGCCTCGAGGGCCGCGCGGGACGCGAGCGGCGGGCCGGGCTTCGCGAGGGCGAACCGGACGGCGCGCTCGGCGAACGGGGCGGCGTCCGCGTGGTCGGTCGCGTGCCGCGAGAGCTCCCGCAGCGCGTACCCGCGGACGCGAGGCGACCCGTCGCCCTCGGCGAGCTCGACGAGCGCCGTGAGGGCGTCGGCGCCGCCGAGCTCGACGAGCTGGCGCACGAGCTCCTGGCGGACGTGCTCGCTCGGGTCGTCGCGGGCGAGCAGCGCGATGGCGAGCGGGTCCACGCTCGCGGGCGCCATGCGGGCAGGCGGCGCGCCGGCCGCGGGATCGGCGCTGAGCCGGGGCGCCGAGTCGGGCGCGGGCGCGTCGGGCGGCTCGGCGCCCTCGGAGCCCTCGCGGGCGCCTCCGGGGGCGGCGGCGGTCTCCGGCGCGATGCTCGACCGGCTGGCGCGGCTGGCCTGCGCGCCGCTCCAGCGGCGCGGGTCCCGCGCCGCGCCGGTGAGGCGCGCCGCGCGATCGAGCAGGATCACCGGGGCGGACGGGCGCGCCGCCGCGCCGAGCAGGCGCAGGGCGTTGCGGCGGAGGATGGGGCCGTCCTTGTCGGCGGCGTCCCGCGCGCGCAGGCGCTCGGCCAGCAGGGAGAACGCCTCGTCGGGGAACAGGAGGACGCCGATCTCGAGGGCGGCGATCTGCACCCAGCGGGACGCGTTGACCCCGCGCGACCACGCGAGCACGGAGCGGGCCGCGTCGAGCCCGAGGTGGCCGAGCCGCTCGCGCGCCGGGAGGCGGTGCAGGAGGGCGACGGCGGCGAGCAGCGCGGCCCGGCGGACGGGCGCGGGGCGGCTCGGCTCGGCGTGCGCCACGGCGAGCCGAAGGACGCCGCCGTCGCGGGCCACGTGCAGCGCGTCGGACGGGTCGTCGAGGTGCTGCGCGAGGTGGGTGAGCGCGTGGTAGGCGATCTCGATCTCGTCGAGGCGGTCGGCGATGGCGGTGGCGAAGCGCTCCTGCGCCGCCTCGAGGTCGAGGTTGCGGCCGAGCGCCGAGAGATCGCCGGCCTGCTCGACGCGCGCCACGGCCCAGCCGAGCAGGGAGGCCGCGCCGCTCCTCGCGCTCTGCCTGCGCTCTCGCGCCCAGACGCGGAGCTGCCGGGCGAGGAGCTCGCGCCGCTCGGCGGGGGTGGCGGCCGACTGGTAGGCGAGCACGAGCGCGGACTCGGCGCTGCGCAGCCGATCGACCTCGGCGGCCGCCCCGTCCGCGCACCGGGCGAGCGCCGCGAGCAGCGCGGGCCTCGGGTACTCCTCGTCGCCCAGGTCGGCCGTGACGCGCGCGACGACCGTGGCGATGGCGCGCGGGCGCAGGCGCACCTCGATCTGAGGGAGGCTGTCCTCGATGACCTCCGGGATCGACCGCGGCGCGGAGGTCCAGGAGTCAGGCGCCTCGCGCGAGCTCACGGCGCCTCCGGGGCCGGGGCAGAGCCCCGAGAGAAATGGAGCGCACGAAGGTGAAGGGGACGCGCACGAGGGCGAAGGCGACCTTGCGTCGTGGAGCGAGGGGCACCGTGCGGCGAGACCATCGGCGGGCGAGCAGCGTACACCGCCGCCTGTTCAGGGCGTGCCCTCCGCGAACGTGTCGCAGTCCTCGACGCGGCCGCCCTGCATGCCGCGCTTGAACCAGGTGACCCGCTGCGCCGACGAGCCGTGCGTCCACGTCTCCGGGTTGACCCTGCCGGTCGCGGCCTTCTGCAGCCGATCGTCGCCGATCGCGGACGCGGCCCGGAGGGCCTCCTCGACGTCGCCCGCCTCGAGCAGGTCGCGCTTCGCCGTGGAGTGGGCCCACACGCCGGCGAAGCAGTCCGCCTGGAGCTCCATCTTCACGGAGAGCGCGTTCTTCTCGCCCGGGCGCGCGGCCTGCAGCTGGCGCAGGCGGCGCTCGGTCCCGAGCACGTTCTGCACGTGGTGGCCGATCTCGTGGGCCAGCACGTAGGCCTGGGCGAAGTCGCCTGGCGCGCCGAACCGCGCCTTGAGCTCGCGGTAGAAGCCGAGGTCGATGTACGCCGTCCGATCCGCCGGGCAGTAGAACGGGCCCATCGCCGCCTCGCCGATACCGCAGCCCGACCTCACGGAGTCGGTGAACACCGTCAGCTGGGGCGCCGGATAGGCCTGCCCCTTCTGGCTGAACACCTGCTTCCACACGGCCTCGGTGTCGTCGAGCACGAAGGACACGAAGTCGACGAGCCGCTCCTCCTCGGGCGAGCTCGTGCGCCCGTTTTGCCCGCCGGGGGTCGCGGCCCCCTGACCGAGCCCCGACAGGAGATCCTTGCCGAAGACCAGCGAGAGCACGAGCAGGATCACCGTCCCGCCGACACCGAGCTTCGCTCCGCCGGATGCGCCGCGGAGGTCTCGGAGGTTCGCACTGCGTTTCCCAGGTGTCCAGCGCATGGCCAGCGCATGTATAGCGTGGACTGCGCATCGGGTGGTACCTTAGCTTTCGGTCAGGACGTGAGGGTATTGCTCGCCTGGCGGGCCGGCCTGGTCGCGCGGCGCGCGAGCGAGCGAATCGCCCCCTGCGCGTTGCCACGAAGAACACGAGGCCTCTCTCGGCGTCTCCCGAGAAGACACCTCTCTGCGCCTTCAGGCGTCCTGGCGGTACCTCTCCTCGACTCGCCCGGTGCTCCGGGCAGCGCTCCGCTCCCAGAGCCCCAGCGCGCGCGCACACGGCAGCACCACCTGGGCGAGCGCGGCGCCCTGCAGCGCGCGCACGTCGGCCCCGCCGAGGTGGCCGTGCGCCGCGAGCGCCGCGGCGCGGCCGCCGCCCGGCTCGGCCCCCGGCGGGGGCGGACGCTGCAGCGACGCCGCGGCGGCCTCGAACACCTCGGCCACGGCGCGGCGGACCGGCTCGCCGCCGGCCCCGATCGCCCACGCCACCGTCAGCCAGGCGAGCTCGGCGTGCCGGGACTCGTCCTCCGCGATCACCTCGAGCGCCGCCCGCGCCGCAGAATCCTCGGCGCGGGCGCGCTTCTCCGCCGCGATCACCGCGGCCACGGTCTCGCCCACGCAGCCCTCCTCCGCGGCGGCGCGCGCCAGCGCCACGAGATCCGCGGCGATCGGCACCGCCGGCGGCATGGGGAACGCCGAGGGTCCGACGGGGGCGCCCCGGTAGGCGGCCGCGAGCGAGAACCCGAGGCGGGCGTGGCCGACCTCGTCGAGCGCGGCGATGTGGGCGGCCTCGACGAGCGACGACGGCGCGCCGTGCGCCATGAGATCCAGCGCGAAGCGCGCGAACGACGCCACCGACGCGTGCTCCTCGAGCGCGCTCCGGAGCCAGCCGCCGGCGAGCGTCTCCCGCTCCTCGTCCGTCAGCTCCGCCAGCGAAGGCCGCTGCCCCCCCGCGCCGCTCGCCGTCGCACGCCCGAGCCATCCGGCCTCCGCCTCCCGCGGCGCCGCGGTCACCCGGTGCCCCTCGAGCGTGAACGGCCGGCCCTCCATGGGGCAGGTATCGCTCAGATCCTCGGCTTTCACCTCGTAGCAGCACGCGCCGTCGCGCAGCTCTCCGTCGCTCTCCACCGACACGACCCTGTCTTCGCAGTGCCAGTAGATGCTCTCGAACTCCTCCCACGCCTGCCGGCGGTCCAGGCACGCTCCGAGGTCCTCGTGCCACTCGAAGCACCGGATGTCGGCGGGCTCGGCTTCGGGCTCCCCGCAGCCCGCAGCTGCGACGAAGAGGGCAGCGGCCGTCGAGGGGCCGGCGCTCAGGAGGAAACGGGCGATGAGCGTTCGTCGAAAGGATCGGTCGAGCAGCATGGCGTGCACCTCCAGCCCATGCCTGCTGCCTCATGAGCGCTGCGAGGAGCCTGGAACAGGGCGGCTTGTGCGGGCCGCTATCGCAAGCCATGTACCACCGCCGGTCGCAGCTCGATCGCGTCGAGATCAGCGGTCTCTGCGGGAAGCGCGGCACACACACCCTCGATCGTCGCGCCGCAGCGCTGACACACTCCGGCACTCCCCGGCCCGGGCGTGACCGCGCCCGGACCTGCGCGACGGCGCCGCCTACTGGGGGCTCACGTTGGTCGTGAACGACGCGTTCCGCAGGATGCGCCGCTGGCCGAGCGGCGTCGTGAAGCCGTTTTCCTTGTGGAAGGTCGAGCCGATCCCGCCGCAGCTCGGATCGTCCCCGGCCCACCGCTCCGGGCAATGCGCCAGGATGTAGTCGCGATCCGGATTGCTGCCGCCGGGGCCCTTCCACCGGGTGTGCTTGACGCAGGCGGCGCCGTCCGCCGTCCACTCGGCCTCGAGGCTCATGCCGGAGCCCACCGTCTCGGTCTGGATGCCGAGCGCATCCCAGACGTCGATCGCCGTCCCGGTCTGCGTGTGCGGCACGCCGTCGCCGCAGTAGTCCGCGCGCACCATGCGGATGCACGCTTGATGGAAGTACGAGAGATCCCTGTCCTCGCAGCCGCTCGCAGCGCACTCCGCCTCGGCCTCCCATTCCCTGTAGCCCCACTCGGCGCACTTCCCGATCGCGGCGCCCTGACAGGCGAACGTGAACATGCCCGCGTCGTCCGAGTGAGCCCCCGTCACCGCGTCCCACGTCCCCTTCACCGGGATCGCGTCGAGGCCCTCGCCGCAGATGTTCACCCAGACCCCGGGGCCGGCGTTGTGCTTCACCGTGTAGTAGAGGAGCCCGTCGCGCTCGACGACGTTCGTGATGCGGACGGCGACCGACGACCCATCGTCCAGGACCGCCTCGATGTCCGCGCCGATGAAGTCGGCCCCGGCGACCGGCGCGCCGTCGCCCTCGCGCGTCCCGACCAGCGTCGTCGCGTCCAGCGAGACCCCGTTGAACCGAACCCCGTTGAAGCGGACCCCGTTGAACCGAACCCCGTTGAAGCGGACCCCGTTCAGGTTCATGCCGTTGAGCCTGCTCATCGCGAACGAGCTCTCCGCCAACGCTTCCTCGTCCTCGCCGCCGTCGATCTCCGCGACGCAGCCGGCGCCGACCGACAGGAGCAAGACCATCGACCCTGCCAGGAACCCTCGCTTCAACATGATCGCCTCCGAACGCTGCCGCTAAAGCCGTGACGCCTTGCGCATCGACGGTCTTCCCTCCGGCGGTCGAGCCCCGATCACGCGAGCGATGAACCCCGCGGCGGTCCGAGCGCCGCGGGCCTCGTCGCCTTCACGGTGGTGGAGGGAACGAGGCGCAGATGCGGAGCCCGATCACCGGGTCGAGGAAGGTGCCATCAACGACGGTCCGGTTGTCACTTCGGACCGAGGTTTGATCATAGATATAAGCACCACCTCGCAACAGCACTTTGTCGGTCTCGATCGAAGAGATGGCCCACTCCAGCACGTTTCCCGCCATATCATCGACCCCGAACGGACTACGTGAGGCAGGGTGCGAGCCCACCTCATCCGGCCCCATCGTGGAGCTCTCCTTGCCGTAGGTCTCATCGAAGTTGGCGTCGCCGGGAGACAGCCTGTCCCCGTGCGGGAAGATGCGGCTGTCGGCGCCCCGCGCCGCGCGCTCCCACTCGTAGTCGGTGCAGAGGCGGGCTCCGCGGACGCGGCCTGTCCTGTGGAGCCACGCGGCATACTCGGTGGCCTGAGCGAAGGAGATGCCCGTGACGGGGAAACGAAGCCAGTCCTGCTGCGCGCGGACCGCCCGCGATGGATACACGAGCGGCTCCCCTGCCCGCGCCGTATACGCCTGCACCGTGGGCTGGATCGTGAGCTGCCACACACCGTTTGGCAGGCGGCGCAGCCCCAGGGCGCCAGTCATGGCGCCATTGCCCGCCTGGATGGACGAGCTGCCGCGGGACTCCTTCGGGAGCGCCTGGATGTGGTCGAGCCACTCCTGGAACGTCGTTTCGTGTCGCGCGATGAGGTACGCGCCTGTGCGGATCTCGTGGAGAGGAACGGTGGAGAGGAACGCCCACCGGTACATGTCGTCGAGGGCGGCGCCGAAGAGGAACCGACCCGGCGGGATGTAGATGTACCCGGGAGGAACGTCCCCGGCGTGCGGCAGCGGGATGGAGAGCTTCAATGACTCTCCGCGTTGGACCAGGAACGGATAACGCACGATGGTGCGATTCCGCGCCTCGCAGGTGAGGAGGTAGGAGCCCTGCGCGAGCGCGATGCTCGCGAAGGGCGTCGTCCCGAGGAGGCGCTGTCCGACCAGCTGCCGGCGCCCCTCCGCGTCGCTCTCGTACCGCTCCAGCGTGATGTCCGCGCCGGGGGGATCGGTCTCGATGGCGACCTCCGCGGGCGCGTTCCATCGCTGCCGGCGCTCGCCGTCGGGATCGTACGTCGTCATGCGCTGGAGCAGCTCGTCGCGCAGCGAGGCGTGGCCGCGCGCGTCCGCGGCGAGCGCGCGCTCGTAGAGCACGTCGCCGAGCCGCGCGCGCGCGTCGTTGCGGGCGCCGTCGAGCGTGAGCGCCGCCTCCAGCTTCTGGCTCACCTGCAGCTGCAGCCGCTCGACCTCGGCGGCGCGCCGCTGCGCGCGCTCCCAGAGCGCCTCTCCCTCGTCACGGAGCCGGCGATCGAACGCGGAGAGCGCCTCCGTGCGGAGCGCCTCGGCCTCGGCGCGCTCGATCGCCGCGGCGGACGAGGTGAGCGCGGCCTCGTGGATCTTCCTGTCCGCCCGCGCGGCGAGCTGGCGCGCCGCCCTGAGCTCCAGCGTGCCATAGAGCATCACGGCGACGAGCGGGACGCCCACGACGAGGGCCCACCGGACCGCGCGCTGCGTCAGGACGGCGCGCCGCGACGCCCTCAGGAACGCCGCCTCGCGCGGCGGCAGGTCGGCCGGGTCGAGGCCCCTCGCCTCCTTGAGCTGGCGCGCGCTGAAGAGCGCGTCGCGGCGCCGGCCGAGCCGCTCCCACTCGGCGGCCGAGGCCTCGAGGCGCTGGCGCGTCGCGCGCTGCTCGCGCTGCTCCTCGAGCCAGTGGCGCAGCGTCCCCCAGCCGTGGATCAGGGCCTCGTGGGCGATCTCGTAGACCGTCCCCTGCTCGCCTTCGCGGGCGAACAGGAGGCGGCCCTGGACGAGCGCGTCGAGCGCCGCACGCGCCGCCCCGTCGCCGCCCTTCTCCGCGAGCTCGCCCTCGGCGCGCCGCGCCCGCGTGCCCTGCGGGGTGATGAGCGCGCCGAGCAGCCGCCGCGCGGCCGCGTGGACCTCGGGCGGCATGCGGCCGAGCAC
Source organism: Sorangium aterium (assembly GCF_028368935.1). NCBI lineage: Bacteria > Pseudomonadati > Myxococcota > Polyangiales > Polyangiaceae > Sorangium > Sorangium atrum. Next base: position 1,195,252 of record NZ_JAQNDK010000005.1, on the reverse strand, counting down.
GCGATCGGCGTGGCGTGCGAGCGCCCCCTCGACCCCGCCGATCTGCGCGAGATCGGCGCTGCTGAGCGGCGCGTCGGGCGCGGCGCGGGCGTCCCAGAGCTCGGCGAGCGCGAACTGGAGGAGCGGCAGCCCGCCCTCGGCGCGCGCGGTGGACTCGACGAGCGCGTCGACGACCGCGTCGGACTCGAACGCGACGCCCTTGGCCCGCGCCGGCCCGGTGATGGCCTCGCGGAGCTTGTCCGCCGACATCGGGCGGAGCAGGTAGAGCGCGCGCTCGATGTCGTCGCCCAGGCCGGAGATGCCGGCGACGCGCGCGAGGAAGTCGCCGCGCACCGTGGCGAGCAGGCGCAGGGAGGGCGAGCGCGCCGCGAAGGCGCTGAGCACCTCGCCGACGAGCGCCGCCTCTCCCGGGCTGCTCAGCGTCGCGAGCTCCTCCATCTGGTCGATGAACAGCACGAGCCCGCCGCGCTCTCCGAGCCGCGCGCGCAGGTCCCGGGCGAGGGAGCCCGGCGCGGCGCGCACGGCCTCGGCGATGCGCTCGGCGGGGGCGCCGAGGACCGGCTCGAGCGCGGCGGCCAGCGCGGCGAGCGGGTGCCGGCCCGGCACCATCATGGCCGTCTGGAAGGCGCGCCCGCCGCCGAGGGCGCCCTCGAGCACGAGCGAGAGCACGCCGGCCCGGCAGAGCGAGGACTTGCCCGAGCCCGAGTCGCCGGCCACGACGATCATGGGCTCGGAGCGGAGCCGGTCGAGGATCGTCCCCGTCTCGGAGCTGCGCCCGTAGAACACGGCGCGGTGCTCGAGATCGAAGACGAGGAGCCCGCGGTAGGGGTTGCCCTCCGGGGCGACGGAGGCGTGGCGGCTCCTGGCGAGCAGCTGTTCGAGCGCGTCGCGCAGCTCGTCGCCCGAGGCGAAGCGGTCGGCCGGATCGATCTCGAGGCACCGCTCGATGACGGCCGCGAGCCGCGGGTCGACGCCCGGCGCGAGGGCGGCGAGGGGCCGGGGCGCATCGCTCTGGACGACGAGCGGGAGCTCGCCCATCGGCACGTCGTGGTGCGGCGGGACGCCGGCGCAGAGCTCGAAGAGCAGCGCGCCGAGCGAGTACACGTCGGAGCGGCGCGTCGCGAGCTCGTCGCGCCACAGCTCGGGCGGCAGGTAGTGGGGCGTGCCGCCGCCGACGCTCGTCGTCGCGTCGAGCAGCCGCGCCGCCATCTCGGCCGCCTCGCGGAACTCGCCCTCGAGCGGCTCGTCGCTTGGTGCGATCGCCGCGTCCGTATCGCCCTGCGCCCCTCGCAGGGCCTCGCCGCCAGAGAGCGCATCCGCGCCGAGCGAGTCGGATCGCCCTCCGGGGCTGTCGGATCGGGCCCCGGGCATGTCCGATCGCCCTCCAGGGATGTCGGATCGCCCTCCAGGAACGTCAAATCGCGCTCCAGGGATGTCGGATCGCCCTCCAGGGATGTCGGATCGCGCTCCGCGCGGGTCGGGCCGCACGGCGGGCTCGAGGAGCTTGGCGAGGCCGAAGTCGAGGAGCTTCGCCTCGCCCTCCGCGGTGAGCACCGCGTTGGCCGGCTTGATGTCGAGGTGCAGCACGCCCCGGCGGTGGGCGGCAGCGAGGCCCCGCGCAAGGCCCGCCCCGAGATCGAGCACGCGGCGCGAGGGCATCGGCACGTCGACGCGGTCGAGGCTCTGGCCGCGGACGAACTCCGAGACGACGAACAGCCGCCCCCGGAGCTCGCCCACGCGGAAGACGGCGACGACGTTGGGGTGGTGGATGCGGGCGGCCGCGCGCGCCTCGGCGAGCAGCCGCGCGCGCACCTCGGCGTCCGCGGTCGCCGCGCGGATGAACTTCACCGCGACCATGCGGTCGAGCAGCGTGTCGTGCGCGAGGTAGACATCGCCCATGCCGCCGCTGCCGAGCTTCTGGAGGAGCCGGTACTCGTCGAACCGGCTCGGCGGGTGGAAGCTCGACGGGCCGGGGCTCTCCGGGCCGAAGCTCGACGGCGGCAGGACGTCGCCCGCCCGCGACTGCGTCTCCACGCCGCCGGGGCGCAGGATCGCCTGCGAGAGGGTTGGAGAAATCTTCTCTTTCACGAGGGTCCGCCCCGCGCCGGGCGCGCGGGGAATATACCCGAGCTGAGCGTTCCCCGTGTGGTCTGCCCGACGCCACGCTGCGCGGCGGCTGACTGATCTTCCTCGAGGAGACCACCGGGCAGTTCGTGACCGAGGAGCTGACCGGCGCGGGCACCCCCACCGCGGCAAGCGCGCGCCTGTCAGGCGTCGTGGACCAGGTCGGCTCTGTCGCTCGCCATCGGGCTGCCCTGGGACAAGGCCATGATCGTCAGACCTGTAGACGTGAAAGGAAGCAGCCGCGACGCGTCGCGATCTACGTCAGCGCTTCCTCTGCGCCGGCCGCGGTCACGGCCTGCTCAAGCCATCGGTGCAACGTGGGCATGTCGACGCAGGCGTCGATCTGCGCCTCCAGCGCGGGACCGAGCGTGAGCCCACGCCGCGCCAGCACCGTGCGCAGCGCGGCGCGCGCCTCGGTCAGCCGGCCTTCCTGCTGACCCTCCTCGATGAGCTCCTCCTTCACCTCCGGGCTGTCCGCGAGCAAGGTGCGCAGGATCCCCTGTCGGCGCGCCTCGATCTCCGGATCATCGGAGCGAGCGAACCGCCGCTTCAATTCCTCCTGGGTCCACGGTGACATCAGCATATACTGTAGCATGGAGAGCACCCATTCCACTTCCCGCCGCGGTGCGACCCACCGGGCGAATTCGTCCAGGGCCCGTCCCGAGCGTGCCACCAGGAACGGCACCAGCTCGTCCCGCAACGGCAGCTCGTTGGCCGCGATCCAGAGAAACTGAAACGGCGAGGGGCCGATACGGTAACAGCCAGGCGCAAACCGCTCCAGCGCCCGCACGCCGTGCAGCCACGACGGCACGTGAGGAGCGATGAGCCACAACGGCTCCTCCCCCATCCACGGCGGCACGCGCTCCTCGACCCGCTCGACCTCCCGCGCCTGCCGGCGCAGCAGCGCCCGCTTGAGCTCCACCACGTCCACGTGATCGCCGGGCATCTTCAGCTCGACGAGCGTTTCCTCATGTCCCCGAGCCTCCGGCCATGGCGCAGCCAGGGGAGTCAGACCGTCGGGCCGCAGCACCCGGAGGTAGCCGTCGGCCTGCACCCGATCGAGGCGAACCTCGGGCGCCTCCTGCCATGCGGCGGCGCTGCCCGTGACCCGCACCGCTTCCTCCGCGAACGTCTGCTTCGCGAACCGGTCCAGCTTTCCCACACGGCTCTGATATCGATGCTCGCGCACAGGCGCACTTGAAATAACCACTCTGCTCGACAGAAATAGAGAGATGATTCCGGCAGAACGCGCGTAATTGTGTGAGCCTGAGTGCGCCGGGAGCCCAGAGACTCACGACGGCCGGCGGGCATGGTCATGCTGCCCTCCGAGGACGAGCCCCGCGTGCATCCTCAAACCGATCGGAGCGTTCCCCGGGCGGTCCGCCGCCCGACGCCGCTCGACGGGCTGGCCAACGGGCACGCAGATCTGCTCTGTTACGGTGTTGCGGCTGTTGTCTACACCGGCCACGGCGACCTCGCGTGGCCAGGAGCGATCTCGGGGTGGCAGCGAACATGCGCAGATCTCCGCGGAATGACGCCGGGCTCCCCCGCGGAGCCCGGGCCTGGGAGCCATGAGCGACGTCGACGTCCGGCTCGCCTGCGAGCCGCTGGGGGAGTGCGTCGTGCTGGAGCTCGCGGGGCGCGAGGCCATGGATGCCCTCTCGTCGTGGGAGGTGCGCGTCGCCGTCCCCGACGAGGTGGATCTGGCGGCGCTCCTCCGCGCCCCGGCGACGCTCGCGCTCGTCGACCCTGCCGAGGGCTCCGAGCGGCTCGTCCGCCTCCTCGTCGTCGAGGCGAGCTGCGATCTCCGCCGCGGCCGGGAGCGGATCTACGCGCTCCGCCTCTCGGATCCGCCATGGCTCCTCACGCTGCGCGGCGGCTACCGGGTCTTCCTCGAGAAGACCACCGAGCAGGTCGTGACCGAGGTGCTGGCGGGCGCGGGCGTTCCCGCGGCGGCGATCGAGCCGCGGCTCGCGGGCGCGTACCCGGTGCGGCCCCAGTGCGTCCAGTACGCCGAGGCGGAGTGGGCGTTCATCGAGCGCCTGCTCGCGGACGAGGGGATCTCGTACTGGTTCGACACCACGGCCGAGGGCGAGCACCGCATCGTCCTCGGCGACGGCAACGGCTCGCACGACGGGATCGAGGGCGGCGCGGCGCTCCCCTACGCCGGGCCCCGCGGGGCGAAGCTCGGGGCGCGCGCCCTCTCGTCGCTCGAGTGGGAGGAGCGGGCCGTGGCCGATCGGGTCAACGTGCGGGACTTCGACGTGCGGCACCCGGACGTTTACATCGACGGCCACGCCGGCGAGGGCGAGCTCGCGTGGCTCGAGGTCCCGGCCGGCGTCCCCAGCGCCGAGGCCGCGAAGGCGCGGGCCAGGCGGCGGCTGGAGCAGCTGCAGCGCGACAAGGTCGCCGTCACGGGGGAGAGCGACTGCATCCGCCTCGCGCCAGGGCGCCTCGTGGAGATCACGGGCGCGGGGGCGGACCTCTTCGAGCAGCGGATGCTCGTCGCCGAGCTCTCCCACCGCTACGCGCGGCCGAGCCGCGACGGCGGCGCGGCCACGCCCTATGGAAACCGGATCGCGCTCAGGCCGACGAAGGCCGCGGACGGTGGAGCTCACCCGCCCTTCCGGCCCGCGATCCGCCCGGCGCCCGCGGTGGAGCACATCGACGGCGCGGTGATCACGGGGCCGCCGGGCGAGGAGATCCACGTCGACGATCTCGGCCGGATCAAGCTGCGCTTCCTCTGGGATCGCTCCGGGATCACGGACGACCGCGCCTCGCGCTGGATCCGCTGCCTCCAGCACCCGCTCGGCGCCTCGATGTTCCTGCCCCGCGTCGGCTGGGAGGTCCACGTCGGCTACCTCGACGGCTCGCCGGATCGCCCCTTCGTCCTCGGCCGCGCCTACAACGCGACCGCGGTCGCGCCGTTCCCGCTCCCCGCGGCGTCGGCGACGACCGCGCTCCAGTCCTGGACCACGCCGAGGAGCGGCGAGACCCAGGGGATCACGATGGTCGACGACGCGGGCGCGGAGGCGCTCTCGATCCACGCCTCGCGGGATCTCTCGGTCAAGGTCGGCGGCCCGGAGACGACGCGGATCGACGGCGACGACGCGCAGGTCGTCGGCCTGTCGCTCACCAGCAACGTGCTCGGGAGCCACGCCGCGCGCGTCGGGGCGACCCAGCGCGTCGACGTGGGGCAGGAGATGCTCCTCTCGGTCGAGGGGGCGAGCTCCGAGCTCGTCGGCGGGGCGGAGCTCGTCGACGTCACCGGCAACCGCGCCGTGCTGGCCAGCGGGTCGTGCGTCGAGGTCGTGGGCGGCGGCTACGCGCTGCTCTGCAACCAGTCCAACGTCAACGTCAGCGGCGGCTGCGCCCGGGTGGTGCTCGGGACGACGTCGATCGCGAGCGGCCTCGGCGTCTCCGAGTCGGTCGCGGGGGCGCGCACCTACGCCTGCCGCGGGTCCCGGACGATCCGCTGCAGCAGCTACGCCGAGTCGATCAACGGCGGCAAGCGGAGCCAGGCGGGCGCGGTGCACGAGCGGGCCGCGGGGAACGTCGGCGTCAAGGCGTCGATGGGCACGATCACGGCCGGGAAGGTCTCGATCGGCGCGGGCGGGAAGGTCTCGATCAGCGCGCCGGTGGTGACGATCCAGGCCAGCGGCAGCATCGCGGCGGGCACGATGACGCTGGGCGGCGGCAAGCTGAAGACGACCGGCGGCGTCACCCACGTGGACGGCGGCACGACCCGGCGCGCCAGCGGAAAGGCGGGCAAGTGAGCGAGCGACCCATCCTGCTCGAGATCCCCGGCGTGGACGCCGAGCTCCGCGTCCACGCGTGCCAGGTCGAGGAGCGCGCCTGCGCCCCGACGGTGGCCCACGCGCGCTGCGCCGCCTTCGTGGGCGGCGAGCCCGCCGAGCTTGCGGCGCTCGATCTGATCGGCCGCGCAGCGACGCTCACGCTGCGCTTCCACGGCGTCGAGCGGCGCTTCGCGCTCGCTGTGGAGGCCGTCGAGGAGCGCGACGCCCACGCGCGCGTGACCCTCGCCTCGCCGGTCGCCCGGCTCGACGAGACGCGCGACTACCGGGTCTTCGTCGACGAGAGCGCCACCGAGATCGCGGCGCGCGTCCTCGGCGATCACGGCGTCCGCCTCGACCTCCGCGCCCGCCGCGCGACGGCGAAGCGGCCCCACTGCGCGCAGGTCTTCGAGAGCGACCTCGGCTTCTGCGCCCGCCTCCTCGCCGAGGAGGGCATGAGCTGGTTCCCGGACGACGGCGATCCCGCGCTCCTCCACGTCGCCGACGCGCCCGAGACGTTCCTCGACTCGGGCGCGGCGATCCCGTGGCGCGACGAGGCGGGGCTCGTCCCCGGGCGAGCCCTGTACGCGGCGCGGATCCGCAGGCGGGTGGCGGTCGAGAAGGTCGCGCTCAAGGCGTACGATTTCACGCGGCCGATGCTCGATCTGAGCGGCGCCTCGGGCGAGGGCGCGCTCGAGTGGTACGAGGTCCCGGGCGCCCTCGACGATCCAGACGCGGGCCGCGAGCTCGCGGCGATCCGCCTCGCGGAGCGCCGGGCCGGGGCGACATCGCTCGAGGGCGAGGCCACGGCGCCGGAGCTCCGCGCCGGCGAGATCGTCGAGGTGACCGGCCCGCCCGAGGAGCTCGGCGACGCGCGCTGGCTCGTGCTCGCCGTCGTGCACGAGGCGAGGGCGGAGGGGGGTCCGGAGGAGCTCGCTTACCGCGCTCGCTTCGAGGCGGTCCCGGCGCGCGACGGCTTCCGCCCGGCGCGCCGCGCCCCCGCGCCTCGCGGCGGCGCCGGGACCGCGGTGGTCACCGGGCCGCCGGGAAAGGAGATCGCCCTCGACGAGCACGGCCGCAGCCGCCTCCGGCTCCGCTGGGATCGCCAGGACACGCGCGACACGTCGGACGACCGGAGCTCCGGCTTCGCCCGCGTGACCCAGCCGCAGCTCGCGGGCGCGATGCTGAACCCGCGGGTCGGCTGGGAGGAGCTCATCGGCTTCAGCGACCGGGGCGGGGAGATCCCCGTGATCCTCGGCCGGATGGTCAACGCCGTCCAGGCGCCGCCCGCCGCGCTGCCCGCGAAGAAGGTCGAGACCCGCTTCGGCACGCGGGCGACCCCGGGCGGCTCGGGCGGCAGCGGCGTCGGGATCAGCGACGAGGCCGGGAACGAGCGCCTCGGGCTCGACACGTCGGGCGACTACCGGGAGCGGACCGAGAACGACAAGCGGACCGAGATCGCCGGGCGATCCGAGCGCGTGGTCGGCGGCGCACGGACGGTCGAGGTCAAGGAGCGGCGGGTCGAGAAGGTGGCGGGCGCGCTGTCGCTCGAGGTGGGCGGCGAGCGCAAGGTGGCGGTCGACTCGAACTACGGGCTGAAGGCGGCCTCGGAGGCGATCACCGTGGGGGGCGCCCGCGTGATCCGCGCCGGCGGCGACTACCTCACCGTGACGCCGAGCTTCGTCCGGATGGTGGGCGGCGCGAAGGAGGAGGTCGGCGTCGAGCACCAGAGCGTGTTCGTCAAGGGCGCCTCGACGCTGCTCGTCGGCGGCTCGGTGAGCACCACCGCCGGCCCGTCGGAGTCGGTGGGCGTGGCCGGCGCGGCGATCGTGAAGGTCTCGGGCGCGCAGACGATCGACGCCGGCTCCTACGCCCTCACCGTGCGGGGGCTCTACGCCGAGAGCTTCGGCTCGCGCAGCGTCGCCGCCGGAGGCGACGTCGCGGAGAGCTTCGGCAAGGTGACGACCACCTCGCGGGGCGCCGCCGACATCGCCGGCGCCGAGGTCGCCGTCGAGGCGGCCGCGAAGCTCACGATCAAGGCGCAGGGGGTGACGATCACCATGACCCCCGGCTCCATCACCATCTCGGGCAAGCTCGAGGGTCCGACGTCGAGCGTGGAGGAAGGGGTTCATCACTATGGCTAGGTCGCGCACGGTCCAGCAATCGACCGCCCGCCCCGCGCGGGGCGAGGCGAAGACCCTCGGTCCCGGGCTCCACCCGGGGGTCGTGGAGATGATCGCTGCGCGCGGCGAGGAGGAGAGCGACGCGCGCCCCGCGTTCCAGGTGCGCTCGAGCGACGGGCGCCGGCTCCTCGCGACGCTCGCCGCCGGCGTCTCGCCCGCGTTCATCGAGGAGTGCATGCGCGAGGGCCGCACCGTCGTGCTCGCGGACGCGCCCGGGGGCGTCGCCATCCTGGGCGCGCTCCAGACGGCCTCGGCGCCTGCGCCGGACGCGCACGGGACGCTGGCGCTCGACGCCCGCCACCTCCGGCTCCGCGCCAGGGAGACGCTGGAGCTCGAGGTGCCGGGTTCGAGCCTCCGGATCGAGCCCGGCGGCGCGGTGCGGATCGAGGGCGACCGGCTGGTGATCGACATGGCGGCGCTCGTGCGGATCTTCTCGGCGCGGGTGGAGCTGCCGTGAGCGGCGTCGCGCTGACGATCGAGGGCGATCCGGATCTCTCGCCGTCGCGCGTCCGCGGCGTGGAGCGGCTCGGGGAGGCCTCGGCGTTCGAGATCGATCTCCACGGCCCGAGGGACGCGCTCGTCGCCCCCGGGAGCGTGCTCCGCAAGGCGGGGCGGCTCGCCCTCGACGCCCCCGCGGGGAGCAGGACGTTCCTCGGCGTCGTCGCCCGGTTCGCCGTGATCGCGAGCGATCACGAGCACCTCCGGGCTTACCGGCTCACGCTGGCGTCGCGCTTCGCCCTGCTCGGGCTCACCCGGAGGGCGCGCACCTTCCAGGAGATGACGGCGCCGGAGATCGTCGAGCAGGTGGTGCGAGGGGGCGGCTACAGGACCGTGCGCAAGCGGCTCGCGGCGCCCTACCCGAAGCGCCGCTACGTCGTGCAGTACCAGGAGAGCGACGCGGCGTTCGTCCGGCGGATCTGCGAGGAGCACGGGCTGTATTTCCGGTTCGAGGACGACGGCGAGGGCGAGGTGTTCGTCCTCGAGGACGACTCCGCCTCCGCCGAGGACGCTTACCCGGGCGGCGTCGCGCTGGTCACGCGCAGCACGCTGGACGAGCCGGGGCCCGTCGCGGTGGACGCGGCGCGGCGGATCCGGCGCGCGGCCGGCAAGGTCGTCCTCCGCGATCACAGCCCCGATCAGCCCCGGCTCGCGCTCGAGGCCGAGGCCTCGGGGGGCGTCGAGGCGGAGCGGGACGTGGAGGTCTACGAGGCGCCCGGCGGCTTCGCTTCGCCGGCGGAGGGCGCGGAGCGCGCGCGGATCCGGCTCGAGTCGCTGCGCGCCGAGGCCGCGCGCCTGTCGTTCGACAGCAACGCGCTGGCGCTCTCGCCCGGCGCGCGCTGCCGCCTCGTGGAGGCGCCGGACCACCACGGCCTCGTCCAGGCCGGGGGCGACTTCGTGGTGACCGACGTGGCGCTGCGCTGGGACGCGGGCGATGGGGTCTTCCGCGCGAGTGTCGGGGCGATCCCGGCCAGCGTGCCCTTCCGCCTGCCGAAGGTCACGCCGAGGCCGCGCATCGCCGGGGTGCAGTCGGCCTGGGTCACCGGGGAGCGCGGGCAGGAGATCCACCCCGACGCGCTCGGCCGCGTCCACCTCCGCTTCCACTGGGATCTGCACGGCGAGGGCGACCAGCGGAGCAGCCTGCCCGTGCGGGTGGCGCAGCCGCACCTGCCGGATCCGATGCTGCTGCCGCGCGTGGGCTGGGAGGTCTTCGTGATGTTCGAGGACGGCGATCCGGATCGCCCCGTGGTGCTCGGGCGCTCGTACAACGAGAAGCAGCGGCCGCCCCTCGCGCTGCCCGCGAACAAGACGGTGACCTCGATCGCGACCGACAGCTCGCCGGGCGCGGGGGCGCGGACGGCGATCCAGATGGACGACGCCGCCGGCCGCGAGCACGTCCTCGTGCACGCGCCCTTCGCCAAGGAGACGACGGTCGGGGGCGATCACGAGGCGCAGACGCTGAAGAACGAAGACCTCCAGGTCGGCGCTGCCCTGCAGGCCGAGGTCGGGGGCGACGAGTCGACCTCGGTGCACCTCGGGTACATCGGCGGCTACGGCTCCCGCAGCGTGACGGTGGGCGCCGCGCAGCGCCAGAGCGCGGGGGGCAACTTCGTGAGCGAGGTCGGCGCCGAGACGGCCGTGGTGGGGGGGATGCTCGTGGAGCAGGCCGGCAACCCCGTGAAGGGCGCGGCCAACCTCGCCGCGTCCGCGCTGCTGTCGAAGGTGAGCGCGCGGGGCGCTGCCGGGCAGATCGCGGCGTCCGCGATGGGCGCGTCGCGCGCGGCCTACGAGGGCTACCAGGCGAAGGGCGCGGAGGGCGCGCTCGCCGCGATCAAGGACAGCGCGGCGGGCAGCGCGATGTCGCTGCTGCCGGGGGGCGAGGCGATCCTGGCGGCGGTGAAGGGGTCGTCGAGCCCGATGCCGTGGGATCACGGCCGGCCCGCGCAGGGCGAGGCGGCGCCGGGCGGCGGGGCCGCGGGCGCGAGCGGCGCAGGCGGCGGCCCGGCGGGCCCCGGCCCGGGCCACCGCAGCGTCGTCGCGAGCGGGTCGTACACCGAGGCGGTGGGCGCCCTCTACGCGCTGACCACGCCGGGCCCCGTCTCGTGGGTGACCGCCGGCCCCGCGACGACCGTGATCAACGGGAGCCACACGAGCAGCGCCGCGAGCGCCGGCCTCACGGTGGGCGGGGGCCTCGGCGAGTGGCTCGGATCGCTGAACATCGGCAGCCGGGGGGCGATCACCCGGAGCGTCGCGGGGGCCATGACCTCGGACGTGAAGGGCGCGCTGAGGATCAGCGCGGGCGGCTCGTACACGCTCACCGCGAAGAGCGCGCTCACGCTCGAGGTGAGCGGGAACCTGAAGCTCGGCGGCAGCCCGATCACCTTCCGGTGCGGGGCGTCCGAGATCTCGGCGACGCCGGCGGGCGTCACGATCAAGTCCCCCTCGATCACCATCACCGGGAGCTCGAAGCAGTCGGGCTCGCTCACGCACCGATGAAGCTCACCGTGCTCGGCCTCGGCCTGGTCTCGCCCGCCGGCGCCTCGGCGCGCGATCACGTCTTCTTCCCGCGCGCCGGAGCGCCGCCGCCCCCGCCGTCGCCGTTCATCGGACCCGACGGGCGCCGGATCGACGCGCGCTACTGCCCGTGGATCAGGCCCTCGCAGGCCGACGCGGGCCGCCTCCTCGCGCTCGCGCGGGGCGCCGTCGCCGAGGCGCTCGCGGCGCTCCCGGGAGGCGACGCCGCGGGGATCCCGCGCTTCGTCGTGGCGCCGGCGCCACGGCCGGGGCTGCCCGAGGGAGCGCTCTCGGAGCTGGCCCGCGCGCTCGGCCCCGCGGCGCAGCGCTTCACAGGGGCGGCGGGCGCGTTCGCGGCGCTGGCGCGGATCGCGGAGCTGCTCGCGGGCGGCGCGGGCGGCGCCGCGCTCCTCGTGGGCGTCGACTCGTTCGCCGGGGTGGACGCGCTCGCCGAGCGGCGGCGGAGGCCGGAGAGCCCGTGGCTGCTCGCGCCGCCGCCGCCGTCCGAGGGCGCGGGGGCGCTGCTCGTGGCCTCCGCGGAGCAGGCGTCGCGGTGGGGGTTGGCGGGCGTGGGAGAGATCGTGGCGAGCCGGTACGCGCCGGGGCGCGCGACCGACGAGGACGACGAGCCCGTCGACGCGGCGGCGATGACGGCGCTCCTCCGGAGCCTGCCCTCCGCTGCTGGGTCGATCCAGGCCGTCTTCGGGCAGGGGCGTGTTGGCGCGCTCCGGTGCCGAGAGTGGCAGTTCACCACGGCGCGGTGCGCGGAGCGGCTGTCGCCGAGCTATTTCGATCGCTGCCTGGAGGCGGAGATCGGCGAGCTCGGGGCCGCGGCGGGCGTGATGGGCCTCGCGTGCGCGTTCGCGACGGTCCGCCATGGGGCGGCGCCGCCGGAGGCCGGGAGGTCGTTCGTGGCCTGGGCGATCTCCCGCGATGGCACCCGCGGGATCGCGCTCGGAGCCGCGGCGCGGACGGGAGCAGGCAAGGTCGCGGCGGGAGCGGAGGGGGCGCTTCCGGTGATGACGCCGCTGTCGGGGGCGGTGATCGCGCGGGGGGTGGAGCGCGAGGTGTTCGTGCCGCCGCCGGCTGAGGTGGAGGAGCCGGGAGACGAGGCGTGGATCGAGGAGGGGGCTGGGGTGGCGGGCGCGGCGAGCAGCGGGGCGGCGAACGATGTGGCGCCAGCGCTCCCGGCGCTGCCACGCGAGAGCGCCCCCGCGCCGGCGGTGCGGCTCGACGCGGGGCGCGTGATTGAGGTGACGCTGGCGGGGTTCTACGCGTCGGTCGTCGATCACTGCGCCGAGCTCGTGGCCGCGCTCGCCCGCGACCGCGTCAAGGGGCGGCGTTCGTGGCTGCCGGAGACGGAGGCGCGGATGCTCCGGCAGATCGACGCCATCGTGGCCGCGGGGCCCCGCGCGCTGATCGACGTCGCCGCGTTCTGGGAGCGCTGGATGGACGACCCGTGGAAGTCGTTCGCCGGCGCGCTCTCGCTCGCCGCCTTCGCGGGCGACGACGCGCTCGCCGCGATCCACCGGGCGGCGCACCTGCTCCCGCAGGACGCCGAGGACCATGCGATCGCGGTCGCCGAGGCGCTCGCGCTGGTCGAGCGGCCTGGGCTCGCGGGGCTGGCGCGGGCGCTGTCGGCGTCGGCGCACCCGATCGCGCGGGCTGCCGGCGTGAACCTGCGCTCGATGCGCGGCGAGCTGCCGGTCGAGGCGCTCGCCGCCGCGCTCGCCGACGAGCACGACGCGGTGGTCCGCGCCGGGATCTGGGGCTGTGAGCGGCTACCGCCGGCGCAGCGTGCGCGCTTCGTCGAGCGCTTGCGGGAGCTCTGCGGCGGGGCCTCCCCCGACGTGGCCTGGTCGGCCGCGCGGGTGCTCGTGATCGGCGGCGAGGTGGGGCTGGTGCGCGACGAGGCGCTGAGCGTGCGGCTCGGCTTGCGCGCAGCGGAGCTCTTCCCGCTGGCCGGCGAGCCGGGGGACTGGCCTCGGCTCGAGAGCCTGCTCGGCCGCCACCGGCCGACGCGCGCGGCGCTCTCCGCAGTGGCGCGCTTCGGCTGCCCGGCGAGCGCCGGCTGGATAATCCAGCGGCTCGACGACGAGGCGCTCGCGGACGATGCGGCGGAGGCGCTGCGCACGCTGTTCGGGCAGAGCGTCGAGAAGGCGCGGGAGCTGGACGCTGGGGCTTGGCGGGAGGCGATCGCGGCGCTGCGGCTCGATCCAAAGGGGCGTTACCGCGGGGGGCGCGAGTTCTCGATCGCAGGGGCCGTGGAGGAGTGCGCGTCGAGGAGGCTGTCGCGCCTCGCCGTGGAGGCGCGGATCGACGAGCTGCGCGCGCGTCTGCGGCTACCCGATGCGGTCGACGTGAGCGGGCTCTGGGCGAGGGCGGAGGCGAACCTGGCGGCGTTCCTGAAGGTGGCGCAGAGCCGGGGCTGAGCGCAGGGGGCGAGCGGGAGAGGGAGAGAACGCCGTGGCGACGATCAATTACAAATATATTGCGACGACGCGGAGCAATCACTTCTGTCCGAGCCCGCTCCCTGCCGTCAGCACGGCGCCGCCGCCGCCTCCGACCGGGCCGGTACCCAGCCCGTTTGCGTACGTCGCACTCTCGTCGAGTGCCACGGATACAGGCGAGCGGATCGAGATTGGCGGTGCGCCAGTGCTCCTGCATGGCAGCACGATGGATGTCGAGAAGCCAGGCAACATGCCTTGCCAGGGGACCGGGGGCGACGTGGTGACGCTCGTCGTGAACAAGGCGTGCAATGTCTCCACCTCGTCAACAACCATCAAGTCCAGCGATCGTGGGATCGCCTGTACCGGCGACCAGGTGAGCCTCAACGCGGCTGGCGTGGCTGCAAACGTCTCCCAGGTCAGCGGTGTGCTCCTGGCGGCGGACATCATCCAAGCCACCACGGCCAACAACACCACCGTCAACATGACTGTCGTTCTCGATCCGATCTCCGTCGCATCTGGCGCTATGATCGACGAGACCACGGACATCTCGATTCCCGGCCTCATCCCGATCGATTGGAAGCGCCTCTACAGCTCTTCTCGCATCCGCGAGCACACCCCGCTCGGGCGCGGGGGTTGGACGCACACGTACCACCAGTGGATCGAGCTCGACGGCGACACGCTGCGCCTCCGTGATGCAGACGGCGCGACGATCACCGTGTCCGATACGAAGCCACGGAAGCCAGCGTTCCACCGCGGCAGGCGCCTCGTCATCACCCGCGACCTTCGTGGCGGTGCCACCGTTTTCTCACTCGATACGCGCCTCACACGGACCTTTCGCCCGAGCGGCGGTCGTGCGCTCCTCCACGAAATCGCCAATGAGTCAGGGCAGAAGGTCGTTCTCGAATACGACGCGGAGCGGCTAGCGCGCATCATCGACGCCGCGCGCCGGACGATCGTCATTACCCACGACGGTGACGGCCATATCGTGCGCCTCGATGTTTTTCCCCCTGGCGGCGAGCAGCGCGCTCCGGTCCACTCGATCTTGTTCGCGTACAGCGACGACGGCGAACTCGTGCGCGTCATCGATCCGCTCGGTCACGCGGAAACGTACGGCTACGACGACCAGCGTCGCCTCAATCGCAAGACGCTGCCGACCGGCCTATCGTTCCACTACCTTTACGATCCCGAGTCCGGCCGCTGCATCCGCTCCTGGGGAGACGGCGATCTCCACGCCGGCGATCTCACCTATGATCTCCAACAGGGGATCACTCACCTCACCGGTAACCCGGAGCCCCGCGTCTTCACGTGGCGGCCCAAGGATGGCTCGGTGATACGCGAGGCCACGACCGACGGCCTCGCTGTACGCGATCTCGAGTTCGACGCCGACGGCCTGCTCCTCAAGACAAAGAACGCTGCGGGCGACCCCCTGACATTCACCCGCGACGGGCGGGGGAACATCACCCGCATCACTGATCCTCTCGGCCGCACGATCGAACTCGAGTACTCGGAGGATCTCCTGGTACGACGCCGCGCTGACGGCCTGACCACCGAGTATGGCTACGACTCTCGGAACCAGCTCACCTCGGTGAAATATGCGTCCGGCGCATTCCTCAAGCTGACGTACGACGAGCAAGGACGCCTCGCCGCGGTGCACGGACCGGACGGGCTTCGCGGGGCGTTCATCTACGACGAGCAGCACAACGCAATCGAGGAGCACACGCCCCGTGGAGCGGTCCGCCGGTGGCGCCACGACGCGCTCGGAAGGCCAGTCGTCTATACCGATCCTCTTGGCAGGGTGACGCGCCGCGACCTCGACGCGCTCGGCCGGCCGGTCGCGCTTCACATGCCCGATGGAACCTCGGTGCGCTTCGAGCACGATGCGCTCGGCCGCCTCACTCGCCGCATGGACGCTCTCGGGCGCGTCGAGACGTTTCGCTACGCCGGCCTGAAATCCCCGATCGAGGTGACTCAACCCGACGGGGCGATCTGGTCCTTGTCGTTCGATCTCAACGAGCGCCTGCAGCAGGTGAAGAACCCGAAGGGGGAGACCTTCGATCTCCGGTACGACCGCGCAGGCAACCTCCGCGAGTACCGGTCGTATGACGGCCGCGTCTGTCGCGCGCGCCACGGCAAGAACGGCGGCCTGGCACGTGTGGAAAACCCCGACGGCACCTTCCGCGCACTCCGCCACGACGGGGCGGGGGCGATCGTTGCCGAGGAGACGCCGCACGGAGCCGTGAGGATCGAGACGCCCGAGGAGCTCGTTGTCGAGCACACCGTCGAGGATCCAGCCGGGGAGGTGCGCGTGCGGGTCGAGCGCGATCCGCTCGGCCGTGTGGTGGCCGAGACACAAAACGGACGGACCATCCGCTACGCGTACGATGCCCAGAATCGTTGCATTGCACGCCACCTCCCGACCGGGCACGTGACCCGTTATGCCTACGACGAAGAGGGCAACGTCTCCTCTCTCGATCACGACGGCTACCGCGTGGAGATTCACCGCAATCTCGCTGGCTCGATGATCCGCAAGGTCTTCTCGAGCGCAGGCGTGGAGGCGCGACGCGAGGTCGACCCGATGGCGCGCCCGACGCGCGACTGGGTCGGTGCCGCCGGACGCACGCTCGTGGATCGTCTCTACACCCACGATGCCTCCGGCGCGCTCGTCGAGCGCAACGACCTGCGCTGGGGCGTCACCCACTACCACTACGACAGACTCGGGATGTTGCTCGAGGCGAGCAGCTCGAAAGGGCACGAGTCCTTTGCCTACGACGCGGGGGGATCGTTGAAGCCCGCGGGCTCGTCTTGGAAGACGGCGCCGGGCGGCCTTTTGCTCCGCACCGAGGAGGCCTCGTATACCTACGATAACGCGAACCGACGCACGCGCGAGACACGGTCCGACGGGGAGACCGAGTACCTCTGGGACTGTCGCGGCCAGCTCCGCGAGGTCCGTCGCCCCGACGGCACGCGCGTCCTCTTCGCCTACGATGCCTTCAGCCGACGGATCAGGAAAGAGATCGTCCCGCCCTCCGCCCCGAACGCGCTCGAGTCGGTAGAGGCGCCGATGCCCCGCGTGGTCGAGTACCTGTGGGACGGCCTGTGCCTAGCCGCCGAGCTCGACTCGGAGCGCGGTGTGCGCATCTTCGTACACGAGCCAGGGACGATGAGCCCGCTCCTCCAGCAGGACGGCACGAAGATCTATGCGGTGATCACCGACCACCTTGGCACCCCGACCGAGCTCATTGGCCCGCAGGGTGAGGTTGCGTGGTCAGCACGTCACTCGGCCTTCGGCCGCACCGTCGAGACCGTACGTCCTGCGGGAGGCCCGCCCGTGGCGTCCCCCTTCCGGCTGCTCGGACAGTATCACGACGAGGAAACGGAGCTCTGCTACGTCCGCTACCGCTACTTCGATCCGAAGACGGCGCGCTTCTTGAGCCCGGATCCGCTGGAATTGTTCGGTGGCCGCAACCTGTTCGCCTTTGACGGCAGCCCCACCACTCACGCGGACCCGTTAGGCCTTTCCTGTCTCGTTATCGGCAACCCGCTGCACGACAGTGCCGTCCGTTATGCCATAGGACGCATCGCGCCAAATCCTGCGAATTATCGCATCGTGATCCATGGGGAACCCCACCATGTCGCGTCGTCAGACGTGAACGGGATGAGCACGACACATACACCAGACCAGCTCATTCAGATGATTCAAGCTGCCGGAAACTACAACGGAGCGCTGCTCATCACCCTGAATTCATGCAACACGGGCCGCATGCCGAACGGCGTAGCCCAGCAGGTCTCCGGCGCCTTCCCCAACCGCAACGTCTGCGGCCCGAACGATCTCGTCTGGGGGATCGGCCAACACATTGCACCTCCCATCGGCATTGGGAACAGCGTGACCTGGGCACCTACGCCCCAAGAGTTGGCCGATGCCAAGCCCGATCCGACGCGCCCCGGTCAGTGGAACTGGTTCAGGAATGGCAACCCGCACCAGGAGAGCCACAATGTCTATGACCAGCACACGGCGCTGACCAAGACGCAGCCTCTCAACGTGTCTCCGCCGAAAGATCCGCTGCCCTTCCGGTGAACCCGTGGAGCAGCACCGACGCTCCACCGAGTCTCACGCACCGACCTCGCGATCGGCATCCAGTCAGCGGCATGCGTTACTCAGCCGCGCGCATGATAGAGAACGACATCATTCTGCTTCAGATCTCCGAAGTCAATAGCGAGCCACAGATCGCCCTCCTCGTCGATGCGGAGCTGATAGTCAGATGGAAAGCACCGGTTCGGATAGAAGAAAATCGGAATGGGCTCCCAGACCTGCCCTCCCACCAGCCGACAAATAGACAATGAGCCGAAGCGCTCGAACGAAACCATATAAAATCCGCCCAGGGGCGAGACCACCAGCTCGCGCTGGACCCATTTGCTACTCAATGGCATTTGCGGAAGCATGTGCCATCTTCCATCAAGGTGGTAAGCACCAAAGGGCTCCTCGGACGCCAATCTCCCTTGGGCGATCCAATCATAGGGAGAAGGACCGAAGTTCACAAAGATGCTCGACCCGGCCAACTCGGGGAGCGACTGGAAGTCGAGCCTCTCCCCTTCGCTTCCCCCTCGCGGGAACAACCACCATCCAGGCGCAAAGTGTGGGGACCGCTGGATCTCGAAGAGAATGTCGCCGTCCTTCGTTACCTTATAGGACGACAAACTCAAGAAATCCGGAACGGGGCGCTCGACGAACAGAAGTGGGATGGGTCTGTCCGAGCCATCTACCCATCTGAGCTTGCCGTCGACGGCCACGGCAAGCACCCCGTCCGCCCAACCACGGGCCCACGCGATGCCCGGCTGCTCGACCCATTGCCCACGCCCCTCGTCCCAGCGGAGCATCCCTTCCCTCGGATAAGGCGTTCTGCCCGAGAACGCCCACCCCACTTGAGCCGAGATCCAGGCGCAGTCTGGCCACCGTCCGTCGATGGTACGAATATCTTTCAGGTCGAGAGGGGGCGAGAACACCCCCTGATCATCCGGTGCGGCCACAGCCTCCGTCTTCCGCTGCTCGAGGAGCTGCCCGCCCTGGGCCTTCGCGATGTAGGGGCCCGTGGACGCGATGATCGTTCCCTGGAGCTGGTGCAGCCGGATGGGCTGCCGGGATGATGCGATGGCCGTAAACATGCCTGCCTCACTCCTTCCCCTTCGCGCTCCCTCACCGCTTCGCGCGAACCCGCTCTCCCGCCGCGACCAGCTCCCGCATCCACTTCATCCGCAGCCCCGGCTCCGCCGCGAACCTCGCCTGCCACGCCGCGTCCTCGGCGCCCTTCGCCTCGCGGGTGAGCCCGTAGCGCGCGATAGCCTCCGTCGCCGTCGCGGGGCTCGCCGCGATCTCCGCGAGCATCGCAGCGTAGTCTTCCAGCGAGAGCCGGGGACCATCGGCCGCCGGCGAGCGCGCGCTGCCGCCCGACGACGGCGCGGCGCCCGACGACGGCGCCCCGGGCGACGGGGCGAACGGGAGCGCCGGCTTCGCGGCCTCGAACATCACAGGCGCCGTCCCGACGCCGGGCGTCCCGGCAATCGACTCCTCCAACGCCCCTTCACGCAACGGTGGCAGCCCCGTAGCCGGCAACCCGGAGCGCGGCGCGTCCCGCTCGCCCACGCGCGACCCAAACGGCAGCGCCGGCCGGCTCGGCGCCGGGAACACCGGCGCCGTCTCGGCGATCTCCTTCGGCGCGAGCACCGGCTTCGGGAGCTCCGGCGCGGCCAGCGACGGCAAAAGCGCGGGCCTCGCCGCCGGTGCCGGCGCAGGCGGCTCCACCCTCTCCGCGCCCCCCGGCTGCTTCACGAACGGCAAGATCAGCTTCGATAAATCCCGCGGCAAATCCGCCGTCTCGCCCCGCACCGCCACCACGGCCCGCGCCTTCTTCACGGCCGCCGCCGCGCCGCCACGCGGCCTCCGCGTCGCCGCCCTCAGCGCCGGCGCCTCAGGCCGCACCTCCGGCGCCGGCCCGGGCGCTGCGGCGAGGATCGCCGTCGCCTCGGCGCGCACGCCCCCCTCCGCCACGATCCGCTCCTGCCAGGCGCCCAGCAGCCGGAACACGTCGCCCTCGCCCAGCCCGCGCGCATCGAGGAAACCGAGCGGGTCCTCCGACGCCGTGAACGCGCGGAAGAAATCGAGCCAGGCGCGCAGGTCCGTGTCGAGCGGAGGCACCTTGCGCTCCACGTGCGCCTGCGCCGCGAGGCGGTGCTCGTCGCACGCCGCGATCAGCGCCCCGTCCCCCATCGCGCTCTCGGCGAGGCGCGCGGACCAGGCCTCCTCCGCCGACGGCCAGGCTCCGGCGGCGATCGCGGCGTGCTCCAGGCTCGCCTCGAGCGAGACGCCCTCGGCCGTGTACGCCAGCACCGCCGCATAGGCAGAGAGCGGCACGCCCGCGATCTCGGGGTCCACAGGCCCTCCGGAGCCGCCCGCCGCGTCACCCATCGCCGCGCACCACGACCTCGCGCAGCACCCGCCGGCCGCGGCCTATCGGGAAGACGGCGCGCGCCACGAGCTCCACCCGCCGCGCCTCGGGCAGGATCAGCACAGTGTCGATCGGCGGCCGCACGACCACGCGCTCGCCCGTGTCGTAACGCGCGCTCGCCACCACCGGAAACCCCGGCAGCGCGAAGACGACCGGCTCGAGCGACATGCCGGCGATGCCCACCGGATCCCCGGGCACGAGGTGCTCCTCGAACTGGAGCGAAGGGTGGGCGACGTTGCCGAAGCGGATGTCCTGATCTTCAGGAGGGAGCGGCATCCGCGTCGCCTTCCACCGCTCGTCGAACGTGCCAGCGTGCTCGAGGCGCGGCGACCAGTGCATCATGATCGCGCCGAAGCCCACCGGCGCATGGCGATCCGACGCGGACGCGTGGGGCCGCTCCGGGTGCTCGATCTGCGGAGCCCTCGTGTCCACGAGGTCCGCCGCGCTCCTCGCCGCGCCGACGCCGGCCGGGTTCCGGAGATCGACCACCGAGAGATCCTCCGACATGCCGCCATACGCCCGCTCGTAGACGATCGGCACGCGCTCGAACGGCGCAGCAGGCCCGATCCCGACGCCGAGGACGCCCTTGAAGAAGAAGCGCTGCCCGTGGACGCGCAGGGGCGTCAGCCGCTGCCTGACCCGCACCGCGACGTCGAGCACCCTCACCTTCTCGGGGGCGACCGCGTCGCCGGTCACCACCACGTCCGTGCCCAGCTTGGCGACGCCGAGATCCGACGGGAAGCGGAGGCTGCTCCGCGGACTCTCGGGCTCCCAGGGCTCGTCGGCGACACGGACCGGCGCGGGATCGTCGGCGAGCCTCGAGCCCCCGCTCCGATCGAGGACGAACGTGCCCTTGACGATGGCGACCAGGACATCGTTGCCCTCGCGATCGAGGAGCGGCACGGGCTGGACGGCGAAGGGGGTCTGGTTCGCGATGCTCACGGACGAGGATCCGACGGTGGGTCTTGCATCCTATACGCAGGCACGCCGCAGACACCGAAGATCGCTTCAGAGAAGCCGGCGCTCAGCGCCCGGTCATGTAGAACGTGCCGAGGCACATCTCGTCGGTCGTGCCCTCTCCCCAGACGACATCCCTGGGGACCCGCGGCTGTCCGTCGATGATCGGCTGCTTCTCGGGCGTGTTGTCCCAGTGGCACTCGATCGACAGCTTGTCGCCCGGCTCGAGCACCTTGGGCTCGGCGAGCTTGTAGTTTCCCTGCCAGTGGAAGTCCCAGCGCGGGATGTCGAGCACACACTCCGAGCCGCCGCCGGCGCGCTCGATCTCGAGGCGCGCGCGCGTGCCGAGCGTATGCATGTGGAGGCCCACCCAGTGGATCTCGATCGGCGCGTTGTCCGCGAGCGCCCGGGAGGGATCGGCCCCCCAGCGATGGACGACGTCGCTCTCCAGGGCAGGGATCATCATGGAGTCGCCGCTGAGCCAGGCCGGGTTCGCCCACGGCTGCATCGTGCCCTCCCGCTCGACGGAGCTCTCCAGCGTCACGTCGATCGCGGTGCGATCCGGCAGCTTGCCCGCCGTCAGCGTGTTGTAGTGAACCTGCAGGATCAGCCTGGAGCCAGGCTCGATCCGAGTGCCCGCCCCCGGCGGGAAGATCATGCTCCCGCCGCCGGGCACCCAGCCGCCGAGCCAGCGCGGCTTGAGCCCAGGGCCGCCGTAGCAGGGATATCCCGGGCCCGGGTCGGACGCGTCGAGGGCGTCGAGCTCGGCGAGCTGGTCCGGCGCCGCGATGAAGGCGATCACGTGGTGGACGACGCGCTGCTCGCCGGGCCTGATCCCGAAGCCGGTGACGTAACGCGTGGCCTCCTCCGGCCAGTCGATCACGAAGCAGCGGTACTCGTCGGGCCCCGTCTGCGGGGTGTACTCGACCGGCATCTCGAGCGTCCGGTCCACCCGCGCGAGCGCGCCGCTCGCCGGCGGCTCGATCGGCGGGCCCTCGTCCGCCGGGTCGCCCAGGGCCGCGCCGCCGTCGACCCACGCCGCGATGGTCTGGATCTGCTGCTCGGACAGGGAGCGGTCGCCCACGTACTCGGCGCAGGCGTTGTCGGCCGGCCAGGGGGGCATCGTGCGCTCGACGACGGCCCGCTTGATCGACGCGGCCCAGGACGCCGCGGTCTCGTGGCGCTCGAGCGAGAACGGCGCGACGCCGCCGTCGCTGTGGCACCCCGCGCACCGCGCGTCGAAGATGGGTTTGACGTCCCGGTAGTACGAGACGGCGGCCTGGACGCCGCCTCCTGCAGCGGCCCCGGCGTCATCGCCGCCGCAGGCGGAGAGGGCGGCCAGCGCCGCCGCAAGCCGTGCCCATGAGCCCGTGGTCCCCGCGCACCTCGTCATAGAACACCTGCCCCGCGTCAGCGGCGCTCCTGGACCCCGCCGCCCGCGGGCTCGCGCTGGAGGAAGAACGCGATGACCTCGGCGAGCTCGTCGCGCGCGGCCACGAGGAGCACCGTGGCGCCCCCCGCGACGACGGAGGAGCCGCGCGGCGCCTCGACGCGGCCATCCGGGCGGTAGACGCCGGCGAAGACGCACGACGAAGGGAAGCTCGCGCTGCCCGCGATGGTGCTCACCGTGCGGCCCGCGACCACCGAGTCGACCGGGATGTCGAGCTCGAACGCGACCGACTCGCCGGTGCCGAGCACCATCGCGTGGCGGACGCCAGAGTGCTCGATCGCGGTGGCCATCGCGCCGATGAAGACGTCGATCTCGGAGAGGATCCGGTCGACGCCCGCGCGGACGTACACGCTCCGGTAGGCGGGGTCTCGCATGCGCACCATCACGCGCTTGGCCCCCGCGGCCTGCGCGAGGAGCGCCACGGCGAGGTTGTCGGCGTCGCGGCGAAGCATCGCCACCACCACGTCGGCGCGCGCCACCTCGGCCTCCTGGAGGAGCCCGGCGTCGGTCGCGTCGCCCACGAGCGAGACGAGGCCGTGCCGCTCGAAGGCGCTGTTCGCGATCGACTCGTCGCGATCGACGATCGTCACGTCGTGGCCCATCTTCGCGAGGTGGACCGCGACGCTGAGCCCTGCGCGCCCGGCGCCCGCGATGAGAACGCGCATGTCAGCTCTCTCCTTCGTGCTCGTGAGGGTGCGCGGCGTGTCCGCCGGGGAGCTCCACCATGGCCCTGTCGATCCGGTTCACGTGGGCGTGCGCGGTGTCGGCGGCGATGAGGCCGCGCCTCGCCGCGTCGAGCACCGCCGCCTTCTGCGCCGAGAGGAGGGCGAGATCGGTGAGGTGGTCGCGGACCACCTCGCCCTGCGGCGTCTGGAGCGCCACCTCCGCCTGGATGACCTGCCGCTGGAACGAGGCGCGGCGCTCGGCGTGCTCCTTGCGGGACACGAGGCCCGCCGCGAGCAGATCGTCGAGCTCGGACTGGCCGCGCCGCGCCGCGATGAGCGTAGCCTTCGCGGCGTCGAGCACGCTGTCCGCCGTCGGGATCGCGACCCCCAGGACCTTGAGCAGCCGCGCGAACGGCAGCGCCTGCGCGACCAGCGTGACGAAGGTCACGCCGAAGACGATCGTGATCAGGCGGTCGCGGTAGGGCAGGCTGCTCGGGAGGCTGAGGACCGCCGCCATCGACAGCGCGCCCTTGATGTTGCCGACCAGCATCACGTGCTGCCAGCGGAAGGGCACGACCTCGCCCGTGAGCGCCCGGAGCACGCCGAAGCAGCCGTAGACGGCCACCGCCCTGCCCCCATGCAGGGCGATCAGCGCGAGGCCGATGGACGCCGCCTCGCGCACGAGCATATCCGCCTGGATCTGCATGCCGACGAGCTCGAAGAGCACCACGTTGAGGCAGAAGCCGCTCGTCTCCCAGAAGCCCTGGAGCGCGAGCACGCGCGAGGGCTCGAGGATGCGGCGCGCGGCCTTGCCGACGATCACCCCGAGGACCACGACGGCGATGACCGGCGAGGCGTGGAGCCGCTCGGCGAGCAGGGCCGTGGCGAAGACGAGCACGATGGAGGCGAGGATCGCGGTCAGGTGATCCGGCGTGCGGCGGAGGAGGGACGCGCCGACGGCGCCGAGCGCGCCCCCGACGGCCGCGCCGCCGGCCATGGCCAGGGCGAGGGCGCGGAAGGACTCGGCGCCGTCGAAGGTGCCGCTCACGAGGACCTGCGACGCGAGCACCACGAGCACGAGCGCGGTGCCGTCGTTGAAGAGGCTCTCGCCTTCCATGATGGCCGCCAGCCGGTGCGGCACGCGGACGCTGCGGAAGGCGAGCAGCACGCTCACGGTGTCGGTGATCGAGAGCAGCGCGCCGAGGAGGAGCGCCGCGGCGAACGGGAGCGCGAGCAGCTGCGTCGCCACCGCGGCGGTGCCGAGCAGCGAGATGAGCACGCCCGGCACGGCGAGCGCGAGGATCGGCCGGCTCGCGCCCCTCAGGCTGTCCGCGTCGGCGAACAGGGCGCCCTCGAACACGAGCACCGGGAGGAACGCGATGAGGATGACCTCCGGGTCCATCGGCGCCTTCGGGAGCACGTCGACGACGACGAGCAGCAGCCCCACGAGCACGAGCGCGACGTTGTAGGGAATCGCGACGCGCTTCGCGCCGATCGCGACGCCCGAGCCGACGGCCAGGACGAGGAGCAGGCTCTCGAGCCGCTCCCTCACGGGGCACCTCGCGGCGGCGGCGCGAGCACGAGGGAGAGCGCCCGCGGCGGGCGCGTCGCGATGTGCACGGAGTCCGCGTGAGAGCTCACCGTGGATCCTGCGCTACCTGATCGCCTCCGGAATCGCAAGACGCGAGAGCGCATCGTCGGGCGGCCGAGCGAGAGGCGCGCGCACTCAACGCCGCGCGCGTGCGCCTCTCGCTCGGCCGCCCGGGAAGAGGTGCGATATCGATAGATCACACGACGCGACATCGGGGACATCATCGCTTCCTCGTCGTGGAGCGATCCCCGACACCGGCTCTCAGCGCCCTCGATGCTCTTCTGTCAGCCTGCCGGCAGCTGAACGCAGAACCGGCTCCCCCGCCCCCCGTTGTCCGTCACGTCGATCCTGCCGCCGTGCGCCTCGACGACCAGCCGGCAGAACGTCAGCCCGAGGCCGCGGCCGG
Source organism: Sorangium aterium (assembly GCF_028368935.1). NCBI lineage: Bacteria > Pseudomonadati > Myxococcota > Polyangiales > Polyangiaceae > Sorangium > Sorangium atrum. The sequence continues at coordinate 1,170,120 of NZ_JAQNDK010000005.1, read as the reverse complement.
CCGAAGTGATCGCGCCCCCGTCGGCGAGCCGCGCGTACTTGTCGAAGATGCGGTCGCGCAGGTGGGCCGGGATCCCCAGGCCCTCGTCGCACACGTTGAGCTCGACCCAGCCCGGGCCGAGCCACCGCGCCTCGAGGCGCACCGCGCCGTGCGGCGGGCTGTGGCGAAGCGCGTTGTCGACGAGGTTCAGCAGAACGCGCCGCACGAGCTCCTCATCGGCGCGGAGAAGGCACCTCGGCATGGCGGGGCAAAGCTCGATGCGCTGCCCGCGCGACGCCGCGAGCGGCTCCAGGATCTCGGCCACACCTTCGAACAGCGACGCAGGGTCGAGCTCGGTGAGCCGCAGGACGAACATCCCGTGCTGGCGGCTCGCCACGTCGAGCAGGTTCAGCGCGGTGCGCTGGATGACCTCGGCCGAGGTGAGGACGGCATTCCATCGGCGCCGCTCCGGCTCCGGAAGATCCTGCTTCTTCAGGCGTGCCTGCGCGGCGAGGATGATACCGGCGGCGGGACTCCTGAGATCGTGCGCGAGGAACTCGCTCAGCGCCTCGCTCTGCCGCTGGAGCTCCTCCAGGGCCTGTTGCCTCTCCGCGAGATCGCGGTTCGCCGCCTCGACCTCGCGCGCCCGCGCCTTGCCCTTCTCCAGGCCGTCGTGGAGCGCGACGTTCTCCAGGGCCACGGCGGCGCTGCCGGCGAGCGCCTGGAGCAGCGTCACCTCGCTCTGCGCGATCTCTCGTATGGAGCTCCAGTAGACCCCGAGCGCCCCGAGAGGAGCGCGCGCGCGGATCGGCACCATCGCCATGCTCCGCACGTAGGTCGGCCGATAGGCGTCGATCGGGACGCGAGGATCGCGCGTGATGTCGCCGATGACCGCCGGCCTCCGATTCAGCATCACCCAGCCGCTGACGCACGCCGACATCGGAAACCGTCTCCCCTGCCAGAGGGGGGCGATCGAGTCCTCCTGCGCATAGTAACAGAGGTCACCGTCGCGGAGCACGAAGGACGCGCCGTCGGCGCCCGTGAGGTCGCGGGCGGCCCGATCGACAATCTGCATGATCGTCTGGAGGTCGCGGGCCAGCGAGAGGTCTTGCACGGCGCTGATGAGGCGCCCGCAAGGATGGAGTTGTCGGAAACTCGGGTCCGAGTCAGCGAAACTCTCGTGGCCCTCGGGTTCCATTCCGTACGATGTCTAACGCGCGCTGGCGCGCACGACAAGGCGAGCGCGACGCGTCAAACGACGTTCCCCGGCGCGGGTCGCCGCCAGCGCCCGCGCGCCCGCCTCGCGCTCGGCGGCCGTGCAGCGGCGGCCGCTCTCCAGGCGGCGAGCCCGAGGCCGACCTCTCGATGGATCACGCGCGTCTCCGAGCGCCGCGCCCGCTCGCGTCCTCGTACAAACAGCAGAACCCACCTTCCGCCACAACCGGTGTCGGCCATCGCTTCATGCCGAGCGCCGAGGGGCGATGTGGTGGGGCAGCGGGCCCTCGCCGTCGGGCCGGGTCGCGCGCGCCTCGATCCGCCGCGGCGCGGCTAGCGATGAGGCTGGCGCCTCGACGCCCCCAGATGATATCACCAGGTTACGGTTCGCCATGGTGCCAGGCTCGATGACCCCAGCGCCGAGGATCAGAGCAGCATCCCACCTCTTCGCACCCGGTGCCCTGACGGCGCTCACAGCGCGTTTGTTCACCTACCGTGAGAGGCGTGAGGCTGGCGCGCCGAGGTTCGTCGCTTCTGGCCTCTTGCAAGGACTCAATGGACGACAGGCTCGCTTCGCTCTCATGTAAGACACTGCTTGACGGCACACCCACACCGCTGGCGTTGCTCTCCAGCGCCGGCGAGGTGGTCGCCTGCAACGCGGCCTGGGAGAGCTGCGTTGGCCCGTCCGGGCGGCTCCTCGAGCGCGTCCACGAGGACGATCGGGGAGAGCTGTCCGCCCGGATCACGGGCGCGCGCGCCGCCGCGGGCAGCGTCTCCGCCGCGGCGCGCGTCGTGGGCGCCCGCGGGGAGATCGTCCAGCTGCACTGGACGCTGTGGCGCGCCGACGACACGGCGCTCTGGGCTGCCGTGAAGCCCGATCGCGGGGCGTGGGAGGCTCAGGCGCGCATCCTCGTCGACGTGTTCCAGACGATGGATGCGATCGTCTGGTGGTGCGATCGGGCGGGCACGCTCCACGTCTCCGACGGCAACGGGCTCGAGAGCATGGGGCTCAAACGAGGTCAGCTCGTCGGAATGAACATGTTTGATCTCTACGGCGCGGACGCGGATATCATGGGCCTGTGCAAGCGCGTCCTCGAGGGGGAGCCGGTCCGCACGGACACCGTGGCCGGGGGCGTGCACTGGATCGTGCACTACGCGCCCCGCCGGAACGATGACGGCGAGATCGTGGGCGTCCAGACGTTCGGCATCAACCTGGCCGACGATGTCAGGCTCGCGGTGAAGGGGGAGCTGCTCCGCGCTTGCATCGACAGCATGCCCATCGCCATCCTGGCGTTCGACAGGACCGGCAGCTGCGTGATCGCGCAGGGCGGAGCGCTCGCGCAGATCGGTTGTACGGAGCGAGGCGAGCTGGGCAAGCACATGCGCGAGCTGTGCGGCGACACCGAGGATGTTCGCGCGGCCTTCGAGCAGGCCCTCTCCGGGGAGATCGCGCAGGTCGAGCAGGTCCGGCGAGACAGGATCTGGCGGACCAGGTTCGTTCCCCAGAAAGACGTCCTCGGGGAGACCACCGGCGTCGGCGCCATCTGCGAGGACATCACGCAGCAGCTCCGCGTCGAGCAGCAGCTCCGGGAGCAGCTGCGGTTGACGCAGGATCAGCAGGAGTCGATCGCGCGGCTGTCGAGCCCCATCATCGAGGTCTGGCAGGACGTGCTCATCGTCCCCTTGATCGGCTCTGTCGACGCGGATCGCGCGGCGATGGTGATGGAGTCGCTGCTCGCGAGCGTGGTGGAGAAACAATCCGCCTTCGCGATCCTCGACCTCACCGGGCTCGATTCGGTCGACACGACGACGGCGCAGCACCTCATCAAGATCATCAATGGGTTGACGCTGCTCGGCTGCAAGGGCGTGGTCACCGGCATCCGCCCGCCGGTCGCGCAGACGATGGTCGGCCTCGGCTTCGATCTCTCGCAGGTCAAGACGCTGCGCAGCCTGAAGGAGGCGCTGCGCTGGTGCATGGGCGCCCGGCGCGGCGGAGGCGCCGCGCCGCACCGCCTGGAGCGCCGCTGAAGCGCCGCGCCGCACCGCCTGGAGCGGGCTGAGGCGCCGCGCCGGCCGCACCGCGCTCCACGCGGTGCGGCCGTCGCTGGCTCGACGCAGCCGACTCAGTGGCTCGTCGGATCCGCGGGATCCGTGCCCGCGTCGCACTCATCGCCGTCGAGGAACCCGTCGCCGTCGCGGTCGATGCCGACGCGCGTGCCCGAGCCCGGCGGCACGCAGGTGTACGTCACCGGGTGCCCGGTGAGCGCGGCGAGCGAGCGCAGGACGAGATCGCTCAAGGGCGGGGCCGCGGCGCGCGCCGTGGTGAACTGGCCACCTCCGATATAGAGCAGGCCTGTCTCCTCGAGGAGGAACGGGAGCTTCGCCACGAGGTCGCACTCTCCGGCCTCGGCGCGCTGGCGCAGCAGGTCGATGCGCGGCCAGGCCGCCGTGGCGTTGTGCGAGCCGAGCGTGACCTGCTGCCCGACGATGGGGGCGAGGTTCGTGTCGAACGCCAGCATGAACTCCACGGCCTGCTCGCGGAGGAGCTCCCCGGGCGCGCCGGGCGGGAAGCCGTTCGGCGAGAACTCGCTCTGCTCGAAGCCGATCGCCTGGTGGAAGCGGAACAGCGTGTCCATCACGCCGTCGTGCATGAACCCGAAGCCGCGGATCTGGTCACCCTTGAAGTCGTTGTCTCCCGGGTGGAAGAGGCTCAGGACCGGGGCCATGCCGAACATGCCGATCTTCTGGTACATGTTCCGCAGGTGCGGGATCTTGAAGCTCTGGCCGTTCTCCTGGCCGATGCTCGCGCCGTCCGTCCCGAAGAAGCCAGGGAAATCGCTGGTGCCGGCGTTCCCGTCCGGGTCCAGGGTATGGCAGGAATTGCACGAGAAGGTCCCTGCGCCGCCTTCGCGGAAGAAGTGATCGCGCCCGGCCTGTTGATCGGCGTTCAGCGAGTTGTCGAGGTTCCGGATCGGGTTCGGCGGATACGAGAGCTGGAGGATGAAGTCCGTGAACGCCTCCATGTCCTCGTCGGGGATCGGCGCGTGCCGGCCGAGCAGGTTGGTGAAGCCGCCCTGGAATTTCTTGAACCCCGCGCGCTCGTCGAAGGCCCCGCTGTCCGGCTGCGCGGTGGACGCGTCGTTGCCGCCCGTGCGGTCGCCGCGCCAGTGCATCGGCCCGTGGTTGGCCATGCCGCGCAGGCTCTGGGTCGTCATGGGCCCTTTCATGGGCTTCAGCGAGGTATCGGCGGGGAACGGCGGGTTGATGTTCGTGAACGGCCCAGGGTTCGTCACGGTCTCCCCGTCGGGGTTGCCGAGGTCCCATGCCAGGCTATCGAGGTCGCCGAAGACGTGGCAGCTCGCGCACGACGAGTCGCCGTGGGCCGACGAGAAGCTCGCGTCATGGAGGAACCTGCGCCCGCGGACCACGCTCTCCGGCTCGGGGTTGTGGAGGGCGATGTGGGCCGTCTCGGCGTGCGTGGCCGTGTTGACGATCGAGATGGAGTTGTCGAAGCGCGTGAGCACGTACAGCCGGCCGCGCGGCTGATCGAGCGCGAGCCCGCTCGGCCCGCCGCCGGTGACCTGGATCTGGCTCGCGAGGCTCGGCGTGAAGGTGTCATTCTCGATCTGGGCCGTCTGGAAGACCCCGACCTTGCTCGACCCGAACGCGGCGACGTAGAGCTTCGATCCGTCGCTCGTCACCGCCATGTCGACCGGCGTGGCCAGGCTCTTCGCGTTCTCGGCGTTGGGCACCGGAGCGCAGCACGTCGAGTAATCGATGTGCTTGTTCAGGTGCCGCGGCAGGACCGAGCCGCCGCTGCCGAGCACGGAGATCCGGCTCTCGTGCAGGTGTCCCCGGACGCTCGTGCCCGCGAAGGTGCCCGGGCCCTCGAAGCGATCGAGGTTGAACGCCTCGGTGTTGGAGACGTAGACCTTCCCGTTCGCCGGGTTGACGACCATGTTGTAGAGGACGGTCCCGACGCCGGTGAAGAAGCCGGCGCTGCCGGGCCGCTGGACAGGGGGATTGGCCGTGGCGTCGATGACGAAGACGTCCTTGTCCGGCAGCGAGAACATGACCGAGTCGTCCCAGGGGTTGCCCCCGGCGTCGACCCAGTGGGCGCCGTTGTGCTGGACGATGAGCGACGTCGTCAGCTGCGGCTCCCCGAGGTGGTTGGTGAACGGCGGCAGCATGCCGCCTTCGTCCTCCACGATCGCGCGGTGCACGGCGGTCGTGCGGTTGCCGGTGTGGAAGCCGGCGGCGTACACCGAGGCCCCGTCCGGGCTGACCGCGAGCGCCCGCGGCGTGTCGGTGAAGAAGGAGAGGATCGTGAGGGGCGTGCCCCCGAGCGACGGTTGGGTCGCGACGGCGTTCGCGTTGAACACCCAGACGTCGGCGCGGCCGACCCCGGGCGTCGTCAGCTGCGGATCGAACGGCGCGTTCTGGCCCCGGTGGGCGGCGGTGATGAACGCGCGCGAACGCCCGGGACCACCGAAGACGATGTCCCGCGGCTCGTCCCCGACGAGGAGCGTGCGCACGACCCGCGGCCGCAAGGGGAACGAGACGTCGACGACGCTGACGCTATCGGAGAGGTGATTGACGACCCACACCTCGCCGTCGTTGCGCGCCGCGACGGCGACGGGCTCGAGGCCCACGCTCACGGAAGAGATGTGCGTCAGACCACCCGACGAGACGTAGAAGATCTCCAGGCGGCCGTCGGGTGTATTGGCCGCGAAGAGCAGGTTACGACTTGGTGAGAGCGCGAGCGGTCGGACCTGACCGCTCTCGAAGAGGGTGTACGACGGAGCCGCCTCCGCGGGGGGTCCGACAGCGAGGCAAACGAGCGTGGCGGCGGTGAAGAGCAGGCGATTCTGGGAGCGCAGTGCACGATGTGGGCGCATACCGACCTCCTTGCCAGGGGGCTTTGGCAAAAGGACTCCTCAGTGTAGGAGTGCACGGTTATCCTTGAGGAATCAAGAACTTCCTAATGCCGTTGGTGTGCTCCCTGTTGTGCAGCCAACAAGGGTGACGTCGTGATGCGGCCGTGTCGCATTCGTCGAGTGTCCAGCCGCATGTCGCGTCGTGTGTTTCATCGTGTGTATGGGCGAATTGCCTACACAGTGGCCGCGTCGACGACTGCGGTGTGCACCAGCGGAGGCGCTGGACTCAGGGGGCGGGATCGCCCGGGCCGAGCTCCGAGATCGCCTGGCGCACGACCCCGCCCCGGACCCAGACCCAGACCTCGCGGGCGTCCACGTAAGCGATGTCCAGGATGGTGGAGAGCTCGGGTGGCGTCGTGAACGACCAGTGAAGGGCGTCGGACAGGCGATAGACATGGATCAAGTTTTCGCCGATCGCATAGACCGCGTAGAAGCCTTCCCCGGCGGCCGAGATCCGGTGTCCGATGCGGGGACCTGGCCGGCGGCTCTTCGGGACGAGGGCCTCGCTCGCCGCCGCGAAAGGGCTGGTCCAGAGGGTGGACGGCCCGTAGAGCTCGCCGTCCGAAGCCGGCCCCGCTTCCAGCCACACGAGCGTCTGCCCGTCGCTCTTGATGTCGGCGATGACCCGGGAAGAGGGCGCCCGGAGCAGCGGCTCGGCGGCACGGGTCTGTCGGTTCCAGATCCACGCCTCCGGGGTGTTGACCTCGAAGAACGCCACGCCGACCGCGCTATCGCCGACCGGAAACATCTGACCGAGCGACGGCGCATCGCCGCCTTTTGTCAGGCCGAACACCCCGGCCTGATTGCTGTTCCTGTCGTAGATGGTGATCGTGCCGCCATCGAGACCCGATAGGACGAGGGTGTCGTCGCTCGCCTCGAGACCATGGCTCGGCATATCGACCGGGATGGGTTGGCTCACGGTGGCGAGGTCGCCGTAGGCGGAGACGAGGTAGGCCGAGGCGGGCGCCTCGACGCTCACCCTCTGCGCGCCGAGCCATACCCGTTCATGGCCCACCGCGGGCACTGTCGGAATGCAGGTCTTGTGCCGCCAGGCGGCGAGCGGTCTCCCGTCGGTCTCGTAAACGCCCGTTCGTCGCTCCCCCAGGCGCCTGATGTACAACCCGACGCGGTAGCCGTCGTTCCAGCGCACCACGCTCGGCGACGCGGTTCGCGGATAGTCGTCGTGATCCCAGTCGATGGCGAGGGACGTGCACCCCGGAGCGCCCCCCGAGCACGGCTCCCAGCGCAACGGGGGCAGCGCCTTCTCCGGCTCGTCGGCGACGTCGATCTGGCACCCATCGAGCCAGCTCACCGCTTTCCAGGCGCTGTCGGCTGGATGCTCGGGCGCGTCGGACGTGGCGTCCGGGCCGGCGTCTCCCGGAACGCCAGCGCCGGTCGCCGCCTCGCTTGCCGTCCCCGACCCGCGCGTGCCGCCCTGAGCCGCGCCATCGGTCGTCGGGTGCCCGCCGGCGCCGTCGGCGAACGGAGGCTCTGGCGGGCCGGGAGAGCAGCTCGCCGCCAGGGCCGACAGGGAGAAGAAGAGCGGCGCCGCGTGCGCCGCGAGACTGGCAAGGAGGTTGTGTCGCATGGCTCAGAAGATCGTGGGAATCTTGTTGCTGGCGGGCGTCGCGAAGCTGCCGAGCGACACCTGGGCCGTCGAAGCGACGTCGACCGAGGCCGCGCGGGTCAGGGCGATGGTGTGTTCCCCCACCATCGGAGCGCCGATGAGGTGGTGCGCCGCCTCCTTGTGCCCAGCGAACGAGAGGGCCCCCGTCGCGCTGATGGTGAACCTGGCGAACGCCGCTTCCGGGTCCGTGCTCGTCGAGCTCGCGGGCGCGGTCGCGGCGAGGACCAGGTCGCCGGCCTCGCCCGGGACCAGCCAGTATCGCTCGAAATGGTTCCACCAGACGGGGAGCTCCGCCAGCGTCTCGACCTCGTGGTTCGGTTTCCACCGCCGCAGCGTGATGAAGTTGCCGCCGTTGTCGATCAGGTAAACGAAGCGGTCTTCCAGGCGAAAGGTCGCGCCGAGCACGGCGCCTGGCCGGGCGTTCCCTGGAATCTCGATCTCCGACCAGAGCGCCGAGTCCACGTCGAGCATCCAGGCCGAAGGGTTGGGCTGCGACCCTGCCTGACCATCTGTGGTCCCGCCGATCACGAAGAGCCGGCGATTGGTCGCCGAGAGCACGAGCCCCTCATTCCCCTGCAGCTCAGGTCCGTTCAACGGCCACGTGCTGCCCTGAACGCCGGCGAAAGGAACGACGAACGGCGCCCCGTCGTGCCCGGCGCTGAACACATGCGCTGCGAGCTGGCTGTCCCCCGCGGCGTCGAGTGCGACGCCTCTCAGGATCGTCTCGCCAGGAAGGCGGTCCCGAATCAACCGCCGGAGCGGCTCGGCGGCGGCGATGTATTTGAAGGTCCCGTTGGCGACATTGCGGTAGAATTTCTCGGTGTCGGTGGTGATCCCGGGCACGAGCTTCAAGCCATTCGGCGTGGCCTGGTAGACCCGGCGCGTAGGATCATGCGGATCATTGATGTGGAATGTGTCGGCGAAGCTCAGCGGACACTCGGGGCAGAACCTCTTCGTATCCAGGGTGATGGCACCTGGCTGGACCGGCGGCCTGTCCCCCGCGTCGATGGACGCGTCGCCCGACAGGTAATAGTTGCCGTACTCGATGGCCTGGGCCGTGTCGTATCCGGCCACCTGCGGGAGGTAGCCGGTCGCGTGAACGAACAGTACCCCCTGGACCCAGCGGCTCGTCGGGCTCGTGTGCACGAAGCTGGTGCCGAGATCGAGGAAGTCCCAGTAGACAGTCCTGTACAAGATATCCGGCGCCCCGGTGAACTGCACGGAGTGCAGCTTGTCGAGCGTCTTGCCGTTCGCCCACCCGCCGTCGGCGGAGCTCGGCCCGTCCGCGCGGGTAGAGAGCGGGTGCCAGTTGGGCAGCGAGGTGAAGTCCTTCGACAGTCGGCCGCAGCCGGTCGTCGCGTCCGTGTCGCACTCGAGCCGCCCCTCCAGGGTGCTCGTGTCGTAGAACGGGCACTCGCACCACCTCGCCCTGAGCGCTCCGGGCGTCCCCAGGACGTCGCCGCCGATTCCTATCGTCGGCTTCAGGGTAATCCGGTTGCGCATCTCCCAGCGGCAGCCCCCCACGGCGGTGCACGTGGGCGAGGTGAGCGGCAAGGGGGGGATCTCGGCCGCGGGCAGCGAGCCGCCGTCGGTCAGGGTCGCCCTTGGGCAAGGCACCGGGTCGCACGCGTTGGGGCGGAACGTGTCCTTGTAGAGCTGCAGATCGGCGGCGAGGGTCGGCGAGTCCGCGCGAATGATCGGCGGCTCGGACTCGGTCCGATAACCGACGGCCATCTCCGCCTCGAAATTGCAGTTGGAGAGCGGCCCTGGCCCCTCGACGGACACGGTGCCTGGGCACAGGTCGCACGCGGCGCCGAGGCCGTCGCCATCAGGGTCGTCGCCGGCGCCGATGGCCTGCTCCGGGTTGGCGATCGTCGGGCAGTTGTCGCACACGTCGATGATCCCGTCGACGTCCGTGTCCGTCTCGTCGCACTGGCCGAAGTTGTCGCACTGGTCGACGAACCTCGGGCACTCGCCGTCGAAGTTGCCCTTCGCGTCGATGATCCGGTTGCCGGCAGGGGTCGTGGCGCCGAGCATGAAGCCCCGCGCCTCACCGCTGTCGAGCGCAGCGAAGACGTTCTCCATGATGTACGTGCCCGGCAACACCGAGGCCGTCGTCTTGCCGCTGACCGCGCCGCACAGCCTACCTTCCTCGTCGAGGAGAGCTCCGCCGGAGTCTCCGTCGTAGCTCCCGTCGTACTCGTCGCAGATGAACGGCCAGTTGATCAGCGTCCAGATCGTTTCGTCATAGAAGATGTCGCCGTAGTCCTCGTGCGAGCGGTCGTACTCCAGCGGACTATGGCTGTACCTGCGCAAGGGAGGGACATCGGAGCAGACGACCAGATCGTCCGCCCCGCTCCCGAACCCCACGATGGTACCGTCGAAGCTCGAGCCGCACGCATCCTCATCCGGGAGGTGGAGAGGCCTGGCCAGCGTGCGCGGGACGCGCGTGTCCAGGCGAAAGACGGCGATGTCACGAGACCGCAGGTCGTCGTCGATCCAGTCGATCGGCACGGTAGACGGGACGAAGACCGGGCCCGACACCGCCGTGGTGTGCGCGAAGCTGAGCTGCGCGCTCTGGGGGTCCGCGGCCAATTCGACGATGAAGTTCCGGTTGATGGGGTTCCCGTTCCCGTCGATGAAGCAGTGCTGCGCTGACACCACCCACTGCGGCGTGATCAGCGTCCCGCTGCAGAAGGGGCGTGGCGCCCCCATGTTGGTCAGACTCACGACGTAAGGATACTGGTTGCCGGTGTCCACGATGCCGTTTCCTACGGCGTACGCTGGACCGCTGAAGCACACGCCGAGCGCCGCGAGCGCGCCGGCGACCGACATCCTTTTCAAGCTCGTTCTCATGGACTGCGCTGTTTCCTTCCCGGCAGCCGGGCGCTCGGGCGCCGTACCCTGGAGAGATCGCGGCTTCGCCGGTAGATCCCCTCGAAAGCGGTCTGGCTGCCATGGTGGGCTCAGGCGGCACCTCGCCGAGCGTGGCCTCCACGACACCGGCCAGCGTCCGTCTGAGCTCCCGCTGTGAGCACCGGTAAATCCGCTGCCTGAACCGGACTCCGCAATGACCGTGCCGGCCGGTGCGCTCCGGGTCTCCGCGCGGCCCACGGCGTCGCGCACCGCGGAAACGAGGAATATCGGCCGATGCGGCGCGTTCCACGCCACACGCCCGGCCGGGGCCCCGGCGGCGCCTCGTGGGTGGGAGCGGCGCTTGTCACGCTCTGGCCGTGACATGTCACGGCGGATGTCACGCTCTGGCCGTGACATGTCACGATCGAGCTCCCGAGAAGCAGGCGGCGCCGCCGGCCGCGACGTGGACACCGCCGCGCAGAGCGCCTGGACCGACGGCGCGGCTCGAGACTAGGATGGTCCCCCGTACACATCGAGCCTCGGGAGATCGCCATGTGCCGGAACATCAGGACGCTGTTCAACTTCGAGCCGCCGGCGACGGAGGAGGAGATCCGGGCGGCGTCGCTGCAGTTCGTGCGGAAGCTGAGCGGCTTCAACCGGCCGTCGCAGGCCAACGAAGCGGCCTTCGCGCAAGCCGTGGACGACGTCGCGGCCGCCGCGCGCGTGCTGATGGCGTCGCTGTCCACGACCGCCGCGCCGCGGGACCGCGAGGTCGAGGCGGTCAAGGCGCGCGAGCGCTCGCGGCTGCGCTTCAGCCGGGGCTGAGGCGCGGGGCCGCCGCGCCGTGCTGAGGCGCGGGGCTGCCGCGCCGTCCGGGCGCGCGCACGCCCGGGAGAGCGCGCCGAGCGAAGCGTTCCCCGGCGCGCGCTCGCCCGCGCCGCGCTCGGCCGGCCCTCCGGCTATCGTGTCGTGCCGCGCGCCTTACGCGCCATTGCGCGCTCCTTGCCCTCGCGGCGAGGGCTCGGCGCGGAGGGCTCTCCTTGCCGTGATTGCGCCGCCTGCAGTGATTGCCCTACCCGCGCTTCCCGGGCTCGCCGCTCTGGCAAGCACACGACGCGCGCGGCGATGGTCATGCCCTCGAGGAAGGCCTCGCGCGTCGCGGCGCCGTACTTCAGGCCGCGCGCCGAGGAAACCAGGGTGTCCGCCAGCTGGCGCCCGGTGACCCCCGCGGGCTCGTAGGCGGCCGCGAGCCCGGAGGCGCGCAATGCCTCGGCCACGGCCTCGACGAACCGCCCCTCGTGCTCGGCGACGAGGGGGCCGACGAGCTCGTTCGCGGCGGTCGAGAGATCCGCCGCGTCGGCCCCGAGCGCGCCAACGAACCGGCCGATCCATGCGTCGAACGCGGCCACGAGCCGGTCCTCCAGGGGGCGCTCCGCGTCGGCGAGCGCGGCGGCGGCGGCGGCGAGCGCGGTGTCGAGGAAGTACCCCACGGACGCGCGGAAGAGCTCCTCCTTCGTGGCGAAGTGGAGGTAGAGGCCCTGCCGCGAGACGCCCGCCGCGCGCGCGACCTCGTCCATCGACGTCTTCCGGAAGCCGAAGCGCAGGAACACCGTGAACGCCGCGTCCATCAGCCTGCGGCGGCGCAGATCCTCGGCGGGTCTGTCGGTGGAGCGCGGCTCGCCCTCGTTCACGATGGTCAGCATTGACAATTGAAGACCAGATTGTCAACAGGAACCTTGACGGTGCGCAGGTGGACTGCCAATAACGTCGGGTGCGCCAGCCCGCCTCCCCGGCCGATCCTCCCGCGCTCTCCCCCTCCCGCGCCGGCCGGGGGGTGAAGATCGGCGTGGTCGCCGCGGCCGCCACGCTCCTCGTCGTCGCCCAGCGCATGGGGCTGTTCGAGCTCTTCGGAGAGCCCGCGCGCATCAAGCAGGCGCTGCTCTCGCTCGGGCCGTGGGGGTATGTCGCGTTCGTCCTGGCGTACGCCGCGCTCCAGCCGTTCGGCGTGCCGGGCACGGTGTTCATCCTGGCGGCGCCGCTCATCTGGCCGTGGCCGGTGGCGTTCGCGCTCTCGATGGCGGGCACCATGGCGGCGAGCGTCGTGGGCTTCTCGTTCGCGCGCTTCGTCGCCCGCGACTGGGTCTCTGCGCGGGTGCCGGCGCGCTTCCGCGCCTACGACGAGGCCCTGAAGCGGCGGGCGTTCCTGACGGTGTTCTTGCTCCGCCTTCTCCTCTGGATGCCGCCCATGCTCCACGTCTTCTTCGGCCTCTCCGGGGTGCGCTTCTGGACGCATTTCTGGGGCTCGCTGGCCGGGTACACCCTGCCGCTCCTGGCGACTGCCTATTTCGGTCAACGGGTCTTCGACGCCCTGCGCGACGCGCCCCCGTCGGCGTGGGCCGGAATGGGCGCCGCCGCGGTGGCCGTCATGGTCCTCCTGTGGCTCGCCAGGCGCTGCTCCAGGCGGGACGTCGTCCCCTCATGAGGATCTTGGCATCGCGACAGGCGCTGTCTCGCGCAAACATGCGCGCCGCTTGCTCACCGATGGCACCGCAGGATAGCGTCCGCCAATGGCGCGAATCCACCTGATCATCGGCCCCGTGGGCGCAGGGAAATCGACGTTCGCACAGCGGCTCTACCGCGACCACGCCGCCCTCCGGTTGAACCTGGATGAATGGATGGCGCGGCTGTTCCGCCCCGACCGGCCCGACACGGGGATCATCGAATGGTATCACGAGCGCACCGCGCGCTGCATCGAGCAGATCTGGAGCCTGACGAGGAGCTCGATCGACGTGGGCACGAACGTCGTGCTGGAGATCGGCCTGATCCGCCGGCGCGACCGCGAGCGGCTGTACAAGCGGGTGGACGCTGCGGGGTACGAGCTCACCGTCTATGTGCTCGACGCCCCCCGGGAGCTGCGTCGCGAGCGGGTCGAGCAGCGCAACCACGAGAAGGGCGAGACGTTCTCCATGGTGGTTCCACCGGACATGTTCGAGCTGGCGAGCGACATGTGGGAGCCGCCCGAGGAGCCCGAGCGCAGCGGGCGCGACATGCGGTTCATCGACACCACGGGCGGCTGATCCGAGCACGGGAGTCCCGGCGGCCGCCGAGCCGTTCCACCCCGTGTCCGGCCTGGACGGCGACGGCGCTGCTCGAAGCTGCCGAGTCGGGGTCGATGAACCGGAATCGACGAAATTTCCTCGCGTCATCGCGCGTCACTGCGCGTCGCCGGGCCGCTGTCCAGGCCCTCTCGCGTTGAAAGCCCGCCGTCGGAGGCTATGCACCAGGCATGCGTGAGCGTCGCCCCAGCCAGACGGCATCCACCGTCGCCCTCCTCCGGGCGCTCGCAGACCAGGGCCTGACCGATGTCCCGGGCTTCGAGGATCCGGTCGCCCACCGGCTGCTGTCGCGCGGGTGGAGCGCCGCGCTGGCGCTGCTCGCGCGCCGGCTCCGGAGCCTGGACCCCGCGAAGCGCGCGCGCGCCCTCGCCCGGCTCTCCGCGGTCCCGCTGCGCGTGATGGCCATCGACATCGAGCTCGAGCGCGCGGTGGAGCTCGGGTGCCGCCAGGTCGCGTGCCTGGGGGCGGGGCTCGACACGCGCGCCTTCCGGATGAAGGCGCTCTCGGCGACCCGCTTCTTCGAGATCGATCACCCGGCGACGCAGGCCTTCAAGCGGCGCAAGGCGGCGGGGCTGTCGCCGCTCGTGGAGCAGCTGACCTACGTGCCCGTCAACTTCGAGCGCGACGCGCTCGCCGCGTGCCTCTCGGCGGCCGGCCATCGACCCGACGAGCCCACCGCGTGGATCTGGGAAGGGGTCGTGATGTACCTGTCGGACGACGCGCTCCGGTCGACGCTGCGGGCGCTCGCCGACGCCTCGGCGCCGGGCAGCGTCCTCCTCGTGAACTACATGGAACCCCCCGCGTCGCGCCGCGGGCAGCGCGTCTTCCACCTGCTCACGTGGCTCTGGAGCGAGCCGCTCATCGGCCTGCGCCGGCGCGAGGTGATGCTCGCGGAGGTCGAGCGGGCCGGGTTCCGCGTGGTGCGCGACACGGGCGCGGCGGACTGGGCCCGGCAGCTCGGCGTCCCGTTCGCGCCGTCCAACCCGGCCGCGAACACACGGCTCCTCGTCGCCGAGCGGCCCGGCCCGGGCGCTGCCCCGCCGCCCGTTCGCCCGCCGACCTGACCCGGCCGGCGGCGCGACTCAGCCCCCGCGCCTCAGCTCCAGGTCGCGGAGCGCCGAGGGTGGCGGGTCTCGATGGCCTCGGCGTGCCCCCGCAGCCCGCGCGCGGCCGGGAGGTTGCCATGCTCCTCGAAGACGTCGGCCAGGGAGAGCCCGAGCACGACGATCTGCTGGGGCTTCTCCAGCGCGCCGACGGCCGGGGCCACGGAGCCCAGCAGCTCGAACGCCCGCCGCCACGCCATCGCCGCGGCGTCCGGCATGTCGGCGTTGAGCGCCGCGTGGCCAGAGCAGCGGTGCATGTCCGCCGCGAACTCGTGGCTCCCGCGGCGGTTCGCGAGCTCTCCGGCGCGCGCGTACGCCTCCGACGCGTCAAGGAAGCGGCGCTGCTTGCTGTGCAGGCTGCCGAGCGAGGCGTAGGCCTCGGGGATGATCGCGAGCAGGCCGCGCCGCTCCGCCTCCTTCAGCGCGGCGACGAACACCCGATGCCCCTCCTCGACCACGCCCGCCGCGATCATCGAGCGCGCGCGCTGCATGGCGATGTGGACGGCCTCCTCGCCCAGCCCCCGGCTCGCCAGCATCTCCTCGGCCTGTTGCTGGAGCCGCGCAGCCTCGGCGTGCCGCCCCGCGTGAAAACACGTGTCCGCCTCGTGCAGGAGGCGCCGCGCGGGGAGGAGCTCCGGGGCGCGGAGGGGCGACTCGGCGGCGATGCGCAGCTCCAGATCGGCGGGGAGGCGCCGCCCGCGCGCCGAGAGATCGGTGAGCACGCGCTCGAGATCGGCGATGGCCGGGCCGTCGGCCTCCGGCCACACGACGCGGGACGCGCCCTCGCCGAGGCGCGCGAGCAGATCGCCGACGCTCGAGTGGACAGGGTCGACGAGGACCCAGCGCACGAGCGCGAGGTCGGGGCAATGCGCGAGCCAGAAGAGGTCGCGGGCATAGGCGCGCGGGTCGTCGATGTGCTGTGGCGCCAGCACGACGACCGCGGTCCCGTCCGGGGCGCTGGCGGCGACGTGCGCCGCGAGGGCGCTGGCGAAGGTGTCGAGCGGCTCGCGCAGCGGGCCCTGCTCGGGCGTCGCGAGCGCCGCCGGGGCGCCGAGCTCACGCGACAGCGAGCGCTCTCGGGCCGCCCAGCCGCGGCTGGGTCCGTAAACCGGATCTGCCAGGACCCACACGGGACGGGGCGCTGGGCCCGCCTCGCCGAGCGCCCGCAGCAGCGCGAGCGTGTGCCCGTGGACGTGTGCCGGCACGATCACGTGCAGCAGTCGGGCTCGCTCGCCCGTGAAGATGGCGCTGAGCGCGCTGGCGAAGTCGTGGATCATGTCGCGGTTCCGGGCGGATTCTTGCTCCGATCGCCGCGGAGGCCAAGCGGAGGCGCCAGCGTCGCGAGGCGGGGCCTCCCCTGCGCCGCGGGCCCCCTCCCGCCCGGGGATCCCTGGCGGGCGGCCAACGCGCGTCGCAGGACGCCACGGTCGAGGCGATGTGTCTCAGGGGGAGCGATCCCCGGGATCCGAGGATGTGGTGACGAGGAGCACGCGCGGGCGCTCGGCGCGGTTTGGCCCGGGCATTGCTGACCAACATGGCCAACGGACATCGTTGACTGAAGGCAGGATGAAGCTGGGAGCTGGACGAGACAGCTCGAAGCCAGCGCAGAGAGTCGTCGAGAAACCGCCGGGCGCGCCGAGGGGGCAGAGCCGCTGGGCGTGGTCGAGCGCGGAGGAGAGGGTACCGTGAAAACAGGGATTCGGTCGCTGCTCCTGGGCAGCATGGTCATCGGTTGCGTCGGTGTGATCGGCTGCGGAGGCAGCAAGCCTCAGCCGGAGGGACCGGCCGAGAAGGCGGGCGAGGCCGTGGACGACGCTGCGCGCGACGTCAAGGACGAGGCGAAGGACGCGGCGGAGTCGACGGGCGACGCCGCCGAGAAGGCGGGGGACAAGATCGAGGAGAAGACGGACAAGTAGCCCGAGGCGATCTCGGGCTGTTCGGGCGATGAGGGGCGAGCCCGCGCGCTCGCCCCTCATCGCGCGTCGAACCATGAACAAGGCTGGCCGGAGCGCCTCGCGCGCGAGATCGCCCCGGCCGGCGATGAAACCCGGACGACCCCGGCCGCGCGGAGGCGCGGCGCACCATGGAGGCAGGAAGATGAAAGCGACGTCATTGCTCGAGAAGCAGCATCGCAAGGTGGAGTCTCTCTTCAAGCAGCTGGAGAGCGGCAGATCGGATCCGGCGCTCGTCCTCGCCGAGCTCGCCAACGAGCTCGCCGCGCACATGGCGATCGAGCAGGAGACGTTCTATCCCGCCGTACAGCAGATCAAGGAGGACGTGATCCTCGAGAGCTTCGAGGAGCACGCCATCGCCGAGCTCGCGCTGAAGCGGCTGCTCTCGACCTCCCCGGAGGATCTCTCGTTCAAGGCGCGGGTGACGACGCTGAAGGAGCTCATCCAGCACCACGTCGAGGAGGAGGAAGGGGAGCTCTTCCCCGCGGTCGAGAAGGTTGTGGACGAGAAGCGCCTCACCGAGCTCGGCAAGTCGATGAAGGCGGAGTTCGAGCAGCGGCTGGCCGAGGGCTACGAGACGCTGCTGCCGGCGGGCTACAAGAAGACGTCCGCGGACCAGGCGAGCCACACGATCCACGAGGGCCACGCGAACGGCGTGGCCCGGGCCTGACGAGGCCCGCTCGAGGGGAGAGGTCGAGCGACGGTCCGGCGGTGAGACATGGAAGACGCGATCGGCTGGGTCAGCTCTGGCATCCTCGTGCTGACAGTCGGCAATCAGGTCTACAAGCAGTGGAAGAGCAAGACGAGCCAGGGCGTCTCCAGGTGGCTCTTCGTCGGCCAGCTGGCCGCGTCGATCGGGTTCGTCGTCTACAGCTGGATGCTCGAGAGCTGGGTCTTCGTGGCGACGAACTCGCTCATGGTCGCGAACGCGCTCGCCGGCGCGACGATCGTCTATCTCCAGCGGAGGCGCGGCGCGCCTCGATCGGCGGAAGACGAGGCCAGGGCCCGGCGGGCGTTCAAGCTTCCGCGCGCCGCCGGCCCGCGGGGGCGACATCTGAGAGGCGGTCGCCGCTCGCTGGCGTGCGGTGTCCTGTCTCGCACGAGTGGAATTCGAAGCAAACGAACACAACTCCATGCGACACGCGCGCTTCTCTCCGCACAGGCGCGCGGGAAGCCCGCCAATCGAGCCTGAACAGCTCAAGCATGCAAAAGTGAAGCAGGATCGGTCGATGTTGAGCATGCGTCGAATGCCCCATAGACTCGACGGATGCTTACCACTTGGACGCCTTCATGCGTCGTCGCGCTCGCCGCGGCGTTCATCGGTTCTGTGCTGTCGGGCTGCGTCGGTGAGGTGGGCGACGCGTCGATCGATGGCGAAGGCGGCGGGCCGTCGAGCGGCGCCGGCGTCGGGATCCACAACGGAGACTCCGGCAGCGGGCCGAGCACCAGCAGCGGCGGCTCGACCACGGCGGGCGCCGGTGGCTCGGCCACGGCAGGCGCCGGCGGCTCGGCCACGGCAGGCGCCGGCGGCGCCGGAAGTTCGTCTGCGCAAGGCACCGGGGGCTCGGCCACGGCAGGCGCCGGCGGCGCCGGAAGTTCGTCTGCGCAAGGCACCGGGGGCTCGGCCACGGCAGGCGCCGGAGGCTCGTCCGCCGAGGGTGCCGGCGGCTCCTCTGCGCAGGGCGCCGGGGGGTCGGCCACGGCCGGCACCGGAGGCTCGAGCGGCGAGGGCTCCGGGAGCGGCGCCGGCGGCTCGGGCGGCGCCACGGGCGCGGCGCAGCTGTGCGTCGATACGATCAACGAGCACCGCGCCACGCTCGGCTTGCCGCCCCTCGCGCGCTGGGTCGAGGCGGAGTCGTGCTCCGATGAAGAGGCCGAGTCCGATGGGAACACCGGCGAGTTTCACGGCGCGTTCGGCACGTGCGACGAGAACGCCCAGAACGAGTGCCCCGGATGGGGAGGCCCGCCGGACTCGATGATCGTCCCGTGTTTGCAGCTCATGTGGGACGAGGGGCCGGGCGAGGATTTCGAGAAGCACGGTCACTACATCAACATGAGCAGCACCCGCTACACGAAGGTGGCTTGCGGGTTCCACACCTTCCCTGACGGCAGCGTGTGGGCGGTGCAGAACTTCCGATGACGGGCCGGAAGCATCCCTCGAATTTTCCGGGGAATTGAACAGGGAGGCGAGTCCGTCGCGCTACTTCCGCGCGCTCGGGTCGATACCGTCCGCGCGCATCTTCTCTGCGGCGGCCGGTCCTGCGACCGTGCCGGCCGGGTGCGTGTACCAGCCGTTCGGGTCGGCCTTGCCCGGCTCCTCGCGGACCTTCAGGACCGTGAACATCCCGCCCATGTCGATGTACGAGAAGGGCCCGTCGCCGCCCTTCATCGGCAGGCTGTTCGGCGGTATCGGCATGGGCATCTCGCCCATGCCGCCCATGCCCGTCGTCCCCATGGTCATGTAGCCGGGCATCACGCGGCTCATACGTCGGTCGAGCGTGCGCGTATCGGCGCCGACCATGTTCGGCAGCCCGTGACCCATTTGCATCATCACATGGTGGGTCATGTGGCAATGCACAGCCCAGTCGCCCGGCTCCTCAGGGACGAACTCGATGACCCGCGTGCTGCCGACCGGCACCAGGACCGTGGTCTCCGGGTACTGCGCGGACGCGGGGACATACCCGCCGTCGGTCGCCGTGACCTGGAACGAGAGCCCGTGCAGGTGGATCGGGTGGTGGTCCATCGGCCCCAGGTTCCCGAGGCGGATGCGCGCGCGCTCGCCGCGGCCGACCACGAGCGGCGCCGTCGCCGGGAACGCCTTGCCGTTGAACGTGAGCACGTTGAAGTCGCTCATCGCGTTCGGATCCGGCCGGCGCGCCCCCGCGTTGATCTTCCACTCGTGCGTCATGAGCACGAAATCCCTGTCCACGCGCGGACCTCGAGGCTTCTTCGGATGCACGATGAACATCCCCACGCCGCCGAGCGCGATCTGGGTCATTTCGTCGAAATGGGAATGGTACATATACGTCCCCGGGTACCGGACCACGAACTCGTAGACGTACGTTTCCCCGGGCGGGATCGGACGCTGGTTGAGCCCCGACACTCCATCCATTCCGTTCGGGAGCACGAGCCCATGCCAGTGCACCGACGTCGGCTCCGGCAGTCGGTTCGTGACGTAGATCCGGAGCCGGTCCCCCTCGACGGCCTCGATCGTCGGCCCGGGCGTGCTCCCGTTGTAACCCCAGGCCTCGGTCTTCAGCCCGGGCGCGAACTCGTGCTGGATCGGCTCGGCGATGAGGTGCCCCACCTTCACCCCATCCACGACCCGCCACGGGAGCGTGCTGCCGTTGGGCGTCACGACCGCAGGCTGATTCCCCGCCCCCGCGATCCGGGCGCCGGCGGGCTGCCCCGCGGCGTGCTCGGGGCGCTCCTGCGCATGGGCCAGCCCTCGCGTGAGGAGGGCAGCGCCGGCGGCGAGGCCGCCCGCATGGATGAAAGAACGTCGGTCCATCTCAGTGTCCTCCTCCGCTCTCTGCGGCTCCGGACATCGGAGCAGGAGCGATCGTGCCCATCACCTCCACGCGACGCCCGGCCAGGATGGCGTCGAAGGCGGCGCGTGAGGTCCAGTAGTCGCGCAATGCGTCCACCTGCGCGAGCTCCGCGTCGAGCTGCTCCCGGCGGGCCTGGAGCAGCTCGAAGACGCCGACCTGCATCGCGTTGTACTGGAGCAGCGTCTGCTCCAGGACGCGCGTCCGGGCCGGGACGAGGACACGCTGGTGATGAAGAACGCGCGCATGCGCCGACGCCAGCCGGTTCTGCGCTGCACGGACGGCCGAACGCACGTCGATCGCGCGCCCATGGTACCGCTCGAGCAGGCTGTCGAACTCCGCCGCATGCGCCATCGTGGCGCCCTGCTTCCGATCGAAGAGCGGCAGCGTGAGCCGGAGCCCGGCGCCGACCTGCCATACCTCGTCCTCCCGCTCGCCGCGCACGCCGACGGACAGGTCCGGCAACCAGCCCGCCGTGCGCGCAAGGCCGGCGCGGCCGGCCGCGGCCTCGAGCCGGCTGCGCAGCTCAGCGAGCTCGAGGCTCGCGGAGAGAGCGCGCGCCTCAGGCCGCGGCGGCATGGCGAGCTTCTCGGGCGGCCGCGGGATCTCGTCCGCGATACGCCAGGAGGTCTCCGCCCCGGAGAGCCCGAGCAGCCGCTGGAGCTGCTCGCGCCGGTCGAGGAGCCCCAGCTCGATCCCGGCGACGGCGACGCGGGCAGCCTCATACCCCGCCTCCTGCGTCGCGACGTCGAGCTCGGGCACGTTGCCCGCCTCGAAGAGCGCCCGGGCGGCGTCGCGGGCAGCCGTGAACGCATCGAGGGCCCTGTTCGCGATGGCGAGGCGCTGCTGGGTCGCCTGCGCGGCATAGAACGCCGCCCGCACGGAGTAGCCGAGCTCGACCACCGCGCCCGCAGCGCGGTAGCGCGCGGCCTCGTGATCCGCCCGCGCCGCCCGCTCGCCGAGCGGTGCCAGGATGGCCGAGGTCAGATCGAACTCGACCCCGAGCTCGACGCGCGTGTGCTCGAGCGTCCCCTGCCGCGGCGTCACCTGGACCTCGAGCTCGGGGTTCGGCAAGACACCTGCTTGCACCAGGTGGCCCCGGGCCACACCGATCTCGCGAAGCGCGGCGCGGAGCTCTCGGTTGTTGAGCAGCGCGACGCGCACGGCGGCGTCCGCGGTGAGCGGCCGCGAGAGCAGCGGCCGCGCGTCGCTGGTGGCCGCCGGCTCGACCTCCTCCGCAGCGGTGCTCGACGGAAGGTCCAGATGAGACAGCTCGCGGATGCGGCCGAGATCGGAGGCCGCCGACGGGGCGGCGCAGCCGGCTGCTGCGGAGAGCGAGAGCCCCGCCGCGAGCAGGCGTGCGCGCCAGGGATCAATGCGCATGGCTCGGCTCCGAGGTGCTGGGCGGCGTATGGCCATGATGGTGGCTGTGATCGCCGCCGGTGGGCATCGCATCAGCGGCACCGGCGGGCTTGGAATCAGCGCCACCGCTCTCGATACTTGATGTGTTTGTCAGAGCGTTCCACCACGACATGGTCGTTCCTCCTGAAGAGCTCATCGCCGGGAGCTCGGTCACCCAGGTACACAGGTCGTCAGCGCGCGCCTGGTTCCAGGCGGACGGCCGTGAGCGCTCTGCTTCCGGGCTGCACCTCGCAGACGCGGGGAGCCCGGCGGCATTACACCGCCGGCTCGATCCGCCGGCCTGATATCAAGGCGCTCCGGCGCAGGCCCCATGCTCCCGGGCGACACTCCCGCATTCATCGGGCGCCGCACCGGCGAGGTCGGCCTGGGCGCCGCCCGCGCTGTCCCGGGCGCGCGCCAGACGCTCAGCGGAGCTGCGGCCGAACTTCAGGAACACCGCCGGCGTGACGACGATGTCGAGCAGCGTCGACGAGAGCAGGCCACCGAGGATCACCACCGCGACGGGCTGCAGGATCTCCTTGCCCGGCTGGCCCTTGGAGAGCGCGATGGGCACGAGCGCCAGGGCGGCGGTGAGCGCGGTCATCAGCACCGGAACGAGGCGTTCCAGGGAGCCGCGGACGATCATCGCCTCACCGAACGACTCGCCCTCTTCCTTCATGAGGTGGATGTAGTGCGAGATCATCATGATGCCGTTGCGCGAGGCGATGCCGCACAGCGTGATGAACCCGACGAGGGTCGCGACCGAAAGGACCCCGCCGGTGAGCACGACGGCGAGCACCGAGCCGACCAGAGCGAGCGGGATGTTCAGGAGGATCTGGAGGGCCACGGTCCACGAGCGGAACTGGGAGTAGAGGACCACGAGCATGCCGGCGAGGCTCGCGATCGAGAGCCATCCGATCAGTCGCGACGCCGAGCGCTGGCTCTCGAACTGCCCGCCGTACGTCGCGTAGTAGCCCGGCGGCTTCGGGATCGCGTCCACGGCGCGCTGGATATTGCTCACGACTTGCTCCAGATCGCGCCCCGCCACGTTGGCCGAGACCACGATGCGACGCTGCGTGTCGTCGCGGCTGATCTGGTTCGGCCCCATGCTCTCCGTCACGTCGGCGAGGTCGGCCAGCGGCACCTTCGCGCCGCTGGGCGTATCGACGAGCGTGCGCCGCAAGGCGTCGATGTCCTCGCGGAGCTCCGGCGGGTACCGGAGCACCACATCGATGGTCCGCTGCCCCTCCAGAAGCTGTGTGACGGTACCGCCCGCGAGGGCGAGCTCGAGCATCTCCGAGAGCTGACCCGCGTTGACCCCGAGCTGCGCCGCGCGCTCTCGGTTCACCTTGATGGCGATCTGCGGGATGAGCACCTGCTGCTCGATCTGCAGGTCCTTCACCCCGGCGACGCCCTGCATCGCGTCGCGCGCCGCCTTCCCGAGGCGCCGCAGCTCGCCGAGATCCTCGCCGAAGATCTTCACGGCCACCTGTGCACGGACGCCCGAGAGCAGGTGGTCGAGCCGGTGCGAGATCGGCTGGCCCACGTTGATCGCAACGCCGGGGATCTTGTCGAGCTGGTCGCGGATGTCGCCGAGGATCGCCTCCCGCTCACGCTCGGACGCCCTGAGGTCGACATCGATTTCGCTGTAGTGGACTCCCTCCGCGTGCTCGTCCAGCTCGGCTCGGCCGGTCCGCCGCCCGGTCGACATGACCTCGGGGACCTCGTGGATCAGCTGCTCGGCGAGCGAGCCGAGGCGACTCGACTCGGCGAGCGACGTGCCCGGCCTGGCGACGACGTTCACTGTGAGCGTCCCCTCGTTGAACGGCGGGAGGAACTCGCCGCCCAGGAACGGCACCGTCGCCGCGGCGGCGAGGACCAGCGCGCCTGCCGCCGCCGTCACGGCCCCGGGGTGCCGCAGCGACGCCGCGAGCACGCGCCGGTCCGCGGCCTTGAGCTTGCGCACCAGCCAGCCGTCCTCGTGGCTCATGCGCTTCATGGACGGCAAGAGATAGGAGCAGAGCGCGGGAGTGACCGTCAGGGATACAACCAGCGATGCAAGGATCGACACGATGTAGGCGATCCCGAGCGGAGCGAAGAGCCGCCCCTCGATGCCGCTCATGGCGAACAGGGGAACGAAGACCAGGACCACCAGGATCGTCGCGAAGACGATGGAGCTCCGGACCTCGCTCGACGCGTCGCGGATGACGTCCATCGCCGGCCGCGGCGAGGCGAGCGCCCTGTTCTCGCGCAGGCGCCGGAACACGTTCTCCACGTCCACGATGGCGTCGTCGACGAGCTCGCCGATCGCCACCGCGAGACCGCCCAGCGTCATCGTGTTGACCGACAGGCCGAAGGCCCGGAACACGAGCGCGCTCACGATGAACGAGAGCGGGATGGCGGTCAGCGTGATCGCGGTCGTCCGGAAGTTGAGCAGGAACAGGAAGAGGACGATCGTGACCAGGATCGCGCCGTCGCGCAGCGCCTCGACCACGTTGTGGACCGCGCCCTGGATGAAGGTTGCCTGCCGGAAGAGGTGCGGGTTGATGGTGACGCCCGCGGGCATCGACCTCTGCAGCTCGGCGACGGCCTTGTCGATGCTGCCGGTGAGCGCGACGGTGTCGGCTCCCGGCTGCTTCTGCACCGAGAGGATCACGGCGGGCTTGCCGTCGATCGACCCGTCGCCGCGCTTGATGCGCGCGGCCGCTTTCACCGTGGCGACCTGCGCCAGGGTCACCGGCGTCCCGTTCCGCAGGGCGATGACGGTCGCGGCGATGTCCGCTTCGGTCCGGGCGCGGCCCAGCGTCCGCACGAGGAACTCCAGCCCCCGCCGGTCGACGTAACCGCCGGTGGTGTTGGCGTTCGCGCCGGTCAGGGCGCGCGAGATCTCGTCGAGCGACACCGCCGCGGCCGCGAGCTTGGCCGGGTCGACGGTGACCTGGATCTGGCGGACCTCGCCGCCGATGGGGATCACCTGCGCGACCCCCGGGATCGTGAGCAGCCGCGGCCGGATCACCCAGTCGGCCTGGGTCCGGAGGGTCATGGGCGAGGCCCCATCGCCCTGCACCCCGATCAGCAGGATCTCCCCCATGATCGAGGCGACGGGCCCCATCTGCGGCGTGACGCCCTTCGGGAGCTGCTCCGTCACCGTGGCAAGGCGCTCGGCGACGAGCTGTCGGTCGCGGTAGATGTCCGTGGACCAGTCGAACTCGACGTACACGACGCTCAGGCCGACGCCCGAGGTAGAGCGCACGCGCTCGACCCCGGGCGCGCCGTTCATCACCCGCTCGAGGGGCACCGTGACCAGCGTCTCCACCTCCTCGGGCGCCAGCCCGGGAGCCTCGGTCATGAGGGTGACCGTCGGCCGATTCAGATCAGGAAAAACGTCGATCGGGAGCTTCAGGAGCGAGTACGTCCCGTAGACGAGCACCAGCGCCGCCGCGGCGATGACGAAGAGGCGGTTCCTGAGGGAGAAGCGGATGAGGTAGTCGAACATCGTTTCTGCTAGCCCCCGGCGGCGAGGAGGACGGCCATGGCGCCATCGACGACCACGCGCTCTCCCGCCGTCACGCCCGCGGTGATCCCGATCGCGCCGGCGGACTTCGGCCCGATGGCGACCGCGCGCAGCTCGAACGCCTCGGGGCCGGTCTTCACGACGACCGTGGGCGTTCCGCTGCGATCGAGCAGCGCCGATCCCGGGACCACGACGCTCTCGACGGGCGCGCTCCCCGCCATGCTGATGTTGACGAGCGCGCCGACGCGCGCGCGCCGGTCCTTGTTGTCGAACTCGAAGAGCGCCTGGACGGTGCGTGTCGCCGGGTCGACCAGCGACGCGACGGCGAGGCGTCTGGCCTCGAAGCGCGCTGCGGGATCCGTGACGAGCGTCACCTCCGCGCGATCGCCCGCGAGGCGCGCTGCGTCCGCCTCCGGGATGCGCACGTCGACCCAGAGCGTCGCGAGATCGACGACGCGCCAGAGCTCGGTGCCCTCCGCGATCTGCGCGCCCGGGCTCACGCGGCCGGAGACCACCGTGCCGTCGATGGTCGCGCTGAGCCTCTGCGCGCCCGCCCCGCCGGAGAGCACCCCGACGTCCGCCCGGGCGCGGGCGACCTCGGCCCTGGCGACTTCCACGTCAGCCTCGGCGGCCTGGATGTCCTTCTCGGCGACGATCCCCTTGAGCTCGCGGCGCCGCGCGAGCTCGCGTTCGGCCAGGCCGAGTCGCGCCTCGGCTGCGGCGACCCGGGACGCGGCGTCGCTGCGCGACAGCCCGAGCTGCGCGCTCTCCGCGCCGCCCAGGCTCGGCCGGAACGTCCCGAGCAGCTGGCCCTTCTTCACCTCGTCGCCGAGCCGCAGGAACCCGCCCTCGGGCGGGAAGAGCCGGCCGGAGGTCGGGGCCACGACGGCCAGCTCGCCCGCGGGGCGCGCGACCACCGTGCCGATCTGCCCGAGGCTCGTGGCCAGCGCGCCGCGCTTCGCGCGCTCGGTGCGCAGCCCGAGCAGGAACTGGGTCTCGATCGGCACCCGGGCCACGTTCGGGTCTGCCGCGGCGCTGGCTGACGGCTTTGCGGGCACGCCGTGGTCCTCGCCGCCGTGCGCGTCGGCGCGCTCCCCGAGGCCCGTGACCGCGAGGGCCGAGGCGACGGCGAGCGCGGCGGTGATGGTGCCGACGGTGAGCGGTCGGGCGCGGTTCACGAGGCCCCCTGCGGGAGCGCGGAGGGATCCTCGGGGCGACGGGTAGCGGCAGGCGGCTTCCGCCTCGAGCGGCGCCCGAGCGCATACCCGATCCCGCCGCTGAGCACGGCCAGCGCTCCCGCGGCCGCCGCCAGACCGCCGAGGGGCACCTCTCGTCCCGGCGTCATCCCGGTCGGCGCGGCGGCGGGCTCGATGGCGCCGAAGCGCAGATCCCCGACGAGCACGAGATCGAAAGCGTCCCCGGCCTCGACCGATACGACTCCGTTGGCCGTTGCTCCTTCCGGGGCCGCGGGGAGCACGACCTCATAAACGCCGACGGCTGCCGTCTTCCCCGCGTCCGCGGCGAACGCCAGCCCTCCCTTCAGCTCGAGGCGGACACGCGCGCCTTCGACCGGCGCGCTGGAGTCGGCCCGAGCGACGTAGAGGCGCGCGGGCGACGGTCCTTCTGCCTTCTTGGCCGGGTATTTGATGACGACCGAGAACACCGCCGTTTCCCCCGACACGACGTGCTCTGTCCCGGTGCTCGCGGCGGTAGGCGCGGCGGGCGCCGCATGATCCTCGCCGCCGTGCGCGGAGGCACGCGGGACCGACGCAACCATCGCGAGCGCCACGGCACAGGCGAGGTGCTTCTTGTACATCATGGTTCTTCTCCGAGCGCGCGGGACAGCTCCGCGCGGGCTTTCAGGTAGGCGGCGCGCGCCTCGAGGATCTGGACGCGCGCGCGGGCGACGCGCTCGGCGCGGGCGAGGGTGTCGAACAGATCGACCTGCCCTGCTGCGTAGCCCTTCTCGACCATCGCCTGCGCCTCGTCGAGCCGGCGAGCGATGGCCTGCCACCGCGCGAGGGCCGCCCAGCTCGCGTCGACCGCAGACTTCGCGCGTGTGACCGCTGCGCTGATCTGCCTGGCAGCGACCGCGCCCTGCTCGCTGGCGGAGCTCGCTTCGGCGAGCGCGCGGGCTCGCTCGGCCTGGTTCCGGTCGAAGAGCGGCAGCGGCACGGACAGCTTGATCTGAAGCTGCGTGCGCTCGTGCCGGACGCCGGTCGCCCCGTCCGGGCTGGCCGGGGCGGCATCGCGCCCTTCCCGACCCATCTCGACCCCGAGGCCCAGCGTGGGCTCCGGGAGCGCGGCACGTGCGGCGAACGCGCGCCGTGCCTCGGCCTCTCCCATCCGAGCCCGCCAGAGCCCAACCTCGGGCCGGCGGCGGAGCGCGGCGGCCACGAGCGCGTCGCGGCCACGGGCATCAGGCGGCCGGACCGGCGCCTCCGCGACGCGGAGGGACGAGGGCTCCGCAGCGGCGATGAGCACCCCGAGCCGCGCCTGCGCGCGCGCGAGCTCGGTCCGTGCGCCGGCGAGCTCGGTCGTCGCACCGGCGCTCTCGGCGCTGGCCAGGATCGCCTCGAGATCCGACCGCTCGCCGGCGCGGGACGCCGCCGCGGTGCCAGCGGCAATGCGCTCGAAAACCCGGTCGAGCTCGGTCCAGACGGCGAGCACGCGCTGCGCTCGCTCGAGCTCGATGAACGCCTCGGCTGCCTCGGCGAGCCCGTCGAGCTTCAGCGCCGCCCCTTCCAGCGCCGCGACGGCGATCTTCTGCTGGCCGGCGCGCGCTGCTGTAGCCGCGACCCCGAAGACGTCGAGCTCTTGCTCGATGCCGACCGAGAAGGTCCGCGCCTCCGGGTGTCCGAACGGTGCGCCGAGATCGACGCCCCCCGTGAGCACGGGGTTCGTGCGAGGCCAGCGCCCCGCGCCGGCGGCCTCCGCGCGTGCGGCGCGCGCGCCCTGCTTCGCCTCCACGGTCGCGGGGGACAGCGCGGCGGCGCGCGCCTTCACCTGGGCCCACGTCAGCGTCTCGCCGCGGGCGCCCGACGCGGGCACGAGCGTCAGCGTTGCAGCGAGGGCCGCGAACATCGCGCATCGGGTCCGGTGCGGCCGCCGGATCGTCATCTCAGTGCCCCTCGTGCCCGATATGGCCGTCGTGCCCCATATGGACGTCGTGCCCCGCCCCCGTGGGACCCTCTAGGTGGAACGCGAACCGGAGCGAGGTCGCGGTCCCTCCGGCCGGCGTGACGCTGAGCACCCCGTCCACGTGGTCCTGCTTGATCGGGTCGATCTTGCCCCGCAGCACATCGGCCTTCTCGTCGTAGGCGAGCTGGGTCTCCTTCGCTCCCGCGACAACGGGGCGGAGGCTCGCCGTGACGCCCTTCGCGGAGCGAGGCTTCTCGGCCGCGTCCAGCATCCAGACCGTGATGTCGCCGGTCTTCTCGAGCTTCACCTCGACATGACCCCCTGCCAGCGACTGGACGACGCCGCCATGCGGCGAGCCGTGGGCGTGGTCGCCGGCCGGATGGTCGGCGGGCGCGTCGGCGAAGGCCGCCGTCCCGCTGGCTGGCACCGTGAGCGTCATCTTCACCGGCGCGCCGCGGACCTTCAGGTCCCAGGTGTAATCCCCGTTGTCCGGCGCCGGGCCCTTGGCCGAGAGCGAGCCCTTCGTCTCGTCCGGCGCGAGCGTCAGGGTCTGCTTCTCGCCCTTGCCCTTGGGCTCGATCGTGATGGTGCCGGACACGTCCTGCGGCGGGATCGGCGTCCGGACGGCGTCGCTGACGTAGAGGTCAATGGCGCCGTCGGCCCCGACCACGACCTCGACGTGGTTGTCGCCCTCCATGGTGACCAGACCTCCGTGACGAGCGTTGTGATCCGCGTGGGGGCGCGTGCTCGCGGCGCGGTCCTCGGGCGCCTTCGTGGGGGGCGGCGCCGCGGCGGGAGCTTGTGTCGAGGCGGCCCTTTCGTGGTCGTGGCCAGGTGTCTCCTTCGTGGAGCAGGCCACAAGCGGGATCGAGACGAGCAGAGAGAGAAGGATTTGGCGCATCGTGCTTTCCTGGAGCCGAGGTTCTTTCCCTGGCGAGCAGGGGTGTGAGCAATGAGCGCGCCAGGCGGTCGCGCGCCGGGATCCCGGGCTTCTGCGCGGCGTCTGGTCCTCGCGGTGACCTCGACGGTCACGATCTTGTGACCGCATCGGTCACAAACCGTCCCCCGTCGGGGCGGGGACCGTGTTGGCCGGGCCTGATCGGCGGCTCAGCGCTCTGTCAGCGCTCTGTCAGCGCTCGATTGCGGCCCCGGTACGCAGCTTGCGAGGATGCGCCCGTCCATGGCTCCGCCTCCCACTCCACAGCGCCCTTACCGACTCCGCCGCCGGCTGCTCCTGGTCATCAGCCTCCTCGTCGCCTTGGTCGCCGTGAGCGGCGTCGCCACCGTGCTCACGGGCCTCGCGTCCCGTCGCGCGATCCTGGAGGCCCACGACCTCGAGGTGGCCTCCCGCCGGGCTGCGCTCCTCAGCGTCACCGCGCGCGAGCAGTACATCCACGAGGCCCACACGATCATCCTGCGCGACCGGTCCCACGTCGCGCACCACGACGCCTGGGTGAGCGAGCTCGGCGCGACGCTCGCCGAGCTACGCCCCGGCCTCGACGCCGAGACGGCCACGAAGCTCGACGATATCGGGAAGACGAGCCGCGAGCTCAGCCAGCTCTTCTCCACGGCCATCCTCCCCGCCATCGATCGGCAGGACTGGCACGAGGTTCACCACGCGCACGACCGCGCGAACGCGCTCGTCGATCGGATGACGGAGCATGCGGACAGCCTGGCGCTTCACTTCGACGAGCGCGCCATGGCCGCGGAGCGCCGGGCCGAGCAGTTCATCCGGTTCGCTTTGATCCTCGCGACGGCCGTCTGCGCGCTCGCCGCGGCGCTCGCCTTGATCGCCGGGCGCAAGCTCTGGCGCTCTTTCTCCACCCCGCTCTCCTCGCTCGAGCGCGTCGCCGTGCGCGTCACCGCTGGAGATCGCAGCGCCCGCGTCGCGCCTGTGGCGGCCGCGGAGCTCGCGGCGGTCGCCGACGCGTTCAACCGGATGCTGGACGCGCTGTCGCGCACCGAAGCCGAGCTGGTCGCCTCGGAGCGGCTCGCGGCGATCGGCCGCGTCGCCGCGGGCGTCGCGCACGAGATCAACAACCCCATCGCCGTGATCCGCGGTTACGTGAAGACGATGGCGAAGGAGGCGGAGAAGCCCGAGCTCCGCGAGGAGCTCTCGATCCTCGACGAGGAAGCGGCGGCCTGCCAGCGGATCGCGGAGGAGCTGCTCATGTACGCGCGCTCTCCGATCCTCTCGCCGCGCCCCGTGCAGGCCGAGGAGCTCCTCAGGGACGCGGCCTCGCACTGCGACGGCGGGCCGGGGCGGCGCGACCAGGTCCCGCTCGTGGACGCCGAGCCGTCCTTCATCAACGTGGATCCGCTCCGCATCCGGCAGGTGATCGTCAACCTCGTGACCAACGCGCGCGAGGCGACCTCCGGAACCTCGGAAGGTGACGAGATCGTCGTGCGCGGAAGGCAGCAGGACGATGGCTACCGGATCGAGGTCCTGGACCGGGGAGCCGGTATTCGCGAGGAGGCGCGCGAGCGGCTCTTCGAGCCGTTCTTCACGACCCGCCGCGACGGCACCGGCCTCGGCCTCGCGGTCTGCTATGGTCTGGTGACCGCACACGGTGGGAGCATCCGGGCGGAGCCCAGATCAGGCGGCGGATCCCGGTTCGTGATCGACTTGCCGGGCGTCCTCATTGAAGAAGCAAGGGAGAGCCAAGAGCGCGCATGAAGCCGACAGTGCTCGTCGTCGACGACAAGGCGAACATGCTGGCGCTCCTCTCGAAGGTGCTCGGCAAGAGCGCCAAGGTCCTGACGGCGCGGGGCGTGCGAACGGCGCTCCAGATCCTTGAAACCGAGCCGGTCACAACCGTCGTCTGCGATCTGCGCATGAACGACGGGGACGGCCTCGAGGTGCTCCGGGCGGTGCGCGCGCGCTGGCCCGGAGTGCCCTTCATCCTGATGACCGCGTATGCGTCGGTCCCGACCGCGGTTCAGGCCATGCGCGAGGGCGCCTACGACTACGTGACGAAGCCGTTCGACCCGGACGAGCTGCGCGCGTTGGTCGAGCGGGCCATGGCGCAAGCCGTGGTGCTGAAGGGCGCGCAGGACGCGCAGGACGCACAGGGCTTTGCGGGCATGACGGGGCGTTCACCCGCCATGCGGGCGCTCTACCAGCTCATCGAGCGCGTGGCGCCGACGGACGCGACCGTGCTCATCCTGGGCGAGACGGGCACCGGGAAGGAGCTCGTGGCGCGCGCCATCCATGAGCACTCGTCCCGCGCGTCGCACCGCCCCATTGCCGTCAACTGCGCGGCCATCCCCCGATCGCTCATCGAGAGCGAGCTGTTCGGCCACGCGCGCGGCTCGTTCACGGGCGCCGCCACGGATCGGGCGGGGCTCTTCGAGGAGGCGCACGGGAGCACGCTGTTTCTTGATGAGCTCGGTGAGCTCAGGCCGACCGTGCAAGCGAAATTGACGCGCGTGCTCGAGGAGCGCGCGGTCCGGCGCATCGGAGAGGCGCGCGAACGCAAGATCGACGTCCGGCTGATCGCCGCGACGCACCGGGACCTCCGGGCGATGGTGAAGACGGGCGCCTTCCGCGAGGATCTCTGGTTCCGCCTGAACGTCTGCGTCATCGAGCTGCCCCCGCTACGGGAGCGCGCGGACGACATCCCGCTCCTCGCACAGCGCTTCCTCGCGGAGCGCGCCCCGCAGTCGCGCTCCAATGCGACGCGCTTCTCCGCGGCGGCGATGAGCGCGCTCCAGACCTACCGCTGGCCGGGCAACGCGCGCGAGCTCAAGAGCGCGGTGGAGCGCGCGGTGGTGATCGAGACGTCGGGCGAGATCCGCCTGGAGTCGCTCCCGCCCGAGGTACAGGGGGCGAGCCCGCTCAAGCTGACGAGCGCGAGCGACGTCGATCTCGCGCAGCTCTCGTACCGTGAAGCGGTCGACGCCTCCCGCGAGGAGACCAACCGGCGCTACCTCGAGGCCGTCATGCGCCGGTTCCAGGGTGACGTCACACAGGCCGCCGCGCACGCGGGCGTGGAGCGGGAGAGCTTCTATCGGCTGCTGCGGCGCTGTGGGCTCTCCGCGGATGACTTCCGGGAGGAGCGCCGGGGCACGGCGGACGGTACGAAGAACTGAGCTCAGCAGCGTCCAGCAGCGCTGGCTCACCCCGCCAGGACGAGCGCCCGAAGCACTGACCACGGCACCACAGGGCATAGGCGGGTCACGCGGAGCGCTGCATGCCAGCACGCACAGGCCAGACGCCGCCTACGAGTTCAGCGGCTGGCGACATAAAGAAGCCTTGGGATCAAGCGACCGGACGTCGGCTGTATGGCGCTCCGGCAGTGGGACGAGGCATGGTCGTTCCGACGGTGTGACCAGGACGATTACTCTGGAGCTCTTGTACATGTGACCGGATCGGATACCTTCAGCGGTTCCGATCGAAATCACGGTCACAGCAAGGAGACTCAACCATGGCGCGCTCTACGTTCGCTTATCTCGCTGCGCTCGGTATTGCTGCTGCTCTCGCCGCCTGTGGTGACTCGAGCACGGAGGATGCTTCCAGTACCACGACCGCGGGGGCGGGTGGGATGGGTGGAATGGGCGGGATGGATGGTGCGGGCGGCAGCACGAGCGCCACCGGCGGCGGTGGGGGAGAGACCGCGGCCCCGGAGGCGCCGGTCCTCGAGATGGTGATGCCGATGGACGGCGTGCTCCACGTCGAGTGGTCGACGCCCGCTCCCTGCGACGAGATCGAGGGCGAGCGCAAGGACCCCATGCATGAGTACGAGGTTGCCTTCACGGTCGCCGGTACGAAGACGAGCCGCATGGACGCAGGTGCCTTCGAGGATCTCGAGTACACCTACCGGCTCCGCTGCAAGGTCGGCGAAGTCTACTCCGACTACTCGAACGAGATGTCCGGGAACCCCACCGAGGAGTAGCCACCCGATGAGGTTCCCCCTTCTTGTTTGGCTGAGCTCCGCGCTGCTGATCGTGGCGGCCAGCTGTGGTGGATCTGACGAAAAGGGCCCGGGCTCTCAGGGGGACATCCCTCCCGCTGATGCCTGGGTCGAACCTGCGCCCGTGACGGACACGAACCCCGATCCGACGATCGTGGAAGTCGATCTCGAGGCAGGAGAGGCAGAGAAGAGCTTCCTCGAGGGTAAGACGACCGCGGTCCTGGCCTACAACGGCACGGTCCCCGGACCGCTGATCGAGGCGAACGTGGGCGACACGCTGATCGTCCACTTCAAGAACAGCCTGTCGGAGGAGACGACGATCCACTGGCACGGCATCCGGCTGCCAAACGACATGGACGGCGCGCCGGCGGTGCAGCGACCGATCGCGGCCGGGGACGCCTTCACCTATCAATTCAAGCTGAAGGACGCGGGTTTCTTCTGGTTCCACCCACACGTGATGGAGGAGGAGCAGATCCGGAAGGGCCTGTTCGGCGTGATCCGGGTGCGCGGCCAGGACGAGCCGCAGGCCGACGACGAGAAGATCGTCGTGCTGGGCGACGCGCTCCTCAAGGAGGACGGGAGCTTCGACGACGAAGTCGACGACGACATGATCATGCTCGGCCGCGAGGGCAACGTGCTGCTCGTCAACGGCAGGACGATGCCCACGCTCGAGCTCGAGCCGGGCGCGCTGACGCGGCTCCGGATCGTCAACGTCGCGAACGGCCGCTTCTTCAACCTCGCGCTTCCCGGTCACGCGTTCCGCGTGATCGGCACCGACGGCGGGCTGATCCCGAAGCCCTACGACGCCGAGCGGCTGCTGGTCGCGCCGGGCGAGCGCTACGACGTGCTCCTGATCGGTCAGGGGGAGCCGGGGGCGGAGATCGTCCTGACCAACGAGGCCTATGCGCGCGGGCACGACACCGGGGAGGCGGCGCCGATGCCGCTCGCCACGGTGCGCATCGGCGAGGGACCTGCGCTCTCCGGTCGCACGCTGCCGGACTCGGGCCCCGCCATCGAGCGGCTGCCCGGGGGGGCGGCGGACACGACGATCACGTTCGACGAGAGGTATATCCAGGGAGTGCTCAAGTTCCTCGTCGATGGCAACACCTACCCTGATGTGCCGCCGATCGAGGTGGAGCGCGGCTCGACGCACGTCTTCGATCTGAAGAACGACGCAGAGATGGACCACCCGTTCCATCTGCACGGCTTCTTCTTCCAGGTCCTGGCCAGGGACGGCGTCCCCGTGGCCGACGACGCGCTCGCCAACAAGGACACGCTGATCCTGCCTCAGCTGTCGACGACCACGGTCGTGGCCCGCTTCGACGAGCCCGGTGACTGGATGTACCACTGCCACATCCTCGAGCACGCCGAGCGCGGGATGATGGGCGAGCTCGTCGTCAGCCCCTGAGGCCGACGAGGGTACCCGGGAGCGTCCGGTGTAAGCCGGGATGTAAGAAGTCCGAGCCTCGAGCGTCGGCGGGCAGGGAGTCCAAACCATGAACCACGATCATCACCACGAGCATGGTCACCCTCGTGCCGCCGGCCTTGAGCGGACGAAGACCGGACCGGGAACGTGTCCCTCGTGCAGGATGGCTCTCGAGCCGATCGAGCCGGTCCAGGCGGCGACGCGCGTCGAGTACGTCTGCCCGATGCACCCCGAGGTCGTCCGCACGGAGCCGGGCTCCTGCCCGATCTGCGGGATGGCCCTTGAGCCGCGCACGGTGACGCTCGAGGACGCGCCGAACCCCGAGCTCGTGGACATGTCCAAGCGCTTCTGGGCGAGCGTCCCGCTGAGCCTCGTCGTCCTCGTGCTGGGGATGTCCGAGATGATCCCGGGCCAGCCGGTGCAATACCTCCTCGGCCACTGGCTCGTCTGGATCGAGTTTGCCCTTGCCACGCCGGTGGTGCTCTGGTGCGGCGCCCCGTTCTTCGAGCGCGGCTGGGCCTCGTTCAAGAGCTGGCACCTCAACATGTTCACCCTGATCGCCATCGGCACGGGGGCCGCCTATGTGTACAGCGCCGTGGCCACGCTGGCGCCCGGCGTCTTCCCCCACGCGCTGCGCCACGGCGGAGCGGTCCCGGTCTACTTCGAGGCAGCCAGCGTCATCGTCTCGCTCGTGCTGCTCGGGCAGGTCC
Organism: Sorangium aterium; assembly: GCF_028368935.1. Taxonomy (NCBI): domain Bacteria; kingdom Pseudomonadati; phylum Myxococcota; order Polyangiales; family Polyangiaceae; genus Sorangium; species Sorangium atrum. Next base: position 1,134,682 of record NZ_JAQNDK010000005.1, on the reverse strand, counting down.
TCGAGCTGCGCGCCCGCAGCCAGACGAGCAGCGCGCTCAAGGCGCTCCTCGGCCTCGCCCCGAAGACCGCCAGGCGTGTCGGCGCGGACGGTCGGGAAGAGGACGTCTCTCTCGAGCTCGTGCAGCCCGGCGACCGGCTGCGCGTGCGGCCGGGGGAGAAGGTGCCTGTCGACGGCGAGGTCCTCGAGGGGACCAGCGCGGTCGACGAGTCGATGGTCACGGGCGAGCCCATCCCGGTCGAGAAGACGCCCGGCGCCGGCGTGGTCGGCGGCACCGTCAACGGCACAGGCGGCTTCGTGATGCGGGCCGATCGCGTCGGGCGCGACACCCTGCTCGCCCGGATCGTCCAGATGGTGGGCGAGGCCCAGCGCAGCCGCGCCCCCATCCAGCGCCTCGCGGACGCCGTCGCCGCGTGCTTCGTGCCCGCCGTGATCGCGATTGCGGCGCTGACCTTCGTGGTCTGGCTGCTCGTCGGGCCGGAGCCCAGGCTCTCCCACGCGCTCGTCAACGCGGTGGCTGTGCTCATCATCGCCTGCCCGTGCGCGCTCGGCCTCGCCACACCGATATCGATCATGGTCGGGACGGGGCGCGGCGCGACGGCCGGTATCCTGATCAAGAACGCAGAGGCGCTCGAGACCTTCGAGAAGGTCGACACCCTCGTCGTCGACAAGACCGGCACGCTCACCGAGGGCAAGCCGAAGCTCGCCTCCATGGCGACGCTGGGCGACCTCCCGCCGAACGAGATCCTCAGGCTCGCGGCGAGCCTGGAGCGCGGCAGCGAGCACCCGCTCGCGACCGCGATCGTGGCGGGGGCCCTCGAGCAGGAGCTCGAGCTCGTGCCGGCAGAAGGGTTCCGGTCGATCACGGGCAAGGGCGTGGTGGGCACGGTGGCCGGGCGCTCGGTCGCGCTCGGCAACCTCAAGCTCTTCGAGGAGCTCGGTATCCCGCCGGACGATCTCCCGCGCCGCGCCGAGGAGCGCCGGCAAGAGGGCCAGACGGCGATGCTCGTGGCGGTGGACGGCAAGGCGGCGGGCATCGTCGGCGTGGCCGACCCGGTGCGTGCGTCGACCAGCGAGGCCGTCCGTCTCCTCCGCGAGGAGGGCATTCGCCTCATCATGCTCACCGGCGACAGCCGCACGACGGCGGAGGCGGTCGCCAGGAAGCTCGGCATCGAGCACGTCGAGGCCGAGGTGCTGCCCGACCAGAAGGCGGCGGTCGTGAAGCGCCTGCAGGCCGAAGGCCACGTCGTGGCGATGACCGGCGACGGCATCAACGACGCGCCCGCGCTCGCGCAGGCGCACGTCGGCGTCGCCATGGGCACCGGGACCGACGTCGCCATCGAGAGCGCCGGGATCACGCTCGTGCGCGGCGACCTCCGCGGCCTCCTGCGCGCGCGGAAGCTCAGCCGGGCGACGATGCGCAACATCCGACAGAACCTGTTCTTTGCGTTCGTCTACAACGCGCTCGGCGTGCCGGTCGCGGCGGGCGTGCTCTATCCCGTCCTCGGGCTGCTCCTTAGCCCCATGATCGCCAGCGCCGCGATGAGCCTGAGCTCGGTGTCGGTCATCGGCAATGCCCTCCGGCTGCGCCGGGTCGAGCTCTGACCGAACCGCCGGCGTCAGCGCTCCGACACCTCACAGAACCCGGCGCCGGCCGAGCCCTCTCGACCTGTCATCTGGCGCCGGGCCCCTCGATCCACCCGCCCGTCCGGATCGCTGCGTTCATCAAGCGCGCCCAGGAACTCGGCTTCACCCCCGGGAAGCCAGAGAGCTGCTGAATCTGCGCGGCGCCGGGCCTCTCGGCGCCCTGTAATGCCGCTGACCGGCAACGTCTCCATCTACGAAATGCCCGCCGCGATTCGCCCCCCCGAGAGAGGCGGCGACTGCACGGTGGGAGGGTACGCCTGCAATAAAGAGCCACGAACTTGGTTGCCCCAGGGGATGCTCGCCGTGAGCTCGCAACCTCCATGGGTACACCTACACAACCGAATCGACGAAGGAGTGATGACCATGTGCAGCGGTGCATGCAATTGCAATCATGGAACGGAGATGAACGCGCAGAGCGCCGGCGGACGAGCTCAGGCGCTCATCGCCGCGGTCGAGGGGCAAGCCGGGGCGCAACCCGACGCCTCGCCGGTCAAGGCGGAGTCGCCTGCGGACTGGCACCTCAGAGGCGAGTGGTTTGACATCTGCAGCTGCTCGTTGCCCTGCCCATGCACGTTCGCGCAGACCCCCACGCACGGGGATTGCCTCTTCACGCTCGTCTGGCAGATCCACGAGGGCCACTACGCAGGCGTCGACCTCTCGGGGCTCGGGGTCGTCAGCATCGGCGAGTTCGCGGGGAACATGTGGGTCGGCGACCCGAACGCCATGATGAAGCTGATGTTCTACATCGACGCCAAGGCCGACTCCGACCAGCGGCGTGCGTTGGAACGCATCTTCATTGGCAAGGAAGGGGGCTGGCCCGGGAAGTTCGGCTCCCTGATCAGCGAGGTGCGCAGCATCGAGTACGCACCCATCAGGTTCGAAGCCCCCGCCGACCTGGCGCACTGGAGGGCCGAGATCCCGGGGCGGGTCAAGGTGGGGGCGCGAGCGCTCACCGGACCGACCGCGGACCCGAACCGCCGGGTGCAGCTGATCAACGCCCCCGGCGCCGAAGTCGGCCCCGGCCAGGTGGCCACCTGGGGCGTGGTCGAGGACGATCTCGCCACCGGCTTCGACTTCTCCCACGCCTACAAGGGCGGTTCCAGCAAGCACTTCCCGTTCGACTGGCGTCCGTAGTGACGCCTGTGAGCGTCGCGTGAAGCGGCGCTCCACTGGATGCGGCGCCGTCGTCGTGGGTGGCCTGCCACGCGGGGAGGCGGCTGCCGCATGACGCCGAGGGACCAGGGCGCGCCACCCTGGCTCGCTCGGGGGGGCTCGCTGGCGCGAAGAGGTCAGCGTCGGAACGGCAGGGCCAGCACCTGCCAGAACTGCTGCGACGGTGGATAGCCCGCAGAGCGGTCGACGCCCAGGCGGCGCGGGGCCGCGTCCGGCCGGTACACGAACGTCCCGAAGACCAGATCCCACAGCGGAAGTACGGTCCCGAAGTTCCGGGCCTCGTCGATGTCGGCGCTGTGATGATAGCGGTGCAGCTCGGTGCCGATGAACACGTAATTCAGGAATCCGGCGCGGATGTCGACGTTGAAGTGCGAACCCATCGTCTGGAGATCGATGAGCAACACCGCCGCGAAGACGGCCTGCGGAGACAGCCCCAAGATCAGCAGGGTCGACTGGATCAGCACCGCCGAGATGAGCGCGTTGAGGGGGTGAAACACGCCGTGCATCACCACGTAGACGCGATCCGGAAGGTGATGCGCCAGGTGGACCTTCCACAAGAAGCGCCCCAGGGCTCCGGTGCCTTCGTGGCTGAGGCGATGGAACCAGTACTGCAGCAGCTCGAAGACCACAAGGAAGACCCCCACGCTGAGGAGCACGGAGGCGCTGGCGAGCGGGCCCTGATGCCGCTCGCTGAGCCACAGGGCCAGGGTACCGAAGCCGGTCCGCACCATCGCGATGGTGACGCCCGACGCCAGCAGGTACTTGAGGTCGCGCCAGAAGCTCTGGCGGGTCATGCCCCAGTCCGGCGACAGCGGCAGCAGGCGCTCGACGGTGATGAGCAAGACGATCAGGCCGAAGAGGTAACCCCACAGGGCGCGCCTCAGGTCCCAGCCCTGCGTCACGGCGGCGTAGATGATGTACAAGGTCACCGCCAGCAGCAGCGGGTACAGCAGGCGGCTCGTCATCCAGATCAGCGTTCCTCGCATGCGATGGATGCTGAGGTCGGGCGCCTCTTCCACCTAGCGACACGGACTGCGGATTGAACGTTAATGAACAAGAACGCGAAAAAGTCCGGAAACGAGGACAGGGACGGGGGCGACGACAGGGGGCGGGCCGCCGGCAAGATCGCGGATCGGCGCGTGCAGAAGACCCGGAAGCTGCTCTCGGACGCCCTGGTCTCGCTGATCCTGGAGAAGGGCTATGACGAGGTGTCCATCCAGGACATCATCGATCGAGCCAACGTCGGGCGGTCCACGTTCTACTCGCACTACGAGAACAAGGAGCAGCTGCTGCTGTTCGGACACGAGCACCTGCGGGCGCTGTTCCCGCGGGACGCGGGACGTCCGCTCGACTTCCTGCCGTTTTACCGCCACCTCGCCGAGATGCACGAGCTGGTGCGCAAGCTCCTGTCCGCGGAGAAGAGCGAGCGGGTGCTGACGCGCTCCCTGGAGGACATCCTTCAGGGCAGCATCTGCCGCCTGTACGCTCCGCGGCTGGCGCCGGAGGAGGGGGCCCTGTTCATGCTCCGCTCCGAGGCGGCGGCGGCGGCGCTGGTGCGGTTGATGACGAGCTGGATCCACAAGGGAATGCCGTGCTCACCGGAGCGGATGGCGGAGGAGAGCACGGCGCTGCTGCAGCGGGTCCTCGCGGACGAGCGGGCCGCGGCGAGCGGACGGACGCGGAAGGAGTGAGGCGCAACCGCGCCAGCACCGTCCAGGCATCGCGGGAGGGGGGTGGGTCGCGTAGGCTGTTCTATGTCAACTCGTGGGTTGGCACCATCACGTTTCGGTTGTCCTCTGCCGCTACGCGCTCGGCGTCGCCGAACGTGTGCAGCATTTTCCCCCTCGCAAGGACGGCGGACTGCAGGCCACGCGGTCGACGTCGCGGCCTGAGCGCCACTTCGCCGACTCATTCGTGGAGACCGGCCGCCGGCGGTCGCCCGTCGCGGAGGAGCGCATCAAGGCTCGCCATACAGCTCCGCCGCTCCTGCCTCGTCGAGCGAGGTCAGCACGTAGTCGCCCCCGTTGGTGCCCTCGCAGCGGCTCTCCGCGTTGTAGTGCATCACCGACCCCGGATCATAAGGCGTGAGCGCCCGCCAACCGGGACGCTCTGTGCAGGCGCCGTTGCCCTCCGGCCGTGCGTGCTCGTGCCGGAAGCCGAGGACGTGCCCGAGCTCGTGCCGGAGGACCCCGGTCAGGGTCTTCGAGGCGGAGCGAGCGATGTTCTCCAGATCGATGAAGACCTGGCGATACCCCCGCGCGACCATGCTCGGAAGGAAAGCTCGCCCGTTGTACGTGGTGCCGCTGGCAGGGACGACCTCGAACAGCGCGGAATGCTCGTCGTACCCGCAGGCCTCGTCCAGGTCGGGCTCGTAGACGAAGCGCACGGCGGCGGCGCTCGCCCAGGCGGACCCGGCCGACTGCGTCGCGGCGACCACCGCGTCGTAATCGTCGCCGAAGCGCGGAGAGACGCAATACGTCAGGTTCATCTTCTGCTCGTCGCTCCAGCGGTCATCGCTCCCGTCGTCGCGCGTGTTGACGATGAGCGCCCCCGCCTGCTGGTGCTCGGCGGCGAGCTCCTTCAGGGTCACGTCGTCGTGAACGCCGATGTCGCCGTCGACGAGATAAGCGCCGTCGTTCGGATCGCGCGGGAGGCTGGCCTTCCATTCATCGAAGCTCTGGTAAGTGTCACCGACGGGCTCGCCCGCATCGGACGGCGGGTCGGCGACGCAGCCCGCCGCGAGGACGGAGGAGGTTGACAAAAGGAGGAGAGAACCGTGAATAGATGGAGGGATGAACATGTGAGCTCCTTGCTCGGGCCGATCCGGGCCAATACCCCATGACTGCGCAAACTCCATGCCAGGGCTTCAAGGCCGCCGGGAGGACGAAAGTCCCCGTGCCAGGTTCGATCGCCCCGGTCGAGGAGCGAAGCGGCCGCCTCGTTGTGCCTCCCACGGTCACAGACGATCGTCATGCGGCATCAGTTTTCGTCGTTCGAAGCGCCGATCGGTGCTCCTGAGCTGTGACCTTTGGGGCCACAGTGCGGTGACCGTGGGGGGGTCACCGGGACGGCCGCAGCGCGCACCCCGGCGAATGCCGAGGCTGGCCGAGGTCCTCGCGCGCCCCCTCGGGTGCCGGCTGAACACGAGCGCTGCGGATCAGCAGGACGAGCCCTGCCGTGAACAGCGCGATCGCACCGTACTGGCCGGGCGTCAGGCCGGCGTAGCGCACATCGACGATACGGAGGAAATCGAGCAGAGTCCGCACGGGCGCGTACAGCACGGCCAGGAGCCCCGCAAAGAGGCCCGGCGGCCGCGATCTCCGCCCCAGCGCGGCGATCACCACCGTGACGGGGATCATGTGTAGCGCCTCCTCGAGGTCGAGGTTTGCCCGTGGCGCCGCCTGCTGCGGCTCCAGCGCTGGCCGCGGCGGAGGAAGCCGCGCAGGGCTGACGTTCCGTTCAGCGCCGCCCCGCGCGGCGCCCTGGCCGGTCTCAGGGCACGCTCTGGTGTCCCGCGCCGGCTGCCCCGCCCGGCCGCATCTGCGCGACCTGCCTGCACGCGGCGGCGCAGCGGCGGCACTCGTCGGCGCAGGCCTTCATCTGCGCGTCACCCGTGAACTGGTCACAGCTCTGAGCGCAGAGCTCGCAGATGCTCGCGCACGCGGCCGTGACCTGGTTGTGTTGCGGCGAGCCGCGCATCAGGAACGTCGCCGTCGTCTCGCAGATCTTGGCGCAATCCTGCATGAGCTGCATGTGGGATGGCTCCGCGTGCGAGCCTCCCATATGGAGGCAGTACTGGATCGTCTGGACGCAGATCGACTCGCAGCTCTGGGCGTGGCTGGCCGTGTTCACGAAAGCCGTGCTCAGAGTGAATGCCTTGTGAGCCATGTGTCCCCCCTAATTTCAATGATGCTTCTCGATGCCTCGCGAGCTCATCTCGCGCGCGCACAGGATGAGCCCGACTGGCAGGCGAGAGATTTGTCGAATTCACCAGGTTCGTCATGTCAGAGCGCTCCGCATTCGCGGCTCGGATGGAGGCTGAACCAGCGCCGACGCCGCGCATGCGTCGTGCCATTCTGCTGGCCCATGCGTCTGGGCTGCTCACAGGGCGATGCTTGGAACAGATTTGGGTGGATGGGATTCGAGCGGGGCGATGGGATTGATGTGACCTGTGCGGTCACTTTCATCTATCCGACCGACCAGGCTGTCGCTCTCCGCAGCCGATGCGCTGGCGCGAGCACGCGCTTGCGCCAGCTGGAGGGCTCGCTCACCGTCAGCCAGGGACCGCTTCCGTCCGCTGCTCACTTCCTCGGGGCGACAGCGATGGTGCCCTTGATCATCCCCATGCCGCACTCGAATTTCAGCTCACCTGCCTTCAGCTCCGGGAGGTCGATGGTCACTGGCTGTCCGGTCGGCAGCTCCTTGCGGATGCCGAGGCTCGGGAAGATGACCTCCTTGGTGCAGCCGCCGCTGTCGTGACGACGAGCCTGAGCTCCAGCCGCTCTCCCTCGACAGCGGCGATCTTGTCGGGCACGAAGGCGCCGTGGACCATGATCTCGACCACCCGCGGGGCCTTCTGTGGCTCGGCGCTCGCGGGCTGCGAGCCGCCGAGCACGGAGGCGACCGAGGTGATGCCGAGCGCTATCGAGAAGATTGCGTGCGTGATCTTCATGAGAGAATCTCCTTTGAGGTTCTGGGTGGAAGACGCGCAGGCCTCCGCCGCATTACGATCGGGCGCGGATTTCAGCTCGCGTGCCGGAACCGGCGCAGCCGGAGGGAGCTGAGGAGCACCGAGACGCTCGACAGGCTCATGGCCGCGCTCGCCAGGACCGGCGACAGGAGCGAGCCGGTCAGCGGGTAGAGCGCGCCGGCGGCGATCGGGATGCCGACCACGTTGTAGATGAACGCCCAGAAGAGGTTCTGGCGGATGGTCCGCAGCGTCGCGCGCGAGAGCCCGAGCGCCGTGGGCAGGGCGGCGATGCCGCCACGGAGCAGCGCCACGTCGGCCGCAGCGACCGCGATGTCAGTGCCGCTCGCGACCGCGATCCCCACGTGGGCGCCGGCGAGGGCTGGCGCGTCGTTGATGCCGTCGCCGACCATGGCGACGATGCGCCCGCGCTCCCGCTCCTCGCGCACGATGCGCGCCTTGTCCTCGGGGCGGACCTCGGCGAAGACCTCGTGAATCCCCAGCTGTTGCGCCACCGCGCGCGCTGTCGCCTCGCGGTCCCCTGTCACCATGGCGACGCGCACGCCGAGCTCGTGCAGCGCGGCGACGGCCTGCTTGGCTTCTGGGGTCGGCAGGTCGGCGACCGCGACCAGACCGGCGAGGCGGCCCTCGACGGCGACGAACGACGGGGTGTTTCCGTGCCGGGCGAGGCCCTGGGCGAGCTCCTCGAGCGGCGTGGCGTCGATCCCGAGCTCGGCGAGGTACCGGGCCGTGCCGATGCGCACTTCCCGCCCGTCGAGGCGGGCGACCACGCCGCGCCCGGCATCGGCGCGGAAGTCCTCGGGCGCCGAGAGCGCGAGGTTGCGTGCGCGCGCACCCTCGACCAGCGCCTTCGCGACGGGATGCTCGCTGCCGAGCTCTGCTGACCCGACGAGGCGCAGGAGCTCGTCCTCCGAGACCTCGGCCAGCGCCTTCACGGCCGCGAGCTGCGGCCGCCCCGCCGTGAGCGTGCCCGTCTTGTCGACGAGGACGGTGTCGACGCGGCTCGCGGCCTCGAGCGCCGTGCCGCCCTTCACGAGCACGCCGAGCTCGGCGCCGCGGCCGGTGCCCACAGCCACGGCGGCGGGCGTTGCAAGGCCCAGGGCGCAGGGGCAGGCGATCACGAGGACGGCGACGAACCGCTCTACCGCGGCAGCGAACCCCGCCGCGCTCGGATCCATCGCGACCCAGACGACGAACGCGAGCGTGGCGATACCGAGGACCACTGGGACGAAGATGGCGCTTACGGTATCGGCGAGGCGCGCGATCGGCGCCTTCGAGCCCTGCGCCTGCTCGACCGCCTCGACGATGTGGGCGAGCGCGGTGTCGGCACCGGTCTTCGTGATCCGCACCGTGAGCTGCCCGCTCTGGTTCAGCGTGCCGCCGAACACAGGCGCTCCGGTGCTCTTGTCGATGGGGAGGCTCTCGCCCGTGAGCATCGACTCATCGATGGCTGAGGTGCCGGACACGACCTCGCCGTCGCTCGGCATCCGCTGTCCCGGCCGAACGCGGACGATGTCGCCGGGCCAGAGATCCGCGGCCGGGATCTCCTCCTCCACATCGCCGCGGAGGCGCCGCGCCGTCCTGGGCTGGAGCGCGACGAGCCCACGCACCGCGTCGGTGAGGCGCTTGCAGGCGCGTGTTTCGAGGAGCTTACCGAGCAGGACAAAGCTGATGATGGCCCCGACGGCCTCGAAGTAGACATGCGGCCGCATCCCGTGCTCGGCGTGGGGGAAGAGCTGCGGGGCGACGACGGCGATCGCGGAGTAGACCCACGCGGCGCCGGTCCCGAGGGCAACGAGTGTGTTCATGTCGGCCGCCCGGTGCCGGAGCGCGACCCAGGCGAGCCGGAAGAACCTGCGGCCGGGACCTACGACCACGGCGGTCGCGAGGGCGAGCTGGACGAACCGACCGATCGTGCCGTCCGCTCCCGGGATGCGGCCGTGCGACATCCCGAGGACGAGCAGCGGGACGGACAGGACAAGCGAGATCACGAAGTCCCGCGAGAGGACGCGCCGCTCGCCGTCGAGGCTCTCCTCGGCGGCGGCTGCTCGATCGGCAGGAGCAACGGTGGGGCGGCCCGGCGCGGCGCTGCTCTCCGGGAGGCTGTAGCCCGCGCTCTCGATGGCGGCGACGAGGGTCTTGGTGGACGCGGCGGACGGGTCGAACGTGACCGTGGCCGTGCGGGTCACAAGGTTGACCTTCGCATCGCTGACGCCGGGGACCGCGAGCAAGGCCCGCTCGATGCGCCGGACGCAGGCGGCGCACGTCATGCCCTCGACAGGCAGATCGATGCGGCAGATGGCGCCCTCGCCGGTGTCCTGGGGGGCGGGAATGGAGACGGATGCGGTCGACATGATCACCTCTTTGTCGACCAGCGCAGACGCAGGGTCACTCCGCGGATTACGGCAAGAGCGCTGGAGCTCACCGCGCAAGTGGCTGCACGGCCGGCATGTCCGGGGCACTGGGGGGGCTTCGCCCAGCTCCCCCGACGAACGCGACGGCTCCTGCGCCGTGTAATGAATCCCGATGGCTGCGTCTTCGGGGGTGAGCGGCCCGTGGGGCGCCGAAAGGAAGACGTCATGAAAGAGACCATGCTTCAGGTGGACGGGATGAGCTGCCCGTCCTGTGTCCGCCACATCGACAGCGCGCTTCGCGAGCTCGGCGGCGGCGTGGCCAAGGTCGACGTGCGCCTGCGCGAGGGCACCGTCGTGGTGCAGCACGATCCGACGAGCGCGCCCGTGGACGCCCTTGTCGAGGCCGTGCGCGGGGCCGGTTACGACGTGCGCCCCCGCGCTGCCTGAACGCCCGCAGCGCCCGGGGCTCGTGGCCTGATGAAGGTCAGGTCACGAGCTCCGGCGCGCCCACCCTCCGAGGAAGTCACCATGATCGTTCTCATTGGAGGCGGACTCGCTTCCGCGCGTGCCGCCGAGACGCTACGGGCCGAGGGCTATCGCGGATCGCCGTCAGCCTCGGGACGACTCAGCGCGTGGGGCGCAACCCCGCCAGCGTGACCGCGACAAGCCGGCGGACGGCAGCCTTGGACGGCAGACTGCCGGCTGCGGTCAGGGCGTGGAGGCAGTACTGCGCGAGCTCGTCCGGCGCGACATCATCCCGGAAGGCACCGGCCTTCGCGCCCTCCGCGACCAGGTCGCGGATGAAGTCGCGGAGGTGCTGCTGCGCGCGCGCGACGTGTTCACCGCGATGCAAGAGCGCCGAGAGCTCGGTGGTGGGGTGCTCGTGGGCGATGAGCGCGAAGGCCTCGAGCACGGCCTCGAGCCGCGCGCCCGCGTCACCCGCCTGGTCCCGGACGGCGGCGAGGTGCTTGAGGTGGCCGGCGATGTGCCGTTCGTGCCAGGCGACCAGGATCGCCTCGACGTCGGCGAAGTACTTGTACAGCGTCGCGCGCCCGATGCCGGTCGCCTCGGCGATCTGCGACATCGTCACCGACGCCAGTCCGTGCTCGGCGACCAGCGCCGCGGTGGTGTCCAGGATCGCATCGTGCACCGCGCGGCGGTGCGCCCCGATCGTCTCGTTCCACAGCTTTGGCACCCTCGGAGTATACACGACGGCATGGTCGCATACACAGTGATTTGACATATACAAAGTGTATTGATAAAGTTGAGGTCGACCCTGACATCCACGCTCAACCGAGGAGATGCACATGGCTGACCCGTCCCGTTATCCCGACGCCGGCCTGAGGCTGGACGGCGGGTCTACCCCTCCCACGCCGCGCTGGGTGAAGGCGTTCGGGGCCATCGTTGTCGTCGTAGTCGTGCTGTTTATCGTCCTGCACCTCACCGGCATGAGCCTTGGTGGTCCAGGTAGCCACACGCCGGCCGGTCACCGCGGCCCCGCGCCTCTGGAAGGCGGCCACGGATGATGACGATGACACCCCCGCTCCGGAAGCTCGCGCTCACCGCGCATGTCACGTCCTCGGTCGGCTGGCTCGGCTCCGTCGCGGCCTTCCTCGCGCTCGCGATTGCCGGTTTGACCTGCCAGGAGGCGCCGACGGTGCGCGCCGCCTACCTCGCGATGGATCTGATCACGTGGCTCGTCATCGTCCCGTTGAGCCTCGCCTCGCTGCTCACCGGGGTCGTCCAGTCGCTGGGCACGCCGTGGGGCTTGCTCCGGCACTACTGGGTCGTGTTCAAGCTCCTGCTGACCGTCGTCGCCACGGGCGTCTTGCTGCTGCACACGAGGCCGATCCACTACGTGGCGAGCGTCGCGGCCGAGACGGCGCTGTCCGGTGGAGATCTTCGCCAGGTGCGCATCCAGCTCGTGGCCGATGCTGCTGCCGCCCTGGTGACGTTGCTCGTGGCCACGGCGCTCTCGGTGTACAAGCCGCGGGGCGTGACGCGCTACGGGCGGCGTGAGCAGCGCGCGGCGCTCGTGCTGTAGCTGCCAGGACTGCTGCTCGGCCCCCGCAACGGGCCGAGCCCAACGCGTCGCTCTCCTTCCATCGACCATCGACGCGTCGAAGCGCTGGAAACGCGGCTCAATCAGGATGGTCTCAAGGACGACGAAGATGGGGAATATATCTTCGGTGAACGGCTTGCAGAGCGAGCGGCGACGGCTATTGCTCAGCTCAAGCCGAACGGCGGTGTTCTGGTGAACCGCTACCAGCCGAGTGAAAGGCACCCCTGATGTCGCTGCAATTGGCTCAATCGAAGCTGATCGTCGCCCTCTCGGCCCTCGCCGCCGGTGCCCTCTTCGCCCCTCTCGTGGGGCGCGCTGTGCGCCCCCTGGCGCTCCTCGCCGTCAAGGGCGGCATTGTCGCGCAACGGGAGCTCGTGGGCATCGTGGAAGGGCTCCGCGAGGAGCTGCAGGACATCGTCGCCGAGGCAAAGGCTCAGCTTGGCGATCTGTCCGAGCCGGCCTCGGGCGACGACGGGCATGCTCATGACCATGCCCACGCACACCCGCGGGCCGGCGCGTGAGCCTTGCGGGAGCGAGATCAGACGCTCCCAACACGAAGCGGGACGCTCGCTTGCGTCTGCGCTCCGTGGTCGGGGGGCGGATGCGGTGGGAGGCGCGGGGCCTGAAGAACAATCCCCGCTACGCCGCCGCCGTCGAGTCCGCGCTTCAGAACGAGGCGGGCATCGAGGAGGTCCAGGCCAATCCCGTGACGGGGCGCCTGCTTCTGCGCTGCGATCCCGGGCTCACCCCGACTGCTATCCAGGCGAAGCTCCGCGCCGCCCTCTCGTCTCCCCCGCTGGAGGACGACGCCTACCGGCAGTGGCGGGAGCAGCGGGCGGCCACACGCGAGGCGCGCCAGGGAGGCGGACATCACCAGCACGAGGACCACGAGCACGGGGATCTCGACGCGCAGGTGCGTAACCTCGTCCTCGGCGGCTCGGTCCTCCTCGGCCTCGGCATCAAGAGGCTCGCGTTCGGCGCCGGCGCGCTGGCGTCGAGCCCGATCGTCGGCGGCATCAACATCGCCGCCACGCTGATCTCGGGGTATCCCTTCCTGAAGGGGTGGTGGCGCTCGATCTCCGGCCAGACCGGGATGAACACGGATACGCTCGTCGGGTCGGCGACGATCGCCAGCCTCCTGTTGCGCGAGAACGTCACCGCGCTGACCGTGCTGTGGCTCCTCAACCTGGGCGAGTACTTGCAGGCGCTGACGTTGAGGCGCACGGAGCGAGCGATCCGCGATCTTCTCGAGATGCCGGACGAGGAGATCTGGCAAGTCCTCGGCGAGCAGGAGGTGCGCCGCCCCGTAGCAGAGCTCCAGCCAGGAGACCTGATCGCGGTCTACGCGGGCAAGCGCATCCCCGTCGACGGCGTCATCGTGGAGGGCCAGGGCACGATCAACGAGGCTCCCATCACCGGCGAGAGCGTGCCCGTGATGAAGGTGCGCGGAGATACCGTCTACGCTGGCACCGTGCTCCTCTCCGGCGGCCTGCGCGCGCGTGTGGAGCGGGTCGGCAGCGATACGGCCGTCGGGCGCCTCATCCAGCGCGTGGAGCAGGCGCGCGAGCTGCAAGCCCCTATCCACACCGTGGGGGAGCGGTTCTCCAGGCGGTTCGTTCCTGCCTCGTTCGCCTTGTCGATCGCGGTCCTCGCCTTGACGGGCGACGCGACCAGGGCGCTGACCATGCTGCTGATCGCATGCCCGTGCGCGGCGGGCCTCGCGACGCCCACCGCGGTGAGCGCGGCCATCGGGAACGGCGCGCGTCGCGGTGTGCTCATCAAGGGCGGCACCCACCTCGAGGCCGCGGCGAAGCTGGATGTGATCGTCTTCGATAAAACGGGGACCCTGACGCAGGGAGTTCCCTCCGTGCAGCGGGTGATCTCGCTCGTGGACGACTACGCCGCCGAGCAGGTCCTCTCGCTCGCGGCGACCGGCGAGCTGCACTCCCAGCACCCGCTGGCGCTGGCGGTGGTGGGCCACGCGGCGGAGCGTGAGATCACGGTCCAGCCCCACGACGCATGCGAGATCCTCGTCGGGCGGGGGATGCGCGCGGACTGGCAGAACAACATCGTGCTGGTGGGCAACCGCCGGCTCATGCAGCAGTTCGACATCGCGGTGTCTGCCGAGGCCGAGGCCCTTTACGCGGAGCACGCGGCCGAGGGCGAGACCGAGATGTACGTGGCCCACCAGGGTCGCCTCGTCGGGCTGATCGGCGTGCGCGACAAGCTCCGTCCGGACGTGGCGTCGTCGCTGGCGCAGCTCCGCCGGGAGGGCGTGCAGCGGATCGCCATGTTGACTGGTGATATCGAGGAGTCAGCCCGCGCGGTCGCCGGCGCGGTGGGGCTCACGGAGTGGCGTGCCCAGCTGCTGCCCGAGCAGAAGTACGAGTGGATCCGCGACCTGAAGGCGGCGGGGTTCCACGTCGCGATGGTGGGCGATGGCATCAATGACGCGCCGGCGCTCGCGCTGGCCGACGTCGGGATCGCCATGGGCACGGCCGGCTCCGATGTCGCGATCGAAGCGGCGGACATCGCGCTGGCGGCCGACAACATCGCCGGCGTCGTCACGACGCTGCGGCTCAGCCGCCAGGCGCTCAACGTCATCCGCCAGAACTACGGCATCGCGCTGGGCGTCAACGCAGGGGGCCTGGTGGTCGGGGCGATGGGAGCGCTCAACCCGTTCATCGCGGCGGTGCTCCACAACCTGAGCACGCTCCTCGTCGTCTTCAACTCGGCGCGCCTCGTCGGCTACGAGCCGACGCTCCCCGCCGGCGCGAGCGCGGCCACCGCGCGACCGAGGCGCGCGTCGCGGAGGAGCGCGAGGCCCGCGCCTGGTCGGCAGGACACCGAGCGCGGCGTCCCGTGCGGGCCTCGCGGCGCGCCGGCCACCACGGGGTCCTGAGCGCCGGTCGCGTGGCTGCAGCTCGCGTCCTGGGGGCGTGCTGCTCAGGCCCGCACCGCGGCGACTGGCACCGGGGCGGATCGGCCACTGCCCGGTGGTCCTGCCGGCTCGATGTCCTCTGTCTCGCCGCGCATCTCCCGATCCGCACGGTTTTGGTCTTCCTGTGTGGGCCTTTTGCGGCAACACATGCACACAGGCCTACGGCACACGCTTCGCTCTCGATGCAGGGCTGGATCGCGCTGGGGACCAAGACCACTCCAGGGCGACAGAGGAGAAGTCGATGAGCAAGTGGATCATGGGAGCTGCAACGATGATGGCCGCCCTGGCGACGGGGTGCGCCGTCGAAGCCGGGGATGCGGACGATGGTGACGCCGACCAGGCCGGTCTCGAAGCGTCGGGACCGACGTCGGAGCAGCATGGTGGAGAGAGCGACGGAAGCGGGTTGACCGCGACGAGCGGGGCGCGCAGCTGGGGGCGTCCAGGCGGAGGCTGTAGGCCTGGCTACCCCGGTCGCCGGCCCTGGGGAAGCGGCTACAACGACCCTTGGGGCTGGGGCGGCGGTTACTACGGTGGCGGTGGCCGTCCGCCCTTCGGTGGTTACTATGGCAGCCGCCCGCCGTACGGGTGTCAAGGCGGGAATCCGTGGCGATGGTGACAGCGTGATTTCCACGCGGGCATCGCCGGCTCAACGCTCCTGAGACATGGCCGTTTCTGGCCCCAATCCCTCCAGCGCCGCGGTCATGTCGTGAATGGTCCACCCGGCCGCAAGGGTCGAGGTCAGAGGCGAGGCTGCACGGCGCGCCGGGGGCCGTAGCTGCGCAGCAGCACGAGCGCCGCCACGAGGACCAGCCCAGCGCCACTGAAGCCGGACGGCAAACTTCGCACCCACGCCTCGTCGTCGATGCCTAGCACCCCGAGCGCCAGGCCGAGCAGCCCTCCTGCGGCCTCGCCGGCGCGGCTCGCGGGCGTCACCGCGCGGCTCGCGAGCGCCTCATGCGACACCGCGTGGACGAGGAGCCCTGCGATCGTGGCGAGCACCCAGGGTTCGGCGCTCTCGAAGCGATCCTGACCGATGAGCCGCGGCGTCAGGGAACCCAGGATGGTGGCGAGCGCTACGCCTGTGAGCGCAGCGCACGTGACGTGGAAGCCATCGGCCCCCGCTCTGGCCTCGCGCGTCAGCAGGGAGACCACCATGGCGAGCGGCACCGTGTGCGCTGCGAGAGCCAGCACGACCGGCGTGGACAGCAGCCCGGCCCGAGCGAGCGACGCGACGGCCGCGCCGTCGCCAAACTGGTGCACGAGCACCGCCGCGTATCCCAGCGCGAGCGCCATCCTCGGTGCATGATGGACAGAGTCCTCCCCGGCCACGAGGCGCTCCATCACCGTCGGCGCCAGCAATCCGGCCGCAGCCGGCAGCAGCGCACGCCAGCCCAGCTCGCCGAGCGCCTCGGGCAGAAGGTGGAGAAACGCGATCGACGCCGCGGCGACGACCGCGAATGTGCGTATCGCTGGCATGAGGCCGCTGTCCCAGCCGCGAAGCACCGCCAGGAACCCGCCCAGCGCGATCGCGAGCACGAGGAGAAAAATGCCGAGTGTGAGCGACATGGATGCCCCCCAGCGCCGATCCATTGTGCATCGCAGCTGGGATGGGAAGCGCGGGACGAGCGCTGAGGGTGCGGCGTCAGGAGAGCGCCGTTCCAGGCGTAGGCGAGTCGCCCTCGATCGCGGTTGAGCCGGCCTGGTGCCGGTCGGGGCGGATGAGTATCGGCGCTTGTTCTGGACGGGCCATGAGCAACGAGTCAGTGGTCGTGGCCGTCGCCCTCCTTGTGGTCGTGGCCGTCGCCTTCCTTGTGATCGTGCCCTTTGGCATCCTTCGACTCACCACCGGCCCCCCCGGTGCCCTCCTGCCGGCCTCCCTCGCCCTCCTCGCATTCATGGCCCTCATGGCAGTTGTCGCCGCCGCAGCCGACGGCGCTCGCGGCGGATGCCATGGCGACGATGACCGCCAGCACGAGGGGATACCGATGTTGCTCAAGCAGGAGGATCTCCTCTCTCGATGATGCGTTCGGCCAGGGGAGGCGCCGGAGCGGCAGTCGCCTCCCTCGCATGAAACAAGCGGTAGAGGGTCGGCAGGATCAGAAGCGTGAGGGCCGTCGACGAGAGGATGCCCCCGATCACGACCGTCGCGAGCGGCCGCTGCACCTCGGAGCCGGTGCCGGTCGCGAGCGCCATCGGGACGAAGCCGAGGGCCGCGACGAGCGCCGTCATGAGCACGGGGCGGAGCCGCGCGATCGAGCCATGGAAGACAGCATCGTCGAGCGACTCGCCCTGCTGGCGCATATTCTCGATGAAGGTCACCATCACCAGCCCGTTGAGCACGGCGACGCCCGAGAGGGCGATGAACCCGATCGCCGCGGAGATCGAGACGGGCAGCCCGCGGATCCAGAGCGCGAAGATGCCTCCGGTCAGCGCGAGCGGGACACCGGTGAAGATCAACAAGGCGTTCTTCAGCGTCCCGAAGGACAGGAAGAGCAACCCGAAGATGAGCCCGAGCGCGACCGGCACGACCAGGGCGAGCCGCTGGCGTGCAGCGATGAGGTTCTCGAACTGCCCGCCCCACGCGGTCCAGTAGCCGGCCGGGAGCTTCACCTCCGCGTCGATCCGCTGCTGCGCGTCGGCCACGAAGCTCCCGAGATCCCGCCCGCGCACGTTCGCCTGCACCACGACCCGGCGTTTGCCGTTCTCCCGGCTCACCTGGTTGGGCCCCTCCTCGACGGCGATCTTCGCCACCGAGCCGAGCGGAACGAACGCCGCGTGCTGCTCCGGCCGGTCCGTCGCCGAGACGGTCCGCGTGGCGGCTTCCGGGCGGTCCGCCTCCGGGAGCGGAACGGGCAGGTTCTGGAGCGCGCGGATGTCACCGCGGATCGCGTCGGGGAGGCGGATGACGAGGTCGAAGCGCTTGTCTCCCTCGAACACCTCGCCTGCGCTGATGCCCCCGACCGCTGCCTCGATCACCGCGTGCACGTCGGCGATGTTGAGCCCGTAGCGGGCGGCGGCGTCCCGGTCGACGTCGATCGTGAGCACCGGCAGGCCGGTGACCTGCTCGACCTTGACGTCGGCGGCGCCCGGCGTCTTTCCGAGGATGCCGCCGATCTTCTGCGCCTGCTTGAGCATGACGTCGAGATCATCGCCGAAGACCTTGACGGCGACGTCGCTCCGCACGCCCGAGATGAGCTCGTTGAACCGGAGCTCGATGGGCTGACTGAACTCGTAGTTCTGCCCGGGCAGGTCCTTGATCACCTCCTCGATCGCCTCCGCGAGCTCCTCCTGCGTCTTCGCTTTCTTCCACCCGCTCCGCGGCTTCAGCATCAGGTAGGTGTCGGAGACGTTCGGGCCCATCGGATCGGTCGCGACCTCGGCCGTCCCGGTCCGGGCGAAGATGTGCTCAATCTCGTCGGGGAACCGCTCCTTGAGCACGCGCTCGAGCTGCATCTGCATCTCGACGCTCGTGGTGATCCCGATGGACGGGATCCTCGCCGGCTGGAGCGCGAGGGCGCCCTCGCTCAGCTTGGGCGCGAACTCGCTGCCGAGCCGCGTCGCGACGAGCCCCGAGACCGCGAGCAGGGCGGTCGCGCCAATCACCACCGCGCTGCGGTGGGCGAGGGCCCAGCCGATGATCTGCTCGTAGCCGCGCTTCGCGTGCCGGAAGAGGAAGTTCTCCTTCTCGGACACTTTGCCGGTCAGGAGGAGCGCCACGAGCGCGGGGATGAACGTCATCGACAGGATCGTCGCGCCGGCGAGCGCGAGGACCACCGTCTCCGCCATCGGCCGGAACATCTTCCCCTCGATGCCCGTGAGCGTCAGGATCGGCAGATAGACGATGGCGATGATGATCTCGCCGAAGATCGTCGCCTTCCGGACCTCCTGCGACGCCTCGTACGCCAGCTCGATGCGCTCATCCCTGGTAAGCACCCGCCCGAGCCGGTGCTGCTCCTCGGCGAAGCGCCGGACGCAGTTCTCGACGATGATCACCGAGCCATCGACGATGAGGCCGAAGTCGATCGCCCCGAGGCTCATCAGGTTGCCGCTGATCTTGGCCTCGACCATGCCGGTGATGGCGATGAGCATCGAGAAGGGAATGGCGAGCGCGGCGATCAGCGCGGCGCGGACGTTGCCGAGCAAGAGGAACAGGACGACGACGACCAGCGCCGCGCCCTCGAGCAGGCTCCGCTGCACGGTGCTCAAGGTCGCCTCGACCAGGTAGGTGCGGTCATAGACGGTCTTGGCCGTGACCCCTTCAGGGAGCGACTTGTTGACCGACTGCATCCGCTCGCTCACGCGCTGCGAGACGGACCGGCTGTTCTCGCCGACGAGCATGATGGCCGTGCCGATGACGACCTCGCGCCCGTCCTCGGTCGCCGCGCCGGTCCGGAGCTCACGGCCCACGCCCACCTCGGCGACGTCCCCGACGCGGATCGGGACCCCGTCGTGATGGCCGACGAGGATGCGACGGATGTCGTCCTCGCCTTGAACGAGCCCTGTCGCGCGGATCAGGTACTGCTCGCCCTTGTGCTCGATGTAGCCGCCGCCTGCGTTGGCGTTGTTGCGCGCGACGGCCTCCAGCACGTCGCGGAACGACAGGCCGTAGCCGACGAGCTTCGCCGGATCGGGGGAGACCTGATAGAGCTGTTCATACCCACCGATCGAGTTGATCTCCGTGACGCCCGGCACCGTGCGGAGCTGCGGGCGCACGATCCAGTCCTGGATGGTGCGCAGATCGGTGAGCTCGTAAGGTTTGCCGTCGGGCCGCCGGGCCTCGGGCGAGGCCTCGAGCGTCCACATGTAGATCTCGCCGAGCCCGGTCGCGATCGGGCCCATCTGCGGCTCGCCGAGGCCCGGTGGCAGGCTCTCCTTGGCCGCCGCGAGGCGCTCGCCCACGAGCTGGCGCGCCCAGAAGATGTCGGTGCCGTCCTTGAAGATGACGGTCACCTGCGACAGGCCGTAACGCGAGAGCGACCGGACCTGTTCGACGCTGGGGATGCCGCCCATCGCCCACTCGATGGGGAAGGTGACGCGCCGCTCGACCTCGACGGGCGACAGCGCCTTGACCGAGGTGTTGATCTGCACCTGGACGTTGGTGATGTCGGGCACCGCGTCGATCGGCAGACGGTTGAAGTTGTAGACGCCGAGCGCCCCGACCGCGAGCGTGAGGACCACCACGAGCCAGCGATGGCGGACGGAGAACGCGAGGATCTTCGCGAGGAGGGTGAGCATCGTTTCCTCCTCAGTGCGCGTGGTCGTGGCCTGCCTCGGATTTCCCGAGCTCGGCCTTGAGGATGAAGCTGTTCTTGCCGACGTAGCGCTCCCCCGCGGCGATGCCGTCCAGCACCTCCACGAGCTCGGCGCCCGGAGCGCCTGGAGCCTTCCCCTGGCGACCAGGCTTGATGGCGCGGGCCTCGAACGCGTCGCCCTCCTGGACGAACACGACGTCTTTCCCCTCGACCCTTTGCACCCCCTCGTACGAGACGGCGACCGGCGCGTCGACCTGATCGACGGCCACGTCGGCGGTCACGAACAAGCCGGGCCGCCATGCGGCGCCAGGGTTCTTCAGCACGACGCGCGCCGTCGCCGAGCGCGTCTTCTCGCCCACGACCGGGCCGACATACGTGATCTCGCCGTCCGCGGGCTCCTCGATGCCCTCCGCCCGCACGCGGGCGGTCTGGCCGGCGCGGACGCGGGCGAGATCCTTCGCGTACACAGTGACGTTGACCCAGATCGTCGAGAGATCGGCGACGACGAACGTCTGCGTGTCGTCCTTGAGCACCTCGCCGACGTTGATGTGCTTCTCGATGATCGTGCCGTCCATCGGCGCGATGAGCGCGTACGCGCCCCCCTTCGCCCCGGAGCCCGCGCCGGACGACGCCTGGAGCTTCTGGGCGGCGCTGCGATGCTCGATCTTCGCCTCGGCGAGCGCCTGCTTCGCGGCGAGGAACTCCTTCTCGGCGGCGATCTTCTCCTTCCAGAGCGCCTCTTCGCGGTTGAAGTTGGCTTCCGCGAGCTCGAGCCGCTCCTTCGCGGTCAGGAGCTCCCGCTGGAGCTCCGCGAACTCACGGCTATCGAGGATCGCGAGCACGTCGCCCTTCTTCACGGTGTCGCCGAGCTGCTTCCTCACCTCGCGCGCCGTGCCGGAGACGCGAGGCGTGACGTGGGCGAGGGCTTCGGCGTTGAGCGCCACTTCTCCCGGTAGCGACACGGTCTCCGCGACCTGGCCCGGGCCGGCCGCCAGGATCTCGAGCCGCGCGTTGTCGAGCGCCTCGGACGACAGCTTGATCTTGCCCTCCTCGTGCTCGCCCTCTTCGTGCTCTCCGTGGCCGTGCTCGCCGTGGTCGTGTTCGCCGTGGCCATGGGCCGCCTCTGCCGGCTCGCCGTGGTCGTGTCCCTCGTGCTCGTCGGCGCCGTGGTCGTGAACCGCGTGGTCGATGAGCAGCGCCCCCTTCACCGCTGCGGCGAGGAGCAGCAGAAATCCCCCGGCCAGCCCCGCGATCTTCGCGCGCGTGAGCTCGATCTTCACCTTCGCGGCGCTCATTGCGGGGACCTCCCCGCCGCGACCAGGAGCTCGATCTTGGCGTTCGCGTGGGCGTGTTCTGCGTCGAGGAGCGCCGCCTGGGCATCGAGCGCCTCGCGGCGAACGAGCAGGGCGCTGGCGAGGTCGTTCTCCCCGAGCTCGTACCCCCTCGTCGACAGCGCCACGGCCTGCGTCGAGAGACCCGCAGCGGGCGCGAGGTGGGCGAGCGCGCTCCTCGTCGCCTCGTAGCGCGCGTAGAGCCCCTGGATCTCCCCCGCCGCGCTGGCCCGGCTCGCTGCGAGGCGGGCGGTCGCGGCGTCGACCTCGGCCGCGGCCGTCGCTACCCCTGCCCGGTTCGCGTTCAGGATCGGCACCGGCAAGGCGAGGCCGATCATCCCGATGTTCGCCTGGTCGTCCCGCTCGTACTGGGCGAGCACGTTGACGGTCGGCCATCGTCCGGCCAGCTCTCGACCCGATTTGGCCCTGGCCGCCTCCACCGTCGCCAGGGCGGCGCGCACGTCGGCCCGCTGATCGGCCTCGCGAAGCAGCGTCGCGAGCGGCGGCGGGGCCTCCTCGGGCACCAGCGCGCCCGTGACCGCGCCGTCCTTCGACGCCTGACCCAGCATCGACCGGAGCCCCAGCAGGTCGGCCTCGCGCGTTCCCCGGGCGGTCGCCTCGGCGGCGGCGTCGCGCCCCTCCTGGAGGCGCGCGAGCGCCACGTCGATCTCCGGCACCTCCCCCGCCCTCTTGCGCTTCTCCGACGCGGCGACGAGCCGCTGGGCGAGCGCGCGGCGCTCGGCCGCGAGGGCGACCTGCGCCTCGTCGCGCAGCACGAGCGCGTGCTGGAGGAGCGCGGCCAGCAGGAGGCGCCGCTGCGCCTCGCCGGCAGTGGCCAGCGCGGCGCGCTGCTCCGCCTTCGCGGCCTCGACGCGCGTGCCGCGCCGGCCGCCCAGCTCCAGCGGCCACGACAGCGAGGCCACGGCGGCGGCCGGCCTGCCCCCATCGGGGTTGAATCGGATCCCTCCCATCCCGGACAGGACCGGATTTTCGAGCGAGATGACCCCGGCGGCGGTGACGGCGGCGCCGGCGACCGCAGCCTCGGAAGAGGCGGCGCGCGCGGCCGGCGCAGCGCGCACGAGCTCGGCGATCCGAGCGCGCGTGAGCGGGGCCTCGGCGGCGGCGGCCGCCTTCGGCATCAAGAGGTGGAGAGCAGTCGAGGAAATGACCAGCAGACGACGTAAATGCGTACGGAACATGGACGGCAGCCCTCGAGCGCATCGAGCGCTCGCGCGAAGAACCGGGGTTCTGCCCGGTCAGGATCGCGTGAGGGGGCCGAGCCACGCCCGCGCGGCGCAGAGGCGCTCACGCGCTCCTGTGCTGCGGCCGTGCTCGTAAATGCGAACCTGACGCGGGCGCCTCAAGCGCGCGGGCGTCGGGGTGGCCGTTCGAGGCGGTGGGTGAGCGATCGCCCTGGCATCTCCGGCGGCGTCGATGCGACGATCTCGAAGGCTTCGAGGAGGACGTAGGGCAGCACCTCGGCCAGGGGCAGGGTCATCGGGATGCGGCCGCAAGCGCAGTCGTGGCAGCTCGGCGGACACTCGCGGTGCGGGCGGTCCGGCGCCTCGTCGTGACTCTCTTCCGCGGAGGACGACGCGAGCATCGGGTGCTCGCAGGCGATCGCAATGCCGAGCGCCTGGAGGGTGTGGCCCTGAGCGATGAGGCCGACGACGAGGAACACCGGAAGCACGGCGCAGATCCAGCGAAGGATCGCGCTGCGTGGACGGTGGGGTCGCCGGGCGCGGGACATCTGCTGCGAGATTGGAGGAAAGCGGGGCAACCGTCAAGGAAGCCCTTGCTTCGCCAGGGAGATGCGAGGCGGCGCGGTTCAACGGTTTACCCACGTTGCCACCGGCCTGGAGAGATCTCAGGGGAAATAGCTCCAGGGCATCTGCGCCTGTCCGAGGGGCGCGGTCGACCTGGAAGGGAGCCGGAACATGCGCAGCACCTCCGAGACGAACGCCCGTGGATCCTGCGTGATGTAGAAGTGATCGCCAGCCAGCGCGCGCAGCTCGACCCGACCTTCCAGCCAGTGCTTCCACGCGTCCACCTCGTCCTCACGAGCTTCGTCATCGGCGGATCCGTGGAGCAAGAGAGTCGGCGTCCGGAGACGCTTGGTACAGCGATCCAGCGCGAGGCGGTAGCTCTCCGAGGCAAGGAAGTCGCCGCGCAGCATCGGCATGAACACCTCTCGGAGCTGCGGGTCGGTGCGGAACTCCGCGGGACATCCTCCCAGGCGGATCAGCTCCTCGACGAACCCTTCGTCATCGAGCGGGCTGAGCATGCGGCGTGGGATCAGATGGGGAGCGTGGCAAGCGGACAGCACGAGCCCGGCGGGCGCCCGACCCCACTGCTCGAGCAAGCGGCATGCTTCGAACGCGATCTGCGCCCCCACGCTGTGGCCTATCAGAAGCCACTGGCCGCTCGGAGGCTCAGCGCACAGCTCGTGCGCCAGCTCGGACGCGCTGTGCTGAACGCTCTTCATGCCGGGCTCGTGCAGACGATGGTCGCGCCCCGGGTAGGTCACGAGGGACGCCGAGACGTCCACATGCGACAGCGCCTTCCAGCTGCGGAAGGCCGTTTGGCTCGCACCACCAAAGGGACACAGGATCAGGTGCGGGCTGGACTGCGCAGACGCGCTCAAGATGCGGCGCAAACTTCGGGTAGATCTGTTCATGGTCACTCGGGTCGGTGTTGATGTCTCGAGGAACGATCGGCATCTGAACCGAGGCAACGCCGTTCACTAGGTGGACATGGCGGGCGAGGCGCCACAGACCTGACTCGCCAGGGCCCGCTTGTTGACCTTGCCCACGCTCGTCTGCGGAAAGCTCTCCAGGACCTTCAAACGATCGGGCAGCTTGAACGCGGCCACCCCCAGACGGCTGAGATAGGCGTTCACCTCGGCGAGCGTGGGCGCCTCGCCGCGCGCGATGATGCAGGCGCAGGTGCGCTCCCCCATGGTGGCGTCCGGGACGCCGACGATGGCGACGTCACGGATCGCCGGGTGAGCCATGAGATAGTTCTCGAGCTCCTCGACCGGGACCTTCTCCCCTCCCCGGTTGATCACGTCCTTGCTCCGGCCTTCCACCACCAGATGTCCGCTGGCGAGCCGCCGCACCAGATCCCCGCTCCGATAGAAGCCGTCGGCGGTGAACGCCCGACGATTGTACTCCTCCGCGCGATAATATCCTCGGATTGTATAGGGCCCTCGGACCTGCAGCTCACCGACCTCGCCGTCCGCCACCTCGACATCCGAGGCGTCGACGATCCTCACCTCGTCGTCCTCGGCGACCGGCCGGCCTTGCGTGTTGATCACGGCGGACTCGCCGTCGTCGAGCCGCGTGAAGTTGAGCAGCCCTTCGGCCATGCCGTAGACCTGCTGCAGCCCGCAGCCGAGGACGGGTCGTACGCGCGCCGCCGTCTCGGCCTTGAGGCGAGCGCCCCCCGCCTGGATCCACCTCAAGCTGCTCAGATCGGCCTGCACCCACTCCGCCGCCTCGAGCCACAGCAGGACGAGCGGCGGGATGAGGGCGGTCACCGTGATCTTCTCCTGCTCGATCAGTCGAAACGCCGCCTCGGGGCTCGGGTCCTTGCAGAACACCACCGTACCGCCGGCGTACAGGGTGCCGAGGGCGCCTGGACACCCCAGGGCGAAGTTGTGCGCGATGGGGAGGCTCACCAGGTACCGGGTCCTCGCGTCGAGGGCTGTCACATCGGCGCTGAGACGGACATTGCAGACATAGTCGTCGTGGGTGCGCGGGATCAGCTTGGGAGCGCCGGTCGTGCCTCCCGACAGCAAGAGCAGGGCCACGTCGCGCGCGTCCGGCCCGGCCATGATCTCCGCCGGCGCATCCACCTCGGAGAGCGGCACGAACTCCTCTGCATCGCCCACCACGAGGACATGCCGGAGGCTCGCCACCCGCTTGCATACCGAACGGGCGAGCGCCCGGTAATCGAAGCCGACATGCACGTCGGCGATCACGTACGCGACCGCCTGGGAGAGCTCTGCCAGATGCACGATCTCCGTCTCTCGATGCGCCGGCAGCGCCAGCACCGGGATGGCCCCGATCCGGAACAGCGCAAAGCACAGAGGCAGAAACTCGGCGATGTTGGGCAGCTGAACCAGGACGCGCTGCTCCGCCGCGATGCCGAGCCGGCGCAGCCCCGCGGCCATGCGATCCGCGCGCTCGTCGAGCTCGTGGTACGTCCAGCGACGCGCTCCGTCGACGACGGCCACGCGCGCCGGCGTCGCTCGGGCCCGCGTGCGCAGCATCTCTCCGAGGCGCTCGCCTCGCCAGTACCCCGCTGCCCGATAACGATCCACGAATTCAGCGGGCCAATCGACACATCCACTCAACATAGGAGCTCCCTCGCTTCCACCGACGTTCGTCGGCGCTCACTGTCCTGCGCTTCGGTGCGCGCGGCTCGGGTCGGCGTTCGGGCGGGCGGGCAGCACGGCCGCGCCGTGCAGGAGGGTCGGGTCGAGCTCGGCGGTCAAGCCGGCGATCTCGATGGCGCGGACCCCCGTCACCTCGGCGGGCTCGAGCGCGAACGTCGGGTCGTCACCGACGATCCGGCGCACGGCCTCTCGATGCTCGGCGCGGACACCCATGCGCACCCGGCTGAGCCTTCTGGCCCCGTTCGGATGGCGGTTCTCCCTTGGATGTTGAGGCGGGTCGTACGGGGTCACGATGAACGGGAGACGATCGTTCGCCGGATAGGCAAACTTGAAGCGGATCTCCTGGCCATCGGGCTTCGTCCGTCGCCACCCGATGGCTCTGCCGACGGGGACCCCTGCCTCCCGCAGCGCGGCGAGCTCACGGTCGAGAGCGTGTGTGTCCGTCACGACCGCCACGTCGCAGAAGCCCTCACCGCCCTCGGACCAGCGGATCATCCGCCGGCCCGAGCCGCGCCCCGCCATCAGCTCGATCGGCCATTTGAACCACCTCGCGCTGCGCGGCGTCGTGAGCAGCTCGACGATGGGGCCTTCCGTGAACCAGATGTGCGCGTGCTGGGCCTTCCTCTCGGGCGTCGCGTAATCGACCTTGAACCCGAGCTCTCTGTAGTCGCGCACGGCTTGATGAATGTCGCGCACCCATACCAATACGTGGCTGCAAGAAGTCGCCATGTTCAGTTCTCCCGAGCGCCAGGCGCTCGTTCAATGCGCGCCGCTCCCGCCCGCATCGAATGCGGCAGCGCGCGCCGCCGCGCGCAGCTCGTCGACAGGGAGCGGCTCCGGGGTCTCTGGACGGATGAGCTCGGGCATCCCGATCCGCTCCGTCAGATCACGCCACGCGAGCGTCACGCCCAGGGCCCACTGGCCGCTGCGGACACGGCGGGCCGGATCGGCGATGTCGCCGCACAGGTCGCGCAAGGCGACGACGACCGCGTCGGGCCACGTCCGCGCGAACACGTCGTGATAGCTGCGCGTGCGCTGGTCGCCCAGGATCAACGTGCTCTCCACGGCGAGGCGGTCGGTGCCGGGGCCGCTCATGATCAGGCGCCCGGTCGGGTCGCGCGGCGAGTGCATGCGCGGATTCCAGAGGACGGGGCCGTGGGTGTCGGCCAGGGTCAGCACGCCGGCGTCGCATCCGAGCGAGATCCGGTGCATGAGCAGGGAGTGATTGTCTGGATCCTCGGGGTGGACCTGGTTCTGCACGCGGAGCGTCACGGGCACGCCGCCGATGGTCGCGCTCAGGCTCTGGAACGGTTGACCCGCGGCCGGCGAGGGCCGGTCGCCTCGCGGCCCGCATTCCGAGAACGACCATGGGCGCAAATCGCCTGCAGCGCGGCCGATCACGTCGAGCAACGGATAGGCGACCTGGCTGTTGCAAGCGGCGTCGATGAACTGGATGCGCTGGCGCTTCCTGATGTACTCGGCCGCCGCAAGGAACTGCCGGATCGGACGCACGTTCGGGTACAGCGTGTTGACCGCGTACGCCGCGCCTCCCCGCTTCGCGGCCTTCAGGCACGCGGTGATCTCCGCGGCGTGCACGGGGTGCTCCTGCAGCACGTGGATCCCGCGCTCGAGCAGCGCCTTGGCCAGATCGGAGCCTGGGCCGCCGGTCGCCCCCGAGCGCACCACGACGCAGACGATGTCGACGTCGCCGGGGATGTCCTCCACCCTGGTGTAGAGCGGCGCGCCGTAGCGCTCGGCGCACTTCCTGGAGAACTCGCTGCCGCGCCCGAGCACGCCGGCGAGCGTGAACGAGTCCTGCGCCGACGCGACAGCATCGAGGTAGATGCGCCCGAAGGCGGTGCCGGCGACGACGACGCGCTTCTTCTTGCCGCCGCCGGCGCTCACCAGATCACCTGCATCGTGAGCGGCCCGCGGAAGAACGTCGCGGTCTTCCACTGGACGTCGGCGTGGAGGCGCAGATCCGGCAAGCGGGTCACGAGCGCTCTCAGCGCTTCCTGGAGCTCGACCCGGGCCAGCGACGCGCCGATGCAATAATGCATTCCACAGCCAAACGCGAAGTGCGCCCGCGCGTCTCGATCGAAGTCGAGCCGGTGTGGATCGGAGAACTTGCGAGGGTCGTGGTTGGCCGCGCCGACCGACGCAAACACGGGCTCCCCCGCGCGCACCAGCGTATCGCCCACCTGGACGTCCTCGGTGGCGTAGTGCGGAAACATCGCGGCGGACGCGACCGGCACGAAGCGGAGCAGCTCCTCGACCGCCGGCGCCACGAGGCCAGGATCCGACTTGAGGCGCGCGAACTGCTCCTGATGGGTCAGGAGCGTGTAGATGAAGTTCGGGATCTGCGAGGAGGTGGCCTCGTACCCCGCGATCAGGATGGCGATGCAGAGCTGGACCAGCTCGCGCTCGTTCAGACGGTCGTCCACATCGTGGGCCTCGATGAGCGCGCTCATCAGGTCGTCGCCCGGCTCGGCCCGGCGCAGGCGGACCAGCCCCATGATGTACTGGGACAGCTCGCCGAGGTTCCGCTGCGTCTGCTCGGCGGTCTGCGTGTTGGTCGAGAGCAGGGAGTCGTTCCACTCCTTGAACTTGGACTGATCCGCCACCGGAACGCCCAGGAGCTCGCAGATCACGGACATCGGGATCGGCAGCGCGTAGTCCCGCACGAGATCGGCAGGGGGACCTTTGGCGACCATCCTGTCGATCAGCTCGTTGGCGAGATCGCGGACATGCGGGCGCAGCTGCTCCACGCGCCGGTTGGTGAACGCCTGGGTGACCAGGTTGCGGATGCGGGTCAGCTCGGGCGGGTCCATCATGACGATCCCGCCGGCGATGCGCGGGAGCGCCCTCGGGGCGTCCGCGCGCTTCGTGGCCTCCTCGCGGCTGAACCTCCGGTCGGACAGCACGAAGCGGACGTCCTCGTAGCGGGTCGCGAGCCACGCCGGCTCGCCATAAGGCAGCTTGACCTTGAGCAGCCCCGGCGTTTGCTGAGCGCGGGAGTACGCGGAGGCGAGCGCGATGCCGTCGAAGAGGTTGAACGGATACTGGATGGGGGGATTCGTCGCGGTAGTCATTGCGTTCGTCCTTGTGATGCCGCCGCGGGAAGCGGGCGGGAATCGAAGCGCCGGCGGCGCGCGGCCCAGTCCCGCAGCCGCTCGCGGTCGAGGGCGCCGCCTGCGGCGAGCGGCAGTTCATCCACGATCTCGATCCTGGCGGCGGCTCCCAGGCTCTCGCCGAGATGCTCGGAGAGGCGCTCCGAGGTCAGCAGCGTCCGATCCATCTTGGTCCGGGCTGCGAACACCCGATGGCCGAGCCGCTCCAGCGGGTGGCCGTCCCGGGGCAGCCCGAGGACGCGCCGCAGGCCCGCGCCGTCCAGCGCTGCGTTCCACTGAGGCAGCGAGAGGAAGGTCGACTCCGTCTCGGCCCTGCCGTCGCTGGCGTCGTCCAGCATGAAGGCCTGGGACGCCATCACCCAGAACTCTTCGACCGTGGGCTCGGTCAGGACGAGCCAGCCGCCGGGGCCGAGCAGCTCGTTGAGCCAGCGGAGGGAGGCGTCCGTGTTCCGCGCGGCGTTGAGCACGCCCCCGCCGATGATCACATCGAACGAGTTCGGGACGAAGCCCTGGTCTCTCGGCGCGACGTTGATGTCGTAGAGGCCGAAGCGCACGCACCGGTGTCCGGCGAGCCGCGGGGCAGCCTGATCAAGGAAGTACCTGGAGACGTCGGTGTAGAGGTAGTCGACCTCGGCGCCCGAGAGCTCCGGCAAGAGCGACTCGGAGGTCGCCCCCGTGCCGGCGCCGACCTCGAGCAGCCGGACCGGCCGCTGCCCGGGCCATTCCTTGGCAATCCTGCTCACCAGGAGGCTGACGGCGCGGTGTTGGTACCGGGCCGCAACGCTCTCGCGATACAAGGCCCTGGCGAGGTCGGTGCGCCCTTCCGGGAACAAGAGGTGGACGGCCCGCACCGCGCCGGAGATCAGGTCAGGCAAACGGTCCGAATTGCGGACCGCGTAGTCGATCGTGCCGGTCGCGCCGACCGTGGCCAGCCACTCGCCCTTCAGCTCGTCCCATGCGCGCGCCAGCGCGGCGTCCGAGTGGTCGCCGATCGGGCCCACGGCGCTCAGCAGGTCTCCGTCCCGGCGCAGCAGCTTCTGCTCCGTGAGCACCCTGAGCCAGCGGCGGAGGAGCGGCCGATGCGCGGCGGCGACCCGCGCCCGCGCGAGCACCTCGTCCACGGTGTGCGCGGCGGCCGTGTCGGTGAAAAGGCCGCTGCGGCCCAGCGCGTTGAGCATCGACAGCAGCGCTGTTCGTCCCAGCCGCTCGACGGCCGCGATCGCCCGGTTCACGTCGGTCCCGGCGAGCTCGGCGTCGAGCGCGGCGGTTACGCTGGCGATCAGGCGCTGTCCGCTCGCGTCGCCGTCGGCGTCGTCGCCGGCACGCTTCGCGGGGACGGCGAAGATCGCCCAGCCGTCGCCGTCGGAGGGGATCGCCGCCGCCGCCGCCACGCTCGGCTGGCTCATCACGAGCTCCGCGATGCGCGCCGCTTCTTGCTCGGCTCTGCGCAGCTCGCGCTCCACCGGTACGAGCCCGGCTTCACCGGCGATCCTGTCCACGAGCTCTGCGCCGAAGACGCGCCGCACGGCCGCAGACGACTCGGCGGACAGCGCTCCACCGGCGCCTGCGCCGGCGTCGTACACGATGCGCCGCAGCGCCCCGAGATCGGCGAGCGCGGCCGCCGGATGAGCCAGGAGGCTGCGCAGCAGCGCCGCTGACACGATCGCGCAGTCCGGGGCCGCTCGCTCGAGGAACGAAAGGGCCCTGGCCGGGCTCGCGGCGCTCGCGTCCACCACGTGAGGGTGGACGGCGGCGCCGGCGCTCCAGCTCGCGAACACCGCATCCCCGCCGAACCCGGCCAGCGGCGAGAGCACCGCCGTGCGCGCAGGCGAAGGGCCGAGCGCGTCGCGCAGGGCAGCCACCGACTCGCAGAACACGGCCCTCGACCACACGAACGATCCGCGAACCACGGAGAACGGCGCGTCGTCCGCCAGGCGGGGCTCGCAGGCGCTCGCCCCGTCGAGCGCGGGCAGGTCGGCGTCGGTGATCCTCAGGACATCGCCGCCGTCGCTCGCTGGCTGCTCGGCGGAGAACCGCGCGCCGAGCAGCATCGCGGCCAGCCGGACGGGCAGGGCCTGCGGTGCGTCTCCGGCGCTCCAGCTCAGCGAGCGGCCCGCGACGGCTCCGCGCTGGCGCAGCGCCGTGACGGCGCGGTACGTGCGGTCGAGGACCTCTGCTCCGGTCCACGCTCGCCCGCTCGACACCAGCGCCGCTCGGCTCCCGAGGCGCTCCAGCCCATCGATGATCTGTCTCACTGTCATGGCACCTCGTCCGGTGGTCGTCAGCCGGCGGTAGCGAAGAACAGGTGCTGGCCTGCCACGGCCAGCGGTGATTCGAGCGAAGGAAGGACGAACCGCGGCACGAAGGCTGCGGCCAGGAGCTCCTCATTCCAGCCAGGCGCGTCGACGAACACCTGATCGGTCCCGGCGCGCCGGTCCTCGCTGCCCAGCAGCGGCGAGCCGGCCGGGGGAGACAGCAGGAATTGCATCGCCGTGAGGATCGCGCAGTTCTCTCGTGTGGAGTCCGTGAAGATGAGCCATCCGCCGGGGGCGAGCGCGCGCCGGATGCGGCGCAGCGTCCGGCCCGTATGCGCGGCGTTGTGGAGGACATTGCCCGCGAGCACGACGTCCGCTGCGTGCGGCTCCACCCCTTGCGCGGTGAAATCGACGTTGATGTCGAGCACGGCAGTGCGCACACCGCGATGACGGCCGAACCGCTCCTGCGCCGCGGCCGTGAACGCGCGCGCGATGTCCGTGAACAGATAGTCGACCGGCGCGCCGTCGAGGGCCCGCAGCGCGGCTGTCGTAGTGAGGCCGGCGCCTCCGCCGAGCTCGAGCACGCGCAGCGGCCGGTGCCGCAGCTCCGCGCAGCGGCGCACGAGGTGAGCGCCGGCGGCGCTGAGGTAAGCGGTGAAGACGTTGTCCTGGTAGGCGGCGATGGCGGAGAGGTCCTGCCGCTCGCGAAACAGGAGCTGCTGAATCGAGAGCTCGTCGCGCACGAGCGCGTGCAGGCGGAGCAGAGCAGCCTGGTGGACTTCCGCCATCGCCGGCGGGAAGCCGAGCGAGGCATACGCGTCGGGCAGGTCGGCGGCCGCGCCGGCGTCCCGCAGGGCCCGTCGCCACACGTACTTATCCCCCACGTTGCTGAGCACACCGTGGTCGCACAGCGCGGCGAGCCACCGCCGGACGAGCCATGCGTGTCGCGGCGCCGCGCCCAGCGCGCAGACGATCTCCTCCGCGGTGCGCGCTTCACCTCCGGGATGCACAGCGCCGCTCGCCACGAGCAGCTCCCCCAGGGCCCGCAGGCTGATCGCCTCGAGTCGCTGCATCGCCCCCGGGAGGTGCGCCAGGGGATCTCTCCCCGGCGCTGGTTCCAGCAGCCGAGTGAGCCTCAGGCCAGCCTCGTGTGTCTCATCGCCCGTCGGCACGCGGTGAGCCTCACCCTCGGCGTCATCGGCGGCGGCCTCCACCGCGGCCGCGGCCAGATCCGCGGCAGGGACGGCCTCCGCGTCAGGGCGCGCCGTGGCCGAGCCGAGCGCGGCGAGGATGTCGTGCCGGAGGCGGCACAACGTGAGCTGAACCTGAGCCTCGCTGACGGCTGCGCCTGGGCTCTCCACCGCGTTGGCGAACGCCGCCAGCTCACCGCGGGTCGCGCGCAGCCAGCTCATCGTCTCGCGCTCGGCCGGCGCGTCCGTTCCGCCGAGCAGCACGCCAGACCCCGCGGAGCGTGCGGTCCAGAGGACGTCCCCGTGAACCCCGGTCAACCTCAGCTCGCCGGCGTCGCTGCCCATGGCGATCTCGATGACCATCTGCGCCTCTGACGACACCTCGTTGCGCACGCGCAGGACGATGGGAACACCCGCGAGGCTGCCTCCGAGCACGACGAGCCCGCTCCCGAGAGGCGTCGGCTCACGGACCTGCCAGGGGCGCAGGGCGCCGAGCGCGTCTCCCAGGAGGCGGAGCAGCGCCTGGACCGACGCTCTCGTGCAGGTCGCAGCGACGTACCCGATCGGCGTGCGCGCGCGCAACGCCTGCGCTGCGCCGAGGAACCGCCGGGATGCCGGCGTGGCGGAGGCGACCGCTGCCACCCGGAAGGCGGCTCGGCCAAGGCGCGCTTGCCGCAGGCAGGCGGCGAGCTCATCGTGCTCGAGCGGCGCCTCCGCCAGCACGGCGCTGCCGCGCCCCAGGAGCTCGACAGCGCGCTCGGTCACCGGCACGCCGTGCCCGGTCGCCGATACCCAGCAGCTCACGCCGGCGCCGAGGGGTGCCTGATCCGGCCGGGTCCAGAGCGCCATCCTGGCCTGATCGGCGAACCTCCGGGCGCCGTCGCTGTCGTCGGCGAGCTGGCCAATGAGACGAAAGCGCCCGTTCAAACGCTGGAGCGCGGCCAGGTGCAGAGGACCGAACCCGGCGCCGCACAGCACAAGAGGGATGCCGGCGGTCACAGGGAGCCCTCCTCGGTAGCGCCGAGCGCTTCGATCGACGTATCCAGCAGATCGAGCGCGATCACCGCGCCGCTCTCGCGAAGGCGACCGACCGTCGACAGGGGTTCGAGCGCAGCCGCGGCGAAGTGGCGCCCTGCGGGCACCTGGCCCTGGTCCACCGCCAGCGTGGCGAGCGCGGCCATCATCCCTGTGAGCTCGGCGTTGCGCCGTCCGCGCACGACCAGCGTGCGCGTGACCGGGGCGCCGTCTCGCAGTCCGTCGAGCTGCGCGACCAGAAGGACGTGAGGCTCCCGTCCAGCGAGGTCGAGCAAGCTGGCCCGGCATAACGCCGCGACCGCCTCGCGGCGTTCGAGGCTGCGCACGCGATCGAAGGCCGTGAGGATGTGCTGGCCCGTGAGGACCGTGTACCAGTCTCCTCGAACGAGCCGGAGCGACGCCGCGAGCCGCTCCCCCTCGGTGTTGAGGTAAGGCAGCAAGGTCGCCGGGCCGGGGAAGAACGGGACTTCCACGTTGCGCGTCCGGGTCAGCACCCCGGAGCGACGTCCCTCTCGCCATGCCGCGAGCGGCTCGCTCACCCCGTCCGTGGCCGCCTGGAGGTAGTCGTCCGCTGCGACCTCGGTGAAGCGGTCCAGCACGCCGAAATGGCTGCGCAGGCCATGAACCTGGCTGAAAGCCCGCTGCGCCGCCCATCGCAGCAAGAGCGCGGTAAGGCCAGGCTGCAGCCCCGCCGAGAGCACGGCCACGCGCCGGCGGGTGCGGTACTCCTCGTCGTCCAGGAGCGCGTACAGCGCATCGTCGCCGGCGGCGTCCACGTAGTCGGCGCCTGCGTCCACGGCTGCCCTCGCCGCGCGGTCCGCGATGGCGTGGGATGGACCGGCGCAGTTGAGCACGATCCGACAACCACCCACGAAGCGACGCAACGATGCGTCGTCCCGAAAATCGACCGCCTGGTGCTCGACCGCTCCCGCGGACAGCTCACTCGCGAAGCGGCGGGCCGCTTCGAGGTTGCGCCCGCCGATCCGCAGCGGCCTGAGGCCGAGCGACAGGAGCCGCCGGGCCGCTTGCGCGCCGACGTCGCCATAACCTCCCAAGATGCCGATCGTCATCCTGCAGCCTCCACCAGCCGCCATCCGTGGGCGCGGCGGCGCTCGTTCCAGAACGCCGTGTAGCGCCCGTTGCGCGCCATGAGCTCCTGATGCGTCCCCACTTCGACGATGCGGCCGCCGTCGAGCACGAGGATCTGATCCGCGGACACGATGGTCGGCAGCCGGTGCGCGATGACCAGCAGGGTCGACCGGCTCATCAGTGTCCGCATCGCGCCCTGGATGTAGCGCTCGTTCTCCGGGTCGAGCGCCGCCGTCGCCTCGTCCAGCAGCACGATCGGAGCGTTCTTGAGCACGGCTCGGGCGACCGACACCCGCTGTCGCTCTCCGCCGGACAGCGACGCTCCGCCCTCGCCGACGCGGGTGTTCAGGCCCTGCGGGAGGCGCTCGATGATCTCGTCCACGCCAGCCAGGCGGGCGGCCTCGCGCACCTCCGCGTCCGAGGCGTCCAGCCGGCCCACCCGGATGTTCGCCTCCAGCGTGTCATCGAACAGATAGACGTCCTGCATGACCAGCGACAGCTGCGCCATCAGGTCTTCCGTGGAGAGCTCGCGGACATCCACGCCGCCCACCCGCACCGAGCCCGCGTCGACATCGAAGAACCGCGCGATCAGCCGTGTTATCGTGGTCTTCCCGGAGCCGGATGCGCCGATGATCGCCGTCATCGTCTTCGGCGCTATCCGGAAAGACACGTCACGGAGCACCGGAGCGCCCGGCTGATAGCCGAACAGGGCATCGGAGAACTCGATCTCCCCCGGCGCCGCGACGGGCCTGGACCGCTCCGGCTCGGGGAGCGGCGCCTCATCGAAGATGGCGGACAGCCGCTCCAGATCGTTGCCTGCCATCCGCAAGAGCCCGCTCCGCCCCGCGGCCTCGGCCAGCGGCCCCACGAACCTGGCGGCCAGCGCCAGCAGCGCGATGAGCTCGATGGGATCGATCGACCGATCGAGCGCGCGCACCACGCCGACGGCGATCAGCGCGGCGAACGCGAGCTGCACGGACAGCCCGCCCGCGAGCAACCTGGGGAAGGTCTGACGCAGCATCGACCCGCCCGCGGCGCGCTGCGCATCGATCGCCTCCTCCAGCGGCGCATACCCCCCCGTGGCCCGACCGAAGGCGCGCAGCACCTGCTGGTTGCGCGCGAACTCGACGACCCGGTTGCTGGCGAGCGCCCCCGCGGCGTCGACCTGCTCCTCGGTGCGGCCGATCCACGCCGACGACCAGCGGTGCGTCAGGTAGATCAGCGGCGTGCAGGCGATGGCCGTCAGGCCGAGCTGCCAGTCGAAGAACAGCATGGCGACGGCGATCGTCGCGGGCGTCAGGATGCCGCTCACCACCGGGGTCAGGAGGTGGGCAAACACGTTGGTGACCATCATGGTGCCGCCCGTCGCGCTCCGTGAGAGACGGCCGACCTTCTCCGAGGAGAACCAGCCGATAGGCAGGCGGGCGACGTGGCTGCCGAGCCGGTCGTGCAGCGTGGTCAGGACGACCAGCGCGAGCGCAAAGCCCTTCATCGTCTGCTGGTAACGGGCAACGCACGTCACCGCGACGATCGCGGCCAAGAGGAGCAGCCAGCGCAGCGCCTCGCCCAGGTCCCCGCTGAGCAGCGCCTTGAGGACCGGGACGAGGAACGCCATCGCCACCCCCTGAACGACGGAGTAGACGACCAGCCAGCCGAAATAGACGTGCAGCGCCCTTGCGTGCTGCGGTCCCAAGATCTTGGTCAGTTGCCGGATCATGAGGCTTCACCCACCGCTGCGCCGGCAGCCGCCATGTCGCTCTCGGCGTAAGCACGCCACATCCTGGCGTAGAGCCCGTCCGCTGCGAGCAGCGCGGAATGCGTGCCGCGCTCGCGCACGCGGCCCTCGTCGAGCACGACGATCTGGTCAACGCCGGTGATCGTCGCCAGCCGGTGCGCGATGACGATCACGGTGCGCCCGCGCGCGACCGCGGACAGCGCGTCCTGGATCTGCGCTTCCGACTCCGGATCCGCGTGCGCCGTCGCCTCGTCCAGGATCAGCACCGCGGTGTCCGCGAGCAGCGTGCGCGCGATGGACAGCCGCTGCGCCTCGCCGCCGGACAGGATGGCGTCCTCGCCGATCACGGACCGATATCCCCTGGGAAGCGCGACGAGCCGGTCGTGGATCTGCGCGGCGCGCGCGGCCGCGACGACCTCTGCGTCGCTGGCCTCGGGCCGGCCGAGGCGCAGGTTGTCGGCGACCGTTCCATGCACCAGCTGGACGTCCTGCAGAACGAAGCCGACGTTCCGGTACAGCACGTCCGGCGCGATGTTCCGGATATCCACGCCGCCGAGCAGGACAGCGCCGCCGGTCACGTCATAAAACCGGGGCACCAGCTTTGCCAGCGTGGACTTCCCCGCGCCCGAGGTCCCGACAAGCGCGGTCACCGTGCCAGGCCTGCAAGCGAAGCTCACGTCGGAGAGCACGCTCCTCGAGCCGTCGTAGCTGAACGAGACGTGATCGAACTGCACCCCTGCCCCGCGCGGCGCCTGCGGCGTCGTCGTGATGGGCAATGACGGCTCATCGAGCAGCGAGGCGACGCGGTCCGCCGCCGCCACGGCCTTGCGCTGGGCCGTGAGCCCCTGGTTCAGCGTGAGCACCGTCTGCGGGATGACCACGGCGACCAGGGTCTCGGCGAGCAGATCGATGGGGCTCACCCAGCCCTCTCGGATGAACCAGGCGCCCACCGTCAGGCTCACCAGCATGATCACAGGCACCGAGAGGGCCATCGAGGTCAGCGCCTCGAGCCGGAGCAGCGGTCGCACCCAGCCGGCGTATCGGTCGCTGAACTCGCTGACGGCGCGCTGATAGCTCTGGTGAGCGCGGCCCGTCTGGCCGAACGCCTTCACGACCGCGATGCCGTGTACGAACTCGACGATCGCGCCGCTCACCCTGCCGAAGCTCGCGTCGAGCTGCATCATCTTCTCGGCGAAGCCTCGCATCATCCATGCGTAAGCGGCCATGTAGATCGGCAGGGTGGCGATCGCGAGCAACGCCAGCCGAAAGTCCAGCCAGAGCAGGTACAGGAGGCCGCCGAGCGGAAGGACGATCGCCGAGACGAGCTCGACATCGTGGTGCGCGACGAGGTGGTGCAAGTCGTCGAGATCGTCCTGGACCGCTTTGCGGACCACCCCTGACGTCTTGTCGGAGTACCACCCCAGCGGCACCTCGCCCAGCTTGCGCACCAGCGCGCGCCGCAGGATGGCCTGAAGCCGATGGTCGGCCAGGTGAGTCACCCACAGCGCCGTTCCGGTGCAGGTCCATCCGACGCCGAGCCCGACCACGATGATCAGCGCGACCCCGGCCACCTTCGCGCTGTCGATCGGGCCTGACGCGACGAGGATCCGCGCGAGCTCGGCGATCCCGATGAACGGGACGAGCGTCGTCAGCGCCCCGACGCCGCCCAGCAAGATCCCGAGCCGCGTGAGCCCTGCTATCGGGCGGCGCAGCTCGCGGAGCGCCGCGTCCTTCTGCTGATTCTCTCGATTCTCTCTCATGTGTTGCGCAACGATGCCGCGAGGTGCTCGGCCACGACATTCACATGCGGCGGCTCGATGACGCTGAAATGGTTGCCGGGAACGTCGATCAGCTTGAACTCGCCGAGGCAGACGCCTTCCCAGAACGGCGCCGTCAAATGCCCGACGCCTGCGGTGATGCCGAAGGATTGCTCCTCGTCGCACCGCAGGAACGTCATATCGCCGACGTAAGGCTCGGGATCGAAGCGCGCGGCGCGCATGCTGTGCCTGCAGGTCCGGAACAGCGCCGGGATGAGCTCGGGTCCGACGGGCACCCCGGCCTGAGCGGCCGCCGCCTTCGCATAGCTGGCCAGACGCTCGTCCTGACTGCGCGCGGACTGCCTGCGCACCGCGGCGGCGACCGATTCCAGCCCGGGGTCCCCGCCGAGCCTGGCCATTGCGCCGGCCGGTATCTT
Source organism: Sorangium aterium (assembly GCF_028368935.1). Taxonomy (NCBI): domain Bacteria; kingdom Pseudomonadati; phylum Myxococcota; order Polyangiales; family Polyangiaceae; genus Sorangium; species Sorangium atrum. Next base: position 1,096,187 of record NZ_JAQNDK010000005.1, on the reverse strand, counting down.
GCGATCGTACTCGACCATCAGCTTCTCGATGGCCCGGTACACGTCGGCGCTGTCGACGTCGTCGCCGAAGACGGCCTTCACCGGATCCAGGTTCAAATTCGGGGCGAAGATCGCCTCGAACGCGAGCTCCTCGTCGGTCTCGATAAACATCGGAATGCTGTCGACAAGCGCCAGGTCGACCGACATGCCGCGCTCGAGCAGCCGCCTGGCCACCTCGGTCGCGAGCAGCCCGCCAAGGCAGTAGCCGATGAGCTGAAACCGCGTGAAGCCTTCATCGATGAGCCGCTGCGCGTAATCGTCGGACACGCGCGCGACGAGCTCCTTCGGGGGGATCGCGAGGTACCGCTCGGGGTCGGCGACAGCGAAGCCCAGGACAGGCCCCAGATTCTGAGCGGCGAGCGCCCGCCCCAGGTGCTGGAAGTAATCCATGGTGCCCAGCGCCGCGTGGAACATCACACGCGCCGGCCCGTCCCCGCCGCCGAACGAGAGGATCAACGAGTTGCTGCCCTCCCGGCGCTGCGCGATCTGCGCGGTCTTACCTCCGCTGGCGGACGCCTCCGCGCTCGGCGCGTGCGCTGCGCCTTCTTGCCTGCGCAACGCGCGCGCGAGCGCGTCGACCGTTGGCTCGTTGAGCATCTGCCGCAGGAGCGTGTCGTAGGCGAACGGCGCAGCCTCCGGCACCTCCTCGCGCAGTCGACCTGCCACCCTGGCGAGGATCAGCGAATCGGCGCCGCGATCGTAGAAGTTCTCATCCTTGCCAATCCGCGCGATGCCGAGCGCGCTCGCCCAGAGCGCACACAGCCGACCCTCCAGCTCGTCCAGCGTCGCGTCGGCCTCCTTCCCGGCGCTGTCGATGAACGCCGCGGGCCGAAGAGCAGCGAGCGCCTTGCGGTTGACCTTGCCGTTCGCCGTGAGCGGCAGCCGGTCGACGACCTGCAGATGAGCAGGCACCATGTGCGCTGGCAGCCGCTGCCCGAGGAAGCTCGTGAGCTCGTCGGTCCTGACCCGGGCCCGGTCGGTCTTGAAGCGCGCAGCGAACATGTGCATGCCATACGCCGCCATCGGATGGTCATCGTCCGGCAGGCAGAGCACCAGCTCACCGCCGCTCTTCGCTATCAGGCCTTGCCATTGCTGGGTGGACAGGAACTTGGTGGCGCCGCGTTCCCGGTCTGCGCCCGCGGGGTCCATCATGAAACCCTGGGTGAGCAGGACGTGCGGGTGATCGGCGGTAGGCTCGGTGAACACGAGCCATCCCGATGGCCCGAGCAGCTCCACCGCGGCCGCCACCGCAGCTTCGACGTTGCGGGTGCTGTTCAGCATTCCGGCGCACAGCACGACGTCGACGGAGTTCGGCAGCAGGCCCTGGGCGCGGTAGTCCTCGTTCAGGTCGAGCTGTCCGAATCGGACCCAGGGGCGCTCCCGGAACCGCTCGCGCGCATCGGCCAGGAAGAAGGCTGTCAGGTCCGTGAACAGATAATCGACGTCATGGCCGTCGAGCATCGGGATGACCACGCCGCTGGTCGCGCCCGTGCCGGCGCCGATCTCGAGCACCCGCAGGGGGGCGCCGTCCGTATGCGCGGCGGCGATCCGGTACAGCAGCGCCGCGACCGCGTGGTTGTTGTAACGCGCGATCGCGTCATCGCGGTACACCGAGAGCGCCACGTCGTGCTTCCCTTGCGGAAACAGCAGCTCGAACGGGTTCTGCTGGTTCTCGAGCAAGGCGTGCAGCCGCTCCACGTGCGCTCTGTGGTACTGAACGAACTCGGGCGTACACAGCCCGGACGACGTCGCCAGCTCCTCGAACCGCCGCCAGGCGTCGTGGACCGCCGTCGCGTCGGCGGCCCTGCGCTGCGCATAACGACGGCTCTCCTCATGGTACGTGAGCCATCCAGCCTCCGCCAGGAGCCCCAGCCAGCGGCGAACGAGCCAGTGATGGCGGTCGTGAACGCGCGCCTCGCGCAGGATCTCCTCGGCCGAGTGCGCGTCGCGCGGACCGGCGAAGAGCCCGCGCTCGGCAAACGCGTTCACCATGGACGCGAACGAGGCGTCGTGAAGCGCTCGAATCGCCTCGGTCACCTGGGCCGCGGTCACGCCGCTGACCTCCTTGTCGGCGAACTGCCGCGCCGCAGACACCAGACGGGCCTGCGACGTCGCCAGATCATCGTCCGTGGGCGCGCCGCGCCGCGCGAGCTCGACGAAGCCGAGCAGCGCGCGATCCGTGAGGTCCTTGCCGGCCACCACGGCCGCCGCGGCGCCTACCGCCGGATGCGCGAGCAGCGCGGCCTCGATCTCGCCGAGCTCGATCCGGTGCCCGCGAATCTTGACCTGGCTGTCCTCGCGGCCGAGGAACTCGATGGATCCGCCGGGGAGATAGCGCCCGAGATCTCCGGTCCTGTAGAGGCGCTGGCCATCGACGGGGTGGTTGAAGAAGCGCGCTGCCGTGAGCTCCGGATCGCCCAGGTACCCCGCTGCGAGGCCGTGCCCGGTGATGTACAGCTCTGCAGCGACCCACACCGGCGCGTCGCGGAGCGACTCGTCGAGGACGCGGAAGCCCTGGTTGGCGAGCGGGATCCCGTAGGGGATGCTCGTCCACGCCGGATCGACCCGCTCGATGCGATGGTAATTCGACCAGATGGCCGCCTCGGTCGCGCCCCCGAGCCCGATGAGCGTCAGCTCAGGAATGAACCGGCGGATCTGGTCGGGCAGCGTGACGGGGATCCAGTCCCCGGACAGCAGCGCCATGCGCAACGAGCGAATCGCGACAGGCTCTGTCTGCAGGTAGCTCGCCAGCATCTGAAGCTGCGCAGGCACGGAGTTCCACAGGGTCACCTCGTGCTTCACGAGGAGGTCCGCCCAGTGGGAGGGATCGGCGCCACGGTCGGGATCCGGGAGCACGAGCGTCCCGCCGAGGGCGAGGGTTCCGAAGATGTCGTACACGGACAGGTCGAAGCCAAGCTGGGCGAGGCCCAGCACCCGGTCCGAACCGGTCACCCCGAAGCGACGGTTGATGTCGTCGATCGTGTTCAGCGCCGCTCGGTGGGTGATCATGACCCCCTTCGGGTCGCCCGTGGAGCCGGAGGTGTAGATCACGTACGCCAGCGCGTCGGGGTCGCCCGTCGGAGCTTCGGGGAAGCTCTGCGCAGGCGCCTGCGTGTCCACATCGATCACGCGCAGGCCGTCCGGCAGCTTGGCCGCCGCGGAGATCCACGACTGGGTCAGGACCTGTCGCACCGCCGCGTTCGACAGCACCTTCTCGATGCGCAGACGTGGCTGCGTGGCGTCCAGCGGCAGATAGGTCCCTCCGGCGAGCAGCACGCCCAGCACCGCGACGACCTGCTCGATCCCCTTGTTCATGACGACGGCGACCCGGTCGCCCGCGGTACAGCCGCCGTCTCGCAGCGCCTGCGCGACCGACGCCGCCCTCATCGCGAGGTCGCGGTACGTCAAGCTGCCCGCATGGCCGATCACCGCCACCGCTCCGGGGTCGCGGGCGGCCTGCTCCAGGAACCCTCGGTGCAAGAGGGAGTCTGGCAGCGGACAGCTGGTCTGATTGACGCGCTCGCGCTCCTGCATCTGCCATCCGGGCAACGCGACAGGCTCGACGGCCTCCCACGCCTCGGAGCGCTCCGCGAGATCCTCCAGTAGCCGCAGCAGCGCGCCGAACATGTCGTCGATGAGGCCGTCCGGGAAGATGCCCTGACGCACGTCCCAGTTGACCTCGAGCCCGTCCGCGTCATCCATGACCTGGCAATCGAGGTAGACCTGCGGGGTTTGCGTGACGCCATGGCCGAAGCGCCGCCCGCTGCTGGGCCGTCGCCGCGAGCCGAGTCCGATGGCGCTGGTGAAGACGACCGGCATCAGCGCGGCCTCCCGCCCGCGCCGGCGGGTCACCTCGCGCAGCACCTCGACCCCCGTGAACAGCCGGTGGTCGAGATCGGCGAACATCTGATCGCCGAGCCGCGCAGCCCATTCCTTGAAGCTGCGCCCGGACGCCGCCTGCACGTCCATGAGGCTGACCGACGTGAAGTCTCCGACGATCCGGTCGACGTGCGGGTGCAGCGGCAGACGGTTGAGCAGCGTGAGGTTGAGGCTGAACCGTTGACGACGGCTCCAGCGCTGGAGCACCGCCGCATAGGCGCCCAGCACGGCGATCGAGGCCGTGAGCCCTCGCTCGCCGGCCCGCTGCCGGAGGCGCTCCCAGCGCTCGGCGGACAGGCGGCTGTGGTAGCGGCGGAAGCGCACGGGTCCAGCTTCCGCGGCCGATGGAAGCATCGGCAGCTCGGGCGCGGCGGGCAGATCGTTGACGCGCGCGAGCCAGTACTGGCGGTCACGCTGGTAACGCCCGGTCTCGCGCAGCCGCCGCTCTGCGAAGATGTAATCGCGAAAGCGGAGGTCCAGCGGTCGCAGCTCGTCGCTGCGACCGGCGAGGATGAGATCGAGCTCCTCGAAGAAGATCCCGGCGCTCGCCCAGTCGGCGATCAGCGAGTCCAGCGAGAAGTGCACCACGTCGCCGCCGCTGGTGCGGGTATGCCGCAGCTCGAACAGCGGCCATACGGTGGTCTCGTACATCCGGTGGTCCATCTCGGCGCGGATCCCGCGGAGCGCGCGCTCCACCTCGGCGGCGGACGCGCCGCGGAGGTCCGTCGACTGGATGTGGTACCGAGGTACCGTGGGCAGGACGCGCTGGTAGCCGTCCTGCTCGATCACGGCGCGCAGCATCTCATGCCGCTCGATCAGCAGGTTCCAGGCGTCGGAGAGGCGCGCGGGGTCGAGCTCTGGATACGTCACCTCCAGGTACCCGTGGCAGGCGACGCCGCCGTAACCGAAGGAGCTCTGGCGCCCCAGCAGGTAGGCCGTCTGCACGTCGGTGAGCGGGAACGGCTCATGACGCGCCTGCTCGTCCGCGGCGACGACCACCCCCTGGTTCGCTGCCAGAAAATCGATGATCTGCGCCTTGTGCGTGCGCAGCACCGTCATCTTGTCTTCCGTGAGCAAACCTTTGGGCGCACGGAACCGGAGCTGCCCCGATTCCGTCCACAGATCGACACCCAGCGTCTTCAGCTCTTCGATGATCCCGGCAACGGGCATGGATGGTTGCTCCTGTAGCTTGTTGAGGACAAGCGTCACATCAGAGGATGAACTCACCGGCGAGGCGCTCTCCCGCGCGCGGCTCCGGCGGCGCGCCGTCGCCCGATCTCGCGGGCGGGGCGCCGCCGTCGCGGGCGCCGCTAGAGCACGCCCTCCTCGATCTCCTGGCGGGCCTCCTGCTCGGCGGCGAGCGCCGCTGCGACCTCGCGCAGCGTCGGTCCGTTGAACAGGCGCCTCAGAGGCAACATGATGGCGTGGCGCTGATTCACCGCTTCGATGAAGCGCGTCGCGAGGAGGCTGTCGCCGCCCAGCTGGAAGAAGCTCTGATGGCGGCCGACGTTGCCGACGGCCAGGAGCTCGCTCCAGAGCGCCGCGACGGCGTGCTCCCATTCACCCTGCGGGGGCTCGACCTCCCGGGCGTCGGGTTCGGCTTCCGCCGAGATCCTCCTGATGATCTCGGCATGGTTGACCTTGCCGTTCGCGCTGAGCGGCAGCTCGGCCAGCACCAGGATCCTCTCTGGTACCATGTGAAGCGGGAGGGTCATGGTGACATGGTCGCGCAGCTGCTCCGCGCTGAGCGCCGCCGCGGCGTCCGGGCGGCGGCCATTCAGGCCATCGACCATCGCGCCTCGCGCTTCCTCCACGGCAGCAGGGACGACCGCGGCGGCGAGGCGTCCGGAGGCCGCCACGGCCACCGCATCCCGCACGCCGGGGTGCGATCGCAGAGCGGCTTCCACCTCGCCGAGCTCGATGCGATGCCCGCGGATCTTGACCTGAGTGTCGGTGCGGCCGAGGAACTCCAGCGCGCCGTCGGGCCAGTAACGCCCGACGTCGCCGGTGCGATACCACCGCGCGCCCTCTCCGACGAACTTGCGAGCCGTCAGGTCCGGTGCGGCGCAGTAACCGCGCGCCACGCCGAGACCGCCGATCCACAGCTCGCCTGGCACCCAGTCCGGGCAGTCGCGGCCATGCGCGTCCACCACGCGAAAGAGCTGGTTGCGCAAGGGATAGCCATAGGGGATCGAGCGCCACGACGGCTGGACCACGTCCACCTCGAAGAAGTTGGACCAGATGGAGGCCTCGGTGGCGCCGCCGAGCGCGATGAACCGACACCCGGGCCGCTGCGCGGCGAGCCGCCCGGGCAGATCCGTCCTGATCCAGTCGCCCGAGACGAGCGCCAGACGGATGGCGCCCGGCGGCTCCGCCGCGCTGCCGACGATGAGCAGCATGTCGAGCAAGGTCGGAACGCTGTTCCAGATCGTCACCTCGTGTCGACACACCAGCTCATGCCAGCGCCTCGCGTCGCGCCGCGATTCCTCCTCGATCAAGACCAGCGAGCCGCCGGCGGACAGCAGACCGAAGATATCGTAGACGGACAGATCGAAATCCAGCGCAGACACGGCCAGGACGCGGTCTTCCGCGCCGACGCCGAAGCGTTGATTGATGTCCAGCACCGTGTTCAGCGCGGCGCGATGGGTGATTTCAACGCCCTTCGGCTCGCCGGTCGATCCGGAGGTGAAGATGATGTAAGCGAGCTGCTCTGCGTCGATCGCTGCCGGGCTCGGCGCTGGCGCGGACGCCATCGCCTGTCCAAACATGCACGGACGGACGCCCTCCGGCCAGCACCTCGGCTCCGAGCCGGTGACGGCGACGCGGACCCCTGCCTGACCCAGCATCCGATCGCGGCGCGCATCGGGTTGATCCACCCCGACGGGCAGGTAGGCGGCTCCGGCCGCCAGCACCCCCAGCACCGCGGCGATCTGATCGGGCCCCTTGGGCAGGTTCACGGCGACGACATCGCCTGTCGCCACGCCGTGCTGTGCCAGCGCGGCCGAGAGGCGCAGCGCGCGCGACGCGAGCTCGCCGTAGCTCATCACGTCGGCCTCGCCCCAGCGCAATGCGATCCGTTGCGGCTGCTCGCGCGCCAGGTCGAAGAACGCGCGGTGCAGGCTCCGCCGTGGGCTCTCTCCGGAGGTCGCGTTGACGAGCGCGCGCACGCGCCGCTGCGGCTCGGGCATGAGATCGGGCACAGGCAGGTGCCATTCGGAGCTGCTCAGCCAGCTCAGCTCGCGCAGGTACGCATCGAACATCGTGGCGATCAGGCCCGCCGGGAACAGGTCCTCGACCACATCCCAGTTCAGGGCGATGCCGCCCTCGGCCTCTATCACCTGATGGTCGAGCCACACCTGCGGGGTCTGCGTCAGGCCCCACACCTGCTTCCTGAAGGGGCCGCTGGCCGGCGCAGCGGTACCCCCGGGGACGCCGAGGGCGCTCGTGAACACCACCGGCATGGTCAGGCTCGGCGCGCCGCTCAACCTGCCCAGCTCGCGAACGAGGGAGATGCTCGAGACGTCGCGATGGTCCAGCGCGTCGCCCAGCTCCTTCTGGACACGCCGGGCTCGCGTCACCCAGCTCTCGCCGGCGGCGGGCCGGTATCCGATCAACGTGAGCGACGTGAAATCGCCCATGACCGTGTGGATGTCGGGATGCACCTCGCGGCGATCGAACAGCGTCAGGTTGAGCGTGAGGTCGGGTCGGCTGCACCAGCGGCTGAGCACCTCGGCGAACGCCGTGAGCAGGACCGTGGACGGCGTGACGCCGTGCTCGCCTGCGCGCTCGACGATGCGGCGCCATCGGCTCGCGTCGACGCTGCCCTCGTGGCGCGTGAAGCGCGGGCGCCCCACCTCGGCCGGGTCTCTGGCGAGCGGCAGCTGCGGCGCCGGCGGCAGCTCTGGCAGCTTCTTCGCCCAGTATGCCCGCGCGGCGGCGAGCGCCTCCGGTCCCGGCGTGCACGTCAGCACATAGTCGCGGAAGGACAGCCCGATCGGCGGCAAAGCAGCGTCCGGCGCCTCGTAAAGCGCGGTGAGCTCCGAGTAGAAGGTGAGGATGCTGAGCGCGTCGAGGATGAGGTTGTCCAGGCTGATGCCGAGGCGCGTCCGGTCGCCCGACCGCACCGCCCGCATGCCGAACAGCGGCCATCGCGTCGGGTCGAAGACCCGGTGCGAGCAGTCGCGCCGCAGCTCCTCGTACGCCTGAGCCGGATCTTCGCCGCCGTCGACGACCTCTATCGTGAACCGCGGCACGTCCGCGAGGATGCGTTGCTGGCCCTGGTCATCGAAGACGGCGCGCAACATCTCGTGCCGCCGCACCAGGACGTTGACGGCCGCCTCCAGCCGCGGCACGTCGAGGTCGACGACGTCGTACTCGCGGTAGAACTGGCAGGCGACGCCCCCGAGCGTGAAGCTCTCATCACGACCTAGCCAGTAGGCCCGCTGCACCTCGGTCGGCGGGAAGGGCTGGTGACGGTTCTCCGGATCGGCGACCAGCGTCGGCAGCGCCGGAGCGCCCGCGCCGAGCGACAACGTGACAGCGAACTCGGCCAGCGTCGGATGGGCGAACAGATCGGCCAGCTTGACGCCGTCGAGGCCGACCTCGCGCAGCCGGCGCACCAGGCGTGTCGCCAGGAGGGAGTCGCCGCCCGCGGCGAAGAAGTTGTCCTCGCGGCCCACCTCCGGCACCTTGAGCAGCTCGGCCCAGACCTCGGCGACCCGGCGTTCCACCTCGCCCACCGGAGCGGTCACGGTCGCCTTGGCCTGAAGGGCCATGGTGTTCACCGTTCGCTGCAAGGCTTTGCGATCGATCTTGCCATTGGGCGTGAGCGGCAAGCTCCTGCAGCGCCACAGGTGATCCGGCACCATCACGGCGGGCAGGCGGCTCACAAGGAACTCACGCAGATCCGCGAGCTCCGGCGGCGGTTGGCGCAGATCGATGATCTCGCCTGCCTCAGGCACTTCGATCCTCGGATCATCCGAGGTGATGGCCACATAGAGCCCACGTTCGCCCAGCACGGCAACGGCCTGGCTGACGCCGGAGTAAGCTCCGACCGCGGCCTCGATCTCGCCGAGCTCGATGCGGTGCCCGCGCAGCTTCACCTGGAAGTCGGCGCGCCCGAGGAACTCCACGCTGCCGTCGGCCCAGTAACGGGCGCGGTCGCCGGTGCGGTACCAGCGCGTCCCGTCCACCTGGAGAAACTTGTTCGCCGTCTTCTCTCGGTCGCCACGGTAGCCGCGGGCCACGCCGGCGCCGCCGATCCACAGCTCGCCCGGGACAAAGTCGGGACAGTCGCGCCCCAGGGGATCGACGACGCGCAGCTGCACGTTGCCAAGGGGCTTTCCATACGGCACCGACTTCCAGTGCGGAGGCACCTCGGTGACCTCGCAGATCGTGGAGTGGATCGCGGTCTCGGTGGTGCCGCCCAGCGCGATGAAGCGGCAGCGCGGAGCGCGCTGCGCAAGGCGCCCCGGCAGATCGAGGGTCACCCAGTCGCCGCCCAGGAGCACCGCGCGGAGCGCCAGCGGACCGGGGCCGTCGCCGGCGGCAGCGAGCGTCACATCGAGCAGGGCCGGCACGCAGTTGAGGACGGTCACGCGATGGCTGCGCAGCAATTCGACCCAGACCGCTGCGTCGCGACGCGCCCACTCCTCGACGCAGACCACGGCGCCGCCGACCGACAGCGGCGCGAAGATGTCGTACACCGACAGATCGAACTCGAGCGCGGACAGCGCGAGCGTCCGGTCGGCCGTGCCCAGCGAGAGGCGCTGGTTCAGATCATCGATGGTGTTCATCGCTGCGGCGTGGGTGATCTCCACGCCTTTCGGCTCGCCCGTCGAACCCGAGGTGAACAGGATGTACGCGAGATCCGAGTCCTCGCCGGCCAGCGGCTCCGCCAGCGACGCCTGCCCCTCCGGGACGTTATCGAGGACGAGGGCGGCGCCGGCAGCGTCGAGGATGCGCTGACGGCGCAGCGCGGGTTGATCCACGCTGATCGGCAGGTACGTGCCGCCGGCGGCCAGCACGCCCAGCACGGCGACGATCTGGCTCGGCCCCTTGGGCAGCTGGATCGCCACCACGTCGCCTGCGCTCACGCCGCGCTCGCGCAGGTAGCCCGCCACGCGCAGCGCGCGCTGCCGGAGCTCCCCGTACGAGATCCTGCCGTCGGCTCCCCACAGGAGAGCAGGCGCCTCTGGCTGTCGCTTCGCGAGCTCGAAGAAGCCGTCGTGCAGGCGCTTGCCCGAGACGGCCGTCCTGGTGGCGTTCGCGGCGACGCGCACCTTCAGCTGCTCTGCCGGGAGCAGCGCAGGCACGGGCTGCCGCCAGGCTTCCTCATACGACAGCAGGCGCTCCAGAAGGCGGCCGTGCGCGTCGAACATCGCGTCCAGCACGCCTGGTGCAAACGCATCTTCACGCGCATCCAGGTTGACCAGCAAGCCGCCGTCGAGCTCCGTGACCTGCGCGTCCAGCCACACCTGCGGCCCCTGGGAGATGATCCAGGACGCCCTCCCGAAGAGCTGCTTCACCACCTCCGGAAACAGCTCGCCCAGGCCGAGCGCGCTCGTGTACACGACAGGCGCCAGCACCTGCTCGCCTCGCAGCCGAGAGAGGTCGCGCAGCACCTCGACGCCCGAATACCCCACGTGCTCGGCGTCTGCATGGAACTGGGCCTGCAGGCGCTGCGCGCGTTCAGCGAAGGTGCCGGGCGCCGCGCCGTCCCAGGCCAGGAGCACCGAGGAGGTGAAGTCGCCCACCAGCATCCCGACGTCGGGGTGCAAGGGCTCGCGGTCGAACATCGGCAGGTTCATCAAGAACCGCGGCTCCGCGCTCCAGGCGGTCAGCGTCTCCGCGAACACCGCCGCCATCGCCATGGCCGGCGTGAGGCCGTGGCGCGCCGCCAGAGACGTGAAGGCGCGCACCTGCTCCGGAGCGAGCCAGCGATGACGCCGCACCACCGTCGTGGCGCCCACGTTCACGTGGTAGGGCGCGGCGGGCAGCTCGGGCGCCGCGGGGAGGTCGCTCAAGCGAGCTTGCCAGTACGCTCGGTCGGCGGTCCGCGACCGCTGGCCCTTGACGCTCGCGCGGCTGGCCTCGCGCTCCGCCAGGTAGCGCGGATAGCTGGTGTTGATCGGAGGCAGCGGCTGCGATCCGGCGTAGAGGTGCGCCAGGTCGGCCAGCAGCACCCGCAGGCTGAGCGCGTCGGCGGCCACCATGTCCAGGTTCACATGCAGGCGCGTGCCGCCCGCGCGGATCGCGTCTGGCAGGAGCGAGATCTGGAGTTCGAACACCTCGCCGGCAGCCAGGTCCAGCGTCCGATGCGACAGCGTCCGGCGCAGCTCGGCGAGCGCCTCTTGCGCCGCTTCGGCCGACAGGGCGCGCAGATCGTGGACCTTCAGCCCACGCCCGCGGCTGTCGGGCAGGATCTGCTGCCGGCCGTCGCTCAGGATCTGCACGCGCAACATGCCGTGCCGCCCGAGCAGGGCTCGTACGGCGGATTCCAGCCGCGCGGGGTCGACCCCCTCGCCATCGAACTCGTTGTAGAAATGCGCGGCGACGCCGCCCAGCTGCTGGCCTTGCTCGCGTCCGACCCAGTACGCGTGCTGCATCAGCGCGAGCTCGAAGGGCGCCGCCTCGTCGATGGTGGTCGCGGCGGGCGAACGCTCGTCGCGTTCGCCCTTGGTACAGCTTCGCTCTCCTATCAGCGCCTTCCAGGCGGACACCCGCGGGTTCGCCGCGAGCTCGGCGAAGTCGACCTCGATGCCTTGCCGCCGCCACCTGCCGGCGAGGCGCATCATCGTGATCGAGTCCATCCCGAGCTCGATCAGGTTGCTGTCTTCACGGACCGCCTCGGCCACCACGCCGAGCACGCTCGCGACCGTATCCCTCAGATCCGAAGAGGCGACTTCGTCGTGCATTCGCTGTGTCTGTTCGTGCATTGGCTGACTCGTGAGAAGAAAAGCTCAAGTCCGGAAAACCATGTCCCCTGCGTCACACCGGCTCGCTGGCGAACTCCGGAGGCACCAGGTGGCGCGCCACGCTCTGGAGCTTCTCGCAGGTCTCCTCCAGCTCTCGCTCGGGCGTCGACTCCGCGACGATCCCGGCGCCCGCGCGCAGCCAGACGCTGCTCCCCCGCTGGAAGATCGTCCGCAGCACCAGCGCCGCATCCATCGCTCCGTCGTGATCCAGCGTCAGGACCGCTCCCGAGTAGAGGCCCCGGCTCTCCGCCTCGTGCCTCCGGATCCAGTCGACCGCCTCCCTCTTGGGGATCCCCGACGCGGTGATGGCGGGGAAAAGCACCTGGAACGCCGTCCAGGCCGTGTTGCCCGCCTCGAGCATGCCCGAGAGCCGTGAGGCGAGGTGCTGAACGGTCCCGCGGCGGGATATCGCCATGAACTCGTTGACGGTCACGCTCCCCTGCTTGCAGACGCGGCTGAGCTCCTCGAACGCCAGCTTCACGGACATCGCGTGCTCGGCCAGCTCCTTCGAATTGCTGAGCAGCTCGGCCCGCAAGCGCGCGTTTTCAACGTCGTCCGAGACGAGCGCCCGGGTCCCGGCGAGCGGCTGCGTCATCACCTGCCCTTCGGCGGTCACCTCGAGCACGGTCTCCGGGCTGAATCCGGCGAACTTCAGGTCGCGGCAGTTGACCACGAACGATCGGGCCGGGGTGTTCTGCCGCCGCCCGGCGACGTACGTCGCGATCAAGTCGACGGGCGCGGCGACCGGGACGACGCGCGACGCGATGACCTTGTGGAGCTTGCGCGCCGCGATCTCGTTCGTCGCCGCGGCCACCAGCTCCTTGTACTTCGCTGCGCCGGTCGTCTCGAGCAGCCTCGCGGGGAGCACCTCCGGCGACGGGACGGGGGGGAGGACGGCGACGTCCGTCATCCCGCGCGCATGGCGGCGGTTCGAGGAGGCGAGGACGTCCACCATCCGCTCGAGCTCGCCCGAGGTCAGCGCGCGAACCAGCGCCGTGCCGCGCTGGAGGCGGATCTCGACCTCTGGAATGGTCAGGTGAAGCAGGGGCTCTGTGCCGAGGTTCGCCTCGATGCCGTGCAGCAGGTACGCGAACTCGAACGAAGCCGTGCCGTACGCGCGCCAGCCACGGACCGGGATCGACGCGAGCGCCGACTCGACCGCGGCGAGGCAGTCCCCGCCGGGACAGCTCTGCTTTCCTGTCGCATCGAGGCGGTGCACGCCGTGTACGTCTGCAGTGAGCTCGAAGGCCGCGCCGAGGGCGACGCTCCATTCGCCGTCGCGCTCGTACACGAAGTACGTCGTGTGCGAGCCCGACCTGGCGAGCGCCGCCGCGAGGTCGATGGGGTCTGCGCTGATCGAGACGCGGCGCTCGAGGTAGTGCCGTTGATGAGACATGTTCATGCTCGCCCCGCACGTGAGTGACGCAATCCCGGGCTGCCTGCGCCTCGATTTCTTCGAGGAGAGCCGGAGATGGCACATCCGCTCTGTCGCCCCGCATCGCCCCTGTTGTTTTTACATAACCGTTGCTTTTGCAACATAGTTAACCCCTGGTACGAGAGGCCGCACAAGAGACGCCAGTCGCAGGAGGAGCACGTGAGCTCTTCAGCCCACGTCCCACTCGCTACACGCAGCATTCCAGGCGCGAGCCACGGCAGTGTTCGCACCCCCGATTCGCGCTCGGGTGGCGAGCCTTCGAATCGGGAACAGGCGTCACGGTAAACACCTCGACCGAGCGGCAGAGGGTCGAAGCGTTCCTCTTCGCGCGCCTTCCAGCATCGACCCGCAGGTCCTGCGAGGGTTCGCAGGCCCGTGCGGTCGCACCCCATCCAGACGAGCTTCTCGTCACAACATGACAATACGGCAGCGCCCGCCCCCGCGATCTGCGGGTCGGAGCTCACGCCGACCTGTCATTGACAGCTATCGCAAATGTACCCCTCCCGCCTCGCGGCACCATGCCCGTGGAGCGTGGCCTCGCGAGCGCCGATAGGCACGACGCTCAGTCGCCTACATCTTGAAGCTGCGTACAGATTGTATATACATACGAATTGCATCAGCGTCAAGCCGGGCGGACGGCGAATTCGTGCGACGGACACGATCGCTCCCCGGAGGCGCCTCCGCGCTGAATTTGAGCGAATCTGGGGGAATTCGACTGCTCAGATCAGAATCGAAAGTCTAACGAAATGAGTCGATGATGCGCTCGTCAGGCGCTGCCCTACGCAGCGCCCGCCAGCGGGGCCAACGAGCCCTCCATGCCGCAGCGAAACATGTTCGTTGCACAGCCCTCATCCTCGTGACGCGCAGAGATGCGCAGGTGCGGGCTCGCGCCATCAATGCGGGCCTGCCTTCCAGGCGTTGTCCCGCGGCGAGCGTTCGAATGAGGGCCACGCGTCGAAGACGACGAACCGGGCATCGCTCTCCAATCTTGCCGGCACGCGGGTCATCCGCGCCGGCGTCTCCTCATCGTAGAAGCGTTGAACGATCTCGAACGTGCTGGAGACGGGCTGCCAGCCGCCCCTCTCCCACTGCGAGCGCTCGCCGCGAACCTCCAGCGTGCCGCCGTCGGCGATCGCGACGGTCACGTCCGAGGCGGAAGGAGGGCCCAGGAGGCGGTCAGCCATGCTCTGGCCTGCTGCTTGCGCAAGCGCGCCTCGGACCGGTTCTCCGGAGCGCACCAGGTCGGCGACCCGCGTCGCTGCGTGCAACGCCTCGGCGTCTCCGGCGGCCTGCGCCCATGCGAGGGTCTCCAGCGGGGCGTATGCCATGACCCATTGGGCCGCGCCGTCATCGGCCAGACCCGACACGGGCGCGTCGAGGGCGCCGAGCGCATCCGCGACGTCGTCGCTGCGGCGTTCCAGGAGCGCGAGCCACGCGTCACCGCCATCGGACCGCCGCACGCATTCGAGCCCGATCCACCCTGCAACGCCGTTGATAAGCCACCGCGCACCCGGCTCCGCGCGCAAATCGGCGCGGTCCGCGAGCGAGCGCGCGGCGAGCGCCTCGGCCACCGCAGCCCGTCGCTTCAGGCGGCCGACGCCGGACGCGGCCACGTCCCAGCCGTCCCCTTCCGGCAGCCACAGGACCGCGCCATGCGCCCGGATCTCGCCGAGGTCGCGAGGCGCCTGCACGACCGTCGTCACCTCCGGGATGGACCCGAGCCGCGCGTGAACACACTCGCCCATCGCCTGGACGTCCTCCAGGACCTCACGCGCCGTATCGGCGTGAGACGGGCCATGCAACGCCGTGATGCCCTCTTGCCGCAGCTGCCTCAGCTCCGCACCCCTGGGCAGCCACGCCACCGCGAAATCGAGGCCCTGTGTCGTGCTCCCCTCGACAGGCGTGCTCACGCCTTGCTCGGAGAACGACACCGACCAGCGCCAAAGGCCCGCCGGCGCCACGGCGAGGGCGGGTACCAATGCATTCCTGTCGAGCGCGCCGGGGCGCTCCGCGAGCCCGAGCTCGCGGCGTGTGGACGGAGATCGCAGCGCTCGCTCTCCGTCGTGTCCGAGCCGCGGGACGAGATCGGCCGCGCGCGCCCACACGCCAGAGCCGTCCAGCCACGGCGCCTCCCCCTCGGCAAACCAGCGAGGCGAGGCGATCGATATCTCGAGCTCGACGTCGCACCCGCTTTGCGCGCAGCTGCCCAGGTCGACCATGAAGTGCTCGTTCGCCGTGACGACCTCACGAGGAGCGCCGTCGACGCGGACGCTGTCGATGTCCATCCCGGTGCGCAGGCTCCCGTGCAGCTTCGCCGCGCTGGCCCGTACTCCCCGCAGCTTCCAGCGGACATGCGCGGAGCGCGCGGACGGCGCGATCTTCGCCTCGACCTCGCCGCCCTCCACGGAGAACGCCGACGCTTCCGGCCAGAAACGGGCTTCCCAGGCCGCGTCGGCGGCGTTCTCCTCGCTCTTCGATGCGAAGCCGCTCTGCACCACGATCTGCTCGTGCAAGATCGTCGCTGAGCACGCGATCACAAAGAGGCTGAGGGCCGCCAGGGATCCCGCGCCCTGGGTGAGCTGCCGCGCTGCCCCGCGCCATCGTTCGATCATCCTCAGGGCCGTGCCGCGCGGGTAGGCGAGCCACGCCAGGGCGACGGCGAGGCCGACGCAGCCGAGCTTGAGCACGCCCATCTCGAGCACGGGCACGATCCACGGCGACCACCCCGAGAGCTCGGAGAGGGCAACATGCACCGGGATCCCTACCTGCGCTGGCGGATACGAGACGATGTCGATCTCGTGATTCACGAGCGCGATGAACGCAGCCAGCATCGATGCGGCGTAACCCGTACCGGGCGAACGCACGAGCGCGTGGACGAGGAACGTGATCGCGCCGAGCTCCAGCAGGGCAGGCGCAGCAATCAGCGCGTTCACGAGCAGCGCATTCCACGGCTCGAAGCTGCTAGGTACGGTGAGAGCTGTCACGATCCACGCCGAGAGCGTCGGCGCCAGGGCCATGACCGTCGTCAACAGGAGGGCGGCGAGGGCGCGGCCAACCACGCGTGTGCCGAGCGGCGCCAGCGTGGCGTCGATCATCTCGTCGAACCCGGATTGCTGATCTCGACGAGCGAGCGCCCCCACGAACCCCGCCACGGCGAACACGGAGAACACGTAGCAAAGGCGGATGAGGAACGGCGCGAGCAGCGCAGGCCGTGGGACCAGCGGCCCCTCGGCGTGCCCGATCACATGGTAGAAGGCCCCTGCCACGTTCATGAGGGTCCAGAGCGCGATCGCGGTACGGAACGCCCACCCTCGGGTCGTCAGCGAGAGGTGCCAGCGAGCCTCGGACAGCGCCGCGCGGAGCCATGATGGCGCCGTGACCGGCGGCAGCGCCGCGGCGGCGGGCGCGTAGGCACGAAAGGTCACCTCGCCGTTCGGCGACGGCTTGCCGGCGCGCCCGTTCACGAGCGCCTCGCGCCCCTGCCGCGCGAGCGCGAACGCCAGGATCGCGAGGGGGACCAGGCCCCAGAAGAGCCGATTGATGAGGAGCGGCGCGGTCATCGCCAGCTGCGCCGTCGCCTTTTCGTGCGGCGTCCAGCGCTTCGTCTGCGCCTCCGCCTCCCCGAAGCCGCTCACATCGACCACGGTCGCGATGTCCGTGTGCAGGTCACCGCCCCGCAGGACGATCATGGCCACCATCCAGATCAAGATGACCACCGCCGCCACGGCGAACGGCCCGGCCGTGCTCCGGGTCCGGAGCGCCGCGGTGAGGTAGAGCGCCCCGAGGCCGATGGCCGACGGCACCACGAAGAGCGCCCACGACGACGCGATCGCCAGGATCGGCGTCGGCCCGACCGCCTCTTTTGGGAATACCCCGAGCGCGGCGAGCCCGGGGACGAGCAGAAACCCGAGCGAGCTCGCCGAGCCCAGGATGCAAGCGAGCCCGACCGCGCCGACGTAGCGCGAGATCAGCAGCCCGCGAAGCGACACGGGCGCGGAGAGGACCAGCTCGTGGAGCCCCGCCGCGCGATCCCGCGTGACGACCTGCGCGAAGATCCACGCCCACGCGAAGATGAGCCAGAACGATTGCCCGGAGGTCATCAAAAAGACCACATGCGGGCTGTTGCGCGCGACGTCCGCCCCGCCCATGTCGCGCAGGTACTCCGCGCTCGAGAGCATGATGAACAGATAGCCGACGAGGCCGACAAACATGAGCGGGACGAGCGAGGTACGCAGCCCCGCCCGCAGCTCGTGCCACGCCTCGACGGCGTAGATGCGCGTCGAGCTCATGCGGCCTCCGCCTGCCGCGATTCGGCCAGCAAGTAATGATAGGCGTCGTCGAGCTTGGGCGCGTGAGCGACGAAGCCGTCGCCGGGCGACACGTCGCGCACCACGACGGCGCGGGTGCCGCTCGGCGTGGGCGAGACGTTCAGCGCGTCGTCGGGGATCGGCTCGCCCCGCGCGTACGTCCGGGTCCACAGGCGGCCCGCGAGCGGCGCGGTCAGCTCGGCCGGCGCTCCTTCGGCGACCACGCGCCCCCGGTTGACGATCGACAGCCGCCCGCAGAGGTTCTCCACGTCATCGACGATGTGCGTCGAGAGCAGCACCACGGCCTCCGCGGCGACCTCCGCGAGCACGCGATGAAAGTGGTTGCGCTCGGCCGGATCGAGGCCGGCGGTCGGCTCGTCCACGATGAGGAGCTGCGGAGATCCCACGAGCGCGAGCGCGATGCCGAACCGCCGCAGCATCCCCCCGGAGTAGGTCGCGACCTCGCGGTGGCCGACGTCGCTCAGGTTGACGCGCGCGAGCAGCGTCGAGATCTCCGCGTCGCGCTCGCGCCGGTCCGTGCGCCCCTTCAGCCAGGCAAACCGCTCGAGCAGAGACCGCCCCGTCACCCCCGGGTACGCGCCGATCTGCTGCGGAAGGTACCCGAGGCGGCGACGGAGGCGGTCAGGAGACGCAATGACGTCGATCCCGTTGAACGTGATCGTCCCCGCGTCCGGCGTCTGGAGCGTGGCGAGGGTGCGCATCAGCGTGCTCTTGCCCGCGCCGTTTGGACCGAGGAGCCCGTAGAGCCCCGGTCCGACGTTCAGGTGGACGCCGTTCAGCGCTCGAACGCCGTTGGCGTACGTCTTCGTCAACCCCTTCACGATCAGCCCGTTCGAGTTTGACATTGGATCCCTCCGCATCTGGTTCAGCGCACGCGCAAGACACCCCACGTGGCGCCAGGCATCGTCAGCGCGCGCGCGGGCGCGCCCTCCCCGGTCGTCCGCACCAGCGTGGTCGAGCCGAAGCCTGCCGTTGACTCGTTCACGTAAGCTTGATCGTCCACCTCGAACACCTTGATGCCGCCGGCGAGCGGAGGGCGATCGAGGGGCTCGGCCGAGCCTGGATCGTCGAGCTCGATGCGCCACGTCTGCCAGCCCTGCGCCGAGAAAGCCTCGAGATGGGTGGCGTCGGCGCTGGGCGAGTAGAGGCCGCTGTCCAGCACGCGCAGGTACGCCGCGCCGTCGGAGCCAGGGACCAGGCCGCCAGTCGGGCCGCCGGTCACGTCGTTGAGCGCCACGACGCTGGTGTCGAGCTCGTCCTGGCCCGCCGCCATGCGCGCCATGCACGGCGCAGGAGCTCTCTCCGGATCGACCATGAAGATCGAGGCGACATAAGGATCGGACGCAAAATGGATGTCTCCGCTCGGCGACTTCACCGTGTAGTAAAGGCCTCCGCAAGGGGCGCTCTTCACCTCGATCGAGCCGTCGGTCGGATCGACGAAGAGGACCTTCGACTCGCTGGCCACGCGATCGTACGCCGCGCTCGTGCCGTACAGCGGAGCGACGAGCCGGCCGCCGTGCTCCCGAAAGCCGGGCTCCCCGATGAACGTGTAGTCCGCGGAGTCGATCCGCGCGTCAGACACGTCGATGCTCCGGGTGATCTCCATGGCAGCGAGATCGAGCTCGAGCGCCTGCCCCGAGACGAGATCGAAGAGAAACCCTCGGTCCGGGCCGTCGAACACCATCCTCTCTCCGAGGAGGAACGAGATCCCGGCTGCGCCCAGCCCGAGCCGAGCTTCGAGCTCCGGTTTGCCGCCGGCCACGCCGTATTTCGAGACCGTGAGCTCTTCCGCGCTGACGACATAGAACACCTCGGTCCGCGGGACTCCCCAGATAGAGCCTCTCCCGGGAAGCTCGGTGGCCTCGCCCAGGCTGACGGATCCTCCGCTCAGGTCGTCCACCACCCAGACGAACATGGTGCTGTTCGTGAAGTCATTGTCCTCGATGCGGCTGGCGACGGCATAGCGGGGCCCGCCGTCGTCCGGCTCCCCGGCGCCGCTCTCCCCGGGGTCGCTGCCGCAGCCAGCCATGAGCGGCAGGCACACGAGGCACGACGTCGCGAGCGGCCATCGAGCGCCCCATTTCACGCATCGTTCATTGAGCGGCCGCCCTTCCCCGCCGCGCCAGGCGCCCCGGCGCGCGGCGGCCTCGACATCGAGGAGCCTGCTGGTACCTGAAGAGCTCATCTCTTGCTTCCTTTCTCGCGTCGGGCTTCGCTAGGGCGCGCCTGTGGATCGCGGATGTCGCGTGAACCTCACGCGGATGGGCGGCGACGTCGCCGTGATAGGCTGACCCCCCTCGTCGGCGGCCGGCACGAATCGCTGCCTGCGGGCGCACGCGAGCGACATCTGGCCAAAGCCATATCCCGGGTCCGCGAGGAGCTCCGCCGAGGCGACGGTGCCGTCCGAACGAACGACCGTGCGGATGACCACTGTTTGCTCGTCCACCGAGAGCGCATCCGCTTCGCGCGGCCAGGGGCAATTCCACTCCCGCGCGGGCTGCCCGACGGGCCTTGCGCGCGAGGGGCCCCCCTGCCGGCGCTCCGGAGGAGCGCTCGGGTCCACACGCGCGGCGTTCACCGCCTGCGCGCTCGTCCCCGCAGAGGAGGTGACGCCCCCGGCATAACGCTCTCCGCGGCCAACGGCGATGTCGAATCCGGTGTAATCGAGGGGCGCAGCCGCGTTTTCCGCCAGGGCGACCTGCCCTGCCTGCGCGGGCGGAGGAGGCGCGGCGGGAGCGGCAGGGGCCCGAGCAGCGTCAGGCGCCCGAGGAGCGGCAGGAGCGGCCGCGCGCGCCGGCGAGCGCTCGGCGGCCCTGGGCGCCAGCGCTTCCTCTCGCGGCGAGGGGCTCGGCGGCGGCGGAGGTGGGGCCAGATCGACCACGTGCTCCACCTGCAGCGGCGGGCGCTCCTCGCGCTGGCTCGCCGTCGTGCCGTCCGGTCCCAGGCGGAGCGCGATGATCCCGACCGTGCCCTCCATGACGGCTGCCGGCATGAGCGCGAGCACGAGCGCTCTGGCCGAATGTTCCTTGACGGCTCCCAGGACGATCCCGGCCGTGCTGTCGGCCGCGAATGCGCGGGCTCGTCCCCTCGCGCGCCGGGGCTGAGCGTGGGCGCGCGCCGCGTCGAGGACGATACCGGCGACGCTCTCGGGGTGGAATTCCGATCGAATCATTGGTGTCCGGTCCTCTCCACCGCATGGGCCTCGGCCTCCGGGCGGACAGCTCCGAAGGCGACGCGCGCGATCCCCGCGGCTTTCAGCGTGTCGAGCACCGTCATCACGCGGCCGTGCGAGACGGCGCGATCGGCCTGGATCACGGCCCGGAGCTGCGGATCGCGCGACAGGGCCGCCCGCGCGCGTTCGCGGAGCGCCGCATCGTCGATCGCAGCTCCGTCGACCTGCACCGGCCCCTCCGCGGGCAGCACCACGCTCAGCACCGCCTGGACCTCTTCGCTCTGCGACGCGTGCGGCAGATCCAGCGGGACGGCGGGCGCGACGACGATCTTGGCGGTGACGATGAAGATGATCAAGAGGACCAGCGTGATGTCGACGAGCGGCGTCACGTTGATCCCTTCGATGATCCCGCCGCGGCGGGATCTAGCGCTCTGCCCGGCGCTCGCCATGGCTAGGCCGCCTCCGGGCGTGACGCCTCGCCGTTCATCGGCTTGTCGATCGAAACGCCGCCGTGGACCGCACGCGCGGAGTCGACACGAGAGGACTGCGCGGCCTCTCCGGTCGCCAGGTAGGCGAGCACCAGATTCGAGAGCGTCTCGGCGTCGTCGAGCATCGCGGCGACCCGACGCTGCAGGTAGTTGTAAGCGGCCACGGCCGGCAGCGCGACGCCGATGCCCACGGCCGTCGCCACGAGCGCTTCCGCGATCGCCGCCATGACCGCGGCGGAGGCGACCTGGCTCGCGGCCCCGCCGCCCGCCGCCCCCGTGGCCTGACCGAGCTGCTCGAACGCCAGGATCACGCCGATGACGGTGCCAAAGAGGCCGACGAAGGGCGCGTTGTTGCCGAGGGTCCCGAGGTACGCGAGCCTCGTCTCGAGCGCCTTCCGCTCGGCGGACATCGCGCTCTGCATCCCCTTGTCCGCCGCGGCCGACCCGCGCGGCGCGAGCCTCAGACCCGCGCGGGCGACGATCGCCCCGACCGATCGCATCGGCCGGAGCGCGTCGAGCGCGGCGGCGACCGAGCCGTTCGACAGGTGAGCGTCGAGCTCGGCGGCGAGCGCTCGCACGTCGTCGTCCTTCGAGCGGAAGTAGAGCCAGCGCTCGATCGCGATGGCGATGCTGCCCCCCGAGAGCGCGAACAGGAGCCACAGGACCCAGGACGCGCCGGACTGAACGAGCAGGTTCTTGACGGCCACAACGGTGTGCATCTCATCTCCTCGGGTTCGTGTGCTCCGCGAGTCGCAGGGTCTGTTGATTCATCGTGTGGCCGTTCATCCCATCACCTGCCTCTCGAGCTCAGAGCTCCGCCGTGGTCTTGACGTAGAAGCTCCTTCCCGGGCGCGGCGTGCCGAAGAAGTCGAACACACGCTCATCCGTGAGGTTCTGCATCTCGAGCGTCGTGCTCAGGCTCGCGCGGCCGCGCCGCACGACGTACCCGAGCCCGGCCGAGTGCACGAGCTGCGAGGGGATCACCTGCTTGGACTCACGCCGGCCGAGGCTCTCCCACGTGCGGAAGTACTCGTGTACGTAGCGGCTGTTCCACGTGAGCCCGACCTCGTCCTCCGCGGCGAAGACGCGGCGAAACAGGAGGCGCGCTGAGCCGTTGGCGAAGAGGTACGGGCGGTTCGGGATGCGATCTCCTTCGAAGGCGCCGAACGCGCCCTCGCTCGATGTGTTGCGGAAATCGAGGTAGGTGACGTTGCCGTCGAGCGCGAGGCGCTCCCCGGGCGAGGTCCATCCGACGGAGCCTTCGACGCCGAGCGACCGCGCGCCGTGGACGTTCTCGTAGCTCTGGTCCCGATCGTTGCCGAGGAGCACGATCAGACGGTCGGCTGCGCGCAGGGAGCCGTTGCCCGTCGCGCGAAAGGCGCCCGCCGGCGTCCCGCGGGCGTCGAGGGTGAGCCCGAGGTTGACGTTGTGGCTGATCTCGGGATCGAGCCCGAGGTTGGCCGCGATGAACGTATTGTCGCCGAAGACCTCGTCTGGGCTGGGCAGCCGCGTCGCCCACTCGTAGGAGGCCTTCCCGTAGAGCCAGGGCGTGAGCCTGTATCGGAGCGCGTCGCCGATACCGAAGCGGTGGGTGCTCCGGTCGCGGTCGCGCGCAGGATCACCGACGACCGGGCTCTCGCTCGCGACGCGCTGCACGTACTGCTTGACGAAAAGAAGGTGTTCGAGCCGGTCCTCGAGCAGGTCGAGGTCGTACTCCAGGCCGTTCACCAGCGCGAGCACGCTGCGGCGGTCGGCGAGCGGATCAGGGCTATCCGGGTCGCTTTGCCGGCGCTCATCGCCCGTCCGCGTCACGTAGGTCGGCGCGGCGGCCAGGCGGACGGCGTGCGACGGATGGATGCGCCATTCCACGTTGAGGCGCGCGAAGGCGGAATGGTCCCAGAAGACCTGGTCGTGGGGGACGACGTCCGTCTCGCCAGGCTCGGCGCCCTCGGGGTCGCAGCGTCCCATCCAGTCGTAGTCGCAGCGCGCGACGTCGAGGAAGCGCCCTCGGACGTAGGCATAGCCGCCCACCGCGTCGAGCGACACGCCGCGCCCCAGCGGCTGTTCGTAACGAAGGTTCACGCCTGCCGAGGTCTCCCCGTACGTCACGCCGCCGTACGGGACCCTCATGACGAGCTTGTGCTGGTACTCCTTGTCGTAATCGGTCACGAAGGCGCGCAGTCGCAAGCGCCGCGCCCACGGTCGATCGACGACCCCGAGCTCCACGTGGCCTCCCGCGCTGCGGTAGGCGTCGTGAAAGCGGTAGACGTGCGCCGGCGAGAAGCGCCCGCGCTCGTCCTCGACCTCGGTATCGACGGGGTAGTCGTTCTTCGCATAGTCGAAGAAGCCGCTCGCGCGAGCGAACAGGCCGCTCGGCCTGTGCAGATGGCTGCCGGCGAGCGCCGCTCGGTGGGTGTCGAACGAGCCCACCTCGTAGGACGCGCCGGCGCGCGACGCGCAGAGGTCCTGATCGGTGATCAGGTCGACCGCCCCGCCGAGGGCGTCGGCGCCGAGGCGCACCGGGACCACGCCGCTGTAGATCTCGACGCGCTCGACGAGGCCAACTGGCACGTTCGAGACGCCGAAGGGATAGCCGGCCAGCTCGAGCGGCACGCCGTCGAGGAAGAACCGCACCTGATCGCCCGTCAGCCCGTTCAGCGAAAAGCGCGTGGCCGAGCCGAGGCCTCCCTCGCGGCGCACGCCGACCCCCTGCGTGCGCGCGAGCACCTCGCCCATGTCCGAGGTCTCCCGCTTGACGCGGTCCGTCTCCACGACCGTCACGGCCTCGGCCGATTGCCGGCGCCGCTCGGCTTCCGACGGCCCGCGCACGGTCACCTCGATCGGGGCCTCCTCGCCGGATTGCACGAGCCGCAAGGCGATCTCGGCGACGTGCGCTCCGGCGATCTCGGTCTCGACCTCGGCCCGGCCTACGCCGCTCGCCTCGGCGATCACGACGCACGGCCCGGGCGCGAGGCCATCGAGCTGGAAGCGGCCCTCGCCGTCGGTGCGCGTTCGCTCGGCCGAGCCATCCTGGTGCCGCACGAGCACCTCGGCGCCGGCGACGCAGAGCGCGCTCGCGCCGGGCAAGAGCACGCGCCCGCGGAGCGCGCCGCTCGCAGGCGCCTTCGGGAGGTGAAACTCGTAGGCGTAGAGGATCCGGGAGGCGACCGGGGTGTCCCCCCGTCGAGCCGGCGAAAACAGGAAGCGCTGCGCTGCGGCCTGCGCCGCCTCGTCGAAGCCGTGCCCCGCGGCCTGCGCCACGTCCGCCGCCGACACCCGCCCATCCGCCTCGATGCTGAGCCTCAGCACGACGGTCCCCTGGAGGCCCTGCGCGAGGGCGGCCGCCGGGTAATCGGCCTCGACGAACGAATGGAGGACCGGCGGGTGATTCTCCGCCGCCTCTCGGGATTCATCGGCGGGGGCCCGAGGCGCTTCGCCGTCCGGCGCGGCGTCCCGGGGCGGCTCCGCCGGCGAAGCCGCGCCCGCGTCCTGCGCGCGCGCGGCCCCGCCCGCGAGCAGAGCACCTGCCGCGATGAGGGCGGCGGCACCGGCGCTCCTTCGCGCCCGGGACGGGCGCGCTGAGCCTCGACGCGCTGGAGCCTCCGTGTTCATGCGGCGACATCTATAGCAACCAGGAACCTTTTGCAACAGTTTTGCATGTGCACCCAGGATGCTGTTCATGGCCGCGCGCGCGGCGCTCCGCGCGGGCTCTCTGGGCGGGCAATGGAGAAGGGGACATCGCGCGCCGGGAGGGCGCCGCGCGCGTGCGTCGGCCGGTGCGTGCTGCTGCCTGGCGATCACCGGGTGATCGCCGCGGGCCGGCGGGAGATCTCGGAGGCCGGGCCGGGCTCAGCCGGCGGGCGCTTCCCTGAGCACGGCGCTCGTCTCGACATCGCGGCCGTCGAGCCTGCGAAACTCTCGATTCACCATGACGAGCACGAGGAGGAACATCGCCACGTCGATCGCCGTGGTCCCCCAATAGACCCCGCTCACCCCGACGAGCCTCGGGAGGAGCCACATCAAGGGAACGAAGAGCACCACCTGCCTCAGGAGGGCGACCACGCTCGCGAGCTTCGCCCTCTCCAGGCAGGGGAACAGCACCAGCGCGTTGAAGACATACGGCAGGAAGGGCAGCACGACGATGTAGATCCGGAAATCGAGCAGCTGCTGCGCGGTGAACTCGGACCCCGGCAGCAGGAAGCCGAGGACCGCGTTCGGGGCGAGCATCATCGCGAGCCAGAACGGCAGGACGAAGGCGACCCCGGCGAGCCCGAAGAGGCTGAAGGCACGCTTCACCCTGGCGTAGCGCTGCGCCCCGTAGTTGATCCCTTCCACCGGCTGCAAGGCGCGCATCAGCCCCAGCATGGGGGTCAGCATGAACAGGAAGATGCGGTTGCAGGCGGCGTAGAAGGCGACGTCGTTCTCCGTTCCCTGGCCCGAGACCGCGTTGTAGACGACGACGTTCTGGGCGATACCCATCATGGTCAAGATCATGCCCGGCATGCCCAGGGAGACGATCTGCTTCCGGATGGCCGGATCGACGCGGATCGTGCGCCAAGCCGTGTCGAACGAGGCGCGCCCCCTCGCGAAATACAGGAGCCCCACGGCCGAGTACACGAACATCGCGGCGTTGGTGGCCCAGGCCGCGCCTTGCACGCCCCAGCCGAACGTGTCGATGAACAGGGGCTTCAGGATGACATCCACCAGCAAGCCGAGGGAGATCATCCACGCCGCGGTCTTCATCTTGCCTTCGCCGCGCACCGTCATGTTCACGGCCAGGCCGTGCACCCAGAACACCGAGCCGAGCGCCGTCACCTTGAAGTACTCGGTGCCGTACGCAAGGATCTCCCCGGTGCCGCCCATCATGCGCACCAGCGGCTCTGCGAACACGTAGGCGAGCACGGTGTAAGGCAAGCTGAGGAGCAGCGATAGCCCGTTCACGCTGCCCAGCAGGCTGTGGAGCTTGCTCTTGTCGCCGGCGCCCAGGTAAATGCTGAGCGCCGTGCCCGCGCCGGTCCCGACCAGGCTGCCAAGGCCGAGCGTCATCTGAGACAGAGGGTAGGCGATGCCGACGCCGGCCAGGGCGCTCTTGTTCATCAGCTGGCCCACGAACACGGCGTCCAGGAAGGCGTTGAGCCCGTAGAGCACCATGGCCAGCACCGCCGGCCACGAGAGCTCCCACATCACTCTCGTCAGCTTCCCCTCGAGGATGAACTGCTTCTGCGTATCTCTATCGTTCATGGGACAGATCTCCGTCGATTCGGTCTCATCGACTCCACACGGCTGACACCGCGCCGCCCTCCACGCGCGCAACTGCAACGCAGCTGGAAGAAATCTGCTTTCATGACGTCCCCACATCGAGAGCGCAGACGTGAGCGTCCGCAGGCGCTAGGGTGCCCACGAAGCCACCCCCCTCGGACGAACGCGATCCGACAGGCAGCCCCAGGGCACACCGCGCCCCTGCTCCTCCCTCTCCAGCGTGCTTGCCATCTCCTAGCATGCGAGCCGGCGCAGATGCAATTGATTTTTATTTTCATCGCACCGACGACCGGCGGGAGCAGCATTCCGACCTCGGTTCGCAGGGATTTTCTGCCGCTCGGCCGCGGAGCGCGCGGCGGTCGGCCCCCGTTGCCCAAGGGTGATCGCGGCGCCCCGGCGTCACGCCGCACGAGGATCCTCGGCCCCGGGCTGCGCGCCGTAGTACATAGCCACGAGCACAGCCCTGGAAGGAGCGCGCGATGGCAAAGCTCATGGTCTACGAGACGTTCTCCAAATCGGATATCGAGGCGCTGCTCGACGCCGGCGTCATCGTCAATCTCGCGTTCGACGCGTCGCACCCGAAGCAGGAGAAGACGGTCCACCTCGAGCTGCTCATCGACGCCACCCAGGAGGCGATCCTGCGGCTCAGGAGCCGCCACAACGAGACGTACATCAAGCTGAAGGGCGCGCTGATGCAGGGCGCGGGCACCTACAAGCTCGAGTGCCACACCTTCGATCAGGACATCGTCAACAGCTCGCCGAAGTCCTACGAGATCCGTCAGAACCGCGCGATCGTGCGGTACGGCGACGTCGGTACCGTCATCCAGGACATCGGCTGGTGGTGAGCGTGGACGCCGGGTGGCCGGCCGGCGTCGGAATCGGTGGCCGCCTCCGTCTCAAAGAAGCGAATGCCGCTTCAGCGTGGCCCACCCGATCTCGGGGCTCCCCCACGTCATGCCGCCGCCCTCCGTGGTGCACAGCGTCACCTCCGCGCCGTCTGCGCAGCTCGAGTACGTCGAGCAACCGTCGCTGTCCGCCGCGCTCGGTGATCCCGTGCACTGGTTCAGCTCGGCCCACCTCTCGAAGGTGCCCACGGCGCCGAGGAAGGTGATGTCCGCGCCGTTCGGCGCCTGCTGAGCCCCGCCCTCGTAAGGTACCAGCAAGTCCGCGGTACCCCGGAACGAGATCTCGGTCACCGGCCGCGACGGCTGGCAGGGCTGCTCCGACTCCGCCAGAAGGTCGAACGCGCTGGGAGCGACCGCGGCAAAGACGTCCGCGGCGTTGCAGCCCAGGTGGTAGGCCATCCCGCCGCCGTTCGCGACGCCGACGGCATAGACCCGCTTGAGGTCGACACACGCCTCCTTCTGGACCGCCTGGACCAGGGCCCGCGCGAACCCCACGTCGTCGACGTCGCGCGACGTCGTGCAACACGGACCGATGTTCCACGCGCCGTCGACGCCCTCCGGCCACGCGACGATGAACCCCTCGGTCTCGGCGAGCTCGCGGTACCCCGAGGCCTCGGCCTCCTCCGCCGGGCTCCCGCCCAGCGTATGGTAATCGAGCACCAGCGGCATGGGGCTCGCCCCCGTGTAGTTTGCAGGGAGGCGAACGACGTAGCTGCGGGTGGTGTCCCCGACCGTCACCGTGCGCTCGTTGTCGCCGGGCGCAAGCGTGGTCGCCGGACAGGCGGTCGCCGTCTCGCCGTCGCCGGGCGTCCGGCAGAAGCCGCCCTGACAGCGGAACGGCGCGCCGAGCGGCTCGCAGTCGGCGTCGCCGCTGCAGGAGATATCGCAGAACGCGGCGCTCCCGGCCGCGTCGCAGGCCGCCTCGGCAGGCCGCTCCGCCACGGCCACGCACTCGGCGCCGAAGACGAGCGCCGTACACTCGCGGGCGGCCGAGCAAGCGCGCGTGCAGACGCCGCAGATGCAGGAGAGACCGTCCGCGCAGCTGGCATCACAGCTCCTGAGAAAGTTGGTCTCGCTCCCGGTCTGAGGGCCGATGTCCCTGCAGGCCGAGCCGAGGAGCGCCCCGCCCGTCACGCTCGCGACGAGGCACGCCGTCACGACCACCCTAGATCTCATCGCCGCCCCCGCTGTCCTGCTGGATCAAGCACTGTCCGATGTACAGAACAACCTGCGTGTACCTGTCCGGCCTCTCGTGCGCCGCGTTGAAGGCCTCGACCTGCTCGCGCAGCTCGACCAGCTGGGCGCGCAGGCGCCCCAGCGTCTCGTAAGCCCGCTGTTCGTGCGGATGGCCGGGCCACAGGTCGAGGGTATAGGTGCTCCCTCCGACGCGGTCGCCGAGGCCGGGCGCGGAGCGATCCTCGCGCAGCCGGCACAGGATGGTCTTCACCATCGCCTGGAAGTGATCGAAGATCGCCGCCTCCCACCCCACGGGCGAACCCAGCAGCACGTAGAGGCTCCCGGCGCTGTACGTCGCGCCCGCCCCCTCCCCGGTCCGCTCGACGCGCGCCGATTCCACGAGGCGCCCCAGGGCGGCGTCGAGCTCCGCGCGCTCGATGTGCGTCCGCTGCAGCAGCTCGTCGCGCGCGAGCGGGCCTTCCCGATAGATGATCGCCCAGACCAGCTCATCGACGCCTTCCCCGGAGCGGAGCGCGCGCAGCGCGCCCAGCTCGTCGTCGGACACCGCGCGACACACCACCTGAGCCCCCTGCCCCGCCTGGAAGATCAGGCGGCTCTCGCAGAGGTCGAAGAGCACCCCGCGGAGCAGGACGTCATCCTCGCCGGCGAACGCCCTCAAGATCTCGGCCCGCGGCGTGATCCCCCGGCGGCGGATGTGGTCGAGCACGGCCTCCCAGAGCGAACGGCCTCGCTCGACCGAGCTCTCCGTGATCCGCCGGACCCGGCGCTGATAGGTCCGGAGCCCCATGCCGAACATGTCGGCGCCCACCTTGCGGCTGACCCCTTGCCGCTCGAGCTCGGTGACCAGGTCCTGGAACACCTGGTCTGCGAGCTGGGCCAGGGGTGCGCGCCAGCCCCCCGAGGTCGCCAGCTGGGCGATGAGGACGGTGGTCTGACGAACGATGGCATGAATCAGCTCTACCGTCATAAATTGATAAGCATCGACGAGAAACCTCGTTGCGCGCCGCAGAGTAATGCCACACAGGCCAGCGGGGGAGTGACAAACCCGACACCCCCCAGGTGTGGGGAGGGGCGACGAGCGGCGGACCATGGGGAGCCCGCACAGGGCGGTGGTGTGAGGGAAGCCGCTGCCCTACGTGGAAGATGGATCTGATGTAGCGACGCTGCGGAGCCGCGGGCTCATCGAGCCGCTCGGCCTCGGGTCTCCCTCAACCCACGCACCGTCAGCACGAGCTCCTCCAGCGTGTCGACGATGCGGTCGGCGCCCGCAGCCTCCAGCTCCGCGCGCGACCCGTAGCCCCATGTCACCCCGATCGCCACGAGGCCGTGCGCCTTGGCGCCGAGGACATCGTGTTCGCGGTCGCCGATCATGCAGGCGTCGGCGGGGGTGAGCGACTCGCGCTCGAGCGCGTGCGCGATGAGCTCGGCTTTGGTCGAGCGCTCGCCGGACAGCTCGGCGCCGTAGACGCGGGGCACGTGCGAGCGAAGGCCGAAGTGGTCGACGATGCGCTCGGCATAAACGGCCGCCTTGCTCGTGACGAGACAGAGGCCGTGGCCCGCCTGGCAGAGCTGCGCGAGCGCCTCTGGCACACCGGGATACACGCTGTTCTCGAACAGGCCGAGCGTGCCGAAGCGCTCGCGATAGACGCGCACGGCCTCCTCGATGCGGGCGCTGTCGCGCGTCGCCAGGATCTCGGCGAACGCCTCGCGCAGCGGCGGACCGATGAAGCGGCGCACCTCGGCGAGGCTGATCGAGCCGTGCCCGAGCACACGGGCCGCGTGCACGAAGCAGGCGGCGATGCCAGGGGCCGGATCCGTCAAGGTGCCGTCGAGATCCAGAAACAACGTACGCATGGCGGCGCACGTAGCGCACCGACGGGGGCGGCGGCAAGGGTCGCGAGGGGTGTTCGACCGTCCGAGTGCGTCGTGGTGGAGGACAGCGGGCCCGGATCAGCTCAGGGCATCGCATCGGTCTCCCTCCGACGGCGACCCGTGTCGTCGTGGAGGGATGACAAATCTGTCCAAGGGGGGCGACGACGATCTCGCCGGCTATTCGCGCGGGTAGCAGCGGCCATAGAACAAGGACGGTCGGACGGGAGCCGAGAGTGCCCGCAGGCCTCGACCGACGCCCCCCAACAGAAGGTGACTACGATGAATTACCCTGTTCTTTCCTACCGATTGGTGGCCCGCTGCACTCTTGGGATAGCCGCGCTCTGCCTCGGAGCGTGCGGTTCAGAAAGTGATCCGGTCGACGGTTCGGAGGCGGAAGGCGCCACGACCGGGGGGACGCCGAGCAGCAGCAGCAGCTCCGCGAACGTAGGTTCGTCCAGCAGTGGGACAGCTGTTGGGAGCACCAGCACCGTCGGCGTGGGAGGAGCCTCGAGCAGCAGCGCCAGCGGTGCGTCCGGCGCCGGAGGAGACGGCACCGGTGGCGCAGACCCGGCCGGACCAGCGTCGGTGAGCAGCTCGAGCGCGAGCACCAGCGCCTCGACGGGCGGCGGGGATGACGGCCTGCCTCCGACGGGCAACAACTCGGTCGCGTACACTGGCTGCTCGATGGCCAACAACATCGGCACTGGCTACAAGCGCGTCGGCGGCAAGATCATGTGGAACTCGGACAGTTATCAAACGGGCGCCATGGTGGTCCAGAACTGGACCAACCCGAGCAGCTCTTCCTGGCAGCTCTTCGACCAGAAGATGGCGTCGATCGGAGGGAAAGACGTCGTCAAAGCCATCATGGTCCAGATCTGCATCCTGTCCCAGAAGGCGACAGACCAGGAGCTCCGTGACATGGTCAACGCGGCGCGCCAGCACGTCAACCCGGGCACGCACATCTACATCGTGGGTCAGCCCGTCTACAACGCAGGACACGATTGCTTCATCGCGGGGACGGGCGGCGCCGACTGGACCGACATGAAGGCGCAAGAGCTGGCCAAGGACCCGAGCATCAACGAGAACATGAGCTACCTCGGGAAGTTCATGCTCAACAACGACGCGGGCGAGGTCAGCGACGGCTGCCACGCCAGCAGCCCGAAGGGCGAGAACGTGCTGGGAGAGCAGGCGAAGGCGTTCTTCGGGGGCTGATCGGGGCGCAGGCCCAACGAGGCCGAGCTGCGATGTCGACGGGCGCGCGCCACGCGTGGTGGCGCGCGCTGCGGCGGCGAAACCCGGTGGCGAAGAAGGTTGATGATGAGGCACTTGCGCACCGTGCGCTGCGTCGCGGCGGCAGTGGCCGCAGATCTGTGTGTAAAGTAGCGGTGAGCCCTGCTCATGGGAGGGGAGCAGGGACCGACCATCGTGGGTGACCTATGATTTCCATTGCCCCTCCTTATCACGCCGTCAGCATCGCGTTGTTCGGGCTGCTGCTCTCGGCAGGTTGCACCTGCGGGAACGATGAGAGGGCCGCGGCGGACGAGACGATCGCGAAGGACCGAAGCAGCGGCCGCGCGGGCGCATGGGCTGGAACGGCGCCAAGCTGCGCCGGGCTGGCGGCGACGTGCGGGCCCTCGGGGAATGAGGACTGCTGCGAGAGCCTGCTGGTCCCCGGCGGAACTTTCGCTCGAAGCTACGACGGCGTGGACTATCTGGACCGGAGCTACCCGGCGACGGTGAGCGACTTCTACCTCGACAAGTACGAGATCACGGTGGGTCGGTTCCGGGCGTTCGTGAACGCAGGCATGGGCACGCAGGCCAACCCGCCTGGGGATGGCGCGGGCGCACATGCAAAGATCCCAGGCTCCGGCTGGAGCTCGGCGTGGAACGCCAAGTTGCCGCCGGACACGGCCGCCCTGAGAAACGCCCTGGATTGCTTTGTCCATCAGAGCTGGACGGACACGGCGGGGAGCGACGAAAACAAGCCGATCAACTGCCTGGACTGGTACACGGCGTTCGCGTTCTGTGCGTGGGACGGGGGACGGCTGGCGACAGAGGCGGAGTGGAACTACGCGGCCTCCGGGGGCAGCGAGCACAGGTACTATCCGTGGTCGAAGCCGGCGACCTCCACGGCGATCGATGACAGCTACGCGGTCTACTGCGGCGGCACCTGCAGCCTGCAGGACGTCGGTTCGAAGTCGCCCAGAGGCGACGGGAGGTGGGGGCAGTCCGACCTCGGCGGGAACGCGTGGGAATGGACGCTCGACTGGGACCCGGTCCAGTACCCGATGCCATGTCATGACTGCGCCGCCGTGACAGCAGGCTCCTACCGGGCCTTCCGGAGCGGCAGCAACGACGACCTCGCCCCGACCCTTCGGTCAGCCACCCGCCACGTCTACTACCCCGAGCTCCGAGGCAACATCGGGTCGCGTTGCGCCAGAAACCCTTGAGCCTGTCGGCCACCGGCCTGCCATGTCGCACTCACCATCACGCTCTGGCCGTGACGCCGCGCACCGCCGGGGCCGCCTGCGCTACGCGAGGGGTCGAGGCTGGGCCGGGCGGCTGGGCGCGTAGGCTCGAAGAAATGCGCGCACCCCCTCGACGAGGAGCTCTCGCATGCGGGCGTCATTCGGGGCGATCACCGGCCCGAACCCGTTGGCGGCGAGCAAGACGGTCAGCGCGATGAAATGATCGGCCGCCTGCCGGGGGTTCGGCGCGTCGAGCAGCCCTGCACGCGCAAATTCCGCGAACCGCTCCGCGATCGCCTCCTCCGGAGCGTTCATCATCCAGTGGTCGCGACCGCGTAGCTGGGACAGCTGAACGGACTCCATCGTTACCAGCCGCATGAGGGCAAGGTAGTCCACCGAGCCGAGCATCTCGGTCACGATCCGCGCCGAGAAGGTGATCAAGGCGTCCTCCAGGTCCGTGACGTGCGTCAAGGTGTCCTCGATGGCCCGTCGGATCGCCGCGATGAGCAGGTCACCTGTGGACTCGACGACGGCCAGCAAGAGAGCCTGCTTGTCGCCGAAATAGTCATACACCGTCCTCTTGGAGACGCCGGCGCGAGCGGCGATGGCATCGACGCTCGAGCGATCGAACCCGTCGGCCAGGAACAACTCCCGGGCCGCCGCGAGGATGGCGGATCGCTTCTGCGCGGACCCTTCACGAAGAGCCTTTTGTGCGCCGGTGGAGGACATGCACCTCCAGGTATAGCCCATTTCGGCCTCTTTTTGCCCTGGCCTTTGTACACTATACGGTGTAGTGTAGTCGACGTCAGAGCTCCCTGGGCCGAGTGGACCGCGGTCGGCAGCTGCTTGCCCTGCCTCGTGGCAGCGGGCGGGTCGCGCCGATCTCTCGCGGATGCGCCCTCCGCCGCTGCGAGCTCACAC
This sequence comes from Sorangium aterium, assembly GCF_028368935.1. Taxonomy (NCBI): domain Bacteria; kingdom Pseudomonadati; phylum Myxococcota; order Polyangiales; family Polyangiaceae; genus Sorangium; species Sorangium atrum. The sequence continues at coordinate 1,062,248 of NZ_JAQNDK010000005.1, read as the reverse complement.
AGAAGGAAGGCGGACACATGGCGACTTCGCGGAACAAGAAGATCCTGATCTCCGGCGCGAGCATCGCCGGCCCCGTGCTCGCGTACTGGCTTCACAGGTACGGCTTCCAGGTCACGGTGGTGGAGAAGGCCGGCGCTGTGCGAAGCGGCGGGTACCCCATCGACATCCGGGGCACCGCGATCGACGTCGTGAAGCGCATGGGCGTGTTGTCGCGCATGGCAGCCGCGCACATCGACTCACGCAAAATCACGTTCGTCGATGGCGACGGCGCGCTTATCGGGTCGATCCGGCCCGAGGCGCTCACCGGCGGCAAGGAAGGCCGGGATCTGGAGCTGCCTCGCGGAGAGCTCACGACGGTGCTCTACGACGCCGTCCGAGATGACGTCGAATTCCGCTTCGGCGACTCCATCACCACCTTGAACGAGCACGGCGGCGGCGTCGATGTGCGCTTCCAGAGCGGCCTGCAACGCCCCTTCGACCTGGTCATCGGCGCTGACGGATTGCATTCGAACACACGGCGGCTCGCCTTCGGGCCCGAGGCGCAGTACCACCGTTATCTCGGCTACTGCTTTGCAGGTTTCACCATCCCCAACACCCTCGGGCTCTCTCACGAGGCGTTCATCAGCAACACGCCCGGGAAGGCGGCCGTGCTGTTCGCGGCCGGCGACAGCGATCGCCTGCACGCTTTCCTGACCTTCACCCGTCCCCAGCCTCCCTTCTCGGAGTTCGCCGACATCGAGGCGCAGCGGAGGTTGACCGCCAGTGTCTTCGCCGGCGCCCGCTGGGAAGTACCGCGGATGCTCGCCGCTCTGCAGGAGGCCACCGATGTCTTCTTCGACGTCGTCAGCCAGATCCGCATGCCTCGATGGTCGAAGGGAAGGGTCGCCCTCGTGGGAGACGCGGCCCACGCTCCGTCGTTCTTGTCGGGCCAAGGGACGAGCACCGCCATGGTCGGCGCCTATGTCCTGGCGGGAGAGCTGGCGACCCATTCCGACTTCAGCGCCGCCTTCGCCTCGTACGAGCGCGTCATGAGGCCGTTCGTCGAGGTGAACCAGTCGCTCGCCGACGGCGGCGCGGCCAGCCTGATCCCCGCCACATCGCGGGCGCTGTGGATCCGGAATCAGGCGCTCCGGGTGACACCATGGCTGGCGCGCACGGGGCTCGCCGGTCGCAAGGGCCGGAGGGCCTCGACGGCGCTCACCCTCCCCCTCTATGGCGTCCAGGCCAGCGGATAGCCCTCGAGTCGCCGAGCGGATCGTACATGCTAAGAATTTAGCACGTGATACTTGCTAATTTTTTAGCACCAGGCTACGGATGAACGTCATGCCGAAGCCGCCGCTCACGCGCCGAGAGCGCGAGATCATGGAGATTTTGTACCGCCTACGCCGCGCGACCGCGCACGAGGTGAAGGACAACCTCGCGGATCCGCCGAGCTACTCCGCGGTCCGCGCGCTGCTGCGCCTGCTGGAGGAGCGCGGGCACGTCAAGCACGTCGAGGAAGGGCAACGCTACGTCTACACGCCGGTCGCGGCCCCGAGCGAGGCTCGCAGGAGCGCGCTGGCGCAGGTCGTGCGGACGTTTTTTGGAGGCTCGGTCGAGCAAGCGGTCACCGCGCTGGTCGACACGTCGAAGTCCAGGTTATCGCGGGAAGAGCTGGATCGCATCGCCCAGGTGATCGAGCGCGCCAAGAAGGAAGGGGGTTGAGATGAGCCCGATCGAGATGAGTCCGCTGCCGTTCCTCGTCGATGCCGCGCGGGGCGCCGTGCTCCTCGGGCTCGCCCTCGCGGTGATGCCGCTGCTCCGCCGCGCGCCGGCCTCCACACGTCGGCTCGTGCTGGTGCTCGGGCTCGCGGCCGCGGCCCTGGTGCCGGTCGCCTCGCGGCTCGCTCCGGCGTGGCGGGTGCTGCCAGTGGCCGAGCTTGGCGTCGCGGACGCGGGCAGACCCTTCGCCGAGCCCATCGGGGATGCCATTGCCTCGCCCTCCGTCGAGCCTGTTTCCCGCGCCGTGGTGCAGGCTCCGTCCACGCAGGTCGCCCCGGCAAAGCAGTCCTTTCCGTGGGGCCCGGCGCTCCTTGCCGTGTGGGCGCTCGGGGCATCTGCTGTGCTCGCTCGCCTCGCCCATGGCCTCGCCAAGGCGCGTGGGATCGCCCGGCGCGCAACCCTGCTCTCGTTGCCCGGGATCACGGCGACTCTCAGCGAGGCGCGCATGAAGGCCCGCGTTTGCGTCAGCTCCGAGATCGATGTGCCGGCGGTGACCGGGGTCTTTTCGGCGGTGGTGCTGGTGCCGCGGGAGGCGCTCGAGTGGAGCCAGGCGCGCTGGCGGGCCGTGCTGTTGCACGAGCTGGCGCACGTTCGGCAGCGCGATTGTCTTGCCCAGATCGTGGGGCAGCTCGCCTGTGCAATGCACTGGTTCAACCCGCTTGTGTGGCTCGCGGCGCGCAGGCTTCGCATGGAGCGCGAGCTCTCGGCGGACGAGCGGGTCCTGGCGAGCGGGACGCGGCCGACCGAATATGCCGAGCACCTGCTGGCCATTGCGACCAGCGCCGCGCGGCTCCGTGAGGTGCCGGGCGGCGCGCTCGGGATGGCGGAGCCCTCGCAGCTCTTTGCGCGGGTCGAGGCCATCGTGCGACCGCACGCGGGGTCTCTGCGCACGTCGGCGGCGCGGGGCGTTGCCATCACCGCGGCGGCTGCGGCGCTGCTCGGGGTGGTGGCGTGCGTCACCGCCGGCAAGGAAGGACCTGTAGCGGCTGTGGCGGCCAATCCAGCCAATCCATCCGGGAAGTCGGAGCTGGTCGCTTCCGCACCGGCGGGCGCGTCCATTCCGCCCTCTGCCTCCACCGTTGCTATCGCCACGCCGGCCTCTCTGGCCGATCTGACCGCGGAGGTCGCCTCCGTGCTGGGCGCCCCGGCCGATCGCCTGGAGCTCACGATCAATCGCGACATCCAGGCGATCGTCGATGAGGAGATGAAGCGGATGGAGGACGAATGGCACCCTGTCACCGCCACTGCGATCGTGCTCGATCCAAAGAGCGGCGAGGTGCTGGCCATCCACGATCCGAGCACCGCCGCGGCCCCGCGCATCAGCGGCTCGACCATCAAGTCGCTCACCGTCGCGGCCGCTCTCGACGAGGGGGCCATTGCGGTGACCGACCGGTTCTTCTGCGACAGGGGCGCGCGGAGCTATGGCAAGGAAGTCCTCCGCGACGCGAGCCCGAACGAGTGGCTCGACGTGCCGCAGATCCTCGTGCGCTCGTCGAACATCGGGGCCTCGCGGATCTTCGACAAGCTGGGCGGTGAGGCGCTCGGGCGCTGGCTCCGGCGCTTTCATTTCGGCGAGGCGATGCGCATCCAGCTCCGCGGCGCGCCGGTCGGCGAGGTCCCTCCGGTCATCGCGGACGGCTCGCTCCGCGGCGTGGGCCTGGCATCCGGCCATGGCGGCGCGATGGCCAGCCCGCTGCAGATGGCCGCCGCTTATGCCGCGATCGCCAATGACGGCGTGTTCAATGCGCCGACGCTCGCCCGGCGCGCGCGGGGCGCGGACGGCAGCGTCCGCTTCGAGCACCACCCGGAGAACGAGCGCGTGCTCCGCCCGGAGACGGCGCGGGCGGTGATGGGCATGCTGGAGCGCGCCGTGAGCGACGAGCAGGCGACGGGCAAAGCAGCGCGTGTGCAAGGGGTGCGGGTCGCCGGGAAGACCGGCACCACGGACGAGGAATCGGCGACGGGCGAGCCGCGTGCTTACGCGAGCTTCATCGGGGTCGCGCCGGCGGAGCAGCCGCGTTTCGTCATCCTCGTCGGCGCGGTGGTCGCCGCGGAGGGCGCGACGGGCGGCAAGGTGGCGGGGCCGGCGTTCGCGCGCATCACCGCGCGGGCGCTCGGGCGCTGATTCGAGGGCGCCCACGGCGAGGGGGCGCGCCGCCGCCCTTTCCCCGGCTACGCGATCCGCTCCTCCCAGTCGATCCGGTACGCGTGCGCGCGCTCCTGCGCGGCGGCGCCGATCCGCAAGAACAGCGGCAGCGCCCGGTCGCGCAGCCACCCCGCGACAGGCCCCGAGACCGCCTTGCGGCTGCCGTTGCGGCGCGCCTGGCGGACGATCGCCTCGACCCGCGGCCGCCGCAGCCGCTCGAACGCCGCGAACGCTCGCTCCGGCTCGGGCTCGTCCCGCAGGCACCTCGCGAGGAGCATCCCGTCCTCCATGGCCAGCGAGGCGCCCTGGCCGGCGTGCGGCGTCGCGGCGTGCGCCGCGTCGCCGATCAGGCAGACCCGGCCGGCGTGCCAGCGCGGCATCGTCAGGATGTCGTGCAGCAGCCATGGACCGAGCACCTCGGGCGTCGCGCGCACCACGTCCGCGATCCAGCCTGGATCGCCCTCGTGGAGCGCGAGGATGCGCTCGCGGAGCGGCCCCGGCGCGGCGGCGCCCTCCGGCGCGGGCTCCCCGCTGTTGTGGAACCACCAGACCTCGCCCTCCGGCGCCGCAAACGCGCCGAAGAACGCGCGCCGGCCGAAGACCATCACGCTCCAGCCAGGCTGGAGCGGCGCGCCGGGGCAGCGCGCGAAGCCGCCGAAATCGACGAGGCCTGTGTAGCCCGGCGCCGGCGCGCCGGGCAGCGCCGCCGCCCGCGTGCGCGATCGGACGCCGTCGCACCCGATGAGCACGTCGCCGCGCGCCTCGTCGCCGCCCTCGAAGCGCGCCACGACCTCGCGCGGATCCGAGCAGTCCACCCCTTCGAGCCGCATGCCGTACCGGATCGCGACGCCCCGCCGGGCCGCCTCCTCCGCGAGCGCCGCGTGCAGCGCGCCGCGCCGGATCATCACGAGCCCCGCGCCGAACCGGCGCGCCGCGTCGCGCTGATCGATCACGCCGATGCCCCGCCCACGCGCGTTCTCGAACCGGATCCCGTCGCACACCGCGCCCCGCGCCTGCACCGCGCGCGCGACGCCCAGCTCTGCGAGCACGTTCATCCCGTTCGGCGCGACGCCCAGGAACGCTCCCTCCTGCTCCAGAGGGGCCGCGCGCGCCTCGAAGATCGTCGCCTCCACGCCGATGCGCTGAAGGAACATCCCGAGCACCGGGCCCGCAATGCCCCCGCCGATGAGCACCACCCGCCGCACACCTCGCTGTGTCATCTCGCCACCTCCAACCTCGATCCCGGGCCAGCATGGGTGGGACTGACGCTCATTGCCAATGATGATTCGTGATGGTAATCGTCACCGTTCGTGAACTTGTCGACGCTCGATCTCAACCTGCTGCTCGTCCTGCACGCGGTGCTCGAGGAGCGGAGCGCGGCGCGGGCGGCGCGGCGGCTCCGCGTCACGCCGTCGGCCGTGAGCAACTCGCTCGCGCGGCTGCGCGCGCAGCTCGGCGACCCGCTCGTGGTGCGCAGCGGGCGCGGCCTCGTCCCCACGCCCCGCGCGCAGCAGATCGCGCCGCGGCTCCGGGCCGCGTTCGGCGAGATCGCCGGCGCGATCGAGGGGGATCGCGCGTTCGACCCGCGGGCGACCACGCGCGCGTTCACGCTCGCGCTCTCGGACCTCGACCAGATCTGCAGCCTGCCGGCGATCGCGCGCGCCTATGCGGCCGAGATGCCGCGCGCGACCCTCCGCGTCGTGAGCGTCGACCACCTCGAGGCGACCGGGGGGCTCGGCGGCGGCGACGTCGACGCGACGATCGCGCCCGCGCACCCGCTCCCGCCGGGCCACCACGCCGCGGACCTCTTCGAGCAGGACAGCGTGTTCGTGGTCCGCCGCGGTCACCCGTGCGCCCGCCGCCGGCTCACGCGCGAGGCGTTCAACTCGCTGCGCCACATCGACATCCACATCGCGCTCGGGCGCGGCGGCATCGGCAACCGCGCCGCCGTGGAGGCGCTCGCGGCCCAGGGGCTGCACCGCGAGATCGCCGCCGCCGTCCCGACCTTCTCCGCCGCCGCGGTCATCGCCGCGAACACCGATCTCGTCGCCGCCATGCCGCGCCGCATCGCCGAGGCGCTCGCGCGCCTCGCGCCGCTCACCCTCCTCGAGCCGCCCGTGGCCGCGCTCGTCTTCCGCATGCAGCTCGTCTGGCACGAGCGGACCCACGAGGACGAGGGCGCCCGCTGCTTCCGGGAGCTCGTCATCGCCGCGCTCCGCGACGGCCCGCGGGCGCGCGGCCGCGCGGCGGAGGGCACGAGGAAGAAGCCCAGTGGACCTCGGGACTCGAGGCCTACGTCCCGCTCACCGACAAGGTGATGATGCGGGCGCTCGGAAGGCCGCGGGTCACCGGCAGGGCCACCGGCCACCGTCGAGGTCGAGCGGCATCTCCATGCTGTTGAAGCCCCAGGCGTTCGCCTGTTCGCAGAAGAGCGACCTGTCGGTCATGTGACCCGAGAACGGATCGTCGTACTCCACCTCGAACACGGCCTTGCCGTTCGCCAGGAAGGAATCGACGAGGAGCTCGCACTCTTCATACTCGAAGCACTGCTCGTTCAGCGTCCAGTCGAAGTGCGGCCACAGGTCCTCCGCCTGCTCGATGTCGCCCTTGAGCCCCACGGACATGCCCATCTCGTGGGCGAGATCCGCGATGAACATGTTGTACGCGATCTGGTCTTCATAGGTGAGGGGGAACCCGGAGTCGTTGGCGTAACCGTCGACTTCATCGGGCTCGATGGCGTCGAAGCCCTTGTCCTTGCAGACCTGGAACCGGGCCTGCATGATCGGCCCGAGGACGTCGATCTGCCGGATGTCGAGCCAGAACGAGCCTTCCCAATGATAGTCCGGGTTGCCTTTGACCGACTCCGGGAAGTCGCCGGCGTCTGGCCGGTAGTCCTCGAACGCGCCGACGTCGACGTAGCAGATGACATTGGCGCCCATCGCGTGGAGCGCGGCCACCGTCTCGGCCGGCGTGTACTCCCAGTCGATGTCGTAGACCGTGGGTGGCGGCGACTCGATGGGCGCTCCCGTGGGATCGACAAGGCCCATGTCCCTCGGGTCGTCCAGGTCCAGGGGGTGGTCGATCATCCAGTGCCACGACGTCTCGAGCGCCGGGATCCAGATGCCGGGGTCCCCGCCTGCGGACGTCGATGAGGTGGACGTCGACGCCTGCGTGCCGGAACTGTCGGGCGACTCCGGCCGCGAGCCCCCTGCCCCGCCCGGATCCGCGCCGGCGTCGCCGCACGCGGCGGGCACCGCCGCGAGGACGAAGATCAACGACTTGACCACCGCGGGCCACGATCGATTCATGATGGCGTTCCTCCGTCGCTCCGGAGCTCGCCGCCCCGGCTGGGCGCGGCGATGTTCACCCGGCACCCTGGCGCTGCGCCCAGGGGTGTCCTGTGCTTCCGGGTCATCTCCGCCTCGTCAAGAAAGTTGCCAGTGGACGAACCTTGAGCTCGTCAGGCTTCGCAGGCATCGCTTCCACCGATCGATGTCCCGGCAGGCTACAGGCAAACCATGCTGGGTCAACTTTTCCAGGAGGGATGCGTATCGCGTTTGGATTCAGCCCCTGTCCTCACCATGGCACCTCGCGCGCGCGCGCTGGTACTCCGGCCGCGCGGCGATCCGCTCCTGGTAGGTGACGAGCTCGTCGGGCAGCGTCTTGCCGAGCGCGCCGCGATAGATTCCGATCGCGGTGCTCACGGAGATGTCGGCGAGCGTGAGGCCCTCGCCGGCGAGAAAAGGCATGTTGCCGAGCCTGTCGGCCGTGAAGCGCAAGGCCTTCTCGACGGTTGCCTCGTGCGCGCGGACGGACCAGTTGCGCTTGTCCGCCTCGGGCGCGCCGAAATGCGCTGTCAGCAGGGCATTGACGGCTGCCCCGATGGTCGCTTCGCCGAACACGGCCATTTGCAGCACGCGCGCGAGCGCCGGATCGCCCTTGCCGGGCAAGAGGGGAGTGGGCCCGTATTGCTGCGCCACGTAGACCATCATCGCGACGGACTCGTGGATCGCCACGCCGCCCTCATCCTCGAGGAACGGCACGGTGCCGAGCGGATGCAGCGCGAGATAGGCTTTGCTCGGCGGAAACGAGACCATCTCGACCTGGTAGGGCAAACCCATCTCTTCGCACTGCCACATCACGCGCAGGCCGCGGGCCCCGCGCGCGAAGTTGTAGACCTTGATCATCGGTGGTCTCCTTGCTCGCGATCCATGGTTCGAGAGGCGGGCTGGCCGCGGCCCGATCTGACCATGAAGGCGGGGAGGCGGGAAGCAAATGTGAAGCTCATCGGTCGAGCGACGCCGGGCTCGCGAGCAGCGCGCGCGCGCGGCGGTCGGGATTCACCCCGTAGACCCCCGGCCCCGCCAGGAATCATCGTTCGCCGGAAAAAATCGCCGCGCCGCCTCTGACCGGGCGCCCGGCCCGGCGGACGCGCCGGAAGGGCGCCGCGGCCCTGCCGGAACGGCGCTTGCGGTGACGCCGGGAGAGCGCCGCGGCCATGCAGGAAGATCGAGCAGCAGGCCGAACCGCGGGAAGAGCGCCTCGGTGCCAGGAAGGACGTCATGCTGGGGATGCGGTCCCCCGCGATGTCGAGCAGATGGATCGCCCAGGCCCGGTGGCCACCCTCCGGCGCGGGGCGAACCTGCGCGAACGCGGGCGCGCCGCTCGCCGCCGTCGGCGCGAGCCGCGCCTTCGTCCGGTGTAGAGCCCGCGCGGTCCGGCGCAGGTCTCCTTGACAAGGCGGGGCAGCCGCCGGATACGCTAATTTCCCACGATGCGTGGGGCGGCACGAGGGGGTGGGCCCCCTCCACGGATACGTGGCGACTCGTTCGCGGAGGGCTCCCAGGACCGCGAGGCAATCCATGAGCATGTATTATTCTCATCTTCTCGTCCCGCTCGATCCGAGCTTGGTCTTCAAGGCGGAGGCGATGACGGCGTTTCTCGAGGCCGCAATGAGTGCTGGGTTCGTCGGGAAGAACCCCGAGCGGTTTGTGCGGACGGACCCCGAGCCCGTTGGGTCCTTCGTGTTCACTGTGTCGCGCGGGATGCCCAAGGCCGGCAAGTACCGCGGGCGCAATCCGGGATCGTGGCTGCGTCCCGACTCCGCGGAGGAGCTCTGCCATTCCCTGGAGAATGATGACAACGTTCAAGCTACGATCTGGAGCGAGTTCCGACCGGATCGACCGCCTCTGCTTGCGCTCGAAGCGCTTCAGGGCGGGGCGCGGTTCGACATGACGCAAGCGCAGTTCGACGACGTCTACTACGTCGCGATCACATGCCATCGCACCCAGGTGCCCGTGTCGATGTCCGCCGACCGCGACTCCGAGGACGCGGCGCCCGGATTCGGAGCGCGCATGGATCTCGTGGACGTTCCGCCGGTTGCCATCGCCAACTATCCATACAAGGCCGGGCACATGGAGATCGCCGGAATCGCTGCCGCTCGATCATGGGTGAGCATCACCTTTGGCAACTACGTTTTTCCGCCTGCCCGGCTCTTCGAAGGCCTGTTCTCACGCGAGGGAGGTCTTCCATTTGCTGTGCCCGACTTCACGGCTCTCGCCGAGCGATGCCTCGGCTGCGATCTTCGCCAAACGTGCCATTGGTGCTGACTCGTAGGCTCCGTTCGGTACCCGTAGTGAGTTCCCGATGGCCATACCTCTCGAAATGTCCAGGCATCTCGACGCGTGGGTCGGCACGTTCCCCTCGGCCTGGTGGATCTACTTCAGGCTCCGCGTTCGCGGTTACCTGTCACCTGGAGCCTCCGGGGCGGCCGTGCGTCGAATCATTCGTGAAGCCATCAGCGGAGGAGAGCGCTCGCGCCGCGAGCAGCTGGCCAGGCTGCGAGCCGAGGGATTGACGGCAAAACAGGCGGCGCAGTTTCCCCCGCCGCCGGGTGCTTCTTGGAACACGCTGGTGGCGCCCAGGCTTCTGGAAGAACATCTGCTCAGTTCGAAAGGTGAGGAGATGGCGAGGTGGTTGCCTTGGGCGAGCAGATGAGACGACCTCGGAGAACAAGATGAGCCCCGACGAACTCGCCACGTGCAGCTGGCCCGACCTCCCGCCGAGGTATGCGACAGCGCTCCGTGCGGTCGTCGCGTTTGTATTCGAGACCTTCGAGCCGCGGGCGATCGTCGCCGCGGGGTCGGTCGTCCGCGGCGCGGGTGATCGAACCAGCGATCTCGACATCTTCGTTGTCCAGGAGCGTCCGTACAAGCAGCGTCTACAGCGGTGGTTCGGCGACGTTCCGGTCGAGATCTTCGTCAACCCGGCGCGCGCAATTCGAGCGTACTTCGCCAGCGAGCATGAGCGCGGTCGCCCCTCCGCGGCGCACATGATGGCCACCGGCTTCCCTGTGTTCGGCGGCCAGGCGATCGAGGGCCTGCGGGAGGAGGCCGCCGAGTGGCTGAAGAAGCGCGCCGTGCTCGCTCCGGATGAGGACGCGTTCGCTCGTTATTCAGCGGCGACACTCCTGGAGGACGGCGAGGACGTCGTGGAGCGCGATCCCGCCATGGCCAGCGCGCTGCTCGGTGAGGCGGTCATGGCGATGCTCCGGTACTACCTCCGCGCCGAGCGCGGGACTGTGCCAGGGGACAAGAGCCTGCTGCTCGAGGTCGAACGCAGCGACCGTGAAATCGCCGAGGCGGCGCGCCGCTTCTTCGGGGTCTCCACGATCGAGGAGCGCCAGCTCGCAGCGCGAGCGCTGGCTGACCGCACCATCCGTGCACGGGGCTTCTTCGAGTGGGACTCCGAAAGGATCCCCGTGCCGGACGACTGACACGGAGCGCCGCTCAACGAGGGCTTGCGGGGCCGGCGCGCGGGTGCGCTGCGCACACCGACACGCGGCAGAAGCCGAGGCGTTCGGCGGGCGGGCGTTGCGCCAAGGTGGGTACGGTATTTGCCGTCAAACGGTGGGCACAGTGCCCCCGTCGATCAGGTACTCGCTCCCATGGATGGATGCCGCCCTGTCGGAGGCGAGGAACGCAACGAGCTCCGCGACCTCTTCGGGCCATGCGGGACGCCCGATGGGGATACCACCGAGCGCGTTCATGATGCCCTGACGGACCGTGTCTTCGTCCGTACCGGCGTTATCGGCAAGGCGCTTCACCAGGGCGTCGGCTGCCGTCGTGCGGATCCATCCCGGGGCGATCGAGTTCACGCGGACGCCCTTCGGTCCCAGCTCCTTGGAGAGCGCCTTGCTGTACGTGGACAACGCGGCTTTCGCGGACGCGTACGCGATCGTCGCGTCGTGGAGCGGGAGCCGGCGCTGGATGGACGAAACGTGGAGGACGACCCCCGCGCCTCGCGCGATCATGTTCGGGAGGAGCGCGCGATCGAGACGCACGGCGGCCATGAGGTTGAGAGAGAGCTCGTCGCGCCAGATGTCCTCGGTGAGCGACGCGAAGCCGCCGCCCGGTGCAGAGGAGCCGCCGACGGTGTGGACCAGGATGTCGATCCCGCCAAGCTCGCCCAGGACCGTGCGGACGACGGCGTCCACACCCGCTACCGTCGCAAGGTCGGCCTGTACGAAGACGTTCGGCGACTGGCCTGCCGGCAGCGCAGAGCGCGCCGTGGTCACAGTCACGGCGCCCCCTGCGCCGAGGCGGCGGACGATGGCCTCGCCCGCCCCCTTGGTGCCGCCTGTGACGAGCACGCGCTTGCCGGCGAACTCCTCCGGATCGATCGAGAATTTTCGGGGCGTGTTCACTTGCATGGACGACGGTTCCTCCTGGGGGACGATGACCCGAGGCCCAGCACGTGGACCCCTCACACGCAAAGTTGGGCTAGGCTCATCGGGTGGCAAGAACGCACAAAAAGGTGGGGGACGCACCCGAAGGTGAGTATGACGAGCCGGCCACCCCCGAGATCGCCGCCGAGCGTGTCGAGCAGGCCCTCCAGCTCGTCAAGGGGCGCTGGAAGCTGGTGATCCTGTTCCGCCTCTTCGGAGGGAAGGTGCAGCGCTTCTCGGAGCTCGAACGCGCCATCCCTGGCGTCTCGCAGAAGATGCTGATCCAGCAGCTCCGGGAGATGGAGCGGGACGGGATGGTCTGGCGCGTCACGCACCCCGAGGTGCCGCCCCGGGTCGAGTACGGGCTCACCGAGTGGGGACAAGCGCTCTGCCCGGCGCTCGACACGCTGCTGCGATGGGTAGCGAAGCGCGGCGCGTCCTCTCCCGTCGATGCGCGTTCGTGATGGCCTGGTTCAGCTGCCACCGGAGGCTGCACTCGAAGGGCTTGCTCCCACCGCGGGAGCATGATATGCCTTTCACTCCGTGAGGATCTTCAGCCGCAGCACTCTCGTTGAGTTCTGGACTCGGCACGCCGATGCCGAGATTCCGCTGCGGCTCTGGTTCTCCATCGTCCAGAATGCCACCTGAACGGAGCCCGCTGACATCAAAGCCGTCTTCGGAAGCGTCGACTTCCTCCCGAACAACCGGGTTGTGTTCGACATCAAGGGCAACAATTACCGCTTGATCGTTCAAGTCAAGTACGGCCCATTGTATCTGGTCTACGTCGGATTCATCGGCACCCATGCCGAATACGACAAAATTGACGCGACGAGCGTATGAGGGCACCGCGATGATCGAGCCTGTTGTGGATAAGGAGAGTCACGGTCGGGCGCTTCGTAGAATCGAAGAGCTCTGGGACGCGGAGCCGGGCTCGCCCGAGGCGCAAGAGCTCGATGCGCTCGCGACGCTAGTCGACGCGTACGAGCGCAAGCAGTTCCCTGTTGCGCCGCCAGACCCGATCGCAGCGATCGAGGCGCGCTGCGAGCAACTCGGGTGGACTCGCAAGGAGCTTGAGCCGCTGATCGGGTCCAGGGCACGCGTCTCGGAGGTCTTGGGCCGCAAACGGGCGCTCACGCTCCCGATGATCCGAAAGCTCCACGCATCGATGCAGATCCCGGCCGAAGTGCTGATCGCCCATCCGCCTCATTCGCGTGGGAAGCCGCCACCGCGGCGAACGTCGGGACGGAGCACTCATGGTAAAGGCGCGAAGCGCGCTGCGTGAACGGCGCCTTCCATCTGACTCGAATCAGCCGTCGAACAAGCCCATGCTGCCGACCGCACTTCGCGCGGCAGCAGATGGGCAGGTCGTTTGGCCGCGTACTTGGACCTGAACCATTTCATCCCACTTGCGAAGCTGCGGCAGGCAGGAACAGCCCCATGACGACCTGGATCAGCGGAGTCTGCGAAACGAACGGCATCAACATCCACTACCTCCGGACCGGAGGCGCCAAGGTTCCCGTCGTCCTGCTCCATGGATTGATGGGGAGCGGCGCCTGCTGGACTCCCCTGGCGCGGGCGCTCGAAGCTGAATTCGACGTCGTCATGCCCGACGCCAGAGGGCACGGCGGCTCGAGCGCGCCGCACCACGGATACCGGTACGACGATCACGCGAGCGACGTCGTGGGCCTCATCCGCGGTCTGGAGCTCTCCCGTCCGGTTCTGCTTGGCCACTCGATGGGCGGCATGACCGCCGCGGTGGTGGCGAGTCGAGGGGCGGGGATCATCCGCGGCCTCATTCTTGTCGACCCGACGTTCTTGAGCCCCGAGATCCAGCGCGAGGTGCACGCCAGTGACGTCGCGGAGCAACACCGCCAGGCCCTCGGCTTACAGAAGTCTGACCTCGTTGCGAAGGCCCGAGCCCGAAACCCGCACCGCTCGCCCGAGATCATCGAGCTGCAAGCCGAGGCGAGGCTGAAGACCCGCATGGAAGCGTTCGACGTCCTCACGCCGCCCAACCCCGCGTATCGCGACGTGGTCAGCGCGATCGACGTCCCGAGCCTGCTCGTCACCGGTGACAGCAGCCCCGTCGTCACGCTCGAGATGGCGACGGAGCTGCAGAACCTCAACCCACGCGTACGGATCGAACAGGTACAGGACGCCGGCCACGGCCTTCCATTTGAACAACCCGAGCGCCTGGGAGCGGTGGTCCTGTCGTTCTTGCGTGAGCTGGCGTAGCGGCTGCGGTCACTCCGGCTCGCCCTCGGCGAGCGCGACCGGCTGGCCGTTCTCGGTCAGGACGCCGCGCCCGTGCCACACCATCAGCACCGCATAGAGCGCCGCGAGCACGCGAAAGCCGCTGAACAGGCCGAAGCGCTGCCCGAGCGAGCCGCCCGCCACCGCGCCGATCAGGCCCCCGGCCGGTCCCGAGAGCGAGAACAGGCCGCCCACCCGGCCGCGGCCGAGCTCGGCGGTGAGCGCCGCGAAGCGATTGACGCTCGTGAGGTGCTGCACGCCCAGCCCGAGCCCGAGCAGGACCGCCCCGATCCACAGCGACGCGACGCCGAGGGGGAAAGCGAGCAGGAGCTCGGTCGCGAGCAGCAGCGAGAAGGCGATCGCGTAGCGGGCAGCGTCGCGCAGCGGCGACAGGGCGCCTCCGGCGAGGAGCAAGGTCAGCACGAAGACGGCGCCCTGGATGGTCACGAGGCTCGCGGCTTGTGGCACCGAGAGGTCAAACTCGCGAATCGCGATCAACACAACGAACACGGCGAAGTAGGACATCGCCATCTGGCCGCACAGCTCGATGAGCATGCTCTGGCGCAGCTCGCGGCGAGACAGGATGATCCCGACCTGTCCGCGCAGGCGCTCGAGGAGCGGCGTGGCCGAGCGCCCGCGGCCGGGGGGAGCCCCGGAGAGCACGCGATCGCCGACGAAGACCGTCGCCAGCAGCCCGAGTCCGGTCACCACGAACACGCCTGTGTAGCCGAGCAGGCCCAGGAGCTGCGCGCCGAGCATCGGGCCCACGAAGAACATGCCGAGCGAGTGGGACGCGCGCTGCCAGCCTGCCTTGCGCGGGCCGAGGCGAGGAAGCAGGTGAAGGAACTCGGTCTGGGTCGCGACCATGCGAAACGGGTTGAGCAGCCCGAAGAGGACCACGCCCGCGATGAGCTGCCAGGGCCGATCCATGTGGGTGAAGCCGATCAGGTACAGCGCCGCGCCCGCGAGGCCGCCGAAGCGGAACAGCGGCCGGCTGCCGTGGCGGTCGATCAACCCTCCGACCGGCATCGAGAGCAGCAGCATGCCGGTGAACTGCAGGCCGCCGACCAGGCCGATCTGCCAGGGGGAGGCGTGGAGCGAGGCGGCATACAGCGGCAGGACCACCTTGGCCACGCCGTTGCTCGAGCCCGCGAGCAGGCCGAGCACCATGAAGCCGAGGAGATAACGCTGGGGGAGAGGCGGCGAAGAGGTCATCACGCGAACCGAGGCGAGCGGCCAGTCGTCCGGCGCGTTCGTCCGCGGTGCCGAATCGGGTGGCGCTGCCGCGCGGGCGCCTTGCAAACCACGCTCCCGAGCCGGCGCAGGCCCATGGCGACCGCTGGCTGCTGCGCCAGCAGCACACGCGCAGCACATGCCTGCTGCTGGCGCAGCAGGGAGCATCCGGTACTGCGGATACACGTCGTCGGGACCGGAGCTTCGCGCAGCGTATCGAGCAGCCGGTAGCTCATCCAGTCGGCCTGGGCGTCGGGGTGGCCGCCGCCGCGGCTGGCGCTCATGAAGCTCATGAGATAGCCGCCAGCGCGGCCGGGCGGCCAGGGCGAGACGTCAGCCGGGCCTGACCCGCTTGGCCGCAGGCCGGCTCGTGCAGCCGGCGATCCACGCGTTCACGTTCGCGAAAGGCGAGAGGTCCACGCCGAAGCGGGCCAGGAACGGCACCGCCGTCACGAGCGACACGTCGGCGAGCGAGAACTGGTTGCCCACGAGGTACTCCTTGCCCTCGAGCGCGCGATCGAGGATCTCGATCCCGTTCGTGAGGTCCTGCTTCGCGCCCTCGGCTACCTTGGGGTTGCGCTCCTCGGCGGGGAAGCGCTCCAGGGTGTTGCGCAGGAGCCGCGTCGTCGCCTCGAACAGCGTGACGCTGCCCCAGGCCATCCACTTGAACGCCTCGGCGCGATCGGCGTTGAGCGCCGGGAAGAGGCCCTTGTCCACGCCGAAGCGCTCGCCGAGGTAGAGCAGGATCGCGAGCCCCTCGAAGATCGGCTTCCCCTCCGCGACCAGCAGCGGGACCTTGCCGTTCGGGTTGAGCGCGAGGTACTCGGGCTTGCGCTGATCTCCCGCCGCGAGGTCGAGCTTGACCTTCTCGTAGGGGACGCCGAGCTCCTCGAGCGCCCAGTGCACCCGGTCTGCGCTCGTCATGGGGGCGTAATAGAATTTGAGGTCGGACATGCGGCGAGCAGAACCCCGCCGCGCGCGGGCCGCAAGCGGGCTTCGTTCGTCGCGCATGACGCCGCCCGCGCCAGGTGTTCGAATCCTCCTCCTCCGCCGAGATCCGTGCGGCTTACTGCGCGGCCTTCGGATCCATCCACAGCACCTCCCAGTGGTGCCCGTCGAGGTCCTCGAAGCTCCGGCTGTACATGAACCCGTGGTCCTGCGGCGGGTCCGGCTCCTTGCCGCCGCCGGCGAGCGCCTTCTCCACCATCGCGTCCACCTCGGCGCGGCTCTCGCACGTGAGCCCGAAGGCCCCCTCCACGTGCGTCGCGGTGTCGCAGATCTCCCTCTTGGTGAACGTCTTGAAGAACGGCTCGACGAGCAGCATCGCGTAGGCGTGCTCGCCGATGAGCATGCAGGCGGCCTGTTCGCCCGTGAACTTCGGGTTGAACGTGAAGCCGAGGGCCTTGAAGAACGCCGTGGTGCGCTCGAGGTTCTTGATGGGCAGGCTGACGAAGAGCTTGTGGGACATGAGGGGGTCTCCTTTTGCTCCATGGACGCCCCGCCCGAGGAGAACTCATCGGTCGCTCGAAAAAATCTTCGCGCCCTGCTCCGGCAGCGCCACGGGCAGGCCAAACGCCGGGAGCAGGCGCTCGGGCAGACGGGCGTCGCCGGCGTGGCGCAAGTTGTCTCAGGAGCCCGGAACCTGGCAGGCTTGCTCGCGTCGTCGCGCGCAGCGCGCAAAGCCGGCGCGATGCCGTACCGCGCCGCGGGCTACCGCGAGGTCGAGCCGTTCAACGGGGAGCCGTACGCGCACCACGAGCTGGCCACTGCGCGCACGTAACGATTTCCGCGCCCCTGCTGGGAAAGACGGTGTTGACGAGGAGCTCGTGCACCGCCGGGTCCGGGTCGGCGCACCCGTCGCGGAGCACGGTCAGCTCGTAGCCCCGGTCCGACGCATCGTACAGCGTGGCCGCGACCATGGCGCTCGTCGCGACACCAGTGAGCGCGAGCGAGTCCACGCCGCGGGCGCGGAGCACCAGATCGAGATCCGTTCCTGCGAACGCGCTCGTGCGCCGCTTGAGCACGACAACGTCGTCCGCGGTGACCTCCAGCGCGACCTCCGTACCCGGCGACCCCTCGTGGAACAGGTTGCCGGCCCGGTGGAAGGCCGCGAAGACCTCACCCGCCAAGTCCGCGCCGTTGGCCCGAAACGCGGTACGCACGAACACGACCAGCACCCCGGCTGCGCGGGCTCGCGACAGCAGCTCGGTCACCGGCGGCACCACGGCCTTCGCGAACGGGTAGTTGTCGAGAATCCCGACCTGGAGGTCACCGACGATCAGCGCGCTACTCATGGTGCGAGCTTCTCCATCCGGCGGCCCACCGTCAATAGCACACCGACGCCGGGACCCTCGTCGAGGTTCGCGGGGCAGTCTTCTGCCCTCCCTCGGCGATCATGCCTTGTCTCAGGCACGACCCTCGATGCCCCGTCGACCGGCACACGCACCATGTACATACTCGCCTGCGTCATCGATCGCGTCCAGCGACGCGCCAGGCGTGCGCCTCTCATCGGCATGCCCGTGCGCTCGACGCGCGGCGCGCGACCATCAATGGCCCGACGCGCGGCGGACGCGCCACGTGCTCATCTGCGTTGTCGTCGAGAGCTCGGCCGCCGTCTCGGCGGGGGCGCCGACGGGGACGCGGCCCACCGGGCTCATCGGGACCATCTCCGAGAGCGGGTGAGGGCGCGGGCGAAGAGGAGATCGAGCGCGGCCGGCCGCGCATGCGTCCGGCCGGCACCTGTCGGCCAGACCCCGTGTCCGCAGCTCGACAGCCCGCGGCCATCCGCGCGCTTCTCCACGTGGCTCATCGTCAGCGCGTGTTTTGCCGCGGCTTCGGACGCCGTCCCGCGTGGTGGAGAGCTCGGCAAGCTGCGGCAACCTGAACAGCCCCGCCACCGATCGGCCGCGCCGTTGCAGGGGCGCTTCTTCGCTTCGGAGGGGTAGGGCATCGAGCGCTCGCTCGCGTCGTCGTCCGGTGTAGGTACCGCACGGTCCTGCGTTGGTCTGCTTGACAAGGTGGGGCAGCCGTCGGATACGCTGCCTTTGCACGATGCGTGGGGGCGGCACGTGAGGGTGGGTCCGAGTTCAAGGCGGACCGACCATTCAGCGAGCGATCGCCCGTCTGCGTCAGACGATGCATTTGGACCGCCGGCGTCCGCGCTCGATCGCGGGCGGCTCGGCTCGAAGGAGTGACGAATGCAGATCGGAATCATCGGCGCCGGCTTGATCGGCGGGTCGCTGGCGAAGCTGTTGGGGAAGCTCGGTCACCAGGTCGTGATCGCGAACTCGCGCGGGCCGGACACGCTCCGCGAGCTCGCCGCCGAGACCGGCGCCACCCCCGTCACGGCCGCGGAGGCCGCGCGCGGCGGCGAGATCGTGGTCGTTACGATCCCCCAGCGCGCGGTCGTGGACCTGCCGAAGGATCTCTTCGCCGGCGTGCCCGCCGACGTGGTCGTGATCGACACCAACAACTACTACCCGGTCCGCGACGGCAGCATCCCGGCCATCGAGGCGGGGCAGGTCGAGAGCGCGTGGGTCGCCGACCAGATTGGGCGGCCGGTGGTCAAGGCGTTCAACAACATCTACTTCGAGAGCCTGCTCGCGAAGGGCAAGCCGAAGGGCACGCCGGGGCGCGTCGCGCTCCCGATCGCGGGGGATCCGCCGGAAGCGCGGGCGAAGGTCATGCGCCTCGTCGACGAGCTCGGCTTCGATGCGGTCGACGCGGGCGGCCTCGAGGACGCGTGGCGCCAGCAGCCGGGTACCCCCTGCTACATCCACGACCTCGACGCGCCTCGGCTGAAGGAGGCGCTCGCCGCGGCCGAGCGGAGCCGCGTCCCCGAGTACCGCAAGGCCTCGGACGACTGGCTGCGATCGCTCATCGCGTCACAGAGCCCGAGCTGATCCGAGCGCAAGCGGAGTCGTCAGCCGCGGCGGCTGCCTCGAGGACACAGGTTCCTCAGATGGATCCAGGCGTCGCTGATGCTGCGAAGCTTCCCGAGCCTGCCTTCACCGGCTGGGCTTCGGAGCAATAGCAATGACAGTGCCGTTCGCTGGAGCCATTCCGACCGCTCGATTTCAGAGGAGACCCAGTATGGACCGATTCACCGGCGGTTGCCTGTGCGGCGACGTGCGAATTGTGGCGTCGGGACGCCCATACCGGGTCGGCCTTTGTCACTGCCTCGACTGCCGCAAGCATCATGGAGCCCTTTTTCACGCTTCTGCGGTGTTCCCTCAGGATGCGGTGACGATCGATGGCGAGACCCGCGACTACGCCGGGCGGTTCTTCTGCCCCCGCTGCGGCTCGTCTATTTTTGCGCGCAGCGCAGACGAGATCGAAGTGAACCTGGGCTCCCTGGATGCCCCAGATCAACTGATGCCAACCTACGAAAGCTGGATCGTTCGTCGCGAGTCCTGGTTGCCGCCGTTTCCACTCACGAGACGATACGACCGCGATCGTGACGCCACGGGTCGCTTTGAAGAGTAGGTCGCACGAACGGTGGGGTGTTCCGGCGGGGTGCCCTCCCTCGCCCCGCGCTCGCTCCCGGCCGACGTGCGAGCTCCTTGCCAGATCCAGCGGAGCCGACCACCCACCCAGGCACGTCTCACGGACCCGGCCGTGGGCGTCGAGCGCCGCGATCCAGAGCTCCTCGTGCACGAGGGATGCGAGAGATGCCAACGGCATCCGTGCTCAGGTCCGTCTCCGTTCGTCGAGCGTCGCGCGGAGCACCTGTAGCATGACTTGATCCTTGGGTCGGGTGAGCTTCTCCTTGCGCGGATCCTGCCGGGTGTTGTGACCAGAGACTTCCGCGATGGCCATCCACCAGGCCGGACCAGATGGGGCGGGGGCGCCATCCGCCAGCCTGAGCCGCCGCTGCCGGAGGCTTGCGGAGCAGCCGGCCGGCGCGATGCGCTGTGGCTGGATGCGTGGTGCTGCAGTGCCCATCGGCGGGGCGCGGCGCGCCGCGAGGGCAACCTCGTGGACGGCGGCGTAGCGGCCGCTGGGCGTGACGATGACGTGGGCCGTGAGCGGGACGAGCAACTCCGCCGAGAGGTGGCGCAGCTCCAGGGTCATCGCTTCGTCCTCGCGGGTCGGCGTCGGGTCGCCGCTCGGGTGGTTATGGGCCAGGACGAAGCTGTGGGCGGCCATGTCCAGCGCCGTGCGCAGGACGGTTGCGCGGCCGACGTAGATGACGTCGGCGCCACTACGGGCGAGCAGGCGCGGAGCCGGACTACTGGCGCCCGCGCCAGTAGAAGGGCCGCCGCTTCTGATGTGCAATCGCGAGAATACGAATGTGATCGGCCCGTACGCGGTACAAAACGCTGTAGGGGAATCGCCGCACGAGCCACCAGCGAACATCGTTCTCCACAGCCCTTCCCGCGAGCGGTGACGCAGCCGGGGCATCGACGCGCCTTGAACCTCGGCGACGAAGGTGTCACCAAGACCAGGACGTGCCCGAGCGTCGTAGGCGGCGGCCTCGTTCAGCTCGACCTCAGCCGGGTCGTGAACGATGACCGGGAGCGTCACCGGAGCCGCGCGCGGGCATCACGAAAGACGTCCTCGGCCGGTCGCCCCCGAGACGGATCCGCGTCAAGCTCTGCGTCCCGGCGCGTCGCTTCCTCGGTCCAGAGGCGCCTGTGCTCCTCCTCGGAGAGCTCATCCAGGCTTGCCAGAAGCGTCTCTGCGAGACGTGCGCGCTCCGCGACGGGCAGCTTCAGGGCTTCGGCTTCCAGCTCGGGAAGGTTCACGGGGGGATTGTACCGCGCGGCTCGGAGGCTGCCCAGGCGCGCTTCCCCATCGGCGAGGTGCTGCCGCGACGACGGCGATGGCCGACGTCGACTGGCGTAGCGCAGGCACAGAGCGACCTGACCGAACTCGGGCTAGCCAAGCCACGGTCGGTTGCTCCACGTGCTCCAGCGCCTCTGCCGCTGCCGGGGCTCCCGGAGCCCCCGGCCGGGGCGGTGCGCGGGAAGCTGGCGGCCGGATCCGCAGGGGCGCAGCGCCCCGCGAGGGCAACCTCGTGGACGGCGGCGTAGCGGCCGCTGGGCGTGACGATGACGGGGGCCTTGAGCGGGACGTGCAGCTCCGCCGAGAGGCGGCGCAGCTCCAGGGTCATCGCTTCGTCCCCGCGGGTCGGCGTCGGGTCGCCGCTCGGGGGTTATTGGCCAGGACGAAGCTGTGGGCGGCCATCTCCAGGCGCCGTGCGCAAGACGGTCGAGCGGCCGACGTGGAGGGCGTCGTCGGAACCGCGGGCGAGCAGGCGCGTCTCACGGACGCGGCCGTGGCTGTCGAGCGCGGCGATCCAGAGCTCCTCATGGACCAGGGACGCCAGCCTCGGGCCGAAGTACCGCGCCACGCGGGCGGCGTCGGTGAGGAGCGCGCCCCGGCGCGCGCGGGCGGCGTGGGTGCGGCGGCCGAGCTCGAAGGCGGCGGCGGTCCGGGCAACATCAGCGACGTGTTCGATCCTGCGGAGGTCTACCTGCTGGGGACGGTCCAGCCGGGCTCCAGCGGTCGCGACGCCATGGCCCACTGGAGCGACCCGAACACGGCCGCCGTCAGGTTCATCGGCGCCTACGATGAGTTCACCGCACACCTCCAAGACGGCGGCAAGCTGCTCTACGTGCTCACAGGATCGGTTCGCGAATTCGTGTGCGACGCATGTCCCTATCTGGGCACGTACCTCAACGGCTCGGACGCGAACGACCTCGTCCTGCCGACGGCACCATGCGTCCCCAACGATTGGATCGAGGACATCAAGGTGGGGCCCGGGCGAGCGTGGATACACAGCTGCTCCGGCGACTGGAACAAGCACTGGTACGACGCGAACGGCGTCATGGTGTACGGCGACGATCAGGACATGCTCGTCCACCTCGGCTACGCGAACCTCGCGCTCACTAAGAACCGTGTCGTCGATCTCGCCAACGCGAGCTCGGTGCCGATCGTCGGCCTGCCGAACGCTCCGCTGCTCGCCGTGCGCGCTCGCGCCGGACTCGTTCCGCGTCGCGCTCGCCACGGACCAGGGTAGCGGGGCAGCCGAGCTCTGGCAGATCGACGCGACAGGGACGGCGACGCTCATCGGCTCGTATCCACCGGTGCCCGCGGGGTACACTGTGCAGCCCTTCTTTCCCCACCTGCATCACGCGCTGGAGGCGACGGGCGCGCTGCTGCAGTTCGGAGAGGGGCCGATGGTGTTTCAGGACGTGATCGTTCGACGCGAGATCGGAGGCTCGAGTGTGGTGGTATACGACGAGGCGAATGGTCCGCTCGTACAGATCCACATCTCGGGTCTCGTGACGGGGCCGTGACGATCCGCCGAGCGCCCCAGCGTCACCGTGGGCCAGATGGGAGACCCCACCTCGGTCGTCAGGAACGGGTCCTCGCCGCTCGGCCCGAGCTGGGCCTTCGCCGCGTGCCCGGGCGCCGGGCCTTCGCCGCCACCGGCCGTGTTTCGCGTGCCTGGGTCGCGTAGGCACCAAGCTGCGCGACGAGGTGCTCGAAGACGAGGCGGACGCGGCGCACGGCGCGCAGATCCTCGTGCATGACGACCCACGCGTCCAGGTGGAAGGCGAGCGCGGGCAGCACGCGCACGAGCGGCACCGGCCGCCGGCTGAGCGGGAGCTGGCACACCCCGATGCCGAGGCCGGCGCGCACCGCGGCGAGCTTCGCGATGTCGCTGTCGCTGCGGAACGCATAATCGCGCGGCGTGGTGACGAGCCCGGCGGCGGCGAGCGCGTCGATCATGGCGCGGGAGCCGTCGGCGCCTATGAGGGCGTGGCCCTGCACGAGCCCAGCGAGCGACGTCGGGGCAGCGTGCACAGCGAGGTACGCCTTGGTGGCGAAGAGGCCGAGCTCGACGCGCCCGGCGCAGCGCCTCACCAGGCCGGCCTGCGTCGGCTCCGCCATGCGCACGGCGACATCGGCGTCGCGGCGCAGGAGATCCTCGGTGCGATTCGTGGCGACGAGCTCGATCTGAAGGCGCGGATGAGCAACGAGGAGCGGGGCGAGCATCCGGGGAAGCACCTCGACGCCGACGACCTCGCTGCACGTGACGCGCACGGTGCCGCGGTCGGCATCGGTGGGGCTCGACACGGCGCGCACGAGGGCGCGCGCGCTCGCGGCGATGGACTCGGCGTAGGGCAGCGTGGCGAGCGCGAGCTCGGTCGGCACGAGGCCGTTCGGCGCGCGGGTGAAGAGCACGACGCCGAGCTGCGACTCGAGCTGCTCGATCTGGCGGCGCACGGTGGGCTGCGCGACGTCGAGGGCACGCGCGGCGGCGGAGAGGCTGCCGGTGCGCATGACCGCAAGGAAGGCACCGTAGAGGTCCCACGAGGGCTCGGCTGGGCTCATCAAAAGATGATGAGCGGATGGACGCATTTGTACAATGTTCATGAGCCCCCGCAGCGACCATGCTCTCCACGTCGCCGGCACCCGCGCCCGCGAATTCACGGCCACGGCGCGCTCCACGCGAGGATGGGGTCTTCAGGACGGATACCCCGCGCCGGTACGCACGACGAGGAGAACGACCATGACCACCGCCGCGATGCTCCCTGCGCTCGACCTTGCTCCCTCTACCCTTGGCCCCGCGCCGCAGCCCACCTGCGAGGTCTCGGCGGGCGGGGCCAGGGGCATGCCGCGCGCGCTCCTGCGCCTCGAGGGCGCGCTCGTGCTCGGAGCCGCGCTGCTCGCCTACGCGCACCTGGGCGGGAGCTGGGGATGGTTCGCGGCGCTGTTCCTCCTGCCCGACCTGTCGCTGCTCGGCTACCTCGCGGGCCCGCGGGTGGGCGCGGTGGCCTACAACGCGGGGCACAGCCATCTGGCTCCGGCGCTGCTCGCGGCCGCGTCGGTCGCGCTTGGCTCGCCGGCGCTGCTGTTCGGTGCGGCGATCTGGGTCGGGCACATCGGCTTCGATCGGATGCTGGGCTATGGGCTCAAGTACGGGACGGCGTTCGGCGACACGCACCTCGGCCGCGTGGGCTCAAAGCGCTCTTTCAAGCAACGATAATTTCGAGGTCCTCTCCTTGCCTGACGACGAGGTGTTCGAGGAGATGCCGATGCTTCCCGCCCGAGCGCCCCGCTGACGGGACGGTCCCGGGTGGTACGGGAACCTGCGGTGCTCGACCGATCCGCCTGGCCGCCGCTGCACCCGGGCCTGTGGACGCGCCGGCTTCCACCGGCGCGGCTCGCTGCGCGAGCTCCAATCCAGCTATTCAGGAACCGGAGCGTCTCCACGGCGACGCCGTCCTCTCCTGATGACGGGCCGAACTCGTCTGGGACGTCCTGTGCCCGACGTGCTGCGTGCGCCGGACACAGGACGTCCATTGGGTTCGAGCATCCGCCCCCCAGCCTGCGGGGCGGGCCCGCCCTGTGCCTTCGCGGAGCTGGCCTGTGCGAAACAGGCATCGTGCGGGCACACGGATCGGCCCCGACCGGGGGGAGGAAAGAGGCCTTATGAAGCTGTCCATGTTTGTCTGTTACGCCGCTGGCATCGCAACCTTCTGGAGTGGATCGGCCGGCGCGGCGAGCAGGTTCGAGGTGACGTTCTACGGCTGGCCCGACAACGATCCGCCGGGCAACGCCATCTCGGACCCCGTCATCCATCAAGGCGCGGGCGGGACGGGGACGAGCGACGATCCGATCACCGTGGCGGTCCGCCAAGGCAGGTTCCAGCCCGGTACCCGGATGTACCTTCCTGCCCTAAGGAAGTACCTGATCGTGGAAGATACCTGCGCTTCCTGCGAAAGCGATCAAATCGACATCTGGATGGAGAGCGACGGGCGGTTCGACGAGCAGGTTGTCGCGTGCGAAGAAGCCTGGACGCCCGACGGCCCCCTGGAGGTGGAGATCGACCCGCCGCAGGGACGCCCGGTGTCGACGACGCCGTTCTTCGACAAGAACAGCGGCCGCTGCAACAGGTAGGCCCGTACGATCGGGGCGCGGCCGTCAGATTGACCCAGGGCGACCCGAGCTTCAGGTAGCCCTCATGTCAAAGCGAACATCGCTCACCTCGCGTCGTCCATCCAGGCGGCTGCGCTTCCTCCCGGCGATCCTGGCTTCGTCCGCGATCGCCGCTCCGGCGCTGGCACAGTCCTTCTCGGGCGACGGTACGTTCTACGATCCGAGCGTCGGAGTCGGCGCCTGCGGCTTCGAGGTGCCGGGCGCCGACGCCTATGTCGCCGCCCTGAATCCAGACCAGTTCGCGGAGGGGGCGGCCTGCGGTAGGTGCATCGAGGTCCACGGGCCGGATGGGTCGGTGGTGGTCCGCGTCATCGATCTCTGCCCCTCGTGCGCGAGCGGCAGCGTCGATCTAGGGCAGGGCCCGTTCCGGGAGATCGCCGATCCAGACCAGGGTCGCGTCCCCATCACCTGGGATTTCGTCGACTGCGCCGGGCGCTGAAGCCCGTGGACGGCGGCCGCTCGCTGCGAGGCCAGCCCCCGGGGAGCCTCGCGGTCGGGCCGTAGCGCATCGGCAATGCATACCCGCTGCAGCATGCGGGGGTCAGCGCGTTCATCGCGACCTTGGGCAGCGCCTCCGAACCAAAGGGGACGAACGTGAGCGACATGCCGTCACGCCCGCGACAGCGCGCGGTCCACTACTTATTGACGGAGAGCGGAATTCCCGGTGAGCCGGCGTAAACGACCACGAACACCGCCGGCTCGTCACCGTCGTTCCGCCCGGTATGCCAGGCGTCGACGAGCTCGATAATCGCGTCCCCCGCGCGCAGCTGGCGCTCTCGGCCCGACTCCGCCACGATCGTGACGGCGCCGGAGACCAGATAGGCCGCGTTGATGATCGGGTGCTTGTGGACTGGGAGCGCGCCGCGCGGAGGGATCGTGATACGTGCGACGGTGATTTCCGGTGTCGTCGTCGGGTAGGCCGGCAGCGCCGCGCCGTCCCACGACGCCTCGCCTTTCGCGATGATCTCCACGGCGGGTCCGCGCGCGTCGTGCCCCGCGCTCCGCGGCGTCCTTTGCGTGCAGGCGCTCGCGAGCAGACAGTGTGTAACGAGGAAAAAAGAGGCCGTTCGCATCGTCCGTCGTTATTACCGATCCCGTGGGCGCAGCAAGCCCTTCCAATCTCGTCTTTTTACGTCCGGCGCGTCCCGATAGGTGGATGTTGGCGACCAGTCGGCGCGACACGTGGGGCGGCAGTCAATCCGACAGGCGAGCCTCCTCGCGTTGGTCCTCGCCGAGCGCGCTTGCAGGAACTGTACGGCGGCGGTAGTGCACAGGAGGGCATGGCTGTGTTGTCCTCGGGGCCCCATGGCGCTTGCCGCGGACGAGCTTGCGCTCGCCGCCGAAGCGCCGGTATCTTCGGCGAGCGGAGGCGGTAGGGGCGCGATGCGGTCGGTCGTCGTTTTCCTGAGGGACACTACAGAGTCTGCGGTCACGGCGCACCTCGACGCCGCCTACCCGGAGCAGCGGGAGCCGTGGGTCGTGTTCGTGGCGGGTGACGCCTGCCTGTACATCAACCTGTACCGGCACGGCCCTCTTGAGCACGAGCCGGAGGACTGGGCCGACATCGTGCAGCGGCTCGGCGGCGAGCCGGCGGCCTGCGTGATCGCCGACGTGTCCGGGCGGCACCCCGGCGACGAGCAGGTGGCCGGGTTCGTGGCCGGGCTGCTGTCCCGGTTCAGCGGGGCGGCGATGGACGACTACACCCGCACCTGTGGTCGCTGGACGAGCTACGGGGCGGGCACCGGGTTCGTGGGCACCCGTTCTTCGACTACAAGGGCTGGTTCGCGGAGAAGAGCTGACAGGGCCGAACCATGCGCTGCACCTCACCTGGCGGGCCTGTAGGCTCTTCCAGATTCGTGGCTCCCCCGCCCGCCGGGCAGGTGGGCTTGTGCGTTCGCAATCCTCAGGTGCATTCGTGTCGAAAGTTGATCTCAAGAGGGAGCTCAAACATCTCTACCAGGCATCCGCGAAGGAGGTGGTTCACGTCGAAGTGCCGACATTTCAGTTCCTCATGATCGACGGAGAGGGCGACCCCAACACTTCACAGCAGTATGCCGAGGCAGTGGCGGCGCTGTTCTCCGTTGCCTACACGACGAAGTTCATGATGAAGAAGGGGGCGCAAGGAATCGACTATGCGGTCATGCCTCTCGAAGGCCTCTGGTGGTCGGACGACATGTCCGTCTTCACCTCCAACGACAGGTCGAGGTGGAAATGGACGATGATGATCATGCAGCCTCATTTCGTGGAGGAGGCGATGATCCACGCGGCCGTGGCGGAAGTGAGGCGAAAGAAGGCGCTCCCCGCGGTGGACGCGCTCAGGCTGGAGAGCTTCACCGAAGGATCATGCGCTCAGATACTTCACATTGGCCCCTTCACTGAAGAAGGGCCGACCATTCAGCGAGTCCATGATTTCATTGGTGCGCGATCGGCGCTTGCAGGAAAGCACCACGAGGTGTATCTGAGCGACATACGTCGCGCCGATCCGGCCAAGTGGAAGACCATCATCCGCCAACCCATGGTGCGATAGCCAACAGATCGTTCGAGCCGACACCGCTTCGCGGCGCGGCTCGACTCAGGCGTCAGGTCGCAGAAACACAGTCTCCCTCCACCACCCGTCCTCGGAGGTTCTATGAAGCGAGTCACTGGAATTGGCGGCATCTTCTTCAAGGCCAAAGACGCTCCGGCGCTGCAGGCTTGGTACAAGCGGCACCTCGGGATCGATGTCCAAGAATGGGGTGGCACGGCCTTTACCTGGACCGACGGTGAAGGCAAGCCGGTCGCTGGAACGACCGTCTGGTCCATTGCTCCGGCGCAAAGCGACCAGTTTGCGCCCGGCGCTGCGACGTTCATGGTCAATTACCGGGTCGAGGATCTCCACGCCCTCGTCAAGGTCTTGCGCGAAGAAGGCTGCAACGTCCTCGAGAAGATTGACGATTCCGAGTACGGGAAGTTTGCCTGGGTCATCGATCCAGAAGGAAACAAGGTGGAGCTCTGGCAGCCGCCTGCCGGCCAATGACCCGGGGCAATCGGCCTCAGCAGCCGTCTCGCGCCGCAGCGCTCGCCTTCTGAAGGAGGTCTCAGCACGTGCCGCGCAAAGTGACGGCCCTGCGCGACTACCTCGTGAACGTCATCGCCCAGCGGCCCCTCGCGCTCGCAGAGGGATGAGCGCCATCGATGCCGCTCAGCGGACCACGCGCGGCTCCTGGACGCGGCATGGACACCTGTATACGCTCGTCGAATGAACGACTTGTTCGGCACCGACTCGAACGATCTGTTCCCGCCCGCCGACCGGGCGAAGATCGAGGCGCTGACAGAGGATCCGGACGCGAGGGTGGGCTACGAGCTGACCAAGGGGATGCTGGTCTGGTCGGATGAGAAGCCGCGCGACGTCGAGCTGTCCACGTTTGACAAGATGATGATGCTCCTGTCCTATCGATCCATGATGTACCGGCCGGAAGGGTTCCGAGATAGCCAGGACGAGTTCGTTCGTGACTGGTTCGCGGCATGCCGCGCGACATGGGAGAGGGCGAGGGCCAGCGGCCTCCGGTGGATCGGCTTCGCGCCGTCCCGCACCGATCCCGCGAACCTCGCGCTGCTCCTCGAGCTCGAAAAGATCGAATTCTCGGACATGTAGCCCAGCGGGTGATCCCGCGGGCCTTCTGCTCGACGGCCTTCAAGACCTTTCCCACGTCCCCTCGTGGGGCCCACCTTGCATCTTCGATGGCCGACATGGCCATTCGCTCACGCTGCCGTGAGACAGAAGGGGGTCCAGTGCGCCGGGTATCGTGGGCCGCTGGCGTGGCGGGTAGAGCGTCAGGAAGAACTACTGTCGCTTGACAGGGCCTGGGGGGCTCACGGCTCTTCACCGGCGTGCGGCGGGCCTGCGCGCGCCGGCTCACGCTTGCTACGCGCCAAAGGAGCCCACGCCGTCGCGGAGCAGGGCGAAGCCGCGCTTGGCCATGCGGCCGAGCGCGGCGCGGATCTTCTTGTCGGGCTCGCCGCGGAGCAGCCGCGCGCGGTGCTCTCGGATGATCGTCCACTCGAGCGCCGTGATGAGCGCCGCGATGATCCGGGGAGCGGGGTCGTCGCCGGGCGCGCCCACCGCCTCGCGCAGCGCGTCCGCGAGGAGCTCCTCGCTGCGGTCGAAGAGCGCGCGCTCGCGCGCCTTGAGCGCAGGGCTCGCCTCGATGGTGGCGAGGAACGGCAGGACCCTCGCGCCCTCGTAGGCCGACGTCGCCCCCTTCTCGCGCAGGCCCCGCTCGAGCGCCGCGAGCACGGGCTCGCCCGGGCGGCGCGCTCGGACCATGCGCGCGGGCTCTCCTCCGACCTCCTCGCCGCGATCGAAGAAGAGATCCTCCTTCGTCGCGAAGTAGTTGAAGATCGTGTTCACCGAGACGCCCGCGGCCTCCGCCACCTCGGCGACGGTCACGCGATCGAAGCCGCGCTCGATGAAGAGGCGCGTGGCGACGTCCGAGATCGCGAGCCGCGTCGCCTGCTTCTTCCGCTCGCGCAGGCCGGCCGGCGGCGGGGGCGCCTCCGGCTCGGCGCGCGTCTGCGCCGGGGCGCGCTTGGTCGCCGGGATCTTGCGGTCTCTTGAAGATTGCTGTGACATAAAATTTGCACTCACTACAAATTTGGATCTACTCTCAGTATGTACCAGCCGGAGGCGAGGCTCATGACGCAAATGACGCAAATCGACGGTGACGAGGTGGAGCGGGTGAAGGTGCTCATCGTGGGCGGCGGCGTCGTGGGCCTGTCCGCGTCGCTCTTCCTCGCGCAGCACGGCGTGCCTTCCCTGCTCGTCGAGCGCCACGCCGGGACGAGCATCCACCCCCGCGCGCGCGGCGTGAGCGGGCGGACGATGGAGCTCCTCCGCGGGCTCGGGCTCGAGGCCGCGGCGCGAGAGGCCGGAGAGGCGATCGCGCCGAGCATGGGCGTCTACAAGGGGCGGTCGCTCTCCGAGGTGATGGCGTCGCGCCGCTCGAACGGGCTCGTCATCCGCTGGCTCCGCGAGCGGATGATGCGCGGCGAAGGATCGCCCAAGAGCCCGACCTCGCCCTGCCGGGTCACGCAGGACCACCTGGAGCCCGTGCTCCTCGATGCGGCCAGGGCGCGCGGCGTCGACGCGCGCTTCTCGACCGAGCTCGTCGAGCTCGCGCAGGACGCCGAGGGCGTGACGGCGACCCTCCTGGATCGAGGGAGCGGGGCGCGGCGGCGAGCTCGCGCCGACTACGTGATCGCGGCCGACGGCGCGCGGAGCCCGGTGCGGACCTCCCTCGGCGTCGGCCAGAGCGGCCGCGGCGTCCTCACCCACCAGCTCAACCTCTATTTTCGCGCTGATCTCACCGAGCTCGTACGCGGGCGAGAGTTCAGCATGTGCCTCGTCGAGGACGGCGATCTCCGTGGGCTCTTCGCGTCGGTCAACAACACCGATCTCTGGGTCCTCCACGTCCCGTTCGATCCCGAGAAGGGCGAGCGCGCCGAAGACTTCGGGCGCGAGCGCTGCGAGGAGATCATCCGCCGCGCCACGGGCATCCCGGATCTCGCGGTGGAGCTCAAGGGCGTGATGCCCTGGCAGTCCGCCGTGCGCGTCGCCGACGGGTTCCGCCACGGGCGCGTCTTCCTCGCGGGCGACGCGGCCCACGTGATGCCGCCGTGGGGCGGCTTCGGCGCGAACACGGGCATCCAGGACGCGCACAACCTCGCGTGGAAGCTCGCGGCCGTGCTCGCGGGGCGCGCGGGCGAAGGGCTGCTCGACACGTACGACGTCGAGCGGCGGCCCGTCGCGCGCGCCGTCGCCGACATCGCGGGGGACATGAACGACGAGCGCGGGCTCATGACCGGCAGGTCCGGGCTCGCGATGCTCTGGACCATGCGGCGCGCCTTCCCGTACTTCGTGGTCGGGTACGGCTACGCCTCGGAGGCTGTGATCCTCGAGCCGGGCGCGCCTCCCGGCCCGGGCGCGACAGATCTCCGGGGGCGCCCGGGCACGCGCGCGCCGCACGTGTGGCTCTCGCGGCAGGGCGCGCGCATCTCGACGCTCGATCTCTTCGGGCGCGGCTTCGTGCTGCTGGCGGCCGAGGGCGGCGACGCGTGGTGCGAGGCGGCGCGCACGCTCGCGCGCCGGACGGGGATCCCGCTCTCCTCGCACCGCGTCGGCGGCGACGTGGAGGATCCGAGCGGCGCGCTCGGCGGCGCATACGGGATAGGGCGCGACGGCGCCGTCCTCGTTCGGCCTGACGGCTTCATCGCCTTCCGCGCGCGGACGGCGAGGGCGGCGCCGGAGGACGTCCTCGCCGACGCGCTCGCGCGGATCCTCGTCGCACCTGCTCTACGGGCCGCAGGCCGTGGCGTGAGCGCGGGCCCCTGGATGCATGGATGAGCTGCTACGATTCCGCGGGGGCGAACCGTCGCGATCCGCCGCTTACCCCGGAGTTTCAGGGCGACATGACGATCCGGAGGCGAGAAGCTCCGGAATGCCGAGCGCGCGATCCCAAAGGCGGGATGACCTGGCGACGTCCTCGTCCGAGGGGCAGCCACCGTCGTCCGACGCAGGAAAACAGGCCCTATCGAACATCGACGAGAGATCCCCGCCCTGGCCATCTCTGAGGAGGAGCGATTCCACGAGATCATCGGCGCAGATGATTACGACCCTTCACCCCGCGCGCCTCGGTCCGCGCGTAAAAGCGCCGCTCACACGCGCCAGCGGAGACGTCTGCCACGCAGGCGCTGCGAGCTTACAGGCGAGCACGAGCGCCACGATATCGGCCATCGCGGCGCGCAGCGCGGGCCCGTCGAGGGCTGCTCGCTGCGCACGCCGCCGAGCCCCTGCAACCTCACAACATCAGCGCTAGCGCTTGCATCGAGCCGCTGACCTGGCTACGTCATCATCTCCGTGACTCCCGCCCCCTCGCCCTACGGTGTCCTAGGCCCCCTCGACGTTCCTCTCGGCCTCGGCCTGCTCCGGCTGGCCACGGAGGGGCGCCCCTCCGAAGAGGACGCGACCGCCGTCATCCACGTTGCCCTCGATCAAGGCATACGCCTCCTCGACACCGCCGATTCTTACTGCCTCACCGACCGCGAGGCCCACTATGGAGAGCGCCTCGTCCGCAAGGCGCTCGACGCGTGGTCCGGCCCGCGCGACGACGTGCGCGTCATCACCAAGGCCGGCCTCACCCGACCCAAAGGGCGATGGGTCCCGAACGGCAGCCGGGACCACCTGCGCCGCACGGTCGAGGGCAGCCTGAAGGCGCTCGGCGTCTCGCGGATTTTCATGCTCCTCCTCCACGTGACCGACCCCAAGACGCCCCTCGAAGACAGCCTCGCCGCTCTGGCCGAGCTCCAGAAAGAGGGCCTCATCGAGCACCTCGGCCTCAGCAACACATCCATCGCAGAGGTCCACCAGGCCCTGCGGCACTTTCCGGTGCGGGCCATCCAGGAGGAGCTGAGCGTTCTCGATCGTGGCAGCGCAGCCCGAGGCCTCCTCGAGCTCGCCAAGCAAATGGGCATCCCGTTCCTCGCCCACCGGCCGCTCGGCGGTCACGCCAAGGTCGATAGCCTCCTCAAGAACCGCGCGATCAAGCCCATCGCCGCGCGGCACACCATCACGTCCCAGGAGGCGGCCCTCGCGGCCCTGCTCGATCTCGGCCCCCCAGTCCTTCCCCTGTTCGGGGCGACCAAGCGGGAGAGCGTCCAGTCCTGCTTGCGCGCGCTCCGGGTCCCCTTTGGCGCGCGCGATCGAGCCGACCTCTCGAAGACCAGCTTTGCGCCCACGGCCGATGTGCTGGCCTCGGTCGCGCCCCCCGTGATCCCCGCCGGCCTGCGCAAGCTCGAGCCCGGAGAAGGCCCCGGCGATGCGCCCGAGGTGGTCGTGGTCATGGGAATTCAAGGGGCAGGCAAATCGTCGGAGGTCGCCCGCTACACGGCCAGAGGGTACGCGCGCCTGAACCGCGATGAGCTCGGCGGCACGCTCGACGGCGTGGTCAAGAAGCTCGGAGAGCTGCTCTCCTCGGGGCAAACGCGGGTGGTCCTCGACAATACGTACGGCACGCGCGCGTCGCGCTATGCGGTGATCCGGATGGCGCACGCGCACCGCGTGCCGGTCCGGTGCCGGTACCTGGCCACGCCCATCAACGAGGCCTACGCGAACGTCGTCCTCCGCGTCCTCGATCGCTACGGCAAGCTGCTCGGGCCGGAGGACATGAAAGCGCTCGGCAAAGAGGATCCCAACCTGCCGCCACCGCAGGCGCTCTCGCGGTGGGCTGCGAATTTCGAGGCGCCGCACGTGGATGAGGGCTTCTCGGTGGTCGAGGAGATCCCGTTTGCCCGACGCGTTGATCCGCTCTTCACGGGCAAGGGCCTGCTCCTCGACGTAGACGGTACGCTGCGAACGACAAAGAGCGGCGAAATCTACCCGCGCGACCCCGACGACGTCGAGCTCCTGCCCGGTCGGCGCGCGGCCCTGGAGCGCTGGGTCAACGACGGATACACGCTCTTCTTCGTGTCAAACCAGAGCGGCATCTCGAAAGGATCGGTGACCGAAGAGGCTGTCCTGGCCGCGTTCTCACGGACGATCGAGCTCCTCGGCCTGCCCGTGGCCGAGGTCGTGTACTGTCCGCACCCGGCGTTTCCGGTCGGCTGCTTCTGTCGCAAGCCCCTGCCGGGGCTCGGGATATCGCTGATCCAGCGCCACAAGCTCGCGCGCGAGCACCTGGTTATGGTCGGTGATATGGAAAGCGACCGGGAGTTCGCGCAAGCGCTCGGGGCGAAGTACATGACCGCCGAGGAGCTCTTCCCTGGCGAGTGAGCGCCGGCGATGAAGAGCGTGGGCCCCCGCGTGGACGCGCCGCGCGCCGTCCTGGCCCGGACAACGAGCCGCCCTCGGCGGCTTCGGCTGACCAATCGACGGATAGCTGGGCAGACTCACATATTCTCAGTGCCTTCTGTGTCCCGATAGCTGATCGATGTTTGTACGTAGTACTCGATGGATTCATGGCCGATGGACGAGCAAGTCGATGTCGTGGTTGTAGGCGCCGGGCCGGTCGGGCTCCTGCTCGCGATCGAGCTCAAGCTGGGCGGCGCCGGTGTGATGGTGCTCGAGCGGCTCACTGCGCCGAGCGTCGCCCTGAAGGGGACTGCAGTCGGACCGCTCGGCGTGGAGGCGCTCCAGCGCCGGAGCATGGGCCCAGCGCTCGCCGGGGCGGAGGATCGCCACTTCGCGGCCATGGGACCGGTGGGCGTAGAGAGGCGGGCGCAGGCACACAGGTCCAGGGGGCATTTCGCCCTTCTCCCTCTCCGATCAGAAGCAGTGGGCGAGCCCGAACGGCGCATGCTCTGGGTGAACCAGCAGGGCGTGGAGGCGATCCTGGGCGCGCGGGCGGCCGCGCTCGACATCGAGGTACGGCGCGGGTGCGAGGTCACGGGCTTGGACCAGCATGACGATGGCGTCGCGCTCCACTGGGCTTCCCCGGACGGGCCGGAGCATGCGCGCTGCGCCTGGCTTGTCGGATGTGACGGAGGGCGCAGTTCGATCCGCAAGTTGGCCGGTTTTGCCTTCCCCGGTACGCCGCCGAGCCAATTCATGTACCAGGCCGTGCTCGACCTCGACCACCCCGAGCGCCTGCCGCGCGGGTCGACCCGCACGCCGGAGGGCGTCGTCATGAACGGACCTCGGCCTCGCTGGCTTGCGATGCACGACTTCAGCGGTCCGCTGGCTGATCGCAATGCGCCCGTCACGCGCGAGGAGATCGAAGGCGTGCTGCGCCGAATCAGCGGCGCGGATGTCCGCGTGACGGCGATGGAGCAGGCGAATCGCTTCACGGACAGCGCACGTCTGGTCGACACGTACCGCCGGGATCGCGTCCTGCTCGCGGGTGATGCGGCGCACATCCATTCGCCTTTGGGCGGCCAGGGGCTGAGCCTTGGGCTGGTCGACGCGGCCAACCTCGGCTGGAAGCTCGCCGCCGTCGTTCGCGGCGACAAGCCGGACAGCCTGCTCGACAGCTACACGTCCGAGCGGCGGCCCGTGGCCGAGGCCGTGCTGGCCAACACGCTCGCCCAGGTCGCGCTCACGCGGTCCGACCCGCAGTCGAGCGCAATGCGGCAGATCTTCGCGAAGCTGATGGAGATCGACGCCGTGAATGGCCATCTCGACGGACTGACGAGCGGTCTGGCCACGCGCTACGACCTCGGCGCGGAGCGAGACCTGGTCGGACGCCTCACCGGCGATCGGCCGGTCGGCCGCGCCGACGCTCGAACATCGCTGTTCGCGGAGATGGCGGAAGGCGAAGGCATAGTGCTCGACGCGTCTCCTGACGGGCAAGCGGCCGGTCTCGCCGCCGGGTTCACGCGGGTGCGCTGCTTACCGGCCGACGCAGGTCCGTCGATGCTGATCCGGCCCGACGGGTGCATTGCTTGGGCCGGCGACGTGGGAGACGTCGAGGGGTTGGTGGACGCGCTCGAGCGCTGGTTCGCGTCCGCCGCTCCCCGGCCAGGCGGCTTCCAGGAACAATCATGCTCGGCGAGCAGGTCGTCGAGGTACTCCACGTTGGCGACCTCGGCGAAGGCGTAGGTGAGGCCGGGCTGGAGCGGGTCGATGGCTTGCCGGTAAGTCAGGTATCGGCTGGCGTAGCTCGCGAGCGCGGCGGCCCGCTTCTCGTCGTCGGTGCCCGTCGCCGCGCCGAGGTAGGGCCAGTTGCCGTTGCGCGACTTGTTGTCCGGCTCGTTCCCCGCCGAGACGTACCGCAGGTCGTAGCCGAGATCGTCGACGATCTGCGCGACGTACGCCTTCTCCCGGTCGACGTCGTCCACGGTGATGTCCACCTCGGGTCGAGATGGAGGGAGAGTCGTTCGGTTCCGAGCAGGTTTGCTGAGGGACTGAAGGACCAAAGACCAAGCCCCCTCTCAGAACTTGCCATCAAATCCGAGAGGGCTCGCTCCGGGTGTGGAAGACCGGAGAAGACGCACTGCGCAGCGCCGAGGAGGACCGCGCTCGTCGCGCTCCCCGGCGCCCCTCCCGCGCGATGGCTTCAGGACGATCGCGCCGTCGTACCAAGCGTGACGAGAAGCTCATCGAGCTGCTCGAACGTCTCGCCCATCCCGCTGTACGCGCCCGAGGCCAGGGCGGCGTCGCGCGCTTGCTTCGATCGATAGAGCTCGTGCAGCACCTGCAGCGTCTTGCCGCCTTTTTCCTCGAGGGTCACGGTCGTGACGGCGCCATCGTCGCCCGCTTCGTCGTTCGTCCACACGATGCGCGAATGCGGTGTCACTTCGAGGTACGTGCCGAAGAACGCCATCGGCTGCGCGGCATCGTGACCAAAGACCAGGCGGTAGCTGCCGCCGGCGCGAATATCCGCTTCGTAGGAAAGTAGAGGCACGGGCATCGACTTCGGTATCCACCACCGCCTGAACAGCTCCGGCGTGGTCCACGCCTGGAACACGATGCGCGCCGGGGCATCGAAGGTCCGTGTGACGACGATCTCGCGATCGGACTTCGGTTCCACCGTCGTGCGATTGCTCGTCAATTGGGGCTCACTCTCTTTACTTGCGTCCATCGACGTTCTCCTTTCGTTTCAGCTCCTCGATGACCTTGTCCAGCTCGTCGAAGCGTGCGGCCCAGAGCTGGCGGTACCTCTCGATCCACGCCGTCTCTTCGTCGAGCTGGCGCGGGCCGAGCTTGCAGGTACGCACGCGGCCGACCTTCTCGGTGGTGACGAGCCCGGCCCGCTCGAGGACGCCGACGTGCTTCTTCATGCCCGTGAGGGTCATGTGAAACTTCTCGGCGAGGTCCGTGATCGAAGCGTCGGCTC
Organism: Sorangium aterium; assembly: GCF_028368935.1. Taxonomy (NCBI): domain Bacteria; kingdom Pseudomonadati; phylum Myxococcota; order Polyangiales; family Polyangiaceae; genus Sorangium; species Sorangium atrum. The sequence goes on along the minus strand of NZ_JAQNDK010000005.1, from coordinate 1,025,368 downwards.
GTCCGAGCTGCTCCAGAACGCCGCGCCGGGTCGCGTCGGAAAGCGCGGCGAAGGAAGCATCGAGGCGGACACTCGAATACTGAACCATGTGGTTCAGTATCTAACGCGCGAGTCGGCGTCGTGCAAGAGGAGATCGAGCGCGTGCTCCGTCGCGAGCCGACTTTGATTCAGAAATTTGCGACCATATGCAGTGACAGCGGAATGTGGCTCGGCGCCGCCACCCCGCCTTGCCGGGCCAACGCGCCCCCCGCTGCGGGGTACGGGGCGACCGGCAAGGCGGCGCCGTTCGTCGTGGCCGAGCTGACGACCGACGTCACGCTCGTCGGCGGCACGCTGCCCGACCCGGGCGCGGGCGGGGCGGGCGGCTCACCCCAAGGCGGGGGGCGGGGCGGCGCCGGCGGCCGGCGCGAGGGCGCGGGCCCCGCCAACCCGGCCGGCCCGGCCACGAGCCTCGAGGGCGGCGGCACGGCTTAGGGCGCCGGCGAGCGACGCAACCACGGTGGCTCGGTCTGCTGCCAGCACCGGGGAGGTGAGCAAGCGCATGCCGATGATCGAGCCGGCCGCTGGCCTGGATTCGCGGCCGAAGCTTTCAGCGCGCCGGCGCCCGCAGGCCTCTCCGGCGACGGGGTGTGAGCTCGGCATCCGCCCTCGGCAGTGGCGCAGGTGCGGTGGTCAAGGAGCACGGCTGCCGTGTCTAGGGGCCACGAGGAGCTGGGCGAGCGCGGCGGTTGCCGGGTGTCCTAAGGACATATGCAGGTCTGTACGCGGGGCCGGAGCGGGCTCCTCTGCGCCGGCCTCAGAGGAGGCGCGCGAGCTCGGTCGCGGCAGCGTCGAGGTCTCGAGCGCGAGCTCGATAGCATTTCCGGCCACGGCGGCCGTGCATCGTCGAGGCGCTGCGCAAGCTGCGTTTCCGCCAGACCGGCGCGAAGATGGCGAAGCTCAGCTTCCAGATCCCCTCAGGTAGAGCGCCCAGAGTGGTGCATCTTGGTGGACGGCCTTCACTGTCTGTCAAGCGTGATCGCGGGCGGTCCCGCGCAGGGCAGCTCGACTGTGAACCTCGATCCCGCGCCCAGCGTGCTGTCGACGCGAACCGCGCCGCCGAGCGCCTCCACGATCCTTCGAACGATGTAGAGGCCGAGCCCGAATCCTCCGTAGTTGCGCGTCGACACTGCGCGCTCGAAGCGCTCGAACACGCGGGCGAGCCGCGCGGGCGGGATCCCGATGCCACGGTCCTCCACCGTGAGCTGTGCCATGCCGTCCCTCCGTGCAACTGTGATGGAGATGGGCTCGCAGGCGCCGAACTTGAGGGCATTGTCGAGCAGATTCGTTATCACCTGCTCCAGCCTGAGTCGATCCCACGTCCCGACGACGGGCGCCTCGGCATGCACGTGGAGCGACGAGCCGGACTGCTCTATGCGCTCGCGGCACTGCTCGACGGCCTCGCGCACGACCGCGGCGAGGTCGACCTGCTCGAGGTGGAGAGGGATCCGGCCGGCATGGATCCGGGAGACGTCGAGCAGCTCGTCGATGAGGCGCAGGAGCCGCGCGATCTGCCTCTCGAGGGTCCGCAAGCCTCGCGTGATCTGCTCCTCGGGCGCGGGCTCGCGCTTCCGGCGCAGGAGCCCCTGAATGGCGAGCCTCATCGTGGTGATCGGGGTTCTCAGCTCGTGGGAGGCGATGGTGATGAACTCCTCGCGGACGCGCACCCCCTCCTGGGCGTCGCGATAGAGACGGGCGTTGTCGACTGCCATCGCGGCTCGACGCGCCAGCTCCTCGGCAACGGCCAGATCCGAAGGCCCGTACGAGCGTGTCGGGGCCGCGGTGCCCATGGTGATGGCCCCCAACGTCTTTCCCCGAGCGATCAGCGGCACGGCCATGGCGCTGTGCGCCCCGATCTCGCGGAAAAGCCGGGCGTGCTCGTCGTCTCGGGAATGGGATCGCACGTCGGCGTCCGTGAGCTCCGGCAGCACGACCGGCGCGCCGGATGCAAGCACGCCGGTCGATATCTGGGGTGAGGTCCAGTCGGGCGGATACCGCTCCTGCAGCGCGCGGAGCGCCATTTCCTTCGCGGGGTCGGCGTGCTTCGCGGCCACGCGTCGGATCTGTCCGTCCTCCTCGACCACGTCGATGATGCACCACGCGGCGAGCGTGGGAACGACGAGCGACGCGAGGCTCCGCAGGGTCGTCGGGTAGTCGAGCGACGCAGCGAGCACCTCGCTCGCGCTGGCCAGGAAGCGCAAGGCCTGCTCCGCGCGCGTCCGCTCGTCGACCTCCACCTTGAGCTTCTCGAAGAGGAGGCTGTTCTCGATCGCAATCGCGATCTGGGTCGACAAGACCTCCAGCACCCGTACGCGCTCGTTCGTGAAGGCGTGGGTCGTCAGGTCGTTTTCGAAGAGGAAGGTGCCGAGCAGCGACTCCTTCCGCTGGATGGGGAGCACGAGGAGCGACTTCATGCTTCCATCCGCCAGGTAGGGGTCCGACGCGAGCGTTCCGTCCATGGATGCGTCGTCCAGCACGACGACCTTCCGGGTCCTGCGCACGTGCTCGATGATCGCCCGCGGAACCTGCCGCGCGCCTTCGAGCGGCGTCCGCTCGATGGATACCGGCTCGGCCGCTCGGCCGCTCGCCCGGACGAAGGGCGCGCCCTCTTCCTCGAAGACGAGCACGCCCCGCTCGGCGCCCGCGGTCTGGATGCATGTCTCCATCAGCTTTCCGAGCAGACGCTCGAGCGCGATCTCGCTCGTGATGGCCTCTGCCGCCTTGAGCAGGCTGAGCGCGTCGAGCATCTCCCCGCGGGAGGGCTCGACGGCAACGCTGGATACCGCGATCCCCCCGTCGAGGACGCACTCGTGCTCGAGCGCGCGCGCCTTTTTCAGAGCTCCCCACCGCGCCCAGCCCTGCACAGCCGGGCGCAGATACATGGCGTCCGCGACGCGGCCCCGGCCAAACGCGCGAAGCAGGCGCCCACCGAGCTCGCTCGCCAGCGCCGCATATTGCAGAAATCCCGCCCTTGCCGCCTCCTCGATGGCCCGATCGTAGAGCTGGGCGGAATCGAGGAAACGCCCCTCCACGCGGGCGATCTCCGCGTCCACGATGAGGCGTTTGTGGCGGAAGTTCTCGACGCAGCCCTCTTCCCACCGCCGCATCTGATCCTGCAAGCCGGCCGCGCGGGTCAAGAGCTCGATCCGCTCCGGAGCCGTGGCCCTGTCATGGAGCGAGAGCAGGGTAAGCGCGGTGAACAGCACATACTCGGCCACGGGGCCAAAACCGCCCAGAAGGTCGAGGTGGATGAGCGCCGCATCGGACCACCGCCGAGCCTCCCCGAGCGCGCCGAACAGGTACGAGGTCTCGAGGCGGAGGATGCTGTACAGGCACGACACCGTCGGCTCGTTCGAGGCAGACGCGAGGAACGTCGCCTCGTTGAACTCGTCGTCGTCGAAGAGGTTGCATCCGTGCGTCATGCCCCTCAGGCAGCGAATCGCCTGCCGATACGCGAGATGGCAGAGCGCGATCCCCTGATTGCCGGCCCTCCGGCAGAACGACAGACCGTCGTCCAGCTCGGCCAGCACTCGGTCGAGCTCCACCCCCGCTGCAAACGAATAGACGGCCATCGCCCTGCCGGCATAGGCGGCCATGCGGAACTGGCCCGATTGCCGCCCCAGCGTGAAGTCGTGGTAGCACGCGGTCACGCAGGAGGCGAAAGGCTGCAGCCAAGGACGGACGAACGCGTTGTGGCAGTGGGAGGCCTCGACCTGCCGCGCGGCGTCCCCTGATCTCTCGGCCAACTCCAGGGCGACGCGGCTGAACGCCTCGGCCTCCGCAAATTCCCCGACGGCGGCCAGGAACATGGCATAGCAGGCGTACGCCGTGGAATAGGCGGCCTGGCCGCGCTCGAGCGCGTAGCGGACCCCCCTGGCCGCGACCAGCACGAAGAGATCGCGATCAGCGAACCAGGCGGCCTGCAGCATGGCCGACATGAGCCGCACGGGGGCGTCTTCCTCGGCGCTCTTCACGTGCGGAGCGCCGAGGAGCACCGCCGGGGAGCGATCCCCGAGCAGGGCCCGGATGGCCTCCCGCTCCGATTCCACGGCGCGGCCGAGATCCTCCCGCGGCAGCTCGAGGCCCAGCGCTTGCAGAGCCGCCCGCCCCCACTCGAGCGCTGTCTTGTATTCGCCCGTGGTCGTCGCGCTCGCGATGCGGATCTCCTGGAGGCCCACCTCGTCGAGCAGGGAGGCGGCATGGCCCAGCCCCTCCTCGACGAGCGCCCTGCACAGCGCATGGTCGCCCGTCAGCGAGGCGCATTCGGCCGCGGCGCGGTGGAGGGAGAAGCAAAGCTCGTAGTGCGAGTGCCACGCGCCGTCCGACAGCAATCCGAGCCCGGTCCGAAAGTACGCGAGCGCGGGCCCAAAGGCCGCAGCGCGCCGCGCCTTGATCCCGGCGCGGTGGTTCAAGCTCGCGAGCTCGATCCGCTCGACGCCCGCGAGCAGGTCTCGGCCCAGGTCGAGCTGGTCGGCGACGTCGAACAGCCTCTCTTCGAGCTCGTCGCCCCGAAAGAGCTCCAAGAAGCTGCGTCCGATCCGCAAGTGGAGCTTCTTCTGCCGCCCCTCGGACAGAAGCGCGTAGGCGGCTTGCTGGACGCGATCGTGGACGAACCGGGCGCGGAGCCCCGCAGCTTTCGACCCGTGCTCGTCCTCGGGGACGAGCAGCCCCTCGCGCAGCGCCTCGTCCAGCGAGGCGCTCGTCTCGTCGATTGACTTGCCCCAGAGGGTCGCGAGGGTTCGCAGGTCCACCTGCTTGCCGACACACGCCGCGAGCTGGAGGAGCTGTTGCGCCTCTTCGGACAACCTGCGGATGGCCGTCGTCGTCAGCTCGATCACGTTCTCGGTAATTCCGACCCGCTCGATCCGGCGCACGTTCCAGGTCCACGTCCCTCGCGCGCTGTCGACGGCAAGCAGGCCGTCGCGGTGCAGCGAGCGAAGCAGCGCTCTGACGAAGAACGGATTGCCCCCGGTCTTCGCGAGGACCAGCGCTGCGAGCGGCCTCGCGCGATCGGGCTCGCAGCGGAGGAGGTCGGCGAGGAGCGCGACGAGCGCGTCGATGCCGAGCGGGCCGAGGTCCAGACGCGTGATGACAGCGCCTACCCTCCGGATCTCGTCCAGCGCGCGCGCGAGGGGGTGATCGGGGCCGACGTCCCGCGGGCGGAACGCGCCGAGCAGGAGCACGCGTCTGCTCTCGGCGTCCATGACGAGGGCGCGCAGGACCCGGAGCGAGGCCGCGTCCGTCCATTGCAGGTCGTCGAGGAAGAGCACGAGGGGCCGGCGCGCGGCTACGGCGCGCACGAAGGCCTGTAGTGAGAGGTGGAAGCGGTTCTCCGTCTCCATGGGATCGAGCCCGGGCACCTCAGGCAGATCACCGATGGCGTCCCGGAGCTCCGGGACGAGATCTGCGAGCACGCGTCCGTTTGCTCCGACGACCTCCCGGAGGCGCCGGAGCTCCTGCGCCCGAGACGCATCGGGCTCGGACTCGGAGAGGACCGCGCGCGTGAGGGCGCGGAGCGCCTCCGATACCGATGCATAGGGCACGTTCGCCGCGCGCAGGTCGAATTTCCCCGAGGCGAACCAGCCGCCTCGCGCGAGCACCGCGTCGCGCACCGCCTCGACGAGGGCGGTCTTGCCGATGCCAGCATCTCCCGCTACCAGCATGAGCTCGGTCCCGTCGGTCGAGACGCGGGCGACGGCGTCTCGCAGCACGGCGAGCTCGCGCTCGCGGCCATACAGGCGCTTCGGCAGCGGCAGTTCCTTGCCCAGGTCGAGCCGGCCCAGCTCGAACGGCTCGATCGTGCGGGACGCGAGCCATTGCCGCCGCGCCTGCTGGAGGTCGGCGGAGAGAGCTTCGGCGCTCTGGTATCGCTGCTCCGGCATCTTGGCGAGGAGCTTCTGCACGAGATCGGCGAGCAGCGGCGGGACGTGCGGATTCACGATCGACGCGGGCACCGGCATTCGCGCGATGTGCGCATGCGCGAGCTCCAGCGGATCCGAGGAGCGGAAGGGGGGGGCGCCGGTGAGCGCCGCATAGAACGTCGCTCCAAGAGAGTAGAGGTCCGAGCGCCAGTCGACAAATCGGTTCATTCGTCCCGTCTGCTCCGGCGAGATCCACGAGAGCTTGCGGGTCTGATCGAGATCGAACGCCCCGGCGAGGCTCGTGCGCGCCGACGTCTCGACGAAGTGGATCAGCGTGACCCTCCCGCCCGGGCCGAGCACCACGCGAGACGGCGCGATCGCTCGGTGGACGACGTTCCTGGCGTGAAGACGGGCACAGATGTCCGCGAGCTCGGAAGCGATATCGAGAAAGGCGTCGACGCGCAGGGGGCCCGCGTCGAGCCGCTGCTTGAGGTCCTCAGGGCCCGCATCCTCCAACACGAGCGCCGGCGTCTCCTCCTGGTCCTCCCATCGGAGCGGACGCACGACCCCGGGAACGTCGAGGGCCAGAAGGACGCCGTATTCGCCGCGCAGCAGCTCGGTTGCGCGCAGCGAAAACGGGCCTGGAAGGACGCTCTTCCGCACGACCGTCCTGCCGTTCATCGCGTGCCTGGAGATCACAAATTGCCGGCAGCGGTGAATCTCGGAAGATGTCCCGGAACTCCAGTCCATCACGCTGGCCCCATGGTAGCTTAGGGCGCCATGCGAGCGATGGCGAGCGCCGGTTCGGCGAGCGAGCTCCCTGAGGCGCGGCCACGACATCGAACGGCGCGCGCTCCTGCGCGGCGGTCTTTGACACAGCGGACACTCGGGCTCCTCGTTCCATCACCCTCAAGAAATCAGGAGTCATTCAGCAGCGCCATCAGGAGACTGACTGATTCCCTCGGACGTGGGCCTGCTCTCTTCCGCCTATTGATCGCCTGCCCGCTACCTTTTCGACAATCTCTCGCCAGCACTCATCCGAAACCTGCGGATCGTGGTGGCCGCCTACACCCGCATCGCCCGCGCCGCAGGCGCCGGACATGACGCTCGACGAGACCTCGCAGAGCTCCGGCCGGAGCACCACGAGATCCTGCTCGCGATCGACAGCCCGGAGTCGCTCGTGCAGTACGCGAAGCGGCGCGGGACGAACCCGCACAGCGCGGCGTCGCGGCTCAGGCTCGCCCGGGAGGCGCCCTGAAGCTCCGGAGGTGGCGCCGATGAAGGCCCGCGCCATGAAGCTAGATGTGGGAGCAGCCGAGGTGACGGGACAAGCGCGCCGCGCCGATCCACATCCGGCCCCGCATGGTGCCAGGACTGCGGCTGAGCTCCCCTTCGACTACCGGACCACGAAGGTCGTGCAGAAGAACGGTCCGAGGTCGTCTCCGCGAAGAACCTATCCCAGTAGGGAACCACTGGGATCTCGGGAGACTATGATCGGAAACATGCGGATGTGCTGGCGGGATTCCTGACAGGCGGAACCAGCGCTGGGAGCCCGTTGACCTTGCGAGCTGGGTCGATGCGGAGTCGTGTTCCGATCAAGAGTCCGAGTCCGATGGGAACACCGGCGCGGCGCACGCGTCGTCCGGCGAGAGGGCGCGCGCCCCGGGCGACGGAAACGGCATCGGCGGTATCCTCCAGACAGACATCGGCTTGTGGTGAGGGCGGCGTCCCAGGCGCGCCTTGCGCTGGTGCCCGTGCGGACACGCCCAGGCTCTCGCGCTCGGCGCTTGCTGGCTCGGCTCCTCCGCGGCGCGCGCCGGAGCCAACCGGGCAGCCAACTTCACGGCTCTTCCCAGGAGGGCTCGACGGCCGGCCGCGCCCGCTCGATGCGCCCGCTCCCCTCCTCCTGCCGCTCGCGGAACGGCGTCGACGCCGTCGGGAAGTCGCGGAGACCGCGGCGGGCTGTGTAGTCGTAGCGGAGGAAGGCCAACCCCGAGACGCGCGGCGAGGTCTCGGCTGGGCTCGGGACGTCGAACAGGAACGTCCCTTCCGCGCCGAGCGAGACGCGGTGCCCGCGCGCGAGCCAGCTCCAGAACGTGAGCCCCGCGGTGAACGCGTCGCGCAGGAAGGCCTCGTCGCGCGCCTCGTTCACCGGCCGGTAGCTCGCGAGCCAGCCGAGCTGGATCCACGGCCACAGCCCCCGGCCGGGGAGCAGGTCGAGGTCGAGCGTCGCGTCGATGCGGTCGAGCGCCGACGGCACCGGGCTCAGGCGCAGCGACGTGCCCGCCGTGACGAGCGCGTCGACGAACGGCCGGTACCGCAGGCGCGCCCCGAGCGAGGCCTGCGTGTCGTGCTTGGCGCCGTAGGACGTGTAGACGTCCTTGTCGGCGCCGGTGAAGCCCCGCAGCGACTCGTCGACCGCGAGCCACGTGAAGCCCGCCCACGGCGAGAGCGTGAGCTCGCCGAGCGGGATGGACCAGAACGCGGTCGCGCTCGCCCTGGCGCCCATGGCGTCGCTGGCGTCCGGCTGGAACACCACGCGGCCGCTCAGCGAACCGCCGGGAACCCAGCCGCTCGAGCTCAGGTCGAAGCGCGCCTCCGCGCCGAAGCTCTCCGGCCCGTCGCGCAGGCGGCCGAACCCCGCGGCCGCGATCCAGGCGCGCCGCTCGATCAGCTCGCGGTGCACGTCGAGGCCGAGCTCGAGGAAGCGGACCGGAAGACGGAAGTCCTCCTCGGTGAGCTCACTGTCGACGAGGCGCGCGTAGCCGCCGACGGAGAGCGGCCCCGGGTCCGGGTCCTCCCCCACCGGGGGCGCCGGACGGAGCAGCTCGTCCGCGGGCGCGAGCGGCGCGGGCGCGGGCGGCGGAGCGGGCGGCGGCACGCGGGGGCGGGGCGCGCCGCGCGCGACGGCGAGCTCGACGCGGAGCAGCGCCCTGCCGCCGGGCGAGGCGACGCGCAGCACGTGCGGGCCCTCGGGGAGGACGGCGACGCGCGACTCGACCTCGCCGCCGAGCCAGAAGAACGGCTCGCGCGTGACGCCCAAGCGGCGCGCGGCGCGGTCCTCGGAGGCGTCGAGCGCGAGGGAGCCCTCCTCCACCGCGCCGCCGTCGGCCTCGCCGCCGGCACCGTCGAGCGGCGCCACCGAGAAGCGCAGCTGGCCGGAGGGCGTGGCCGCGGCGACCTCGGGATGGCAGGCCGGATCCCCGCCGTCCGTGGGCGCGGCGCGCGCGCGGGGCGACGCGCACTCGTAGGCGGCGCGGGCGCGGATGCGCACAACGGTCGGGCCGACGAACGCGAGCTCCAGCGGGCGCGCGGGGTCGATGTCGTTCCATGTCGACAGGACGCGGCCCGAGAAGGGCTGCGCCGCGCCGGCCGCGGTCGCGCGGATCCAGCCGAGGACGCTCCGGTCCGCCGGAGGCCGCGCCTCGATGCGGTGGCTGCCCCGCGGCACCTGCACGACGCAGCGGTCCGCCGTCGGCGCGGGCGCCGCGGAGCACGCGACAGGCTCGCCGTCGAGCGCGATCGAGAACACGCAGGGGGTCTCCTCGCGATCGAGCGCCCGGCAGACGCCGTCGAGAACGATCGCGCCCGGCGCGGCGCGGTCGAGCCGGAACTCGGCGCGCGCGCCGTCGGTGATGAGGAGCGACGCCTCCGGCGCGTCGACGAGCGCGCGCCGCACCCGCACGCGGAGCGGCAGATCGCGATCGGCCCTGGCCCGGATCTCGAGCGTCGCCGTGCCGGCCGTGGCGTCGGCGCGCGGCGGCACGGCCCAGCCGGTCACCGGGGCCAGCCGCGCGAGGGCGGCCGGCGGGAGCTGGACAGGCGGCGACGACGCGCCCGGCGTGGTGCCGGCGGGAGGAGCGAAGGCCAGGCCCTGCGCGGCGTTCCCCGAGGCCGCAGGCGCGGCGCTCTGCTGACCTGCGGAGGCCTCGCGGGCGGCCTCCTGCACGGCGAGCTCGGCGAGCACGAGGGCGCGCAGCGTGAGCCGTCGATCGGGCGTCGGGGCGGCGGAAGCCACGTCGGTCGCCAGGTTCGCGGCCCGGGAGAGCGCCGCGGCGGACCGGTGGGCGAGCCCGATCCGGGTGAAGGCGTCGGCGGCCAGCTGCACCTCGCTGGAGCGCTCGGCGAGGAGGCCGAGCAGCAGCGCGTCCGCGCCCGAGCTGTCGCCTGCCGGGCCCGCGAGCAGCGCGACGCCGCGCCGCGGGTCGCCATTGGCGCTCGCGCCGCGCGCGGCCGCGAGGGGCGCCCGGTCGTCGGGCAGCGGGAGCGGCGGCACGCGCGCGGGCAGGCCGAGCGGGACCGCCACCGGGCTGCCCGGCGGCAGGGAGAAGACCGTGCTCGGCGGCGCGCCCGCGGTCGACGCGCCGGGCAGGTGCGCGGCGCCCCAGGGATCCTCCTCGGCGGGGCGGTCGAGCGCGGCGAGCGCCGGGAAGCCGAGGGCGTCGAGCGCCGCGGCCCGCTGCGCGTGGAGCGCCGCGTGGGCAGGCGAGGGCGCGGCGCGGAGGGCGCGCGTGGCGCCCCGGATCTGCTCGAGCGTGCCGTCGACGGGCGCGCCGTCCGGCGGGCGCACCGGCGTGACGGCGCGCGGCGCGCCGGGCCCGGCGGGGTGCAGGCGCACCGAGGCGCGGAGGAGCGCCGGCGCGTCGGTCTCGACGCGCAGCTCGCGCGCGCCGGCGGGGACCGGGACCTCGATCGAGCCCGTGGCGCCGGCGCGCACCCAGGCCTCGTGGACGGCGGCGCCTGCGCGCACGCGGAGCACGCGCGCGGGGCCGTCCGCCGGGGGCGATGGGCCTTGCGCTCCAGGCGCCATCGCTGCGGCGCCATGCGCTCCGGGCACCGACGCAGCGGCTCCAGGCGCCGGTGCTGCGGCGCCCTGCGCTCCGGGCGCCGACGCAGCGGCGCCATGCGCTCCGGACGCCAGCGCCGCCTCGCCCATCACGGCGGGCGGCGCGATGACGACGCGGGCCACCGTGGCGCGCTCCGGGTCGGGGAGCGCGAAGGTCGCTGCGCCGTCGACCCAGGCCCACTGCACGATCTCGCGCAGCGACGCGCACGGAGCGCGCCCGCTGCGCGGGATGCGCGCGAGCGCCGGCGGAGCGCCCGCGGGCCGCTGGAAGGTGCGCGCCCCGGGCGCCACGGCGACGACCGACGTGAGCCCGGCGCCGCCATGCACCGCGGCCGGCGTGCCGTCGATGAGCACCGACGACTCGGGGACCACCTGGTTCGAGGCGCTCCGCAGGAGCACCCGCGCATGGGCCCCCGGCGGCGCCTCGACGTCGATCTGCGCCCGCTCGGCGTCGAGGACCGTCCAGCGAAGCCCGGACTGCGCGTCCACCTCGCAGAAGCCGTCCGCGGCGGCGCGTGCCGACGTGCCGCCTCCCGCGGGCGGCAGCGCGTCTCGCGGCTGCGCGATCGAGCTCCACGCGGCCACGCCATCGGGGATGTCGAGCGCGTCCCACGGGGCCTCGCGCGCCCACGCGGTGCGCGCGAGCGGCGCCGCGCTCTCGACGTCGCCATGGCCGAGCGCATAGCGCTCCGCGAGCGGCGCCCCCGCTGGCCGGCGGCCGTCGCGCGGCGGCGACATCGCCGCGCCCAGCGCGGACACGGCCGCGATGTCGTCCGGGTGCGCGCGGCCTCCGCCGCGATCGCGCGGCGCCCCTACCCCGGGCCCAGCGGGCCCGGACCAGGGCGCATCCGCGGCGCCCGGTTCCGCGTGCGCCGCGGCGAGCCGCGCGAGGATGGCGCGCTGAAGCGACGTGGCGCCCGCCGCCGCGCGGCCCTGCGCCGCCGCATCGCCTTGCGCCCCGGCAGAGGCCTGCGCGGCCGTGTAGGCTTGCGCCGCGCGCGCGAACGCCGCGCCGGAGGAGGGCGCCCACCGCACCGACTCCGCGAGGACGAGCGCCCGGAGCGGCGGCGGCACGGCCGGCCGCGCGGCGAGGTCGAGCGCGGCCTTCGCGGCGGCCGGCGCGAAGGCCCGGTCTGCGGCGGCGAGGAGCCGCGGCGCCTCGGCGTGGACCGGCGCGCGATCGCCGCCGCCGGCCAGATCGCGCCGCGCCGCGCGATCGAGCAGGGCGGCGCGCTCGCGCTGCGGCGCGAGGAGCTCGGCTACGCCGGCGCGTTGCTGGTAGCCGCTGGCGGCGACGGCGACCTCCCCCTCGACGACGTCGACGGTCACCGCGCGCGCATCGACCGGCAGCGGCACCCGGATCCAGCGCGGCTCGCTCCAGCGCACGGCGTCCGCGAGGCGCGACCCGGTGCGAACGACGAGCTCCCGGACGACGGCGCCGCCGGCGCGCACCACGACGCGCGTGGTCCCGTAGGCGCGCGCCCGGAGGGCGATACGCAGCACGTCCGCGCCGGGCGCGCGGAGCTCCAGCCGCGCCCCGGCGCTGAGCGAGCGCCATGGCGTGGCGCGCTCGACGGCCGGGAGATCGGGGCTTTCGCGGCCTCCGCGCGGCTCGACGTCGCGCGCCGCGAAGTACGGCTCGACGAGCGGCCGGAGCAGAAGCGACTCCTCGAGATAGCGCGCGGTGAGCCATGCGGCCGCGGCAGGGTCGAGGCGCGCGGCGGCCGCATCGACGCGCACGGCGGCCGCATCGACGCGCACGGCGGCCGCATCGACGCGCACGGCGGCCGGGTCGAGGCGCGCGGAGGGCGCGCCCGCCGCGGCCGGGGCGGCGAGCGCCGCGCGTGCGGCGTCGACCCAGCGGAGCAGCGCGCCCGCCTCGCCCGGCGCGGTGGCCGGCGCGGGCGCGCGGCCGCCGAGCCATGCGGCGACGTCCTCGTCGAGGCGGTACCAGGCCAGCGGCGCGCTCTCCCGTGCGGCGACCCGGACCGCGACCGGCGTGCTCCCGGCGCCGCGCGCGGCGGCCGCGCGCACGACGACGAAGCGCGCGCTCGACCACGTCGGCACCGCGACGTCGCGCGCGCCGGCCCTGAGGGGAGGCAGCGGCATCCAGGTGATCACGTCGGGCGCGCTCCCGACGCCGGAGCCGAGGCCGATCCCTGCGACGTCGCCGCGCAGCTCCAGCCGGTCGCCGGGCTCCACGGGCACGAGGAGCAGCTGCCCCGCGGCGAGCGCGACGGGCTCGGTGGGGTCGGCTGCGACGGGCGTGGCTCGCGCCTCGTCCGGAGCGAGGGTGCCCTGCTGCGGGCCGGTGCTCCACGGCACGACCCGCGCGCTGTTGGGGGCCACCCAGGCGAGCGGCTCTGCGGCGGCGGCTTCGCGTGCGCCCGGGACGCCGTGGACGACTCCGAGGGCGAGCACGAGCGCCGCGGCGAGCAGCGGGCGGCGGGCGGCGGCCCCGGGGAAGGCGTCGAGATCCACGGCGATTACCCTTGCACCATGCCCACTTACACCCCGCGCCGTGAGCTACCGGGCTACCCGATTTCCGGGTTCGAGCGCAAGCGCGCGATCGGCGAGGGGGCGCCCCCAGCCCTCGCCGGGGCGGTGTGCGCCGAGGCTGCCGCTGGCGGGCGGCGCTCCGAAGCCTATGGCAGGGAGCAGCGCCGCTCGCGCCTCTGCCCTCTAGCCTCCAGCAGGGCGGCGAGCCCTGCCCATCGAGTTACCGCTCGGTACCCCTGCCTGCCAGGCCGTCGAGCGGCCTCGGTGCACTGAGCTCTTCGGCGTCGTACTCGGCGACGCGGACCGCTAGAGCTGTCCGATGCGCCGGGAGGAGTGCTAGAGGACCGATCAGGTTGATTTTGTGATAATTCCGGTCGTTTCGATGCAAGGCTCGACGGTCTCGTCGGGCCATGATCTCGTCCGCGTCCGGAGGTGCACGGATGGAACGATGGTTGCCGCCGGTGGAGCTGTCGCGGCAAGAGCAGGCGCTGATGAAGCGGCTGACGCGCGTGAGAGCACTGTTCGGCTTTCTCAGGCAGCACCGGCACGAGCTGTTCGATGAGACGTTCCAGGAGCAGCTGGAGGGCATGTACCGGACGACGGGGGCCGGTGAGGCGCCGCATCCACCGGCGCTGATGTGCATGGTCACGCTGCTCCAAGGCTACGTCGGCGCATCGGATGCCGAGGCGGTGGAGTTGTCCGTCGTCGACCTGCGCTGGCAGATGGTGCTCGGCTGCCTGGGTGCGGCGACGCCGCCGTTTTCGCAGGGCGCGCTGCAGGCGTTCCGAGAGCGGATGGTCGCGCACGAGATGGACCGGATGCTGCTGGAGCGGACCGTGGCGCTTGTTCGGTCCGGCGCGATAACGGAGGGCGAGAGGCGTGCGGTGTCCAAAGCGCTGCGCGTGGCCATCGATAGCCGCCCTTTAGCGGGGGCCGGGCGGGTTGAGGACACGATCAACCTGCTCGGCCACGCTGCCCGCAGCATCGTCCGCGTCGTGTCGAAGATCACCGAGCGTCCGCCCGAGGAGATCTGCCGCAAGGCGGGCATCCCGCTGCTGCTGGCTCCCAGCATCAAGGCCGGGCTCGACCTGGACTGGAGCGACCCGAAACAGAAGGCGGCGGCGATTCAGATCCTGGAGCGGCAGGTCTCGTCGCTGCAGCAGTGGGTCGACCGCCACATGGACGTCGTCGTCGAGCAGCCGCTTCGCACCTATCTGGAGGCGGTCACACAGGTTCGAGACCAGGACCTGGAAACGGCCGACGATGGGACCGTTCGCATCCGGCAAGGCGTTGCGCCTGACCGCCGTGTATCCATTGAAGACGCCGAGATGCGCCACGGCCGCAAGAGCCGCTCGAAGCGCTTCGACGGCTATAAGGAGCACATCGCACGCGACCTTGACCTTCCCGTGATTGTCGCCTGCGCGGTTACGCCAGCGAATCGGCCTGAAGAAGAGGGGGCCGCTCCGATCGCCGAGGACGTCCAGCATCAGCGGCTGCGCCTCGTCGAGCTGCACATCGATCGCGCCTACGTCCACAGTTCCGTCGTTGACGACGTGATCCGCGCTGGCGGCCAGGTGTTCTCGAAGCCTTGGGGGCAGCGGGCTCGCAGCCCCGAGTTATTCAGCAAGCGCGACTTCAAGATCAACCTGCGCGCCAAGACAATCACGTGTCCAGCGGGACAGATCGAGGTGTTCGAACCGGGCGATACGGTCGAGTTTGACCCTGAGGAGTGTGGCGCGTGCCCCCTCCGAGCCAAGTGCACGCAAGCTGCCTCGGGGCGAGGGCGGACCGTGTCCATCGCCGAGGATGAAGCTCTGCAGGGCAAGTTCCGGAAGTTGCAGCAGACCGGGCCAGGACGCGCCGTGCTCCGGCAGCGGACAGCTGTGGAGCATGCGCTCGCCCATATCGCGGCGCGGAAAGGACACAGCGCACGCTACATCGGCGCCAGGAGAAATCTGTTCGACCTCCGGCGCGCCGCAACCATCCAGAATCTTGAGGCGGCCCAGCGGCTGATCCAGGAGGCTGCATAACCTATCGGAATTAGACGATTTTCAACATGTTCGGCGTTCTAGGGTGCACATGGGTCTCCCATGCGACTGCTCGATCTGTCCATCCAGAACATCGGTCCGTTCGATGAGGCACGTCTAGAGTTCCTGTCGGCGCACGACGACCCGGTACCAGTGGCGATCATCACCGGCGAGAACGGGACCGGGAAAACGATTTTGCTTGATGCGATCCGGGGATTGTTCGGCTCGCACTACGGACGCCTTGAGCGCGCACTCTGGCGAAACGGGACACCGTTCCAGATAGAAGCAACCCTGTTCATCGATGGACTCCAGGAAAGATTTCTATCGAACCAAAAACAAAATCCACGAGGAGCATTCGACTTCCTCCCGCACAACACGAAGGTTGTGCGCCTTCCCATCACCGTAGAAGCGGGGCAGCCGTGCCCCGATTGGGTGGTGGATTTCTGGCGCTCTTCACTTCCTGCCGATGCTTACACGATCAGCCAGCTCACGCGTCAGGAACCCAAGCTGTTCCTGAAAGATGCTCTCAAAGGCATCCAGCGCAACGCCGCTGTAACCGAGCTCATTTGCACTTTCGATTACCTTCGCGGCAGCGACGATCCTCGCGATCGCCGGGACGGTGAGGTCCTCTACGAAACGATACGCCGGATCGTCGAGCTCAGCGTGCTCGACGGAGAGTTGAGCCACGTGGACCGTCGCGCCTTCATGCCGATGGTGCGGCAGAGCGGCCAGCTCGTGCCGCTCTCCAACCTGAGCAGCGGGAACGCGTACCTCATCCAGCACATGATCGGATTGCTCGGCAAGATGTACGCCGTGCACGTCCTGCGCGAGACGGAAGCCTCCGAGCTCTGCAAAACGCCTGGACTGCTGCTCATCGACGAGGCCGAGAACCACCTGCATCCTCGCTGGCAGAAGCGCTTCCTGGGCGACGTGCTCAGCATCTTCCCGAATCTTCAGATCATCGCCACGACGCACTCCCCCTTCATTGTCGGCTCGGTCCCAGGCGCCCGGGTGTTCGTCTGTCGCTACGACCGGGAGCGGAAGACCTGCGTGGTCGATGACGCCACAGACCTCTACGCGAACAAGCCGGTGGAGGAGATCCTGCTCTCCCCCGCGTTCGACGGCACGCACCCGTTTGGAGAGGAGATCTCGCGCCTGCTCGAGGAAAGGAAGGCCGCCTTCGAGGCCGGGGGCTCCGTCCGACGGAGCGAGATCGAGAAGCAGCTCAAGGACAAGAACCCCGAGTACTTCTCGTACATCGATATCGAAGAGCGGCTGCAGACGCTGCACGGAGAGGGGAAATGATCCCGATCAAGCGACTGCCAGCACCTGATGTACTCGCGCGGAATGAAGAGCGCTGGCGGACCGCATTCCTGGAGCAACGTGCAAAGGACCCACAGAAACGCCCAGCTCCAAGCAGTATGCACATCCGGACATCGTCTCCACCTTGGAGGCAATGAGCCATCACAAATGCTTCTACTGCGAACAGAGCACGAAACAGACGCAACGCGAGGTCGACCACTACATCGACGTTGCTGAAGATCCGACGCGCGCGTTCAGTTGGGAGAACCTTTACCTGTCCTGCTGGGAGTGCAATCATCAAAAGCAGCCTCACAGAGCCATTTCGGCGACCTGCTGCGTGGACCCTTGCGCTCCGGATGCTCAGCCTTCCGCTCACCTGATGTTCGAGAAGGAGCTCATTCGAGCTCGAGAAGGCTCCGCCCAAGGACTCGCGACCATCAAGAAGTACAAGCTCGACCGGAAGGATCTGGACCACAAACGGCTGAAGCAGCTTCAACTTTTCAACGAAGCGCTCGTCCGCATCAAGGATGCCCAGATCGCCGACGGCCGGAAGGACATGAACGAAAACGAGAAGGCGGTGCTGCGAGGCTTCTGCCAGCCCGATTTTCCATTTTCCCTCATGTTCAAGGTGCACCTCGAGCAGCACCGCCTATGACACCATCGAGGTGTCCTCCGCTGCCGCTCGTGCGCACCGCACGGCGCGAGGCAATCCGACTGGCTGATATGTCGAGGAGCACGGTTGCGCTGGGACGCGGTCGGCCCGCTACTCACCGCGCGCGCAGCGGAACCCGTAGAAAGACAGCGTCCTCTCCGGCAGCTCGCCAATACGGTATGTCGGGCTGAGCGTCTCCTCGGTGTGGGAGAACGCCCCTCCGCGGGAGCCCCTCCCGTAGCCTCCGTCGGTCAGCGCCGCGCAGTTGTTGCACGTCTCCGTCAGATCGGCATGGTAGTCGAGGACCCACTCGAACAAGCTCCCCGCCAGATCGGCTTGCCCCCATTTCCCGTCGCCCGCCGGGGATTTCGACCCGACAGACGGGATCGGGCACACAGTCGTCGTGGTATCGCAGCCGTACACCGCCAGCTCCTGGCTCGGGGCCTCGTCTCCCCACGGATAGGCGCGCTGCTCGTTCCCCCCGACCGCTGCGTAGTTCCACTCCGCCTCTGTGGGCAGCCGGCCCTCGTCCCAGGCGCAGAAGGCGAACGCGAGATACCAGCTCGCGCAGTTGATCGGCGCTGCCTCGTTGCCGGCGGGCTCGTCGGTCCACGTCCGAAAATTGGGGTCGCATTCCAGCGAGGCCCGCAGCTCGTCCTGCCCCGCGGGCAAGCTCGCATCCCACGCCGGATCCCAGCCGCTGCCCTGGATGAGCGGATGGGCGCCCGCTCCCGCCTTCGGCCTGGTCGCCGGGTAGCCCGCGACGAACTGCCGGAACCGGCCCACCGTCACCTCGAAGCGATCGAGCTGGAAGTCGGCGACCGTGGCCGGATAACGCGCGTCGTTCAGGCGGTTGAACTGGCCGCCCACCACCACGCCCGCCGTGGGCTCCACGTCAGGGATGCACGCGCCCGCCGCGACCAGCGGGATCGCCATCGCAGAGAGAGCTCTGAAGAACACCACGCGTCTTGCCTCGCCCGTTCGCATCAGAAGCTCCCGGAGATGCTGGCGCCAGCGCCGGACGGCGCGATCCACGGGAGCGCGACGGCCGCCGGCGCCTCTTCGCCGCCCGACCGGACGATCCCATAGGCGGCCACCCCCATCGCCACGAGCCCCGCGGCGCCCAGGCCGACGAAGAGGCCGAAATCGCGGTTCTTGCGCGCGTTGTCGGACGCGAAATCATAGCCGGGATCGCAGTACGTCCCGCCGGCGACATCGCGGCAGCTCTCGCGCAATGCGCTGATCGCGGAGAGGTCGTCGATCAGGAACCCGACCGACGCGCCGGCAAGGGCGATCCCGGCGGCTCCGGAGATCCAGGCCCAGGTCGGGGCGCCCCCGCCTCGCGCCTCGCTCGCCTTGGTGGGCGGCTTCGCGGCGCTGGTCGCGGCCGTGGCCGCGGGTCGCAGCGTGAGCTCGACCGTCGTCGTCTCGCCCTCCGCGAGCGTTATCGAACGGGTCTCTACCTGGTGCCCGGGGGCGCTCGCGCGGATCTCGTGCGGGCCGGGATCGACCGGCAGGGGCTCTCCGAGCGCGGCCGCCGGGAGCGCCGTACCGTCGCGCAGCACCTCCATGCCGGCGGGCGCGCCCTTGACCACGATCACGAGCTTCGGCACGCGAGGCTCGAGGGCCGCGATCCCCTTGTTCGCGACCTCCTCCAGGCTTCGTCGCCGCTGCTCCCCGGCCGTCTCGCGGTTCAGGACGAGGGCCCGGTGGTAATCGTGCCACGCCGTCGCGAGCTTGCCCTCGCGCTCGCGGCAACGCGCGATGTTGATCTGGGTGCTCGCCGAGGGGTTGAGCGCGAGGCTCGCCTCGAACTTCGGGCACCCCGCCGCGTCGTCCCCCTTGTCGACGAGCGCGCGCCCGGCCTTGAAGAGCGCCTCCGCGGCCACCGGGTCGCGCCCGGGCTCCTGCGCGTGCGCCGCCGCGCCGCCGAGCGCGACCGCGACAGCGGACGCGAGGCCGGCGAAGGCGCGCGCGCCTCGCGCGCGGCCAGCACCACGACGGGTGTCGGCGAGGCGAAGGATGGGCACCGCAACAAGGCATTTCCCGAGCGGGCTCGTCGTCGTTTCCGCCATGTGTGCTCGTTCCGCTGCAGCGCACCGGGTGGGCGCGCGGGGAGACCCTACAACAAAAAGGGCGACACGACCAACCCGTCAATGAGCGCGCGCATGGTTCGGCTTGACGAGGAGAGCCCCTCCCGATGCCATCCGCACCGCTCGACGTAGCTCCCACGCAGCTGTGCGGCGCGCGGTGCGTGTGCACCGGGACGCGACGGACCGCGGCAGCTGCGGCCATGGCGACAACGCAGGCGCGTGCGAAGAGGCACCGTGCCAGTTCGTTGTCGCCGGCGATAAACGCTTTCAGGTGGCCCATTTGGCTGCACACCGGCAAGGATTACGGGGCCGGAGGGCCTCCCGCGGCGTTGTCAGGCGAGCTCTCTCGATGACAATCCAGCGTATGCAGGGCGGTACGCGCTGCGGCAGCCACCAGTCGTCCGGCGCGCATCGCGTGGGACATGTTCGAAAGGTCAGCGCTCCCTTGTGAGCTGAAGCGGACCATCGTTGTCCAGCAATGCCCCGACCCCCCGCCAAGCACCGCCCCACCCAAACGCGCCTCCGCTCCGCGGGACGACATGGCCAGGCTCGTCCGCTCGACGACATGGTGACGATCAGGATTGATCTGCGAAAATGCTGGTAATGGCCAAACTAGGCACACGGAATAGCGGGCTGGTTCTGCGCTCGGTTGTGACCATCTCTTCCGCGCCCAGCGTGAGCGCTGCCGCGACGTGCAACGCATCCATCCCGGCCAGACCGTGCCGCGAGGCCAGAGCGAACGCCTGCTCCGAGAGCGCGGCGGAGAGCGGCGCCCAGGCGCAGACCGCGGAGAAGAATGTCTCGTAGAATTCGACCTCTTCCTTACGGCGGAAGTAGAGAGGCTTCGGTAGCACCTCCAGCTTCAATAGGGACTGGAGACGAATTCCCTCCCTGCATCATCGAGGACCGAGAGGGCACGCTCCGCGTGCTCGCCAGCACCACGAGCCGCAACGATCAAGACGCCCGCATCAACGAAGGTGCGCATCGTCCTCATCGCCTTCCAGGTCCAGCGCCGCGGCGCCGCCCCGGCGCTCGGCCAGCTCCTGGCGCACGCCGACCTCATCGAGCAGCGGCTCGCCCGAGCGCTCGATCCGCGCTCGGATGGCGCGCAGCCTGCCACCGAGCGTACCGAGCGCCTCGCCTCCCGCGCTCACACCGGCTGCGCGGCTACTCCCCTGCGCCTCTGCCGCCGCCTGAGCCACGATGCGCTCGGCCAGCCGAAGCCGGTCGGCAAGCGGCAGCCCGCGCACATGCTGTTCGTAGACGTCGTCGACGGTCATACCGGCCCCTCGCTCGCGTTGCCCTCGGCTCCTCGCTTCGGGCTACTCAAAGCCTACCAGACCAGGCGCATCCCGCGCGCGGACGCCCCCCCCCCGCTCCTCCTCACGGATCGTCCTCCACCCACAGCCTCGGCCCGTCGTCCCGCCCCGGCGCCTTCTGCCCGACCAGCACCGCCCCCACCCAGACCGCCTTCGCCGGCTCCCCCGTATCGCCCTGCTGCGGCCCCAGCAGCGACAGCCTCACCACCCGCTTGCCCGGCGCCAGGTCGTCCCCCAGCCGGATCACCCCGCGCCCCACCCCGTCCGTGCCGCGCTTCTCCGTCGCCGCCTCCCACAGCGTCGCGCGCGTCAGGTCGCCGCCGCGGCCCGCCAGCACGCCGTCCGGGATCGTCACGCGCCGGAAGAACGCCGCCTCCCGCGACGCCGGCTTCGCCCCCTCGAGACGGTACCGGATCCGGTAGTCCGCGTTCTCCCCGGGCGTCACCACGAACAGCACCAGGTGCAGCGTCTCGCCCGCCTCCTGCTTGAACTCGTACGTCATCGGCCGGGCGCGCGTCAGCTCGAACACGTCGCGCCGGCGCACGATCGCCCCGCCGTTCGCCGGCGGCGCGTCCGTGTACGCCACCCCCGCCTCGCCCAGCCCCTCGACCTCGACCCGGCGCGCGCCCGCCGGCGCCGCCACCCGCAGCGACCCGGACAGCGCCACGATCGGCTCCTTCAGCGCCACCTCGCCGTCCACGCGCACCGCCACCTCCTTGCCGAGCGACGCGCGCGCGGCCCGGTAGATCACCGACAGCCGCCCGGCCCGCGCCCCCGCCCCATCCACCCGCACGTCCTTCGCCACGAGCAGCGGCGTCCACGCGTCGCCCGGCGACGGCTCCCCCGCCGACTGCCACGCCGGCATCAGCAGCCGCCGGCGCACCGGCGCGTGCTCCGGGACGAGCACCCGCTCCGGCCGATCCGCGTCCGACCTCGCGCCCTCCCCCGCCCGCTCGATCCGCACCTGCTCGCGCAGATCCGAGAAGCGCTCCTTCCGCTCCAGATCGTCGAGGTTGAGCGCACGGACGTCGGTCCACGTGCTCACGTCGAACGGCGCGTACCGCCACGTCTCGTCCTCGGCCAGCGTGACCCGGTACGGCAGCCGGTACAGCGTCTCGTTCACGCCCGGCTCGATCGCGCGCAGCCGCAGGCGCGTCCTCGCGTCGCCCGTGATCTCGATCCGCTCCACCCCCGCCGGCGGCCGGAGGATCGCGAGCCGCGGCTCGGACGCGTCGAACCCCTCGTTCCACCACTCGAACCGCGATCGCGGGAGCGTCACCTTGAGCTCGGCCCGCTCGGACGGCCCAGGGCCCCACCGCGCCACCACGGTCGCTTCGCCCTGGTTCGCGCCCCCGCTCGCGTCGATCTGCGTCCGGAACAGCAGCCCGAGGAGCTCTTGCCCGGGCGCCATCCGCGCGATCACCGGGTCGCTCGGATCCAGCGCCAGGTAACGCACGATCCGCACGTCCGGCGGCGTCTGCAGCCGCGTAGGAGCCGCTGCCGGCGCCGCCGCGGACGCGGACGGAGCGGGCGGCTCCTCGGCGGCCCCCGGCGGGAGCGCCCCCGGCGCAGCGCCGGGGCCCCCCTCGCCCGCGGGCAAGGGCATCGCCGGGTGGACGATCTCGCCGATCTGCTGCATCGCCTGCGCCTCCGACGCGCTGAACCGCACGCCGAAATCCGGGCCGACGCCGTCGATCACCACCGTCCGGATGTCCTCCCGCAGGAGCCGCACCGTGGCCCGCCCGAGCGGGCCGAGCGCGACGCTCGTGGACCCGCTCGCGCCGTCGCCGACCCGCACCGTGCGGCCCGGCGGGCCCTCGATGTCGAGCGACAGCGGGCCGCGGAAGTTCAGCGCGGCCGCGCGGCGCTCGCCGATCACGAACTCGGACGCGCCGCGCCCCTCGGCGCGCGGGTACGGCATCCGGAACCGCCGCAAGAGCAGTCGCGACATCTCGTAGTCGATCCCCTCGCGGCCCCCCGCCTCGAGCCGCCGCGCCCAGCCCCGGAGCAGCGCCTTCCGCGCCGGCTCCGGCAGATCGGCGAAGCCGAGCGCCGACGCCCGGAGCCCGAGCTGCCGCCGCTCCTCCGCGTCGAGGCTCTGCTCGTAGACCGCGCGCGACGCCTCGCTGCGCTGGTAGCGCCCCTCCAGCCGCGACAGGATCGTCAGCTCGCTCGGTACGAGCGCGCCGTCGCTCCCCACCGCGGGCTTCGCCCGGAGCCGCACCTGCCCGCCCTGCGGGAGCACGTCGTGCGTGATGAGCAGCGTCGAGCGCGGATCGGTCACCGCGCCCCCGCCGCTCGCGAGCCGCGCCGCGTACTCGCCCTCGCCGAGCGGCCGATCCGGATCGCAGCTGACCCGGCTCTCCAGATCGATCGCGTGCCGCGCGACCTCCTCTCCCCGCTCGTTCACGAACGCCGCGATGAACCCGTACGGGTAGCGCCGCGCCGAGTCGCAGGCGTCGGCCCTCACGCTCCCCCAGGTCGTCACCTCCACCGCGTCGATCTCGGCCGGGACCTTGATCACGAGGTCCCGCTCCGGCTCGATGTGGTAGGCGAGGATCTCGTCCTCGGCCGGCAGCGAGCTGCCCAGCGGCGGCGCGCTCGACAGCTGCGAGAGCGCGAACGCCGTCACCCCGAGCAGCGCCATCGCGATGAGCCACCGCGGGTTCAGCGCCTTGCGCGGCGCGCCGTCGCGGGCGCGGAACCCCGCCGTCGCCATGCGCGCCCGGGACGCCGGCCGCGTCGCGTGGGAGCGCGACGGCGCAGGTGCCCCGTGGCCCGCCGGCTCGCGGCGCTTCGCCGGGGTGGTCACGGGGCCACCCGCTGCGGCGCCGCTCCGGGCCCGGCCGCCTCGACCCGGAGCGCGCTCGTGCCGACGGTGACCGCGCGCCGCAGCCGCGAACCGCCGGGCACGGCCGCGCCCGGCACCGCGACGAGCGCGCCGTCGATCGGCAGCAGCTGCGCCTCCCCCGGCCGCGCCGCGATCACCCACGGGCGCCCCGTGATCACGTCGCGCCCGATCTCCACATGGCATTGCGCCTCGCCCCGCGGCGCGGCCGGCGCGCTCCCGCGCAGCGCGGCCGCCGCCGCGGCGCGCGCCGCGGCCGCCACCCCTGCCCGAGGCGCCACCGCCACCGCTGCCCGCGACGCGTCCGCCCCTGCCCGCGACGCGTCCGCCACGCCCGCCCGCGGCGCGTCCGCCGGCGCCGGAGCGCCCCCCGGCCCGGCCGTCTGCGTCGAGAAGTGCGCCCTCAGGTAGTACGGGTTCCGCTCGGTCGTGTAGCGCCGGAAGGGCTCTATCGCAGCGGAGAGATCGCACTCTGCGGTCACGCCCCGGGTCGGGCAGAGCTCGTCCCCGCTCGCGCCTGCGCCGGCGGTCCCCGCGCACGACGCGAGCGCCTGGGCGCGCGCTGCCACGTCGGCCGGCTCGGGCGTCACGCCGAGCCGCGCGAGCCGCGCCTCGAGGCGCGTCTCCCCCTGCCCCGGCTCCACGAAGCGCCGGAGCTCGAAGAAGCGCCGGATCGCGCTGCCCAGGTACACGATCGCGAACCGCCCCTCGGCGAAGCGCTTCGCGTAGGCCATCGCCATGTCCGTCGCGCCGCTGAACGGCACCTGCTCGCGCGTGCCGTCGAAGATCCCCACGCGCAGCTCGAGATCGCGCAGCGTCTCCAGCAGCGGCCCCGCGAACGTCGGCACGTGCCCCGGCCGCACGACCTCGTACCCGAACGAGATCACCGCGTCCCGCTCGTAGGTCCGATCCGCCTCGATCGCCTGCACCGACAGCGCATTGCCGCCGTCTCCGACCCAGACCTCGTGCGCCCGCTGGAAGTAGCTGCGCAGCCCCTCGGCGCGCCGCACGTCGGCGGCCCCGCTCGGCTCCGCCGTGGGCACCGCCCCGGCGAGCAGCAGCGACTGCGCCGAGAGCGCGTCGGCGAGCGCGAGCCCCGCGCCGAACGCCCCGATCTGCCACCGCGGCGCGGGCACCTCGACGAGCATCGCGCCCGTCAGCGGCGACCTGACCGCCTCCGTCGAGGGCGCCGTGGGCAAGATGTCGCCGCTCGACGCAGCACGCGGCAGCGTGGACTGATGTGTCAGCACGAGCCACGCCGGGTTCCCGCGCCGCTCCGGGCCCCCCTCGTCCGGCCCCGGCTCCGCGATGCCCCACGCCGCCGGCGCCTCGGCCGTGCCGCCGATGCGCACCTCGCGGAAGCCGAGGCGCCCGAGGATCGCCCGCTCCCACGCGGTCGGCGGCGCCGCGCCGGACGCGCCGCCGGGGCGCGTCGCCGCCGCGATCAACCGCGGCGCCACAACGGCGTCGAACAGCCTGAGCTCCTCGAGCGACGGCGGACGGAAGCGGCCCGGCTGGACCTCGGTCAAGGACACCATCCGCTTCGCGAGCTCGTCCTCCAGCGTCCCGGTCCAGCGCACGGCCTCCGGCGCGCCGAGCGAGCGCGCGCCGACCGCCTCGGCGACCTCGCGCGGCACGTGCAGGCGCGGCGCGTCGCCGAGGGGCGTCGACGGCTCCGCCGCCTGGCGGAACGTCATCGCCGTCTCGGCGCCGAGCCCCAGGCCGATCGACACAACGGGCAGCCCCGCCGGCGAGCCGACGACGCTGAGCTCCGGCCCATCGCCGCCGCCCGGCTCGACGATGAGCACCTGGGGGTCCTCCATGGCGTCGATCATCGCGGCCACGAACGCCTCGTCGTGGCGCCGGATCGCCCCGTGGCGCGACAGGAGCACGACCCCCGCCGCGTCGAGCAGCCCCGCGACCCGGAGGGCCACCGCCGGCAGCGCCGAGCCGAGCTCGGTGGGCGCCGCCAGCACCAGCCACTCGGGCGCGGACGTCGGGCTCCGGCCGACGCGCTTGCGGATCGCCGCCCGCGGCACGCCCGGCGCGTCGTCCGGATCGTCGAACCGCGGGCCCAGCACGTACCACGGCCGCTCGCCGTCGCCCTCCCGCGCCACCGACACCCGCGCGCGCTCCGCCGCGCCGAGCAGCTCGTCCGCCGGCCGCCCGTCGCGCAGCACGCTGCGCGCGAGCCGGTGGGCGATCCGCCGCGACTCGATGTCGGCGGCGATCGCGGCCGCCCTCGGGCGCGGGCCGGGCCGGGGCGCCGTGTCCGCCAGCACGAGCGACAGCGCGGCGCTCTCGATGCGCGGCACCGGCCTCGCCGCGGTCGCGGGCGGCGGCGGCGCGCCGCCCCAGCCGAGCGCCACGAGCGCATAACCGACGCCGTTGCCGACGAGGAACGCGGTGAACGACACCTGGATCGTCGGCATGATCACGATGCCGACGTGCTCCTTGTTCCACATCTTCACGGCGAGCAGGCTCGGGAGCAGGTAACCGAAGCCGAAGTAGTCGACCATCTGCAGCCCCGGCGCGTACCGCACCATGGCGAAGCCGATCGCCATCTTCACGAGGAAGCCGAGCACGTACACGAAGATCATCCGCCGCGGCCCCACGAGCAGCATCCGGGAGAACGGGCGGACCGAGGTGATCCAGCGCGAGAGGTAGAAGACGGCCAGCGCCTCGATCGTCGTCGTGAGCAGCTTCGTCGGCTCGTACCACGCCACGGCGAGCAGGCCGGGCACGAGGATGCCGTTGTAGTCCCACCCGTAACGGACGTTGTTGCGCGCGCCCATCAGCGCGCCGATGACGAGGATGATGTGGGCCTTCGGCAGCTCGAGGAACTCGAGCGACAGGCTCTCGTTGAGCACCTGGAAGCGCGAGACCGAGAGGTTCGTCGTCCGGAGCAGCACGCCGAGCACGAGCGCCGTCAGCGCCGTCACGACCGCGAGCCGCGGCGCCGCGCGCAGGAAGCCGCTGTTCCAGAAGGCGTTCGCGATGAGCGGCACCAGCACGAGCCCGATGCTGTAGAGCTCCCGCGAGTGCACGAAGTCGTAGCGCGCCGAGACCTCGGGCACGACGAAGCCCTCGACGAAGAGCCGCACGATCACCGCGCCGACGATGAACAGGTAGAACCGCTCGCGCCCGAACGCCGTGGACCACGCGCCGGTCCGGGTGATCCAGCGGCCGATCAGCGCGACGAACAGGTACGTCACGATCGACTCCGCGACGATGAACACCGCGGTGACCGGGGCCGCGAAGAACACCGTCGCGAGGTAGCCGGGCACGACGAGCCCCGCGTACGTCCAGCCGAGCGTCTCGGTGAAGAACGTCCCGAAGACGAGGCCGATCAGGACCGCGGTGTGGAGGCTCCGATCGAGCCCGTTCGGTGGAAAGAGCGGCAGGTTCTCGAGCATGCGGCGGGGCGGCGGCGGCGGGGCGGGTCGGCGCGCGCCGCCGCCCGGCGCGGTTGCCAGCGCGGGCGCGCTACGGCAGCGTGGTGGCCAGGCCGATCGCGCTCGGCGCGCCCCATCCCGTCGGGTAGTCCCAGCCGGGCCCCGCGGCAAAGAACTCCGTCTCGCCGCGCACGACGTCGCGGAACGTCGCCTGCACCGCGGGGGTCGTGTAGAGGATCGAGTTGAGGAACCCGGCGCGCGGCAGGCCCTGCTCGGCGCGGTAGCTGTTCACCACGGCGATGAGCCCCGCGAAGCAGGGCGAGGCGAACGACGTCCCGCCGTACCGCCGCCACTCGCCGAGGTAGTAGACCCAGTACGGGATCGGCGAGTTCCCGGCGTGCATGGCGACGTCCGCGACCGCCCGCTTGCCGCCGGACCCCTCGACGACCCCGACCTGCCAGGAGGGGATCGGGAACGAGAGCGTCGGGCCGGAGCCCGAGCCGAACCACGCGAGCTCGTCCTCGACCTCGCCGTCCGCGTCGAGCGAGAGCGACGTCCCGCCGACCCCGGTCACGTACGGGCTCGCCGAGGGCGTGTCGGTCTGCGCCGAGTCGCCGGTCGCCGCGACCACGGTGATCCCGAGCGCCGCGGCCATCTGCGCCGAGCGGTGGTACTGGAGGCGCACGGCCGGCGGCTCGGAGTCCTCGCGGTGGGCGAACGAGTCCGTGATGACCGAGACCTCGCCGCGGCCGACGGCCTCGTTGAACGTGTAGACCATCGACGTGTTGCGCGCGTCGGGGCCCTGGTACACCACGAGGTCCGCGCCCGGCGCGAGGCCGCCCGACCACGCCACGTCGAGCGTCGACTCCACGTAGCGCGTCGAGGCCGGCTCCATGGTCTGGACGACCTCCGGGTTCGCCCGCTCCACGCCGAGCGCCCGCCAGAACGACTGCAGGTCCTTGTACTTGAAGGCCGCGCCGATCGTGACCCCGAGCTTCACGCCCTCGCCGGTGAACCCGAGCTCGTAGAGGTCGTCGACGTCGTACGCGCCCGCGATCTGCGCGGGGGTCAGCCCCCTCTCGACGCCGGCCGGCGGATCCGGCGCGATCTCCCCGCCCTCGCCCGGGAGCGGCCTGGTGCTCGCCGCGAGATCCGCGGTGAGGATGCCGGTCGTGCGTTCCGACACCCACGTCGGCACGGTGAGCTGGCCGAGGGAGCCGTAGACGTCGAAGGGCGGATTCCCCGCCTGAGGGTTCTCGCGCTCGAAGACCCGGAGCTCCGTGTCGAAGGTCTCGTTGAACTGGCTCACCGTGCCGGTGAACTGGATCAGCAGCCGGTTCGTGGCCGTGAAGTTCACCTGCATCCCCTGCTCCTCGAGCCAGAGCTTCACGAGGTGCACGTCGAGCTCCCGCGGCGCGTACGCCGCGATCCACTCGTCCCGGGTGAGGTACTGGCGGAACCGCGGGCCCGTCGGGTCGTAGATCTCCGCGATCCTCTGCTCGAGCAGCCCCGAGTTGCGGATGGGGAAGCCCATCAGCGCGCGGACCACCTCGTCGCCCCCGGCCACGCCCTTGTCTGTGTACACGCCCGGCAGCGGGCTCGGGATGCCGTCCGTGGCCTCGGTGGGCTCACGCTCCTCCTCGGTGAAGTCGGGCAGCTCGTCCGGCAGCGCCTCCCCACCGGCGCCGCCAGCCCCGCCGCCGCCGACCTCGGCCGCGCCACCGCCGCCGCTCCCGGCCGCGCCGCCGCCGCTCCCGGTCGCGCCGCCGGCGCCCCCGCCGCCCGCGCCCCCGCTGCCCGAAGAATCTGCGATCTGCACATCCGACTCGCAGCCACAGCTCGAGGCCGAGAAGGCCACGCTGCTGACCAAGCTGAGCAGGCCGAGGATGGGCGCGGCACGAAGCACAGGTGAAGCACGGCGCATACGCAGCAACGATTCAAACGCCTTCCGACAGGCCGATCCAGCCGAATCGTCACAGGGCGCTGACGTCGCATCACACGTGCGCCGCCCGCAACACAACGCGCCTCGGCGGAGCGTTGGGAGCACCACGTCGCACCCTGGCGCGACCCGATTTGCCGCGGCGCCGCGGCCCGGTCGGAGATCGCGGCGCGCCGGAGGACGATAGAGGCGGGCGCGACGGCTGCGCCTGCGGCCCTGGGGAGCGACCTTCTCGTCGCACAGCCGATGTTTTTGGCGCGGCGGACCCGGGTGGACAATTGTATTGATTCGACCACGATGCGACGCTCAGGCTGCCCGGGGCGTCCCGCGCCCCCTCGAGGCCGCGGCCTTCAGCGATTATGGCGAAGACTTACCGTCCGCGGATCCCCAAGCCCTTTCGCATCCCGCGCCCGATGGGCGCGCAGTCGGATGCGGCGCGCTTCGGGTGGCTCAGGCCCGAGGTGCTCTCGATCGTCGCGGGGGCGCTGATCGCCGCCGTGGCGCCGCTCGATCGGCTCGACTACGTGGCGCGCGGCCTCACCGCGTCCGCGCTCGCCGACACCGCGCCGTCCGCGCAGGTGCTGCTCGTCACGGCCTCGCCCGAGTCGCTGCGCGAAGGGCTCTGCGAGCGCTCGCTCCCCGGGCTGCTCGAGCGCGGGCGCGCGCGCGGCGCGCTGCTGATCCCCCCGGCAGACGCGTTCTGCGGCGGCGACGCCGCGAGCGCCGCGAACACCACGCGCGCCGCGAACGCCACGAGCGCCGCAAACGCCACGCGCGCCGCGGGCGCCGCGCCGGTCGTCCGGATGCCGCCCGAGCTGCTCCGCCTGAGCGCCGGCGATGTCGTCGGCTTCTTCCCGCTGGCGCCGGGGGAGCGCGCGCCGGAGCTCGGCGCGCTCGGCGTCTCGGCGGCGCCCTGGGTGCTCAAGAAGGCGCCGCAGAGCGTCCCGGCGGTCAGCCTGCGCGATCTCGCGGACGGCCAGGTCCCCGCGAGCGCGCTCGAGGGCCGCGTCGCCGTGGTCGCGGTGGGCGCCGGCGGCGTTGCCCCCCAGGCGGTCGCGACGTCGGCCCTGCCGCCGGCGAGGGGCATCGCCGCGGTGCTCGGCGGGCTGCTCGACGGCGGCCGGCGCGCCGCGGCGCCGGCGTGGGTGCCGGCGCTGTTCGTGCTGCTCGCGGGCGGGATCGTGTGGATCGCGCGCCGCCGCTACGGGAGCCTTGTCGCCACGGTCGCGCTGTTCCTCGCCGTCTTCGCGCTCGCGGCGGGGCAGGGCGTGCTCGCCGCGCGGGCCGAGGCGAGCCTCATCGCGCTGCCGAGCGCGCTGTTCGGCCTCGCTGTCGCGTTCACGGGGGTCATGATCGTGCGCGGGCTCGCCGTCCAGCGCTCCGTCGATCGCGCCGCGGAGCTCATCCAGCGCGCCGCGCTGTTCCGCATGCAGGGGGTCCACACGCTGCCGGACGAGGAGTTCTGGCCGCGCGTGGCGCGCCTCGCGGAGCAGGCGCACCCGGCCGATCTCGTGCTCGTCGCGGAGCTGCCCGCGGGGAGCTGGCACCTCCGGTTCTGGAACGACAGGCAGGGCGGCGGCGAGAGCCTCGTCGCCGAGCTCCGCCGCGACGTCCGCCGCCCGCCGTACAGCAGCGAGCAGGGCGTGCCGGCGATCCGCCTCTCGCGCCGGTTCCTGGCCAAGCAGGACATGCCGGCGGTCGTGGTCCCGCTCATCGCGTTCGGCGAGATCGAGGGGTACGTGTTCTTCTGCGGCCCGGTCGCCGAGCAGACGTTCTCGCGCGAGCCGGAGCGCGCCGAGCACGTCGGCCGCGAGCTCGCGCTGCTCCTGCGCAGAAAGCGCCTCGCGCGCACGGCGCAGGCCGGCGCGGGCGAGGCGCGCGGCGGCGGCTCGCCGGAGGACGATCTGGTCGAGGGCGCGCGCGTCGCGCTCGACGACCTCCAGCTCTTCGGCTCGATGCTGCGCAGCGCGCCGGTCGGGCTGCTGTACGCGGACGCCTTCGGCGACGTCCGCTTCGTCGCGCCGGAGTTCGCGAAGTGGCTGCGGGCGCGCGACGTCACGGTGCCCGTGGAGAGCGCGAGCGCGGCGCTCCCGCCGGGCTCGCTCACGCTGGGCGACGTCCTCGGCGCCACGTCCGCGAGCGACGCCGCCGTGTCGCTCTCCAGCGTGATGGCGAGCGACGACGGCATCGAGCTGAGCGTCAGCGCGCCCGAGCCGGCCGTGCTCTCGGTGCGCCCGCTGCGGCGCGAGTCCGACGGCTCCTCGTGGATCGCGGGCTACGTCGCCGCGCTCATCCCCGTCCAGCAGGCCGCCCCGGTGTCCGACAACGTGCGACCGCTCGCGGTGCGCGACGCCGCCGATCCGCTCTGCGCCTTCCAGCTCGGCGACGTCGTGGCCGATGCCGTCGCGAGCGCCGCCCGCGCGACGGGCCGGGCCGTGCGGCTCGAGCCCATCCGCGGCGCGACGCACGCCCTCGGGCACCGCGGCGAGCTCGAGCAGGTGCTCGAGGCGTTCCTCACCGACGTCGCGGGCCGCGGGCTCCCTGGCCATGGCCCGGTCGTGTCGGTGCGCGAGGCGCCCCAGGGCGTGCAGCTGTCGATCCTGGACGTCGGCTTCGGCCTGGGGCTGCCCGAGTCGGCGCTCCAGCGCGTGCTCACCGCGCCTGGCTCCGCCCCGGCCGGTCTGGAGCCGCTCGGCCGGCTGATCGTGGCCGTCGAGGACAGCCACGGTCACGCGGAGCTCAAGACGAACGACGGCTGGGGCATCACGCTCACCGTGACGCTCCTCAGGGCGCACCCGCGCGCGTTCGTGTCCGCGAACGAGGGCGGCAAGCCGGCGGCGCAGCAGAACGTCATCGCGATCGGCAGGGCGGGACCGAAGTAGGGGCAGGCGCCGGATGCGAGCGCACCGGGGCGGCTCGGGTGCACGCTGCCGGAGGCGGCGGAGCCGAGCCGACGCGATCGCTTGTCGCCTGGGACAACGCCGCTGTAGCGCCGGTCCGGCCGCGAGGAGAGGGCGTGAGGGCCCGGCGTGGCGTGCTCAGGTCGCCGGCACGACGGTGATCTCGCCGGTGGCGTAGAGCGCCGAGGTGTCCCAGGCGAGGCCTGAGGCGAGCGGCACGGCGATGTTCACGGCGGCGAACGTCCCCTCGAGGTCACCGCCCCAGCCCAGCAGGGCGACGGTGTCCCCGACCTGAAACGACACGGAGCTGTCGGCCGGCACGACCTCCAGCCCCCCATCGACGAGGAGGTCCCCGTCGACCTGGAGGAGCGGCGAGGGGCTCGATCCCCCGACGACGATCCTCAGGGTGGCCCCCGGCCCCTGGCTGTAGCTGCCGACGATGTCCGTCGCCGGGTGAGCCTCTCCGACCGAGAGCTCGCCGGACTGCACGTTGGCGAGATCTCCCACGAAGCTGCCGGTTTCGAAGCGCCCGCCGGCGAAGTCGAAGTCTCCCGCCTCGATCTCCATGGCGCCCGCGATGAGGTCGCCGTCCTCGATGCGCACGGAGGGCCCCAGGTAGGGATAGAGGCCGACGGCCTTCGGCGCGGTCCGGAGGAGGCCGTCGATGCTCACGAAGGCGTCCTTGCCGACCACCAGCGACGGAGACCGATTGCCGCTGGCAAAGACGGTGACGTCGCCGCTGTTGAGCCATGACGCGTAGACGTCATTCACCTTGATGAAGGCGTGGCCAAGCTCGGAATGGATCTCGGTATCTTCCGTCACGAGGGTCCCGTACGCCCCGATGGTGAGCTCGCCACTTCCTTCCACCGTCCCCACGCGAAAGAGCCCCTGGTTGGTCCACGTACCACCCCAACCGTGCACGCTGGCCTTGCTTATCAACAGGGTCTCCCTGCGACCGATCCTCGCATTGTTCGTGAAGACCTCGGCCCGGTCGATGTCCAGCGTGCCCTGGCTGTTCACGCCCAAGATGAATTCTCCCGTGCTCACCCACCTCGTCGCGGAGCCGGTCACGGTCACGTGGCCATTGCAGATCGAGCAGCCCGACGCGCCGCTGCCGCCGCCGATGTAGACATTGTTCGAGAAGAAGCTCCCCCCTTGCTTGATATCGACCCGACCGCGCGCGCTGAGGCCGATGTACGTATTCACCTGGCTCGTCAGGGTGGCGTCATACCCTTCGACGAGCACGTCGCCACCATAGCTCTCGGAGCTTCGATTACCCACCACAAGATCATCGGTGAGCACCTCGGCGCCGTTCTGGACGACGAGCAGCCCATGACAATTGTAGCCCTTGACGCAGAGCTGGATGGATCCGCTGTTGGTCCACTTCGAGCCGTACCCGATGACCTGAACCGTGCCGCTGCGATCATTTCCTACCAACGCGCCCGCGCTGAACAGCTGCCCGCCGCTCGCGACGATCACCTCCCCGCTATTGAAGGTGGGCTCCCAGGGGTTGCTCGCGCCGCCCACGCGGAGGACGCTCGACCCCAGATCCCACGGGTCGCTCGGGTTCCCGGGCGACACATCCCCCGTGATGGTCACGTAGGCATGCGCTGTTCCCGCCACGCCCAGCGACGTAGCCACGAGCAGGGTCGATAGAGCATATTGAATGTGCTTGTCCATGAATCGTACCCTCCGCCAATGGTTCAATGGTCATGAGAGCCCACCGTCGCCCTGATACCCCCGCGACGCGGGAGCGCCATGCGCGCGCAGTCCCCCACGATTGGATCTATAGATGAATCAGTCGACCACGACAACACAATTTAGTAAGTTAGCGCGACTTGGTCCGGCGCATTTTGGTCCGGACAAGATGGTCCAGGCCGCAGAGATCAGGCCGTGAGCCCTCCCGCGGTCCCCGTGGCCGGGCACCGCAGGATCAAGCGCGGTCGGACCGAGAGCGACTGGTCCAATGGTCATGAGAGTCCGCCGACGCCCTGATACCCCTGCGACGCTGGAGCGTCAGGGACGCGCGATCTCCCACGATCAACTCTCTACATGGGTCAGTCGACCATGGCAACACAATTTAGTAAATGAGTTGCATCTGGCGCATCTTGGTCCGGACGAGATGGTCCAGTCCGCAGAGATCAGGCCGTGAGCCTGCGCGGTCCCCTTGGCCGAGCACCGCAGGATCAAGCGCGGTCGGACTCCGAGCGACTGGTCCACTGGTCATGAGAGTCCGCCGTCGCGCTGATACCCCCGCGACGCGGGAGCGTCATGCACGCGCGGTCTCCCACGATTAACGATGTAGTTGGGTCAGTCGACTATGGCAACACAATTTAGTAAATTGCCGGATTTTAATCGGGACGGGATGGTCCAGGATCCTGGACGTCTGGACGTCGGGTTCGGCCTGGGGCTGCCCGAGCCGGCGCTCCAGCGCGTGCTCACCGCCCCTGGCTCCGCGCCGGCTGGTCCAGAGCCGCTCGGCCGGCTGATCGTGGCGGTCGAGGCGACCGCACCTGAACCTGGTTCGCTAGGATGTTGGCGGGCCGGGGGGCGTAGGCAGCGCCAACCCCCTGGCGGCACAGCTCGGTGCCAGACCTCCCCCTCGGAGATATAACTGGTTGAATGCACCACCTTCACCGGCAGGCGAGCAAGGTTATCGATGATCGTCGAAAGAGGGTACGCGCTCCTCGAGAAGATCGAGAAAAACGCTGATTTCAGCTTGATCCGCGCCTGCCGCGAGAGCGACGGTGTCCCCGTCTTGCTGAAAGTCCTGCGCGCGGAGAGAGCGACTCGCGCAGAGATCGCGCGCTTCAAGCACCAGTGCGAGCGCATCGCGCAGCTCGCCTCCCCCCGCCTCGTCGCCCTGCACGGCGTCGAGGAGCTCGCCGGCGCCCTGATTGTCGTCCTCGAGGACTTCCCGGGCCGCGATCTCGCGCGGCTCCTCGCCGCGCGCCCGCAGCGCGCAATGCCGCTCTGCGAGGCGCTCGATCTCGCGGCCGCCCTCGCCGAAGGCCTCGCCGCCGTTCACGCCGCGGGGCTCATCCACCGCGATCTGCGCCCGCACAATGTGCTCGTCGGCGCAGGCGGCGCGGTCAAGATCACCAGCTTCGGCGTCGACGCCGAGATCACCCGCGCCCACGAGCGGCTCTACGCGCCGGCGGTCATCGCCGACGTGCTGCCCTACGTCTCCCCCGAGCAGACAGGCCGCATGAACCGCGGCGTCGACCACCGGACGGACTTCTACGCGCTCGGCGTCATCCTTTACCAGACGCTCACCGGTCAGCGCCCCTTCGAGGCCCTCGACCCGATGGAGCTCATCCACGCCCACCTCGCCCTCGCCCCCGCGCCGCCGTCCCGCGTCGATCCGAGGATCCCCGACGCCATCTCCGGCGTCGTGCTCAAGCTGCTCGCGAAGAACGCCGAGGACCGCTATCAGAGCGCCGAGGGCCTGCTCGCCGACCTCGAGCGCTGCCGCGAGTCCCTGCGCGGCACGGGGACGATCGAGCCCTTCGTCGCCGGCCAGCACGATCGCCAGGACCTGTTCCGGATCCACCAGAAGCTCTACGGCCGCGCGCAGGACATCGAGGCGCTGACCGCCGCGTTCGAGCGCGCGCTCGAGGGCAGCCGCGAGAGCGTCCTCGTCTCCGGTTACTCGGGCATCGGCAAGACCTCGCTCGTGCAGGAGATCTTGAAGCCCCTCGCGCGGCAGAAGGGCTATTTCACGAGCGGCAAGCACGACCAGTACAACCGCGACGCGCCCTACAGCGCGGTGATCCAGGCCTTCGACGGCCTCGTGCGGCAGATCCTCACCGAGAGCGAGGTGCGCATCCAGCGCTGGCGCAGCGCGATCCTCGAGGCGCTCGGGCCGAACGCGCAGGTCGTCTGCGACGTCATCCCCTCGCTCGGCCATGTGGTCGGCGCGCAGCCGCCCGTGCCGGCGCTCGGCCCGCTCGAGGCGCAGAACCGCCTGAACCGGTGCTTTTTGCAGTTCGTCTCGGTGTTCGCGCGCAGCGCGCACCCGCTCGTCCTGTTCCTCGACGATCTCCAGTGGATCGACCCCGCGAGCCTGGGGCTGCTCCGCTCTCTCCTCGCCGACGGCTCGCTCGACGCGCTCTTCTTCTGCGGCGCCTACCGCGACAACGAGGTGTCGCCCGGGCACCCGTTCGTCCGGGCCATCGACGAGCTCAAGCACACAGGGCTCGTCGTGCGCGACATCGTCCTCGCCCCGCTCGCGCGCCCGCACCTGCTCCAGATGCTCTCGGACAGCCTCAGGCGCGACGACTGCGGGCCGCTCGTCGATGCGGTGCAGAAGAAGACCGGCGGCAACCCGTTCTTCGTCAAGGAGTTCGTCCGGTCGCTGCACGTTCACGGCGTGCTCACGTTCTCTGCCGGGTCAGGCTGGCGATGGGATCTCGCCAGGATCGATGCGCTCGCGTACACGGACAATGTCGTCGACCTCATGGTGCGCGCCATCGGGCGGCTCGCAGCGACGACCCAGGCGGCCCTGAAGCTCGCGGCGGCGATCGGCAACCGGTTCGAGCTCGACATGCTCGCCACGGTGAGCGAGTGCTCGCCGGAAGAGGCGTACGGCCGCCTCGATCCCGCCGTGAGCGAGGGGCTCGTGAGCGCCGTGCGCGACGGCTACCGCTTCGCCCATGACAAGGTCCAGGAGGGCGCCTACGCCATGATCCCGGAAGCGGACCGGCCCGCCTTCCACCTCCGGATCGGCCGGCTGCTCGCGGGCAAGCTCGACCTCTCCGAGAGCCAGAGCCTCTTCGATGTCGTCAGCCACCTGAACAGCGCGGGCGACCTCGTGTCGGACCCCGCGGAGCGCCTTTCCCTCGCCCGCATGAGCCTCGAGGCCGCCCGCCGCGCCGAGGACGCGTCCGCCTTCGGCGCGGCCTTGCGCTACCTGAAGCTCGGTTTTCTGCGCCTTCCGGAGGACGCCTGGACGTCGCAGTACCCGCTCCGCCTCGAGTACGGGATGAAGACGGGCCTCATGCTCTCGCTCTCGGGCCAGCACGACGACGCCCTCGAGGTCCTCTCCGACTGCCTGGAGCGGGCCGCGAGCCGGCTCGATCGCACCGAGGTGTTGCGGCTCAAGATGAGCGTGCAGGTGCTCAAGAATGATCTGCCCGCTGCGCTCGCGGAGGGGCTCGCGGCCCTGCGCCCGTTCGGGCTCGACCTGCCCCTGTCCCCCGACGAAGCCATGGTCGACGCCCAGATCCGGGCGACGATGGCGCTCGTCCGGGAAAAGACGCTGGAAGCGCTGCCAGACCTGCCGCAACTCGAGGACCCGGAGATCCGCGCCATGCAGGATGTGCTCGAGGCGCTCTTCCTCCCCTGCGGGTTCTTGAGCCCCAACAACCGCGGCATCACGGTCGCGAAGCTCGTCGAGAACACGCTCCGCCACGGGCTATCGAAGCACGCGATCTTCGGCTGCATCAACTTCGGGACGTTCCTCTGCGGCCGCGGCGACATCGAGCTCGGCTACCGCTTCGGCCGCGCCGCCATCGACCTTTCGGAGCGCTACCCGGACAGGCAGTCCGAAGCGATACTCCGCAACATGTGGGGCTCCTACGTGCAGCACTGGAGGGAGGGGTACCCCGCCTGCCAGGAGTCGCTGCTCGCGGGGATGCACGTAGGGCTCGAGACGGGCCAGTACATCTGGGCGTTCTACACCGCGGTCAACGCCGTGATGAACAGCCTCCTGCGCGGCATCCCGCTCGCCGACCTCCTCGCCGAGGCGCAGAGCTACCAGCCGATATGCAAGCTCGACAGGGGCAACGCCATCTCCTGGATGGTCGATGCGGTCGTACAGATCGCGCACCAGCTCTCGGTCGAGAGCGCGCACCCGGCCAAGCTCAAGGGCGCGTGGGTCGACATCGACGAGGTGCTCGAGGAGGCCCGCCGGATGGGCAACGTGGTCTCGCCTCCCTCCGCCCAGACGTACATGGTGATCCTCGGCGTCTTCCAGGGCGCGTTCGAGGAAGCGGCGCGCACCGCGCTCTCGATGGACGTCGAGATCCCGACCGTGGCGGGCTGGCTCGGCATCCCCGCGTGCCATTTCTACGCCGGCGTCGCGCTCACGCGAGCGGCGGACGTGGTCTCCCCGGAAGAGCGCGCGCTCTTCCTCGCCCGCGCGGAGGTCTTTGCTGAAAAACTCTCGCGCTGGGCGGACCTCTGCCCGGAGAACATGGCGCACCGCAGCGCCCTGCTCCGCGCCGAGCGCGCGCGCGTCCGCGGCGACGCGCGCGCGGCGTGGGAGCGCTACGACGAGGCGATCGCCCTCGCGCAGCGCGGCGGCTACCTCCACGACGAGGCGCTCGCCAACGAGCTCGCCGGCCTCTCCTTCCGCGCGCTCGGCAAGACCACCATCGCCCGCGCCTACCTCACCGAGGCGCACAGGGCCTACGGCCGATGGGGCGCGACCGAGGCGATGCGGCGCCTCGAGCGCGCGTACCCCGACCTCGTCCCCAGCGAGATCCTCCGCGGCGCGACGTGTCCAGAGGCCGCCGCGCCCGCCACCACCGCGCTCGACCTCGGCTCGGTGCTCAAGGCCTCCCAGGCCATCTCGGGCGAGATCGTCCTCGACCGCCTGCTCGACGCGCTCATGCGCATCCTGGTCAAGAACGCCGGCGCGAGGCGGGGCTGCCTGCTCCTCGCCCGCGGCGAGACCCTGTTCTTGACGGCCGAGGCGAGGGCGGAGGGCACCCGGATCGAGGTGCGTATCCCCCACGAGCCCGAGACCTCCCCTTCGGATCTTCCGGCCCCCCTCCTCAACTACGTGCGGCGCAGCCGGGAGAAGGTGATCCTGGACGACGGGACGGCACGAAATACCATCGTCGCCTGCGACGACCTTCACCAGCAATCCCCCAGATCCGTCCTTTGCCTGCCCATCCTGCGGCAGGCGGAGCTCGTGGGGCTGCTCTACATGGAAAACGACCTCATCGCCGGCGCGTTCACCCCGGAGCGGCTTTCGGTGCTGGAGATGCTCTCGGCCCAGGCCGCCATCTCGATCGCCAATGCCACGCTCTACGCCGACCTCCTCCAGGAGAACAGCGAACGCCGGCGAGCCGAGCAGGCCCTGCGCGACAGCAAAGAGCTGCTCCAGTCAATCGTCGACAACTCGACAGCCGTCATCTCCCTCAAGGATCTCGAGGGTCGCTACCTGATGATCAACCGGCGCTACGCCGAGCTCTTCCACGTCAGTGAGCAAGCGATCGTCGGCCGGACCGACTACGATGTCTTTCCCAGGGAGCGGGCCGATGCCTACCGGGCCGTCGACCAAGAGGTGATGGCCACCGGAGCGGCTCTGCAGGCCGAGGAGGAGGCCCTCCAGGACGATGGGCTGCACACCTACATCTCTCTCAAGTACCCCCTGTGCAACGCGGCGGGCCAGCCTTATGCCATCTGCGGCATCTCCACCGACATCACCGAGCGCAAGCAGGCCGAGGCGGAGCGCCAGGCCCGCAAGACGGCCGAAGCCGAGAGCCGAGCGAAGACCGAGTTCCTGGCGAACATGAGCCACGAGCTGCGCACGCCGCTCAACGCCATCCTCGGCTACGCCCAGATCCTCAAGCGCTCTCCAGATCTCGAGGACCGCCAGGCGACGGGGCTGGATACCATCCAGCAGAGCGGCCAGCACCTCTTGACCCTCATCAACGATCTTCTGGACCTGGCCAAGATCGAGGCGGGCAAGATCGAGCTCTACCCGGAGCCGATCCATCTCTTGACCTTCCTGACGGTCGTCGCGGACATCATCCGCGTCAGGGCGGAGCAGAAGAACCTTCACTTCGTCCACGAGGTCACGCCCCACCTGCCTCAGGCGGTGCTGGCCGACAAGAAGCGCCTGCGCCAGGTGCTGCTCAACCTCCTGGGCAACGCGGCGAAATTCACCGATCGAGGGCGGGTGCGCTTCGGGGTGCAGCTGCTGGCCCAGGACGAGGCCGGGGCGCGCCTGCGCTTCGAGGTGGAGGATACCGGCGTCGGAATGACGCCGGAGCAGCTGGGAAAGCTCTTCCAGCCTTTCGGACGGGTAGGGGATGTGCAGCGCCGCCCGGGCACCGGCCTCGGGCTGATGATCAGCCGCCAGCTGGTGCACCTCATGGGCAGCGAGATCCACGTGGAGAGCCGGCCCGATGAAGGCAGCCGGTTCTGGTTCGACGCGACCTTGCCGGTGGCCGAGATCGCAGCGCCCCTCCGGCCTTCCGAGCGGGTCGCCATCGACTACGAGGGGCCGCGCCGGAAGGTGCTGGTCGTCGACGACGTGGTGAGCAATCGGGCGATGCTCTTGGAGCTGCTGAGCAGCCGGGGCTTCGAGGCCTGCGAGGCGGCCAATGGCCAGGAGGCCATCGAGCAAGAGCTGGCGGCGTCGCCGGATCTGGTGCTGATGGATCTGGTCATGCCGGTGATGGGCGGCCTGGAAGCCATCCATTGCATTCGTCGCGATCGCCACGCTCGTGGGCTCGCGAGGCTACCGTTCATCGTCATCTCCGCGAGCGCCAACGAGGAAGACCAGGCGGAGAGCGTCGCCGCCGGCGCAGACGCCTTCCTCACCAAGCCGATCGACCAGGAAGGCCTGCTGCGGATCATCGGCGCCCAGCTCGGGCTCACCTGGGTCTATGCCAGACCGGCCGAGGAGCAGGCCAGGGACAGCGGCGCCGCGGCGCTCGTGGCCCCTCCCCGGGAGGAGATGGAAGTCCTGCATGCCCTGGCCCTGCAAGGCAACATGCGCGACATCCGGAATCGGGCGGCCTACCTGACCACCCTGGGCGAGTCCTACCGCCCCTTCGCAGACCGCCTGGATCGCCTGGCGCAGGACTACCAGTCCCAGGCGATCCTCACCCTCGTCGAGCAGCGCCTGCAGGGGGTCGAGCCGAACGCGATGGCGGGGCCGGCGCTGCCGCGGTGCATGGAGGGCGGTCAGCGACCATGAGCTGCGCCACCGCCCCCGGTCCGCGCACCCGCGTTATCCTGATCGTGGATGACGTGCCCGCCAATCTCGGCGTGCTGGTGAACAGCCTGGAATGCATAGGCCATCGCGTGCTCGTCGCTCAGGGCGGTGAAGAGGCGTTGATGCGGGCCAGCCTCATGAGACCCGACCTGATCCTGCTGGACGTGTTGATGCCTGGCATCGACGGCTTCGAGACGTGCCGGCGCCTGAAAGCGGCTGAGAGAACTCAAGACATCCCGGTGCTCTTCATGACCTGTCTGACCGACGCGTCCGACAAGCTCGTGGGGTTCAGGGCGGGGGGCGTCGATTACATCACCAGACCATTCGAGATTGGAGAGGTGATAGCACGGATCACGACGCACCTGAGCCTGCGCGAGGCGCAGAGGGAGCTCGAAGAAAAGAACGCCGAGCTGCAGCGTGTCCATCAAGAGCTGGAACAGCGGGTGCGCGAACGCACGACCGAGCTGGCCAGCTCGAACGCCGCTCTCCGCGAGAGCCAGCATCTGCTCCAGGCCATCGTCGACAACACGGCCGCCGTCGTCTTCGCGAAGGACATGGAGGGCCGCTACATGCTCGTCAACAGCGGGTTCGAAGAGCTCTTCCAGATGCGCCGCGAGCAGGTCATCGGCAAGACCGACCACGACCTCTTCCCACGCGAGCAGGCCGATGCGTATTGCGCCAACGACTTGCTCGTCCTGCAGCAGAACCGGGCCGTGGAGCTCGACGAGGTGGCCCCCGAGCGCGACGGCGTGCGCACGTACCTATCTCTCAAGTTCCCGCTCCGCGGCTCCGCCGGCGAACCAGATGGCGTCTGCGGTATCTCGACCGAGATCACGAGCCGCAAGAACGCCGAGGACGTGCTGCGCCATTCCTACTCACTCCTCGAGGCTACGCTCGAATCGACGGCGGACGGCATCCTGGTCGTCGACGGCGCGAGGCGCGTCGTGCGCCACAACGACAGGCTCGCGCAGATGTGGCGCATTCCCACCGATGTCCTCGCCGGCGGATCGGCCGATGTCCTCCTCGCGCTCGTCGGCGGCCAGCTCCGCGAGCCCGAGCTGTTCCTGCAGAGCGTCCGTGACCTCTATGCCGATCCCGAGGCGAGCGCCTTCGGTACGTTCCCGCTTCGGAACGAGCAGGTCTTCGAGTGGTATACGCAGCCCCAGCGCCTCGGAGGGCGCGTGGCCGGGCGGGTCTGGAGCTTCCGCGACATCACCGCGCGCGTACACGCCGAACAGCAGCGCGATCGGCTCCTCCTGGACGAGCGACGCGCGCGCGCGGCGGCGGAGGAGGCCACCCGCCTGCGCGACGAGTTCCTCCTCATCGCCTCGCACGAGCTCCGCACACCGGTCACCTCCCTGCAGCTCTCTATGCAATCGCTGGGGCAAAGGCTCTCGCTGGGCATGGACGCCGAGCGCGTGCGATCCGCGGTCGCCCTCTCCGGCCGCCAGATCAAACGCCTCTCCAACCTCGTCGACATGCTCCTCGATGTCTCCCGGATCCAGGCGGGGAGGCTCGAGCTCGACCGGGCGCCCGTCGATCTGCGCGAGCTGGTCGCCGAGATCGCCGCCCAGCTCGGCGACCAGCTCGCGCAGTCGGGCAGCACGCTCGCCGTGCGCGCGGAGCAGCCGATCACCGGCTGGTGGGACCGGTACCGCCTGGAACAGGTCGTGACCAACCTGCTGACCAACGCCATCAAGTTCGGGGAACGCGAGCCGATCGAGATCACCATCACCGCGGAAGAGGGGGTCGCGCGGCTCTCGGTGGCGGACCACGGGCTCGGGATCCCGGCCGAGG
The DNA here is from genome assembly GCF_028368935.1 of Sorangium aterium. Classification (NCBI taxonomy): domain Bacteria; kingdom Pseudomonadati; phylum Myxococcota; order Polyangiales; family Polyangiaceae; genus Sorangium; species Sorangium atrum. The sequence goes on along the minus strand of NZ_JAQNDK010000005.1, from coordinate 982,895 downwards.
TGCGGACGCAGCTCTTCGAGCGATTTCGCCGCGGCGTCTCGTCGCGCAATTACGGGGGGCTCGGTCTCGGCCTCTTTATCACACGCACCATCGTCGAGGCGCACGGCGGGCGAATCCGCCTGTCGAGCGAGGTCGGCCAGGGCTCGACCTTCTGCGTCGAGCTGCCGCTCTCGACCGAGGGCGCAGGGAGCCGCTGTACCTAGCCGGAGCCGCTCTCTTCCTCGCCGGCGCCTCCTCGTCGCGGCTCCTTCTTCCCTGCGGCGGGCTCTATTGGATCGACAGGGTGACGGCGTCATCCGTCACGTCCGCCACATCGAGGGTCCCGGAGAAGATCGCATCGAACGTGAAGTTGCGGAGGACGAACGAATGGCGCCCCTCGCCGATAGCCGCCGTTGCATCCGAGAAGGAGTGCTCCAGGATGTCGATATGGATGTCCCCCTCGAACTCGCGCGACGCGATCCAATAGGGATCTCCCTCGACCAGCACGGGCACCAGGGCGCACGCGTCGTTGGTGGGCTCGCCGTCGATGAAGTCGGTCTCCCCGACGCCCCAGGCCCCGTCCACGAACGTCGCGCAGCCCGCCGTGGCGGCTTCGTCGGCAGCGATCGCGAGCTCCGTCGTATCGAGGCTGCTGCCGCCCGCGCCGCCGCCGCCCTCCGCGCTGCCGCCCGTGCCTGCGCCGCCGCCGCCCTCCGCACTGCCGCCCGTGCCTGCGCCGCCACCGCCTTCCGCACTGCCGCCCATGCCCGCGCCGCCGCCACCTTCGGCACTGCCGCCCGCGCCCGTGCCTGCGCCGCCGCCGCCTTCCGCATTGCCGCCCGCGCCCGCGCCGCCGCCGCCTTCGGCACTGCCGCTCGTGCCCGCGCCGCCGCCACCTGCGGCATGACCGCCCGCGCCCGCGCCGCCGCTGCCAAAGCTGACCTCGTCATCCCCGCAGGCAACCAGCGAGCACCCAAGAAAGACGATCGATATCCACTTCATTCGCACCTCGGCTCTCTGTGACGCGCGACAGCGTAACATGAGCTACAAAGGCGCCAAAAATATCGGCCCAGACGGCTGAACCCACAATCTCGCGACACACCCCCGGCGGTCGCGCCGATCTGCGGGATGTCGCCCGCGCCGCTTCATGGCGGCGCCTTCGTCACCTGTCGAAGGAAGGATGCTCGCCGAGGCAGAATGACGCTCGATGCATCGCCGGCGCCGCGGAGCGCGTCCGGCGAGGACGGCCGCCGCTCCCCCGCCCTCGTGCCGCGCTTCTTCTGGGTTCTCGGCCCCTCAGGACCCGATCCGGATCCGCTTCTTCAGCGCGGCGAGCTCGTCGTCGACCGCCGCCCCGCCCGGCTTGTCCGCGCTGCCGCCGCCGGCGCCCCCGCGGCCGTGCTCCAGCTGGGCGAACTTCGCCTCCAGCTCGGCCGCCGACAGCCCGCCGCCGGAGATCGCCTCCTCGATCTCGCGCGACGCCGCGACCTGCGCCACCTGCCCCTCGACCTGCTCCTCCATCCGCCGGAACTCGGAGAAGGCGCTCTGGCCGCCCCGCGCCCCGAGCCCCTCGGCGCCGCCGCCGGCGCGCTGCTGCTGGATCTGCGCCGCCAGCGTGCCCTTCCGCGCCTGGAACTCCTCCTGCTTGGCCTCCATGCGCTCGAGCTCGGTCTTCATCGAGAGCACCGCCGAGCGCTGCTCCGCGCGCATCGCCTCGGCGCGGTCGCGCTCGCCCACCACGCGCTTCTTCTGCACGAGCGCCTCGCGGGCGAGCTTCTCGTCGTTCGCCTTCAGCGCGAGCTCGGCGCGCTTCTCCCACTTCTCCGCCTCGGCGTCGAGCTCGTCGACCTTCTTGCGCAGCACCTTCTCGGCCGCCACCGCGTCGACCAGCTCCTTCCGCGCCGCGCGGACCTGGTCCTTCATCTCCTCGACGATGAGATCCAGCGACTTTTTCGGATCTTCCGCCTTGTCGAGGAGCGCGTTGACGTTGCTCGAGATGACCTTTCCCATCCGGTCGAAGATGCCCATGCCGCTAGCGTGCACCGCCCCGCCGCGCCTGTAAAGCGCCCGCGCGCGGGGCCGCAGGCGCCCCCGCGGCCCCGGGGAGACCGGCGATCAGGGCGGCGGCGGGTACGCCGGACCGAAGCTCGACTCCACGGACGACCGCGTCGTCAGCAGCGGCGTCTTCAGCGTCTCGTCCTCGTAGAGCGGCCTCACCACGCAGGTGTCCTCCCCGCACTCCCCCCCATCGACGAACGCGACGTCGGCGACCAGCCAGTACCGGGTGCTCCCGTCGGCCGGCGCGAACGTGACGGGCGCCTCCGGGTCGTAGAACCCGGTCGGGCCGAGATCCGCCCCGAGGGAGCCATTGCAGAAGATCTTGATCCGCGGATGGACCGCGTAATTCCGGCCATGAGCCGAGTAGTAATGGACGCCGATCCGCGTCCACTGGCCGAACGGCGGAAAATCCACGTTGATGTTCTCGGGCGCGCAAAAATCATCGCTGTCCGGGTTCGTGACGTCGGGGTCGCACGTGATGTTGTCGATGTCGAGCCGCGGGTTATAGCAACCCTGATCGAGATCGCGCCACGCCTGCCCGGCGCCGCGAGGGGCGAAATAACACGTGTTCTTGGCCGCCTCCGGGTCCGCATACCAGCTCACCGGCTCCGGCGGCGACGCGCCGTCGCTGAACCACCGGAGCTCCGGATCCGACCCCAGCGTGTCCACGGTGCAGTTGTTGTAGCCGCAGTCGTTCGGCGAGCCGGAGACCGCCCACGGCTGCGTGTCGCCCGGCTTGTGCAGGTGCAGATCGAGATCCACCCCTTGGCCGCCGAGGTCGTGCTCCCACTCGAGCTCGACCCGCAGGCCGGGCGCGCCGACGTAAAGGGCATACTCGCAAGAGTCGGTCGCGCCGTCCGCGAGGCGCTTCGTGTAGATGACCTTGTACTCCCCCGACTGGAGCGGCTTGTAGTCATCCGCCGGGCTCGCTCCGGACACCGCCGGACAGGGATCGATGCCCGCGGGGCAAACGACGCTCCATGTCTCCGAGCCAGGCTCGGCGTCCACGCTGAACGTGCCTGTCCCCTCCTTCAGATCCACGTTCGCGAACGGAGGCACCCTCAGCGCGTGGCACCCCGCGGGGTTCTCGCTGAAGCAGGCCTCCGTCGCGTGGCTGCCGCCGACGCACGGCCCCCAGACCCCCACCTCGTTGCAAAGCTCGGTGCCAGGAAAACACCCCTCCGCCGCGCGGTACGAAGGATCGCCCATGAAGCACGCGTGCGCCTGCCCCGCGACGCAGGAGCACGTCTCGTCGACCTGACCGTCGCAGTCGTCGTCGAGGCCGAGGTGGTTGAGATCGCAGAGCTCCTCGGGGCCGCACTGGGTCCCGCACGGGTTCACGGCAGCATCGCCCCCGCCGCCGTCGTCGTCGCCGGGGGCAGCCCCGCCAAGGCCGTCATCCGGAACGAAATCACCGCTGCCGCTGCCGCCCTCGGACGCGCCGCCGCCGCCCGCGCCGCCTCCGCCGCCCCCGGGCGCGCCGCCGCTCGCGCCGAGCTCGGGGCGCGGGCCCGAGGCATGGCAGCCGACCGCGACGAACACACCCGATGTCGCGGCCCCGAGAAATGCGAGGAGCGCAGAGGAGACGCCGAGATGACGCATGAAACCTCCATGTCTCGCCAGCGCGCGGTGGTGCGGCTCGGGCAGGCAGGCGCGCCCGGCGAGACACCGGCGATGAACAGCGAGGTTCCTGGTTTAGCAGACTTGGCGAGATACCAAAGCTCGCACGAGCGTAATCAAAGCACGCTCGTGAGAACGGATGTCCCGACGCCCTCTCCGGGCATATGTCGCCGGACGGCGGGTGTCAGTCCGTCGCGCGCGGACCCCTCGCGGCCTCGGCCGCGAGCGCCGCCTGCGCCGCGGCGAGGCGGGCGATGGGGACGCGGAACGGGGAGCAAGACACGTAGTCGAGCCCCGCCCTCTCGAAGAACGCAATCGAGCTCGGATCGCCGCCGTGCTCGCCGCAGATACCGAGCTTCAGCCCGGGCCGCGCCGCGCGCCCTCGATCCCGCCCGATCTCGACGAGCTCTCCGACGCCGGGCACGTCCAGCGACTGGAACGGATCCTTCGCGAAGATGCCGGCCTCGACGTACGCGCCGAGGAACCGGCCCGCGTCGTCGCGCGAGATGCCCAGGGCCGTCTGCGTGAGGTCGTTCGTGCCGAAGCTGAAGAACTCGGCCTCCTCGGCCAGCTCGCCGGCCCTGAGCGCGGCGCGCGGGAGCTCGATCATCGTCCCGAACCGGACGTCGACCCGCCGCCCCTTCTCGGCGAAGACCTTCTCCGCGACCCCCTCGACGAGCGCGCGCGTGAGGGCGAGCTCGCGCCGGGTCATGCTGAGCGGGATCATGATCTCCGGCTCCACCTCGATGCCCGCCGCCGCGACCTCGCACGCCGCCTCGAGGATGGCGCGCGCCTGCATCTCGTAGATCTCCGGCGACGTGATCGCCAGCCGGCAGCCGCGGTGGCCGAGCATGGGGTTGTACTCGGCGAGCTCCGCGCTCTTGCGCTGGAGATCCTCCGCGGAGACGCCCGTCGCCCGCGAGAGCTGCTGGAGCTGCGCCTCGTCCTGCGGCAAGAACTCGTGCAGCGGCGGATCGAGCAGCCGGATCGTCACCGGCAGCCCGGCCATCTCCCGGAAGACGCCCACGAAATCGCTGCGCTGGAACGGGAGCAGCTTCGCGAGCGCGCGCCGCCGCCCGAGCTCGCCGTCCGCGAGGATCATCTCCCGCACCGCCTGGATGCGCTCCTCGTCGAAGAACATGTGCTCGGTGCGGCAGAGCCCGATGCCCTCCGCGCCGAAGTTGCGCGCCGTCCTCGCATCGTGCGGCGTGTCGGCGTTCGACCGCACCCTGAGGCGCCGGACCGCGTCGGCCCAGGCCATGAGCTCCTCGAACTCGCCGCTCAGCGCCGCCGGGATGGTCGGCACCGCCCCGAGGTAAACGGTGCCGGTGCCGCCGTCGAGCGTGATCAGGTCGCCGTCCTTCACCGTGATGGTGCCGGTCGCGCGCCCGTGATCGTCGTAGATCGTCACGGCCATACGGCCCTGGCTCACGCTGATGGCCGAGCAGCCGGCGACGCAGCTCTTGCCCATCCCCCGCGCCACCACGGCCGCGTGGCTCGTCATGCCGCCGCGGGCCGTCAGGATGCCGCGCGCCGCCTTCATGCCGTGGATGTCCTCCGGCGACGTCTCGGAGCGCACGAGGATGACCGCCCTGCCCTGGCCGGCGCGCCGCTCCGCCTCGTCCGCGCTGAACACCACCTGCCCCGTCGCCGCCCCGGGGCTCGCCGGCAGGCCGCGCGCGAGCAGCTCCTTCGGCGCGCTCGGGTCGATGCTCGGGTGCAGCAGCTGATCGATCGAGCCCGGATCCACCCGCAGGATCGCCTCCCGCTGGCTGATCAGGCCCTCCTTGGCCATCTCGACCGCGATGCGCACGGCCGCGCGGCCCGTGCGCTTGGCGGTGCGGCACTGGAGCAGGAAGAGCTCGCCCTGCTGGATCGTGAACTCCAGGTCCTGCACGTCGCGGAAGTGCTGCTCGAGCTTGCCCTGCACCTCGACGAGCGCCGCGTACGCCGCGGGCATCCGCGCCTCGAGCGAGCTCTCGTCACCTACACCGCCGCCGCCCTCGCCAGTGCCGATGATCGACAGCGGGTGCGGCGTGCGCACCCCCGCGACGACGTCCTCGCCCTGCGCGTTGGGGAGCCACTCGCCATAGAAGCGCCGCTCTCCGGTCGACGGATCGCGCGTGAACGCGACCCCCGTGCCGGAGTCGTCACCCAGGTTGCCGAACACCATCACCTGGACGGTGCAAGCCGTCCCCCAGGCCTCCGGGATATCGTGCATCTTCCGGTATACCTGGGCCCGGTGGTTCTTCCAGCTATCGAATACGGCGCCGATCGCCCCCCAGAGCTGCGCGTAGGGCTCGTCGGGGAACGGGCGGCCCGTCGCCCCGAGGACGATATCCTTCTGCCGCTGGATCAAGGCCGCGAGCGACTCCGGATCGAGCTGGGAGTCGGGCACCTTGCGCTCGAGCTCGGCCGAGTTCAGGCGCGTCGCGTCGACGCCGAGCTTCGCGGCGGCCTGCCTGCGCGCGCGGCCGAGCGCCTCCTCGAAGCGGTCGCGGGGCACGCCGAGCACGATATCGGCATACGCCAGGATGAACCGCCGATAGGCGTCGAGCGCGAATCGCTCGCTGCCCGTTCGCCGCGCGAGCCCCCGCGCGATCTCGTCGTTCAGGCCGAGGTTCAGGATGGTATCCATCATTCCCGGCATGGACGCGCGCGCGCCCGAGCGGACCGACACGAGCAGCGGCGCCTCGGGGCTGCCGAACCCCGCGCCGCGCAGCGACTCCAGCCGGCCGATCGCCGCCTTGATCTCGTCCTCGACGCCGGCGGGGAGCGCCTTCCCTGAAGCGTAATAGGCGTTGCAGACCTCGGTGGTGACCGTGAAGCCCGGCGGCACGGGGATGCCGAGGCGGGTCATCTCCGCGAGCCCCGCGCCCTTTCCGCCGAGCAGATCCTTCTGCTGAGCGTCCCCGTCCGCCTGCCCTGCGCCGAAGAAATATATCGATCTCCCCATGGCGGGCGCACGCTAGACCGTCCTCGCAGTCAGGTCGAGATCCCTCGAACCGCGGAATGGAGGCCCGACGGACGGCCGGCCGCCGACGTCCCCTGTCGGATCCACATCCGTCGGAACCACGGCGTGCACCTCACAAAAATACCGGCCCTCGACGGCAGACGAGCTATGAAGCCGCGCATGAAGCGCTTTTCCCTCGTCCTCGTTGCGATGCTCGCCGTCCCCCTCACCGCGTGCGACCCGAAGCCTGCCTCACAGGCGACCGCCGACGCGCCGGTGAGCGTCTCGGTCAACCAGGCCCCGCCGCCGCCGCCCACCCCTGAGCCCCCCGCCGCGCCGCAGCAGCCCGAAGAGCCCGCCGGCCTGCCCGCGCCGCCAGACGTCGCGGCGCCGCCCGCCGACGCGCAGAAGACCGCATCGGGCCTCGCGTTCAAGGTGCTGGCGCCGAGCAAGGAGAAGGCGCATCCCGGCCCGGACGACAAGGTGACGGTCCACTACACGGGGTGGACCACGGACGGGAAGATGTTCGACAGCTCCATCGTCCGCAACGAGCCGGCCACCTTCCCGGTGGGCGGCGTGATCAAGGGGTGGACGGAAGCGCTCCAGCTCATGAGCAAGGGCGAGAAGCGCCGCCTCTGGATCCCCGGGGACCTCGCCTATGGCGACAAGCCGACCCGCCCGGGCGCCCCGGCCGGAATGCTGGTGTTCGACGTCGAGCTGCTCGACTTCGCCCCCGCGCCGAAGCCGCCGCCCGCGCCGAAGGACGTGAAGGCGGCGCCGAAGACCGCGACGAAGACCGCCTCCGGGCTCGCCTACCAGGTCCTGCAGAAGGGCACGGGCACCGAGCACCCGAAGCCGACGAGCCGCGCCACCGTCCACTACACGGGCTGGACGACCGACGGGAAGATGTTCGACAGCTCGATCGTCCGCGACGAACCGGCCACCTTCCCGGTGGGTGGCGTGATCAAGGGGTGGACCGAGGGCTTACAGCTGATGGTGAAAGGCGAGAAGGCGCGATTCTGGATACCGGCCGACCTCGCTTACGGCGACAAGCCCACACGCCCCGGCGCGCCCGCCGGCATGCTCGTATTCGACGTCGAGCTCATCGACTTTCGCTGAGCCGTCGGCCGGCGCTTTACAACCGGCCGACTGCCTGGTCACATGATCGCTGCGAGCGGCCAGGCATGCTGACATCTATTCGACTCAGGAACTTCAAGAGCTTCGCCGATCAAACGGTGGAGCTGGCCCCCTTCACGCTGCTGCTCGGGGCCAACGGCTCCGGGAAGAGCAACTTCCTCGACGCCCTGCGTTTCCTGCAGGGCGTCGGGCTGGATCTACCGCTGTGCGACATCTTCCGCGGCCGCGTCGACGGCAAGCGCGAGGTGTGGCCGGGCCTGCGCGGCGGCACGCAAGGGGCCACGCACAGGGGCGCCAAATCGTTCACCATCGAGAGCCGATGGGCGATAGGGAAGGAGGAGCTCACACACAAGATCACGTGTCAGGTCGAGCCTGACGTGATCGTGGAGCACGAGTCGCTCGAGGCGAGGTCGGCCGGGGGCACGCTCTTCGACACGCCGGCGTCGGCGCTGAAGGGGCTGGAGGGGTTCGCCTCGGGCGGAGTGATGAAGGCGGCGTCGAAGAAGGGCCGCTCGATGCGGCTCGCGTCGATGGATCGCAACCCCGCGCGGCGCAGCCTGCTCGGCCAGATAGAGCACCACCGCGGGCGCGGCGACGACGTGAGCCTCTCGGACGTCATCGCGCTCTGCAACGCGCTCCAGGTCGCGATGCGGAGCACGCTGTCGCTCGACATCGATCCTTCGCGGATGAGGGGTTACGTGCCGCACGAGATAGAGAACCTCGGCGCCGGCGGGCAGAACCTCTCCGCCGTGCTCCGCTGGCTCTGCCAGGAGGCCGAGCACAAGGCCGATGTGCTCGGCTGGGTGCGCTCGATCTTCGCGCCCGAGATCGAAGATATCGAGTTCGCGGAGACGGGCCTCGGCGACGTCATGATGGTGCTCGTCGAGAAGGGCGGCGCCCGCGTCCCGGCGCCGAGCCTCCCGGACGGCGCGCTGCGCGCGCTCGGCAAGATCGCCGGCGTGCTCACCGCGCCGGAGGGCTCGCTCCTCCTCGTGGAGGACCCGGACGCCGGCATGCACCCCGAGCGCGCCGGCCTGCTCGCGCAGCTCCTCGAGGGGGCGGCGCGGCCCTCCGTCTGCCAGATCGTGGCGACGACCCACTCGCCCGCGCTGCTCCGGGGGGTGTCGAAGCAGGGCCTCAGCCGCGCGATCGCGTTCCAGCGCGACCCCGAGACCTCCGCCACGACGACGCGCCGCCTCGCCGACCTCCCGCGCTTCGAGGACATGGCCGAGCGCGATCCGGGAGAGCTGCTCTCCTCGAAGGCGTTCTCCGCGTAGAGGCGACGAACCAATCCCTGTACAGCTCTATCATTGCATTGCAGTGTCGCGAGCTCGCGATAACGATAAGCATTTTCATTTTCTGAAATGCGTTGTGGATGGTAACGATGCCATCTAGGGTCCTCCGCGAGTTGACGGCGCGGCTCTCGCCGCGCGAACACAGCGTCAAAGAGGTCCTCACATGCTTTCCCAGAAAACTGCACTTCAACTGGTCCTCTGTCTGACCATCGGGTTCTCGGCGGCTGCCTGCTCTGACGACGGTGGCGAGACGGGCAACAGCACAAGCACCTCGACAAGCACCTCGACCAGCAGCGGCAGCAGCAGCAGCAGCAGCTCGGGCCAGGGCGGCGGCGCCGGCGGGACCGACGGCCAGGGCGGCGCCGGCGGCGCGGATGTCGGCACGGGCGGCCAGGGCGGCGGCACCGGCGGCGCGGATGTCGGCACGGGCGGCCAGGGCGGCGGCACCGGCGGCGCTGGCACCGGCGAAGGCGGCTCCGCCACCCCAGGCGATCCCGCGTGCGGCGCGGACACCGCGACCTTCGCTGATGTGCGGCCGATCCTGCAGACGAACTGCGCGGGGTGCCACGGCAATAACGGCCCTGCGCCCGGCGGCCTCGATCTCCGCGCGAACGCGGCCCACGACGGGCTCGTCGAGCACGACAGCGCGACCTGCGACGGCAGGGTGCTCGTCGTGCCGGGCAAGCCGAGCGAGAGCTACATCATCAACCTGCTGCACGGCCAGAACCTCTGCGCCGAAGGCAAGCGCATGCCCCCGCCCCCGAACCAGGCCCTGTCTGCGGCCAATATCAAGAAGATCAACGACTGGATCTGCGCCGGCGCTCCCGAGTGAGCCCCTCTGCCCAGCGCAGCGCCTGTCCCGACGGCGCAGGCTCTCAGTAGACCTTGCAGCGCGCGCCGCCCGCGGCGCGCGCATACGGGATCTTCGCGCTTCTCCCCTTCACGTAGATCGCCCCGCCCGGAGCGGGCCTCGGGATCACGGCGCCTGTCGCGAGCGGCCGTCCGGTGGGCAGCTCCTCGACCTCGATGACGATATCGTTCCCTTCCTGATCGACCGCCGAGATCGAGGGCCGCCGGCTCTCCTCGTCGGCGGCGCCGCCCGGGCAGGGCACCCCGCGCGCGCTCAGGGCGATGGCCAGCGTATTGGCCGAGGTCTCCGGCGCGCCGGCCGCCCACTGGAACCTGGGGTCGCGCGCCTCCCCCACCTCCACGGCCAGGCAGCTGCAGCGCTCCTTGCGCGACTCGGCGCGCGCGAGCGAGAGATCGTGCCGCACGCCCACCCACGACGAGGGCGCCCGCTCCTCGGGCGTGGACGGGGCGCCACCGAAATCGTCGGGCTCGCCGAAAGCCCTGCGCGGCGCCTTCTTCTTCGCGCCCGCCTGATCCTCCGGCGCGGCGGGATCGACGGCGTTGCCCTCCCAGAACGCCGCGGCGCCCGCGTGCTGGTTGCCGCCGCAGGCGGCGAGGAGGAAGACTCCGGAGAGGAGCGCAGCGAAGCGTGCAATCTGGACGCCCGAGGGGAGCATGCAGTGCGATCTTCGCACCGGCGCCGCCGGCGGCCAAGGTTTGTGCTGAGTCGAAGGGAGAAGAGAGAGAGAAAGGCTAGGCGGGGCGCATCTTCGTGCGCTACGGGCTCATCCGCGTCGTTCGGCTCGCTGCGGCGTACTTACGTACGCCTCACTCACCTGCCTAGCGGCTGAGCCCGTATCACACGAATCTGCCCCCCGCTCTCGGCGGGGACACACACGCTGCGCGCCGGAAGCCCGGCGCGCAGCGCAGCGGCCTTCACTTCGGCTTGATCTCGGTCAGGACGAGCAGGTAGTCCGGCGAGTTGTTCGGCGACAGCTTCGCGTACGGGTTCTCCTTGCTGGGCCACCCGACGAAGCGCTTCGTGCTGTACTCGCCCCAGGACGGGTTCTTGAACAGCGGGATGACCGGCACCTGCTGGGCGTAGATCAGCTGCAGATCGTCGACGATGGCCTTCTGCTCCGCCGGATCCGTCGCGGCCGCGAACTTCTTGAACAGCGGCTCGGCCTCCTTGGCGGCGAAGCGGTGCCAGTTGCGGTTCGAGACCTCGTTGACGGGCTTCACGAACTCCGGGGCCATGAGATCGCGGTAGTAGTTGAACGGCGTGGGCTCGGTGTTGGTCCAGCCCATCGACATGTCGAACGTGCCCTTCTGGAGCGCCTCGAAGAACGCGCTGAAGTCGTAGGTCTTCAGCGTGGCATCGATGCCCACGGCCTTCAGGCTCTGCGCGGTGATCTGGACGGCGCGCACCCAGTCGGACCAGCCGGTCACGACGTTGATGTCGAACTTCAGCGGCTTGCCGTCCTTCGCGCGGATCCCGTCGGCGCCCTTGGCGTAGCCGGCCTCGTCGAGGAGGGCGTTCGCCTTGGCCACGTCGAAGGTCGTCCAGTCGCCGGCCGCGGCAGCCTTGTCGCTGCGCCAGCGCCCGTAGGCGTCGTCGAGCCCGGTCCCGTCCGCGCCGACCGTGTAGCCGTTGACCGCGACCTTCGCGATCTGGGCGCGGTCGATGGCCATGCTGATGGCCTTGCGCAGCTTGATATCGTCGAACGGCTTCTTCGTGGCGTTCGGGTAGAGCGTCACGGTGCCGCCGACGAGCGGGAACCAGTAGTGGTTGTTCTCCGGGTCCTTGGCGACGTAGGTCTTGTCGATGTCGGGCACGAAGTTGCCGGCCCAGTCGACCTCGCCGTTGATGAGCGCCAGGTTCGCCTGGTCGTTGCCCGGGTACGCCGGGAAGCGGAGCCCCTCGACCGCCGGCTTGCCCTTCTGCCAGTAGTTCGGGTTCTTGCCGAGCTCGTAGATCTGGTTCTGGAAGGTCTTCACCTCGGTGAAGGGCCCCGTCGCGACCGGGTTCTCGTTCGTGAACGTGACCGGGTCGGCGACGTCCTTCCACTTGTGCTCCGGCACGATCGGCTGATGGCCGATGTAGGTGAGGCCGGGGACGAACGCCTCCTTGAAGACGAACTCGACCGAGGTGTCGCTCTTGGCCTCGACCGAGTCGATGAGCTTCCACACGCCCGTGAGATCGAGCGCCGGGAACTTCTTGAGGAGCCCGAACGTGAACGCGACGTCCTTCGCCGAGAAGGGTTGTCCGTCAGACCACTTGACTTCGGAGCGGGTCGTGAAGGTGAGCTTCTTGTTCGAGTCGCTCCACTCGTACTTCGTGGCGAGCCACGGGACGTACTCGCCCTTCATCGTGTTGTACACGATCATGGGCTCGTAGATGCCCGCGACGGTGGGGAAGCGCGTGGCCCCCTCGCCGAGCAGGGGGTTGAAGTTACGAACCCAGGACGCCTGCTGCTCCCTGGAGATGGTGACGAACTTCGCGCCGCCCTTCGCGTCGCCCTTCGCGCCCGCAGCCCCGGCAGCGGGCCCGGCCGAGCCAGCGGGCCCCGCGGCACCGGACTCGGGCCCCTTGTTGTCGCAGGCCGCCGTGGCGCCGACAGATAGGACGAGCGCCGAAAGGGCAAAAATGCGGCGCGACATGGATCGACTCTTCATAAGCTTGCTCCCTACGCGGCGACCTCGGTCGCCCACGACGATCCTCTTTCTCGACCGACAGCTCGCAGCGCCGCAGCGCAGCGACAACAGCAGACCGTACGGCGGCGCCACGGATGAGCCGCGACTGCGGCAACCTGACGCCGGCGCACTCTACCGGCCGACGTAGAGAAGTGTCAACCTGACGAATCAAGGGGTTCCCCGGCCCCCACGCCGCCCGCAACCTGATCGGATGCGCACGCCGGGGCCCGCGGCGCACCGCAGCAAGCGGCGCGCGCTCCTTCCTGTGCGCTCCTACCCGAGCGATCCCGCGCGATCCCGCGCGCGCTCAGAACTCGGCCGGATCGCTGTAGGTCCCCAGGACGTCGCGCAGCACGTCGCAGATCTCCTGCTCGGTCGCGTAGGCGCTGGCCGCCGCGATGAGGGGCGGCATCAGGTTATCGCGGCCCCGCGCGGCGCTCCGCACGTCGGCCAGGGCGCGCCGCACGCGGTCCTGGTCGCGCTGGGCCTTGACCCGGGCCAGGTTCTCGCACTGAACGCGCTGCACCTGCTCGTCGATGCGGAGGAGGGGGATCGTCTTCTCGCCCGCCGCGGCGTAGCGGTTGACGCCCACCGTGATCCGCTCGTTCGATTCCAGCTCTCGTTGAAACCTGTAGGCAGAGGCGGCGATCTCGCGCTGCGGATACCCCTTCTCGATGGCGGCCACCATCCCGCCCATCTCGTCGATCCGCTGGATGTAAGCGAGGGCCTCCTTCTCCAGGCGGTCTGTGAGCCACTCCACGTAGTAGCTGCCGCCGAGCGGATCGATGGTGTTCGCGACCCCGCTCTCGTGGGCGATGATCTGCTGGGTCCGGAGGGCGATGGTCACGCTCTCCTCGGTCGGGAGCGCGTACGTCTCGTCGAGCGAGTTCGTGTGGAGCGACTGGGTGCCGCCGAGCACGGCGGCGAGCGCCTGGAGCGAGACGCGGACCACGTTGTTGTACGGCTGCTGCGCCGTCAGCGACACGCCGGCTGTCTGCGCGTGCGTCCGCAGCTTCATGCTCTCGGCCTTCTTCGCCCCGTACCGCACCTTGAGGAACCGCGCCCACATGCGGCGCGCGGCGCGGAACTTGGCGATCTCCTCGAAGAAGTCGCTGTGGACGTCGAAGAAGAACGACAGGCGCGGCGCGAAGGCGTCCACGTCGAGGCCGCGGGCCACGCAGCTCTCGACGTAGGCGAGCCCGTCCGCGAGCGTGAACGCGAGCTCCTGCGCGGCGGTCGAGCCCGCCTCCCGGATGTGGTATCCGCTGATCGACACCGAGTTCCACCGCGGCACCTCGCGCGCGCAGAACTCGATCATGTCGGTCACGATGCGCATCGCCGGGCGCGGGGGGACGAGCCAGGCGTGCTGGGCGATGAACTCCTTGAGGCAGTCGTTCTGCACGGTGCCGCCGACGCGGCTCCGCGGGATCCCGCGCTTGTCGGCGAGCGCGATATAGAACGCGAGCAGCACGGCGGCGGGGCCGTTGATGGTCATCGACGTCGTCACCTGGTCGAGCGGGATACCGTCGAAGAGCACCTCCATGTCGCGGAGCGTGTCGACCGCGACACCGCACATCCCGACCTCGCCGAGCGACCGCGGAGAGTCGGAGTCGTAGCCCATGAGGGTCGGGAAATCGAAGGCGGTCGACAGGCCCGTCTGGCCCTCTGCGAGCAGGTATTTGAACCGCGCGTTCGTCTGCTCCGGCGTGCCGAAGCCCGCGAACATCCGCATCGTCCAGAGCCTGCCGCGGTACATCGTCGGCTGGACCCCCCGCGTGAACGGGTACTCCCCGGGCAGCCCGAGATCCGCCGCGTGGTCGACCGGCGCGTCGGCCGGGGTCGCGAGGTCGGGCACGTCGATGCCGCTCCACGTCGTGAACCGCTCGCTCCGCGGCGGGAAGCGCGCCGACGCCTCGGCGACCGGGCCCGCGCGCCACGCGGCCACCGCGCGCCGGAGCGCCGCGAGCCCTGCCTCGTCGAGCCCGAGCCCCTCTCCGCCCCCGCCGTTCGTGGAACGGAGCGCGTCGCCGCCGCGCTCGCCGGCGTTTTCCGGGGACCCGACCGCGCGATCCGCCGCCGTCTCCGGAGGGGGGGTGAGCTCTCGAGGCGCCATGGCCGGCATTTTAGCGCGGCGCGCGCGCGATGGCGCCCGGCAACGCGCCGGTGCGGCGCATCACGGACAGTCCGCGTGGAACACCGCGGAGGCGACCGGCGTCGCCCCGTCCTCCAGCGAGTCCTCGATCGCGCCCGTGATGCGGATCCCCTCCGCGGCGCAGAGCGCCGCCGCGGCGTCGGCCGGGAGCGTCCCGCCCTGAGCGCCGGTATCGACGGTGAACACCACGGTGACGTCGCTGTCCGGAGCGACCTCGACCGGAAGCGCCGCCGTGGTCTCGGCGGGGAGCGGCTCGACGATCGAGGTCTTCTGATCGGCGCTCGTGATCGCGAAGGTGCGCACCGCGACGCGGCTGGGCCCGCTGGCCCGCGCGCTCAGGTGGAGCTCCAGCGCGAAGCTCGCGGTCAGGCCGGTCCCCAGCGCACTCGAGGAGACGGTCGCCTCGGGCGCCGCGATGGACGGGTCGACGAACACGGCAGCGTCGGTGTTGATGCAGCCGCTCGCCACCATGGCGAGCGCTGCTGTTGCGGCGCTCGACATCATCGACATCATGGCGAGCGCCGCGGCGGCGAGCGTGGTGGCGGCGGAGCGGCTGGCTCGGGCCTTCATGGGCCCACTCTCTCCCGGCCCGACCCGTCCTGTCCAGATCGGCGGCGCCGCCCTTCCGCTCAGGGCGGCGCCGCACCTCCGCTCAGGGAGGCGGCGGGTTGACGCCCTTGGATCGGGCCAGGGCGCAGCCGAGCTCCACGTTGGTCGGCCCCTTGTCGGTCCGCACGACCTTGAACTCGACGCGCCGGTTCTTCTCCCAGGCGGCCGCGTTGTGGGCCGGATCGATCGGGCAGTACTCGCCGTAGCCCATCGAGCGAACGCTGTCCTTGTTGACGCCGCGCTGCGCGAGCGCCGCGGCGACAGCGTCCGCGCGCGCCTGGGTCAGCTTGAGGTTGTACGCGTCGGCCGAGCGCTCGTCGGCGTGCCCCTGCACCTCGATCATCGTGAACTCCGGGTGGTGCTTCAGCGTCTCGGCCACCGCCTGCACGATACCGAACGACTCCGGGAGGATCTCAGCGCTGCCGGTCGCGAACTGGATCTTCTCGAGGATCACGATGTTGTTCTCCTCGATCACGACGCTGCCCTTGTCCGGGCAGCCGTCCTCGTCCTCGAGGCCGTTGAACGTCTCCGGATCGTTCGGGCACTTGTCGGCCACGTCCGGGATGCCGTCCCTGTCGTTGTCGGGCTCCGGGCACCCGTCCTCGTCCTCGAAGTCGTCCTTGTCCTCGGGGTCGTTCGGGCACTGGTCGGACTTGTCCGGGATGCCGTCCTTGTCGTTGTCCGGATCCGGGCAGCCGTCCTTGTCCTGGAAGCCGTCGCGATCCTCCGGGTCGTCCGGGCACTTGTCGCGCGAGTCGAGGATGCCGTCGCCGTCGCGATCGCCGTCGCTCCCCTCCGGGCAGCCGTCGTCGTCCTCGTCGCCGTCGCGGTCCTCCGGGTTGTTCGGGCAGCGGTCGTCGACGTCGAGGATGCCGTCCTCGTCGTTGTCCGGATCCGGGCAGCCATACTTCCCCGGGGGCGAGTCCGCCTTCGTGTCCTGGAAGCCGTCGTAGTCCTCGGGCTCGTCGGGGCAGTCGTCCTGATCGTCCTTGATGCCGTCGCCGTCCCGATCGCCGATCGACGGCTCGAAGACGAACCCGATGGTCCCGCGCTGCGCCGCGGCCTGGAACCCGGGCGTGTACCCGACCCCGAAGCCGAGCATGAGGAAGCTGTTCCGCTCGATGAAGAGCTTGATGCCCCCCATCGCCTCGGCCGACAGCTTCTGCTCGGCGCTGTCGCCGCCGCCGACCTGCTGGGTCAGGTAGGTCTCGACCACGAGGTCGAGCGGCGTGAGGACGCGGTAGCTCATGCCGGCCCCGGCGGTGATCAGGTCGGAGTACTCGAGGTCCCCGTGCTTGAGCTGGAAGGTCGTGCCGTCCTGGCGCAGGCCGAACACGGGGTTCTTCCCGGCGTGGCCGCGGTAGCCGACGTTCGCCGCGATCCGGAACGGGTTGGTCGTGCCGAGCCGCTTCTCCAGCACGAGCTGCGGCCAGAAGAAGAACCCCGGATCCGACGCGAAGTCCTGGGTCCCGCCGACCCCGATCCCGGCCTGGGCGATCACCGCGAGCCCGATCACGTCCTGATCGGGGCGGAGGATGCGCGCCTTCGCGTGGATCGCCAGGTTGCCGAGCGCCTGCGCGTCGAGCGAGTCGTCGTTGTAGTTGGCGCTGCCGCCCGGGCCGATGTCGTCGACCGGCTTGCCCCCGTTGAGCACCACCGGGACCGAGAGCCCGACGACCAGGAAGTTGGCGATGCCGTAATCGAACTGGAACGTCCCCTGGAACGCGTGATTGAGCATCACGTCCGTCCCCCGGTCGTTCTTCGTGAGCGGCAGGATGTTGTGCCCGTAATCGAGCACGAGCCCCAGGCTGATGTCGTTCGCGCCGAGGATGTCTGCCCCGTTGACGGAGAAGAGCCCCTTGGAGTCGACCGCCGGCCTGAACAGGTGCAGGTCCATGCCGTCGCCGTTGGTGCCGTCTCCCGTGCGCGTCTGGGCCGCGGCGTCGCCCGCGGTGGCGGCGGTCATCGCGGCGCCGAGGACGAGGGAGAGCAGCCCGGCGCCCAGGCGGGAGGCTCGGCCGGGGCGCGCCTGGGCCGGGAGCGCCGGGAGCCGGGCGTCGTTCGCCCCAGGAGCGCCTGGGAGCGGTTCGGCGGGGAGCAACGGGGAACGAGGCGTCATGGGAGGGTCCTCGAGATCGTGTGAGGTCGCTATCAGGCCAGCGCGTGGGGCGCCCAGCGCCACGTACCATCGCGCGAATTCCGGTGTCAAACAGACGGCGCGGGGAGCTCGCGGCGCGAGCGACGGCGGCGCCCCGCCGGACCTGGCGCACGCCCGGCGCCGGGCGCCTGGCCCGGGAGCGGCGCGCGCCCGACGCGCCCTCGCGGGGGGCCCGCGATTCGCCGGGAATCCTGAGTCGATGCGCGTCGATGCGCGCTGACGTGCTGCGCGGCCGAACGCCGGGACGTCCGGGTAGGGCGAAGTTGTCCGGACGATCGGAGCGGAGTATTCCGTGGAAGGTTGGGGCAACAGGTGCTCGGCGCGCGCTCGGGGGTCGAGGGGAGGCCCCCGTCGCCCGCGGACCTCGCTCCTGGAGGAACAGATGCTGTTAACGAGGTGGACTGGGGCGGCCGCGGTGATCGCGGCCACGGCGCTGCTCGCGTGCGAACGTGAAGGCGCGAGCGACGGCGACGGCGGGGGCGGCGGATCCGGATCGAGCACGAACGGGTCGAGCGCCGTGTCGAGCACGACGACGGCGGGCTCCGGCGGGGTTTCGGGCGCGGGTGGCGCAGGCCCGGGCGGCGCGGGTGGCGCAGGCGACGGCGGCGAGGGCGGCGGCAGCGGAGGCGGCGAGTGCGGCGACGGCGCGGTGGGCGGCGCGGAGGCCTGCGACGACGGCGGCACCGCGGCAGGAGACGGCTGCGACGCGGGCTGCGCCGTCGAGCCCGGCTACACCTGCGCCGGCGCGCCGAGCACGTGTTCGACGATGTGCGGTGACCGCCTGGTGCGCGGCGCCGAGGCCTGCGACGACGGCAACGTCCGGAACGAGGACGGCTGCAACGCGGTCTGCGTGATCGAGGCCGGCTACGAGTGCAACGGCGAGCCCAGCGCCTGCGGCCCGCTCTGCGGCGACGGCCTGCTCATCGGCAACGAGGGCTGCGACGACGGCAACACCGTCGACGGCGACGGCTGCAGCCCCGATTGCGACGTCGATTACGGCTACCTCTGCACCGGCGAGCCCAGCGTCTGCGCCCCCATCTGCGGCGACGGCGTAGCGGCGGACCCGGAGGAGTGCGACGACGGCAACACAGCCAACGGCGACGGCTGCAGCAGCACGTGCCACGTCGAGAGCGACTGACGTCACGCCCCCGCTGATTCGCCGAGCGGGTGCGCCCCGCTCGCTCAGGGAGTTTTGGTCTTGAGGCTGTCGATCGCGTGGACGGGCGCCTGGTCGCCGGCCATCAGGTGGGCGATCGCCCCGTAGACCAGCCGCTGGCTCTCCAGCATGCTCTTGCCGGCGAACACCGGCGACGTCACGACCAGGTTGAAGTGGCCCCCGCCGCCGGTCACCTCGGCGGTGGAGCCCTCGATTTTCGCTTCGATGGCCTGTTTCAGGGCCTCGGGGATCGACCCCTGAAAGGTCGTCAGGTGGCTCGGCATGGGCCATCTATAGGCCATCGCCCCGCCGCGGGAAAGCCGGAGCGCGGGGCTCGGGCCGCGGCGGGGCGCGCTGTCGACGGGATCGACTCGAAGGGATGGGAGAGGTGGGATCAGGCGCGCGCGGCCGCGCCGGCCAGCTCGATCAGGCCGGCCGCGCCCATGCCGCCGCCGATGCACATCGTCACGACGGCGTACCGGCCGCCGCGCCGGCGCAGCTCGTAGAGCGCGGTCGCGGTGAGCTTCGCGCCGGTGCACCCGAGCGGGTGGCCGAGCGCGATCGCGCCTCCGTTCACGTTGAGCTTCTCCTCGGGGATCTCGAGCGTCCGCTGCACGTAGACGGCCTGCGAGGCGAACGCCTCGTTGACCTCGAAGAGGTCGATGTCGGCCATCTTCAGCCCCGTCCTCGCGAGCAGCTTGCGCACCGCGGGCACCGGGCCGATGCCCATGATGGCGGGGTCGACGCCGACGGTCACGAACGCCCGGAAGTACCCGAGCGGCTTCACGCCGAGCGCGTCCGCCTTCGCCTTGCTCATCACGAGCGCCGCGGCGGCGCCGTCCGACAGCGGCGAGCTGTTGCCCGGCGTGACGCTCCCCTTCGCCGAGAACGCCGGCTTCAGCCCCGCGAGCGCCTCCGCCGTCGTCTCCTTGCGGATCAGCTCATCGGTGCGGAAGTCGAAGGTCGCGCGCTTGCCGTTCTCGAAGCGCACCCCCTTCACGGTGACGATCTCGTCCTCGAAGCGCCCGGCCGCGCGCGCCGCCGCCGCCTTCTGGTGGCTCTTCAGCGCGAACGCGTCCTGGTCGGCGCGGCTCACCTGGAAGCGGTTCGCCACGTTCTCCGCGGTGATGCCCATCGGCGTGTACACCGTCGGACACCGCTCCATCGCCTCCGGCGACGCGCTCAGCTTGTTGCCGGTCATCGGCACCATCGTCATCGACTCGACGCCGCCGGCGACGGCGATGTCGAGCGACCCGATCGCGATGCTGCCCGCCGCGCTCGCGATCGCCTGCAGCCCGCTCGAGCAGAAGCGGTTGATGGTGATCGCGGACGCATCCTGCGCCATCCCGCCGAGGAGCGAGACGACGCGCGCGACGTTGAGCCCCTGCTCGCCTTCCGGCATGGCGCAGCCGAGGACGAGGTCCTCGACGTCCTCCGGCTTCACCTGGGGGACGCGCTGGAGCAGCGCGGCGACGACCTCGCCGGCGAGCTCGTCGGGGCGCTTCAGCGCGAGCGACCCTTTGTGGGCCCGGCCAACGGCCGAGCGGACGGCCTCTGCAATTACGACGTCGACCATGGCGTTCACCTAGTTCCGGAGGGGCTTGTTGTTCATCAGCATGTACTGCATACGCTCGGCGCTCTTGGGCTCGCCGCACAGGCTGACGAACGCCTCGCGCTCGAGCTCGAGGATCTCGTCCTCGGTCACCTCGCGCGCCCCGCCGCCCGCGCCGCCGCAGAGCACCTCGGCGAGCTTGCGCGCGATCTTCGCGTCGTGCTCGCTGGCGTGGCCGCCGGCGACGAGCGTGTCGATCATCATCTGCAGCGTCGCGATCCCGCTCTCGCCCGGCAGCTTGTAGGCGCGCGGCACGGGCGCGTGGTACCCGGCCTCGGCCAGCCCGATCGCGCGCGCCTTCACCTCGTACAGCTGGCGCGCGCGGTCGAACGAGACGCCGTCCGTCTTGCGGAAGAAGCCGAGCGCCTTCGCCTCGTCCGCGCTGGTCGCCACCTTAGCGAGGGCGATGTTCTTGAAGACCTGCGTCACGATGTCGTACGTCGGCACCGTCACGCCCTCGGGGATCCCCTCCAGCGCGCGCCAGAGCATGTTGAGCGTCCCCGCGCCGCCCGGGATCAGGCCGACGCCGACCTCGACGAGCCCCGCGTACGTCTCGGCCGCGGCCTGCACCGCGTCGCAGGCGAAGCAGAGCTCGAGGCCGCCGCCGAGGGTCATCCCGTAGGGCGCGGCCACGACCGGCACGCTCGCGTACTTCAGCCGCTGGGTCGCGTCCTGGTACGCCTTCACCATCTTGCGGATCGCGTCCCAGTCCTTGTTGCCCGCGGCCATGGCCACGAGGAACAGGTTGGCGCCCACGCAGAAGTGCTCGCCCTGGTTGAAGACCACGAGCGCGCGGAAGTCCTGCTCTGCCTTCTCGGCGGCGAGCGAGAGCATCCCGATCGAGTCCGGATCGAGGCTGTTCGCCTTGGTCTTGAAGGTGACGCCGAGCACGCCGTCGCCGAGGTCCCAGGCCTCCGCGCCGTCGTTGGCGAGCACGGCCTTCGCGTCCCTCGCGGTCGCCCGCGCGCCGGCCAGCGTCACGTTGCGCGGATCGACGGGCCGGGCGACGTACTCGCCCTTGAGCAGATCGAACACCGCCCCATCGGCGCGGTAGAACGACGTCGCGCCGCTCTGCTTCATGCGGAGGATCGACTCGGGCAGCTTGATGCCGTCCTTCTGCATGCGCTCGACGGTCTCGGCGAAGCCGAGCGCGTCCCAGGTCTGGAACGGCCCGAGCTCCCAGTTGTACCCCCAGCGCATGGCGTCATCGATCGCCACGATGCTGTCGGCGATCTCGCCGACGCGCCGCGCCGTGTACGCGAGCGAGCGGGAGAGCACCTTCCAGGCGAACTGCCCGGCCTTGCCGGTGTCGCTGGCGAGCTTCTTCACGCGCGCGGCGGGGTCTTCGATCTTCTCGCACGACCTCGTGGCCTTCTTGATCGCCTCGTCGCCGCCGTGGGGGCGGTACTCGAGCTTGGCCGGGTCGAGCGTCTCCAGGCCTTCCTTGGCCTTGCGGTAGAAGCCGCCCTTGGTCTTGTCGCCGAGGAGCTTCGCCTCGATCATCTTCCGGATGTAGGCGGGCACCTTGAAGACGTCGCGGTCCTCGTCGCGCTCGAGCGCCGAGTAACAGTTGTCGGCGACGTGGGCGAAGGTGTCGAGCCCCACGATATCGCCTGTCCTGAAGCTCGCGCTCTTCGGGTGGGCCATGGCGATGCCGGTGATGGCGTCGACGTCTTCGGGCGCGAGGCCGTCCTCGATCATGAGGTGGATGGCGGTCAGCATCGCGTGGGTGCCGATGCGATTGCCGACGAAGTTCGGCGTGTCCTTGCCGAAGACGAGGCCCTTTCCGAGCACGTCCTCGCCGAGCTTCCGCACGCGGGCGACGACGGCGGGATCGGTGTCGGGCCCGACCACGAGCTCGAGGAGCTTCATGTACCGGACCGGGTTGAAGAAGTGCATGACGAGGAATCGCTTGCGGAAGTCCGCGGAGCGCCCTTGCATCATCTCCTCGATGCGCAGCCCGGACGTATTCGACGCCACGACCGCGTCGGGCCGCAAGACCTCTTCGAGCCGCGCGAAGAGGGCGCGCTTGGGCTCCATCTTCTCGATGATGGCCTCGATAACGAGGTCGCATTGGGCGAGCTCGGCGAAGTGGTCTTCGGTGTTGCCGGTGCGCACGAGGCGGGCGTTCGACGGGTGGAAGAACGCGGCGGGCCTGGCCTTGAGGGCCTTCTCGAGCCCGCCTGCGGCGAACCTGCTGCGGGCGGCCGGGTCCTTCTTTTCGGCGTCGGTGAGGTTCGGGGGCACGATATCGAGGAGCAGGACCTCGATGCCGGCGTTCGCGAAGTGGGCGGCGATGCCGCTGCCCATGACGCCCGCGCCGATGACGCCCGCGCGGCGGATTGGTTTCGTCATGCAGATCCTCCGGAGAGATGAATGGGGCGCAAACCATTGACGGAAAGGGCCCCGAGCGCAAGCGTATCCGAGGTGGACGGCCGCGCGGGAGAGCGAGCAAGGTCACGCGTCGCCGTCGAGGGCGCGCGCTGATCGGTGAGGCGCGGCGGGTCGCCGGGCGGACCAGCGCGGGTGTGCGACACGGAGCGACAGCTACAATGAGAGGCGGCGCACGTGGGATACCGCACGGGCCAGCGCGGGTGTGTGGTGCGAACGGCAGCTGCGATCGATGAGGGGCGGCTCACCGGAATGAGGGTGGCGCATCCAGGGCGGACGCGGGAGCGTCCCCTGGACTACCGACGACCCGCGCGTTCCAGAGATTGGCTATCTTCGGTGGGCTTCCGTTTCCGGGCGAGCGGGGGAGATGGGGAGTTGGCTGCTGGGACGACCTGTCCAGGGCGCCCGCCTGCAGCGAGGGCGTGCTCAGGTGAGGCCGCGAGGGCGCATCGGCTGGTGTCGGCCGCTCAGTGCCATGCTTGAGCGGACTGAACTGGCTGTCCGGTGCGGTCGTGCTCGGCGAGGAGGCGCTTCGAGATCTCGACGCACTCGATGCAGGTGGGGAAGCGCGACTTGTGCAGGCACTGGATCCAGGTCGCCGATCCTTGCGCCAGGAACTCCTCCGGATCGAGGTGCTTGCCGCAGGCGACGCAGTGGATGTGCTTGTGCTCGTGAGGCTGCGCCGGGCGCGCGGGCGCGAGCGCCTTCCGCTCGCGCTTGGTCAGTCGCTTCTCTCGCTTCATGGTCTCCTCGATGACGGGTGGCCGCACGGCCTCGTGCGGGCGCGGGTGAAGCTACCACGCGCCGCTGGGCGAGGGTTCCGGACGGCGGCGCGGAGGGCGGCGGCGCGGCGGTGCGGGACGGACCAGCGCGACATCCATCGCGGGCGGCGGCGCCGTGTGGGCGTGTGTAGCTTGACTTCCTTCAGATGGTGTGCGTGCAGCGACAGGCTACGGCGCACCGGGACCCGCGCAGCGATCCGGATGGCGCTGCGAGCGCGGCGCGGACTGCGGGAGCGGCGTGGGTGCTGGGCGGGCGCTTGCGAGGCGCCGCGCGCATCGACGGCGCGAAGAACAGCGGCGAGCGCGGCATGGATTGAGGAGGGGATGCGACGCGGAGTGCCCAGGCTGACCGTCAAGACCATGGGAGGTAGCGGCCGCGGCGATCACTTCCAGAACTCCCACCATCGCTTGGCGGCTGCCGCCATACGAGCTGCCTCCGCGAAGATGACGGAGGGGACACGCTCGACCTCTGGGCCCTCCTCGAAGACCAGCTGTTCGTCGTCCAGACGGTACAGCTGAAATACGTTGTACGACTCCCCCGACACGAGCTCGACCACGACCTGAACCGCGTCGACGTCCTCCAGTGCGCCGCGCGGCCGCACGCGCACGTCCCGGTAGACGGCGGCCGCGCGGAGGTTCTCTGCCACGGCCTTTTGCCTCAGCCGGGTGATCAGCAGGTTCGATCCATCGGAGCCGCCCTGCGCCGCGACCCCGATGTCGTACTTCCCGTTGGGCTGGACCGCAATGAATCCGGGGAGAAACGAGCCCTCTTGAAGAAGCGCACACTTCGCCAAATCGAGCGACCGCTCGACGAGCCGCTGGATCTCGAATCGCTTGGCGTGAGGATCTTTGCTCATGGATCGTGTCTCCTGTCTCCGATGATGGATCCACCTGCCTGCGGATCCGATGGCGCCGCGAGTGAGGCGGGCAGGTCGTTACATCATCATGGATACCCAGCAAGAAGAGGGCGCCGGCTCGGAGCGGCGAGAGCACGCGGTGCGTCTAGATCACCGACGCTCTCACCCATGGCGCCCTACTCCCGGGAGTGTCGTGTTCAGGGGAGAGCGCTCTGCTTCCTCCCAATCGGACGCACTGGCAGCGCTCGTCCCCCCTTCGTCGGGCTGTAGCGGGAAGCTCGTCAGGGGGGCAGCGCGACGGGCGAGCTCTTCCCCCGTGGCGGCGCGGACAGGGCGCGGTGGCCGGAGCTGCGGCAGGGCAGGCGGCGGGAGCTCCGCCCGCGAGCTTCTGGCCGCGAGCTCGGGAGGCGGCACCACGGGCGGAGGAGTGTCGAGCGCGCGGGGAGGTATCGGGGGCGGCGTCGGCGACGCCGAGCGCTCACGCTTGGTGACGGGCTCGCCGACCTGGACCACCACGGTCTCCTCCGCGTCCGTTCGGCGGTCGTCGTGCAACCGCCACAGGCGCTCCCAGTACCGCGCCGGCGTGCCGGTGAAGGTCTCCAGCTGCCGCGCGAGGCCGGGCGTCATGGGCAGGTCGCTCCTCAGCAGCCGCTCCACCTCCCTCGGTTCCAACCCCGTGCACTCGGCCAGCTTTCTCCTCCACGAAGGCGTCGTCGCACAGAACGACTCGAGGACCCTTCCCGGCCAGGGGACGGGGCGCCCTCGGGCGTCTCTCAGCTCGGCGAGCGCCGCATCGACGTGACAGTCCAGGAGGCGCCGGTAAAGGTCCCGCTCCCCCGCTGCCTGCTCCTTCGCATCGGTGAGGGCTGCCTCCTCTTCATCATGCGCCTGCTCGCGCGCCTCACGAAACCCCCGCTCGCGTCCCAGCGCTTCGCGCGCGGTAACCGCGAAGCCAATCGCGACGCACGCGATCATCGCGAGCCCGATCGGCGAGACGAGCCACATTGCACCCAGCATGTCCTCCATGTTCCCTCCTGAAACGTGAGCCTTCTTGTCCGGTGCACCGCGGAGCCCGGCCTTGTGCTGCCCGACCCAAGGCATCTCCTCGAATCCGCCCTTCGTCGCGCCTGCCACAGCGCGCCGTCTCGCCCCGCCTCCCAGGCGCGCCAGCACGCACCTCACCGTGCCCGCCGTGCTCGGCTTCTCCCCGTCCACACCCATCTCTGCGCCATCGCTCATCACGTCACCCGCTTCCCAGGCGTGCCAGCACGCACGTCACGTTGTCCGGCCCGCCGTGCTCGTTGGCGATGTCGACCAGCAGGCTCGCCGTGAGGCTCAGGTCGCGGTGCCTCCCGAGCACGCGCTCAATCCGCGCCTCGGGCACAGGGCCCCACAGCCCGTCTGAGCAGACGAGGAAGACGTCGCCCGGTTGGGTCGGCTCGACGCGCGACTCGATCTCCACGTTCTTGTCGCACCCGAGAGCTCGGGTCACCGCGTCCGCGCGCCCGCTCAGTGCCTTGAGCGCGCGCGCTCTCGCCACCGTGGAGCAGTTCCTCCAGCAGCGTGTGATCCCGGGTCAGCCGCTCCAGCTTGCCGCCGCGCATGCGGTAGACGCGCGTGTCGCCGACGTGCGCGATGTACGCCATCCCCGCTCCGAGCAGCACGCCCGCGAAGGTCGTCGCCATGCCGCGTGTCCGCTCCTGCCGCTGGCTCGCGTCGTAGATCGCGCGGTTGGCGCGGCGGACGCTCATTACCAGCCGCACCTCGTCGCGGTCGTGCGAGCTCCCCGTGCCGTAGGGCCAGGTCTCCTCGAGGTCTTCGGCCACTTCGAAGCAGCTCTTGACGACCTCGATGGCCATGCGCGACGCGACCTCGCCGGCCGCGTTGCCGCCCAGCCCATCGGCCACCATGAAGAGCCCGAGGCAGGGGAGCGCGGCGAAGCTGTCCTCGTTGTGGCTACGGCGCCGGCCCACGTCCGAATGCGCCGCCGCCTCGATGGCGAGCTGTGGATACACCTTCGTCCTCCTCGCGTGCTCGTCGCCAAGACGAGCCGAGCCATGGCGCGCCGCATATCGCGGCTCGCTCAATCCTCCTCACGACCACCTCAGCGCACGAGGCGCTGGCTCCCGCTCAGCGCGCGTGGGCCACGCCGGCGCACGCGCGCACGGCGTTCGCTCGTCCCCGTCAGGCGCCGGGCCCCAAACGGGTCCGCTTCTCCCGAGCTGCTGCCAATGGCCTTTGGATAGATATCCCGACTATAGGCCTAACGAAGCAGTGGAGGATTTCAGCAGACCACCGGCCCACCCGCCCGACACCCACGCTTTCTCAGCAGTGTTGTTAGCCCCGAGCAGCCCACCGACCCGCGTTGCCGCAGCACGCCGGAAAGTACTGCCTGGGCGCTCTCTACGTCCAGCCTCCTGAAGCGATGTTGCCCTTGATTTCTCGGGAGAAGCTCATTGCCTCCAGGGCTCTTCAATTTTCACACGATCGACCTGACCCGAAATCCCAGCAAACCCCGTTCACACCCGGCGCCCCGGCGCTCTCCGGCGGACCGACGGGCGCGGCGCTGCCGCCGTCGCCGGCCGTACCGGGGGTGAACTGCACCGCCGGCGCTTCGCCCGGACCCGCCGCATAGGCGATGCCCACCGCGTGGCCGCCTCGACCGCCGGCGCCGGGGCCACCATCGCCGCCTCGACCGCCTCGACCGCCATCGCAGCCGGGGATTGAGCCCACCTTGCCGGAAGCCTGACCGCCCGTCCCGCCACTGCCTCCAGTGCCACCGGGTACGCCGACCACTCCATCGCCGCCCTTGCCCGCCTTGCCCACGGCGACGGTCACGTCGGTCAGCACCAGCTTCGTGCCCAGGCTGAGGATCCCGACGCTCGACCCGCCCGCCTTGCCTCCGCCTCCTCCTTTACCTCCGCACCCGCCGGCGCCGCCGCCTCCGCCGCTGGCGCCGGGGCCCTCCACGGTGCCCGCGTCGACCGCGCAGAACAGGCCGGCCCTGGCGCCACCGCCGCCACCTCCCCCTTGACCTCGCTTCCCGGATATGCCGTTGCCACCGTCACCGCCGACGATGCCGGTCAGCGTCAGCGTCGTGCCGTTGCCGGCGGCGCCGACCGTGCCGGGATCGCCGCTCTTGCCGTCCTCGCCACGTCTGCACTCCTCAACGGCATCCGTTTGACCGATGCCACCGAGCCCCTTGTTGTTTGGGTTCGGGTCCGGCAACGGCGCGCCGTCCTCCCCGCGTAACCCGTTGCCGTCCTCCAGCCCCGGGGTGCCACCGCGCCCGCCTCGGCCGCCGCTGGTGTCGCCGTCGTCGCACGTGGTCACGCCGGGTTCGCCACCGAGGACGAGGCCGCACGCGTTCCCCACCGCCCCCGCGCTCGCGCCTGCCTGCGGCGCCTCCGCCGGCGTCTCGCCCTTCGCACCGTCCGTCGCGTCGCCCGCGGTCACGTCCACGTGCGCCAGCTCCGCCTCCACATCCGCCACCGCCACGCCGATCGACGACCCGCCCGGCGCCATCGCGCTCGCCGCGCGCACCGCGAAGCTACGCACCTTCGCCCCGCTCGCGCCCTCCGTCAGCGCCAGCGCGATCTTGTCCGCGGGCGCCTCGATCGCGCTTCGCGCCTCTGCGCTCCACGTCCACGCCGCGCCGCAGTCGAAGCCCCCGATCACCTCGACGCCGACCTCGATCGTCACGCTCTCCGCGAACGCTCCGCTCGCGCACGCCAGCACCCGCTTGCCGTTTGCGTTCGCGATCGCCTCCCCGAGCGACGCGTACGGCTTCGCCTTCGTCCCATCCCCACCCGCCTCGGCGCTCGCGCTCGCAAACACCGCGCACTCCTCCGTCACCGTGCTCGCGTCCTCGGTCGGATCCGCCTCGCACACAGCGTTGCCGCCGCCGCCACCTCCCTCACCGCTGCCTACGTCGCACACGAGCGTGAGCGTGCAGTCGTCCGGCATCACATACGGGAAGCATCCCAGCGGCTGGCTGCCCGCAACCATCACCCCCAGAATGAGCACCGAGACACCGCGAGCAGTCCGACGCATGCTTCTCTCTCCTCGATCCCCTACGCCCTGCTCAGAAGCCACCGCGTACTCCAATCCCGAGGCCGTTCGACCCGACGAGAGGCGCTACATGCACGCGCCGCTCGTTCACCGGGGAGCGCGAGATGAGGCCATAGACGAGTGTTCCGACCCCGACCGTCCCCGCACCGACGAAGCTCCAGAACGCCGCGTTGCTGAAGTCGTAGCGAGCGGCGACGGCGTCCTTCAGCTCCGTGCATCGCGGAGGTGCTCCGGGAGCCTTACACGCATCCAAGCCGCCCTCTTGGTGCAGCAGGCTTCGCTGCTCTTCCGCGTCGCTGGCGTTCGCGTTCGCCAGCACCGTGAACACCACCCCCGCCACCACCGCCGCCCCCGCCGTCGCCGCGCCGCCGATCAGCAGCGCCGTCCTTGGATCGCGGGCGTGCTCCTCGGCGCCGCGGGCCAGCGGCGCCATGGTCGTGTCCAGCCGCTTCGGCGGTGGTGCACCCGCCGATCTCTGCCGAAGCTCTACCCCATTCTCGATCTGCCCGCCGGCCACGAGCTGCACCGTCATCTTCTTCGTCTCGTAGTCCTCGTGCTCCACCGAGATCGTGTGCGCCCCCGGCTCGACGAACAGCGGATCCGCCAGCGGCGTCAGCCCCCGCAATGTGCCGTCCACGAACACGCGCGCCCCGTCCACCTTGGTGCGCACCACCAGCGTCCCCACCTTCGCCCGCGCCTCCGCGTACGCCGCTTCCCCTCGGGCGCGCTCCTCCGCCGTGCTCGTCGCGTCCTCCGCCATCTCCCGCACGCACCTCGCCAGGTGCTCCGTCGCGTCTCGATAACGGCCCAGCTTCAGCTCCGCCGCGGCCAGGTTGCCGCGGATCGTGTAGTGGCCGTTCAGCGCCAGCGCCGCCAGGAACGCCGCCCGCGCCTCCGCCCAGCGCGACTGCTCGAACGCTGCCACGCCCTCTTTGAACAGCTTCCGTGCCTGCTCCGTCATCGCCACCGTCTCCGCCTCCCCCGGCTGCGTCCTGCCCGGCGCTGCGCAGCACACCAAGGCCACGAAGCTGGCGATCGGAGCGCCACGACGAAGGATGGATGCCCACCCCCGGTCCGTGCTCGGCGCTTCGCGCCTGCGCGCGGCCCGCCCCTCCCATGTCCCGCGCTCCGCGCGGGACGGGAGGGGTGCGTCCCTCGCAACCACCTCAGCCACCTCCCAGCCGCGCCAGCACACACGTCACGTTGTCCGGCCCTCCGTTCTCGTTCGCGATATCGACAAGCAGGCTCGCGGCGAGGCTCAGGTCACGGTGCCTCCCCAACACCCCCTCGATCCGCGCCTCGGGCACAGGGCCCCATAGCCCGTCCGAGCACACCAGGAACAGATCGCCCGGCTTCGTCGCCTCCACACGCGACTCGATGTCCACGCTCTTCTCGCATCCCAGCGCCCGCGTGACCACGCTCGCACGCTCGCTCAGCGCTTCGACCGCCTCCCGCGCTCCGTCGCTGTCGCCGAGCAGCTCTTCCAGCAACGTGTGATCCCGCGTCAGCCGCTCCAGTCGGCCCCCGCGCATCCGGTAGACGCGCGAGTCGCCCACGTGCGCGATGTACGCCATGCCGCGCCCGAGCAGCACGCCCGCGAAGGTCGTCGCCATGCCGCGCACCTCCTGCTGCTGGCTGGCCTCGTAGATCGCGCGGTTGGCGCGCCGCACGCTCAGCACAAGCCGCACCTCGTCCCGATCGTGCGGCGTCGCTGTGCCGTACGGCCACGTCTCCTCGAGCTCTTCGCCCTCCTCGAAGCAGCTCTTGACGACCTCGATCGCCATGCGGGACGCCACCTCTCCGGCCGCGTTGCCGCCGAGCCCATCGGCCACCATGAACAGCCCCACGCACGGCAGCGCCGCGAAGCTGTCCTCGTTGTGGCTACGGCGCCGGCCCACGTCGGAATGCGCTGCCGCCTCGATGGCGAGCTGTGGATACACCTTCGTCCTCCTCGCGCGCTCGTCTTCGGGACGAGCCGAGCCATGGCGCGCCGTAGACAGCGGCGCGCGTTCGTTCAGATCGGAGAAGGCCGCGCCACACGCGGCCTTCGCTACGTCGCTACCTCAGCGCAGCCGCAGCACCGCCAGCACCACGCCGCACACCACCGCCAGCACGAAGAGCACCGCGCCGAGCAGCGCCAGGCGCGAGCTGCGCCGCTCGGTCTCGCCCTTGTCCGGCACCGCGCTCACCCACGCCTCGTCGTCCGCCTCCTGCATGGTGGCTCGCTCCTCGGTGGCCCACTGCTCCACCTGGCTCGCGAGCCGCACGAGCAGCGCCTCCATCCGGGGGTCCTCGACCCCATAGATCTCCATGACCCGTCGGGCACGCTTCTCCGCGAGCCGCTGCTTCTCCGCCGGCGGCGTCGTCGCGCACCACACCGGATCCATCCACCGGTCGAGAGAGGCGTCCGGGGCCTTCAGAGCGGTTCGGATGTGGTTCGGTGCGCTCATCGTGCTCATCCTCCACACGGCGCTTGCGCCGAGAAATCCCAGCAAACCCCGCTCCCACCCGGTGCGCCGGCGCTTGCGGGCGGACCGCCCGGCGCGGCGGCGCCGCCGTCGCCCGCCGTGCCCGCGGTGAACTGTACCGCGGGCCCTTCGCCCGGCCCCGCCGCATAGGCGATGCCTACGGCGTGGCCGCCTCGACCGCCCGCGCCGAAGCCCCCACGGCCGCCGTCACCGCCATTTCCTCCCTGACAGCCGCGCCTCGAATCGCCTTGTCCGGAGCCTTCCCCACCGGCCGCGCCTGCACCACCAGCCGCACCAGCCTTGCCGGCCGCGCCATCCCCGCCCTTTCCCGCCTTTCCGACCGCCACGGTGACGTCCGTCAGCACCAGCTTCGTGCCCAGGCTGAGGATCCCGACGCTCGACCCGCCGGCCTTACCGCCGCCGCCGCCTTTCCCACCGCACCCACCGGCACCGCCTCCGCCGCCGCTGGCGCCCACGCCATCGACGAGGGTCGTGTTGAGCAAGCAGAACGTCCCCGACTTGGCACCGCCGCCGCCTCCGCCCCCTTGACCACGGCCGCCGGTGATGCCCGCCATCTCCGCCGCTGATCCCGGCGAGCGTCAGCGCCGTGCCGCTGCCGGCCGACCCGGGACCGCCAGGCGCACCCGGCGCGCCCTCCACACCGCTTCGGCAGTTGCCTGAAGGATCTGTTTGCCCGCGCCCCCCGAGCCCGTACTCCTCCGGATTCGGCTCCGGCATCGGCTCTCCATCGCGCCCCGCCTGCCCGTTGCCCTCCTCCGTCCCCGTGATCCCTCCGGTCCCACCGTCTCCGCCGCGCGTCTCGCCGTCCTCGCACGTCGTCGCGCCCGCGGTCCCGCCGATGACCTGGTTCGGCGCCTTGCACGCGTTCGACGCGCTCATCACCGGTGCGCTCGCTCCCGCCACGGGCGCCTCCGTCGGCGTGGTTCCGCTCTCGCCGTCCATCCCGTCGCCCGCGGTCACGTCCACCTGCGCGAGTTCCGCCTCGACGTCGGCTACCGCCACGCCGATCGACGAGCCGCCCGGCTCCGTCGCGCTCGCCGCGCGCACCGCGAAGCTACGCACCTTCGCCCCGCGCGCGCCCTCCGTCAGCGTCAGCGCGATCTTGTCCGCGGGCCCCTCGATCACGCTCCGCGCCTCGGCGCTCCACGTCCAGCCGGCGTCGCAGTCGAAGCCGCCGATCACCTCGGCCTCCGCCCCGATCGTCACGCTCTCCGCGAACGCCCCGCTCGCGCACGCCAGCACCCGCTTGCCGTTCGCGTTCGCCACCGCCTCCGCGAGCGACGCGTACGGCTTCGCCTTGGTGCCGTCGCCGCCCGGCATCGCGCTCGCGCTCGCGAACACCGCGCACTCCTCCGTCAACGTGCTCGCATCCTCCGTCGGATCCGCCTCGCACGCGGCGTTGCTGCCGCCGCCACCTCCCTCGCCGGATGGCAGCGCATCCAGGCACATCCCGAGCATGCAGTCTGGCGCAGCGAAGAAGCAGCCCCCAACGTGAGCTCCGAGCGTTACGCCCGCCACGATCAACATCGCAGAGGTCCACAACCTGTGCTGCATCGTATCTCTCCCCCAGGACGAACAGCCGCCGGCCGTCATCACGTGCCCCTGTCGGCGCTCGGCGCTTCGCGCCTCCGCACCACCGGCCCCTCCCGCATCCCGCAGTTGGCGCAGGACGGGAAGGGAACCCTTGCTGTCCGTCTTGCTGCTCATCGTTCCCATCGCTGCCCTCGTCCCACGCCTTGCCCTCGACACGCCGCACGCTGCCGCACGGCACACCTCACCTGTGCGCGCGCGATCTGCGCCCGCGTCTCCACCTCACCTCACACCACGTCACGCCGCGATGTCGGCGTCGCGCTTCACGGCGCTCGGCATGCCCGCACCAGAGCGCTCACGGAAGCTCTCGCTCCGCAGCCGTCACGCCGTCAGCTCCGCCGTTGCTCGCCACGTTGTTGCTCCCGCCAGGCCCACCCGCCCCCGGCGTACCGGCCATCAGCACCGTCTTGCCTTCCTGCTTCACCGGCTCACCGCGGAACGCGATCGCAAGCGACGGTCCTCCGAGACCTCCGCCGCCAGGGCCGCCGTTGCCGCCTTTGCCTCCCCTGCCGCCATCGCATGCGGGGTTCGAGCCGCCAACGCCCATGCCGCCGAGTCCACCCACGCCGCCGGATCCACCCGGCTGCAGATCGCCGCCCGCGCCTCCCTTGCCTCCGCTGCCCGCCTTCAGCGAGCAATCCGTCAGCGTCACCTTTCCCTCCACGCTCACCAGCGGGATGCTCGCGCCGCCGGCTCCGCCGCCTCGTCCAGGAAGCCCGCCGCAGCCGCCGGCGCCGCCGCTTCCGCCGCTCGCTCCGGCTCCAGTCGCGGCGCCTGGACAGATGGCCCCGCCCTTCGCGCCGCCACCTCCGCCACCGCCCTGTCCGGGCTTGCCTGCGCCACCCGCGCCACCGCTCACGCCCGCATAGCCGGAGGCGCTCAGCGTCCCGTTGCCGCTCGCCCCGACGCCGGCGTCGCCAGCGCCACCGCTCACTCCGGCGTCGCCGCCACCGTTGGGCTCGGCGCCAGCACAATCCCAGGCGCCCGTGACCGATTCGCCGAGCCCGCCGCGTGCGGTCTCCGCGGTGCCTTGACTTGTCGCGCCATCACTTCCGTTGCTCACGTTGCCGACGCCGCCCGCACCGCCTATCGACAGCGCGCCGTCCCCGCATACGCTCTCGACCTGAGCTCCTCCCGCGAGCGTCTCGTCCGGTGCGCCCGACGCATCCAGATCGCTGCACGCGCTGGCTCCGTCCTCTCCTCGCGGCCCCTGCATCGCCGCCTCGCTCGGCGCGTCCTCTCCGTCCGCGCCGTTGGCCCCGTTGCCTGCGATCAGCTCGCACCGCGTCAACTCGACCGTCGCGCCAGCCGCCAGCACCGCGATCGACGAGCTCCCTGCCGCCTGCGCATCCGAGGCGCGCACCGAGAAGTCTTCGATCCGCATCGCGCCCTCGCCTCGCACGAGCTTCAGCGGGATCGCCTCCACCCCCGGCGCCACGATCGTCTTCTTCTCCTCGCCGATCCAGCGCCACCCGTTCGCGCAGTCCAGCCCGCCGAAGAGCGTCGCGCTCGCGGGCACCTCGACCACCTCGGCGAACGCCTCGGCGCATGCGTACACGGCCGTCCTCTGGTCCGCCGCTCGCGCGATCGCCTCGGTCAGCGTCTTGACAGGCTCCGCCTTGGTCCCCGCGCTCCCGTCGTTCCCGCTCGCCGCGACGAACACGCCGCACGCATCGCTCACGGCGTCCGCGCTCTCGCTCGGCACGCACCCTGCGTGTGGCCCGCTACCGCTGCTGGCCGTCGGGCGGAAGTGCTCGCACGTGAGCATCTCCTCGCAGTCTCCGGCGATGTCGCTCCAGAACGACGCGCACCCGCTGCTCAAGATGACAAGAACCACGCCGACCAAGCACCGGTGCCTTCTCCGCATCCTCATGGCATCCTCTCGCAGCGCATCAAAACGCACCGAACACGGTGATCCTCGCGCCGTCCGCGCGCACTTCCGGCAGCACGGTTCCCGATACGAGCGCATCGGCGCGCGGCCACAGCAGATACGTCGCCGCAGCGGCGGCGAGCGCGCCTGAGGCGATGAACGCAACGCGCGCCCCATTGCCGAACGTGTCGGCACGCGATCCCGTGCTGCGCAACGCCTTGCATCGCTCGACGAACGCCGCCGAGGGCTCAACGCACTGCCCACCCTCTCGCAAAATGCCCTTCTTCCGCTCGTCCTTCTCCGCGCTCGCATCGTTCGACGCCACCGTGAATCCCACCGCTACGCCGAGCCCGACCACGCTCGCCGCTCCCAGCGCGATCGCCGGCACCCAGCTCCGCGCTGCCGGCGGCGCTGCGGTGGTCTCCGGCCGCTTCGCTGGAGGCGCGTCGCTCGCCGCCCGCGGCCCCGCCGCTGCCGGCGCGCCCGCTGCGGCGGGCGCCTCCGCATCCCTTCGGGCCAGGTGCAGCGTGATCCCGCCCGCGTGGCCCGCCGCCGGCTCGATCTGCTCCTGCCCCGGCTTGTACCCGTCGAGCTCCGCGCCGATCACGTGCCGTCCTGGCTCCAGGAACACCGGCAGCGCGAGCGGCGTCCGCCCGACCGCGGCCCCGTCGACCTTCACCTCCGCGCCTTCCGGCTCCGTGGTGATCGTGATCGCCGCGACCTTCGCCAGCGCTTCCTTCAACAATATCTCGGCGCGCTGCCGCTGAGCCGTCCTCTCCTCGGGCGCCTCGCGCAGGTACCACGACAGGTGCTCCGCGGCGTCGCGGTGCTTGCCGAGCCGCAGCTCGGCCACGCCGAGGTTCGACGCGATCTGGTAGTGCTGCTTGATGCGCCATGCCGCCAGGAACGCCGCGTGTGCCTCGGCCCATCGCGATCGGTTGAGGGCCGCGAACCCCTCGTCATACAGCTGCCGCGCCTTGTCCGTCAGCGCCTCCGTCTCCGTCGCGCTTCGCGCCTCGGCGCCGGATTGGGCGCTGCTGGCGGGTGCGAGCAGCGCGATCGCCAGGCCGAGCGAGCACAGCAATACAGGCTTCTTCATGGTCAGAACTCCGGGATTCCTTCGACGTAGGATGGCGGTTGCGACGGCGCGGCCGGCGGTGACATGGGCGGTTGCGATGACGCAGGCATCGAGGGCCCCCTCTGCCCCGTGGTGGCGCCCTCGGAGTGCTTGAGCGAAGGCTGCGCGGTCGGCGCCTGCGCTTCGGGCGTCCTCGGCGCCGGTGAGTGCGTCTCGGGAGCGGGCCGCCGGCGCGCGGTGCGCACGGCTTCATCGCGATCGGAAACCACGGCAGGCGCAGCGCGTTCGGCGGACGCCTCGGCCTGCGCTCTCTCGGGCGCGCTCTCCGCGACAGTTGGCGGTGCGCTCTCCGTAGGCGCGCTGCTCGCCGCCGCATCGCTCGCTGCGCCGTGCGCCACGGCCGCATTGCTTACTGCGCCGCTCCGCGCCGCCGCGCTCGCCACGGCCGCGCTCCCCGCCGGCGCCCGCTCCTTCGCCCCGCACATCGCCGCGGCACCGATCCCCGCCGCCAGCGCCAGCATCGCCGCCACCGTCCCGGCGCGCCGCGCCTTCCCCGGCCTGGCGTCGGTCTCGCCGCCGTCCTTCTCCTCCGCCGCCTCGCTCCTCGGCCGGTGCGCCGACGGCAGCGCGCTCTTGTCGATCACCGCCGCCGCTGCCGCCGCATCCGCCGCCCACGGGCTCCCCCCGCCGCTCTTCTCCCCGGCGCTCTCCCCAGCGCCGCTCTTCCCTCCGCCCCGCTTCGCCGCTCCCTTGCGCGGCGCCATCGCCTCGCGCAGCCGCGCCGCCGTGCTCGGCTTCTCCTCGTGGTCCACCCGCACGTTCACGCGCGGCTCCCGCGGCGGCGGCCCGTGCTTCGTCCTCTCCCACGCCGCGTACGCCTTCCAGTACGCCTCCACCTCGTCGCGCAGCTCCGGCTCGATGTAGATCACCCCCGTCCGGAACGCCGGGTGCGACACCAGCTGGTTCGGCATCGGCGCCGGGCTGGCCGGCGCGCCGGCATCCGGCTCGCTCGCCGCGCCTCCCTCCGCCTCGCGCTCCCCGCGCTCGTCCCGGTCCTCGTCCTTCACCGCCTCGCCTCCTGTCCGTGCCGCCGGCCCCTCACCGCGATCCATCGTCCCTGCGCGCGCGACTTCTCATCTTTCTCATCCCCGATCGACCCGCCCGCCCGCCGCCCGCTCACAGCTCGTCCTCGCGCGGCGGCGGCTCGGTCACTCCGGCCGCGCGCAGCAGCTTGCCGAGCCGCACGATCGCCCGGTCGTGGACCCGGTACGCGCCCGGGTGCGGGATCCGGAGCGCGCCGCCGATCTCCGCGAGCGGCCGCCCCTCCACGTAGCGCATCGACAGCACCTCGGCCTCGCGCGGCGTCAGCCGCTCCAGGGTGCGCCGCAGCAGCGCGTGCGCCCGGCCGTGGCGCTCGCGCCGCGACAGCGCCTCCTCTCCGGTCTCCGGCGTCGCCACGCCGGCGGCCGTCGCGAAGACGCTCGCCGCGAGGCCGTCGACATGGTCGAGGAGCCGCTCCTCCGCCTTGCCGTCGACGTCGGTCATCACGTCGCCGGACCGCCGCTGCCGCGCGATGTAGTCGTACCCGCCCTGCAGGCAGAGCGCGACCACCCGGTCCTGCTCCCGCGCCTCCCGGAGGTACCCGTCGAGCATCGCGCCCCGGATACGGTGCCGTGCGAAGCGCGGGAAGCTGTCGTCCCGCGCCGGATCGTAGGCGAGCGCCGCCTCGATGAGCCCCGCACGGCCGAGCGACATCAGCTCGTCGAACGAGAGGTGCCTTCGCAGCCTCGGCGAAAGCCGGCGCGCCGCGCCGCTCACCTCGTGCAGCGCCGACGCCGCGAGCGCCTGCTGCGCCGGCGTGAGCCTCGCCTCGGGGTCAGCCATTGTCGCCGCCCCCCGCCTTGCGCCGGGGCTCCACGGCGCCGTCCCGGGCCGCCACGCCGCTCCCGAGCGGCGCCGCGCGAGGCCGCGCGCGCTCCAGGAGGTCCCGCCCGACCTCGTCCTCGGTGAGCGCCTCCACGAGCAGCTCGCGCATGGTCTCGATCACGTCGTGCGACGCGATCCCGCGGTAGCGCGCGAGCGTCCGCTCGACGACCTCGTCGAGGAAGGGATCGGTCGCGCTGGGCTCGTCGTTCGACATGTCTTCGCTCCTTGGTCGTTGCTCTGCGCTCACCCTCAGAAATTGGGCTTGTTCCCGAACGGCAGCTCCTCGTGTCGTCTCTCCCGGGGCGGTGCCGGCCGGGCCGGCGCCGGGGCGCGCCCGCTCGAGGGCATCGGGTAGATGTCCTCCTCCTCGTCCGGGGAGATGTCCTTCTGCCCGCCCCGCCCCTTCGACGTGAGAAGCCAGTCCCACGGGCGCCGTGCGGGCGCTCGCCCCGCCCCCGCGACCGGACGCGCCCGTGTCGCCGGCGCGCTCGGCGACGCCGGCACGCTCGGCGGCGCCGGCACGCTCGTCTGCGCCGGCGTGCTCGCCTCCGCAGGCGCGCTCGCCTCCGCAGGCGCGCTCGCTCGGGCCGCCGTTCCCGTGGATTCGGCGGGAGGTGACAGCGCGGCCTCGGACGCCTCGACGCCGAGGGGTTCGGCTGCGCTCTCCGGCACGCGCGCCTCCGGCGGCGCCCCGGTCTCGTGGGCGGCGCGCGTGGCGTGCATGGCGTTGGAGCGCGCCGGCGCCGCCGGCGCGCTCGCGACGACCCCGCCGGCGGACGCGGCCGGCACGGCCCCGCTCTCGGAGGCGGCCATCGCAGGGCGCTCGCGGCGCACATGGATGTACAGCGCTGTCGCGGCGCCCGAGACGGCGATCGCCAGCACCGCCGCGACGGCGCAGCGGCGCAGGAGCTGCATTCGCCAGCGCCGGTCGGCGACGCGGTCCGTCGCCGGCAGACCAGGTCCCACGAGGCTCGCTCCCTGGGCTCCCGGGGACGATCGCACCGTGACCGGCCCGGGGGTCACGAGCAGCGGCCAGCCCGGGTCGGCCCCCGGCGGCACGCTCGGCGGCGGGTGCCACGGAGGAGCCGAAGGCTGCGCCGGCCACGCCGTGCCCTCCTCGCGCGCAGCGTGCGCCGCGTCCTCCTCGCGCGCCGCCGGCGCCGTGTCCGCGTCCTCGCGCGCATCGCTCCCGCCGAGCTCGGCCGAGGCTGCCGGCCCGGGGACGATCACCCGACTCTCGTCGGGCTGCGGCGCCGTGATCAGCCGCTCGGGCGATCGCGGACCGTGGTGCTCCCGCCGGGCCCCGGGCGTCCCTGGGTCCGGCCCCGCGGCGAGCCGGCCGGCGCGCACGTCCGACAGGTAGCGCTCCCGGAGCTCGCGCAGCGCGCTCGCCGCCGCGCCGGCGTGCCTGAAGCGCTCGGCCGGCCGCTTCGCCAGGCCGGTCTGGACCACCGGCCAGACGTAGTCCGGGATCGACGGCACGATCTCGTGCACTGGCACCGGCATCCGCAGCATGTGCGCCGCGACGAGCTGGCCCTCGCTGGGCATCCCCGAGAGACCCCGGCCCGTGGCGAACACGTAACGGCCGGCCAGGAGCTCGTAGATCACCAGCGACAGCGCGTAGACGTCGCTCGCCGGCGAGCACGGCTCTCCCCAGCACTCCTCCGGCGCCGTGTACGCCGTCGTGCCGAACCGCTGGCCCGGCCGGGTGCTCGGCAGACCGTCGACCCGGATCTTCGCGATGTTCAGGTCGAGCAGCTTGACCTCGCCGTGCCGGTCGACGAACACGTTCTCCGGCTTCACGTCCCTGTGCACGATCCCGAGGTCGTGCGCCGCCGCGAGGCCGTCGGCGATCTCGATCCCGACGTGGAGCGCCCGCGCGATTGGCAGCGGCGATTCCACCTGGCAGATCCGGCGGAGCGACTGGCCCTCCAGGAGCTCCATGGCGATCCAGACCGTGCCGTCGGGCAGCGCGTCGGCGCTGTGCACGGCGACGATGTTCTTGTGCCGCAGCCGGCAGAGCGCGATGGCCTCCTTGTGGGCGCGCTCGCGCACCTGCTCGGAGCTCGCGTAATGCGGGAGCAACAGCTTGAGCGCGACCCGCCGCTGCGTGAACTCGTGGACCGCCTCGTAGACGACGCCGACGCCGCCCGCGCCGATCATCCGCACGAGCCTGTGGCCCGCGACGGTGCTCCCCGGAAGATAGGTCGCCGGCGGCGAGGACGTCCCGGCGTCGTCGTCTCGCGTGCTGAGCTCGCCCTGACTCATCCAAGCCACCCCCGCATCAAGAGCGCGCCGACCATACCAAAGAACGCCGCGGTCGCGGCGACGGCGAGCCAGCTGGCCACCGGCGCTGGCGGACGCGGAGCGAGCGCCCGCGCGGAGCACGCGCGCCCCTCCGTCGGATCGGAGCGTGGAGCCCGGCGGACCGGAGGACAGGGCACTTCGATCACGATGGGTCGCGTCACGATGGGTCGCGTCACGATGGGTCGCGTCACGATGGGTCGCGTCACGACAGGTCGCGTGACGGCCGCCGGTGCGACCGGCGCGAACGGCGACGGCGCCGTCGCCACGGGCACCGGCGCCGTCGCCACGGAAGCGGGCGGCGCCTGGGACGGCTGCCACGGAAGAGGCGAATCCGGGCGAAACGACACGGGAAGCGGCGCGGTGATCAGCGGGGCCCGAGGGGGCGCGACGCGACCCGGCGGCCCGGCGGCGCCCTCGCCGGCGCGAAGGACCTCGTCCAGGGGCACAGTCGCGAGCGAGCATTCGATCGAGCTGCGGGCGGTCACGGCCAGGTTCCTCTCCAGCAAGCGCGGGCATGAGCGCAGGCATGAGACGGCGGCGGCGACGGATCCCGGGCGTGACATCCGAAGGGGGTCGTCGCTCTCCTGCCGTCCACGGGTACCATCGACCCTGCGCGCCCGATTTCTCAGAAAAGTGATCGGTCTCGAGAAAATCATGGGCGCCTGCGGGTGCGGCTGCGCTCCCCGAGAGCATGGCTGCGCAGGCGGGAGCCGTGGCTGCACGCTCGGGGGCCATGGCTGCAGGAATGGCTTTCTCCGGCCTGGTCCGCCGCGTGTCATCACGTGTCATCACGTGTTATCGCGTGTTATCGTATCGCGCGTCATCGCGTGTTATCGAATCGAGCGCTCTCGTTGATGGTGCCGCCGGATCCATGGAGCGCTGACCATGCCGAGCCGGTAGAGCAAAAAACCGACGGTTGCTCAGCCGCGCGCGCGCAACAATCCTCTTCCAATCGTCGAAACACCCATTGTAGCTTCTGTTCTCATTGCCGCCGTCCGGATCCCCCGGTCGGCAGGGAGGAACTCAGCATGGATTATTCGGACGAAGTCCTCGAGACGACGCCGGAGCGCGTCACCAAGTTCTTGACGGGGCTCGGCGCTGTCGCCGCGATTCGCACGTCGATGGCCGGGGCGGGGATGACCGATGACGATATCGTGGAGGGCCGCACTCTGCTCCTCGATGTCCTCGCCGCTCCCCGCAAGATCGGCGCACCGCCCGATACCGACGATGCCAGGGCGCAGCGCGCCGCCACGGGGGAGCTCGATCAGTGGGACGAGCCCAATTTCACCCGTCATGGCGCCGCGCTCCGCCGGCGTTTCCCCGATGTGAACGCTTATGTCTTCAAGGACCTCGCGCCCTCCACCGGCACCGCCGCTGTCCAGGGAGTGGCCACCTTTCTCGCAAGGCTCGATGCCCTCGAGAATGGCACCGACCCGGGCCGCGCCGGAACGAAGCAGAGCGACAAGAAGGCAGTCGCTTTCCTCGCGACTCGCAGCCTCGACAAGGCCGAGCGCAAGCGCCTCCAGGGGCTCGTCGACGTCGCGCTCGGCCCGACATCCCCGCTGCCCGAGCAGGCCGAGCTCCCGGAGACCGCGCGCCGGCGCGAAGCGCTCGCGAAGCTGCGCTCCTGGTTCGACGAGTGGTCGACGACGGCCCGCGCCGTCATCAAGAAGCGCGGCTACCTCATCCGCCTCGGTCTCGCGAGCCGCAAGGTGCGCCAGCGCAAGCCCACCGCCGCGCCGCCCAAGCCGGGCAAGCCCACGGCCACGCCATCCCAGCCGACCTCGCCGGGCGAAGAGACCCACGAGACTCACATCGAGTAACCCGGCTCACAAACCAACGCCTCCGGCGCGCGTATGAGACCTTCCGACGCGCTCCGGAGGTCTCCGACGCGTTCTGAAAGCTTCCGACGCGCTCCGGAGCACGAAATTTCGCCTACTTGGCAGCGTCCGCTGCGCCCCCCTGCGCCGTCCGACGCGCGCTGGGGGACGAGTTTCCCGGCAAATTCCGCGTCGCGCCTCCGCGCCGGAAGCTTCCGGAGCGCATCGGAAACCTCCGGAGCGCGTCGGAAGCTTTCGTGCCGGCCACGAGCACCTTCGCGAGCGTGACGGCTCCCTCCCGACGCGCGCCAGACGCTTCCCCCAAGCGGTCAACGTGAACGTGAACGTGAACGTGGTCGTGGACGTGAACGTGGTCGTGGTCGTGGTCGTCGACGACACGATCGTAGACGTGAACGTTCTGCCCATCGCGGAGGGCAGCGGAACACCGGAGGGGGACGTTCACGTTCACGACCGAGCCGTTGACGACCACGACCACGACCACGACCACGACCACGACCACGACCACGTTCACGACCACGTTCACGTCCACGTTCACGTCCACGACCGAGCCGTTGACGACCACGTTCACGACCACGACGGCGACTGCTGGGGGCGAGCGTGGGGACCTGAACGCGCTTGGTGAACGCCGACGGGCCTCCCCCTCAGCGCACCGCGGCCGACTCGAACCTGGGCGCGGCGTCGAACGTCTCCGCCAGCGTCCTCCGGTACTCGTCGGCCATCTGCACGAGCCCATCGATGAGCAGCGCCACGTCGTGGTCCGCGCAGCCCTCCAGCGACGCCACGCACGACGCCGACACCTCGTCGCCCGTGAGCGACACGCGGAACTCCCCCGTCGTCTGGTCGTTCATCGTGAGCAGGAACCGGTAGAACGGCTCGTGGTTCGCCGCAGGCAGCCCCACGACCGGCGCGCGCAGCGTGAGCAGGCGCCCCGCCTCGTCGATCTCGATGTCCACCTGCGTCGCCGTCTCCGCCGTGGGGTACGGCCGCTGCGCGATGCGCCACGCCCTCGGACCGACGCGCACCCGGTTGGCGATGAGCCCGAGCGCCGTCAGCCCCTGCCGGATCACCCGCTCGACGCCCGCGCGCGCCGGGCACGGCGGGTACGCGTGCGGCAGCAGGCGGCCGCAGCCCAGGCACCGGTCGCACTCGACGTCGAACGGCTCCTCGCACGCCGGGCAGCGGTACACAGGCGCCCGGTCCCTGAGCTCCGCGAGCGGCCGGTCCCCCAGGGCGAGCAGCGGCTGGAACGCGCCCGCCGGGACCACCACGCAGTGACCCGCGAGCTCCCCGGCCGCGCCGGACGGCGCCGCGACCACGCCGATGACCCGCCCCTCCGGATCGAGCACCGGCGCGCCTAGGGGCGCCGCCACGTCGAGCTCGAACGCCGGGAGCTGCCCGTCGACCTTGCGCGCCACGTGGCAGACCCGCGCGACCGCGAGGCGCAGGCTCTGCCCCGGGAGGCAGCTCAGCACCGCGGCGCGCTCGCCGAGCCGCGGCTCGGCCGCCGCGCGGGCGGCGAGCGCCGCGACGCCGGGCGGCTCGGCCGGCGCGACGAGCGCCACGTCGCGGCCCACGTCCGCGGCGATCACCCGCCCCGCCATGCCCCGCCCGTCCTCGAACGTCAGCGCGACCTCCGTGGGGTAGCCGAGCCCGCGCCGGCTCGCCACGACGACGCCGTTGCCGAGCGCCACCCAGCCGGTCGTCACGAGCGCGCCGGCGCGGATCGCCACCACCGAGCGGCGGGCGCGGGCGACGCGCTCGTGGAGCAGCGCGAGATCGCCGTCGCCGTGCGCCGCCAGCTGCGACGTCATTGCGCGACGATCCTCGAGAGCGCCGTCATCAGGAGCTCGATCGTGCCGGGCTTGGCGCCGTCCCGCTGCGCGTAGGCGACGATGTCGCGCAGCCGCTGCTCGGTCTTGGCGGGCAGCTTCGTGCGCACAAGGAGCTCGGACAGGGCCCCGATCGCGAGGAAGTGGCGGAGCATCGGGTCGGCCGGCGCGCGCTCGATCTCGCGCAGGTAGCGGCCGAGGTGCTCGCGCGCGAGCGCCGCCGTGGTGAGCGGATCGATGTGCAGCGGCTTCTCCTCCGGCACCTGGCCGCGCATCGCCACGAGCCGCTCCATCGCGAGGAGCGCCGGCTCCGCGACGCCGGCGGTGTTCCCGCGGCGCGAGCCGCCCTCGGCCTGGATGAGCTCGCGGGTCGCGGCCGCCGTGCAGCGGTAGAGGTGCGCGACAGCGTCGGGCATCGCCTCGCCGTGCTCGTAGATCGCCCGGAAGACCGTGCACCGGATGAGGAGCACCATGACGCCCGGCCGCTCCTGGAAGCTGAGCGCCGCGCCGAGCACCTGCGCGTCCCGGAGCAGCTGGCAGAACCGATCGGCCGCCGCGTTCGCCGACTCCGGGCGGGACGGGATGCTCCGGCGCGACGGAGGCTCGATCTCGACCTCCGGCAGCGCGGGCGGGCGCACCGACAGCGGCGTCGCCGCCATGGAGGGCGAGCGACGAAAGGGCACGGTGCGCGCGCTGCGGCGATCGCCGACCTGCGCCAGATTGTCCGCGGCCGCCGCCTGTTCGCCCGACAGCGGCGCCGCCGCGCTCGCCGAGACCGGCTTCGCAGCGCCGCCCTCGGACCCCGGCGTCGCGGCGCCGCCGCTGGCCTTCGACGCCGCGCCGGCGTCGTGCGCCGGCGGGAGGATGCCGGCCTTGGGCGCGGGCGCGCCGCCGTTCTTCGACGACGCGACGCTCGCCGCCGGCATCGGCGCCGACGCCAGCGACGGGGACAGGATGTCGGGGATCGCGTCCGCGTCGCGGATGGGGCGCGCGACCGACTCGGGCAGGCGCGGCAAGGGGGGCGCCGCCCACGCCGCCAGCTCCTCGAGCGGCGTCCGCGCCCCCGAGACCGGCGCCGCCGGCGCACCGGCCCGCACCGAGGGAGCGCTCTGCGGGCGGACCGGCGCGGGCGGGACGGTGAGGTTCTTGAGCGGCCGGGCGCGGCCGGCGGAGGCCCACGTGAGGCTCGCCCGCTGCTCCTCGGAGAACGGCGGCCGCGCGTCGAACCACGCGCCCAGCGTCTCGCCGAGCCGCCGCGCCGCCTCGCCGCTCTCGCGCAGCGCCCGGCGCAGCGCCTCCGGCGTGAAGGCGGCGACGCGGCCGACGCGGCGGAGCAGCAGCAGATCCTCCCGCATGCAGAGCCGGAACGGCTCGGGGCCGCCCGACAGCTCCAGCGCCGTCCTGAGCAGCGGCACACGGTGCCGCTCCGCGACGCGCACGACCGGGACGTCGA
The DNA here is from genome assembly GCF_028368935.1 of Sorangium aterium. Lineage (NCBI taxonomy): Bacteria > Pseudomonadati > Myxococcota > Polyangiales > Polyangiaceae > Sorangium > Sorangium atrum. The sequence goes on along the minus strand of NZ_JAQNDK010000005.1, from coordinate 938,139 downwards.
TCGACACCCGCTCGTTCGCCGCGTCGAGCGAGGCGAAGAGCGTCATCGCCCCGAGCGGAACGATCCACCCCACGCCCTCCTGCAGCGTCGTCGCCTGGACGGTCGCCCCGGCCTCCGCGGAGGCGCAGTGCGCGACGAAGCGCACCGGGTCGCGCGTGCGCCAGGCGTCGATCGAGCTCCCGTCCCAGTCGGCGTCCGCGGGCGGCGGCTTGCGCGAGATGGAGAGCGCCGGCGACCGGTCCACCCCGCACGCCTCGCACCGCGGCCCACGCAGCGGGAACCCGCACGCGGAGCAGAAGTCGGAGGCCGGGCTCGAGGGGACCGCCACGCCGACAGCATACCTCAGCGCAAGGCCGAGGTGGCACCGCGGTTTGCGCTCAGAGGAACGGATTCAGGTGGAGCGCGACCTTGGCCTCCCGCAGGTTGTGCTGGACCCTTCGGATGAAGTGGATGAACAGGTACGCCCAGGCGGCGAAGGTGACGACGCTGATGACGAGCTGGACCGTCTTGCTGACGCCGATCACCATCCAGAGCGCCGTCAGGAGGAAGGCCACGAACGACAGCGGGACGAACCACTTCCAGCAGAGGTTCATCATCTGGTCGATGCGGACGCGCGGCAGCGTCCAGCGGATCCAGATGACCACGAAGACGAGCGCCCAGCTCTTCAGCAGGAAGAGGAAGACGCCGACGAGCTGGAGCCCGAAGCTCGCCTCCTGCTGGGCCGGCGAGACGCCGGGGATCTGCCAGCCCCCGAGGAAGAGCGCGCTCGCGATGCCGCACATCACGAAGACGTTCGCCCACTCGGCGAAGAAGAAGAAGAGGTACCGCATGCCGGAGTACTCGGTCGAGTAGCCGGCCACGAGCTCGCTCTCCGCCTCGGGCAGGTCGAACGGCGCGCGGTTGCCCTCCGCGAGCGCCGTCGTGAAATACAGGAAGAACAGCGCGAACGTGATCGGGTTGCGGAAGACGAACCAGTGCCAGGGCCAGCCGCCCACGTCGAGGAGCGAGGGCCCGGCGCCGCCCTGCGCGCCGATGATGTCCTGGAGCCGCAGCGAGCCCGTCATCATCACGATGCACACGATCGCGACCGCGCCGGGGATCTCGTAGCTGATGATCTGGGCCGCCGATCGGATCCCGCCGAGGAGCGACCACTTGTTGTTCGACGCCCAGCCGCCGGTCATGAGGCCGATGGTGACCAGCGACGTCACGGCGATGACGAAGAGGATCCCGATGTCGAGGTCGGCCGCGATGAGGTACTGGCCGAACGGCATGACGACGAACGTGGCCGACACGCCGACGAACACGAGGTAGGGCGCGAGCCGGAACAGCGCCTTGTCGCTCTCGGCCGGGATGACGTCCTCCTTCATGATCGACTTGATCCCGTCGGCGACCCACACGAGAAAGCCCTGCGGCCCCGCGCGGTTCGGCCCGATGCGGGACTGCATGCGCGCAGAGACGCGCCGCTCGACCCAGGTGATGATCCCCGCGGTCGGCGCCATGAAGAGCAGGATGATCGCGGCGGCCACGCCGAGGACGATCCCGGCGCCGAGCAGATCGGTCGGGGCGCTCGCCTGGAACCCCTCCGTCGAGAGCTCGATCTCGGACGGGGTCGCTCCGCCGCCCCGCCGGATCCCGACCGCGGAGCGCCGCTCGTGGCCGCTCGGGATCACGTCGGCCTTCGAGAGGACCTTCACGCCCTCGAAGCGCGTGATCACGTCGCCGGGCTGGAGCCCCGCCTGGCCCGCAGGGCTCCCGTCGCGCACGCCCGTCACGACGAGCCCGCCGGCGGGCGGCGCCTCGGCCGCGACCTCGACGCCGAAGAACGCGAGCGCGCGCGCCCCCTCCTTCACGCGCGCCTCGATGACGGCGCGGCGCGGGGTCGGCGGGAGGAAGTCCATCGTGACGCCCCTCACCGTGCCGTTCACGGGGAGCGCGCCCTGCGCGGTCGCGGGGATCTCGACGACGACGTCGCCGTGGAAGGTCGTGTGCACCGCGTCGTCGCCGCGGCCGGCGAAGCGGGACTGCAGGCCCTCGGAGAAGACCAGCGAGATCTTCGTGCTGCTGACCTGCGCGCCCTCGATCTCGATGCTCTGGCCGGTGAGCGGCGCCTGGCCGGGGCGGCGGAGGGTGCCGCGGAACGTGACGACCGCCTCCTTCGCCTCGGCGGTGGGCAGGTTGGTCCCGAGGATCTCGATGCGGTCGCCGAGGTCGACCTCGCGCGGCACGACGTCGACGACGCTCAGGAGCTCGGGCGCCGTCCTGCTCTCGGCGCAGCCGGCCGCGCCGAGCAGCGCGAGGAGGGCCAGGAGGCACGGCAAGAAGCCTCGAGAGAGAGCTCTCCAGGGTGGAGATCCGCGCATGGCGCCGCTTATAAACCGCGCCGCTCGCGTGGTCGAGAATGCGGAGAAAAGCGCTCGCGCCGTCTACCCACCGGCTGACCTACCCGCCTTCGTGCCGGCCCTCGTGCGCGCCCCGGACGGGGAGGAAGTAACGGCTGCCGTCGAGCTCGTTCACGCCCACGTAGAGCTCCGCCTCGAACACGTCCTTGAGCCGGCGGTAGGTCATCACCTCCTCGACGGTGCCGTGGGCGACCAGCCGCCCGGCCTTGAGGAGCGCCACGCGGTCGGCGTACTGGGCGGCCGCGTTGAGGTCGTGCAGCACCGCGACGCAGGCGAGGCGCCGCTCGGCCACCTCCCTGCGCACGACCTCGTGGACCTCGATCGAGTGGCGGATGTCGAGGTGCGCCCCGGGCTCGTCGAGGATCAGCACCTGCGCCTCCTGCGCGAGCGCGCGGGCGATGGCCACCCGCTTCTGCTCGCCGCCGGAGAGCTCGGCCACCGGCCTCCCCGCGAGCCCCACGAGATCGCAGGCGTCGAGGGCGCGGGCGACCGCCTCCTCGTCCCGGCCGGCGGCGAGCATCCACGCGCCCTGGTGGGGCGCGCGGCCCATCATGACGACCTCGCGCACCGTGAAGCCGGGCGCCGAGGCGATCCCCTGCGGCACGACCGCCACGCGCCGCGCGATCGCCCGCCGGTCCATGCCGGCGAGCGGCCTCCCCAGCAGGGTCGCCTCGCCCCGCGCCGGCCGCAGGGCCCCCGAGAGGACCCGGACCAGCGTCGATTTTCCCGCGCCGTTCGGCCCCAGGACGGCGCAGAGCTCGCCCGCGCGCACCTCCAGGCTGATCCCCTCCAGCGCCAGCCTCCCGGTGGGATAGCTCGCGGCCACGTCACGCAGATCGATCGCCGGCCCCTGCACGCGGTCTCTTTTGTCGAATGATTCGAGTGATATCGAGTGATCTTCCCTTGCGCGAGGTTTCTCGCGGTGGTCCAATCGACTCGAGGCGTAGAGGAGATGGAAACGGCGAAGGAGACTCTGGGAGGCGGCGAGGTACCGCGTCGCGTTATTAAGCGCTACTCCAATCGGAAGCTCTACGACACGAAGGACAGTCGTTACGTCACCCTGCAGCAGATAGGGGAGATGGTCCGGGCTGGCGAAGAGGTCCAGATCATCGACAACGCGACCAAGGAGGACAAGACCGAGGTCACGCTGGCGCTGATCATCTCGGAGGATCTCAAATCGCAGCCGCGCTCGGTACCGCTCGGCACGCTGAGAGATCTGATCCAGGAGCGCGGCGAGCGGCTGCTCTCGCAGCTGCGCGAGGGCCCGATCGGCCGGCTCATCCCCGGCGCGGTCCCGGGCGAGGGCGGCGTGGCGGCGCCTGGAACGGCGCCCGCCCCGGGGACGGAGCAGGCGACGCCCGTGTCGCCATCGTCCCATCCGCCCCCGCCGCTCGACACGGACAGGTCGAGCCACGCGAAGGGGCGCCTGAGCGGGATCGTCGAGAGCTCGAAGCAGACGCTCGATCAGTGGCAGCAGGCCGTCGACGAGCGCATCCGCGCCATCCTCCCGGGCCTCGGGCTGGTCCGCGATCTCCAGGCCGATGTCAAGCGCCTGTCGCAGCGCATTGACGAGCTGGAGGCCAAGCTCCAGGGACGCTCTGGTGAACCCATCGAGGACGCGGCTCCGCTCCAGGCGGGCTCCGGCGCGGACGAACCCGCGGTCGAGGGTTCGGGGGGCGAGAGCAGGCTGGAATAGCCCTGGGCGCTCCTCTGTTCCCCCGAGCGAGCCCATGCCGTTCTTCTTCAGCAAGAAACCTGCGTCCGTAGCGCAGGACCTGTCGTTGGCCAGCGCCGACGGTGGCCGCGCCGACGCCTTCGAGATCGAGCTGCTGGGTCATCTGGACACGCTCTATGGCGTGAGCTGCCGGATGACGAAGAGCTCGACGGAGGCGGAGGATCTGGTCCAGGACACCATCGTCAAGGCGATGCGCGCCCGGGGTCAGTTCGAGCCGGGCACCAACCTCAAGGCCTGGCTGCTTCGGATCCTGACGAACACGTTCATCAACCGGTACCGTCGCGGGGGCCTCGAGCGAGGTATCTTCGACGGCCCCGACGCCGAGCCGCTCACCGATGCGTGGGTCGGCGCGACGACGATGCGCGCGATGCGCGATCCGGAGACCCAGGCGCTCACGCCGCTCGTGGAGGCGGAGGTGCAGCGCGCCCTCGACGCGCTGCCCGAGGAGTTCCGGCTGGCCGTGGTGCTGTCGGACATCGAGGAGCTCTCCTACAAGGAGATCGCCGAGGCGATGGGCTGCCCGATCGGCACGGTGATGTCGCGCCTGCACAGGGGCCGCAAGCTCCTCCAGAAGACGCTGCGCGAGCACGCGGTCCTGATGGGCATCGTCAGCGAAGACGCCGCGAAGGACGCGCCCGCCGACCTGGACGCGTACCGCAAGCGGAAGCGGGGTGCCGCATGAGCGCTGCGAAATCGATCGAGAGCTGTTCGCGGTTCGACTACGCGCTGTCCGCCTACGTCGACGGCGAGCTGGATCCGGATCACGCCGTCGATCTCGAGTCCCACCTCGTCCAGTGCCCTCCGTGCTTCGAGCAGGTGAGGCTCCTGCGCTCGCTGCGGGCGAGCCTGAAGCGGGCGCGGCCGTCGGGGTCGGGGTGCCCGGACGCGCTGCGGGCGCGCGTCGCCGCGGCGGTGGCGCACGAGCAGGCGCGCGACGCGGCGCAGTCGGTCGAGGCGAGGCCGCGCCTCGTGCACAAGGGGTACGCGATCGCGCTCGCCGCGGCGGCGGGCGTCGTCTTCATCGTGGGCGTGGCGCGGCGGCCGGACGCGCCGGCGGACGCCGCGAAGGCGAGCCCCTCGAGGGCGGCGGTCGATCTCGCGGGCGCGGAGAGCGTCGAGGTCCTGCTCGACGATCTCGTCACCCAGCACGCGCAGCCGCTGCCTCCGGAGACGACCAACCCGGAGGACCTCCCGCGCTTCGATCCGTTCGTCGGCGTCCCGGTCCGCAGGCCGCAGTTCCAGTCGATTCCGGCGAACTTCATGGGCGCCCGCGTGCACACGATGCGCGATCGGCGCGCCGCGCTGCTCCAGTTCGTGGTGCGGGGCAACCACCGCGTGACGGTCTACCTGTTCAACTCGCGCGCGGTCCCGGTGCAGAAGGCGCAGCCGATCCTGCAGCCTCGCGTCGTGCGCGAGCGCCCCGTCTACGTGGGCAACATCAACGGCTACTCGGTCGCGGCCGCCGAGCGCAGCGGCGTCGGCTACGCGCTCGCCTCGGATCTCGGCGACGACCTCAGCACGCAGCTCGTCCTCGCTGCGATGCAGTGAGCGCGCCGGCGCTCGCTCCATGGCGGGCGCCGTCCTCTCCCCTCCCTCGATCACCTTTCCGACCAACCCCTACCGCGAGAGACCGCATGCGCTTCGTCTTCGTCATGGATCCGCTGAGCCGCGTGACGCACGACAAGGACACGTCGTTCGCCTTCATCCGAGCGGCGCAGGCGCGCGGCCACGAGAGCTACCACTGCTTGCCGCGCGACCTCTCGATCGACGGCGGCGAGGCGCACGCCTCGGCCTCGCCGCTGCACATCGGCGACGCGCCCCCGTTCATCTCGCTCGCGGCGGGCCCCGAGCGGCTCCGGCTCGCGGACGTGGACGCCATCTTCATCCGCAAGGACCCGCCGTTCGATCGCAGCTACCTGTACGCGACGCTGATCCTGGAGCGCGCGCGGCGCTGCCCGCTCATCGTGAACGACCCCCGCGGGCTGCGCGACGCCAACGAGAAGCTCTACGCGCTGAACTTCCCCGAGTGGACGCCGAGGACGCTGGTGACCGCCGACCGCGAGCAGATCCACGCGTTCGTGCGCGCCCTCGGCGGAACGGCGGTGATCAAGCCGCTCGACGGCGCGGGCGGCCTCGGCGTGCTGCAGATCAGCGAGCGCGACAAGAACGCGCGCGCCATCGCGGACATGATGACGAGCGAGGGGCAGCGCCTCGCCATGGTCCAGGAGTACCTGCCCGCCGTCGTCCACGGCGACAAGCGCGTCCTCTTGCTCGACGGCGAGCCGCTCGGCGCCATCCTCCGGGTGCCCCGCGACGACGATCACCGCTCGAACATCCACGTCGGCGGGCGCGTCGTCTCGACGGAGCTCTCGCCGCGCGAGCTCGATCTCGTCCGCGCTGTCGCGCCTCGCCTCCGCGCCGACGGCCTCTTCTTCGTGGGCCTCGACGTCATCGGCGAGCGCCTGACCGAGGTGAACGTCACGAGCCCGACGGGCATCCAGGAGCTCGGGCGCTTCACCGGCGAGGATCCGGCGGCGAGGGTGATCGCCTGGGCCGAGGAGCGGGCGCGCGGCCGGTCCGCGCGCGCGTGAGCCACCTGGCTCCGGAAAGTTGGCCCGGAGCGCCCGCCTCTGCGAAGGCTCCCCCATGGGCGAGTCATTCGAGCGGTGTGCCGTGTGCAGCGACGGCGAGCAGGGCGATCGGGAGGGCGGCGCGCCCGGGGATCCTCGCGCGAGGACGCGGATGGCGCGCGTGGTCATCCAGGGGCGCTCGCTGAGCCTGTGCCGGACGCACGCGGCGACCGTGGCCGCCGCCATGCCGGAGACGTTCGAGGAGATGCGCGCGCTGTTCGTGGGGCTCCAGCGCAGCGCGCAGCCGGCGCAGCGCGATCCGTCCGTCGAGCGCCGCTCCCCGATCGCGCGCCGCAGCCCCGAGGATCGGCGCGTCTTCCCCCCGCGGCCGGAGGGCCGGCGGATCGGTGGAGGACGCCGCGCCTCGGATCCGGGCGAGTGATCGCGACGGCGCCCTCTTGGCGCGCGCCGGAGCCCACCTCGCGCACGCCGGAGCCCACCTCGCGCGCGCCGGAGCCCACCTCGCGCCGCTCTCCGGAGCGATACCCGCGCTCCGCGCGGAGCGCCGCATGCCGCCGGGTGCGCGCGGCGCATGGTAAGTTCTCGCCATGAGGCCCCGCCGGCGCGTCGTCATCGGGATCGGGTCGAGCCTGGGCGATCGCCTGGCGACCCTCCGCGCCGCCATCGCAGCGCTCGGCGCGGATCCCGATCTCGACGTCATCCGCGAGTCGTCGCGCTACGAGTCGCCGCCCGCAGGCGGCCCTCCGCAAGGCGACTACGTGAACGCCGCGGTGCTCATCGCCACGTCGCTGCCCGCGCGCCAGATCCTCGAGCGCACCCTCGCCGTGGAGCGCTCGCTCGGGCGGACGCGCCCCGATCCTGTGCGATGGGGGCCGCGCACGATCGATCTGGACCTGCTCTGGATCGAGGGCGAGGCCGTCGCAGAGCCGGATCTCGAGGTGCCTCACCCGCGGCTCTGCGGCCGTGTGTTCGCGCTCAGGCCGCTGCTCGACGTCGCCCCCGACGCGCGCGACCCTCGCACGGCCGTCGCCTACGCCGCGCTCCCCGAGGCGAGCGCGCCGATTCGCAAGCTCGATCCGAGCTGATCTGCGCCGCGGCGGCGCGCGGGCGCGGCGCTCAGCGCGAGCGCGGCGGGCCGGAAGCGGCGCGGGCTCGGAGGCCGGCGCTGCCGCCGGCGTACGACGCTGCGCTGCCGATCGTGACCACCACGACCAGGAGCAGCGCCCACCCCAGCGCGCCCGCCGGCGCGCCCTCGGCGAGGGCGAGCGCCCAGGCGAGCGCCGCGACGACGGCGCCGCTCGCGGCGGCCTCGCGCCGCCCGGCGCGCCCGCCGAACCGCCCCACGAGGTAGCCGCCGGCGACCCCGGCGAGCGCGAACGCGATCGCGTTGAGCCCCACCATCGCGAGCCGCACCGAGCCCTCTGCCCCGGCGTCCCCCGTCCGCTCGATCATCTTGCGCAGCAGCGTGTTGACGAGGCCCGCGAGCGGCAGCCACGCGATGAAGATCGCCACCGTCCCGAGCGCGATCCAGTGCCACGGCGGCCGGTCCTCGCCCTCGTCGTCGCCGCTGCTCTGCAGCACGGGGAGCTTGCGCTTCTCCGGCGCTGCCGCGCCGCCGCCGGGAGGCGCCGCGCCGCCGCCGACGACCGGGAGGCGTCGCTTCGGCGCGTCCCCCATGACGTCAGCTGGGCTTCGAGGTCGGGGGCGGCGCGGCGGCAGGAGCCTTCCGCCAGAACTTCCGCGCTTCGTCCTGCTGGCGGACCAGCCGCCGCTGCTCCTGGATCAGGCCGCCATAAGCGCGAGGCACCCGCGGATCCTTCGCGAGCGCGTACAGGACCTGGAGCGCCGCCTCGGCGTCGTCCGTCGCGCGGTGCGCCTTCTCGAGCGAGATCCCGAGCCGAGCGGCCATGTCGCCGAGGGCGCGGCTCTCCTCGTTCTTGTAGAGCTCGCGGGCGAACGTGAGCGGATCGACCCAGTCGACCTCGCGCCGCATGGCGGGCGGCGGCTCTTGCGGGCGCATGCCCACGCGCTCGAGCTCGGCGAGCAGGAACGAGCGGTCGAAGGTGGCGTTGTACGCCGCGGGGATCGCCCCCTTGAAGCAGGCGAGGATCTCCTCCGCGACCTCGGCGAACGACGGCTTGCCCTCGACGTCCGCGTCCTTGATGCCGTGGATGGCGGTGCTCTCCGCGGGGATGGGCCGCCCCGGGTGGATGAGCCAGTTGTAACGCGTCAGGATCTCCCCGGCGCGGCCGATGACGATGCCGAGCTCGATGATCCTGTCACCCGCCGGATCGCGCCCCGTGGTCTCGACGTCGACGAAGGCGATGGGCTGCTCGATCCAGGCGCTGCCCGCGTCGATCTCCGACGCGACGCCGACGGCGCGCACCTTGAGGAGGTGCGCGATCCCAGGGTAGTGCCGGCCCGTCGGGAAGCAGCCGCACGGGTCGGCGACCTTCACGGCGTCCTCGGCTTGGCGGGCTGGGCGGGTGCAGCCGAGGTCGCGGGGCGCGCCGCGCCGCCCGCCGGCGCGCTGGTGCCGGCAGCGGGCGTCGCGCTGGCCGCAGCTGTCGCGCTGGCCGCGGGCGTCGCGCTGGCCGCGGGGATCGCGCTGCCGGAGGGCGGCGCGTCGCCTGCCTTCGGGGGCGCAGGCCGCGGCGTCTTGCCGAGGAGCTCCAGATCGAGCTTGACCCACGCCTCGAGATCCTCGCCGGGGTTCGTGAGGAGCTGGAGGTTGACCTCGCGGCCGTTGATGAAGATGAGGGGCGTCCCCTCGAGCCCGACCCCGTCGGCCTGCAGCTTGTCCTTGTCGATGCGCGCCTTGGTGTCGGTCGAGACGAGATCGGCGCGGAACTTCACCATGTCGAGCTTGAGCCGCTGCGCGTAACGCTCGAGGTCGGCCTGCTCCAGCTTGTCCTGGTTCTCGAAGAGGAGGTGGTGCATCTCCCAGAACTTGCCCTGGTTGAGCGCGGCGGTCGCCGCGCGCGCGGCGGGCTCGCCGTGGACGTGCGCCGAGAGCGGGTAGAACTTGAAGACGAGGCGCACCTGCCCGTCGAAGCGCTTCACGAGCCCCTCGAGCAGCGGCGCCATGAGCCTGCAGAACGGGCACTCGAAGTCGGCCCACTCGACGATCGTGATCGGCGCGTCGGGCGGCCCCATCTCCGGCGAGCCGTCGGTGGCGAGCGTCTTCACCTTGTTCGCGTCGAAGCGCATGTGGAACGCGTCCTCGCGCTCCTTCTTCGACCGGCCGTCCTTGACCTGACCGAGCAGGAGCTGCGCGGCGGGGAGGCACGCCTTGCACGCGCGCTGCTCCTTCACGCACTGCGCGATGCTCACGGGCGTATCCGGGCAAGGGGAGAGGAGCTCGGAGACCTGTGCCCCCCACTCCCGGCGCTCGCGGGGTGTCAGCGAGGAGGTGTCCACGCCCGGCAGCGAGACCGTTACCTCCGGGCTCGCGGCCGGCTTGGGCTCGTTCGAGCTCGGGTTCCCAGGACAGCCCGTGGCGCCGATCGCGAGCAACGGCAACGCGAGGAGCGGCGGCATCCAGCGCAGGAATGACATCGCGGCGCGAGCTTAGTCGGACCCCTTGCGAGATGCTAGCGCGGGTGTAGCGTCAAGAGGTGCGGAGCGTCCTCTACCGCTTCCCGGATCTGCAGCAGTTCGAGCAAATCGTGTGCGATCCGGAGGAGCGTGACCTCGAGCTCGGGTTGCCCGCGGGGGAGGCCGTGGCCGACGGCGAGTGGGTGCTCGCCATCTTCGAGCTGGGCGAAAACCGCCGCGCGACTTCGGCCGCGGCGTGCGCGTCGGTCTCACCGGAGGGGGCGCGGCTCACGTTCGAGCCGCGCGACTGGCATCGCCTGGCCCACTTCGCGCGGACGGAGGCTCCCCGCCCCGGATCCGTGCCCGACACCGACGCCGCGGCGCTCCTCCGCGCCGCGGACGGGGCCGGCGCCGCGCCAGCCGGCGTCCAGGGCGCCGGCCCGGCGGGCCGGGCGCCGCCGCCCCCTGCGCCGCCTCGGCTGAAAGGCAAAGGCTCACGGGTCCTCGTTGTCGACGACGATCCCCACATCCGCGAGCTGCTGTCGGCGATGCTCGAGGCGGTCGAGCTCACCGTCGTCGCCGTCGCCAGCGCGGAAGAGGCGCTGGCGCGGGTCCGCGGCGCGCCGTTTCACCTCGTCGTCCTCGACTGGAACCTCCCGAAGATGACCGGCATCGACCTGTGCCGGACGCTGCGGCAGGAGCCCGGGCTCCGCGATCTTCCGGTCCTCTTCCTGACGGCGCACGCCTCCTCGCAGGACATGGTCGAGGCCTTCGCCAGCGGCGCCGACGACTACATGGTGAAGCCCTTCCGCGCCCCCGAGCTCGGGGCTCGCATCTTCAGCCTGCTCCGCCGGACGCGGCGCTTCACCTCCTGAGGCCCCTCGCCGCGGCGTCCGCCGCGACGCGGGCTCGCGCTCGGTCACCGCACGCAGACTCCGCGCTCGGTCACCGCACGCAGATTCCGCGCTCAGAAGGCGACATCGACGTTGAGGTTGAGCACGCCGATGTTCTGCGTGTAGTGCCCGCCGGAGTCGGGAGCCCTCGAGTTGGGGTGCAGGCCCGCGGTGATGCTGTCCCCCGCGGTGTCGCGGTCGACGTAGAACAGCTGGGTATACGACGCGGCGAGGTGCAGCTGCTCCGCGACATGGAAGCGCCCGCCCAGGGAGAACGAGACGTCGTGGAAATCGACGCCCGATGGATCCAGGGTCTCGTCGGGAACTGAGTTGGAGTCGTACCCGAGGCCGCCGAAGAACTCGATCGCGGGCCGTGGCCAGTGGCTCCAGCCCACGCGCACGCCGAACGTGTCGTTCCAGCGGCGGGCGATGTTCTGGACCACGCGGGCCCCCTCTCCGGCGAAGCCGTCGCGGTCGATCGCGCACGCAGCGCCGACCTGGGTGAGGCACTGGTTTTCCATCGAGCTCCACCGCGTCCAGTCGCCGAAGAGCCGCACCTCGAAGCGCTCCGCCGGGACGAAGCGGGCGCCGAGCCTCACGATGTCCGGCAGGCCCTGGTGCAGCTCCACGTCGCTCGGGGAGCCCGACACGCCGCTGAAGCGGTTGGTGAGCGTGCCCTCGAGCGACTCTCCCCCCGTGACGTTCGGCCGCGACTGGTACGACGCGCCGATCCAGAGCTGCTCCGGCACCGCCTCGACCAGCGCGCCGACGCCGAAGCTCGCGTGGAAGCCGCTCACCTCGAGCAGCGAGCGCCCCTCGGTCGCAAGGAGGTTGTCGCCGGAGGCGTTGCGGGCGCGCACGGTGTTCACCTGGGTCCGAATCAGGTTGCCCGAGACGCCGAGGCTGAGGCGGAGCGACGGGATCTTGTAGGCGGCGGCGAGGGTGAAGAACATCGCCTGGAGCGAAGACTCGATGGAGTGCCAGCGCTGCACGCCGTCCACCGGCCCGGCGAGCTCGCGATTTCCCTCGAACGCCGCGTTCGTGTCCCAGGACGCGGCGCCGCCGAAGGGCACATAGACGCCGGCGCCCAGCGCCAGGTCGCCGAGTTTGGCCGACGCTCCGAGCATCGGCGCGGCAGCCACGTTGAACAGGGTCGCCTTCCCCGTGTTCGCCTGCGGCACCGTCACGTCATCGGTCGCCGCCGCCGCGTGCGTGTAGGACGCGGAGCGCAGCGCGATGGTTCCGTCCAGGAACAGGTGAATCCCCTCGCTCTCGGCGAGGCCTGCGGGGTTGTAGTAGACCGCGGTCGGATTGCTCGTGATCGGGTTGCCGTGCTCGCCGCCAAACCGCGCGGTCGCGAACCCACCGGCGAGCGCGGATCCGGTCCAGGCGAGACCGCCGAGGAGGCCGACGGAGATCGCGAAACAGGGGCGGTTGATGGACATATCCGGTGTTCTCGATTCTGAGGGCGGAGGAATGCGGCGCCTGCGGCGGACCCTGCATGGTAGGGTTGCAACTCCTGCCACGTCGGGGAATGTTCTACCCGCTCAAGTCAAATGTCACCTTTCGAACGGTGTCAAATGCTTTTCTCCCGCACCATCTGGACAACGCTCGCCTCAGCTGCCCTCACCTCCACCGCGCTCCTCATCGGCTGCGCCGACCCGGAAGGCAGATACGATGACTTCGAAGCTCGCGATACAACGATCCGCGAAGACCAGAGCAGCGGCGGCGAGGGTGGTGGTGGTGGTGGTGGCAGCGACGGAAATGGCGGCGCTGGTGGCGGCGGGGACAACTGCCTGCTGCCGGAAGCGGGCGCCGTCGACGGCGATTTCCTCTTCAGCCTCTCGGCCTATCTCAACCCGCGGGCCCCTATCCTCTTCGTGGCCAGCCTGACCACCGAGGCCAGCGACGGCGGCCTGAGCTTCTCGCTCACCTTCCAGCCGCTCACGGCCGCCGATCGGAGGACGCCCACGGGCGAGCCGTTCGATGTGGGTCCCTTCGAGCTGTCCGCCGATGGGAAGTTCACCGCGCAGCTGCCCACGCTCATCGTGCCGGGCGACGCCAACCCCATCTCCGGCAGCGAGCTCGAGGCCACCATCACGCTCACCGGCTCCCTCTGCGCGCCAGCCGACTTCATCTGTGGCGTTGTCACCGGCAGCGCGGCGAGGCCGATCCCCCTGAATCTCAAGGGCTCTACCTTTGCCATGGAGCGAATCGCCGATCCGAGCAGCTACCCGGCGCCGGTGATCAACTGCAAGAAAGACCCGGCGAACCCGCTCCCGTGAGCGCCCGGTCGGGTCACGCCACGGCCTCCGCCGCGGCGGCGCCTTCGAGCTCGATCAGCGAGATCTCGGACGGCGCGCCGACGCGCATCGGCGGCCCCCAGTAGCCCGTGCCGCGGCTCACGTAGATCTGGCTGTCGCCGTGCGAGGACAGCCCGGCCACGTAGGGCTGGTCGAGCCGCACGAAGAAGTTCCACGGGAAGATCTGACCACCGTGGGTGTGGCCGCTGAGCTGCAGGCCCACGCCCCGCTCCGCGGCCTCCAGGATCTGCTTGGGCTGGTGCGCGAGCAGCACGAGCTCCCGGGAAGGGTCCCGCCCCGCGAGCGCGCGCGCGAGGTCGGGGCCATGGCCGCGGCCCATGCCGCGGGAGCTCCAGTCGTCCACGCCGGCCAGGTCGAAGCCGTGCTCGCCGTCGCCGATCGAGACGCGCTCGTTGCGCAGCACCGTCACGCCGAGCCGGCGGAGCTCCGCGATCCACGCCTCGGCGCCGGAGTAGTACTCATGGTTGCCCGTCACGAAGAAGACCCCGTGCTTGGCGCGCAGATCGGCGAGCGGCGCGGTGTGCTCGCGGAGCTCTTCCACGGAGCCGTCGACGAGATCGCCCGTGATGGCGACGAGATCCGGCTCGAGCGCGTTCACGCGCGCGACGACGCGCTCGAGCCACGCCCGGCCGATCGTCGGGCCGATGTGGAGGTCGGTCAGCTGAACCACGCGAAAGCCCGACATGGCCGCGGGGAGGCGGCGGAGGCGGACGCGCACCGGGCGGACGGCGACCTCGCCGAGGGCGCTCGCGGCGCCGGCGACGCCGAAGCCCATGGCGAGCGCTCCGGCCGCGCCCGCGAGGGCGCGCGAGAGGAAGGTGCGGCGCTCGCCGTCGAGCGGCTGGTTCAGGAGCGCGGTGAGGCCGTGGGCGCCGAGGCGGACGAGCTCGGAGGTGAGCAGGAGGAAGAAGAGCAGGACGGCGAGCCCGACCCACGTGTAGACGACGCCGGCCACGACGCCGGCGATGTGCCGGGGCAGCGCGCGGGTGAGCAGGAGGCCGAGGGGCACCAGCGACGCGAGCACCACCAGGGCCACGCTGCCGACGCGGTGCCAGAGCGGGCCGAGCTCGGGCGCGCGGATCAGGCGCTGCCAGAGGTAGTAGTGGACGCCCGCCACGATGGCGCTGAAGACAGCGATGAAGATGACGAAGGAGAGGAGAGGCCGCTGCACGCGTCCAGCATGACCACGGCGGCGCGCGCCCGCCGCTCCGATCCGCGCGGAGCCGGGCTCTACAACATTTCTTAACGGAGCGACGCGGCGGACGGCGGCTACGACGTGCTGACACACACGCCGAACCCGGCGGGGTAGATCGCGCTGCCGCCCTGGCACTTGGCGCCTGCGCCGCAGTCCTGCGCCCTGCTGTCGATCCGGCAGAGCTGCTTGCACTGGTTCGTCAGCATCGAGCACACGAAGCCGGGCGCGCACGGGCATTGCTCGCCGGTCCGCCCCTCGCCGGGGACCACGCAGCTCGTCGTCCCATCCTCGCGGACGATCGTGCAGGTGAGGCCCGTCGGGCACACGCTGTCGTTCAAGAGCTCGCAGTTCATCGCGGGAACGCAGACCGGGATCGGGACCGGAGCGCTCGCCTCGACGACCGACTCGGCCATCGGTCGCTCGTCGCAGTACGTCCCAGCCGCGCAGCTCTCGACGTGACCGCAGCAGTACTGCCGGCACACGCCGCCCTCGCCGTCGGCAGCCACGCACCCCAGGCCAGCCGCGCAATCGGCGCCGCTGTGACAAGGGCCTCCTGCCTCGAAGCGGCCCGCCGGACGGCAGCTCGGGATCGCATCGCCGTCGTCGAGCACGAGCTGACAGTGCAGCGTCTGCGCGGCAGGGAGCCCCGTCCCCGTCCCCGTCCCCGCATCGCCGTCCGACGAGCACTCGGTCGGCTCGCCGCCTGGGGTGCAGCCATCGCCGCACAGGTAAGCGAAGCGGGTGTAGGGATCCTGCGCCTCCGGAGCCGCCGGGATGTTGACGTCCTCGCTCACGACGCCACCGCCGCTGCCGCTGCTGGTACCGCTGGCGCTGCCGCTCCCAGGCGGAGGGCCGCCGCCCGTTTGGGTCGACTCGCTCTCGCCCCCCCCACCCGCGAACAGCCCGCCGCCGTCTTCGTACCCACCCGCCGCATCGAAGTCGCCCATCGAGCACGCGCAAATCGCGAAAATCCAGGTCGCAACGAGGCCAGAAAGCAGACGGGCGTGGTGTGAGCTCATTCCAGGACTACCAGAAAAGCACAAGCGGAATGAGCGTATCATGTCGCCTCCTGCATTCACAGAATGTGCCCATTCGGTGTGTCGTCGCCAGGGCGCCGAGCGCAACCTGGGTGGGGGCGCCACCCTGCGCGGCGCGGACACGGGTGCGCCTCGCCTGCGGGCGCCCCTGGCGCAAGCATGACGCCCATGTCGCGCCGAGCGCCGGGCCTCGCGCGACGGTGTGTGACGGCGCCTACCGCGCCTCGATGTCGCGGGTGACCACGTTGCCCGCGCTGTCATAGGCGCGAACCGCGATCAGGTGCGCGCCAGGCGGCACGATCGCGCCGAGATCCGCTTCGAACGGCTCGACGGCCTCGTCGAAGACGCCGTCGCTCGGGAAGATGGGCCGCCACTCGTCCAGGCCCGCGATCGAGACCTCGATGCGCGCGACAGGGCCGAGGCCGTCCGCGACCTCGCCCGTGAGCCGGCGCCCCTGCAGCGCGAGCGCCCGGAACAGCGGCGGCGTGTTGTCGACAAGGACGGTGCCCGACTCGAGGCTGTGGCGCAGCGTGCGCTCGGGCGGGTTCGCCAGCTCGTCGCTCGCCTCGACGAGGATGCGGTACTCGCCTTCGGGAAGCGCGGTCGTGTCCCATACGTGCTCGGCGCGCGTCACCTTCTCGCCCGGCTTCAGCAGGCTGCGCCAGGTCGACTGCCCCTCCATCCGGTAGGAGAGGCGGTAGCGGAGGTCGTCCTGGTCTGGATTGTCGACCTTCCATGTCAGCTGGAGCGCGCTCACGGGCTTCGGCGCCTCCCCGCCCGAGGGCGGGAGGCTCGAGCGAGAGGGCTTGGTCTGCCCCTTCGGCGCGGCCTCGATCGACGTGACCACGGCGCGCGCGTTGTCGGTGACGAACGAGAGCTTCACCTCGCGGAGCACCGCGCCCGGATCGCGGCGCCAGCGCGCGCGGATCTGCGCGAAGCGCGCCGGCGGGCTCTTCGCGTCGCCCGGCGCGGCGAGCGCTGTGGACCACGGGCTCCAGGTGCCGTCCGGCGCGTCGGTGTTTCCGCTCCGGGTCTCGAGCTCCAGCGCGCCGTCGGAGCGCCACGCCAGGCGCCCGAAACTGGCCCGCAGCCCGGCGTCGAGCACCTTGCTCGTCCACACCGCGTCCGGGCCGCCGACGCCCTTCACCTCGTGGAAGACCGCGGGATCGGTGGTCGCGACGAACCTGCGCTTCCCGGCCATCATGAAGGCGCCGACCTGGCGCTCGTCGGTGTCGGCGACGAGCCGCGCGACGTGGTTGTCGCTCACGGTGTAGAGCTGGCCTTCCGCGCCCGTCCCGACGTACGGCGCCAGGTCGTCGCCGAGGCCGAGCGAGACGTAGTGGGTGTCGTCGTCGCTCATCATCTTCTCGGCGACGCCGCTCCGATCGAAGCGCATGAGCACGCCCTTGCCGGGCTTCTGCGCGCGCGCCGGCTGCGGCGACGGCGGCCCGCTCCGGTTGCGCTTCGGGGGGGCGAACGCCTCGGCGTACTTGTTGGCGATCGCGTAGATCGCGCCGCCCTTCGCGCCCGGCGCGACGGCGATGGCCTTCACGTCGTCGGCGTCGAAGTCGTAGAGCACGGTCGCGCGCCCGGGCGCCGTGAGCTTGTAGAGGAGCGCCTTGCCGTTCGAGCCGGCGTAGACGGCGCCGTCGTCCCCGACGGCGACGCTCACGAGGTGCGGCTCGTCGCTGTCGAAGTACACCTGCGCCTTGCCCGCGGCGTCGACGCGGAAGAGCTTCCCGTCGGAGCCGGTCGCCGCGTAGAGCGCCTTCGCCCTGGGATCGTACGCGAGGCCCCACACGTCTTCGGTGTCGGGGAGCTCGGCGAAGACCTTCGCCGGGCCGCCGTTGCCCGCGCCGCGCGGCAGGCGGAAGAGCTTGCCCTCGGGGAAGGTCCCCGCGATGACGTCGCCGCCTTCCGCCAGCGCGAGCGCGCTGACCGCCATCTGCCCGGTCGTGGCCACGAGCGCGACCCGGCCGCCCGAGACGCTGTAGATCTTGCCCTCGTTGCCCGTGCCGAGCAGCACCGTCCCGTCCGGCAGCACCACGGAGCTCCAGATGGACGTCGCGTCCGGCAGCGGCGTCGCGCCGAGCGTCAGCCCGGCGCGCACGGCGCCGTTCGAGTCCACGCTGACGCCGGTGAGATCCCCGCCCTTCAGGTCCTCGAGCGATCGGAGCTCGAAGCTGCGCGTGCCCACCGCGTGGGCCGGCAGCGCCACGAGCCCCGCGGCGGCGACGGCGGCGGCGAGGAGCCTGCGGGGAGAGGGGATGGTGCGGCGAGGGTGAGGCGATCGGGAATGGGCAGAAGAGCGCTCTGTGCTCATGGGTCGCAAGATGGAGGGGGTCAGGGAGAGGGGGGTCAGGGAAGAGAGGGAGGCGGGAAACCGGCGGGCTCAGCGGAGGATAGGCCGGACCGTGACGCTCACGGAGTCTTTCCCGACCAGGAACCGCTTGAGGGACACCGGCACCTGCACCTGCGCGCCGAAGGTCTCGGGCGCGTCGGACGCGGAGCTCGGGCGCAGCGTGTCCATCGCGCCCGGGGGGAGCCGCGACGCGACCTTGCCGCGGTACGCCGCGCCGTTCTCCCGGAGCCGGAACGTCGCGACGACGCTCTCCGCGTCGTGGGTCTGGTTCGGCAGCATCGCCACGAGCTCGGCGACGTTGTTCGGGGTCGCCATCGGGCGCTCCACCTCGTAGCCGGGCGCGAGATCGATGTCCACCTGGCTGCCGGCGAGCTCGCGCGGCACCGGCACCTCGATGACGCGCGACTCGATGGGGCCCTGATGAGGCTGGAGATCCAGGCGGATCCGCGCGGGCGCGCCCGCCTCGATCTCCGGCTCGAGCACCTTCGCGCCGCGCAGCAGGACGACCTCGCGGTCGAAGGTGACCTTCACGCGGGTGTCGACGCGCTCGATCGAGACGTCCTCCCAGGGGTTGTTGAGCAGGGCGCCCATCGCCCGGACGAGCCGGCTGCGGACGAAATCGTCGCTGCTGAGCGGGGTGCCGTTGCCGGCGCCGAAGTCGACGAGCGAGATGGTGCCGTAGCGCCCGATCTTCACCTGGCTCACCGCGCGCCAGGTCATGTCCCGCCGCTCGGCCGTCGTCGCCTCGACGGCGTTGCCGACGGCCATCGAGACGAAGGCGGGCGCGAGGAACTGATCGTGCGCGACCTCGACGTTCCACGTCGGGTGCGGCGCGCCCTCCACGCCGTCGATCTGGACGCGCATCGGGAAGACCGGCGCCTTCGCCGAGCTGTCGACGACGATCGCGGCCTGCCGATCGTTCACCAGCGTGCCCAGGGGCCGCACCGCCTCGCCGATCTTGAAGCTCCGGTTCTGGCTCGCCAGGATCCAGTGGACGCGCGCGATCGCGGCGGGGAGGTTCGTGACGCCGCCGTTCATCATCGGGTGGCCGAACGCGACCAGCTTGTCGCCCGACACGCGCGTGACCGTGCCGATGCCCATCGCGGAGATGTCGCCGCGCACGAGCTCGACGCCGATCGCCCCCCCGTCGACGTACTTGGTCGGCGCGCCAGGCTCCGGGTTCGCGGACGAGCCTCCGCCAGCCTGCATCGGATCGAGCCCCATGGGGCCGAGCAGATCGCTCGCGATGCGCAGCGACGTCCCGCCGAGCCCGCCGAGCATCACCGGCGTCGAGGCGCGCGCGAGGCCCGTCGACTCGGGCGGGGCGAGCGACGACGCGACGCGCGCGGCGATCTGGCCGGCGTGGCCGGCGAGATCGTAGGCGTCGACGGCCCCCAAAAAGCCGCGGCTCCCGTGCAGGCGGGCCGGCGCGGCGGCGCGCGGCGGCGGCGTCGCACCACCGGCGCGGCTCACCGGGGCGGGCAGCGGGCCGCCGACCTTCGGGGCGATCCCGCGCGGGAGCGGGCGCGCGAGCTCGTCGAGCATCGACTTGATCGGGGTGACGCCGGCGATCGCCTCCGCGCCGAAGAGCCAGCCGTACGCGTAGGCGCCGATCATCTTGCCGTTCAGGTAGATCGGGCTGCCGCTCATCCCCGCCACGGTGCGGGCGACCTCGAGGCGCGGGTGCTGCGTCTTGATGAGGATGAGATCCTGGTTCGGCCGGAAGTTGCGGAGCGTCGAGATGACCTCGACGTCGAACTTCTCGGGCGTGGTGCCGGAGAAGACGGTCAGGCCGTATCCCTTCATCCCCGGCTTCACCTCGGAGATCGGCAACGTGTCGGGCGGGGCGGAGATCGCCTGAGCCGCGCCGACGCCGACGGCGACGCTGCACGCCGCGCCGGCGAGCAGGCTCAGGGGGATGAGGCGGCCGTCGCGGTCGACGAGGGCGCGGGCGGCGCCGGCGATCGCCCTCGCGCCGCGGGTCGCGAGCGGGGCGGCGCGCGCGGTGAGGAAGGAATCCGGACGAAAACACGGCATGTTGCGCAGAGGCACGGCCCAAGCTTAGCCCGGATTTGGTAGCGCGACAGAGCGGGGGCCAGAGGCGCGCCGGGAGGTCGCCGCGCCACCCGGGGTCGCCGTTTTCCAGAGGCGGGGCGCGCCGGCGACGCTAGGCTTCGCCCCGTGAAGGATATCGCGGCGACCGCGACGCTCGTCCTTTCGTTCGCCGCCTGGGTGACCACCCACGTCGCGCTGGCCGCGCGGCTCGCGCTCCGGAGCCAGCCGCGCTGGCGCGGGCTCGTCGCGCTGGTGGTGCCGCCGCTCGCGCCGATGTACGGCTTCCGGCTGGGGTGGCGGCGGACGAGCACCCTGTGGCTCGTATGGCTCATCGTGTACGTGCTCGCGCTCCTCGTCGCGCGGGCGTGAGGAGCGGGGCGTGGCGCCTGACGTGAAGGCTGACGACGTGAGCGCGGGAATGACGGCGAAGCGGCGCCCGGGCGCGCCGCCCGCGATCCTCGTCGGCACGATGAACTTCGGCGGCCGCACGCCGCCCGAGGAGGCCGAGCGCATCACCCTGCGCGCGCTCGATCGAGGGATCACCGCGTTCGACACGGCCAACCTCTACCAGGACGGCGCGTCCGAGCGGATCCTCGGCCGGGCGCTCCGGGGCCGCCGGGCCGAGGCGCAGATCGCCACCAAGGTCGGCCTGCGCCGCCTCCGGGGCAGGCCCGAGGGGCTCGGGCGCGAGCGCGTGATCCGCGCCGTCGAGGAGAGCCTCGCGCGCCTCGGCACCGACCACGTCGACGTCTGCTATCTCCACGCGCCGGACCCGGAGACGCCCATCGAGGAGACGCTGTCGGCGATCGACGCCCTGCTCGAGCAGGGGAAGATCCTGCAGTACGGGGTCTCTAACTTCGCGTCGTGGCAGATCCTCGAGATCATCGCGCGCCGCGACGCCGTCGGGAGGCCGCGCCCCGCCGTCTCTCAGGTGCTCTACAACGCGCTGATCCGTCAGCTCGACGTCGAGTACGCCGCCTTCGCGCGGCGGTACGCGCTGGCCACCGCGGTGTACAACCCGCTCGCCGGCGGGCTCTTGACGGGGCGGCACGCCGGGCCGGAGGCGACGCAGGCGGGCTCGCGCTTCGAGGGCAACGGCCTCTACCAGCGCCGGTACTGGAGCAGGCGCATGTTCGAGCTCGCGGCCGGCTACGCCGCGATCGCGGCGGACGAGGGAACGAGCCTGATCTCGCTGTCGTACGCCTGGCTCGCGGGGCGCGACGTCGTCGACTCCATCCTGGTCGGCCCGGTCCGGGCAGAGCACCTCGATGCGGCGGCCGACGCCGTCGCGCGCCCGCTCTCGAAGGAGGCGGCGCGGCGCATGGACGCGCTCTACCGCGATCACCTGGGCACCGACGCGAGCTACGCGCGATGATCGATCTCCTGCTGCCCGAGGCCAGGGATCTCGATCTCGCGGTCCCCCTGGCCGACTACGCCGCCCGCGGCCACGCCCGCCTCGGGCGCGTGATGACCGACGCGGGGCTCGCGGCCCTGCGCGCGCGCTCGGATGACCTGATGCTCGGGCGCGTCACGTACCCCGGGCTCTTCTTCCAGCACGACGCCGCGTCGGGCCGCTACGAGGATCTGCCGTACGGCAAGGGCTACCAGGGGCCGAGCACGTCGTACCGGAAGCTCGAGAAGCTCGAGAAGGATCCGCTGTTCCTCGCCTGGATCGAGAACCCGCTCTTCGAGAGGATCGCGCGCGCGCTCATCGAGGGAGAGGTCTCCATCTACCGGGCCGTGCTCTTCAACAAGGCCGCGTCGGGAGGGACGCCGCTGCCCTGGCACCAGGACGGCGGCAGCTACTGGGGGCTGGATCGCGACCCCGAGCTGCAGATCTGGACCGCGCTCGACGACGCCCCCACAGGCGGCGGTTGCGTGGAGGTGCTGGAAGGCAGCCACATCGACGGGCTCGCGACGCCGCTCGGCGGCGTCGTTCCGAGCGACCGCGTGCGCGCGGCCGACGCGGACGCCCGCAAGATCGCGCTGCCGGCGCGCGCGGGCGAGGCCCTGCTGATCCACAACTACCTCTGGCACTGCTCCGCCGTGAACCGGAGCGGCCAGCCGCGCCGGGCCTTCACGGTCTGCTACATGAGCAGGGCGACCCGATGCCTCCGGAAGAAGAAGGCCCCACGCACGTTCACGCCGGTGTTCTGAGCTCCCCCGGGCAGGCGGCCCCGGCGCGGTCGGCGGCCCCCGCTCGCCAGCCCTCCCCCTCCCCGGCTTCGCCGGGGGGGTTTTCCGGCCGGCGTCGATGTTTCGAGAATTTTTCGAGCTGGTGTCGCGTCCAGTTTGCACCCGTGTCGTAAGGACGGACGCCTGCAGCCGCGGCAAAGTGCCGCACCCCCGCGGCGGCCTGCCGCGACGTGGACCTTCAGTTATCCACAGCGGCAATCTGCCGCAGTCACGCGGCACTTTGCCGTCTTGTCGCACCCCGCCAGCAAGCCATAACTGCGCCCGCGCGTCCCTCCGACGCCCACCACAACCCTATGGCGCGGTTCCTGTTCCCACGATGGGCCAACAAAGTGGTTCCGTTGGGGCTGCTCTTCGGAGTCCTGCCCCTCGGCGCCGCTGTGATCGGCGGATTCTGGTACTACGGTACCAACAAACATATCGAGGTTGGGTATCAGCCGGATCAACCGGTTGACTATTCCCACAAGCTGCACGCCGGCGACCTCGGTATCGACTGCCGCTACTGTCACAGCACAGTAGAGGTCTCCAGCTTCGCCGCAGTTCCCCCCACCGAGACGTGCATGAACTGTCATGCCAAGGTGCGGCGGGACAGCGAAAAGCTCCTCCTGGTCCAGGAGAGCTGGGCGACGGATCAACCCATCCCCTGGGTGCGCGTCCACAACCTGCCGGACTACGCCTATTTCGACCACTCGGCCCACCTGGCCGCAGGGGTCGGCTGCGTGAGCTGTCACGGCCGCGTGGACCAGATGCACAAGGTCCGGCAGGTCCAGCCGCTCTCGATGGGATGGTGCCTGGACTGCCACCGCAATCCGGGTCCCAACCTCCGCAATCCCGCCGACGTCACCAAGATGGATATGGCACCCGCGACGGCCGCCATGGCGGGCGCCGGCATCCCGGCGAGCCACGAGCCTTACAACGATCGCGTGCCAGCGGTCACTTCCTCCGGGCGGCAGGTGCAGGCGCCGCTTCACTGCTCGGGGTGCCACCGATGAGTAAACGAACTCCTCTCCCCCTCGCCCAGGACCTCTCTGGAAAGACCTACTGGCGCAGCTTGAACGAGCTCTCCGGCTCGCCCGACTTCGTCGACGCGCTCGGGCGCGAGTTCCCGCCGGCCGCGTTCGAGCCGCCGGAGGGCGTCGGGCGGCGCACGTTCCTGAGCCTCATGGGCGCGTCGCTCGCGCTCGGTGGCCTCGTGGGCTGCCGCCGGCCCGTCGAGCAGATCCTGCCGTACTCGCGGACCCCGGAGGAGGTCATCCCGGGCAAGCCACTGTTCTTCGCGACGGCGCTCCCGATGATGGGCACGGCCTTCGGCGTCATCGTCGAGAGCCACGAGGGGCGGCCCACCAAGATCGAGGGCAACCCGAAGCACCCCGAGAGCCTCGGCAGCACCACCCTCTATACCCAGGCCGCGGTCCTCGACCTCTACGATCCCGATCGCAGCAAGTCGCCGCGCGAGGGCGCGAACGAGAAGTCCTGGGACGACGCCGCGGCGTTCCTCCGCACCGAGGGCGACAAGCTCCGCGGCCGCGGCGGCAAGGGGCTCACGATCCTGACCGAGGCGCACCGGTCGCCGACGCTGGCCGCGCGCCTCGCGGATCTCCGCAAGACGCTGCCCGAGGCGCGCGTCGTCCGGTACGAGCCCTTCTCGCGCGACGCCGCGCGGGAGGGCGCGCGGCTCGCGTTCGGCAAGCCGCTCGAGACCACGCTCGACCTGACGAAGGCGCGCGTGATCGTCGCGCTCGACGCCGACCTGTTCGCCTCCGACGGCAGCCCGCTCAAGCAGGCGCGCGCGTTCTCGGCGGGCCGCGCGGTCGACAAGGACCCGAAGGCGATGAACCGCCTCTACGCCGTCGAGAGCACCTTCACGATCACCGGCGCGGCCGCGGATCACCGGCTCCGCATCCAGAGCCGCAAGATCCCCGCCTTCGCCTTCGCCCTCGCGACCGAGCTCGGCAAGCGCGGGGTCGCGCTCGACGCGGAGCTGCTCAAGGCGCTCGAGGGCAAATCGGAGGGGCTCGACGCCAAGGCGACCCGGCACGTCGCCGCCATCGCCGCCGACCTCGCCGCCAACCGGGGCCAGGGCGCGGTCGTGGCCGGGCGCTCGCTGCCGAAGGAGGTCCACGGCCTCGTGCACCTCATCAACCTCGCCCTCGACAACACGGGCAAGGCGGTCCGGCTCGTCGCGCCCTTCGACGACTCGCGCGAGGGCCCCGAGGCGCTCGTCGAGCTCGCGCGCTCCATCGAGAAGAACGAGGTCGAGACGCTGATCATCCTGGGCGGCAACCCGGCCTTCGACGCGCCCGCGGACGCGCGCTTCGCCGACGCGCTCGCCAAGGTGGCCGTGAGCGTGCACGTCTCGACGCACGTCGACGAGACGAGCGAGCGCACCAAATGGCACCTGAACCGCGCCCATCCGCTGGAGTCGTGGAGCGACGTCCGGGCGGAGGACGGGACGGCCAGCGTCGCGCAGCCGCTCATCGCGCCGCTCTTCGGCGGCAGGACGGACGCCGAGGTCATCGAGCTCCTGCTCGGCGGCTCGCGGACGGCGTACGACCTGGTGCGGGCGACCTGGCTGACCGCCGAGGGCGCGAAGCGCACCGAGGACGACTTCCGCCGCGCGCTGCACGACGGCCTCGTCGCGGGCACCCAGCTCGTGGACGAGCAGGTGGCCGCCGCGGCGCAGGGCGCGATCGAGGCGCTGCGCGCGTTCGCGCCCGCCGCGGGCGAGGGCCTGGAGGTGACCTTCCGGCCCGACGTGCACGCGTGGGACGGCCGGTTCGCGAACAACGGGTGGCTCCAGGAGCTGCCCCACCCGATGACGAAGCTCACCTGGGGCAGCGCCGCGAACCTCTCGCCCTCGACGGCGGCGCGGCTCGGCCTGAAGGACGGCGACGTCGTGACGCTGACGGGCAGCGGCGCGTCGGTGCGGATCCCCGTCCTCGTTGCGCCGGGGCAGGCGGACGACTCGGTGGGTATCACCATCGGCCAGGGCCGGCGCGCGCAGCTCCGGGTCGGCCATGGCGTCGGCGTCGACACGACCCCGCTGCGGAAGAGCGACGCCTTCGAGCTCGCCGGCGGCTTCTCGCTGGAGAAGGCCGGCGAGGTGGTGGCGCTGGCGCGCACGCAGGAGCACTTCGTGATGGAGGGCCGCCCGCTCGCGCGCGAGGGGACGCTCGACGAGTTCCAGAAGGACACGGAGTTCGCCCAGAAGCAGGTGCACGTGCCGCCGCTGCTCAGCCTGTTCAAGGAGCCGAACCGGCGGCAGGGGCACGCGTGGGGCATGAGCATCGATCTCAACGCCTGCATCGGGTGCAACGCGTGCGTCGTCGCCTGCCAGGCCGAGAACAACATCCCGGTCGTCGGCGCCGAAGGCGTGCGCATGACGCGCGAGATGCACTGGCTCCGGATCGACCGCTACTTCCAGGGCACGGACCCGAACGAGCCGGAGAGCATCCAGCAGCCGCTCCCCTGCCAGCACTGCGAGAACGCGCCGTGCGAGCAGGTCTGCCCGGTCGCCGCCACGACGCACAGCCCCGAGGGGCTGAACGACATGGCGTACAACCGGTGCGTCGGCACGAAGTACTGCGCCAACAACTGCCCTTACAAGGTCCGTCGCTTCAACTTCCTCGAGTACGGCCAGCCGGACTCGGAGGAGCGGAAGATGCAGTTCAACCCCAACGTCACCGTCCGATCGCGGGGCGTCATGGAGAAGTGCACCTTCTGCGTGCAGCGGATCAACCACGCCAAGATCGACGCCAAGCGAGAGGGTCGGGACCACATCAAGGACGGCGAGATCGTGACCGCGTGCCAGGGCGCTTGCCCGACGCAGGCCATCGTCTTCGGCGACCTCGACGACGCCACGAGCCAGGTGGCCGCCACGTCCGCTAGCCCGCGCGGTTACAGGCTGCTGGACGAGATCAACACCAAGCCGCGGGTCACCTACCTCGCCAAGATTCGCAACAAGAACCCGGAGCTCGCCGACGCATGAGCGCCACAGCACCCCTCCAGGTCGACCACCCCCGGCTCTCGGACCGCGCCGCCCTCTTGGACGAGGCGCCCCTCGTGCAGGGGAAGGACGACTTCCGCTCTCTCACCGACAAGGTCTCGGGCATCATCCTCAGCAAGCGCCCCCCGGGGTGGCTCGTGCTGCTGTGCCTTGCCCTCAGCATCCTCCTTATCCTCGCCGGCTCGCTCGCTCACCTCGTCGGTACCGGTATCGGTATCTGGGGGCTGAACACCACGGTCAACTGGGCGTGGGACATCACCGGCTTCGTGTTCTGGGTCGGTATCGGCCACGCCGGCACGCTGATCAGCGCCATCCTCTTCCTCTTCCGCCAGAAGTGGAGGACGAGCATCAACCGGGCCGCGGAGGCGATGACGATCTTCGCGGTCGCGTGCGCCGCCATCTACCCGGTGGCCCACCTGGGCCGGATCTGGTTCGCCCACTGGCTGTTCCCGATCCCGAACCAGATGAGCATCTGGCCGAACTTCAAGAGCCCGCTGCTCTGGGACGTGTTCGCCGTCTCGACCTACGCGACGGTCTCGACCCTGTTCTGGTTCGTCGGGCTCATCCCTGATCTCGCCACGATCCGCGACCGGGCCACGACCCGGACGAAGCAGATCGTCTTCGGGATCCTCTGTCTCGGCTGGCGCGGCTCGCACCGCCACTGGCTGCACTACGAGAAGGCCTACCTGATCTTCGCCGGGCTCTCGACGCCGCTCGTGCTCAGCGTGCACACGATCGTGTCGTTCGACTTCGCCGTCTCGATCGTCCCCGGCTGGCACACGACGATCTTCCCGCCGTACTTCGTCGCGGGCGCCATCTTCAGCGGGTTCGCGATGGTCGTCACGCTGATGGTGTTCGCGCGGAAGGCGTTCGGCCTCGAGGGCCTCATCACGATGCGGCACCTCGAGAACATGAACAAGGTCATCGTCGCGACCGGCACCATGGTCGGTTACGCGTACGGGATGGAGCTCTTCATCGCCTGGTACAGCGGCAACGGCTACGAGCAGTTCGCCTTCCGGAACCGCATCCTCGGCCCGTACGCCTGGGCCTACTGGACCATGGTGAGCTGCAACGTGATCTTCCCGCAGCTCTTCTGGTTCAAGAAGGTGCGCACCAGCATCCCCGCGATGTTCATCCTCTCGATCCTGGTCAACATCGGGATGTGGTTCGAGCGCTTCGTCATCATCGTGACGAGCCTCCACCGCGACTTCCTCCCCTCGAGCTGGACCTACTTCCGCCCGACCATCTGGGACATCTCGACGTTCTTCGGTTCGTTCGGCCTCTTCTTCACGCTCTTCCTGCTGTTCGTCCGCTACCTGCCGATGGTCGCGATCAGCGAGGTGAAGGGGGTCACGGCGGCGGCCGATCCTCACGGCTCGCACAGCAACGACGAGGCTCATCATGCAGCGTAACAGCGATGCCCGACGCCAGAAGCGCTCCGGGAAGCCCGCCTCGGCCGAGGAGGCACGAGCGCACAAGGGCTCCGCGCGCGACAGCCAGCCCGACATCGAGCCGCAGGGCCACGTGCCCGAGGACGACGCGGAGTACTCCGAGCCCCACGACAGCGGGCCGCACGGTCAGGCCGCGCTCTCGATCGAGCGCAAGCTGGAGCGCAAGGCCGAGCAGGAGGCGGACGGGGAGTCTGCCCTGTTCGGGATCATGGGCTACTTCACGAGCCCGAAGGACATCTATCACGCGTGCGAGGCGCTCCGGGACGCCGGGTACAGCCGCTTCGACGCGCACACGCCGTTCCCCGTGCACGGGCTGGAGAAGGCGATGGGGCTCAAGCCGTCTCCGCTGCCGTGGCTCGTGCTCGGCGGCGGCACGGCGGGGCTCGCCAGCGCCATCGCGCTCGCCTGGTACACGCAGTACTACGACTATCCGCTCATCATCAGCGGCAAGCAGTCTTTCTCGTACCAGGCCTTCATCCCCATCTTCTTCGAGCTCACGGTCCTCTTCGCGGCGCTCACGTGCTTCTTCGGGCTCTTCGCGCTCGGGCGCCTGCCCACCTTGTTCCACCCCACCATGACGCACCCCTCGTTCCCGCGCGCGACCGACGACGCCTTCTTCATCAGCGTCGAGGCGAGCGACCCGAAGTTCGATTCCACGGAGACGCGCAGCCTCCTCCAGCGCCTCGGCGCCCAGAGCATCCGGGAGGTCTCGTCGTGAAGCGCTGGAGCATTCCCCTCCTCCTCGTCCTGGCAGGCTGCCGTGGACAGGCGAGCAGCGATCCGCCGATCCACGTCTTCGGAGACATGGACTGGCAGCCCAAGTTCCAGCCCGAGGAGGGCACGCGCTTGTTCCCCGACGGGCGGGCGATGCGGCCGATCGTCGAGGGCACGGTGGCCCAGGGATCGCTCGACGAGAGCGAGGCCTTCCGCACCGGCAAGGAGAAGGACGGCGAGACGTTCCTGGCGCTTGCGCCCATCACCGTCGATGAGGCGGTGATCCGGCGCGGCCAGGATCGCTTCCACATCTACTGCACCCCGTGCCACGACCACAGCGGGAGCGGCCAGGGCATGGTGGTGAAGCGCGGATACCCGCCCCCCATCGACCTCGCGTCGGACCGGGCCCTCGGCCTGCCCGACGGCGAGATCTTCAACGTCATCACGAACGGCGTGCGCAACATGCCGGCTTATCGGAAGCAGATCCCGGTCAAGGACCGGTGGGCGATCGTCACGTGGGTGCGCGTGCTGCAGCACAGCCAGCACGCGCACATCGACGACGTGCCCGAGGCCCAGCGGGGCAACATCGCGAAGGAGAGCGGAACTCCATGAAGTCCCACGGAAGTGCTCTGGCCGAGGACACGAAGGTCCTCGATCCGGCGGTCGCGAAGCGGCTCGTCTCGGGGAGCATGGCGCTGGCGATCGTCGGCGTGGTGCTCTCGGCGGCGGCGGCGGTGACTGACACGAAGCGCTTTGCGTTCTCGTACCTCACCGGCTTCACGTGGCTCGTGACGATCGCGCTCGGCGCGCTGTTCTTCGTGATCATCCAGCACCTGACCCGCGCGCGCTGGTCGGCGGCCGCGCGCCGCCACATGGAGTGGATGAGCGGCATCCTGCCCGCCTGCATCGTGCTGTTCCTCCCGGTCGCGGTGCTCGCCCACGACATCTACCATCACTGGATGGGGCCCGACGCCGCGAACGATCATGTGCTCCACCAGAAGGCGCCCTACCTGAACCCGACCTTCTTCTACATTCGCGCCGTGGTGTTCCTCGCGGCGTGGGCGGGCCTCGCGCTCTGGTTTATCAAGACCTCCCGCGCGCAGGACAAGAGCGCCGATTTCCGGCCCACCGCGAGGATGCGCGCCGGAGCGGCCCCGGCCGTCATCGTCTTCGCCCTGACCATCTCGTTCGCGGCGTTCGACTGGCTGATGAGCATCGACCCGCACTGGTACTCGACGATCTTCGGCGTCTACGTGTTCGCCGGCTCGGCCACGAGCTCCCTCTCGGCGCTCGCGCTGATCACGATCGCGCTCCACAAGGCGGGGCTCCTGCGCAAGGTGAGCAACGTCGAGCGCCAGCACGACATCGGCAAGCTGCTCTTCGGTTTCACGATCTTCTGGGCCTACATCGCGTTCTCGCAGTTCATCCTGATCTGGTACGCGAACATCCCCGAGGAGACGATCTTCTACCGCCACCGCTGGGAGGGCTCGTGGCACGTCGTGAGCCTGGCCTTGCTGTTCGGGCACTTCGTCATCCCGTTCCTCGTCCTCCTGTCGCGACACGCGAAGCGGAGCCCGCTCGTGCTCGGCGCGGCGTCGGTGCTCCTCCTCGTGATGCACTATGTCGACCTCTACTGGCTCGTCATGCCGAACGTGGATCACCACCTGCACCTGAGCTGGATCGACCTCGCCGGCCTGCTCGGCCCGCTGGGCGTGGGAGCCTGGATGCTCGCGCTCCAGGCGGCCAAGAGCCCGCTGTATCCCCTGAACGACCCTCACCTTGCCGAAGCGGCTCGGATCGACAACCCGTAAGGAGCCGGCCATGAGCGAAGCGACCGACAACACAGCGACCGATCACGACGAGGCCCAGGCCGAGGCGGATCGACCGAACAACTCGCTCATCTTCGTGATCGTGATCGCCACGCTGTTCTCCATCGTGGTGACCGTGCTCTTCGTCAACGAGATCTTCAAGTCGACGATGGAGCACGAGATCTCGAGCAAGGTGCTCGAGCCGCCGAACAGCGCGCTCCGCGGCCTGCGGGCCATGGAGCAGGAGCGGCTCAGCCGCTACCAGTGGGCCGACGAGAAGAAGGGCGTCGTCCGCATCCCGGTCGATCAGGCCGTCGCGCTCACCCTGAAGGACTACCAGGAGAGGCGCGTGAGGAGCGCGGCCGCCCCCCCGGTGGAGATCCACACGATCCCGCACGGCGCTCAGCCCGCGGACGGCGCAGCGAAGCCCGACGAGGGCTCCGCCGCCGGCGAGCCGTCGAAGGCCGAGGACGCAGCGAAGCCGGGCGACAAGGACGCGGCGAAGCCCTCGGACGCCGCCAAGCCTGCTGGTACGGCCACGCCTGCGAAGCCTGCCGAGTCAGCCAAGCCCGCCGAGGCCGTGAAGCCCGCCAAGCCCGCGGACGCGAAGCCCGCCCAGCCTGCAGGCGCGGCGCCCAAGCCCGCGGCCCCGGCGACCCCCGCTCCGGAGCAGTGATGTCCCGCCCGCTGTCTGGCCTGCTCGCCGTTCTCGCGCTCGTGGTGGCCACGGTCACCCCGGCGCGGAGCGCGCGGGCCGCGGACACGACCATCCCCACCGAGCTCACCGGCATCGACATCGACGAGCGGCCGGGAGCCCTGCTCCCGCAGAAGCTCCGGCTCCGCGACCAGTCGGGGCAGGAGGTCGAGCTCGCCAGGTACGCGGCGGGGGACAAGCCCCTCGTCCTGGTGCTCGGTTACTTCGAGTGCCCGATGCTGTGCTCGCTGGTCCTGAACGGCGTGCTCCAGGCCATGAAGGAGAGCGCCTGGAGCGCGGGCAAGGAGTACCGCACCCTCGTCGTGAGCTTCGATCCCCGCGACACGCCCGAAGCCGGGCGCAAGAAGCGGGCGAACTACATCGAGGCGTACGGCAGGCCGGTCACCGGCGACGGCTTCGACTTCCTCGTCGGCGACGAGGCGTCGGTGCGCGCGCTCGCCGACGCGGTGGGCTTCCACTACCGGTGGGACGAGACGACGAAGCAGTACGCGCACGCGGCGGGCGCGTTCGTCTTCACGCCGGATGGACGCCTGTCGCGCACGCTCTACGGCATCTCCTTCCCACAGAAGAACTTCGGCCTCGCGCTGCGCGAAGCGGGCAGCGGGCAGGTCGGGAGCACCTGGGATCGCGTGCTCTTGTTCTGTTTTCACTACGATCCCAACGCCCGAGGGTACGTCCTGGCGACGAAGCGGCTGATGATGGCGTCAGGCGCGGTCACCGTCGTGGTCCTCGGGCTCTGGCTGATTCGCTTCTGGCGGACTGAACGCTCCCGCACGAGGGTGCGCGTAAACGAGGCTTCCTAGGTACAAGGTGGCGGAGCCACAACTATGGTGATGAAAAACCCGATCGAACTCGGCTCCTTCTGGCTGCCCCGCCAGGGCTCGACGCTCGCTGAGCGAATCGACTCCGCGTGGGCCGCGGCTTACTGGGTCTCCGTCCTCTTTTTCATCCTGGTGGCGGGGGCGACGGTCCTCTTCGCCATCAAGTACAAACGGCGCAGCGAGCGCGACAAGACGAGCCCCATCGACCACAGCACGACGGTCGAGGTCGTGTGGACGCTGATCCCGCTCGCCATCGTGATCTCGCTCTTCTTCGTGGGCATGCGCGGCTACGTGCACGCCTCCGTCGCGCCGGCCGAGGCCTACGAGATCAACGCCACGGGCGAGATGTACCTGTGGACGTTCACCTACCCCGACGGGACGACGACCGTGAACGAGCTCGCCGTGCCGCGGGGGCGTCCGGTGCGGATCATCCTGAGCTCGAAGGACATCCTCCACGCCTTCTTCATCCCGGAGTTCCGGGTGAAGCAGGACGTGGTCCCGGGCTCGTACACGTCGGTGTGGTTCGAGGCGACCGAGGCGCGCGAGACGGTGCTCCTGTGCGCCGAGTACTGCGGGTCCGGTCACTCCGACATGATGGCCACCGTCAAGGTGCTGGAGCCGTCGGACTTCGACAAGTGGCTCGAGGGCAACAACAACAGCGACCTGCCCCCCGAGGAGCTCGGCAAGCTGCTCTTCGCCAAGCGGAGCTGCGCGACCTGCCACTCGCTCGACGGGACGCGGATCCAGGGCCCGTCGCTCAAGGCCGTCTTCGGCCGCGAGGAGGAGCTCGCGGACGGGGCCAAGGTCGTCGTGGATGAGAACTACATCCGCGAGAGCCTGTTCAACCCCGGCGGCCAGGTCGTGCGCGGCTATCCGCCGGTGATGCCGTCGTTCAAGGGGCTCCTGAAGGACAAAGAAGTGGACGCGCTCATCGCTTATCTGAAGACGGTGAAGTGAGCGCCGGGGAGAAGCAGTCATGTCGCAGACCGTAACAACCCTCGACGTCAATACGGCACCCGACGGCGGCCACGGAACGGACTACATCCGGGCCCAGAGCGGGATCATGTCGTGGCTCACCACGGTCGATCACAAGCGGATCGGCCTGATGTACCTCATCAGCACGTTCATCGCGTTCGCGATGGGCGGCGTGTTCGCGCTCATCCTCCGGCTCGAGCTCCTGACGCCGAAGCAGACGATCATGAGCGCGAACACCTACAACCAGATGTTCACGCTGCACGGCGCGGTGATGACGTTCCTGTTCATCATCCCGAGCATCCCCGGCGCGCTCGGCAACTTCCTCCTGCCGATCATGATCGGCGCGAAGGACGTCGCCTTCCCCAAGCTGAACCTCCTCAGCCTGTACCTCTACTGGATCGGCGCCCTCTTCACGCTGTCGTCGCTCATCACGGGCGGCATCGACACCGGCTGGACGTTCTACGTGCCGTACTCGAGCACGGTGACCACGACGTCGGTCCTGAGCGTCACGTTCGGCGTGTTCATCCTGGGCTTCTCCAGCGTCCTCACGGGGCTGAACTTCATCGTCACGATGCACAAGCTCCGGGCGCCGGGGATGGGCTGGTACAAGATGCCGCTCATGCTCTGGGCGATCTACGCGACCAGCATCGTCCAGATCCTCGCCACGCCGGTCCTCGGCATCACGCTCCTCCTGCTCATCGCGGAGCGCGCGTTCCACATCGGCATCTTCGACCCGGCGCTCGGCGGCGACCCGGTGCTCTACCAGCACTTCTTCTGGTTCTACAGCCACCCGGCCGTCTACATCATGATCCTTCCGGGCATGGGCATCATCAACGAGCTCATCTCGGTCCACGCGCGGCGCAGGATCTTCGGGTACAAGGCGATCGCGTTCTCCAGCGTCGCCATCGCCCTGGTCGGCTTCCTCGTGTGGGGCCACCACATGTTCACCTCGGGCCAGAGCGAGTTCGCGGCCATCATGTTCTCGTTCCTGACCTTCCTCGTCGCCATCCCCAGCGGCGTGAAGGTCTTCAACTGGATCGCGACGCTGTGGCGCGGATCCATCAGCTACAGCGCGCCGATGCTGTACGCGCTGTCGTTCCTCATCCTCTTCTCGATCGGCGGGCTCACCGGCATCTTCCTCGGGATGCTCAGCGTCGACCTGCACCTGCACGACACGTACTTCGTGGTCGCGCACTTCCACTACGTGATGGTCGGCGGCACGGTCATCGCCTACATCGGCGGGCTCCACCACTGGTGGCCCAAGATCACCGGGAAGATGTACTCGGAGCGGCTCGCGACGATCTCCTGTGCGCTCGTCTTCATCGGCTTCAACGTGACGTTCTTCTCGCAGTTCATCATGGGTAGCCGCGGGATGCCGCGCCGCTACTACAACTACCTGGACCAGTTCCAGCCGCTGCACGCCTTCTCGACCGTGGGCTCGTGGATCCTGGGCCTCGGCTTCCTCGTGATGATCATCTGCTTCATCAAGTCGCTGCGCTCCGGCGCGCCGGCGCCGGCGAACCCCTGGGGCGGGCTCAGCCTCGAGTGGACCACCGCCTCCCCGCCCATCACCGAGAACTTCGTCCGCACCCCGATCGTCACCAAGGGCGCATACGACTTCAACACGGAGAACGCATGAGCGCGCACGCCGAGGCCGCCGACCGGCCGAACAAGGCAGGCCCGATCCTGTCCCCCGACTTCCACGTCGCCCATCATTTCGATTCTGCGGACACGCAGTTCGACGCCGGCAGGATGGGCATCTGGCTCTTCCTCGTCACGGAGATCCTGCTCTTCGGCGGGCTGTTCTGCGCGTTCGCCGTCTTCCGGACCTGGTTCTTCGACTCGTTCGTGGAGGCCCACCATCACCTCGACAAGGTGATGGGCGGCATCAACACGATCGTGCTCATCTGTTCCAGCCTCACGATGGCGCTCGCCGTCCGCTCTGCGCAGAGGAGCGACAAGAAGACCACCACCCGGCTGCTCGTGGTGACCCTGCTCTGCGCGGCCATGTTCCTTGTGATCAAGTACTTCGAGTACCAGCACAAGTTCCACGACGGCCTGCTGCCCGGGAAGTACTTCACCGCCCAGGGCTTCACCACGGCCCACGGGGGGACGTTCTTCGCCATCTACTTCATGATGACGGGCATCCACGGCCTGCACGTCGTCATCGGGATGGGGCTCATCACGTGGATCCTCATCCGCAACACGCGCGGTGAGTTCTCGAGCCGTTACTACTCGCCGGTCGAAGGGGTGGGGCTGTACTGGCACCTCGTCGACCTCATCTGGATCTATCTCTTCCCCCTGCTCTACCTGGTGGGCTGAGGCCTAGAGGACCGCATGTCGACACACGCAGAAGCAGCCGGCGCGCACGGGCACGGGCACGGCCATGGCCATGGCGCCGATCACGTGCCTCACGTCCTGCCGCTCAAGGTCTACATCGCCACGTGGCTCGCGCTGCTCGTGCTCACGGTCGCCACCGTGGGCGCGAGCTACGTCGACCTCGGCGCCGCCAACCTGGCGATCGCGATCATCATCGCGACGACGAAGGCGGGCGTCGTGGCGCTCATCTTCATGCACCTCAAGTGGGACCATAAGTTCCACGCCCTGATCTTCGCGTCGTCGCTCATCTTCCTGGCGATCTTCATCGGCTTCACGATGTTCGACACGGCCAACCGCGGCCGGGCCGAGCAGATCGAGGCCGAGCGGCCGGCGGACATCAAGGCGCCGTTCGACGGCAAGCGCGCCGCCGACGACTGGAGGATGAAGCGCTCGCACAAGGCGCCGCCGCCGCCCGAGCACGGCGCGCACGGCGGCGGAGCCGAAGAGGCCAAGTGACCGGCCCGGGGCCGAGCGCCCCGCCGGCACGAGGTCGGATGTAATCCGGCCAACAATCCCAAGTCACTGTATTTGCTGGGGTTTTTCCTGATAGCCCCAGGATGTGGGCCGGGGCGCACCTCGCGCGTGCTCGCGGCTTTCGTGCGCGGTACAAGGGAGCGGATGCAAGGCAACGTCGGAAGGTTGCTCCGGGATGGACGCCGGACACCTCGACCGCGCCCTGGAAAGCCCCTCTGTCCGCGCGCGGATGCAATCCTCCTTCCAGCCATGGTCGCTTGACGCAGGTCCCGACCCCGCCAAGAGCAGCGCGCCCCCGGCGGCGCGCCGGCGGCTCGCGGTCCTGCTCTCCGGGCCGAAGCCCCCGTCCTGGGACACCGCCGACAGGTGGCTGATCCAGCTGCGGTGGGGGGCGATCGCGGGGATGGTCGCGACCACGGTCGCTGGCAGGAAGCTCGTCCCCGACCTCGGGCTCGCTCCGTTGATCGTCGGCATCGCCGCGATCGCGGCGGCCAACATTGCCTGGACCTTCCGGGTCCAGCGCGCGCGCCGGACGGACGGGGGCGAGCCCTCGGGGCGCGAGCCCGCGCAGGATCACGCGCGCGCCCAGCTCGTGGGCGACGTGCTCGCGAACGCCTGGATGCTCTGGTTCTCGGGCGGGCTGGCGAACCCGTTCGCCGTCTTCCTCGCCTTCCACATCGCCCTCTCCGGCCTCCTCTGCCCGCGGCGCACGACCGTGCTCGTGGGCCTGTTGACGCTGGCCGCGATCGCCGTGCTCACGTACGCGGCGCCGCTGCCGCTCGACGCGGCGCCGCTCGGCGGCGAGCGCATCCGGCGGCTCGGCGACCTCGTGTCGCTCACGTCGCTGACGCTGTTCCTCGGCTTCTTCGTCGTCGTCTACGCGCACAGGCTCGAGGAGCTCCGGCAGCAGAGCCAGCGGAACGAGCGGCTGGCGATGCTCGGCCGCATGGTCGGCGGGATGTCGCACGAGCTCAGCACGCCGCTCGCGACGATCCTCCTCGCGAGCAAGGACCTCGTCGACGTGGCGCGGGAGACGGGCTCCGAGGACGCGGCGCGCATGGCCGAGACCGTGGCCGGCGAGGCGCGGCGCGCGAGCGACATCATCGGGCTGATGCGCGGCCAGATCCGGCTCGATCAGCGGCTGGAGCCGCTGGAGCTCACCCGCTTCGTGCGCGACCTGACGAAGGTCGAGCTCGCGCGGCTCGGCTACCGCGGCGCGCTCGCGTTCGACACGCCGCGGCCGGTGCAGGCGGACGTGCTGCGGCCGGCGCTCTGCCAGGTGCTCGTCAACCTGCTCGCCAACGCCGCCGAGGCGACGGCCGGCTCGGCCGAGCAGCGGATCGAGGTGAGCGTCGTCGAGCGCGGCGACGTCTGCGAGATCGCGGTCTCCGACAACGGGCCGGGGCTCAACCCCGACATCGCCGGGCGGCTCGGGGAGCCGTTCCAGACGACGAAGATGGAGCAGGGGGGCATGGGGCTCGGGCTCTACATCAGCTCGATGATGGCCTCCCGCATGAACGCGGTGCTGCGCATGGAGAGCGTCGAGACCGGCGGCGCGAAGGCGACCTTGCGCCTCCGCCTCGACGGGAGCACGGACCCCATGGACGCGGATCTCCCCGGCGCGCTGAAGCGCTCCGGGGCCGCCTGAGGTGAAGATGACGCGACGGATCGAGACGGCGCTCCTCGTGGACGACGACGACGCGTTCCGCACCACCCTGCAGGGCGCGCTGCGCCGCCGCGGGGTCGTGGCGAGGACCGCGGCGACGATCGACGAGGGGCTCGTGGCGCTCGAGTACGAGCCGGTGGACCTCGTGGTCATCGACTACCGCATGCCGCGCGGCGACGGGCTCAGCGCGCTCGCCCAGTACCGCAAGCTGCAGCCCGACGCGGCGATCGTGATGCTGACCGGGTTCGGGGACATCCCGCTCGCGGTGGCGGCGATGCGCGAGGGCGCCGACACGCTGCTCAGCAAGCCCGTCGACGCGGACAAGCTGCTGCGCGAGGCCGCGAACCTCCGGGACCGCCAGCGCCCCCCGCCCTCGGCGGCGCCGACGCCGCCGCCGGGGAGCCTGAAGCTCGACGATCTCGAGCGCGAGGCGATCCGCGCCGCGCTGAGGGAGTCGGGCGGCGTGGTGGCCACCGCGGCGAAGCTGCTGGGGATCGATCGGCGGACGCTGCAGCGGAAGCTGAAGAAGCTCAGTTAGCTCCGCCCACCAGGAGCCCGGCCGGATGGCCGGACTTCTGCGCCGCTTCGCGGCGGATTCGCGCGGGCGGCCCCGCTGGCGCGGCTAGGGCTTGCCGAGCGCGTCGAGCGCGCCGACGATGTCCCTCACGACGTCCTCGGTCTCCTCGATGCCGACCGACAGGCGGATCAGCGCGGGGGAGATGCCGATCGCCGCGAGCTGCTCGTCGCTGAGCTCGTGGAAGCTCATGATGCAGGGCTGCTCGATGAGCGTCTCGACGCCGCCGAAGCTCGGTGCGATCGCCGCGATGCGCGCGCCGTCCACGACGCGCGACGCCGCCTCTCGCCCGCCGCGCACGATGAAGCTCACGACCCCGCCGAAGCCGCGCATCTGCTCGGCCGCGACCTTGTGATCCGGGTGCGACGGGAGCCCCGGATAGAACACCCGCTCCACCGCGGGGTGCGCCTCGAGCGCGCGCGCCACGGCGAGCCCTGTCGCGTTCTGCCGCTCGACGCGGAGCGCGAGCGTCTTCATCCCGCGCCCGATCAGCGCCGCGGCGTGGGGATCCATGATGCTCCCAAGGACGCTCCGCATGTCGCGGATCAGCGAGATCAGCGCGCTCGATCCGGAGACCGCGCCGCCGAGGACGTCGTTGTGGCCCGACAGGTACTTGCTGGCGCTGTGGACCACGAGGTCGATGCCGCGGCCGATCGGATCGGAGTTGCAGGGGGTCGCGAACGTCGCGTCCACGACCGTCTTCACCCGCGCCTTCTTGCAGATCTCGGCGAAGCGGGACAGGTCGATACAGTGGAGGTAGGGGTTCGTCGGCGACTCGCTCAGCGCGAAGCGCGTGCGCGGCCGGATGGCCGCCTCGAGCTGATCGAACGCGCCCGGGTCGATCAGCGTGTGCTCGACGCCGAGCCGCGAGAGCACGTTGATCACGAACTGCCGTGTGCGGCGGTACACGTCGCGGAACAGGATGACGTGGTCGCCCGCCTTGAGGAGCGCGAACGCCGTGGTCGTCACCGCCGCCATGCCGCTCGCGAAGAGCAGGGCGTCCTCCGCGCGATCGAGCGCCGCGATGCGCTGCTCGACCTCGCGCACCGTGGGATTGCCGTAACGACCGTACTCCTGCCGCTCGGGATCCGCGTCGCCTCCGGCGAAATAGCGCTCGAGGTCCGCCGTGTCCGCAAAGGTGTACGTCGCCGTCTGCGCGATCGCAGGCGCGAGGGTGTGGGAGGGGCGCTGGCGGAGTACGCCCGCGTGCACGGCTTCGGTCGAGTTCGGCAGAGCGGTCTTCATGGTGCTGGAGGCCGGATACCACGTGGAACCGACCGTGATAATTGTCGCACTTGACGCGTCGGAAATATAGGGAATACCATCGGTTATGTCGCAACGAGTCGAGCGCCTTGCGGCGGCCATCGACGTACACGCCGAGAACGTCGCCAAATTCAAACGTGGTGAGCTGACCCCCGACCAGTTCCGTCCTCTACGGCTGGCCATGGGTGTCTACGCGCAGCTCGCGCACGTGAAGCACATGCAGCGGATCAAGATTCCTGGAGGGCAGCTCACGGCTGCGCAGCTGGAAGCCCTCGCGGAAGTCACGGAGCGGTGGGGGCGCGGGCTAGCGCACGTCACGACCCGCCAGGACATCCAGCTCCACTACCTGGAGATCGAAGAGACGATCGACCTGCAGCGCGTGCTCGTGCGCGCGGGGGTGACGACGGTCGGCGCGTGCGCGGACACGCTCCGCAACATCACCGCGTCCCACCTCGCTGGCGTGGTCGAGGACGAGGTGTTCGACGTGACGCCCTACGCGCACGCGGTCACCGAGCACTTCCTCTTCCACGAGCACAACCGGCGGCTACCGCGGAAGTTCAAGGTGGCCTTCTCGGGGAGCGCGCGCGATCACGCGCAGATCATGATCAACGACGTCGGTCTGCTCGCGAAGATCGGCGACCGCGGGCGCGGCTTCGCGGTCTACGTGGCCGGCTCGCTCGGGTCGACGCCCGAGATCGCGCACCTCTGGAAGGAGTTCATCCCGGAGGCCGATCTGCTGCCGGTGTGCGAGGCCGTGGTGAGCGTGTTCCACCGGGACGGAGAGCGGAAGAACCGGAAGAAGGCGCGCCTCAAGTTCCTGCTGCGCAAGATCGGCGAGGCGGAGTTCCTGCGCAGGCTCGACGAGGAGTTCGCTCGCATCAAGGCGGAGCGCGGCGAGGCGCTCGCGGCCGAGCTGACGGAGGAGGTAGCCGGGTACCGGGAGAACGATCCGCCTCCGCTCACGCCGCTGCGGGAGACGCTCGGCGACGGCGCGTTCGCGCGCTGGAAGCGGACCAACACGATCGCGCAGAAGCAGCCCGGCTACCGGGTGGCGACCGTCAAGCTGCCGCTCGGCGACATCACGGCCGAGCAGCTGAGGCGCCTGGCCGACATCTCGCGGCGCTACGGCAACGGCGAGGTGCGGGCGACGAACACCCAGAACTTCGTGCTGCGCTGGGTGCCGGAGGGGCAGCTGCTCAGCCTACACCGCGAGCTCTCGCAGATCGGCCTCGCCGAGGCGGACTCGGGGCACATCACCGACGTGGTGACCTGCCCCGGCGGCGACTACTGCACGCTCGCGATCACGAAGAGCATGGAGGTCGGCACGCGCATCCGGGATCACCTGGTGCCGAACGGCAGCCGCCAGGAGACCGACGACTTCGTCAGCGCCCTCGGCGAGTTCGACATCAAGATCTCGGGGTGCCCGAACTCGTGCGGCCAGCACCACGTCGCGGACATCGGGATGACGGGCCTGATGGTGAAGGGCAAGGACGGCGTGGAGCGCCCGCACTACTCGCTCCGCGTGGGCGGCTGCTGCGGCCCGAGCGCGCGCATCGGCGAGCGCCTCGACGGCCGCATCCCCGAGGAGGAGACGCCCAAGGTCATCGCGGCGATCGCGCGCTTCTACATGGCCGGCCGCGCCGAGGGCGAGAGCTTCCGCGACTTCGTCACGCGCAAGGGCGTGCAGGAGATCACCCGCGCCGGCTTCGCGGCCGCCGAGGGCGCCCTCTGACCGAGCCCCCGCCGTCCCGCGCCCCGCTCAGGAGCGGCGGCGCGGGATGAGGGGGGGATCGCCTGCGAACGGGTTCATCGACAGCGCGGCCAGCACGCCGGCCGCGCCCGCCTTCACCTTCTCCATCCCCGGAGCGACGGGCGCGAGCTCCTCGCGCTCTTCCAGGAGCTCGGGCGGAATTTCGAGCATGAACCGGCTCGGCGTCCTCGGCACCATCTTGCCGCGCGAGCCACGGTGCTTGGCCCGCGTGAGGTAGAGCCGATCGCGGGCCCGCGTGACCGCGACGTAGAAGAGCCGCCGCTCCTCCTCGATGCTGTGACCGCCCGTGTCGCCGCCCTCCGCGCCGCTCGGCGCGGCGTCCGTGGCGCGCTCGTCGAGGCTGCGCTGGTGAGGCATCAACCCCTCCTCCAGGCCGATCACGAA
The DNA here is from genome assembly GCF_028368935.1 of Sorangium aterium. Classification (NCBI taxonomy): domain Bacteria; kingdom Pseudomonadati; phylum Myxococcota; order Polyangiales; family Polyangiaceae; genus Sorangium; species Sorangium atrum. Next base: position 896,817 of record NZ_JAQNDK010000005.1, on the reverse strand, counting down.
CACGTACGGGAACTCGAGCCCCTTCGCGCCGTGCATCGTGGTGAGCGTCACCCGATCGGTGGCCTCCTCTTCCTCGGAGTCCTGCCGCAGGGCGAGCAGCCGCAGGAACTCGGCGAAGCTCGCGCGGTCCCCCTTCCCCTTCTCGTCGCGGCGCGCGAAGACGTTGAGCAGGCCCTCGATGTTGCCCCAGCGGCGCGCCGCGGCGTTGGCCGTGGACGAGCCGGCCATGATGTCTTCCTTGAAGCCGGCATCGGCGAGGAGCGCGCGGGCGACCTCCGCGGAGGGCTCGCCGCGCTCGAACCGCGCGCGCGTGGCCTCGATGATCCGGAGCAGCTGGCGGCAGCCCTCGATCGCGGCGGCGGTCAGCTCGTGCACGGCGTGCGGCCGCGACACCGCCGTCCAGAGCGTCGCGTCGTGCGCCGTCGCGTAGGCGCCGAGCTTGGCCACCGCGACGTCGCCGATGCCCCGCGCCGGGTAGTTCAGGATGCGCCGCAGGCACATCTCGTCGCCCGGGTTGAGCGCGACGCGGAGGTAGGCGATGAGGTCCTTGACCTCCTTGCGCTCGAAGAACTGCTGGCCGCCGATCATCCGGATCGGGATCTGCCGCTCCTTGAGGGCCGACTCGATCGCGGCCGCCTGGAGGTTCGAGCGGTACAGCACCGCGATGTCCTTCGGCCGCGCGGCCTCCCGCTCCAGGAGGCGCTGCGCCTCCGTGGCCACGAAGCTCGCCTCGACGTCGGGGTCCACGCAGATGATGGACCGCACCTTGTCGCCCTCCACGCGGGTGGCGATGAGCGACTTCTTGTGCCGCCGGGCGCCGGACTTGGCGAGCACGGCGTTCGCGACGTCGAGGATCGGCTTGCGGGAGCGGTAGTTGTGCTCGAGCTTGACGACCTTCGCGCCCGAGAAGTGCTCCTCGAAATCGAGGATGTTGCGCACGTCGGCGCCGCGCCAGGCGTAGATCGACTGGTCGTCGTCGCCGACGACGACCACGTTGCGGTGCTCGCCGCAGAGCAGGCGCAGGAGCTCCAGCTGGGCGCGGTTCGTGTCCTGGTACTCGTCGACGATCACGAAGCGGTAGCGCATCCGCCAGCGCTCGAGGACGTCGGCGCGCGACTGCCAGAGGCGGACCACCTCGCAGATGAGATCGTCGAAGTCGAACGCCTGGAACGAGCGCAGCGCCGCCATGTAGCGCGGGTACACGAGCATCGAGATCTCGTCGTACTCGTCGATGCCCTTGCCCTGCCGCTGCGCCTCGGCCCAGGTCTCGGCGTCGAGGAACGCGTTCTTGGCGTTCGAGATGCGCGAGAGGATCGCGCTGACGTCGTAGCTCTTGCCGGCGCGGAGCTCGCGGAGGATCTCGCGGATGACCCCCAGGGCGTCGGACTGGTCGAAGATGGCGAAGGAGCCGCCGCGCAGGCCGAGGGCGCGGGTCTCCGCGCCGAGCACGTCGAGCCCGAAGCGGTGGAAGGTGCAGACCTTGAGCTCGCGCGCGACCTTCGAGCCGACGAGCTTGCCGACGCGCTCGTGCATCTCGGCGGCGGCCTTGTTGGTGAAGGTCATCGCCAACATGGAGCGCGCCGGGATGCCGCGATCGAGGAGGCGGGCGATCCGCGTGGTCACCACGCGCGTCTTGCCGGAACCTGCGCCGGCGAGCACCAGCATGGGCCCGAGCTCGTGCTCGACGGCCGCACGTTGAGACGGGTTCAATAAGTCCGACACCGTGCCGTGGCCTAGCCCGGCGCGCGGCGGAGCGGGAGCTTGATTTTGTCGGAGCGCGGAGGAGGCGCGAGATGCCCGCTGGAAAGGCTCAGATGCCGGGCGGCGTGGCGAACTGCCCCGGGAAGGGGTCCGCCTCCCGGCGGCGCTGGACCTCGTCGAACGTCCAGGGCGTCGTCCCGCGCTCGTTGAAGAGGGCCACGCCGATCACGCCGACGTTCCTCGTGTCGCCGTGCTTCTGGTTCGCGTACGAGCCGCGGACCGAGCCGAAGCGGAACGCGGCGACCGTGTCCACGGACTGGCGGAAGCCGTCGATCTCGAGCTCGCCGTGGGGATCGATCAGGTAACCGCGCTTGCTGAACGCCGCGGCCTGGCCGTCCATGACGTCGAGGCCGTCGACGGAGACGACGCACTCGATCCGGGTCGGCGTGAGGTTGCGCAGCACGATGCTGTAGCGCTGGCCGGCCTCGCCGACGACGTGGGTCTTCTCGCCGGCGACGAAGCCGCTCAGGAAGCCGCCGCCCTCGCCGCGGAGCCCGACCGCGACGGCGCCGCCGGCCAGCGTGAAGGCCTGCGGCGACGTGCGGCGGAAGCCGGACGCGCTCGCCATGGCGCGGGCGCCCTCGGCGTCGTTGTAGAACAGGCTCGCGACGACGAAGGGGCGGTTGACGTCGGCCCGGACGAACGGCGCGGTCGAGATGCGCGACACGCGCGTCTCACCCCACTCGGTGCCGAGGCCCGGGCGATCGATGGGCTCCGGCGCGACCTGGCTGCTCGGCGCCTTGCGCGCCGCCCCCTCGGCGCGCGAGGCGCCGCCCGTGGCGGAGGGCTGCTCCAGCGCGGCCGAAGGCGCCGCGGGCGAGGCGTCGCGCGACGGCGGCGCGGCGGGCGCGCCCGGCTCGAACGCGGCGCCGTCCTCGAACCCCTGTGCGCTGGAGGGCTCGGGAGCGCCCGTGATCGCGCGTCCCCCCTTTGCCGTGGAATCCGCCGGCCGGGCCGCGGTGCTGCCGCCGCAGCCGGCGGTGCCCGCGAGGAGCGATATCGCCAAACAAGCCAGCCCGATTCGTCGCATCCGGTTCATGGTCCCTCCACTCCGCGACTGCGGTGTCGACGCGGTGTCGACCAAGGAACGGGCTCGACGAGGCTACCTTACAGCCGAGCGCGCCTGCGCCGCGGCGGGCGCGGACGGCGGCGCAGGCGCGGCGTGCTCGCTCGCCGCGATCCAGCGCTGTCCGAGCGCGAGCCCGAGCGCGGCCGACGCGACGGCGAGCGCGCCGATGGCGAGCGCGCAGACGGCGAGCGCGGAGGCGCGCGACGCCGCACGGGCGGCGGGCCGCGCCGGAGGTGCGCGCCGCGTCGAGCGCGCCCTCGGGCGGCGCGAGAGGCGCGCGGCGCCGGCCGACGCGGCGAGCAGCGATCGGCGGAGCACCTCGGCGGGCACCTCGCCGCGCGCAGGCGTGCAGGCCGCGACGGCGTCGGCCGTGGTCGGGGTGAGCGCGGTCGCGCTGACCGCCGGCGCGGCGCTCGACGGCGATCCGTCGTGCAACCGGCCGTGCAATCGGCGCACAGCGGCTTCCATGTCGGCGGCCGTCTGGAAGCGATGCTCGGGCGCCTTCGCGATCGCGCGCAGGATCAGCTGCTCGAGCGCCGCCGGGATCGGCTGCGGCGCGAAGCGCGAGGGAGGAGGAGGCTCCCGCTCGCAGTGAGCGAAGCGGAGCGCGTCGCCCCGGCCGCGCAGCTCGTCGAAGGGGCCTCGCCCGGCGACGAGCTCGTAGAGGACGAGGCCCATCGCGTAGATATCCGCGCGCGGATCGATCGGCAGGGCGGCGCACTGCTCGGGCGCCATCGTCCTGGGCGTGCCGATGACGGCGTCCGGGGCGGTCATCGAGGCGCCGGCGTGGAGGAGCTTGGCGACGCCGAAGTCGAGGACCTTGAGCGTGCCGTCATCGCACAGGAACAGGTTCTCGAGCTTGAGATCGCGGTGGACGATGCCCGCCGCGTGCGCGAGCGACAGCGCGGACAGGGCCTGCAGAACCAGGTCGAGCGCTGTCGGGACCGCGACCACGCCGAGGCGCGCGAGCTCGGTCCGGAGATCGCGCCCCTCGAGGAGCTCCATGGCGAAGTAGGGGCGGCCGCCGTCGGTCGCGCCGAGGTCGAACACGCTGGGAAGGCCCGGGTGGCGCAGGCGGGCGATCGAGCGCGCCTCGGCGCGCAGGCGCGCCGAGAGATCGCTGCGGCCGGCGTGGCTGCGGTGCAGCACCTTGACCGCGAACCGGCGGCCGAGCGCCCGGTGCTCGACCTCGTACACCTCGCCCATGCCGCCCTGACCGAGCAGGCGCAGCACGACGTACGGTGTGCCCCGCAGCGGCTCACCCTCGCCCAGCGCGCGGAGCGGCCACCCGTCTTCGAGCGGCTCGCCCTCGCCTCTCGCGCGGAGCGGCCGCGCGAGAGGGGCCCTCGGCGCGAGCGACACCCCGCCCGCGTAGAGCAGCGTGCGCGCCCCGGAGCACTCGGCGGACGCGCCGCTCATCGCGCCCCTCCGGCCGCGAGGCGCGCCCGCGCGCTGCGCTCGCCGTCCGGCGGCGAGGCGCGCCCCGCCCCGCCGAGGGCCGGCGTCTCCCTGCCCCCGTCTTCGCCCTGCGCCTCCGCGAGCGCGGCGGCCATCGCGTCCGCCGTCTGCCAGCGGAGCCCCGGATCCTTCTCGAGCGCGCGCGCGACGGCATGATCGAGCGCCGGAGGCACCCAGAGGAGCGAGCGAAGCCGCGGCGCCGGTGTGCCGAGGTGCGCCCGCATCACCGCCATCGAGTCGACCACCGGAAACGGACCGCGCCCTGTGATCGCCTCGAAGAGCAGGAGGCCCACCGCGTACACGTCGGTGCGAGCGTCGACCTCCTCGCCGCGGATCTGCTCGGGCGACAGGTAGCGCGGCGTGCCGAGGACGTTCGAGCCCATCGACGGCTCCAGCCCCTCGCGGGTCACCTTCGCGATGCCGAAGTCGATGAGCACGGCGTGCTCGGCCTCGGGCGCACCGGACGCGCTGTCCAGATCGGCCAGGCCCTGCTCGGCGCAGCTCGATTGCGCGAGGAAGACGTTCGCCGGCTTGATGTCGCGGTGGACGACGCCGGCGCGGTGCGTCGCCGCGAGCCCGCCGAGCACCTGGATCGCGACGCGCACGGCGGTGGGCGTCGCGAGCGGTCCGCGCGCGTCGAGCCGCTCGCGCATCGTCTCGCCGAAGAGGCGCGGCATGACGAGGAAGGGCCGGCCGTCGCTCGTCACGCCGACCTCCTCGACCTTCACGATGTGGGGATGGCTCAGCGCCGAGAGCGTGCGCCCCTCCTGGACCAGGCGCGCTCCGATCTCGCTCGACCCGTCGTGCATGGCGCGGAGCAGCTTGAGCGCGCGCAGCTGGCCGCGGCGCCCGGTCACCTCGAAGACCTCCGAGCACGAGCCTGCCCCGATCCGACGGAGCACACGGTAGGAAGTCCCCGGCAGCGGCTGTCCGTCTTTCTTTTGCACCATGTCCGTCGACCTCCCTTGCGGGGGCGCGCGGCGGAGCGCCGGCGCCTTCGTTCGGGAAGGGAATCGTCGCTCTCGCGGCGGAAGTTGCGCGAACAAACCGCTCAGATCATCAAAAAACGCGCAATCAACGGATGTGCAGTGCGGCGCGCTGCGAGCCGTTCAGGGCTGTACAAGGGGCGCGCGGCCTTCGCTCAGTGATAGAGGAACCACCGGACGCCCGGCTTGATCTCCATATGATAATGGTCGACGTGCGCCGCATTGAAATTGGGCGTCAGCACATATGTAAAAATCCCGAGATCCGCCGCTTCGCACACGATGGACCGGAGCTCGCGCGCCTCGGGGAGCTCGGGCTGGGGCGCCCCCTCACCGCAGGTCTTGTCCCCGATGCGGCCGTGGAAGTGGCGCGCGACGCTGATCCAGGTGCCGTCGCGCTTCTTGAGCGCGCCGACGTCGATGGCCAGGCCGGCGGGGTGCCGCGTGCCAGGCGGAGCCCACGTACCGCGAGGCTTCTGCGCTGCATCGCTGCGCAGAGCGACGTCGCCACGGTGCTTGACCGCAGACGTCGTGGCCCGGGTCGGCTCCACGGCTTTGCGCCGAGCAGCGCGGCGCGCTCCGACCTTGCCGGCGGCCTTGGCTTGCCCGCTGCGCGCCGCGATCGTGCGCGTGCGCTGGCCAGGAGCCTTGGAGGCGGCGCTTGGCTCGGCTTCCGAGGCGGCCTTCTCCTTCGGCGCGGCCTGCGCTGCGGCCTTCTCCTTCGGCGCAGCCTGCGCTGCGGCCTTCTCCTTGGGCGCGACCCCCGCTGCGGCCTTCTCTTTCGGCGCGGCCCCCGCTGAGGCCTTCTCCTTCGACCCGGCCTCCACCGCCCCTTTCCGCGTCGGCCCGGCCTCCGCTGCGGCCTTCTCCTTCGGCCCGGCCTCGGCGGCCCCCTTCTCCTTCAGGCGTCGCGGTGGCTCATCAGGCGCCTTGGACGCCCCATCGAGCGCGCCCTTCTTGCCGAGCTCCACCGGCGGCGCGGGCTCGACCGGCGAGGCCTGCCTCGTCGATTCCTCGCGGGCAGCGCCGTCCGCAGCCTCTGCCTGTTTCACCGCGCTGTCGGCGGCCTTCGCGTGGGCGATCGGGTGCCCGTGCTCTCCGTCGCCGTCCACGCCCTCGCCGCCGCGCATCGGCACGTTGGGCCGATACATCGTGTAATGGACGACCTCGTCGATATCGTGCCTCGAGAGCACGGCCGCGAAATCGTCGAGGGCGAGCGCGAGGCGCGCGTCCAGGATCTCGAACATGCTCGTCACGCGCTGCTCGGGCGGGAGCACCGAATGAAAGTACACGCCGTTCAGCCGCCCCGTGAGCCGGATCGGAGCGCGCACCCCGGGCGCGTGGTCGACCTTGAGATACAGGATCTTCCGGCGATCCAGCTCCGCCAGCGCCTCTTCGTTCGTCATGTTGGCATAGCGGTACGCCGGGGACGCCTCGGCGACGCTCGCCTCAGGCATCATGAGGAACGGCGACGCGGCCGACGCGGGCGCCGGGCCGAGCGTCGCGACGGACGCAAGCAGCGCGCAGGCCAACGGCTTCATCAGACAGCGAAGTCGGGAAAACGCCACAGCGGCCGCACTCTAACGTGACCGGGCTGGAAGGCTAGAAAATGGGCGGTGGCTGGACCCGTGTGCAGCGCTCGAATCGCGCCGCCGTGACCGCTGACCATCGCGGAGGGACATCCCGGCGGCTAGGCTGAGCGCGCGCGGCCGCGAACCCTGGTCGCCGAGACCCCCGCGTAAGCCCCCGCACCGCGCACTCCAATCCGCGACGAACACGCCTTGCAGCCGCCCACACCCATCGAACCGAGCCGCGACGTCCGCCCACGTGCCGGCGACGAGACACCTGGCGCGCCGGCGGACGCGAACGCCGCCCATGCGAGCGTCGGCGAGCGCGAGCGCGAGCGCCCGCGGGCGCCCGAGCCGACCGCCGCGCGCGCGCTCCTCGCCGCAGGCGTCACGACGGCCGCCGTGACGGCCGTGTCCTACGCGGCGCCGAAGAGCTACGCCGGGACGCTCGTCGGCCTCACCTTCTTCGCGGCGACGTTCTGGCTCGTGCTGAGGTACGACGAGTCGACGATCCGCGCCCACGGCCTGTCGCTCGGGGGGATCCTGGAGCCCGTGCCGCTGTCGCCGAAGCGCCTCGTCCGCGCCGCGCTCCACGCCGTCGCCTGGGCGGCGCTGGTCGCCGCGATCGTCTTTCCGCTCTTCTGGCTGGGCTACCGGCTGTACTGGGGCGCGACCTCGCCGTTCGTGCTGCGCCCGCCGCCATCGCTCGCCGACGAGATCGCCGCGCAGCTGCTCGTGGTCGCGCTGCCCGAGGAGGCGTTCTTCCGGGGCTACCTCCAGAGCGCCCTCGACCGCGTCTTCCCGCCGCGCTTCCGCGTCGCCGGCGCGACGCTCGGCCCGGCGTGGCTCCTCTCGTCGGCGATCTTCGCGCTCGGCCACGTGCTCACGATCCAGCACCCGGCCCGGCTCGCCGTCTTCTTCCCCGCGCTCCTCTTCGGATGGCTGCGAGCGCGCACCGGCGGCATCGGGGCGTCGCTCGTGTTCCACGCGGCGTGCAACCTCCTCTCCCTCACCCTCGCCCGCGGCTACGGCCTGTCGCCGTGAGCGCCTCGCTCCAGGGCGCGGACCGCGCCTTTCGCGGCGCTCCGGCGCGCCGTTGCGTCACACCGGCGGTCGCGAGGCCGGCGGCGGTCGCGACGTCGGCGGCGGTCGCGACGTCGGCGACTTCAGCGAGGGTGGCGGCTGCGACGTGTGCGGGCCCAGCGGGAGGCTCGGACCGGGGATGCCGGCGCGCGTGTCGACCGCCCAGAGGACGATCGCAGCGACGACCGGGCCGATGAAGATCCCCGCCGCGCCGAACAGCTCGAGCCCGCCGAAGATGGCGAGGAGCGCGATGAGCGGGTGCATGCCGCCGTGCGAGCTCTGGACCCACGGCCGGATCACGTTGTCCGAGAGCCCGACGACGACCGCCGCGGCGCACATGCCGACGCCCGCCCCGATGCGCCCGACGACGAACAGGTAGATGGCCGCTCCCAGCGTGACCGGCGTGGTGCCGATCATGGGGACGAGCGAGAGCAGCGTGGCCAGGAGGCCGAAGAGGAACGCGCCCGGCACCTTGCAAGCAAACAGCGCGATCGTCGTCAGCGTCCCCTGGACGGCCGCCGTCGCGAGCAGGCCGAGGACGGCGCCGTGCACCGTGTCCTGGATCGACGCAAAGAGGACGTCCGTCTCCTCGTTCCTGAACGGCGACTGCGTGAGCAACCAGCGCAGCAGCAGGCCCCCGTCGCGGAGCAGGTAGTAGAGCCCGACGATGAACAGGAACGCGTCGACGATCGTCTGCGGCACCGCGGCGACCATGCCGCCCGCGAAGCCGGCGATCGAGCTGCCCACCCGCTCGAACAGGTTGCTCACATACGTGCGGACGTCGTCCCCGGACAGGCCGGCCCTGTTGAGGAGCCCCGTTATCCTCCCGTCGTTCAGGAGGCCTTGGACCCGCTCGATCGTGTTCGACCAGTCCCGCGCGAAGAAGCGGCTTATCGAGGCGGAGGCCTCGATGATGATCACCGCGAGCGGGATGCACACGAGGATGATCACGCCCACCGTCGAGATCGCGGGCGCGAACTTGCGGAAGCGGCCGAGTCGAGGCGCGAGGCGGCCCTGGAGCGGGGAGACGAGGAGCGCGACCAGACCGCCGAGCAGGACGGGGACGAGCAGCCCCTTCACCATCCAGAAGAACAGAGCGATGAGCCCCGCCCGGAGGGCGAACGACAGCCATCGATCGGACTGAAAATCTTGCTGCATCGCCGGGTGCGCTCGCTCCTGGCGCCGCGATCAGCGGCCCATCGCGGGCAAGGTAGGGTGGGCCTCCGGCAACCACCAGCGATTTCCACGTTGCGCAAGCGCGGCGCGCCGGTTCCGGGCTACAGTCAGGCTCGGCGGACGACCGCGGGGGCGCACGGCCGCCTCCACAGCCGCATCCGCTGGAGGGAACGAGGATGAGCACGAGCGGAGGCGGGGTTCCGCCCGGTGGCGGAGGCTGGGGCAACGCAGGCGGCGGCTGGGGAAATGGCGGCTGGGGGTCTAGCCCGCCCGGCGGCCAGGGCGTGGCGCCGGGCGGCGGAGGCGGCGCATCCTCGTCGGGCGGATACCCGCCGCCGCCACCCGGCGGATACCCGCCGCCGGGCGGAACCCCGCCTCCTGGCGCAGGATGGGGCGCGCCCCCAGGCGGCTACGGCGCGCCGCCTGGAGGCGGCTGGGGCCCGCCGCCGGCTCATGGCGGCGGACCGCCTCACGGCGCCCCGGCGCACGCCTATTCCGACAAGGACCAGGCGACAGCCTTCATGCTCGCGGTGTTTCTCGGGACCTTCGGCGTCGATCGCTTCTACCTGGGCCAGACGGGGCTCGGGCTCCTGAAGCTGTTCACGTGTGGTGGCCTCGGCTTCTGGAGCCTCATCGATACGATCCTGATCGGCACCGGATCGATGCGAGACGCCCAGGGGCTCGTGCTCAGGCGCGACGCGCCCGTCGGCCACCCGACCAAGAGCCAGTCCACGCTGTTCTTGCTCTCCTATTTCCTCGGCTACTTTGGCGTAGATCGCTTTTATCTGGGACAGACCGGGCTCGGCATAGCGAAGCTCTTGACGTGCGGCGGGCTCGGCATCTGGTCGCTGATCGACATCCTCATGATCGGCATGGGCCGCTTCCGCGATGCAGAGGGCAACTCGCTGCGGTTCGAGCGCTGATCGAGGGCACACCGGGTCCAGGAGGGGATCGAGCGGAGATAACGAGCCTCGCCGGCCGGCGCAGCGCGCGGCGGCGGGGCTACTCCAGCGCGAGCATCCGCACGGAGCGAGGCACGAGCCGCACCTCGAGCGCCCCGCGCCGCGCCTCGAAGTGCGCGTCGTCCAGCACATCGCGCGCTCGCTGAGCGCTCACGGTGACGCGCGCCACCACGTCCGCGTCCCCGGGGTTCAGCAGGAAGAGCACCCGCGGCGTGCCCGACGCGTCCTCGTGCAGCGTGGCGAACACGCTGTCCGGATCACACGCGAAGGTCGGCAGGCCGAGCGCGTCGATGGCGCGCGACACCGCGGCGTCGGCCGCGGCGGGGTCGTCCTGGAGGAGCGCCGGCAGGTTCTGGCCGGGGGCGAGGAGCCGCTTCAGCTCGTAGGGCCGCGGCAGCTGGCGGAAGGCGCCGTCGAAGGTGGGCTCGCGGGGGCCGAGCGTGATCAGCGTCCCCTGCCTGGACGTCGCCTCGAGCCACGCGAACAGCTCCGGGCTCAGGCCGCCCGAGGTGGCGCAGATGACCCAGCGCGCCCCGACGAGCGAGATGTCGCGATCTTCGCCGCCCACGTGGGCGTAGGGGACGCCGCGCGCGTCGAGCGCCTCCTCGAACGCGCGCACGAACGTGTCGGACTCCACCGCCAGCGGGTAGCCGAGCCCGAGATCGTCCTCGAGGCAGCGATCGCGGGCACCGAAGTTCATGATCGAGAAGAACGCCCCGGTGAGCGGGCCGAAGGCGTGCATCACGCGGGAGAGCCGGCGCTCCGTGCGCGGCGTGACGATGCGCACCGGCGCCGGGCGCCGGAGCTCGTGGAACCTCGTCGCCTCGAGGGCCGCGGAGAGCTTCCGCCAGAAGGCGGCGAAGGGGCGAGGACGGCCGCGCGGATCGATCGGCGCGCCGATCCAGCGGTCGCGCTCGACCGCCATGTAGATGTTGTACCCGCGCAGCCCGTAGGCGAGCGCGGCCATCATCACGAACACGCTGTCGCGCTCCTCGAGCGGCGGGAAGAACGGCGGGAAGCCGGCGCCCATCTCGCACGCGAAGGGCGGCAGCGAGAGCGCCTCGCAGCGCACGGCGAGCTCGCTCGTCCGGCGGGCGATGATCTGCCGGGTGCTCGGGCTCGCGATGCTGTAGTAGTCGAGGCCGACGAGGTCGACGACGCGCGAGATGCGCGCAGGGTTGAGCGGCGTCGCGTCCTGTCCCATCGGGAAATTGTGCATCGTGGGCAGGCCATCGACGCCCGCCGCGGAGAGCGCCCTCGCGAAGCGGCCCATGGCGGTCTCGAGGAGGTGCTCGTGGAACTCGCTCCAGTCGAGGTGGCGCGCGAGATCGCCCGGCGTCTCGGCGTCGAACGCGACCGGCGGCGTGATCGTGGCGAACCGCAGGTCGCCCTCCTCGGCCTGCGCGCGCTCGCGGGCGACCGCGCGCACGAGCGCCGCGCCGACGTCCTCGACCGCGTCGCCCTCCGGCGTGGGCTCCGCCCGCTTCGCGTAAGCGCGCTGGAGCGCCTCGATCGTCCGGTACTTCTCGCGCAAGAAGTCGCGGTACAGGGAGATCGCGTCCGGGTGGTAATCCTGATCGTACGCCCCGTCGCGGAAGTAGAGCGCGCCCTCGTTGTCGATCTGCAAGAGCACGATGGGCCCGTCCGGGTAGAGGTGCGGCGTGAGGACCGGGGCGAGCGCGTTGAAATAGCGGGCGACCTCGTCGTGGAATGCGTTGCTCGCGTAGCTCGGGACCGGGAACCCGTACGGCAACATCGGGAGCACGACCGGGTTGTTCCGCGCCGAGCGGGCCTGGCAGCTCGGGTCCCAGATGACGCGCTCGGGGATGCCGAAGCAGGTGAGCTCGGCGTTGATGTGCGGGCCAGGGCGGGCGATGACGTAAAAACCGAGCTCGTGCGCGAGGCGGAGAAAGGCGCCGACGTCGCGGCGCGGATCGGCCCGGCCGAAATCGAACTGCCCCGGGCCGGTCTCGTGGACGGCCCATGGCACATAGATGTCGATCAGGTGAACGCCGAGCGAGCGCGTGGCCTCGAGGCAGGCGCGCCAGTGCTGCGGGTCGAGCCGCCAGTAGTGCACGCTGCCGGCGTACAGCGGGACCAGCTTGCCGCCGATGTCCAGGCCGCCCGGGGCAAGGCGTACCCCCCGCGCGAAACGTTCCTCTGGAGAGCTCGCGTCCTGCGTCGTGGCCACGCGCGCGCACACTAGCAAGGATCGCAGGGAGATCGATACCGCCGCGTTCGGCCCGGCGCGCGCCGGATGGGGCGACGTCGGTCCTTGACTCAGCACTCAGCGCTCAGCGCTCAGCGCAGGATCGCCACCGAGCGCGCCACGAAATCGTAAACGGGCCCCCAGTAGACCCCGAGCAGCAGGGTCGGAACCGCGAGCGCGCACGTCGTCGCGCCGAGCAGCGGCCGCACCTGCGCGGGCTCGGTGCGATCGCTCTTGTCGAGATACATCGTGCGGAGCAGGCGCGCGTAATAGAAGAGCGAGATCACGCTGTTCAGCACACCGACGACCGCGATGACCCAGCTCCACGCGCCCCCGGCGGCGAGCAGCGCCGAGAAGAGGTAGAATTTGCCGATGAAGCCGGCCATCGGGGGCAGGCCGGTGAGCGAGACCAGGAACACGGCCATCGCCGCGGCGACGAGCGGGGCGCGGCGCCCGAGCCCCCGGAAGGCGGCGAACGTCTCGTCTCCGCCGCTCTCCTCGGCCACGGCCATCACCACCATGAACGCGCCGAGGTTCATGAAGCAGTAGGTGACGATGTAGAACGCGATCGCGGCGACGCCGGCGCCGCTGAACACCGAGAAGCCGAGCAGCATGTACCCCGCGTGCGCGATGCTCGAGTAGGCGAGCATGCGCTTCACGTTCTCCTGCTCGAGCGCCGACAGGTTGCCGACGGTCATGGTCGCCATCGCGAGGCACCCGAAGAGCACCGGCCACGGCGTCGCGACGCCGGGCGACGCGCTCCCGGCGCCGAGCGCGTCCGAGAAGAAGCGGATCAGCACCGCGAAGCCCGCCGCCTTCGGCCCCACCGAGAGGAACGCGGTCACCGGGGTCGGCGCGCCCTCGTACACGTCGGGCGTCCACATGTGGAACGGGGCGGCGCTGATCTTGTAACCGAACCCCGCGAGCATGAAGGCCGTGCCGACGAACACGACCTCCGGCACCTTGCCCTGCTGCGCCGTGAGCGCGGCGATCCGCGCCCCGCACTCGTCGAGCCTCATCGACGCGGTGATGCCGAAGATCCAGCTCATCCCGTAGAGCATGATCCCCGACGCGACGCCGCCGAAGATGACGTACTTGAGCGCCGCCTCGCTCGATTTCGCGTCGTTGATCTTGAAGCCCGCCAGCACGAAGCTGATGACGCTGACGAGCTCGAGCGACAGGTAGATGAGCAGCAGGTGGCGGCTCGCCGCCATCAGGTTCATGCCCAGCGAGAGCACGAGGATCAGCGTGAAGAGCTCGCCCGAGTCGCGGCGGAGCTCGGGCTCGATCCCAGGGGCCCGCGGGGGCACCAAGAAGAGGATGATCGCCCCGGTGACGAGCGCGAAGATCACGCGGAAGAGGTTCGAGAAGCGATCGAACGCGAGCAGGCCGTGGAAGAGCGCGCGAGGGCCGGCGTCCGTCGCCAGGAAGTACGCGCCCAGCCCGCCTGACCAGGCGAGCGCCGCGAGGCTGAGGATCACGAGGCCGGCGAGCTTGAGGCGCGCCGGGGACGCGAGGTCCCACACGACGAGCAGCAGGGCCGCCGCGATGAGGCCGAGCTCCGGCGCGAAGTAGGCGAGGCTCGCCACGTTGTCGAGGGCGCGGGGTTCCACGGCTTACCTGGCGCTGGCGAGGGAGCCCTGGCCCGGCGAGGCGCCCTCGTCCGGGGCGCCCGCGCGGGCGTGCGCGGCGCCACCCACGCTGTCCACGCTTGGCGCGCCGGCGATCTGGGACTGCCCCGGCCTGTCGACGAGGCGGTGCACCTCGAGGGCCCCGCGGTCGATGAGGCTGAGCAGCGGGCGCGGCCAGAAGCCGAGGACGAGGACCAGCGCCGCGAGCGGCGCGATCGACGCGAGCTCTCGCCCGCTGATCTCCGGGAACTTCCCGCCGAACGGCTCGAGGTACTTGCTCTGCCGCCACGACGCGCGGAACGTGCCGAGGAACATCCGCTGGAGGGCCCAGAGGTGGTAGGCCGCGGTGACGATGACGCCGACGGCCGCGAGGATCGTGAGCGCGCGGTAGCGCGGGAAGGCGCCGATGAACGTCATCGCCTCCCCCCAGAAGCCGGACAGGCCGGGCAGGCCGAGCGACGCCATGAACGCGAAGCCGACGAGCGCCGTGTAGAGCGGCATCTCCGAGGCGAGGCCGCCGAACCTGTCGATGTCGCGCGTGTGCACGCGGTCGTAGACCACGCCGACCAGGGTGAAGAGCATCCCGGTGATCAGGCCGTGGTTGAACATCTGGACGAGGCAGGCCTGGATGCCCTGCGGCGTCATCGCGCCGAGCGCCAGCAGCGTGAAGCCCATGTGGCTGACGGAGGAGTAGGCCACGAGCTTCTTCAGGTCGCTCTGCGCCATGGCGCAGAAGGCGCCGTAGAGGATGTTGACCACCCCGAACACCGCCATGGCCGGCGCGGCCCACTGCGTCGCCTCGGGCAGCAGGGTGAAGTTGATGCGGAGGATGCCGTAGGTGCCCATCTTGAGGAGCACCCCCGCGAGGATCACGCTGATCGCCGTGGGCGCCTCCACGTGGGCGTCCGGCAGCCAGGTGTGGAACGGGAACATCGGGATCTTGATCGCGAACCCGACGAACAGCCAGATCCAGACCACCTTCACCGCGGCGGCGCCGAGGATCGTGAGCCCCTGCGCCGCCCAGGCGACCCGCGAGAGCTCCGGGATCGAGAAGATGCGCTCGGTGGCCTGGCCGTCGACCAGGTAGGTGTGGCCGGCGTTCAGGTAGAACCAGATGAACGCGAGCAGCATGAAGACGCTGCCGGCCAGCGTGTAGAGGAAGAACTTGATCGCCGCGTACTCGCGCCGCGGTCCGCCCCAGATGCCGATGAGGAAGTACATCGGCAGGAGCATCACCTCCCAGAAGACGAAGAAGAGGAACAGGTCGAGCGCGATGAAGACGCCGAACATCCCCGTGACGAGGAGGTTGTACATCGCGAAGTAGCCCTTGAGCTGGTCGTGGACGCTGTAGCTCGCGAGGGCGCCCACGAACGAGATCAGCGCCGTGAGCAGGACCATCGAGATCGACACGCCGTCGACGCCGACGAAGTACTCGACGTTCAGCGAGCGGATCCACACGCCGTGCTCGATGAACTGGTAGCCGTCGTTCCCGTCGATCCTGGTGAAGCCCCGGTCGAACTGCGCGTAGAGCCACGCCGCGAGGACGAGGTTCACGCCCATCAGCACGACGGTCATCAGCCGGAGCTTCCTGTCGTCCCGGTAACGAAAGAGGTGCGCGAGGAAGACAGCGACCACGCCGAGCAGCGGCAGGAACGTCAGGATCGAGAGGATGTGGTCGCCGACGAAGCCGAGGCTGCTCCCGCGCTCCGCGTGGATGCCCATCGCGACGGTCCGCGCTACCTCCAGCACGCCGGCCGCGCCGGCCGCCACCGCGTCCGACTCGACGACGACGTGCCCGTAGAGCTCGCGCGCGCGCACGCCCGCGGTCTTCCACCGGACCACGACCTTCCGGCTCGCGCCCGGGGCGAGGGTCGCCGAGGCGCCGCCGCCATCGAGCTCCGCGCTGACGCCCGGCGGGACGCGCGGATCCTCGGGGGACGTCCGCACGATCACCCGCGTCACCTTCAAGGGGCCGTCGCCCTGGTTCTCGATCGTGAACGAGCCGACGTGGTCCGGCCCGCTCGCGGCGAGCTCGACCGGCGCGCCGGGCGGCTCAGCGCGCAGCGCGATCTGGCCGCGCGGCCCGGGCGCCCTCGGCGCATCGAGCGCCTGCGCCAGCGCCGGCGGCGCCGCCCCGAGCACGACGGAGAGCGCGACCAGGAGGGGGATCAGGAGCTTCATCGAGGTGGACCTGGCCGATCTCGCGAGGGCGAATCCACGGCGCATGCTGACGAGGGAGAGGTTCGACATCGGCCGTTCACCGCAGGAAGTAATGAACGATGCTGAACAAGGCGACGCCGCCCAGGAGGAAGTAGACGTAGCTCTGGATGCGCCCGGTCTGCAGGGTGCGGAGCTTCGCCCCGGCGCTCAGCGTGCCCTCGGCGACGAGGTTCACGACCCCGTCGACGAGGTACCGATCGATGGCGCCCGTGACCCAGGCGGCGGCCCGGGCCAGGACCGCGACCCCGTTGACGATGCCGTCGACGATCCAGCGATCCATCTCGGCGAAGAAGAGGCGCAGCGAGAGGGCGGCGCGCACCACGGTCGCGTCGTAGATCTCGTCGACGTAGTACTTGTTCGAGAGGAGCTGGAAGCCCGGGAGCCGCCGCTCCTCTTCGACCCAGCGCGGAGAGCGACGCGCGCCGTAGCGGGCGCGCGCGAGCGAGAAGGCGACGATCGCGCCGCCGACGGAGAGCGCCATGAGCGCGAGCTCGAGCCCCAGCCCGTGGCGCCGGAACGAGACCTCCGCGTGAGCGAACACCGGATGGAGCCACGCCTCCAGCAGGGGCTCGCCGTGGCCGCCGACGAAGTGGCTGGAGAAGCCGAACACGACGCCCGCGAACGCCGACAGGACCGCCAGCACCGCGAGCACCCAGGTGATCGCCGGCGGCGACTCGTGGACCCGGGTCTCGATCTCCTTTCGGGCGTGGGGCCCCTCGAACGTCAGGAAGTAGCTCCGCCACATGTAGAACGAGGTGCCGAGCGCCGCCGCGAGGCCCATCGCATAGAGGAGCAGCCCCGGGATCGGGCCGGTGTTCTCGGCGCCGAACGCCTTCCAGAGGATCTCGTCCTTCGACCAGAAGCCTGCGAAGAACGGGATGGGCGCGGCGGTGATGGCGAGGCACGCCGCCTGGTACGTCCGCGCCGTGAGCGGCATGACGCGGCGGAGGCCGCCCATGTTGCGCATGTCCTGGGCCGCGGCCTCGTCGTGCTCCACCGCGTGCATCCCGTGGATCACCGAGCCCGACCCGAGGAACAGGCACGCCTTGAAGAAGGCGTGTGTCATCAGGTGGAACACGGCGGCCCAGTACGCCCCGACGCCGACCCCGATGAACATGAAGCCGAGCTGGCTCACCGTGCTGTAGGCGAGCACCTTCTTGATGTCGTACTGGAAGAAGCCAATCGTCGCCGCGAGGAGCGCCGTCGAGGCCCCGATCAGCGCGATGACGCCGCCTGCGACGGGGCTCAGCGAGAACAGGAAGCTGAGGCGCGCGACCATGTAAACGCCGGCCGTGACCATGGTGGCGGCGTGGATCAGCGCGGAGACAGGGGTCGGGCCAGCCATCGCGTCGGGCAGCCACACGTGGAGCGGGATCTGGGCGCTCTTGCCGGCGGCGCCGACGAAGAGGAAGAGACAGGCCAGCGTGATCAGCGCGACGCCGCCCCACACCGTCTTCGACTCGAGGGCATCCTTGAGGAACGCCTTGCCGCTCGCGTCCTTGATCACGAGCTGATCGTGGATCTCGCGGAACGTGACCGTCGAGCCCACGGTCGCCACCACGATCTCCTTGCCCGGCTCGACGCGCATCCGCTCGATCGCGGCGATCTCGACGCCGTCGCCCCCGATCACGGCGCCGTCGCCCGGCACGATCACCACGGAGTGCGCCCCGGCGTCGATCTCCTTGCGGATGAAGGGGGACACGCCGAACGGCCGCGGGTTCGAGGCGAGCTGAGCGGCGTCGGCGATACCGAGGTACACGCGCGCGCCGGGATGACCGGTGAAGGTGAGATATCCCTTCGCCCCGGCGAGCGGCTGCGCCCTGCGCTCGCCCGCCTTGCCCCCGGCGCCGTCATGCGCCCCGGCGGAGGCGCCGTGGTCGCCGCGCGCCTCCTCGGCCACCGCGATGAAGCGCGCGCGGTAATCGGAGAGGAACCGGCCGTCGTCGAGCCACCTGGCGCCGAGACCCCAGAAGAGGAGCGCGAGGCCGCACACGAAGCCCCAGTCGCCGATCCGGTTCACGACGAAGGCCTTCATCCCGGCAGAGGCCTTCTTGTAGTCGCTGTACCAGAACCCGATGAGCAGATAGCTGCAGAGGCCGACGCCCTCCCAGCCGAAGAACATCACGATGAAGTTGTCCCCGAGGACGAGGAGCAACATCGAGAAGACGAAGAGGTTCAGGTAGGTAAAGAATCGCCAGTACGCCGGCTCGGCCTCCATGTACGAGGCGGCGTAAACATGGATGAGCGCGCCGACGCCGGTGATGATCAGCGTCATGAGGCAGCTCAGCGGATCCATCACGAACGCGAAGTTCGCGTCGAGCGATCCGATGCGGATCATCTGCCAGGCGAAGCTGTAGAGCGCGCGTTCCCCCGGAGCGAGCCCGACGAGCTGCACGAAGCTCGCGAGCCCTAGAGCGAAGGCGCCCAGCATGGCGCCCACCGCGACGAGCGTGACGCCGAAGCTCCCGATGTGGAGCCGCTTCGACACACCGCGACCGAACGCGCTCCGCTGCAACGCGCGGCCGAACAGCGCGTTGATCACCGCGCCGAGCATCGGCAGGAGCGGAATCCACCAGAGTGGCGTCAGCGCCGTGTGAACGTGCGTGACCTGGCCGAGTAGTCGGGCATCGTTGGGGCAGCCGGTGAGAACATGGGCCGGCACGCGCGTCTTGCTCTGCAACCACCCCGCGACGTGTCAGTCGGCTCTGGTGACTCCCCCGCGGAACCGGAGGAGCCGCACGTTAATGGAGGGCGACAGGGCGGGTCAATACTTCCATCCGCCCTGTTCCACGGCGAGACGCGCCGCCTCTGCGTGCATCTCGCACCTCTGCGAGGTCACCCGTCGGTCGTCCTCGAGGCGTCGTCCTCGCGTCCCGCGTCGCCGCTCGGTGACGGCGCCGCGCCGCCGAGCCGCGTCACGCGACGGATCGCGAGCCACAGATCCCGCCTGCCCTCGCCGGTGATCGACGAGAAGCCGATCGCGCGGCGGAGGGCGCCGCCCGCCGTGCGCGGGGCCGCCGCGGACAGCTGGTCCAGCGCGCGCCGGACCGACGAGCGCGGCACCTTGTCGACCTTCGTCGCGACGAGCAGCAGCTCCACCGGCCGCCGGGCGACGTCGCGGGACGCCTCGATGAAGCGGATGAGCTCGAGATCGTCCTCCTCGAGGCCCCGCCGCGCATCGACAAGGAGCAGCACCGCGGCGAGCGTGACGCGCCCGCGCAGGTACCCCTCGATGAGCGACGCCCACGCCGCTTGCTCCGACTTCGAGCGCCGGGTGAAGCCGTACCCCGGCAGATCCACGAGCTGGAACACCGCGCCGTCGCGGGCCCGCGCCTCATAGAGGTTGATCTGCCGCGTCGAGCCGGGGTTCGAGCTCGTCCGGACGAGCCCTTTGCGCTCGACGAGCGTGTTGATGAGGCTCGACTTGCCGACGTTCGAGCGCCCGCCGAACGCCACCTCCGCGCTGACGGGCGGAGGGAGCGACGCGAGCGAGCCCGCGCCGGCGACGAAGGACGAGTCGACGATCTGGAACGGATCGAGCTGCCGCTCGGCGCGGGCCGTCGGAGCAGATTGAGGCTTGGGGGCGCGGCGGGAGGTGGTCACTTCGAGCGAGGCGGCTGGAACTGCGGCTTGCACTCGTCGCACTGGCAGAGCGAGCGCAGGTACCGGAAGGTGTAGATGCCCGAGTCGTGCCGATCGCCCCACGTGAACTGGAGCGCGTAGTTGCCGACCTGCTCGATCTCGCGGACGTTCAGGTCACCGCCGGGCACGAAGTTGATCGTGCCGCCGTGCCCCTGGCAGTTCGCGCACGGGCAGTACCCGCGCAGGATCTCGTGCGGAAGGACGCTGCGGTGGCCGTCAGCCCAGTGGATCTCCATCACCCGCGCTCCGTGCGGCGCCTTGACCTGAGTGGGAGTGAGCTTCGGATCCTGCGGCATCGTGCCCTTCCAGCCGACGGCAGTACCACGCCGATCCGGCGCTGCAAAGCGCCCCGGCGCGTCGAGCGGGCGCAGCTCCGCTTTTCTCGGATCCGGCGGTGTCTCCGAGGCTTCCAGGGCTCCCGCCGGGCTCGACCGCGCCGGTGCTCTCCGCGCCCTCCCGGGCCTCGGGCTGGCCGAAGCGGGAGCGGACGCGGCTACGGAGTTACGCAGTTACGCACGTTGCGCACGTCACCCTGCAGCGACCACCCGCGCATCGACGGGGGCGAGCGTCGCCTCGACGCGCTCGAGGATCGTCACGACGGCGGCGCCCTCGTCGAGCGGCGTCAGCGGCGGCGCGCGGTCCTCGACGCAGCGGAGGAAGTGCTCGATCTCCACGGAGAGCGGCTCGCGCCACGGGACCTCGAGCTCCCGCCCTGCCGGCGCGAGCTCGAGGTGCGAGGCGCGCTCGCCGGCCGGCGCGCCCGCCGCGGCGCCGCGCGCGTCCAGGAACAGGATGCGGTCGGGCGCGCGCACGTCGTCGAAGACCGCGACGCCCGCGCTGCCGACGAGCCGCAGCCGCCGCTCCTTGGTCGGGCTCGACGAGCAGAGCTCGATCCGCGCCGCGAGGCCGCTCTCGAGGCGCGCCTCGAGCGTGACGAGCTCGCCGCACGGCGAGAGGTGGGCCCGCGCCTCGGCGAGCGGGCTCGAGTCGAGCGCCGAGAGCAACGAGAGGTCGTGCGGCCCGAGCGTCCAGAGCGCCGACCGGGCCCCGCCGACGCCGCCGGCGGCGCTCATCGACAGGCGCGCCGCGCTGAAGCTCACGAGATCGCCGAGGCGCCGCTCGCGCGCGAGCGCGACGAGGCGCACCACGGAGGGGTGGTAGCGGAGCAGGTGGCCGACCATGCCGATCCGGCCGAGCGCCGCGGCGCGGGAAGCGCAGCGATCGGCCTGCGCGGCGGAGAGGGCCAGCGGCTTCTCCACGAAGACGTCCGCCCCGGCCTCGAGGGCCCGCAGCGCGAGCTCGGCGTGGCTCGCCGCGGGGGTCGCGATGACCACCGCGTCCACGCGCGCGGCCAGCGCCTCGTCGATCGTGCGCACGAGCCGCGCCCGCGGGGCGAGCGCGCGCGCCCGCGAGAGGCGGCCGCGGTCGACGTCCGCCACGGCGATCACGCGCGCCCGCGCGTTCTCCGACAGCGCGCGGAGGAGCTTCTCCCCCCAACGCCCGCAGCCCACCAGCGCGACGCGGACGCTCGCGGCGCTCACGGCGCCCCCGGCGCGGCGGCGGACTCGGCAGGCCGGAGCGCGAGCTCGCCGAGGATCGCCTCGCCCTCGGCGTTGCCCGGGTGGATCGAGGGCCCGTTGATGTCGACGAGGAAGTCGTACGGCGCGCGCGCCTCGCCCTCGATCGTCGCGCGCACGCGGACGTGCTGGAAGCAGGCCGACTCGGTCATGGTGCTCCAGTCGGGCGCCTTTCCCGGGTGCCGCGCGCCGATCGCCTCCGGCACGCTCCGGCCGCCCTCGGGGCGGTACTGCTGCACGATGCCGAGCGCCGCCCTGCGGTCCGAGGCGTTGAACCTCGCCTGCGTCCAGAGGACCGCGCCGCCGGCGGCGGCGCTGGTGCCCACGAGCAGCAGCATCCGCACCGCCTTGCCGTAGTCCATCCGCGAGCCGTATAGCCCCGGCGCTCGAGGAGAGCCAGCCGGGGCGGCGCGCCGCCTAACCCACGAACGACCCGAGCCCGCGGAACCTGCGGTACCGGTCGTCGACGAGCTCCTCCGGCCCGAGCCCGTCCATCGACGTGAGCGTCGCCCAGAGCGCCTTGTCGAGCCGCGCCGCGGCGTCGTCGTGGTCCTGGTGCGCGCCGCCGGTCGGCTCGTCGACGATCGTGTCGACGACGCCGAGCTGCAGCAGATCCGGCGCGGTGATCTTGAGCCGGGCCGCGGCCTCGTCGGCGCGGGAGCCGTCCTTCCAGAGGATGGCCGCGCAGCCCTCCGGCGAGATGACCGAGTAGCAGCTGAACTCGAGCACCAGCACCCGGTTGGCGACGCCGAGCGCCAGCGCGCCGCCCGAGCCCCCCTCGCCGATGACGGTCGCCACGATCGGCACCCCGACCCGCGCCATCGCGGCGAGCGCGGCGCCGATCGCCTCGCTCTGGCCGCGCTCCTCGGCGCCGATGCCCGGGTAGGCGCCCATCGTGTCGATGAACGTCAGGATCGGCAGCCCGAACCTGTCGGCCATCTCGTAGAGCCGGATGGCCTTCCGGTATCCCTCCGGGTGCGGCATCCCGAAGTTGCGCTTCACGTTCTCCTTCGCGCCGCGCCCCTTCTGGTGGCCCACCACCACCACGCTCCGCCCGTGGTACGTCGCGAGCCCGCCGACGATGGAGCAGTCGTCGGCGAAGCGCCGATCGCCCTTCAGCTCGACCCAGTCGGTGAAGAGCCGCTTGATGTAGTCGAGCGTGTACGGCCGGTTCGCGTGCCGCGAGAGCAGCACCTTCTGCATCGGCGTGAGGCCCGCGAAGATCTCGCGCGCCAGCCGGCCCGTGTTGTCCTCGAGCTGGGCGAGCTCCGGCTCGAACCGCGGGTCCGCCGCGGCGAGCGCGCGCAGCTCCCGCACCTTCTCGATGAGCTCTGCGACAGGTTTCTCAAAGGGTAGGATCGAAGCAGCCACGGCGCGGACCCTAACGCTGCAGCGGGCGGACGGCTACGGCGCTGTGCTGCCGCGCCGCATCGTCCACGGGATGACGCGCGCGCACGCCCCGGCCGATCGGCCGAGGCGCCGCGTCACCTCGGTCATTCGGGGAGCGCGTTGGTCGGCTCGGCGTGGATGAAGGCGTTCGCCGGGACCTGCGACATCGGCCGGCTCCGGATGACGTTGTAGATCGTGACCGGCTTGTCCTTGCCCTTCACCTTGGCGGGCTGGAGCTCCTCGGTCTCGAACCTTCCGCCGAGCTGCGCGTACGTGCTCTCGCTGATGACGATCTGTCCGGCCAGCGCGATGGAGCAGAGCCGCGCCGACGTGTTCGCCACGTCCCCGATCACCGTGTAGCTGAGCGCCTTCGAGCTCCCGATGTACCCGGCGACGAGCGGGCCGGTGTGGATCCCGATGCCCACAGCGAGCGGCAGCTCGCCCTTCTCGAGCCGCTCGCGGTTGAACTCGCCGAGCACCTCGCCCATCTTCAGGGCGCACTCCACGCTGCGGACCGCGTCGTCCCGGTGGGCGACCGGCGCGCCCCAGAGCGCCATGATCCCGTCGCCCATGAACTTGTCGAGCGTGCCTTCGAACTGGAAGATGGTGTCGACCATCCGCTCGAAGTACTCGTTCAGCATCTCGACGAGCTCCTCGGGCCGCTTGCTCTCGGCCATGCGCGTGAAGCCGCGGATGTCGCTGTTGAAGACGGTGCACTCCTCGACGTGCTGGCCGCCCTGCTTCACGGCGAGCTGGCCGCTCAGGACGCGCTCGGCGATGTTCGGCGAGAGCAGCCGGCGCAGCTGCTCGCGCGTGACGATCTCGTTCTCGATCTTCTTCCCGAGGATGTTGATCTCGATGAACATCGCCGCCTGATAGGCGATGGCCGTGACCAGCTCGAGGTCCTTGGGCTGGAACTGCGCGAGCGTCTCCGAGTCGAGCCAGAGCACGCCGAGCACCTCGCTGTTGTGCTGCAGCGGGGCGACGATCGCCGAGCTGATCCGGTTCAAGATCATGCTCTTGCCCTTCGACGCCGCGAAGTCCATCGCCGCGTCGTGGGTCAGCACCGCCGCCCGCTCGTGGACGACGTGGTTCAGGATCGTCGACGACACGCTGATCGGGGCCGTCGTCCCGTCGCGCCGCTGCATGGCCTGCGGGGTGAGCTCGCCGTTCTCGTTGCGCAGGAAGATCACCCCGCGGTCGGCGCGGATGAACTTGAACACGCTCGTGAGGATCTTCTCGAGCAGCTTCGTCGTGTCGCGCTCGGCGGCGATCTCGCGGGACAGCTCGTGCGACAGGCGCAGCCGCTCGTAGTCGGCGCGCAGCTGGTTCATGTCGTTGGCGATCCGATCGAACGCCAGGAACCCCTTGTCGACAGCGGCGATCTGGGTCCCGATCTGCCGGGCCTGATCGTTCACGTCGATGCGGGTGCCCTGCGCGACGAACGAGCCACCGTGCGCCCCCGAGCGCCCTGGCAGCGGCGCCGTCCCGCCCGGTCCGGCGCCCAGCGGCGGCGGCGGCACGTACGGCTGGCGCGTCACCGGCGGCGCCGCCGGCGTACCCGGGAGCGGCGGCTGCGGCTGGCGCTGGTACTGCGGCGGCTGCGGCGGATACCCGTGGCCCGGCGGCTGCGCCGGCGCCGCGCCCTGGTGGTTGACCACGGGCGGCCAGCCCGGGACGAGCGGCGGCGCGACCGGGGCGCCCGGATCGTCGAAGCGGCCACGCGTGGACCCCAGGGCGATCTCGTCCCCGTGCTTGAGCGGCGCTTCGCCCCGGACACGCTCGCTGTTGATGAACGTGCCGTTCAGGCTCCCCAGATCGCGCAGGACGAAGTGATCGCCCCGCTGCTCGATGATGCAGTGCTCCTTGGAGACGATCTTGTCGAGCAACTGGATGGAGTTGTTCGGGTGGCGCCCCAGCGAGTTCACGGGTCGCAGATCGATCGCCTGCTGGCCCTCGGCGGTCTGCAGGATGAGGCGGGCCATCGGTTCTGGCAGATTACCCAGCCGGGCACGGACCGACAATCTTTCCGGCCGAAGTCCAGCGTCGGCCGAGGGGAGCGACCGTGCCGGGCCGCGCCAAATGCGCCTCGGCCCCGCTGGAAACACCTGCGCCGAGCCCGACCGCCCGGGGCGGCTGCCGTCGGCTGTCGCATGGATACCTGACCGGATGATTAGCCTGCCGGGCCCTGCATCTCATGGAGGCGCCGCCTGGAACGGCTATGCGCCCACATGCCGCCGCGTTAGTCGGCCGCATGGATTCCGCGTACCTCCTCGCGATCGACCAGGGCACCACCGGAACGACGTCTCTCCTCATGGACACGTCGGGCGCGACGCTGGGCCGCGCCACGCGCGAATTTCGCCAGCACTTCCCGGAGCCGGGCCTCGTCGAGCACGACCCGGAGGAGATCTGGCAGAGCGTTCAGGATGCCGTGGGCGAGACGCTCAGGGCGGCGGGCGTGGCCGGCAGCGCGATCAAGGCCATCGGCATCACGAACCAGCGCGAGACGACGCTCGTCTGGGAGCGCGCGACCGGGCGCCCGATCCACCGCGCGATCGTGTGGCAGGACCGCCGCACGGCGGCGCGCTGCGCCGAGCTCCGCGCCGCGGGCCACGAGCAGGCGGTCGAGGAGACCACCGGCCTCGTGCTCGATCCGTACTTCAGCGGCACGAAGCTCGCGTGGCTCCTCGACGACGTGCCCGGCGCGCGCGCGCGCGCCGAGCGCGGCGAGCTCTGCTTCGGCACCATCGACAGCTTCCTCGTCTGGCGGCTCTCGGGCGACGCGGCCGGCGGCTCGCCGGTGCACGCGACCGACGTCACCAACGCGTCGCGCACCCTGCTCATGAGCCTCGCGTCGCTGAGCTGGGACGACGCGATGCTCGCGATGCTCCAGATCCCGCGCCCGCTCTTGCCGCAGATCGTCGGGTCGGCGGGCCGCATCGCGGCGACTCGCGGCTTCCCGCACCTGCCCGACGGCATCCCGATCGCCGGCGTCGCGGGCGACCAGCAGGCGGCCCTCTTCGGCCAGGCCTGCTTCGCCGCGGGCGACGCGAAGTGCACCTATGGCACCGGCGCGTTCGTGCTGGCCAACATCGGCGATCGCCCGCTCAGGAGCCGCTTCGGCCTGCTCACCTCCGTCGGGTGGAAGATCGGCTCCGAGGTGGTCTTTGCGCTCGAAGGAAGCGCCTTTATCGCCGGCGCGGCGGTGCAGTGGCTCCGCGACGGCCTGGGCCTCATCAAGAGCGCGGCGGAGATCGAGGCGCTCGCCCGCAGCGTGCCCTCGAGCGAGGGCGTCACGTTCGTCCCGGCGCTCTCGGGCCTCGGCGCGCCCTACTGGGATCCGGACGCTCGCGGGATCATCTCCGGCGTGACGCGCGGCACGACCGCGGCGCACCTCGCCCGCGCGACGCTCGAGGGAATCGCGCTCTCCGTGACGGATCTCGTGCGGGCCATGGCCGACGACCTGGGCCACCCGCTGCGCCGGATGCGCGTGGACGGCGGCGCCGCCGCGAACGACCTGCTCATGCAGTTCCAGGCGGACGTGGCGAACGTCGCTATCGAGCGCCCCACCGACCTGGAGACGACGGCGCGAGGCGCGGCAATGCTCGCCGGGGTCGGCGCCGGCCTCTTCCTCACAAAGGAGGACGCGGCCCGCATGTCCCGTGTGGGGCAGAGCTTCCAGGTCGCGATGAGCGAAGCGGATCGATCCGCCCACCTCCACCGCTGGGCCGACGCCATCGCCCGCACGCGCTCGAAGCGCAGCTGAGCACTCGCCGATTCCCCTGAATTTCCACGCTGTTTTCCGCTTGAACCAGGACTTCCGAAGCTCTCTCCCGAGCCGTCATCGCGCCGCGGCTCGGCGGCCGAACGGGCTTCCGGATCAAGGAATCAACCCTAGGTTGCGAGAGTTAGGCCCAGAAGCCCCCAACCAGCGTAGAGTGCTATGACGACGGCGCATTTCCGTTCAAACTTGGTGCACTTGAACCGAGGCGCGCGGCCAGCCCACCGCCGCCTCGCTGCTTTCGATGGAGACGAGGAGGACATGCCGACTACCGAGAATGCTTCAGCCGGCGGGACGGCCGTTCGCGACATCCCGATCGACTGGGAGGCGCTGGAGGACGCCTTCGAGAACAACGCCCCAGAGGTGCACTCGTACCTGCACCTCGGCACGGGCGACGTGCTGCGGGTGGTCGACGGCGTGGCGGATCCGCAGATGCACGCGCGCATCGCGGCGGACGCGAACTACCTCCGGATCGATCCCGTGAGCTCGCGCGAGCAGTACCGGTGGATGGAGCGCTACATCCCGATGGTGGAAGACATGGATCTCCAGGCGAAGCTCAGCCAGGCGATCGATGGCAAGGGCGCGTTCCGTCGCTTCAAGGATGTGTTGATGTCCTACGGTCCGGAGCGGGAGCGCTGGTTCGCGTTCCGCAGCGAGCGGCTGCGGATCTTCATGGAGGCGTGGCTGAGCGCTCACGCGCTGAACCCGGTCCCTCGCCCGCTCTGGGTGCCGGAGGTACCAGCTCGCCCGGAGGCGGTCGTCCCGGCGGCCCCTGCGGTGGAGCCGCCGGCGCGCGAGCGCGAGCGTGAAGAGACGCGAGAGCCCCGCCGCGGCAAGAGCGTGGAGAGCCTGCGCAAGAACCTCCGCGACATCGCCGAGGCGCTCGGTCCGCGGGATCTCGACACGCTGACGGCGTTCGCGGAGTTCCTGAAGGCGCGCCGCGCGGCGCGCTCGTTCGCGCACCACTACCACGAGGCCCAGGGGCCGGTGGACGACGACGCCGGGCCTGCTTCGCAGGAGATCGCGAGCGAGTCGCGCAGCGATACGGCGTGAGGGCGCGCCGCCGGCGCCGCGATCGCGGCGCCGGGGCGCTGGCCTGAGGGTGGGTGGGGGAACGGAAGAGAGCGGCGGCTTCGAGGACCGAGCGGTCTAGAAGTACCAGTCGGTGCGGGCACCGATGTACTGGCCGACCTTCGAGCCGACGCCCGGACCGGCGCCAACCCGCTGCAGGTAGCCGGACATCGCCGCATCCCTCGCGACATCGTTGTAGATGGCGAGCGAGTAGATGAGCTTGAAGTGCGGCCGCGCGCCGGCGCTGAGCTCGCCCGTCGGCACGAGGGTCGGGACGACCGAGACCTTGACCGCGGTGCCCAGGTCGCCGTCGCCGTCCTTCCGGCCCTGGAACGAGGCCTCGACGACGGGGTGGAAGTTCTTGTGCGCGAAGATCGTGGCGTTCGCCTGGACCGAGAAGTCCATCTGCTTCTCGAGGGCGGTGGGGGGCGCCGCGCCCTCGGCCTCGTACGCCGCCTTCGTGTAGTGGAAGGTGGCGAGGCCTTCCAGGGCGGCGGCGTCGCCGAGCCGGAAGCCGAGGTGCTCGACCGCCTCGATGGCGAAGGAGCCCGCGAAGGTGCCCTCGTCGTTCGGGGCGCCCCAGGTCTGGTACGTCTTCGCGCCGCCGGCGGCGCCGTTGGCGATGCCGGTGCCGAAGCGCACCGCCGTGTCGCTCCAGTTGCCCTGGCCGAGGCCGAGGTGGAGCTTCGCGCCGATGACGCCGCCGAAGTCCGCCGGCGCGTTGTCGGGCACCGCCCACCCCTCACCGCGCTTCGCGGCCGGCAGGACGTGGAACTCGCCGTGGACCTTGACGTGGTGCTTGGCCTCGCCGCCGAACTCCGCCTTGTAGTTACCGGCGAAGACGGTGCGGAAGCGCTCGACGTCCACACCGCCGTCGCCGTTCACGTCGACGTTGTAGGGGGGGGTGGTGTTGCCAAAGCCGCGATAGCCGAGGATCGCGAGCTGCAGGCCGCCGTACTTGATACCGCCGCCCTGGCCGCTGAGGTCGTCGAGGTAGAAGTAGTCGCCGATCGGCGCGTACTGCTCGCGGAAGAACTTCGCGCCGCCCCAGACGCTGAGGCCCGGGACGAGGAAGTTGCCGGCCTCGATGTACGCCTGGTTGAACTGCACCGTGATCGACTGGCCACCGTTCGAGGACGGCTGCATGAACGGCCCGCCGTACTGGTTCCAGATGGCGAAGGTCATCTCGGACTTGACGTAGAAGTCATCCGGCGTCGCGCCCTTCACCACGTGCGCGACGAACGACGGCTCGGAGTAATCGCCCTCTTCGTAGCGGCCGCCGATGCCGAACCCGAGCAGGTTCAGGGACGCGCCCTGGACGTTCTGCCCGTAGACCGGGGACCACGCCATGCCGAGGCGTGAGTACCAGTGCCACTCAAAATTCTCGCTCCCCACCGCGTGAGCCGACCGCGGCGCCGCCGTGAGGCAAAGGGCGGAGACGGAAAGCAGCCCGAGGGCTCGGACAGCGGCGCGCCGACCCGCGATTCGCTTGCTGGGGACCGACGACCTGTCTCTCATAAGTGATGTCATCGAACGACGCTCCTATCCATTCTCTGGGAGTGTGCTTTGGGGTGATGGGAGGTGATTCGGCCAGATGGCCAAGCGCGGCAGAGGTAGTGGCCTGTCAAGAGAATCTAAGTTGACTCTGTAGGAAAGAGCCACCCGCTGCCACACATGCGGGGCCCGCGGGGGGCACAGTTAACAGGAACGTTCTGTTCATGTCAAAGGTCTCCGAACCGCCTTCGGCAGTTTGTCATCTTCTGCGGCGCGTTATTATTAAGTAATCGAAATCACTTGGTTAAGCAGGACCCGCCCTCTTCTTCGGGCCAGGAACGGGGGCCTGAAATGACGCAACGCACCAAAAACAGGCTCGCGCTGGCTCTCGCGCTGGCTGAAGTGTTGCCAGAAGAATTCACGGGTGCCCCCTGGTGCGTTACCGGGTGCGCGCCGCGCGCGTGACACGGACAGGAAGGCTGCATTGGCCAGCCCCGGCCAGCTGCGCTTTCGCAGCGCGGTGGCGCCGCCGCGCCCGACGATGTGCCGCGTGTTTCGGGACCACGAACCTGGCTTTTCATGTCGACACCTGGCCGGGGCGCCGCCGGGGTGCTCGTCTCTCTCTCCTGGGTTGAACCCAGAGCGACCCCTCGCCCCGGTGAGCTTCATTGACGCTCGCCGGCGCACCGGACGCGCCGCGCCAGCGAGCCGATCCTGCGCGCGCGCGCAGGATCGGCTCGCTGAGCGCAGGCCGCGCAGCCGTATCGCCCTCGGTCGACATGATAACGCATCGCGTCGCAACGGCGCAGATCCAGAGCGGGCCAGTCTCGATTGCAGTGCAGCGCGGGTGGACATGTTCTTGTCCAGGAAGGGCGTTGCGCTGTCGCCCCGAGACATCCCAGGTGCTTCGGCGAGGCCGGGTGTGCCTGGCAGCCCCGGGCGCGGTTGCGGCGAGCGCCGCGATGCCACCGACTCGCCGCACCGAACGCTTGAGTTGAACGAGAGGCCTCCATCCTTCGCGTGGACAGCGGCATGTGGGCCCTCTTCGCGATGTCTGGTGCCGTCCATCGATATCGAGAGGTGGAATCGACCCGCGAGATGGACTTCCGCTCTCTCACCGCTCGGTCATGCCACCACCTGGCGCGCTACCGACCGGCCGCTCGCCACGTCGCGCGGCGCGGCTCAGCGAGCGGGCATGATGCTCAAGGAGACCCGGGCCCGCGCGTTCTGGTAGTACGCGTCGAGCGCCTGGGCGAGCCGCTGCCCGACATACCATCGCTTCAGCGCCGGGGCGACTTCCTCGTAGCGTTGATCCTTGAACGGCGTAGCGCCGGAGCGCAGGACGATCTTGAGCTCGAAATCGGTGGGCTCGAGCATCGGCGCGACCATGCGGTCCAGGTACAAGCTCGCGCGCGCCTGACGGCGCAGCAGCGCGTCGAGCTCGTCGGAGCTCATCCCCTCGGCGGCCGCCGCGGCCAGGAGGCGCGCGCGGCCGCGAGCGCGCTGCTCCAGCGCGATCCGGGCGGCCTCGGCCCGCTGCGCCACCTCGGTCGAGGTCGGCGCCGGCGAGATCGGCAGGCTGGCGAGCAGCGTCTCTGCGATGTGCCTGTCGAGCGCGGCGCGGACGTGCCTGTCCCGGTACAGCCCGGGCTCCGCGTCGGGATCCGCGAGCGCCTCGAGGCGCGCCTCGAAGGCGAGCTCCCGCTCGAAGATGAACTGAGGTCGACGCACACCGCCCGTCTCCGGCGCATGCCAGCGCACGACGACGCGGTCGAGCGGCACCGGCGCCGCCGCCGACGTCGCGGCCTGGCCATGGGCGCTCGGGGTCAACGACGCGAGCGCGAGCGACGCGAGCAGCGTCGTGAGGAGCCCGGAGCGGCGCACACCGGCAGGCTAGCGCAACGGCGCCGCGCATCCCATCCCGGGCTGCGCCGCGCCTCGCGGAGCGTCGGTTCGCGGAGGGTCCGCGCGCGGGCAGCGGGTATAGAATGGCGCCATGTACAGGCAGTTCGCGCTCGAGGGCGAGGTCCACGCCTCGCTCGACTGTGTGCCGCTCTCGGTGCGGCGGAAGCTGGACCTCGCCGAGATCAAGATCTCGCTCGCAGGGTGGCAGGCGCTGTCGCGCGCGGAGCGGCTCGCCCTGTGTCACCTGCCGGTCGACACGGACGAGGATGTCGCCGTCTACGCCGAGGTGCTCCGCGGCTTCGCGGAGCGCGCCGGGGTCGCCCTCGCCCCGCTCGCGGGCGCGCCGGTGCGCCGCGCGGCCTGGGACCGGGACAGCGTCAGCGCGCGGCTGCGCGACCGGCTCGGCCCGGACGGCGCGCTCGACGAGGGCGCGCTCGGCCGCCTGGCGGAGCTGACCGAGGAGGAGCGCTACGCCATCGTCAAGCTTGCGGATCCGAAGCGCGGGCCCGAGAAGCTGCGCGCGCTGCTCGGCGAGCTCGGGCTGTCCCGGGACGCCGGCGGCGAGCGGCCGCCCGGCTGAGCAGCCGAGCGGCGCGCCGCTGTCGCCCGCTCGATCCATGCCCGCCGCGCTGCCCCTCCGCCGTGCCACCGCCGTCGTCGCGGCGCTCGCTGCCCTGTCGCTGCTCCTGCCCGCGCGCGGCGAGGCGCCCCGCGGCGAGGGCGAGCGCGCGTCGGTCCGCGTGGGCCTCGTCTTCGACGTCGGCGGGCGCGGGGACAAGAGCTTCAACGACGCCGCGGATCTCGGGCTCGCCCGCGCCGCGCGCGAGCTCGGCGTGACCACCGAGGTGCTCGAGCCGAGCGGCGCGGAGGATCGCGAAGCGGCGATGCGCCTGTTCGCGGCGCGCGGGTTCGACCTCGTGATCGGCGTCGGCTTCATCTTCTCGACCGACGTCGAGGTCGTCGCGCGCGCGTTCCCGGCCACCCGCTTCGCGTGCCTCGACTACGCGCCGCCGCCGTCCGGCGCGCTGCCGGAGAACCTCGCAGGCATCACCTTCCGCGAAGAAGAGGGGACCTTTCTGGTCGGCGCCGTCGCCGGGCTCACGACGGCGACGGGCCGCGTCGGCTTCATCGGCGGCATGGACATGCCGCTCATCCACAGGTTCGAGGCGGGCTACCGCGCGGGCGTGCGAGAGGTCTGCCCCGCGTGCCACGTCAGCGTCGCCTACGCCGGGACCACGCCCGACGCGTTCCGCGATCCCGTGAA
Source organism: Sorangium aterium (assembly GCF_028368935.1). NCBI lineage: Bacteria > Pseudomonadati > Myxococcota > Polyangiales > Polyangiaceae > Sorangium > Sorangium atrum. The sequence goes on along the minus strand of NZ_JAQNDK010000005.1, from coordinate 864,574 downwards.
GGGCAAGGCGCTCGCGGTGAGCCAGGCCGCGGCGGGCGCCGATGTCCTCTTCCACGTCTCCGGAGCGACGGGTCACGGCGTGCTCGAGGCGGCGCGCGACATGGGCGTCAAGGCGATCGGCGTCGACAGGGACCAGCACGACGAGATGCCGGGGACGGTGCTCACCAGCATGATCAAGCGCGCCGACGTGGCGGTCTTCGAGGTGATCCGCGCGCTCGTGGAGGGTCGCTTCGAGGGCGGCCTCTCGTCGTTCGGCCTGGCCGAGGGCGGCGTCGGCTACGTGAGCGAAGGCCCGCACGCGGCGGGGATCCCGGACGCGACGAAGGCGCGGGTGAGCGCGCTGTCCGCGCGGATCGCGCGGGGCGAGCTGGTCGTCCCCTCGCGCTGACGTCCGCGGCGGCGGAGCGTCAGCGCGCCGCGCTCACCACTTCACCATGACCTTCGACGGGTTGACCTCCGCGGTGACGCGCGGAACGTCGACGAGCACGTCGAGGAAGTCGCTGCCCGGCTGGCTCAGATCGAGGTTCGCCGCCTTGGGCTCCACGCGCGCCACAATGGCGTCGGCGTTGACGGCGCCCACGTCCTCCGGCGTCCCCGTGATCCGCACCTGCACGACGGCCGGCGCGACCGTCGCGCGCGGGATGCCGATCACCTCGACCTTGCGCTCGAACGTCCGCGTGGCGAGCTCGCGCCCGATCTCCAGCGTCGCCATCACGCTCTCGAAGCTGTACGTCACGAGCTTCGGCGGCCGCTCGAGCGCCAGCTGCCGCTGGTAGGTGCCCTCCGTGAGGCCGCTGATGTCGAACGGCGCGGTGCGCGCGAGCTGCATCACGTCGACGACCGAGCGCGGGCCGCGGGCGCTGACCATCGGCGGCTCGACCGAGATCATCCCCTTCACGAGGAACCCCTGCGCGGCGTCCCCGGTGCGGGGTACGTGCACCGGGATGGCCCGGGTGACGACGTCGTCCCAGCCAAGCTCGATCGTCGACGGGTACATCTGCTCGACCATCAGCCCGGCCGGCACGTGGAACATCGAGGCGTCGAGATCGATGTGCGTCACCGTGCCGTTACGGAGATCGAGCCGCAGCGTCCCGAGGCTCTCGGCGCGCAGATCGTCGAGCTGCGTCCGGGAGCCCCGCACCGTGACCGCCACCTCGTTCGGGATCTGGGTCATGAGCTGCCGGTTGCTCGACTCGGGCGGGAGGATCGAGACGACGCTGAGCATGAGCGTGCGCTGCGCGTTCTCCGCGCCGTGGATGAAGGCGTAGAGGCACAGCGCGAAGGTGATCGAGAGCAGCTTGAGGCCGAGGTTGTCGAGCAGCGCCGAGCGGAGCGCCTCGCGGATGCCGGCAAGCGTCATGGCTCATCTCGCGGGGGCATCCCCTCCGCGCTCCCCTTGGATGCGGCGGTCGCCGCGACCTGCCCGGTCGGGACGAAGGTGCGCTGTGACGGGACGGGAGAGTCGGTCGCGGCCGCCGCGGGGACGTCGACCATGGCCGGCCGGCCGCGCTCGGACGGGCGATCCGCGTCCTGCGGCCCGGCCGTCCCCCCCGGGCCCCGCGCCTCGGCGCCGGCCCCGGCGCGCAGGTCGGCGCTGGATCCCATCGCGGCGCGCGCCTCGGCGCCCGAGCGCATCGGCGTGGACGTCGACATCCGCGCCATCGGCCGCGCGTCGGGGTCCACGGCCGCCTTGATCATCGAGGACGTCTTCGAGACCGGCGCTGCAGGTTTGGCCTCGATCGGCGCAGGCTTCGCGGCGGCGGGCTTACCGGGCTCGTGCGCCTGCCCGGCGCCTTGCGTCGCGCCCACGGCGGGGCCGCGCGCCGCCGGCGTGGGGAGGCTCGCGCGGCCGACCTGGGCGACCTTCTTGGCGAAGCGCCGCCTGCGCGACGAGCGGCCGAAGAGCCCGAGCAGCGCGTGCCGCAGCGACTGGCCGTCGAGGTTCGAGACGATGTTGCCGCTGAAGCAGAAGCTGATCGTGCCGCGCTCCTCGCTGACGACGACGACGACCGCGTCGGTCTCCTCGGTGATCCCGAGCGCGGCGCGGTGGCGGGAGCCGAGGCTGGCGTCGAGGATCTTGGTCTCCGGCATCGGGAAGAAGACGCCGGCGCGCGCGATCTTGAGATCGCGGATCAGCACCGCGCCGTCGTGCAGCTTGTTCACCGACTCGGGGACGAACAGCGAGACGAGCAGCTCTCGGGTGACGACCGAGTCGATGTGGATCCCCTCGCTCTTCACGAACTCCAGCACGTTGGCGTCCTGCTCGAAGGCGATGATCGCGCCCATGCGGTGGCGGGCGAGCTCGGTCGCGGCGGCGACCACCTCGTCGATGACGCGCGACTGCTGCTCGCGTCCGCTCGTGAACCAGTTGCTGCCGCCCACGCGGATGAGGGCGCGGCGGATGTCGTTCTGGAAGACGACGACCACGATGAGGATGATCGAGGAGAGGAGCCAGGAGAGGAGGTTGAGGAGCGTGGTCAGGCCGAAGATCTTCGCCCCGAGATAGATGAGGAAGACGATGCCGAGCCCGAGGCCCATCTGCATCGCGCGGGTCCCGCGCAGCACGAGGAGCGCGCGATAGACGACGTAGGCGACGATGAAGATGTCGAAGAAGTCCCGGATGACCTGCGTCGCCGGCCTCACCGAGAAGAGGCGGAGGAACCCTTCAACCATCGCCGCGCGCCCCCTGGGCGACGGGGCCATCCGTGCGCCGACGGTCGCCGGCGCCCGCGCGCTCGATCGCGCGCATCACGTCGAGGGCCTGGCGCACGGGGAGGACGTCGTGGACACGGACCGCCGCGGCGCCGCGCGCGACGCACGCGAGCGCGGCGGCGACGGTGCCGCCGAGGCGGTCGGGGGGCGGCGCGAGCGGCGCTTCCCCGCCGTCGCCTCGCCCCGCGGCCTCCGAGGCCGCGGCGCGCGCCAGGAACGACTTGCGGCTTGGCCCGACGAGCACGGGAAAGCCGAGGGCGCAGAGCTCGCGCAGCCGAGCGCACAGCTCGAGCGACTGCCGCGCGTTCTTGGCGAAGCCGAGGCCCGGATCGAGGACGAGCTCGCCCTCCGGCAGGCCCGCCTCGATCGCCCGCGCGGCGGCGCTCGACCACTCGCGGGCCACGTCGGCTACGACGTCGCCGTAGGCGTCGTCGGGGTACGCGGAGAAGCCGGCCATCGCCGACATCGGTCCGCGGCTGTGCATGAGCACGAGCGACGCCCCGCGCCGAGCGCAGAGCGCGCCGAGCTCCGCCGCGCTGTCGAGCGAGATCGAGTTGACCACGGCCGCGCCGTCGTCGAGCGCGCGCGCCGCCACGGCGGGAGAGGTCGTGTCGATGGAGACCACCGCTCCCCTCCTCACCGCGTCGCGCACGCTCCCGCCGATGCGCGCGATCTGCTCGTCATCCGGCACGGGCCGCGCGCCCGGCCGCGTCGACTCCGCGCCGATGTCGATCATGTCTGCCCCCTCGGAGAGCATCGCATCGATCTGCGCGAGAGCCGTATCTTCATCCGCAAAGCGACCGCCATCGGAGAACGAGTCCGGCGTGCGGTTCAGGACCCCCATGATCACCACGCTCCTGCGGCGTTCGAGCAGCATGCGCAGCGGGGACATTTCCTGTGGGTAGCAACTTTTGCGCCGAACGGCAATTGTCTGCTCGAATCGATGTTTTCCAGGAGCAATTGGAACATCGCGAGGGTGGTCCGGCGCCTTGCGCTCCCGCCAATGCCGGGTGGGCCGACGGGCGCGCGCCGGCGTTGGACGGCGCACCGGCGTCCACATTCGCTTCGGGCGCCGGCTTCCCGGCGGCCGCCCCGCCCTCGGGCGGGGACTCGGAGCGGACCATGGGGAAGAAAGGGAACCGAGGGAACGGACGGAACGCAGAGAACCGAGGCAATCAAGCAAGGGGGCGGCGTGCCCGGGGGCCCGCGCTCCGCGCGCCGCTGACTCGGCCTTGCTTCTTTGCTAGGGTCCCGCCTACACATCGACATCGGCGGCCCCTCGCGGTCGTCCGGTGGAGGCGGGGCGACGCGCGAGCGTGCCCTGTCAACCGTTTCTCAGGCTGCACCAGCGGACGATACCGAGCGGTTCCATGCTGCGCACGCGTATCCGGGCAGGTCCCCTCGCCGGCTTCGTCTTGAGCGCCCTCTTCGCGGCGTGCTTCGCCGTGCTCGGCGTTGGCGAGCTCTTCATCCCTGCGCTCAGCCCCGAGATGGGCAAGCCTGCGCCCGTGACGCTGCGCGTCCCGTACGGTCCACGGATCGTGCGCGACACGCACGACGGGAGCTTCACGCTCTCTTACGAGCACAGGCGCGTGATCGTGCCGCGCGGCACGTTCCTCTCGGAGCACAACGAGGATCACAACGCCGCGATGGCGTACGAGACGGTGCGGCGGATGAGGCGGCCCGGGCTCGGCGCGCGCCTCGCGAGCATGTACGCCATCTACCTCATCGTCTGCCTGATGCTGACGGTCTACCTGCGTCGCTTCGGGCAGAACCGGGTGCGGCTGCTCCGCACGCAGGTGGGCATGTTCGTCCTGATGACGGGCTCGCTCATCGTCGCGAAGCTCCTCCTGCTCTTCACGGCGCTGCCCGAGTTCTGGATGCCGGTCGCGGCGCTCCCGCTCTGGGTGGCGATCGCGTTCGATCGGCGGACCGCGTTCCTCGTCGAGGTCGGGGTGGCGTTCATCGCGTCGTCGCTGCTCCGGTTCGACGTGGTGCTCCTGTCGGTGCTGCTCGTGCGCGGCATCGCCGCGACGATGTTCTTCTTCAAGCGCAAGGGCTCGCGGCAGCTGCTCGTCGCGGGCAGCCTGGCGGGCATCGCCGGCGCGATCGGGTTCATCGCGCTGACCGTGCTGTTCGAGGGGAGCTTCGATCTCGGCGCCGATCTGAAGCGCTGGCTCGGCTCCAACGTCCTGGCCTGCGTCGGCGGGGGGCTGCTCGTCGGCGTGCTCGGCCGGAGCCTGAGGGAGCCGGCCGAGCGGGCGATGGGGCACGTGCCCCGCGACAAGCTGCTCGACCTCACCGACCTGGAACAGCCGCTGCTCAAGAAGATGGCGGCGGAGGCGCCGGGCAGCTGGGAGCACGCGCGCGCGATGGCGAACCTCGCCGAGGCCTCGGCCGCGGCGATCGGCGCCGACGCGCTGCTGACGCGCGTGGGCGCCTACTACCACGACCTCGGCAAGACCGTGCAGCCCAAGTACTTCATCGAGAACCTCCCGCACGGCGAGCGATCGCCGCACGAGGAGCTCGAGCCGGAGGTGAGCGCCGACGCGATCATGGCGCACGTCGTGATGGGCACGAAGATCCTGCGCGAGGGCAACATCCCCGAGCCGGTGGTCGAGTTCGCGTACACCCACCACGGCACGCAGGTCGTCGAGTATTTCTGGCACAAGTGCGTCGAGCACGGGAACCCGAAGGATCTGACGCAGGAGCACTTCCGCTATCCCGGCATGAAGCCGCAGACGAAGGAGACGGCCATCCTGATGCTCGTCGACTCCATCGAGGCGGCGTCGCGGACCATCTGGCCGCCCGAGCACAAGAAGTTCGAGGAGATGATCCAGCGGGTGATGTTCTCGAAGCTCGCGTCTGGCCAGCTCGATCAATCCGGGCTGACGATCGAGGACCTGCGCATCATGACGAGCCGGATGGCGTCGACGCTTGTCAACATGTACCACGGGCGCATCAAGTACCCGTGGCAGCGCGAGAGCGATCGCGCCGGGCACACGCCTGCGCCGCCGACGGTCACGCCGCACCCCACGCGCCCCGCCACGCCCACGCCCGTCCCGGCGTCCAGCGCGCCGGGTCGGGACGGCAGCGCTGCCCCGCCCTCCTCGAGCACACGGGGCGCCGCCCCCTCGCCCTCTTCGAGCGCGCGGGGCGCTGTCCCGCCGCCCCCCTCGAGCACACGGGGCGCTGTCCCGCCACCCCCCTCGAGCACACGGGGCGCCGTCCCGCCGCCCTCCTCGAGCGCACGGGGCGCTGTCGCGCCCGTCGTCGTCGACGAGGCCGGAGGGCCCGTGAAGGACGAGAGCCCGGCGGAGTCCGTGCGGACGCCGAGGAAGACGCACTGAGCAGGCCGGGCGCGCCGCGCGCTCCCGCGGAGGCCGAGCGGCCTGCTCCAGGAAAGGACGGTCCGATGCCTCCCACGATCGAGCAGAGCTTCATGAAGGCCCTCTTCCACGGCATCATCGCCGAGGACATCATCTTCCCGTATCCCGAGATGCCGGCGGAGGACCGGGAGACGACGTCGATGATGCTCGACAGCGTGCGGCGGTTCTTCGCGTCGAGCGTCGACAGCGGCCGGATCGACAGGGAGCACGCCATCGATCCGGACCTCCTGGCCGAGATGAAGAGGCTCGGCCTGATGGGCCTGCAGATCCAGGCCGAGCACGGCGGCGTCAACCTCAGCAACATGGCGTATGCGCGCGTGATGCAGGAGATCGGCGGGCTCGACGCGTCGATCGCCGTCACCCTCGGCGCGCACCAGTCGATCGGCTTCAAGGCGATCCAGCTCTTCGGGACGGAGGAGCAGAAGCAGCGGTATCTCCCGAAGCTCGCGACCGGCGAGTGGATGGCGGCCTTCGCCCTGACGGAGCCGGGCGCCGGCTCCGACGCCGCGGCGATCAGGACGCGCGCCGAGATGTCGGCCGACGGCTCGTACTACACGCTGAACGGGTCGAAGATCTGGATCACGAACGGAGGCTTCGCCGACGTCTTCACGGTGTTCGCCCGGACCTCGGCGCTCGAGGAGGGGAACAAGCCGAAGCTCACCGCCTTCATCGTGGAGCGGAGCATGGGCGTGAAGAACGGGCCGAACGAGCAGAAGCTCGGGATCCGCGGCTCGTCGACGACGGAGCTCTTCTTCGACGACGTGAGGGTGCCGCGCGAGAACGTGCTGGGCGAGGTCGGCAAGGGCTTCAAGGTCGCCGTCGAGGTGCTCAACAACGGGCGCCTCGGGCTCTCGGCGGGGTGCGTGGGCGCGTGCAACACGCTGATCCGGATGGCGCTCGACCGGGTCCAGGAGCGGCGCGCGTTCGGCCGGAGCATCGGCGACTTCGGGCTCATCAAGGACAAGATCGCGACGATGCTCGCGCACACGTATGCGCTCGAGTCCATCACGTACCTGACGGCGAGCCTCGTCGACGCCAAGGTCCCCGACTTCTCGATCGAGAGCGCGATCTGCAAGGTCATGGGGAGCGAGACCCTCTGGTTCGTCGTCAACGAGACGCTCCAGATCGCGGCCGGCATCGGCTACATGGAGGAGTACCCCTACGAGCGCCACCTGCGCGACGCTCGGATCAACATGATCTTCGAGGGGACGAACGAGATCCTGCGCTGTTTCATGGCGCTCTCCGGGATGAGCGGCCCGGGCAAGGCGCTCGCGGACGTCGCGAAGGCGATGCGAGAGCCCATCAAGGGCTTCGGGCTGCTCAGCGATTTCGCGCTCCGCAAGGCGCGGTCGGTGCTCGGGCGCGAGCGGATGTCGAAGGCGCACCCGCTGCTCAGCCGGGAGGCGGTGATCTTCGAGGACTGCACCGCCGAGCTCGCCACCCACAGCGAGGACATGCTCCGGAAGCACGGGCGGGAGATCGCGGAGATGCAGTATGCGCAGCGCCGCATCGCGGAGATGGCCATCGATCTCTACTGCATGGCCGCGTGCATCTCGCGCACGACCCGGGCCATCGAGCGGCGCGGGGAGGACGGCGCGCGGCGGGAGATCGATCTCACGACCGTGTTCACCGGCATGGCGCAGAAGCGGCTGCGGCAGCACGTCGCCGACTTCCAGAAGAACGACGACGAGCTGCGCAAGGCCATCGCGGTGCGAGCGTATGCGGATCGCGCCTACCCCTTCGACATCCTGTAATCGCAGGCTGCCGCACCTCGACAGACATCGATTCACCTCACGTCGCATCAAGCCACACATGCGCCATGCGCGTTTCAGCGCAGTACGCTCATTCGTTGTGAGCTGCGCTCTGTTTCGGGACGTTTTCGGCTCACCGTCCGGACGGATTGCTCTATAGTTTGATCAGGCGTAGTATTGGGGGTGGGCCCTTCGACAGGAATCGGGTGATCACTTGTCCCAGGCTAGAGCAGTGGGTGGCAGGTGCGGAGCCATGAACGAGACTGCTGAAGGTCGTGCCGTGATGGACAAGTACCGTCTCGAGCGCAGGCTCGGAGGCGGTGGGATGGGTGATCTGTGGCTGGGCTTCGATATCAAGCTCAGGAGGCGGGTCGTCATCAAGTTCATCCGCAGCTTCGCGGCGACGGAGCCCGAGCTCATCGCCCGCTTCGAGCGCGAGGCCCGCGCGTCCGCGCGAGTCCGGAGCCCCTACGTCATCGAGACCTACGATTACGGCGTCGACCGCGGCTGCGCGTTCATCGTGATGGAGTACCTCGAGGGAGAGGACCTGAATCGCCGCCTCGAACGCGAGGAGCGGATCCCGCTCGCGCAGGCGACGACCTTGTTCACGCAGCTCGGCAAGGCCCTCGACGCGATCCACGCCGCGGGGGTGATCCACCGGGATCTGAAGCCGGGGAACATCTTCATCACGTCTTCGGCCGGCGACGATCTGGTCAAGGTCCTCGATTTCGGCGTCGCGAAGTCGTCCTGCTCTCGCGATCGGATCACGAAGACGGGCATGGTCCTCGGGACGCCGAGGTACATGAGCCCCGAGCAGACCATGGCGCCCAGGCAGGTCGATTACAGGAGCGATCTCTGGTCGATGGCGGTGATCCTTTACCGCGCGATCACCGGCCAGTGTCCTTTCGCGGGCGCCAACATCAATGAGCTGGTCAGGCACATCTGCCAGACGTCGTTCCCGAAGGCGTCCGAGCTCGCGCCGGAGCTCCCGCCCGGGATCGACGCGTTCTTCGCCCGGACGTTCGAGTTCGAGCCCGAGGCGCGGTTCCAGTCGGGCAAGGAGATGATGGAAGCGTTCTCCGCGATCGTGCAGGCGCCGGCCTCCCTGCCGTCGTCGGAGTCGCTGCGCGCGATCCCGGTCCCGCCGCCGTCCGAGCGGAGCGCCATCGTGAAGCGGAGCGCGATTGGCGCGGTCGCGGCCCCGCTCCGCTGCGCGATGGATGATCAGACGACCATGGCCGCGATGCTGGCGACGCCGGCGAACGATCTCGGCAGCACCACGGCGACGGACGCGGCCGTCGAGCCCGCCTCCGCCTCGTGCGACCGGCAGAGCGAGGTCGTGCTGGACAGCCGCGTCCTTCCGCCGCTGCGGGTCCCCTGGATGGTCGCCGTCGGCCTGCTCATCGCGGCCGCCTGCGTCGTTGGCCACAGCGTGGCTCAGGGCGCGCCGTGGTCGCTCGAGGCCGCGGAGAGCCCGGCGCCCATGGGACCTTGATCTCGAGGGGCGCCGCGACGCCGCCGTGACGCTCGCATCACCGGCCATCGCCAGGGCGCGTCGGCGCCGCTACCGCGCGCTGGTCGTGGGCGCCTCGGTGATACTGGACGTCCACTTGAGCTTCGGGGCGCCCTCGTCGATCCAGCGGTCGCGCACCCGGCGCGCGAGCTCGGGGTGCTGGGTCGACTTCACGGCCATCGCGGCCACGAGGCATGTCCCCGGCCACGACTCGTAGACGGCGATCGCTCCGACGTACTCGTCGCTCACGAGCACCGAGTCGACGCTGCCCTCGAGGACCTTGAACACGAGCGGCCGCACCTCGCCGTCGATCTCCTGCGTCGTGCGGATGATCTGCGCCTCCCCGAGCCGCACGCCATAACCGTCGGCGAGCGGCGCGTTCTTCGCCCAGAACTCGTCGAGGCAGCTGTCGGGGTCGCTCGGCCCTGAGGTGGTCGTGTACACGACCGACAGGGCGGCGTAGTGCTCGTCGCCGTACCGGAAGGTCGCGCGCGTCGGGTAGGTCAAGATCCGCACCCTGCGCCAGCTCTTCCAGTCGACGAGCGGTACGTCGAGCGTGTTGAACCGGTCCTGCCGCCTCCCCCACGGCTCGGCCAGCAGCCGCTCTAGCGCGGCCCGCTCGGGGTCTGCCGCGTCGCCCCCCGGGTTCTCCCGGGTGACCGACGCCGGCGTCGGAGGCAACCCCGGCGGCCTCGTCGGGGGGGTGCTGCTGCAGGCGACGACCGCGAGGGACGCGACGAGCGGGACTACCGGCGCGGCCCTCCGGCGTGTGGACGAGCGCGCAGTCGACCTGGAGCAGGGCATGAGCAACACGAGCCTCGGCGGGCGGCCTCATCGACGGCGGTCACGCGGGCGGATCCCGCGGCGCCGCTACAATCCGACCTCGCGCATCGCGATTTTATTCTTGTCGAAGACGCCCAGACCGAGCTCGCCCGCGATGCGGATGTACGAGGGTTCACGGCTCGCCTCTTTCAGCGTGGGCAGCCCGTTCTCCTTGCGCCACGCCTCGACCACGCCCCAGCCGATCACATCCATCGCGACCGGATCGGTCGTGGCGTAGACCGACTCGTGGAGGACACGCCGCTTCGGGTTCTTGTCGAGCGGGCCCTGGTCGTAGATGAGCTTGAAGCCGTCCGTGATGTGCAGGCGGACACGGCTCTTCACGACGTCCTGCCCGTAGAGCTCCGCGATCTGCGGACTCGCGGTGTGCTCATGGAAGGAGTGCGGGTTGATCGTCGTGCCGTGGGTGATGTTCTTGAGGCAGCCGGTATAGCCGCAGATCGAGTGGTCCTTGATCAACGAGACGTTGATCACCGCGGTCGCCTCGGTGAACGGGCGCACGAACTTGGTGGGGATGCCGCAGACCGAGATGCTCGGCATCACCGCGTCCTTGTTCTCGTGAACCGCGGCGCGGATCCCGGCCGGGAACTCGGCAGCAGGCTTGGCGCTGCGGTCGGCGCAGCGGGTGCCAGCGAGGAAGGACGGGTACTGCTCGAAGATCTCCACGTTCTCCGCTGGGACGCCCGCCGCGATCACCCCGCGCACGATCTCGAGCACGAGCTCCTTGTTGGTGGCCATGGTCGCCCCCTTCTGGCCGGCGATCCCGTTCGTCTTGATCGCCACGCGGTCGTCCTTGTGGACGAACCGCGCGAAGGCGGCCCCGAGGTCGGCCTTCCCGGTGAGCTCGGCCATCGCCCGCTCGAGCATCACCTTCGCCGCGGACGCGTCGGGCCAGAGGCCGTTCGGCTGCATCGAGTTCGACTTCGTGACCTTCACGATCTTCCCCGGAATGGAGAGCGGCGTGAAGCCGGGGGGCGGCGTGGCCGCGAGGCTCAGGGGCTCCTCGGCGAACGCCGCGCGCGAGCCGAGGAGCGCGGCGCCCGCGGCGCCGGCGACGAGCCCGCCGAGGAAGCCTCGGCGCGAGCGCCCCGCGGGGCCGGGATCAACGAAGCGACGGGGATCGTGGGGCATAAGACCTCGTGGTGAGCGCCTTGCGGCGGTGGTGGATGCCGCCGGTCGCGGGGCGCCCGGGGCGGTGATGGTAGCCGAGCTTCTCGCTCGAGACACGGCGCTCGGCCGCCCGCCGGCGAGGTCGACCACGCCGCGCCGGCCGCGCCGCGCGCCTCCGCCATGGCGGCGCCAGGCCCCGGAGCGCCTGGCACCCGGGATTTGCTCGGGTTTCCAGGCGAGCGCGCGCCGGCACGCCGTTCGCCAGGCGACCACGCCGAGGAGACGAACGCCGCTCGCTGGTGCGCGGAGGGCGACGTCCTTGGCATGGGAAGGAGACGCGGAACGATGCAAACGACATCGAAGGGGACAGGCTCGCACGCCGGGCCGTCGGATGCAGTGCAGGACGACGAGGGGTGTCGCCCGTGGCGAGAGCGAGCGCTGGCAGCGCTGAGGGACTCGGCCTGGACCGCGCTGGGCGGCAAGGTCGCGGCCTACGTTGCGGGGTTCTTCGCGCTGGCGCTCGTGGGCTCCGGGCATGCGCTGAGCCTGCTCCCGGCCCGCCCGGCCAACCCGGGCAGCCCGGCAGACCCGACCGCAGGGCTGGCGATGGTCGCCGGCGATCCAGCGCCGCTCGGCTCCACCGGAAGCCCCCCGCCCCAGGCCACCTCCGAGCCGGCCGCCAATGCGGGGGCTGCAGCGGTAGAGCCGCCGCCGCCCAGCGATGGCGGGACGGGCGCTCCCGCTGGCGTGACCGCAGACGGAAAGGTCGTGCTGAACCTCGCGACCGAGGCGGACCTCATGCGCCTTCCGGGCGTCGGTCCAGCGAAGGCGGCCGCGATCCTGGCGCTCCGCGCCAAGCTCAAGCGCTTCCGGAAGGTCGATGACCTGCTCCGGGTCAAGGGGCTGGGCCGGCGGTCGCTGAAGCGGCTGAGACCGCTCGTGCTCGTCGATCCGCCTTGACGCTGGACGCGCGCCGCAGCGCAGCGGCCCGCTCGCCTCTTCGGTCGAGCCGCCTTTTCGGTCGAGCCGTCCAGACAAGGAGTCTGCAAGGACCGGTCAACGCGCCGAGCGCGAGATGTCGAGTCACGGGGCGCTCGCTGTCTTCGGTATCCCCGCAACGCGGTTGCGCGCGCGACTCCAGGCATCGCGGGCGTTGCGCGCGACGACTCCTGGGACCGGCGCGGTCTGGCGAGCTCTCGCGCGGATGCCCCCTTGCCCCCCCGGGGCGCTCGGGCACACTGCGCCGCGATGCACGTCCACTTCGTCGCCGTCGCGGGCACCGGCATGGGTGCGCTGGCGGGGCTCTTCAAGGCCGCGGGGCACGACGTCTCGGGCTCCGACGTCTCGTTCTACCCGCCCATGGGGCCGGCCCTCGAGCGGTGGGGCATCCGCCTCCTGACCGGGTTCGATCCCGCGCACCTCGACCCCCGGCCCGATCTCGTCGTGATCGGCAACGTCTGCCGCCCGACGAACCCCGAGGCCCGCGCCGCGATCGACGGAGGCATGCGGGTGACCACGATGGCGCACGCGCTCGCGGATCACATGCTCGCCGGCCGCTCCGCACTCGTCGTGGCCGGCACGCACGGCAAGACGACGACGAGCTCGATGTGCGCGTGGATCCTCCACGAGGCGGGCAGGGACCCTGGCTTCCTCATCGGCGGCCTGCCGAAGAACTTCGAGGCGAGCTTCCGCCTGCCCCGGAGCGCCTCCTCGGCGAGCGACCGCCGCGGCCTGCCGCTCCTCGGCGAGGCGGGCGCGGGTCGCCGCAGGACGCCGTTCGTCGTCGAAGGCGACGAGTACGACACCGCCTTCTTCGAGAAGACGCCGAAGTTCTGGCACTACCAGCCCGAGGTCGGCGTCGTCACGTCGATGGAGCACGATCACATCGACATCTACCCCGACGCCGCGTCCTACGAGGCGGCGTTCCGCGGGTTCGTCGAGCGGATCCCGGAGGCCGGGCTCCTCGTGGCGGCGGCGCACGATCCGCGGGTCGTCGAGGTGGTGTCGCGCTCGGCGCGCGCAGAGGTCGCGTGGTTCGCGCTCGAGGGCGACGACACGCACGGGCAGCCGCCGCACTGGCTCGCCGCGCCCGCGGAGGCCGGCGAGAGCGGCCAGTCGTTCGATCTGTACGCCGGCGGCGTCCTGGCCGGGCGCTTCGCCCTGCAGATGCCGGGGCACCACAACGTGCGCAACGCCATCGCCGCGATCGCGGCCGCGGCGCAGGGCTTCGGCGTGCCGCTCTCGACCGCGACCACGGCGCTCGCCGGCTTCACCGGCGTCCGGCGCCGGCAGGACCTCCTCTTCGAGGCGCGCGGGGTCCGCGTCTACGACGACTTCGCGCACCACCCGACCGCGGTGGACGAGACGCTGCGCGCGCTCCGGTCCAGGCACCCGGGAGGCGCGCTGTGGGCGGTGTTCGAGCCGCGCAGCGCGACCGCGTGCCGCGCCCTCCACCAGGAGCCTTACGCGCGCGCGTTCGACGCGGCCGACCGCGTCGTGCTGGCGCCGCTCGGGCGCCCCGACATCGCCGCCGGCGAGCGGCTCGATCTCGACAGGCTGGTGCACGACCTCGAGCGCGGGGGCAAGCGCGCGGAGGCGGCGGGCTCGGTGGACGCGATCGTCGCCGCGATCGCGCGCGACGCGCGGGAGGGCGACACGATCGCGCTCCTGTCCAACGGGGCGTTCGGCGGCATCTACGAGAAGCTCCGCGGCGCGCTGTCGGCGGGGGCGCGATGAGCGGGCGCGGATCAGCCGAGCTGCTCGAGCTCTCCGCGATCGCGCTGCGCGTCGCCGAGGAGGCAGCGGCGCTCGTCCAGGCCGGGTTCCGGGCAGGGCCGCGCGGCCTGCACGTGGAGGAGAAGGGGCCGCACGACCTCGTGACCGAGTTCGACCGGGCGAGCGAGGACCTGCTCGTCGCGCGGCTCGACGCGCTCACGCCCGGCGTCGCCGTCGTCGGCGAGGAGCGGAGCGCCGCGCGCCGCGAGGAGCCGCGCGGCGGGCTCGTCTGGTACGTCGATCCGCTCGACGGCACGACGAACTTCGTCCACGGCCACCCGTTCTGGTGCGTGTCCGTCGGCCTGATGGATGACGACGTGCCCGTCGCCGGCGCCGTCGTCGCGCCCGCGCTCGGGCTGCGCTGGACGGGCTTCCGGCCGCGCGAGCCAGGCCCGCGCGACGCTGCTCGCGCGCCGGTGAGCACGGCGGCGATCGACGGAGAGGCGCGCCGCAACGGCGAGCGATGCGCGGTCAGCGCCACGGCGTCGCTGCAGCGCGCGATGGTGGCGACCGGCTTCCCGCCGATCCGCGACCGGGCGCCGGACAACAACTTCGACGCCTTCATGACCGTCAAGCGCAACGCTCAGGCCGTGCGTCGTTGCGGCAGCGCGGCCATCGATCTCTGCATGGTCGCGGACGGAACCTACGATGCGTACTGGGAGCGCCGGTTGCATGCATGGGACGTCGCCGCCGGAAGCGCGATCGTGCGCGGCGCGGGCGGCGTCGTCACCGCGCTCGACGGCGGTTTGCCGAACTACCATACAGGCAACATCGTGGCGTCGAACGGCCTCGTCCATGCCGCCATCGTCGCGCTGTTCTCCCACCCGGGCCCGCCGACCTGCTAGGCGCCGGCCAGCTCGGGGCTACCCGTACGCCGTCAGGCTCTCATGCCTGACCCGTGCATGACTCGCGAGCGAATCGAGCGAGATCCGTGCGCGATTCATGCATGACCCGTGCGAGGCGAAGCGAGCGGCGTGAACGGCGAGCGACGTGCGACGTGCGACGTGCCGTGCGACGAGTGGCGAACGGCGAGCGTCAAGAGTCAAGAGCGTCAAACGGCGAGCGCGCCCATCCAAACATGAGCAAAACATGAGGACGTGCGGAAGAGCGGTTGACGGAGCCGCCCAGTGAACTATCCTATGGTTGTTCCCTCTGCCGACTTCGTGAGGCGCTGGACGATTGAATCCCGAGTAAGCAAGAACCAGGGAGCCAACAACGATACCGTGGTGAGCTAGGCCCGGAACCATTCACCGGGAAGCCTGAAGCGGTACTTAGGCTCCCACCTAGCAGCTATGCTAGGGGTTCAAGTCCTTCGGCCCACGTCCTCGGCGGTACGGAACATCTCTCTCCTGCGGGCCGTCCAAGCGGCCCGCAGTTTTTTGATGTCCTCGACATGCGCCCGGCGACCGGCGCACCGCGGCGTCACCTGACGGCGGGGGGTACCCCGCCTGGGCGCGGCGCTCGCGGCATGGAGCGCGGCCCGAAACAAGGCCGAGCACACCGCACAAGGAACGGGAGCCCGGGGGGCGGCTCAGGCGGGGCACGCGGAGCACGGCCCGGCTTTTGTTTCCGTTCTCATCCCCCTTCCGGTAGCTTCGGGCCTGCGATGGATACGAGATCCCCTCGATCTGCAGGTGCGCAGCACGGCGAGCAGCGCCCGCTCGTCGGCGCAGCGCGGTTTGGGTCGTCAGGCCACCTCGCGCGCCGCCTCCCCGGCAGCTCGCGCTTCGTCCGGCGCCTGGCCTTGACGCTCGCGATCCTCACCGTGCCCGGGGCCGCCCTGGCAGCGGTGACGATCAAGGGCCGGACCACGGGCATGCCCAAGCTCCTGAACCCGGTCTGGAACGAGGCCAAGGACCCGAAGACGAACCGGTACACCTTCCGCGAGCCGTCCCCGACCGTCCGCGCCGATGTCCGCGCGCTCTTCGGCTACGCGCCGAAGGAGCTGTGCATCGCCGCGCTCGGCGAGAAGGGCGCGCCGCTCAAGACGCCGCGCTCGATCGTCATCGCGGGCGGCCGCACCTCCCCGGTGACGGTCGTCGTCGCCGAGGGCCAGCAGATCCAGTTCGAGAACCAGGACCCGTTCCCGCACAAGATCTACGACGTCGGCAACAAGGGGCTCCAGCCGGTCGAGATCGCCGCGGCCAAGACCCGCGCCTGGACGCCGCCAGGCCCCGGCAAGTACGAGCTCCGCGACCAACTCGCCCCGAGCGTCCGGTCGTGGATCGTCGTCGAGCCGAAGGCCGTGGCCATCGCCTACCCGGATCGCCAGGGCAACTTCGCCATGGAGATCGAGGCCGGCACGTACACGCTGCAGGGCTACTTCAACGGCGAGCCGGTCGGGAAGGCCATCGAGGCGATCGTGAAGCCCGGGCCGGACGAGCAGTTCATCAAAGACGCGGTCGTCGTGGGCGAGACCGGCGGACCGAGCGCGGAGGCTGGAAAGTAGGCCATGCTGCTGTCGCGTTTCTGGTACGGGGTGCTCGCGCTCGCGCTCGGCGCCGCGGTCTTCGTCCTCTTCGTCGCCGCGCAGCTCTACAACCGCTCGAGCCACCGCGCGATGAGCGAGGCGCTCAGCGCCGACTCCAGCGCGGTCGAGTGGTTCCTCAACGACGACGCCCGGAAGCGCTCGAGCGCGCTCATCCGGGTCGCGCTGAACCCGGCCCTGCGGACCGCGCTGGCCAAGTCGTCGACCGAGGCCAAGCCCGGCGCCGAGCTGCGCGAGAAGGCCCGCACCGCGCTGCGCACCGCGACCGCGGAGGTGCCCCCGGACCTCAAGTTCGATCACGTGTGGGCCGTCGACGCGGCCGGGCGGGTGATCGCGTCGGTGGACTTCGAGCACCGCGAGGACTGGGAGCTCGGCGGCTACCCGCTGGTCGCCGACGCCCTCCACGGCTGGATCCGCGATGACGCGTGGGTCTGGAAGGGCCGCATCCTCCGCGTCGTGGCGCGCCCCGTCGAGCAGGACGTCAACGGCGAGCCGGTCGGCGCCGTGATCGGCGCCAAGATCATCGACGACACCTTCGCCCGCGCCGTCACGAAGCGCACCGGCGCCGCCGTCGGCTTCTACGCCGAGGGGGCGCGCGTCGCCTCGGGCGCGCCCGAGGGGTTCGACAAGGCGAACCTCGACCAGATCACGCAGGATCTGAAGCTGCTCGACGACAACAAGGACTACGTCGAGAAGGGGCGCTCCGAGGTCCGCGTCATCGGCCAGCACCTCGGCGTCGTCTACGCGCGGCTGCCCGGCGAGGCGTGGGAGCTCGGCGCCGGCTACGCGGTCGGCCGCCTCGCGGCGTCCGTCGACTCGCCGCTCAACTTCCTCGACAAGGCGAACAACGACGACAAGAGCGAGGTGCCGACGGTGCTGATCCTGGCCGGCGTCCTCGGCATGGCCGCGATCGGGCTGGTGCTCTCGTTCCTGGAGCACACGCGGCCGCTCCATGTCTTCCGCGGCGAGGCGGCGCGCTTCGCCAAGGGGGAGGTCGACGTGCTGGCGCCGAGCCGCTTCCGCGGCGCGTACCGGAAGATCGCGGCCGACATCAACGACGGCGTCGAGAAGGTGGCCGCGAAGGGCGGCGCGCCCCGGAAGGCCGCCGACCTCGAGCAGGTGCTCGGCCCGATCCCGACGCAGCCGGCGATGAGCGCGTTCTCGGTGCCGCTCGGCCCCGGCGAGCCGCGCCCCGACTCGCGCCCCTCCTACCCGAAGCCCATGGTGAGCCCGCGCGGCCCGACGCGGCGGCCCGGCTCGCACCCGCTCAGCGGTCCGCCGCCGGCCCGCGACTCCGTGGAGCCCGTCGAGGCGATCGAGGAGGTCTCGGACGCGGGGATGGCGATCTCCGCCCTCGAGCCCGCGGGCGCTCCCGGGCGCCCGCCGCCGCGGCGCCCGCCGCCGCCGCCGCCGCCCAGGGCGCCGGGGGCGCCCGCCCTGCCGAACCCGGTCCCCGAGGCGGCGAGCGCGCCGGCAGCGCCAGCGCCGCAGCAGGACGGCGCGGGAGATCCGGACGAGCTCACCGAGTGGAACGCCGTCTACGAGGAGTTCCTGTCGGTGAAGCAGCAGTGCGGGGAGCCCACGAACGCGCTCACCTTCGAGAAGTTCAAGGGGACCTTGCAGCGCAACAAGGACGCGCTCGTGGCTCGCCACAACTGCTCGCGTGTTCGCTTCACGGTCTACGTGAAGGACGGCAAGGCGGCGCTCAAGGCGTCTCCGGTGAAGTGAGGCCGCGCGGCGGGGATCGCCGCGCGGCGGGGACGGGGGGTCATGAGACGAGGATCTGCCGGCGCCGCGGGCGCCGCGTTCGCTGCGATGGTGGCCGCCGGCGCCGCGCGCGCGTCGTCGGGGCTCGACTCGCCTGACATCGGGGTGCTCCAGCTCGGCCGCGGCGGGGCGTGGGTCGCGCGGGCGGACGATCCGCTCGCCGCGTACTTCAACCCGGCTGGGCTCGCCGCGCAGCGGAGCGGCGCCCACGGCGGCGTCCACTTCATCCAGCTGGCCCAGTGCTTCACGAGGCTCGGCCCCGGCGGCCGCCCCGTCCCGCCGAGCGCCACGACGGCGATCCCGGCGCCCGGCAGCGACGGCGGCCCCGACCCCGAGGTGTGCGCCGAGGGCGGCCTGTTCCCGAACCCGCAGCTCGCGGCGACCCTGCGCTTGAGCGACGCGCTCGCCCTCGGCGTCGCGGTGCTCGGCCCGCACGGCGTCGGCGAGCGGGCGTGGCCGGAGTCGCTCCGGTACACGCACCCGAGCTTCGGCGACATGACGCAGCCGTCGCCCCAGCGGTACCTGCTCACGTCGCTCGACGCCCTGATGTTGATGCCCACGCTGTCGGTCGGGTTCACCCCCGCGGAGGGGGTCTCGCTCGGCGCCGGCTTCATCTGGGGCACGGCGGCCATCGATTTCGTCAATTTCAGTGAGGCCCTCTCGGGCGGAGGCGGCGACGACTTCAAGGCGCACGGCGATCTGCGCACGCGCGCGAAGGCGACCGACCTCTTCATCCCAGGCTTCGTCCTCGGCGCGCGCTGGGCGGCGGCGGCTCACCTCGACCTGGGCGCATGGTTCAAGTGGCAGGACGCCGTGCGGGCGAAGACCGATCTCACCATCGAGTCTCGCTACTGGACGCCGGCAGGGGCCAAGGACGAGGACCCCTGCAAGGGCGAGGCGCCGAAGTGCAACGTCACCGAGGAGCAGAACGCCGGCGATCTCACGATGCGGATCCCCATGGAGGCGAAGCTCGGCCTCCGGTACCACAGGCCCCGCGCCGGCGCGCGGAGCGCGGCGAGCGCGCGCCGCGCCTCCGCCGCCGAACCCCGCATCCGCGATCCGATGGCGGATGACGTCTTCGATGTGGAGCTCGATTTCACCTGGGCCAACAACAGCGCGGTCGACGCGATCGAGGTCCGGTTCCGCGAGGGCATCCCCGTCCGCGGCACGAGCGTGGGCACGGTGCCTCCCAACGCCGACGTCCCGCACCGCTGGCGTGACGTCCTGGGGGTCCGGCTCGGCGGCGATTACGTCGTGCTCCCGAGCCTCCTCGCGCTGCGCGCAGGCGGCTTCTTCGAGAGCAAGGGGCAGGACGACGCCGATCTGAACCTCGACTTCCACCTCGGCTACCGGATCGGCGTCGGGGCCGGCGTGACCGCGCGCGTCGGCCCTGTCGACATTTCAGCAGCGTTTCAGCACACGTCGTTCGGTGCGCTGGACAACGGCGGGAACGGGCGCCTCAAGGCCGTATCCGGCGCTGCGCTGAGCGGCTACCGCAGCATCCAGAGCGTCAACGGCGGCCGCTTCGAGAGCAGCCTGGACGAGTTCGGTCTGAGCGGAACCATGCGCTTCTGAGCGGGCGGCTGCTCGGGCGCGGCTCCGACGTACCTCCGGCGTGGCTCCGGCGTGCCCCCGGCATGGAGGAGCGGAGCGCAGGACGCGCGGAGCTGCGGCGCAGCGGCGGCGCGCCGGGCCGCCGGGGCGGTCGACGCGGAAGGCGGTCGCGCCTATAAGATGCCTCCATCATGAGTGAATCGAACGTCCGCAACCTGGTCATCATCGGCTCCGGCCCCGCCGGGCTCACCGCCGCCATCTATGCGGCGCGCGCCAACCTGAAGCCGCTCCTCATCGAGGGCTTCAGCGCCGGCGGCCTGATCCCGGGGGGCCAGCTCATGTTCACGACCGACGTCGAGAACTACCCCGGCTTCCCCGAGAAGATCACCGGCCAGGAGCTGATGCAGCGCTTTCGCGACCAGGCCGCGCATCAGGGCACGGAGATCGTGACGGCGGACGTGACCAAGGTCGAGCTGACGGGCCACCCCTTCAAGATCTGGGTGGAGGACACGCTCTACCTGACGAAGGCGGTGGTGGTCGCGACGGGCGCGCGCGCCAACTACATCGGCCTCGAGAGCGAGGACAAGCTCAAGAACAAGGGCGTCAGCGCCTGCGCGGTCTGCGACGGCGCGCTCTTCCGCGGCCAGGACGTCGTGGTCGTCGGCGGCGGCGACACGGCGATGGAGGAGGCCACCTACCTGTCCGGGCTCTGCAGCAGCGTCACGCTGGTGCACCGCCGCGACGAGTTCCGGGCGTCGAAGGCGATGGTCCAGCGCGTGGTCGAGAACCCGAAGATCAAGATCCTCTACAGCCACGTGGTGGAGGAGGTGCTCGACGTGAAGGCCGATATGGTGACGGGCGTCCGCGTGAAGAGCACGAAGACCGGCGACAGCCACCTCGTGCCGGCGGCGGCGATGTTCGTCGCGATCGGCCACACGCCGATGACCGATCTCTTCGTCGGGCAGCTCGACACGCACCCGAACGGCTACCTGAAGACGGTGCCGGGCTCGACGCGCACCAACATCCCGGGCGTCTTCGCCGCGGGCGACGTGCAGGACTGGAACTACCGCCAGGCCGTCACGGCCGCTGGCACGGGCTGCATGGCCGCCCTCGACGCGGAGCGCTGGCTCGCGCAGCAGGGCGGCCACTGAGGGGGCGACCATGGTCGAAGCGCTGCGCGAAGAGCTCGCCGATCTGACCGCCTCGGTTCGGGCGTTCCTGGAATGGCACGCAACGACCGGCGCAGACGGAATGCCGGGCCACCCTGCAGCGCTCCACGAGGCGCTGGGTGCGGCCTCTTCGGAAGGCGCTCCGCCGGCGCCTCGGCGGCCGGAACGCGGCTTCTCCGGGCTGGATGCGCCCTCGCCACCGGTGGCGCGAGGGGGCAGCGACGCGGCTTTCTCGCCGCCGCCGCGCGGTGGCGCCGCGGGCGCCCCTCTGCCGCCTCCGGAGCAGCGCGGAGCCGCCGCGAGCGCCTCCTTGCCGCATCCGGAGCAGCGCGGGAGCGCCGCGAGCGCCTCCCCGCGTCCTGAGCAGCGCGGCGGCCTCGAGTCGCAGGGGGCGTGGTCGCCGACGCAGGCGCAGCGGGGTCCCGAGCCGTCGCCCCGGCCTGCCGTGAGCGCCGCACCGGCGCCTCGCGCGGAGACGGCTGCGCGCGCGAGCGCAGCGCTGCCGGACACGAAGGAGGAGCGCGTGGCGCGCCTCGCGCTCCTCGCGGAGGAGGTCCGCACCTGCCAGAAGTGTCCGCTCCACGAGGGCCGCACCCACACGGTGTTCTCGCGCGGCGACCCGAGCTCGGAGGTCGTGTTCGTCGGCGAGGGGCCAGGGGCGGAAGAGGACCTGCAGGGGCAGCCGTTCGTCGGCGCGGCCGGGCAGCTGCTCGACAAGATGATCGCGGCGATGGGGTACCACCGCGACGAGGTCTACATCTGCAACATCGTGAAGTGCCGGCCGCCGAAGAACCGGAAGCCGGAGCCGGCCGAGATGGCGGCCTGCAGCCCGTACCTCACGGCTCAGCTCGCGCTGATCAAGCCGAAGGTGATCGTGGCGCTCGGCGCCACCGCGGTGCAGGGGCTGATCGGCACGAGCGAGGGGATCACGAAGCTCCGCGGCACGTGGAAGCTCTACAAGGGCTCGATCCCGATCATGCCCACGTTCCACCCGGCCTACCTGCTGCGCCAGCCGGGCGCGAAGCGAGAGGTCTGGAGCGATCTGAAAGAGGTGATGCGCCACCTCGGCAAGAGCGCGCCCGACAGAGGCTGAGGTGGCCGCGTGCGCTTCCGGGCGCGGGCAGGCAGCGGCGCAGGTACCCGCCGCTGTTGGCGCGGGCGCCGAGCCGCGCGCGCCCGGCGAATCGAGCCCGGCCGAGCAGCCCTCGCTGCTGTCGGTCGTGCGCTGCGCGCTGGTGCTCCTCGGCGCCCTGCCCTGGTGCATCGCCCTCGCGCGGAGCCGCGCGCCGCTCGGAGAGCTCGGCGCAGCGCTCGATCGTGTCTTCGCGCCGCTGTGCCACCGGATGCCCGAGCGATCCCTCACGCTCGACGGCGTCGTCATGCCGCTCTGCAGTCGCTGCGCTGGCATCTTCGCCGGGTTCGCCGCGGGCGCCGCGATCGCGCGCCCTCGCCTGGCGATCACGGCATGGCGCCCGATCCTCATCGCCCTCGCCGCGCTGATGGCGGTCGACGTGGCGACCCAGGACCTCGGGCTGCGCCCCGTCTGGCATGCGAGCCGCCTCGCCACGGGCGTGGCCTTCGGCTACGCCGCGTCCGCGGCGTTCCTCGCGCAGATCGCTCGCCGCCCGCTCTGAGCGCTACTTGCGGCCGCCCATGGCCCTGCACTCGTGGATGGGGCCCTTCGTGGCATTGCGAACGCAATCGCTGTACGCGGCGAGGCCATCCTTCCACTTGCCCGTGTCCTGGAGCGCCGAGCCCAGGTAGAGGTAGGGCAGCGCGTCGCTCGGATCGGCCGCGATGGCCGCGCGGGACGCCTCGATCGCGTCCTTGTACCTGCCGCGGTTGAGGAAGCTCAGCGCCTCCTTCTTCAGCTTGCCCGCGTCCTCGGCGCCGGCTGCCGGCGCCTCGGCCTTCTCCGCCGCCGCCTTCTCTGCCTCGGCCTTCTCCGCCGCAGCCTTCTCTGCCTCGGCCTTCTCCGCCGCAGCCTTCTCTGCCTCGGCCTTCTCCGCCGCAGCCTTCTCTGCCTCGGCCTTCTCCGCCGCAGCCTTCTCTGCCTCGGCCTTCTCCGCTTCGGCGGCCGCCTTCACCGGATCGGGAACGGCACCTGCCCCCTTCGCAGAGGGCTCCATCAGCGCCGACTCGGTCTGCGCGGGCGTCTTCGCCCGTCCTGGAGTGGGGGCACCCGCGGCGGCCAGGAGCTTTGTCTCGACGGGCGCTGGCTTCGGAGCCGGCGCGGCCATCGCGACCGGAGCAGGCGAGGACGGCTTGCTCGAGAACACCGCCTTGGCGACGACCGCCACGGAGATCACCCCGGCGAGCCCCGCGACCGCCGCGACGATCCGACGAAGGCGCGCGCGCCGGGCGAGGGTCTCGGGCGACAGCTGATGAACCACCACGAGGCGCTCGTCAGCGTGATCGTCGGGGCCGCTGGCCACCTCGGCGAGAGGCGGGAACGACTCCTCCTCCTCGCGGCGGAAGAACGCCGCCGTGGGCGAGGAAGGGTCGATCAGATCGAGCGCATCCGAGTCGGGCGCCAGCTCATCGGACGGGGACGCAAGGGCACCCGGCTGGTTCGGGGCGCCGGCTTGTCGAGCCACGATCAACAGGTCGTGATCCAGCGCCTTGTCAGGGTCCGCGTCGTCCGTACCACCTGGAACGGCGCGCTGCGCGGTGAGTGCCTCGGACGCCGGCGCAAGTGCGGCGACCGGCGCGGCCGCTGCGACCGGCGCGGCCGCTGCGACCGGCGCAGGCGCGGCGACCGGCGCTGCCGCAACGACCGGCGCAGGCGCGGCAACAACCGGCGCGGCCGCAACGACCGGCGCAGGCGCGGCGATCGGCGCTGCCGCAACGACCGGCGCAGGCGCGGCAACAACCGGCGCGGCCGCAACGACCGGCGCAGGCGCGGCAACAACCGGCGCGGCCGCAACGACCGGCGCGGCCGCAACGACCGGCGCGGCCGCAACGACCGGCGCGGCCGCGGCCACCTCCGCTACGATCGGTGCAGCGGGCGCCTCGAGAGCCGGCGACACGGCGGGAGCATCGTCCTCAGCGGCAGCCGCCGGCGCAGGAGCGGCGGAACACTCAGCTTCCTCGGCGACGACGTCCGAGCCGTTCGCGATCGGCCTCGCGGAGTCCCTTGTCGCGACGGCCTGCCCCTCAGGCGCCGCCGACACCCGCGGCTGGGAGGCCCGGGGACGGAGACTCCGGCCCCTGTTCGCGCGGGCCGATCCAAGAAGTCGCTTCGACATGTCCGAACCATCCTCCCGTGATTGTCACGCCCCCGATGGCGCAGGGGACCGGCGACTCGCCCTATTCATGATCCAGGCCGACCCCAACGGCGAGCGCTCAGCCGCGCATTTCCGTGCCTTCGCAGCACCATCGCGTGTGCCGGATCGTGCCGCGGTCACCCCAGCCAACCCTACCCGCGCTCGAACGAGCACACACGCGATCTCGCCCCGCCGCCTTTGACAGCCCCTCCGAAAAAATGCGCACCGAGCGCACCCGCTGCCCGATGTGGCCGGTGCGCCCCGAAGGCACGGCGGTCCAGGCGATGGGGCCCCCCGGCGCCATGCACGTCAGCCTCCACCGAGCTGCACCGGCCGCCCCGCGACCGGGGCAGCGCGGAGCAGGACGAGCGTGTCGAGCTTCTTCTTCGCGTCGGAAGCCATGACCGTGCCCGCCAGGTTGTGCGCCATCTCCCAGGGGACCTCGTCGTCCGCCGAGAAGAAGGCCACCGTCGCGCTGCACGCGGCGATGTCCTTCGTGAGCTGCTCGCCTGTGTTCGAGAGGTCCGGGCCGGCGAGCCCCTTGCGCTGCTTCTTGCCCAGGCCGCCGCCGAACGGCCAGATCGCCGTCGCGAGGTCCTTCAGCACCATCGTGCTGACGGCGCAGGAAGGCGGCTTCGACGCGCGCCCCTCGGGCACCACCGTGATCTCCTTCGGGAGGTCGTCTCGCCCGTCGGTCTTGATGACGACCTTCGGCGCGCCGGCCGCGCCGAGCTCCGTCACGACGGCGGCGACCGCGCTCGGCTTCGCCCTCTTGTCGGCCAGCAGCGTCACGGGCTTGCCCTCGATCGGCAGCTCGCGGATCACCTTCGTCAGCTTCTCGGGCCCCTCCTTCTGCGCCAGATCCACGCGCTGGCCACCGATGTAGGGGCCCATGGAGTCGACGAGCAGCTCGGGCATGCCCTTCGGCTTCGGCGGCTCGACGGGCGCCTCGACGCTCGGGGCCGCCGTCACGGCCGCGCCAGGCCCCGAGGGCTTCGGCGCGCTCTCGCACGCCCCCGCGGCGAAGATCAGGCCGGCGGCGACCGCGAGGCGCGGCGAGGCGCTGAAAAGGAGGCAGGAAGCTCTCATGACGTGGCAGTGTAACCAACCGGCCTGGCTCCGCGCACCTCCGCTGTGCGAGAGTCCGCGCGATGGCTTCCCCGCTCGTCGAACGGCTCGCGCAGCTCGGCTCGTCCGCCCGAACCGCCGTCGAGGACGAGCGGGGGCAGACCCCCTTCGCGGCGCTGCTGGAGCGAGCCCTCCGCGTCCGCGGCGCGCTGCTCGCCGGCGGCGCGGGGCGCGGCGCGGGTGAGGCCGACAACCCGAGCTCGCTGGAGGGGGAGCGGATCCTGCTCCTCGTTTCGCCCGGCGCGGCGTGGGTCTCGGCGTTCCTCGGCGCGCTCCTCGCCGGCGGGATCGCGCTGCCGCTGTCGGCGCTCTATCCGCCCGCAGAGCTCGAGTGGCTCGCGAGCGACGCCGGCGTGCGGCGGATCATCACCGACGGCGATCTCGCCGCCGTGGCCGCCCCGATCGCGCAGGGCCGCGCCGTGCTCCGCGTGGAGGATCTCGAGCGCGCCGCCCCGGGGCGCGACGCGGCGATCTCCGACATCGCCGCGGACGATCCGGCGCTCCTGCTCTACACGAGCGGCACGACCGGCAAGCCGAAGGGGGCGCTGCTCACGCACCGGAACCTGGCCGTGCAGGCGGAGCTCCTGCGCGCGGCCTGGGGCTTCTCGGATCACGACATGCTGCTGCACGCGCTGCCGCTGCACCACCTCCACGGCGTCGTCATCGCGCTCATGACGTCGCTGCTCGCGGGCGGCGCGACCAGGATGCTGCCGCGCTTCGACGCCCGGCGCGTCGCCGCCGAGATCGAGCGCCGCTCGGTGACGTCGTTCATGGCGGTGCCGACCATGTACCAGCGGCTGTTCGAGCACGTCGACCGGGGCGGCGCGCCCGGCTTCGCCGCCGGGGCGCAGGCCCTGCGGCTCGCGACGAGCGGCTCCGCGGCGCTGCCGGTGACGCTCGCCGAGCGCTGGCGCGACCTCACCGGCACGATCCCGCTCGAGCGCTTCGGGATGACCGAGATCGGCGTCGGCATGAGCAACCTGCTCGATCCAGGCGCGCGGCGGGCAGGCTGGGTCGGCTTCCCGCTGCCGACCGTCGAGGCCCGCATCACGGACGACGCGGGCAACGCGTGGGCGCCGGGGGAACGACCGCCGGGCGACCCGCCAGCGCCGGGCGGCAGCGCCGCGGTCGCGCGAGGCGAGCTCTGGATCCGCGGGCCCAGCGTCTTCAAGGGATACCTCGGGCGCGAGGACGCCACGGCCGCGGCCTTCCAGGACGGCTGGTTCCGCACCGGCGACGTCGCGGAGCGCTCGGCCGACGGGTGCTTCCGGCTCCTCGGGCGGACCTCGGTCGATATCCTCAAGAGCGGCGGATACAAGCTGTCCGCCCTCGAGATCGAAGAGGCGTTGAGGGAGCACGGCGCGATCGCCGAGGTCGCGGTGATCGGCGTCCCTGACGAGGCGTGGGGAGAGCGCGTCGTCGCGGTCGTCGTCGCCGCGTCCGGGCGAGAGGCGGAGTGCGCCACCGGACCGCTCCGCGCCTGGGCGAAGGAGCGCCTCGCGCCCTACAAGGTCCCACGCGAGTCGATCGTCGTGCGGGCCCTGCCGCGCAACGCGATGGGCAAGGTCGTCAAACCAGAGCTCGTGAAGGCCATCGCCGCGGGGATCGCCGTCGATGAGCGCGGCCCGCTCGCGCGGTAGACGCGCGGTGGAGACGCGGTAGAGACGCGGTAGTCGCCGCTTGACCGACGCGCTCGGCTCCGGCCTACTCGACGCCAATGCAGACTGCCAGCCCCATGGTCCAAGCCCAAGCCGCGTACGGCGGCCTCGCGGTTCAACCGTTCTCGCACCCCACGTACACGATCAAGCGGCCTTTCTGGTCGCTGCTCGGCCGCAAGTTCCACGTCTATGCGCCCGACGGCTCCCTCGTCTGCTTCGTCAAGCACCCGCTGCTCAAGCTGCGTGAGGAGTTCACCCTCTTCGCGGACGAGTCGGAGTCGCAGCCGCTGCTCACGATCCGCTCGCGGCAGGTCATCGCCCTCAACCGGTGCCTCGACGTCCTCGACGCGCGCACCGGCGAGCGCGTCGGCACCATCCGCTCGCGCGGGCTCAAATCGATCGTCCGCGACACCTGGGACATCCTCGACCCTGCGGATCAGCCGGTCGGGCTGATGCAGGAGGACGGCGCCGCGCTGCTCCGCCGCATGTTCCCGCTCCTCGTCGGGAAGTGGCACATCGAGCTCCACCAGCAGGAGGTCGCGAAGGTGAAGCAGGTGTTCCGGTTCTTCGTGAAGGAGTTCACGCTCGACCTGTCGATGAACCAGGGGCGACTCGACGCCCGGTTCGCCATCGCCTGCTCCCTGCTCGCCCTCATGGCCGAGACCGCACGCGAGTCCCGCTAAGCCCGCCGCGGCCTCGGGCGAGGCCCGCTGATGCCGCGGCCGGCGCGGTCGGCGGTCGCGCGATCGCCGAAACTTGGCCCATTTCCGCGAGCTCTGCGAGGGTCCCGCGCGATGCGCCTCGATCCTGTCTCCCGCCTCGACTCCGCCTCCGAGGAGGGCCGACCGACGTCCCCCCCTGCGCCCCCGTGCGGCACGGCCCGCTTCGCCCCGAGCGGGCAGGGCGCCGACTCCGAGCGCGAGCTCAGGTCACAGCGCTTCCTCTGGGCGAGCGCCCCGGCGGCGCCCGACGGGCAGCTCCGCGCGACGATCGAGGAGGCCGTCGAGCTCGCGCTGGCCCTGCGCGGCGCGCTGCCGCCGCGGGTCCAGGCAGGCGCGCCGGTCGAGGTGGTGATCGCGGACCAGATCTTCCGCGCCAGGGCGCTCGGCGCCGCGGGCCTCGCCGTCGCCCTGCCGCGCCTCGCGGGCGGGCGCGCAGCCTCGCCGCGCGCGATCCACCCGGACGACAGCGCGACGCTCCTCGCCTGGCTCGGCGCGGCGCGCGAGGCGCCCGTCGCGCTCGTCTTCGACGCGGACGACAGGTCCGCGCAGGTGCTCGCGCCGGTGCCCCTCGCGGATCTCGTCGAGAGGAGCGCGTGCGACGGGTACGGCGCCATCTCCTCCGTGTCCCCGCGCGGGCAGGCGCGGAGCCTCGCGGCGCGCGGGGAGGAGCGCCCCGTCGGGCCGGCGCAGCCGAGCGCCGCAGCGAGATCTCCGGTCGAGGCGCTCCAGGCCGAACCGACAGCGCTGGACGACGCGCGCCCGGCCGGACCGACAGCGCTGGACGACGCGCTGCAGGCCGGGCCGACAGCCCCGGACGAGGCGCTCCGGGCCAGGCCGACGGCCCCCGAGACGCACCGAGCCGCTGCGTCGCCCGCCTCCGCCGAAGGGCGGACGGAGGGGCGGCTGCGCGGCGTGCTGCCCCCCCGCTCCTCGAGGATCCGCCGCGCGGACGCGCCGGCGGCCGTCGCCGGGAGAGGCGCCGTCGCGGCGCGGGCGCCGGGCGCGAGCACGCCGCCCGCCGCGGACGAGGCGGCCGCGATGGCGCCCGCCAGCGCCGAGCCGGTCGCGCCGGCCGCCGAGCCCGCCGCGCCGCACGAGGAGCACGGCGCAGGGACGACGCTCAGGCCGCCGCGAGGGGCGCACGAGGCCGCGCCGAGCGCGCCGAGCGCGCCGAGCGCTGACGCGGCCCAGGCGGACGCCGACGCGCCCCCGGAGGCGCGGCGGGAGCGGAAGGCGCCGCGCGACCGGGTCCTCAGCGCGGCGGAGTGGCGCGCGCTCGCCGTCGAGCTCGACAACGCCCGCGGCCCGAAGCCGGTCCGGGTCATCGAGCAGCTGTTCGCGACGCACTACACGCCGCTGCTCGGCGCGACGCTCGCCGGCGAGACGGACGCTGCGGTGCGCGGCGTCGTCGACAGCTGGAGGACCAGCTTCGAGCACAGCTACCGCGAGGCGTTCTCGGCGCTGCGCGTGACCGGCAAGCGGCCGCCCATGGTGTTCGATGCGCCGGACATCGCCGCCCGCATCGCCCGGCTCAACGGGGCGCGCGGGGTGAAGCTCCTGCTCGTGGACGCGATGCGCTTCGACCTCGGCGAGCGGGTCGCCGCGCACCTGAGGGAGATGATGATGGATCGGGCCATCCTGGTGGAGCGATCGCTGCTCTGGGCGGCGCTGCCGCCGACGACGACGGCGCAGATCTCGCTGCTCGCCCGCGGGCCGGACGGGCTCCGCGAGACGATGCCCCCGAGCGAGGCGGAGCCCGCCATCGCCCGCGGGCGCGCGGTGGCGACGCTGCGGCGCGAGCGGGTCGGGTCGCGCGAGCTGATGAAGCTCGACCTCGTGGAGGCGCGCCTGCGCGCCGCGGGCCCGCCGCTCGCCGAGCGGATCGAGGCCATCGCGGAGGAGGTCGCCGACGTGGTCGCGCGGTTCATGGCCAGCCTGCCGCCGCGGACGCTGCTGCTCGTGTTCGGCGACCACGGGTTCCGCATGACGCCGATGGGAGACGGCAGCGCGACCGGCCCGGCGTCGCAGGGCGGAGGCTCGCCCGAAGAGGTGCTCGTCCCGGCGCAGGCGTGGCTCGTCGGCGGCGTGCACTGAGGCCCTCGACGGCGATCCTCCCATCCCGGACCGCGATCCTCCCATCCCGGACCGCGATCCTCCCCTCCTGAACGGCGCGGCGGTGTCGCGCCATCGCATGAGGGCTACGGGGATAAGGCTGCTCCGGGCGAGAGAAAGGCCGTGAGCGCCGGGAGGACGAGCGCCGGCTCCTCCAGGTGGGGCGCGTGCCCGAGCGGCACCATGTGCAGCGTGGCGCGGGGGATCGCCGCGGCCGCGGCGATGCCGATCGGCGCCGGGAACACGTCGTCGCGCTCGCCCCAGAGCACCAGCGTCTCCGCGTCGATCTCGCCGAGCCGCGGGAGGCGATGGGGAACAGCGCCGAGGGCGGGGAACAGCGCGTTGAACGCGGCGACGGGCGCGACCCGGCCATCGGGCACGGCGTAAAACTCGCTGTGCAAGGCGGCCAGACGCTCGCCGAGCGGGGTGGGCCGCGGCGGATGGCTGCGGCGGAAGAGCGCGGGCCCGAGCACCCGCGCCAGGCGCTCCGGCGGGGCGCGGAAGTAGGCGCGGCTCCACGCGGTCATGACGGGACCGACCCCCATCGCGCCGATGAGCACGAGCCTCCGCGGGCGCGCGCGCTTGCGGAGCGCGATCTCCGCCGCGACCAGCGCGCCGAGGGAGTGGCCGACGAGCGCGGCGTCGCCGAGATCCAGCTCGAGGAGGAGCTCCTCCACGGGATCGGCGAAGAAGCGGAGCCCTTCCTCGAAGCCCCCGCCCTCGAAGGGCGGAGACGACGCGTGGCCGAAGCCCGGCAGATCCACAGCGACGACGCGGTGGCGCCGCGCGAGCTCGGGGAGCAGCGGGAACCACGTCGTCGCGGCGTTCCCGCGGCCGTGCAGGAGGACCACCGGCGAGCCGCTGCCGCCCTCCAGGTAGCGGAGCGTCGAGCTCAGCGCGGCGCGGCGGTGCACCGCGAACGGGGGCGCGCCCGCGGTGAGCTCCGCAAGGATCGCGCTCTCGACCGGGCCAAGGCGGGAGACGACGGCGTGGACGTTCGTCACAGGCGCATGCCGTAGCGCGATCGAATCGGCGCGGGAATGCCGCAGCCCGGAAGCAGCCCAGAACCAGAAGGACCGCGAGGCGAGGGCTGCCGTCGCGCCCCCTGCTTCAGTCCTTGCCGTGCCCGGGGCCGAGGATGAGCTGCATCTTGGCCACGGGGTCGAAGCCCTCCACGTGCGGCGGATGGTGACACTGCGTGACGCAGCTCTGGGGCGGGGGCGAGAGCACGATGAGCCCCTTCTTGTCGGGATCCTTCGCGTGCAGCGAGCCGGGACCGTGGCACTCCTCGCACTGCACGTTCTGCAGCGAGGCGTTGTGCGTCACCGTGGAGCCGCCCGGCTTGCCGTACCCGGTCACGTGACAGCTCACGCAGTCCAGGTTGAACTCCTTGAAATCCTGCTGCAGCGTGGCGTAGGCGCGCGCGTGCGCGGTGCCGTCGAAGACCTTGCGCTCCTCGTCGTGGCAGTTCGTGCAGGCGTCGATGCCGATGTAGCTGGCCTCGCCCTTCGCCGGCTTCTCGGGGACGCGATCCGCGAAGGCCTGCTTGTTGTGGTCGTTGACCCGCTTGTAATAGGCGAGGAGCTGCCCGGCGACGTCCTTGTCGGCCCCGAGCTTCTCGCGCACCTCGATCGAGCTGTAGCGGAAGAAGCTGCCCGTCACCTTCGTCTCCGCCGCCTCGAGCCGCGCCTTCTCGGCCCGGAGCTTCTCGAGATCCGCCTTCCGCGCCTCGACGTCCTTCGCCGCGACCCGCTTGTCGCCCTCCCAGCCGTTGAGGCGGATCTCGAGCTCCCGGATGCGCTCCGACAAGCTGATGAGCTCCCCGGCCTTCGCGACGCCGCCCGCGTCGGCGAACACGAGCGGGCCGCTGCCGCCGCCTCGGACGAAGAGATCCACGACCGCCACCGACTGGAGGTGGTTCGGCGTCTCCACGACCAGCGTCGACCCGATGATCTCCGGCGGCTTCGGGCCGTCGTTGCCGTCGCCGCGCTCGCTCGGCTTGCCGAGCACCAGCACGTGCAGCTCCGGCACGTTGTCCGCGAGCCGCAGCGCCTCGCCCCTGGGCAGCGCCGCGAGCCCCACGAAGACGCTCGCGCCCTGCTTCTTCGCCTCCTCGACGCCCGCCTTCATCGCGTCGATCGCCGGGGCGGCCTTGACGCCGTCGGGGTAGGCGCCGGCGCGGCCCTTCGGGTCGCTCACGCCGATGAGGCCCACCTTCACGCCGGAGACGTCGCGCACGACGACCCCCTGGGCGCCCTTCGCGCCCTCGAGGTTCTTGCCGAGCAGCGCCGCCCCGGACTGCTCCTGGTACTTGCCGAGCGCCTCCGCGCCGAGCGCCCAGTCGTTCTCGCCGGGCGCCCACGCCGTCAGCCCGATCTCCTTCGCCGCCAGCGCCATCGCCTCGGCCTTCCATGCGTCCTGCGAGGTGCGCTCCGGCTTCACCTCGGGGTCCGTGAAGAGCAGCGGCCCCGCGCCGACAACGAGCCGATCCGGGGCCTCGCCGCGCTGGGCCTCGATCAGGGCGGCGAGGTGGTCGATGCCTCCGAGCTGATCCTTCGTGCAACCGCACGGCTCCAGCGCGCCAGCCACGGTGCTGAGCACGTAGAGGCGCACCGTCGGTCTGTTGACGTTCGCGTTCGCGTCCACGTCCGCGTCCGCGGTCACCGCGGCCGTCGCAGGGAGCTTGCACCCCTGACAGGCCGAAGCGAAGGCCGCCGCCGAGATCGCGGCGAGAGGGATCAAGAGCGCGTATCCGCGACGCACTTCACGAAGAAGCGAGCGCTTCATGCTCGCGCTATAGCACAGGGGCTCGTGCGCACCGCCGGCGCCGCGCCGAGAGGGCGGGGGCGCGATCAGAAGCTCGACGGCGCGAAGGGCAGGACCGTCTTCAGGTCCGCGTCGTTGAACCGGAGCTGCAGGCCGATGAAGTAGTCCCGGCGATCGGCGTTCAGGATGTCGTCCATCCCGCCGAGCAGCCACAGCTTGCGGATGAACTCGTACGCGAGCGCGACGCGCCAGCGCGGCGACAGCTCCTCGCCGAAGCCGAAGAGGTCCTGGCGGAGCTCGAACCGATCGTCGAGCAGGTGGAGATCGAGGCCGAGGCCGCCCGTCGACTCCTTGATGCCGAACCGGCCCGTGAAGGGGCCGAGCCGCTTCGCGAACTGGAACGAGAACCGGAAGGCGTTCGTCGTGATCGTGCGGACCTCGCGGTAGTGCGCGGGCTCGTTCGGGTTGGTCGTGTCGATGTCGATCTGCTGGAAGTCCGTCTTGCCGCGCGGGTCGTTCACCAGCTCGACGACGTAGTACTTGTCCTCCGCCGGCTGGAGCCTGAGCTCGACGTAGCTCTTGATGGTGTTCGCCAGGAAGTTGTAGTCGGTCCGCAGCCCGACAACGGTCTGGAACCGGCTGAGCCCGCCGACGAGCTCGCCGACGTTCTCGACGACCGTCTCGACCTCGTTGATCAGCGTCTCGTCCCGGGTGATGCGGCCGAGCGTCCCCTCCCCGCGGTCGACGCGCGCGGCGACGCTGTCCACGTGCTTCAGCGCCGACTCGAGGCTCTCGGTCGCGCGGCCCACGCGCTCCGCGGCGCTGCGGAGCTCCCCGGGCTGGCCGTTCCGGCCGGGCACCTCGGCCGCGGCCGTCATCGTGCGGATGTCGCGGGTCACCTGCTCGACGTTGCGCAGGATCTCCCGCAGGCGCGGGCCGGACTCGCCGGTGATCTGGTTGATGTTGTTGATCGTCTGCGTGACGCCGGCGCGGTTCTCGCGCACGGTCGCGTTCATCTGCTCGGTGACCTCGGCGAGGTTGTCGAGGATCTGGGCGAGCCGCTCCTGCCCGTTCTCGGAGCCGACGGTGTTCCTCAGCGTCTCGGTGACCGTCTTGACGTCCTTCAGGATCTCGGCGACCTGCCCCTGCATCGACTGGATCGTCGGCTCGTCGATGTAATAGAGGACCCTCCCCTCGTCGGGGATGCGCGGCTTGCCCTCGGTGCCGGGCGAGAGCACGACGAACGACTCGCCGATGAGGCTCGTCGCGCGCTTGCCGATGGCCGCGTCCTCGTAGAGCGGGACGTCGGGGCTCATCTTGATGTCGATGCGCGCCTGGCCGTTGTAGAGCGAGATCTTGTCGACGACGCCGACCTGGATGCCCGAGATCATCACCCGCGACTGCGGCGATACGCCGATCGCGTCGGGCAGCGTGGCCCAGACCCGGTAGCCGCTCCCGCCGCCGACGTCGCGCGAGACGAAGCGGTAGCCGCCGTAGGCCGCGCCCGCGAGCACGATCGTCATCACGCCGACCTTCGCGGCCTTGGAGACCTCAGCCATGCTGCGCGACGGCCACGGTAGCACGAGCCGCCCGCGGGAATGCGCGGCTTTCGCGGCGACGCAGGTGGATGCGGGGAACGCGGGTGAACGAGCGCCGGGGCGGGAAACCTGCTAGCCGAGTCGAATGCGGTCATGGTGGGCCAGCGGGGTGCTCGGCGCGGCGCTCGCCTCCGCGGGCGCGGCGGCAGCGGAGCCGCCGGCGCTCACGTGGGAGGCGACGACGCGCTCGCCACAGCCCCCGAGGGCGGTCTCGCCGGAGATCGCCGCGCTCGCGGCGCGCTGCGGCAGCGCGGACACGGCGCTCGCCGCCGTCGCCCAGCGCAACGTCGAGCGGCAGCTCCAGGGCGGGGAGATCATGCCGCCCGACGAGCTCGCGTTCACCCTGCGCGCCGCCGGCGCGCCGCACGCCTGGCCGAGGGGATGGTCCATCTCCGGCCAAGGGCTCGGGCCGGCGGAGATCGGGGCGCGGATCGACGGGTGGCTCTCGGGCTGGCCCACCCTCGGGGTGCGGCGATGTGGGGTGGCCCAGGCGAAAAAGCCGGACGGGACGGTGATCGTGGCCGCGATCGGGGTGGACGCGCTCGCGGATCTGTCGCCGCTGCCGACGACCGCGCGGGTGGGGCAATGGGTGACCCTCGAAGGGACGATGCGGGTCCCGGCGACCGCGGCGAAGGTGGTGCTGCTGGGGCCGCGGGGCGCGCCCAAGACGGTGCTGAGCTCCCTGTCGGGCGCGCGGCTCCGCTCGAGCTTCGCGGTCGACCAGCCGGGGAGCTGGCTCGTGCAGGTGCTGGCCACGGTGTCGACAGGGCCGAGGCCCGTGCTGGAGGCGATGATCTTCGCGGGGAGCGCTCCGCCGGGGCGGTTCGTCCGCGCGGCGGCGCCTGGCGAGGAGGCCGCGAAGGGGGCGCAGGGCGACGACGACGCGATGCTGCGGATGATGAACGCCGCGCGGGCGTCGGAGCGCCTGCCCGCGCTCGCGCGCGACGCGGCGCTCGCCGCGCTGGCGCGGGCGCACTCCGAGGAGATGATCAAGGCGAAGATGGTGGGCCACGACGTGGGCTCGGGCGATCCGGCGGCGCGCCTCAGGGCGGCCGGGTACGAGGCGACGATCGCGGGGGAGAACGTGGCCAGCTCGGGCACGACCGAGGGAGCGCACCGCGCGATCTGGGCGAGCCCGTCGCACCGGGGCAACCTGCTCGACCCGCGCTACCGGAGGACCGGCGCGGCGGTCGTGCGCGACCCGAGCGGCCGGGTCTGGGTGACACAGCTGTTCGCAGGGTGACCGCGGGCGTCGCGGCGCTGCGCCGACGTACGCTGTCCCCGTACCCCGAGGGCGGACGCGCCTCGCGGCGAGCGGGCGCCCGCGGCGAGGCGCCACGCGGGCGCTTCGCCGGGCGTGTTCCGTGCCTCACCGGGCGGCCGCCGTTCCGCGCGTGTATCCTTGCGAGCGATGGCTGCACGCCCGCTTTACGTCGGCATCGACCTCGGCACCACGAACTCGACCGCCGCCGCCTTCGACGGCGAGAAGGTCACCCTCGTCAGGAACTCCCAGGGCGCGACGCTCACCCCGAGCGTCGTGCGGATCGACGCGCGCGGGACGATCACGGTCGGCGCGCGCGCGCGCCGGTTCCTGGAGAGCGATCCGCAGAACACCCGCGCTGAGTTCAAGCGGCTGATGGGGACGGCCCAGCCGATCGAGTTCGCGGCGGCGAAGGTCGCGAAGAAGCCCGAGGAGCTCGCCGCCGAGGTGCTGCGCTCCCTGCGCGCCGACGTCGCGGAGCACCTCGGGGTCCTGCCGGCCTCGGCGGTGATCTCCGTGCCCGCGCTCTTCGAGCTGCCCCAGAGCGCGGCGACGTCGGAGGCGGCGCGGCGGGCGGGGTTCGAGCGCGTCGAGCTGATCCAGGAGCCTGTGGCCTCGGCGCTGGCCGCCGGCTGGACGGCCGAGGAGTCCACGGGCAGCTGGCTCGTCTACGACCTCGGCGGCGGGACGTTCGACGTCTCCCTGCTCGAGACGCGCGACGGGCTGCTGCGCGTCGTCGGGCACGACGGCGACAACTTCCTCGGCGGGCGCGATTTCGACTGGGCGATCGTCGACTGGGCGCTCGCCGAGATCGCGCGCACCCAGGGCGCGACCGTGAGCCGCGCCGACCCGCGGCACGCCGCCGCGCTCCGCAAGCTCAAGCTCGCGGTCGAGGAGATCAAGATCGAGCTCACCCGCGCCGAGGAGGCGGCGCTCGCGGTGCCCGCGGCGTTCGAGGTGGACGGCGCGCCCGTCGACGTCGACCTTGTCCTGCGGAGGTCCACGCTCGACGCGCTCTGCGCGCCGATCATCGACCGCTCGATCGGGGTGTGCCGGCGGCTGCTCGCGGCGCACGGGCTCGATGCGTCGCAGCTCGCGCGCGTCGTGCTCGTGGGCGGGCCGACGGTGATGCCGGCGCTGCGCGAGCGCGTCCGGGAGGCGCTCGGCGCGCCCTTCGGCGAGGGGCTCGACCCGATGACCCTCGTCGCGCAGGGCGCCTCGATCTACGCGGCGACGGCGGGGCTCGACGCGCGGGCCTCCTCCGCGGGCGCGCGATCCAAGGAGGAGGGTCGTCGGCTGTGGCTCCAGTACCCGGCCATGTCGAGCGATCTCACGCCCCACGTTGTCGGCCGCGTCATGGAGGGGCCGGGGGCCGCGCCCGAGCGGATCCGGCTCGCGCGCGAGGGCGACGGGTGGACGAGCGCCGAGGCCCCGCTCGACGCCGAGGGGGCGTTCGTGGTGACCGTCGACCTGCTCCCGCGCCGGCCGAACGTCTTCAACGTCGAGGCGAGCGCGGCCGGCGGCGCGAGGGTGCCGGTGCACCCGCAGACGATCACGATCGTCCAGGGGCTCACGATCGGCGATCCGCCGCTGTCGCGCACGATCGGGGTCGCGCTCGCGGACAACTCCGTGCGCGTCTACTTCGAGCGGGGCGCGCCGCTGCCGGCCCGGCGGACGTTCGTGCACCACAGCGTGGAGAGCGTCCCGAAGGGCTCCAGCGCGTGCGTGCTGAAGATCCCCGTCGTGCAGGGCGAGCTCGACGTCGCGCACCTCTGCCGCGTGGTCGGGGCGCTCGAGATCGACGGGAGCGGGCTCACCGCGACCCTGCCCGCGGGCTCGGCGATCGAGCTGACGCTCGAGCTCGATCGGGGCGGGCACCTCTCGGCGCGCGCGCTGATCCCGTCGCAGGGGCTGGTGTTCGAGCGCGTCGCGCACCTCCTCGTCCCCGAGGCGGCGCCGGAGGTGCTCGACGCCTCGCTCGCGGCCATGCGCGAGCGGCTCGCGGCGGTGCGCCAGGCCGCCCTGCGCAGGGACGCGCCGCACGCGCTCGGCAAGGTCACGTACGTGGAGTGCGCGCTCGCCGAGGTGGAGCGCGACGCCGCCGCGGCGCGCGGCGGCGACGCCGACGCGGGGCAGAAGGCGCGGCGCGCGCTGCTCGAGCTCGACGTCCTGCTCGAGCAGGCCGAGGCCGACAAGCGCTGGCCGGAGCTCGACGCCGA
The DNA here is from genome assembly GCF_028368935.1 of Sorangium aterium. Classification (NCBI taxonomy): domain Bacteria; kingdom Pseudomonadati; phylum Myxococcota; order Polyangiales; family Polyangiaceae; genus Sorangium; species Sorangium atrum. The sequence goes on along the minus strand of NZ_JAQNDK010000005.1, from coordinate 826,776 downwards.
GGCCCAGGCCGCCGTCGCGAACGCGTCGACGTGGATCTCCCAGCTCGGCTCGAGCACCGAGAAGGCGCTCCTCGAGGAGGCCGCGCAGGGCGTGGCGCGGGCGCGCGCCGAGAAGAACCAGGTCGAGCTGCAGCGGCAGCTCCGCCTGGTCCGCAACCTGAGCAGCGCGGCGTTCCACCGCCACCCGAAGGCGTGGGAGTGGATGTTCGAGGACGCCGCCTCCGAGGCGCACCAGGCCTCGGATCTGGTCCGCGCGCAGCGGCTCGTGCGCGACGGGCGCGGCGCGGCGGGGCGCGGCGACACGGCGGCGCTCCGGACGATCACCGAGGAGCTCTGGCGCCTCCTGCCGGTCGACGCGCAGAAGCGCAGGCTCGGCCACGAGTCCGGGGTGCGGTGATGGACGACGCGCTCGGCCGCATCCGCGACAACCCGTTCTACGTGCTCGGCCTGCGCCCGAGCGCGAGCCGCGCGGAGATCGAGCGCGAGGGGCAGAAGCTGCTCGGGATGCTCGAGCTCAAGCTGGCGAGCGCCGCGACGTACCCGACGCCGGTCGGCCCCGGCGCGCGGACGGCCGACAAGGTGCGGCAGGCCATGGCGGCGCTGCGGGACCCGGAGCGCCGCCTGGCGCACGAGGTCTGGGCGCGGCTCGACCCGAGGCCCCCGCCGAAGGACGACCTCGACGACGATCTCGGCGAGCTGCCGCCGCCGGAGCCGCCCGGGGAGGATCCGCGCGCGCCGTGGCCCGAGGCGCTGTCCGCGCTCGGCTGGAGGGCGCGATGAACTGGGGCGGCCTCTTGGTGCTCGCCCTCCTCGCGCGGGTGATCAGCGAGGCTGCCGCGCGGAAGGCCGCGCCCTCGGCGCCGCCGCGCCCCCCGATGCTCGGCCTGGGCCACTGGAACACCGTCGTGGTGATCGTCCTCGTGCCGATCGCGTTCGCGCTCGCCTCGGGTCAGCTCTGGTGCGCGCTGCCGCTCGCGCCGCTCGCGGTGCTCATGGCGCCCTGGCCCTTCGCTCGCCACGTGATCATCCCGCTCGGGTTGCCGCGCGCCGCGTACTGCGTCGCGTGGCTGTCGGACTGGACCTTTCGCGCCGACCGGCGCGGCGGCGCGGCGCTCGCGGCCGCGTGGGCGCTCTGCCGCGCGCGGAAGCCGGACGCCGCGGTGGAGGCCTGGGTCAGCGAGCGGATCGAGCGCGGCGGCGAGCGCATCGGCGCGGGGCCTGCGCCGTCTCCGACGTCGCCGAGCGCCGTTCCGCTGCGCGGCGCGGGGATCGCCGCCGGCGCGATGCTCGCGGCGCACCGCGGGGACGTGGAGGGCGCGCGGGCGCTCTTCGACAGCGTCGCCAGCCTGGACGAGCGCGCGTGCCCCCGCGAGGCCCGCCGCATCGCCGCGGGCTGGCTCGCCGCCGAGGCGGCCTCCCGCGGCGACTGGGCGGCCGTGTCCGCGCACGCGTGCGTGAGGGGCGGCCGGGCGCTGTCGCTGCTCGGCGCGGTCGCCGCGCGGCTGCTCGGCGAGGAGCCCGCGCCAGGGGCGCTCGAGCTCTGGCTGCGCTGGCTCATCGCGCCCCACCGCCGCGCCACGCTGCCGCTCGTGCGCCGCGCCCTGGCCGCGGGCGCGGGCGCGCCGCGCCCGGAGCCGGAGGCGCCGGAGCCCTGCGCCGCGAAGGTCGCCGAGGGGGACCTGTGGAGCCGGGCGGTGCTGCTCCACGCCGCGCTTCTGCTCCGGCCTCGGGGCCAGGTCTCGGGCGACGACCTCAGGCGGCTCGGCGGCGCGTGGGACGCGGCGCTCGACGACGAGCGCGCGCAGGCCGAGCTCCGCGAGCGGGCGGCGTCGCTCGGCGCCTCGGGGGCGCAGGCGGCGCTCGGCCCGCTCGCGCGCGCGGTCGAGGAGGATCTCGCGGCGACGCTGCGCGCGGCGCGCGTGCCGCGCGAAGCGTGGGACGACCTCGGCGCGACCATCGGCCGCACGCACCGGCGCCTCCGGGACGAGCTCCTGTCCGAGGTGGAGATCGCGTGCGACGCCCTGCGCCGCCGCGTCGACGAGCGGCGCGAGCTCCCGCCGCTCTCGGAGTGGCGCGAGTGGACCTCGCTGCGCGCGCAGTACGAGGCCGCGGCGGTGCTCGTCGGCACGGAGTTCCGCCGCCTCGCGTTCCCCAAGCTGCACGCCGACGTGTGCCACGCCGCCGTCTGGCTGTTCAACACGCGCAAGGAGCGGGCGATCGCGAACGGGATGTTCCGCTGGCTCCTCGCCGAGGCCGAGGCGCTCGGCGACTCGCGCCTCACGGGGCTCCAGCGCGGCAACGTCGAGTGCGGCGTGTGACGCGGAGCGGAGAGCCGGATTTAGAGCGGCGCTCAGCCGCCCCTGATACACGCGTCGCCGAGCGGCGGTCACCCGCACAGGAGACGGGCCCAGATCGGCGTTTTCGGCGCGGAAGCGCACGGAAGGGCGCTGAGCACCGAAAACGTCGAGATGGGCCCGTATCCGACGCGGGTGACCGCCGCTCTAAGCGCCGCTCCGGTCGCCCGCGGGCCCGTCCCCGCGCGGCGCCTCGGCGCCCGGCCGCCTGAGCGTCACCAGGTGCTCTTCCTGGAGCGGCTCCGGCTGGATCGTGCAGTGGTTGAGCGCGTGCTTCTCGCGCAGCCGCCGGGCCACAGCGGCGGCCACGTTCGTTCCGTGGTGCCCCTTGGCGAGGACCACGTGCACGGTGAGCACGTTGAAGCCGTCGGAGATCGACCAGACGTGCAGATCGTGGAAGTCGACGACGCCGGGCACGCTCCGGATGGTGTCCTCGACGTGGGCGAGATCGATCTCGATCGGGCTGCCCTCCATGAGCACGCGGGACGTGTCGCGCACGAGCCGCCAGCCGCCCCAGAGCACGAGGGCGCCGATGGCCGCGCTGATCACGGGATCGGCCCGCGTCCAGCCGAAGGAGAGGATGAGCACGCCCGCCGCGATGGCGCCGATCGAGCCGAGCGCGTCCGACACCACGTGCGCCAGCGCGGCCCGCGTGTTGATGTTGTGCCCGTGCTCGCCGGTCGAGAGCAGCAGCGCCGCGACCACGTTCACGATGAGCCCCAGCGCCGCGGTGATCGCCAGCGCTTCGGCGTGCACCGCCTGGGGCGCATGCCAACGGTGGGCCGCCTCGATGAAGATCCAGATCGCCGTCAGCGCGAGCGCGACGCCGTTGGCGAAGGCCGCGAGCACCTCCGCGCGCCGGAATCCGTACGTCCGCTCGCGCGTCCGCGCCTGCGCCGCGATGCGCTGGGCGATGATGGCGATGCCGAGCGCCGCGGCGTCCGCGAGCATGTGGCCCGCGTCGGCCAGCAGGGCGAGGCTCTTCGACCACCACCCGACCGCCGCCTCGACGACCAGGAACGACGCCGTGAGCGCGAACGCCGCGATCAGCCGGCGGAGCGGCGCGCGCCGGAGATCGTGGCTGTGGTCATGGTGGTGCGGGTCGCCGTGGTCGTGGTCGTGGCCGTGATCGCTCCCTGGAGCGTGGTGATGCCCGTGATCGTGCCCCTCGCCGCGCCGAGCGCCGCGCCCGTGCCGGTGCTCGTGAGACGCGCCCTCGTGCTCATCGCGCACCTCCATCACCGCGCCGGAGCGGCTCACACCCGCTCGATGATGGTGGCCACGCCCATCCCTCCGCCGATGCACAGCGTGATCAGCCCGGTCGCCTTGCCGGCGCGCTCCAGCTCGTCGAGCGCCGTCCCGATCAGGCAGGCCCCGGTCGCGCCGAGCGGGTGCCCGAGCGCGATCGCGCCGCCGTTCACGTTGACGCGGTCGAGGTCGATGCCGAGCTTGCGCGCCGTCTGCAGCGGCACCGCCGCGAACGCCTCGTTGATCTCCCAGAGATCGACGTCGCGCGCCTGCATGCCCGCCTTCTTGAGCGCGCGGTCCGACGCAGGCGCAGGGGCCGTCAGCATGATCACCGGCTCGGCGCCGGCCGTCGCCGTGGCGCGGATCCTCGCCCGCGGGGCGAGCCCGTGCGCCTTCACGTAGTCGCCGGAGGCGAGCAGCACGGCCGCCGCCCCGTCCACGATGCCGCTCGAGTTGCCCGCCGTGTGGACGTGCTGGATCGACGCCACCTGCGGATAGCGCGCCAGCGCCAGCGCATCCACGGTCTCGCCGGCGGGGCCCATCGGCGTCGACCCGAGGCTGGCGAACGCGGGCTCGAGCTTCGCGAGGGCCTCCATCGTCGCCCCGGCGCGCGGGTGCTCGTCCCTGTCGAGCAGCGGCTTGCCGTCGAGATCGACGACCGTGAAGAGGCTCTTCGCGAAGCGCTCCTCGCCGGCCGCCCGCTCGGCCTTGCGCTGGCTCTCCAGCGCGAAGCGGTCGACGTCCTCGCGCGAGAAGCCCTCGATCGTGGCGATGAGGTCCGCCGAGATGCCCTGCGGGACCATCGCGAGCTTCTTGCGGAGGGCGAGGTTGTTCCCGTCGAGGGGCGCGCCGTCCGAGCCCATCGGCACGCGCGACATGCTCTCGACGCCGCCGCCGATGGCGACCTCCTGCTGGCCGGACATGACCCCCATCGCCGCGAAGTTCACCGCCTGCGCGCCCGAGCCGCAGAAGCGGTTGACGGTCACGCCGGTCACGGCGTCCGGCCAGCCGGCCGCGAGGATGGCGGTGCGCGCGATGCACGCCCCCTGCTCGCCCGCCTGCGTCACGCACCCGACGACCACATCCTCGACGTCCTGCTTGCGGATGCCGGTCTTCGCGGCGAGGCGATTGAGCGTTTGCGCGAGGAGCTCTTGCGGGTGCACGCCCGAGAGCGCTCCCTTGCCCGCCTTGCCTCGGCCGCGCGGCGTGCGAACGGCATCCACGATGAAGACGTCTCGCATGACAGGCCTCCGAGCCCGATGTCCGGCCCGTGCTTAGCACACCGTCCGTTCCCGGGGCAGCCTCGGTCGCGCCGAGTCTCGGTGGACCGGAGCCGGCGCGGATCGGCTATGCTCGCGGCCGATGACGGACCGGTCGCAGCGCATGGTGTGGGTCGATCTCGAGATGACGGGGCTCGACGAGAGCTCGTGTGCGATCGTGGAAATCGCGACCATCGTTACGGAGCCCGACCTGACCGTGGTCGCCGAGGGGCCGTGCCTCGTCATCCACCAGCCGGAGAGCGTCCTGGCGGGGATGAGCGACTTCGTCCGCGATCTCCACGAGCGCTCGGGCCTCCTCGAGCGCATCCGCGCGTCCACGCTCTCGGTCGGCGACGCGGAGTCCCAGACGCGGGCGTTCCTCGAGGCGCACTGCGACAAGGGAACGGCCGTGCTGTGCGGCAACTCCGTGTGGAAGGACCGCGCCTTCCTGCAGCGCTACATGCCGGAGCTCCTCTCCTTCCTGCACTACCGCATCGTGGATGTCTCGACCCTCAAGGAGCTCGTGCGCCGCTGGTACCCGACGCGCGCCGCGCCCAGGAAGCGCGAGATCCACCGCGCGCTCGACGACATCCGCGAGTCGATCGAGGAGCTCAGGTGGTACCGGGCGAGCGTGTTCCAGCCGCTCCCTGGGAACGAGCTCCGCTGAGCGCTCGCGGAGCGCCGAGGGGAGTCTGAGGGTCGCCCGCGTCCTCGGGCTTGCGGTTCAGCGTCCCCGCTCGCCGGCGTCCTCAACCTCGGTCGGTTCGCCCGCCCGACGCCTCAACCCCGGTCGATTCGGCCCGCCGGCACCTCAACCTCGGTCGGTTCGCCCGCCCGGCGCCTCAACCTCGGTCGGTTCGCCCAGCGCCCCGCCCTCCGAAATCCGGCTGAAAAGGCGGCTCTGCTGGCAATCGAAGAAAAATTCTCCGCGAAGTGAGAAAATACGATCGATCGAGGCAATGCTTTTAGTAGGGTAGCCATGCGTCCAGGCCTCCGGCACGAGGTCTGCGGCGTAGACACCCCGGCGGCCCCAATCCGCCGGGGTGTCGTTTGCTACCGGACTTGCGGCATTGCCTTAGAAAAGCTGGTCGCCGTACCACCGTGGCCCGGGGCTGCCCTTGGCTTCCACGGCCGGAGTCGCGACCAGCGGGGCCGGCTCGACACGGTGCGTCGCCCCGGACTTCGTCACCGGCGCCTCGACGGAAGGACCTACCGCCTCCGAGGCGCCGGGGTCGCACTGTGCCGGTGAGGCTGTCGACTCATCGCGATGTGAACCACTTGCGTGCGCCGGCGGCTCGGCCGGCGGGAGCGGTGTCCCCCGTTGGGCGATGTACGAGCTCAACGGCACCGCGACGGCGGCGCTCGTCAACGCGACGAGCAGCAGCGCTCCACCGGCCAGCAGGACGTTGTTGCGCGAGCGCGGTGCGGCGATCTCGACGACGGGGTGCCGCATGGCCTCCGGAGGGAAGGTCCCGGTGGGCAGCGTGTTGCGGGACGCCGGAGCGGGCACGCTCCGCTCCGTATCCGGCGCCGACTCCTGCAGCGACGGGGCCCCCGCTGCTTGCGGGCGCGCCGCCCTCGGCGGCGGAGCGCCCCCCGCGAGCGGCGCCGCGGCAACGAGCAGCGGCCGCACGGCGGCCATGAGCTCGTGGACCGTCTGGAATCGCGCGTCAGGGTCCTTGGCGAGCGCCCGGGTCAACGCCTCGTTCACCTGGGCCGACACCCCCCCGAGCGGCGGCGGCACCTCGTCGAGCGCGCACACATCCAGATCGTCGCGGCCGTCGAACGGGCGCTGACCCCCGAGGAGGCAATACAGCAGCATGCCGAGCCCGTAGACGTCGGTTCGTTCATCGATCGCACGCGAGTCGAAGAGCTCCGGCGCCCGGTACCGCGCCGCGTCCGCCATGGCGTCCTCGGGCGCCCCGAACAGCAGGTGCAGTCCGAACGCCCTCAGGACCGCGGCGCCTTGACCGGTGACCACCACCGTGTGCGGGCCGAGATCCCCGTGCGAGAGCCCCAGCGCGTGCGCCGCGCCGAGCGTCCGCGCGACGTCGACGACGAGCTCGTACGCGACGGAGCGAAGCCGGGGCAGCAGATCCTCCACCGAGGGATCGTCGCTCTGCCGGGCAGCGATCCACCCCGCGTCTCCCTCCATCCCGCCCGCGATCACAGGCACGATGCCGTGCACCCCCGCAGACAGCGAGAGGAGCCTCTCCAGCGCGCCGCGGAACGCATCGGCCTCGGTGCCCATGCCCTCCTGGACATAGAGCGTCACCTCGCGGCCATCCGCGTCGAGCGCGCGATACGCCTCCGCCGGAGCGGGAGAGTCGAGGCTCGCGACGATGGTGTAGCCCGCGAACTCCTGCCCCAGGATCACCATGGCCCCTCCGCCTCGGCCAGCGCGATGGAGACGGAGGATTCAGGCCTCGCGCGCGGGAAGGAGAAGAAGAGGGAGAGGACGGCGCGGCGCGCGCTCTTCAATGCTGGCTGCGGTGTTGGATCAGCCCAAAAGATTCTGCTCACTGCGTCGGACCTCCGGCACGAGGTTCGAGTCCATGACACCCCCGGACACGGCGCGGGGAACATCGGTTGGCGGGGACAGTAACAGAGGTCTCAGGCGCGCGGAAGCCGTCGCCAGCGCGGACCGGCGCCACGGAGCGCGCGAGGTAGGTCTATCACTTTCCGGAACGACGGCTCGACGGCGGAGTAATACGCCCTGAAAAAGCGCGCTCCGGCCGGGGCGACTTGGGCGGAGCTGCCGGGCGTGCGCGCTCCGGGTCTTCGCTGGCGAGGGCGAGCATTGCTTGCTTTCTCGGTGAATCGTCAGGCTCCATGAGCAGAAAGAGGATCGCGCTCTGGAGCGTCTCCTCGGCCTGGTCAAAGCGCTCTGCCACGATGGACGCGACAGGGCTGCGCCCGTCGCCGGGGAGCAGGAGGCGCGGCTCGCACTGGAGCCCCTGGGCGATCAGGCCGAGCGCGCCGAGCCCGAGATCCCGCTCGCCTCGCTCGACCTGCCGCAGGTACGTGGCCGAGAGCTGCGCCCGCTCCGCGAACTCCTGCATGCTGAGCCCACGGAGCAACCGGAGGATGTGGACCGCCTGGCCGACCTCCTTGGGGAGCGTGTCGCGCATGAGCGCGAGCCTAGCAGGCAGAGCTCGCCTGAGCCCCCGAGAAGGCAGGCCGCCTCGCGTGAGCAGCGCGCCGCTCGCTCGCCGGCGCACCGAACGCGCCGCGCCGGCGGCGCTACAGGTACCCTTCGGCCTGCAGCGCGAACATGCGGGCATAGCGCTGGCCACGGGCGACGAGCTCGTCGTGGGTGCCTTCCTCGACGATGCGCCCGCCGTCGAGCACGACGATGCGGTCGGCCATGCGCACGGTCGGGAAGCGGTGAGAGATGACGATGGTCGTCCGCCCCTTCGACAGCGACCGGAACCGCTGGAAGACCGCGTGCTCGGCCTCGGCGTCGAGCGCCGCGGTCGGCTCGTCGAGCACGAGGATGTCGGCCTGCTCGCGCATGAAGGCGCGCGCGAGCGCCACCTTCTGCCACTGCCCGCCGCTCAGCTCGACGCCGCCCTTGAACCAGCGCCCGAGCTGCGCGTCGAGGCCCCCGGGCACGGTCGTCACGACCTCGTCGGCGCCGCCCTCGGCGACCGCGCGCGCGACGCGCGGCTCGTCCGCGAGGTGCTCGACGCTGCCCAGCCCGACGTTCTCGCGCAGCGTGAGCTGGTATTGGTTGAAGTCCTGAAAGACGACACCGATCCTCCGGCGGAGCGCGTCGGGCTCCCAGGCGCGGAGATCCTTGCCGTCGAGCAGGATTCGCCCCTCGGTGGGCTCGTACAGCCGCGCGAGCAGCTTGATGAACGTGGTCTTTCCGGCGCCGTTGTGCCCGACGAGCGCCAGGCTCTGGCCGCTCGGGATGTGGAGATCGATCCCCCGGAGCGCCCAGCGCGACTGGCCAGGATACCGGTAGCCGACGCCCTCGAACCGCACGCCCCGGTCGTGCGCGCCGTCGGCCGACAGGGGCGCAGGCGCGCCTCCGCTGCCGGCCGGCAGCGCGGTCGGCTCGCCGGTCGGGATGGCCAAATACTGAAAGAGATTCGACATGTAGAGGTTGTGCTCGTACATGCCGCCGACGCCGGCGAGGACGGCCTGGAACGCCTGCTGGCCTTGCCGGAAGGCGGCGACGTAAAGGACCATCTCGCCGAGCGAGAGCCTCCCCGCCGCGGCGCCGGCCGCCATGGCGCCATAGCAGCCGTAGAACGCGGCGGTGCCGAGGAGCGACAGGCCGTAGGACCACCCGGCGCGGCGGACCGCGAGGGCGCTGTCCTCCCGGTAGAACGACGTCGCGAGCGCCTTGTACCGCTCGAGGAACATCGGCCCGAGCCCGAAGAGCTTCACCTCCTTGGCGTGGCCGTCGTTGGCGAGCACGTATTCCAGATAGTTGAGCTGGCGGGCCTCGGGAGAGCGCCAGTTCCGGAGGCGGAACGCCGCGCCAGAGAAGCGAGCCTCGGCGACCGTGGCGGGGACGGCCGCGAGCACGAGCGCGATCACCGCGAGGGCGCTGAACCCGACGAGCAGCGCGGCGTACCCCGCGAGCGTGATCAGGTTCTGCACGAGGGAGAAGCTCTCGGTCACGACGGAGGCGGGGCGAGACGACGCCTCGCGGCGCGCGCGGGTGAGCTGGTCGTAGAACTCCGAGTCTTCGAAATGGACCAGCGAGAGCGAGAGCGCCTTCTCGAGGATCATCCCGTGGATGTCGATCGAGAGCCGCGCGCCGAGCAGCTGCCGCATCAGCGAGAGCCCGCGCTGCACGAGCGCGAGCGCGGCCACGAGGCCGAGCTCGACCGAGACCCACACGATCGCCGCGCGCTCATCGCGGGCGACCACCGCGTCGGTGATCGCCTTTCCCACGTAGGCCACCCCGAGCGGCAGCCCCGCCGCGGCGAGCGTGAGCGCGCCGAGGGCGACGCTCGCCGCCTTCGACGAGCGCCAGACGAGCTGGAGCGTCCGTGGGGTGTAGGCAAAGCTGTCCCGCAGGCGGGAGAGGCCGAGCATGGACGGCAGATTCTAACCACGCCGCGGCGCCCCGCCCGCGAAGACCCGCGAGGGCGCGAGGGCGCGAGGGCGCGAGGGCGCGAGGGCGCGAGGGCGCGAGGGCCGAGGGACGCGAACGCGGCGACCACGGGCAGCCCCCCGGACCGGGTGATGACGAGCGCGCGAGCGCGGACGCTCGACGGGCGGGCGAGCAGGCAGGACGCGGTGGCGGGCGCGCGCCCGGCGCGGTATCCCGGGGCTCCGAAAAGGAGGCTCTTCATGTCGAGCATGTCCACGTTGACCATGGGCTACGGAGCGCTGCTCACAGCGCTCGGCGTCGGAGGATTCGCGGCGACGAGCGCGCCGACGGCGCTCATCCCGGCCGGCTTCGGGGTCGTCGCGATCGGGCTCGGCCTGCTCGCGCGACAGGAGAGGTACCGCATGCACGCCATGCACGCGTCGGCCATGGTCGGCGTCCTCGGCTTCCTCGGCTCCGCGCGCGGCCTGGCCCAGCTGCCGACGCTGCTCTCCGGCGGCGACGTGGCGCGCCCGCCGGCCGTCATCGCCCAGTCCGTGATGGCCGTCCTCTCGGCGGGCTACGTCGCGCTCTGCGTGCGATCCTTCGTCACGGCGCGCCGCGCCGCCGCCCGCACCTGAGCGCGGCGCGCGCCGCCTCGCGTGAGGAGCGCGCCGCCCGCCGCCCGCCACGCGCCGCCTCGCGTGAGAGCGCGCCGCCCGCCGCCCGCCACGCGGCGCGCGCCGCCTCGCGTGAGGAGCGCGCCGCCCTGCCAAGGAGCCAAGGCCCCCTCACAGCCCGCTCCACCCATCGCCTTCCCATCGCCGCCCAGCCGGCGCGCTCCGTGCGGTCCTGTCGGGCGCGAGAGCCATCGAACGGCGCGCTCCTGCCGATCCGTAGAGAACGGCCGCTGCGGCTCCTCTCGCGTGGCGTGTGGTGGATGAGCCTCGTCCCCTCTCCTCACCCGCCTTACTCTGCACGTCCCATCTCTGCGTGTCCGATCTCCGCTCGTCGGATCCAGGCGCCCGCGCACCGAGGAGCTCTTTCATGTCGATTATTTGGCAATCCGGACCGGCAGTCCGGAATGCTATAAATCCGCTCGCAAAAAGCCAGATCGGTGCCCTCGATGCCCGTGCATGATGTACTGTCATCGTCACCAGACCATCAACTACGAGAAGAGCGAGCACCATGCTTCGACGCGTCATTGCATTGGGGCTGACGGCGCCTTTTTTCCTTTCCTGCGAGGGGAGTGGTGGTGTCATCCAGATCTGGAATTGCGAGGAGTGCCTCAAGGGCTGGACCTGCACGGCGGACGCTTGCATCCCCCCGCACTGCAGCAATGACGTCACGGATGAGGACGAGGGAGAGACCGACCGCGACTGCGGCGGCTCGTGCCAGCCGTGCGGCTTCGGCGCCTCATGCGAGACGGGCATCGACTGCAAGGAAGGCGTGTGTCGTCAGGGGGTTTGCCAGGCTCCGACCTGCGTCGACGGCGTGGCGAACGGCTTCGAGACCGGCATCGACTGCGGCACGCGCTCATGCCCGCTCTGCCCCGCGGGCGAGGGGTGCCTCACCGGCGAGAACTGCGCGTCCGGCGTGTGCAGGGAGCGTGTCTGCCAGGCGCCCTCGTGCGACGACGGGGTCCTGAATGGAAGCGAGCTCGCCGTGGATTGCGGGGGGGACTGCCTGACGTGCCGGTAGCCCGGAGCGCCCGGCGAGGCGGCCAGGCCTCGCGACCCCACCCCGACGAGGCGCCGGCGCGAGGGAGGAGCGCCCCTCGCCTCAGAGGGGATTGACCGCGGGCGCCGTCTCCAGGCTGACCGTGCCGCCGGTCGCGATCCAGCGGAAGCCATCGATGAGCGCGGTCGAGTCGAAGCGATCGTCGCCGGTGTCGAACAGGATGAACCGGAGCGAGATCTCCTCGCCGCCGCGCACCGGCGCGCGGGTCTTGAGCCACCGGGTGCCGCCGTCGTGGCGCGGGCTGAACCCCGTCCCCACGAGCTCACCCGAGCCGAGCGGACATCCGTCGCAGACATCGAAGAACGCGATATTGACGCTGACCGGCCTCCCCTCCCCGTCGAACGAGAGATTGCCGTTGTACGACCCGGGAGGCGCGGGCGTCGCCAGCGCGACGAATTGATCGTTGAAGTCCTCGCAGACCCACTCCGGGTATTCGAACGTATAGAACTTGAAGAGGAACTCGTAGCCCGTCGCGTTCGTCGGAGCGCGCAGGACGACCTCGAGGCCGATGTCGTCGTTGATGAAGCTGGACGGAGGACAGGCAGGGTTGTCCTGAGGGAACCCGGGGGGCGCTGTGCCGGCACCGTAGCTCGAGCAGCTCCCGGACCAGCAGGCGTCGGGGTGGCCAGGCAGGCGTGCGCTCCCCGTCGAGAGCGCGAGCAGGCGCGCGCCGCCCTGCACGTGCACGTTGGGTCCGAACCCATCGAAGACGCCAACCGCGGGCGACCGCTCTGCAGACGAGCCGTCCCCGCGGATATACCTCGCGGAGAGCACGCCCCACCGCCTGTCCTCGCGGGACGCCACGGCGCAGAGGTCGATCGCCTTGGCCCCGTCCACCGGATCGAAGTCCTCCAGCGCGAGGCCCTCGTCGCACGGTGGCGGCACGTTGTCGATCACACCGTCGCAATCCTCGTCCGCCGGCGCGGGGATATGGCCGCTCGCGTCGGGCTCGGTGACCTCGACCTCGATCGCGCCTGGATTCACATTTCCATCGACATCGTTGCAGTCGCCCTCCGCGGGCGTGAACCCGTCCCCGTCGCCGTCCACGTTGGGATCGGTGACAGGGATTGCGCCACCGGGGCCGAGCCCTGGCTCGCCCGGCTCATCGAGCCCGTCGGAGGCGTCCTCGCCGATGGTCCCCGCGGGCTCACCGCGCCCGTCTCCCCCGCCCCCCTGCGCGGACGCGCCGCCCACCGCGGAGCACCCGAGTGCAACGGCGAGCACCGCCATCACGGCCATGCCGGTGCAGGGGAGAGCGATCCGTCGTTCGATCATGCTGCACTTTGCCATGGGGAACGGACCGACGTCCCACGCAACCTCGAGCGGGCGAGCGCAACCTCGGTTCGAATACGCGCAGCTCACGCGAGCGCGGAGCTCACGCAGACGCGCAGCTCACGCTAGCGCGGAGCTCACGCAGACGCGCAGCTCACGCTAGCGCGGAGCTCACGCAGACGCGCAGCTCACGCAGACGCGCGCCCGCCGAACGCAGACAGGGACGGGCGCCGTTGCCGGCCGCTCTACATCCGCTCCGGCGCCTCGATCCCGAGCAGGCCGAGGCCCTTCGCCAGCACCTCCGCCGTCAGATCGCACAGCGCGAGGCGCGAGCGGCGCACCTCGTCGCTCTCGGCGCGGAGCACCGGGCAGCGCTCGTAGAAGGTCGTGAACGACCCCGCGAGCTCGAACAGGTAACCGCACAGGCGGTGCGGCTCGAGCGTGGCGGCCACGTCCTCCAGCACGGCGCCGAACCGGAGCAGCTCCAGCGCGAGCGCCCGCTCCGCCGGCTCGCTCAGCACGATCCCGGCCTCGCGCGGCGACTCGACGCCGGCCTTCCGGAAGATCGACCGGATGCGGGCGTGCGCGTACATCAGGTAGGGCGCCGTGTTCCCCTCGAACGCGAGCATGCGATCCCAGTCGAACACGTAGTCCTTGATCCGGTCGCTCGAGAGATCGGCGTACTTCACCGCGCCCACGCCGACCGCCCGCGCCACGGCGTCCGCGGCCTCGGCGTCGAGCTCGGGGTTCTTCTCCCGCACCACCTTCGACGCGCGCTCCGTGGCCTCGTCGAGCAGGTCCGAGAGCTTCACGGTGTCGCCGCTCCTCGTCTTGAACATCTTCTTGTCGGCCCCGAGCACCGAGCCGAACGCCACGTGCTCGGCCCGGGCCGGCGGCGCGAGCCAGCCCGCCTCGCGCGCGGTCGCGAAGACCATCGCGAAGTGCTGGCTCTGCGGCGCGCCGACGACATAGACGATCCGGCGCGCGCCGACCGTCGTGAGGCGGTGGCGGATCGCCGCGAGATCCGTCGTCGCGTAGCCGTAGCCGCCGTCCTGCTTGCGCACGATGAGCGGCAGCGGCGCGCCGTCCTTGCCCGTGAACCCGGCCGGGAAGACGCAGAGCGCGCCCTCGCTCTCGCGCGCCAGCCCCTTCTGGCCGAGCTCCTCGAGGACGTCGGGCAGCATCGGGTTGTAGAAGCTCTCGCCGGCGAAATCCGCGTCGGTCAACGTCACGCCGAGGCGGCGGTAGACCGACTCGAAGTAGCGCGTCGACTCGCGCACGAGCTGCCGCCAGAGCGCGAGGGTCTGCTCGTCGCCGCCCTGCAGCCGCACGACCCGCCGGCGCGAGCGCTCGGCGAACGCCGGGTCGCCGTCGAACTTGGCGCGCGCCTGGCGGTAGAACGCGTCGAGATCGCCGACCGAGAGCTCCTGCGAGGCCGCGGCCTCGCCGAGATCGAGCATGTGCTCGATCAGCATGCCGAACGGCGTGCCCCAGTCGCCGAGGTGGTTCTGGCGGATCACGCGGTGGCCGAGCGCCTCGAGCACGCGCGCGAGGGCGTCGCCGATGATCGTGCTGCGGAGGTGGCCGACGTGCATCTCCTTCGCGGCGTTGGGGCCCGAGTAGTCGACGATCACCGTCTCGGGCTGCGCCGCGGGCGCGATCCCGAGCCGGCCGCCGCCCGCCGTCTCGGCGAGCTCGCGCGTGAGGTACGCGTCCTCGAGCGTCAGGTTCACGAACCCGGGGCCCGCGATCTCGACCTTCCGGCAGATCCCGTCGAGCTGTAGCGCCGCGACGATCGCCGCAGCGACCTCGCGCGGCGGCCTGCCGAGGCGCTTGCCGAGCGCCATGGCGGCGTTCGCCTGGTAGTCGGCGTGGGTGGAGCGGCGCAGGGAAGGATCAACCGCGGCGTGCTCGGCGCCGAACGCGGCGGTGATCGCCGCCTGCAATGCGCGGGCGAGGGCGTGGACGGGATCGGCCATGGCGCATCCTTTGGCCCGGGCGCCCGGCCAATTCAATAGGCAAGCCGGAGCGGCACCGCCACATCAGCGCACCTTTGACAAAAATCGGGGTAGGCCGGACAGTTCACGCCTCACGTGAGCGCTTCCCCGCCCCCTGCCCCCGGCGATCCGCCGCCCGCCGCGAGCAACGCGCTCGCGGAGAGCGCGGCGGCCCAGCTGGTCGGGACGGTCATCTCGGACCGGTACCGGATCGTGGAGCTCGTGGCGACGGGCGGGATGGGCGCGGTCTACAAGGCCGAGCACCTGCTTCTGCGCAAGTGGCTGGCCGTGAAGCTCCTCCTGCCCGAGGCGAGGGGATCCGCGGAGCTCACGGCGCGGTTCGAGCGCGAGGCGATCGCGGGCGCGCACATCCAGCACCCGAACATCGCCTCGGCGACCGACTTCGGCACCCTCCCCGACGGCTCCCGGTTCCTCGTGCTGGAGCACGTCCGCGGCACGACGCTCGATCGCATCATCAAGAAGGGCCCCGTGCCCGCCCCGCGCGCCGCGGAGATCGCGCGGCAGATCGCGGCGGCGCTCGCCGCGGCCCACGAGCGCGGCGTCATCCACCGCGATCTGAAGCCGCGCAACGTCATGGTCGAGGACGGCACCGACGCGGTGAAGCTCATCGATTTCGGCCTGGCGAAGGTGCCGATCGAGCGCCTCTCCACGACGGACGCGCACAGCAGCGAGGCGCGGCCCGACGCCGGCCGGATCACGCTGAGCGGCATGGTCTTCGGCACGCTCGCGTACATGGCGCCCGAGGCGGCGCAGGGCATGGATCACGTCGACGAGCGCTCCGATCTCTACGCGCTCGGGCTCATCCTCTACGAGATGCTCGCCGGAAAGCACCCGTTCGACGCGATCCTCCCCGTCGAGATCTTCCGCGAGCAGATCCACACGGCGCCGCCGCCGCTCCGGCTGCGCGCCCCGGGCACGGCGGCGCCGCGCGAGCTCGAAGCGCTCGTGATGCGCATCCTGCGCAAGGACCCGGCGGAGCGCCCCGCGAACGCCCGCGCGCTGCTCGCGGCGCTCGACGCGGCCGTGCCGAGGTCCGAGGCGCTCGGCCTCCTCCCCTGGAAGGAGCCGCTCTCGAGCGGGGCGTGGCGGCTCAGCGACCCGCTGCGCGCGATCCCGCACGCCGCGCCGCCCGAGCTGCCGGCAGGGCAAGACCGCGCGGGCGCGACCGGCGGCGCCGCGTCCAGGGGCGCCGCGGCCGGCGGCGCGGCGACCGGCGGCGCCGAGGCCGATGCGTTCGGCCTGCAGCTCGGAGCCGCCGGAGCCGACGGCGGGGCGCCCGGGAAGGCAGCGCGCGGGGCGGCAGGAGGCCGGCCGCGAGCGCGGAGGCGCGCGTGGGGCTGGCTCCTCGGGGTGGCCGCCGTGGCCGCGATGGGCGCGGCGGGCGCGCTGCTCCTCGGCCGGCTGCCCGCGGGCGCAGGCTGGCTGCGCGCGGGCGCCCCGGCGGCCGCCGGCCCGGAGCTCCAGGCGGCGCCCGCAGCGGCGCAGGCGGCCCCCGCCGGGGCGCCGGCCGCCCAGGCGCAGGACGCCCTCGCCCCCCCTCCGCAAGCGCCCTCCGCGGCGCCCGTCGCGAGCGCCTCGGCCCCCGGGTCGGCCGACGCCGCGGCGGCGCAGGACGCGGGCGCGGCGGCACCGGAAGCGGATGCCGCGGCGCCGGACACGGGCGTGGCGTCGGCCGGCACGGCGCCGATCGAGGGCGCGGGCCTCCCGGCCGAGCGCGAGCGCCTCGTGGCGGCGGTCCGGGCGAAGCGGTGGGGCGACGCGGAGAGCGCGCTGCTCACGCTGCTCGAGAAGGATCGCGCCGCCTTCGAGCAGCGCGACGTGATGACGGCCGCGGCCGCCGTCGCCGTGAAGAGCTCGTACCGGACCGACGGCCGCGCGGACGCGATCTTCGACGCGCTGGAGGGCCGTCTGGGCCCGGAGGGCCTCGACATCGCCTACGAGATCGCGAGCGGCTACGGGGGCACTCAGGGCGGAAAGCGCGCGGCGGCGCTGCTCCGCCGCCCCGAGGTGCTGAAGCGCGCGAGCGTCCCGCTGCGCATCGCCGTGGCGCTGCGCGAGGCCCCCTGCCGGCGCAAGGAGGCGCTCTTCGAGCGCGCGGCGCTCGAGGGGGACGCGCGCGCGCTCGTGTTCCTGGAGATGCTCCGCTCGTCGCAGTGCCAGCCGCGCATCGGACAGTGCTGCTTCCACCACCACGCGGGGCTCGAGAACGCGGTGCGCGCCCTGCGGGACCGGCTGCGCTACTGAGCCGACCGCGCCCGCGCGTGTGCCGACCGCGCCCGCGCGGCGCGGGCTCCCGGCGCGAGGCGGCCCCGAGGGCCGCCGAGATGGGCTAGGCTCGCGCCCCCGGGTTCCACGGCGCCCAGGAGGCCAGAGCACGGCGACGGGGCGACGGGCGACCTGCGGACGACAAGAACGAAGGAACAGGAATGAGCGACAAGACGAATGAGGAGATCTACAGGGCGTATCTGCTGGGTTACGCGTGCACCGGCGACGCCTCGAAGGTCGCGGTGCTCCAGGACGCGCGCCCGCTGACGTCGGTGATCGCCGCCGCGCTCGCCCTCGCCGAGCGCGACCGCCAGGCGAGCGAGCCGCCTGATACATGGGATTCCCTGTCCGGGCGCCTGCAGGCCATGTTCGATGAGTTCGACCCGCACGGGTACGACCTGGCGGGCGGAGGCGACGAGTCGCTCGAAGACGAGGACGAGGACGAAGAAGAAGACGAGGACGAAGACGGCGACGAGCCGATCGCCTCCTGAGGCGCGCCTTCGAGGCACGGACGCGCAGCGTGCGCCGGTGACACGGCCATTCGCCCGGCGAGCCCGGGCGAATGGCGGTTCCTCACACCACCTTTGCTGCGGGCGGCGTAGATCACGACCCTCCCCTCGGCCTGAATCAAGCTCGCGCCGCGTTCTCCTACATCCGAACGTTTACGTAGTCGTGGTCGTAGTCGTAGTCGTGAACGTTCACGTGGTCGTGGTCGTGGTCGTTCACGGCCTGCCTTTGACGACCACGACCACGACCACGACCACGACTACGACCACGTAAACGTTCACGTTCACGTTCACGTTAGTGACTGGTGGAGGGGGGGGGGCAGCATTCGTGCCCTGAACGTGACCGAACGAGCCTCGTTAACGCCACAGATCATCGAGGCGCTGCGCGCGACGCGGCCCCGCTCACCCCCCGAGCGTCGCGCCATTCGAGGCGATGACCTCACGATACCAGTGAGCCGAGTCCTTGAGGACCCGCCTGCCCGTCGGGTAGTCGACGAAGACGAGGCCGAAGCGGTGTTTGTAGCCATGCGCCCACTCGAAGTTGTCCATGATCGACCAGTGGAAGTAGCCGTTCACGACCGCGCCCTCGGCGATCGCCCGGCGAAGCTCGATCAGGTGGCGCGCCATGAAATCGATGCGCTGGGGGTCGTGCACCTTCCCGTCGAGCGAGATCCAGTCCCGGGTGGACAGGCCGTTCTCTGTGATCACGATGGGCCGCTTGTACCGCTCGTAGAAGAACCTGGGCCCCCAGTAGAGGCACTCGGGGGTGACCGACCACTCGAACGCGGTGATCGGGTGCCCCACCGGGTGGGGCACCACCTCGGCGGCGCCGTTCGCCCCGGCGCGCACCGGGACTCCCCAGTAGACGTTCACGCCGCAGAAATCGACCGGCTGCGCGATGATCTCCATGTCGCCGCTCCGGACCTCGGGGAGCTCCTTCGCGAACAGGCGGAGCCCGTCCTCGGGATACCTGCCGAAGAACACGGGATCCATCCACCACGTGTTGGTCCACGTGGTCCGAGCGTTCACCGACCACGTGGCCGCGCGCGCCGCCTCCAGATCCTCCGGTGACGAGGTCGCGGGGTATTTGACCTGCGCGACGGGCGCATAATAGACGTTGCATTTCCCGGGGCTCGACGCGCGGATGGCCTGCACCGACTTGCCGTGCGCGAGCAAGACGTGGTGGCAGACCCGGAGCACCTCGGCGAAGCGCAGCCGGTCGCCGGGCGCGTGGCGACCCTCGTAGTGGCCGGCGCCGGCGAACACCTGCGGCTCGTTGAGCGTCATCCAGTCCTTCACCCGATCGCCGAGCTTCCTGACCACGACGCTCGTGTACTCGGCGAACCAGTCGGCGCTGTCGCGGTTCAGCCACCCGCCCTTGTGGTAGAGCGCGAGAGGGAAGTCCCAGTGGAAAAGCGTGGCGTGGGGCTCGACGCCCGCCTCGAGCAGCGCGTCCACGAGGCGATCGTAGAACGCGAGCCCGCGCTCGTTGACGGCGCCCGTGCCCTCCGGGAGGACACGCGGCCACGAGATGCTGAGTCGATAGGCGCGGAGGCCGATGTCGCGCATGAGGGCGACGTCCTCCGGGTACCGGTGGTAGTGGTCGCACGCGACGTCGCCCGTCTGGCCGTTCCACACGGCGTCCGGCTTCTTGCAGAACATGTCCCACACGGACGGCCCCTTGCCGTCCTCGTACGCGGCGCCCTCGATCTGGTACGACGCCGCGGCGGCGCCCCACAGGAACCCTTCCGGAAAGCCCTCTTCGCTCTGCTGTCGCGTCATGGTGGCCGCCACCATACCAAAGGCGGCCGAGCTCCGGCACCGCGGCGTCAGCCGGCGTCGCGCGCCTCGTAGCCGGCCTCGCGCACGGCCGCGAGGAGGGCCTCCTCCGTCGCGCTCCCCTCGACGACCGCCTCTCCGCGCTCGAGGCTCACCTCGCTCACCCGCGTCACGCCAGGGACCTTCGCGAGCGCCTTCGAGACCGCCTGGACGCAGTGGCCGCACGTCATCCCTTCGATAGCGATTCTGCGCATCTCCCCCCTATGCCCGCTCGAGGTGGCAGCGTCAACGAGGGCACGCCCGGCGCGCCAGCGCGGATCGCCGTCGACGCAAGAGTCCTCCGGAACCGCCCAGGAAATGCCCTCTCCAGCGCGCGCCGGCGCTCCGCTGCTGCGTGGTTGCGCCAGTTGCATCGGTCGCATCGGTCGCATCGGTCGCATCGGTTGCGCCAGTTGCATCCGTTGCGCCGCCCGCGCCCCGGTGATGTTCTCTCGAGCGTGACGGCTCTCGAGCACACGGCGCTTGTCGGCCACGGCGGCGTGCACATCATCGAGGGCGCCGGGGGGACGCGCCGCCATGCGCTCCACCTGGTCAAGCTGGTGGTGCCGGTCGAGGGTCCTCTCGAGATCGAGGCCGAGATCGGGCGGCCGTTCGAGGTGCGCGCGCCCGTGCTCACCGGCGCCGGGGTCGCCCATTCCATCGGATCTCCCGGCGCGACGGTGACGGTCTTCCTGGCGCCCGACGGGCTCGGCGCCGGCGCCCAGGCGGCCGCCCGCGGGCGGGTGCTCGCCCTCGAGGGTGCGCAGGCCGAGCGGGCGCGCGCGGCGGCGCGCGACGTGCTCCGCAGCGGGCTCGATCACGCGGCGACGCACGAGCTCATGAGGACGTGCGCCGGCGCGTTCGCGCGGGGCGGCCCGCCGGTCGATCGCCGCGTGCTCCGCGCCATGCGCCGCCTGGCGGAGCAGGCGCCGGGCCGCCCCGCGCTGGGCCCGCTCGCCGCCGCGGAGGGCCTCTCACGCTCGCGGCTCTCCCACCTGTTTCACGGCGCCTTCGGCCACCCGCTGCGCGACTACGTGACCTTCCTGCGGGTGATGACGGCCATCCGGGCGCTCATGGAGGGCACCCCGCTGGCGCAGGCGGCGCTCGCCGGCGGCTTCCACGACCAGGCCCACCTGGCGCGCGCGGTCGTCGCGACGCTGGGCCGCACGCCGGGCTCGGTCGCTCGCAGCCACTTCGTACAAGCCACAGCCACGGCCAGGGCCATGGTGATCCCCTGAACCCAAGGAGGATCCATGCCCCCCCGCGCTGTCGGCGCAGCCCGCGTCGCCCTCGGCCTCATCGTCCTGCTCGGCGGCATCAACGGATTCGTGCGCCTCGTCCCGGTCCCCGAGCCGCTCCACCCGTTCATCCAGCTGCTCGTCGACAGCGGCTACATCTACGCGGTCAAGGTCGTCGAGATCGCCGCCGCGGTCCTGCTCCTGCTCGACCGCCGCCGCCCGCTCGCGCTCGCGCTGTTATGGCCTGTCGTGGTGAACATCGCCCTGTTCCACCTGCTGCTCGACCCCCGCGCCGGCATCAACGCCGTCATCCTTCTCGGCCTGCTCGGCACCCTCACCTGGCATGATCGCCACGCGTTCGCGCCGCTGCTCGCCGAGGGGCGCTCCGGGTCGCGCGCCCGCGCGCCGATGGGCGGCGACGCGGCGCGCGGAGAGCGCGCCTCGCCCGCCTAGAGCCCGATCACCTACGGCGCGCTGTCCTGGAGCACGCCGTCGGGCACGAGGCGGAGCGAGCGAACCGCGCCCTCGCGCGCGAGCAGGAGGGCGCCGAGCACCCCCGCCTCGCTGCCCAGCGGAGAGGCGACGACCGGCACGTCCGCGCCGCGGACGGCGTGGCGCGGCAGCTCCTCTCGCACGCCGGCGAGGAGGATGTCGGGCGCGGCGAGCAGCTCGCCGCCCAGCACGACGAGCTGGGGGTTGAGCAGGTTCAGCAGGACCGCGATGCCGCGCGCGAGCTGCGTGCCCGCCTCGTGGAAGATCGCGCGGGCGCTCTCGTCGCCGGCGAGCGCCGCGCTCGCGATGGCGCTGACGGCGTGCGGGCGAGCGAGCGCGGCGAGCTGGGGTGAGCGCGCCGACGCCGCCTCGGCGGCGCGCCGGAGCGCCATGACCGAGGCGAACGTCTCAAGACATCCGCGGCGCCCGCAGCCGCAAGGCGGGCCGTCGTCCGCAATGCGGCAATGGCCGATCTCACCGCTGTACCCCTGCATCCCGAAGAACAGGCGTCCATCGGCGACGAGGCCCGCGCCGACGCCGAGCCCGACGTAAATCCACACGTACGACGCCTGCCCCCGCGCCGCGCCGAGCTCCCCTTCCGCCACCGCCGCCGCCTGAGGCAGGTTGTACACAGGCACCTGCATGCGGAGCGCGCGGCTGAGCTCCGCGCGCACAGGGAACCGCTCCCAGCCCAGGTTGGGCGCAAGCACGCAGACGCCGCTCGGCCGCTCGATGAGCCCAGGCAAGACCGCGCAGGCGCCGCGCAGCCGCTTCCGCGGCACCCCGCTCAGCTGCAGCACCTTTGGCAAGAGCTCGACGATATCGCGGACCGTCCGGTGCGGATCGCGCAGGACGGTGGGTTGCTCCAGGCGCGCCCGCAGCCGCCCGCGGGCGTCGGCCACGGCCACGGCCGTCTGCTCGACGCCGATCTCGATGCCGAGGAAGGCGGCGCTGTCGTCGTTGAACTCGAGGAGCCGCGCCGGGCGCCCGCCGCGCGATTCGCTCCCGACATCGCGGACGCTGCCGCTGTCGAGGAGCTCCTCGATGATGGCCGAGACCGTCGGCTTGGTCAGCCCGCTCAACCGCGCGAGGTTCGTGCGGGAAATCGGGCCGTGCTCTTGCACGAGGTCAAGGACGAGGGAGCGGTTGAGCTCCCGAGGGGTGCGGTTGTTCGCCGTCTTGTCGCTGGCACGGACCATTCGAGCAAAACCAGACTTAGCCGTCCTCGCACAGCAAAAGCAAGGGGGGTCGCAACCGAGCTGTCACGAAAACGCGCGCGGCGAGCGCTCGTGGTCTCCCGCGCTTCCCCGCCCCTCACGCGCGTCACGCGCGCTTCCCGCTCCTCCCCGCCTCTCCGCCACGTCTTCCCGCTTCCTCTCGCTCACCGCGCGCATCGCTGCCTCGACGCCCCCACCCCGCGGCGCGTCAGAGCTGCTTATGTCAGCATCACAATCGCCGCTGCCCGAGACGGCCGCGCGCAGCGCCCCTCCCGCCTTCCACGTAGCAAACTGCCCCGCTTCGGGGGATGGGCTCCTACAGCCCGCACCTCCGTGTGGCGGAACGCCGCATGGCCCCTTGTGAGGTAGAAACAGGGAGCGCGCGGTCCTCTCGGCGTTCGACCCGCCCGGACCTGGCGATCGCCGCGCTCCCCGCTCCCGCGACGCCGCAAAGTTCCGCGGCGGGCGGGCTCATCTCTTCTCGCAGGGAACACCGATTGCAGACGGCAACGAACAACAAGCGGTGGATGACAGACGGCAGACGCTCATCGGCCATCGACGTCCAATGAACGACAAACGGCAAACGCGGGAAGCGAGCAGACATCGAGTCGATGAGCGCAGACGCCGTGGGGCGTGAAGGAGAGCGATCGTCGAGGCGCTGGAGTCCTGACATGCCGACGCACTGTCGTCCCAGGTCGAGCGAGGGCTCGAGGGGTTGGAGGACACGGCGACATCGCGCAGCGACGCTTTGCCCAGCTCGCGCGCGATGCGCAATGCCGAGGAGACGCCCGGAGCGCCGGGCGGCATCCTCACGAGGAGTTTTCACGATCATGAAGATGGCAGACGTTCTGGGTGCAGTGTTCGCTGTGACGCTCGCCGCCTGCACGGCGACATCCGATGAGGTCGCGGATGCGGAGGAGACCGGGGCCGACGAGGGCGCGCTCGGGGTGAGCGACGTGGCGGCTGCACCGGCGACTTCCGAGCACGAGAGCCGCTTCAGCCTCGCGCGGCCCGGCGCCATGTGCGGGGGCATCGCCGGCATACGCTGCGCGGTGGGCCTCTATTGCGACTTCGCCCCCGAGGCGAACTGCGGCGCGTACGACCGGAGCGGCACGTGCGCGCTCATGCCCGACGCGTGCCCGCAGGACTACGATCCGGTGTGCGGCTGCGATGGCCGCACGTACAGCAACGGCTGCGTCGCGGCCACGGCCGGCGTCTCGGTGAGGAGCGCGGGGGAGTGCGGCCCCACGATCGTGGGGGTCGGCGAGAGCTGCGGCGGCTTCACCCTCGGCGGGCCGCGCGTGTGCGGCGAGGGGCTCTACTGCAAGTACGCGCCTTCCGCGATCTGCGGGCGCGCGGACGCGTCCGGCAGATGCGCGGAGAAGCCCGATGTCTGCACGAAGGAGCTCGCGCCCGTGTGCGGCTGTGACGGCCAGACGTACGCCAACGCGTGCACGGCGGCCGCGAGCGGCACCTCCGTCGACGCGCGGGGCGCGTGCGTGGACGCGCCGATCGAGTGAGCGAGATCGCCGCCCCGCTCCGCGGCTGCTCGAGCGCGAGGAGCGCGGGCGGCGCGCGGTCACGGCTTCTTCTCGACGGATTGCACGTCGAGCTGGATGAACTGACCGTTGAACGGCTGGGGCGCCGGGGGGACGCCGTCCACGACCAGGTGCTTGAAGTTGGTGATGCTGATGTCATTCGGATCCTCGCCCTTGAAGGACACCTTGGATCCGCCCCGGATCGGAATGGTCTTCGTGTGGTCGATCTTGAACGTGTCGTGCCCCACGTTGGGGCTATCGTTGAGCCAGTAGACCTCGGCCGGATCGGAGACGGAGATGCTGTAGCGGTTGTACTCCCCGTGGTCGGGCGCACCGCCCACGCGGAAGTGCATGCCGTCGGACGTGCCGCCCTTGTAGGTCTCCGGCTCGACGACGCCGCGGAGCCGGACGGTCACCAGATAGACCGTGTCGGGCGAGCCGCCGAACGTCTTGGTCTCGTCGACCTGCGCCGAACACGCACACTCGTCGCTGTTGCCCGGGTCCCGGTCGCACGGCATCTCCCAGCGGAAGCCGTCGATGCTGTCGGCCGCGGCGAGCAGGTTCTCTTCTTCGCCGCCGCCGCTGCCGCCGACCCCGCCGCTGCCGCCGCTGCCGCCGGCCCCGCCGCTGCCGCCGGCCCCGCCGCTGCTAGCGGAGCTCGTGCTGCTGCTGCTGGAGGCGCTCGTGCTGGCTGCCGTCGAGGCTCCCCCGCCCGAACCCGCAGCGCCGGTCGTGCTGGCGCTGGCCTGGTCGTCCGCGGGCGGGTCGGAATCGGAGCCGCAGGCGAGAAGGACCATCATCGCAGGAACCACGATCAAAGAGATTCTCATTTTACACCAGTCCGGCGAGGGCGCCGGCAGTTGAGGCTCGGGACGCGAAACGTCGTTGCCTTGGTATCACGGCTCGTTCGCGTGGCCATGTCAGGGTCGTGAGCGGCCCGGTGCACTACCGGACGAAGCCAAAGGAGGACGTGCGACCGACAATGTGAACGTTCACATGTCGGGCGTCAACGCGAATCGACCGACCCGCGGGGTTCCTCGAGCGGGCGGGGGAGCGAGACCGAGGACATGCGGACATGGGCGTGCGCTCGCGGTAGGATGCCATGGCGCCCGGGGCGCCGCGCTCCGCCGCGCCGCCTTCGCGCTTTGCAGCGAGGTTGAACGTGAGATCCTGGATCTCTGCCCGTCGAATCCTGTGCGTCCTCCTGCTCGCGCCGCTCGTCCTCGGGATGGGCATCAGCGAGCAGGAGTTCCTGTGCGAGAACGCGGCTGCGCATCTCGAGGAGTGCTGTCCGTCGTTCTCCGCGACTCCCGCGCTCTGCCGGCAGAACGTCGGCTGCAACGGGGACGAGGAGCTGTGGCTCACGGCCGACGAGAGCCGGTGCATCCAGGACAGGGAGTGTGGCGACCTCGTCGCGAGCAACGTCTGCGAGCAGGCCGCCACGCGCATGAAGCTCGCCGAGGGCGGGAGCACGGGCGTCGCGCGCCCGGTGGTGTGCCGGTGAGGCGGCGTATCCGCTCGTCGAGGCGACGATGGGGCGTCGCGGCCGCGCTCTGCGGGCTCCTCGCCCCCGCCCTCGCCAGCGCGCAGGCGCCGCAGCCTCCTCCGGGGGCGCCCGCTCCCGAGGGCCCGGAGGGGTGGAGGCGCGGCTTCGGCGCCAAGTTCTACGCCGGGGGCTCGTGGCAAAGCTTCTATTCCCTCGCCATCTATGGAGCGAGCTTCGGCGCCGCCGCCGGGGGCACGCTCGAGCACGTCGCGCTCTGGGGAGGGTGCGAGGGCTTTGTCGGCGTCACCGAGTTCGGCCTCCCCGCGCGCATGATCCGCCCGAGCTTCGCGGTGGAGACCCACCTCGGCGATTTCCGGCTCGGCGGAGGCGCCGGCATGCTCGTGCTCGCGGTGACCCGCGCGACGTCAACGTCGTCGATGACCTCCGCGGCGTTCGGGTTCAGCGGGCACCTGAGCTACGACCTCGTCACCCTCGATCAGCACGCGATCTACCTCGAGGCTCGGATGAACGTCGATCTCGCCTCGGCGATCCTCTGGGGGCCCTCGGGAGCCCTGGGCTTTCGCTACTAGCGCTGCTGCGGGAAAGTCGGACGAGGGAGCGAACCGCCATGACGCCAAGGGCGCCAAGAAGCCAGGGAGATGGGAGGGGACAGTGCCGAGACGGCGCTTCCTCTCTCCCCTTGGCGGCCTTGGCGCCATGGCGGTCTTCTGCCGATCCGGGGTAACTTCCCGAAGTCGTGTTCAGCGCCGCGGCGCTACGGCTCTCCGCCGCCGGCGCTGCCCTCGCCGTGCCGGTGCACCCGCGCCCGCCGCTCCCGGTTCCTCGCCACCTTCGCCGCGCGGCTCGCCATGAGCTCCGGCGACGGCTTGCGCCCCAGGTGCGGCGCCTGCTCCGCGTGGTGCTCGTCGAACGACCCCGGCTCGCTGCCGAGCTCGAAGATCGCGACCTCCCGCTGGCCCCGCTCGCCGAGGCGCAACGGCATCACCGCCGCGCCGATCCCCGCACCGACGTAGACCGCCCCCTGGCCGGGCTCCCCCCGCTTGCGCGTGCCGTAGAGCCCGTGAATGTACCGGTGCCCCGCGATCTTGCCGATCGAGAGCTCGTTCAGGCGGGCGACCGTCACCTGGCCCGCGTGCGTGTGGCCCGACAGCACCAGCGGGATGCCATGGCGCCAGAGCCCGTCCGCCTCCTCGGCGATGTGCGAGAGGCCCAGCGTCGGCAGGTCGCGCCGCACCCCCTTCACCGCCTTCTCGAGCGACGCATGGCCGGTATACGCGTCGTCGAGCCCCACCACCTGGAGCCGCTCATGGCCCAGCGTGATCACCGTGCTCGCGTTGCAGAGCACCGCGGCGCCGCCCCGCTCGAGCGCGCGCTTCACCGCGTCGGCGCCCGACCAGTGATCGTGA
The DNA here is from genome assembly GCF_028368935.1 of Sorangium aterium. NCBI lineage: Bacteria > Pseudomonadati > Myxococcota > Polyangiales > Polyangiaceae > Sorangium > Sorangium atrum. The sequence goes on along the minus strand of NZ_JAQNDK010000005.1, from coordinate 799,848 downwards.
TTCCCCAGCACGGCGATCACCGGCGCCTCGAAGCCGCGCACCACCTCTTCCAGCTGATCGAGGTAGAGCTGGCTGTGACACACGAAATCGCCCGTGAGCACGACGAGGTCGGGCCGCTGCAGGTTCGTCAGCGCGACGGCCGCGCGCTGCACCCGCACCGACGTCACGCGACCGACATGCTGATCCGTCAGGTGGGCAATCCGGAGCGACGACACCTGATCGAGGTAGGCCGCAGGCCCCGCGAAGCGCCGGAGCCGAATCCCCATGGTCGGGTCCGCCCCCTCGGGCGCTGGCACCCCCCCGGAGGCGCCAGCGCCTCGCGTGAAGAGCCTCCGCCACCGCTCCCTCGCAGGTACTGCGCTGCTCACGATGGCCGAGTGTAAGGGTGAGGCCGAGTGGCCGCCACCTTTTCTTTCGTCGAAGACGCCTTGACACCTCGATTCAGAGGAACGCAGCAATCTGTCTACATGGGTTACATGGGCGACGTGAACGCCGTGATCGTCGCCATCCGCCAGGACGCACACGGGGAGAGCGCCGATCTTGGAAAACTCCGCGCTCGTGCGACTCAGGCATCCATCACCGCGCCTGAGCTCGTCGGATCAGGTCGCGATCGATGGATGCCAGGGTAGGACAGCCGGCGAGCGCCATGGCGATCGAGAGCTCATCGCGCAACCCCGCGAGCACGCGCGCGACGCCCTCGCCGCCGAGCGCGGCGAGCCCCCACAGGACTGGGCGTCCGACCAGCACCGCGCGGGCGCCGAGCGCGATCGCCTTCAGCACGTCGGTACCCCACCGGATACCGCCGTCCATCAGCACCAGGCACCTCCCGGCGACCGCCTCGGCGATCGCCGGGAGCACCTCGATCGTCGCGGGGGCGCCGTCGAGCTGCCGCGCGCCGTGGTTGGAGACGACGACGCCGGCCGCGCCCGCGTCGAGCGCGCGGACCGCGTCGTCCGGCCTGACGATGCCCTTGAGCAGGAGGGGGAGCCTCGTGAGCGAGGCGAGCCACCCGACGTCGCGCCACGTCAGCGAGGCGTCGTGTCGCGAGGCCACGTAGGACGCGAGCAGAGAGCCCCGCTCCTCGGCCGGCGCGGCCGACGCGGCGTCGACGAGGTTCGCCATCACGAGCCCCTCGGGCAGCGCGAAGCCGTTGCGCACGTCCGCTATCCGGCGGCCGAGGACCGGTGTGTCGACGGTCAGCATCAGCGCCCGGTAGCCGGCGGACTCGGCCCGCTCGACGAGGGCGCGCGTGAGGCCGCGATCCTTGTGGACGTAGAGCTGGAACCACTTCGGCCCTGAAGACGCGTCCGCGACCGCCTCGAGGCTCGTCGTCGAGAGGGTGGAGAGCGTGAAGATGGTGCCGAGCTCGGAGGCCGCCCGCGACGAGGCGATCTCGCCGTCGGGGTGCGCGAGGCGCTGGTAGGCCGTCGGCGCCACCAGAATGGGGAACGGCACCCTCGTGCCGAGCACCGTCGTGCTCATGTCCCGCTCGGCCACGTCGACGAGGACGCGGTGATGGATCTCGAGGCGGCGGAAGGCGCGCCGGTTCTCGCGGAGCGTGCGGCCCTCGTCGGCGCCCGATCGGTAGTAGTCATAGGCCATCTTCGACAGCCGGGCGCGCGCTGCGCGCTCGAAGTCGTCGACGGTGAGCAGCGACGGGGCGGGGCGAGGGTCTTGCACGGTGTTCTCCTGGAGATCCCGGCGGCGCGTCCGCCCGCAGGGGGCGGTCATCCTACCAGCTGGCCCCGCGACGAGCCGGCCGGCGAGCGCGCTTCCCCGCATCCCGGGCGCGGTCGCGGCGCTCGGGATGCGGGGAAGCGCGCTCGGCCGCGCCGCGCGACGCGCGCGGCCACCACCGGGCCTCCGGGCGGCCGCGCTCGAGCAGGGGGCGCAGGCCTCGGGCTCAGTTGCAGGCGGGGAACTGCGCGCTCGCGGGCTGGTTTCCGGCCTTGAGCTCCAGCATCGCTTCCACGGTGGAACCGTTGATGTCGGTGACGCGGACATGGTACGGCGCATTCCCCATGTTGCCGTCGCCGACGACGAAATAGTTGTACGGCTCCCGCGTGGCCGTCTTCCACGTGCCGTTGATCTCCACCTCCAGCTTCTCGATCGGGTGCGCGTGCCCCTCGACGAGGATCTGGTTCCAGTTCTTGTTTGTCGGCTCCTTGAGCCGGAAGGAGACTGCACCCGTCGTCGGGCACGGGATGTACCGCCACGAGATCTTCCCCGCCGCGCCGCCGTGGGTGGTCCCCAGATACCCCTCGCGCTCTTCGCCGATCTTGAGAAAGGCGCTCTTGCTGAGATCGATGTGGCCCGCAGTGCACTTCGGGTTCGTGGCGATCGGGCACTGGTCCACGACCATGGCCTGCACCTTGCGCCCGTCGTCCCGGGAGACCTCGACGCACGCGCCGCACATCGCCGCCGCGTTGTAGTCGGCGGTGTTCATGGCGGCGAAGAACTTGCCTCCTTCGAACGGGACGTGCCCGACGACGTCCGGGTTGCGCCCTACGATCGGATAGCTGCAGTTCACCTCGGTCGAGCCCATGTCGAGCGTGTAGAAGGTGACGGAGCCGTTCTCGTACGCCGCGGGATAATCGCAGCTCACCGCCTGCTCGCCGCCGGTCGCCGCCGTCGTGGTGGTCGCGCCGGTGGCCGTCTCGCCGGGCTCGCCGCTGCTCGTCGACGTGGCGCTGCTCGTCGTGGAGCCGCCAGAGCCAGCGCCCGCGCCCGTCGTGGCGCCGCCGCCCCCTGCCCCTGCGCCGGTTCCGCCGCCGGAGCCGACCGCGCCCGCGCCGCCCGGCCCGCCGGCGGCGGACGAGGCGCTCTCCGCGCTGCCGGCGTCACCGCCGCCGCCGTCGCTGCAGCCGGCGACGAAAAGCGCGATCAGCGACACGAGCGGCCATGAAATGCCCCTGGGCATAGAACCTAGCTTCATCTCGACTCCTTAAGATTTACGATAGGGATGGATTCGCGAATCCACGCGATTGGCTTATCACGGCCCTGCGGCGCGCTGCTCGATGAAGGTGCCGGCCGCCGTCGTGTACGCGATCCACAGCGAGCCGCCGCGATCCGCCTCGATCGCCACGTGCTTGAACGACTTGCCCTCCACCGCGACGCAGCGCGCATGAAACCGCCCTTCGCCGTCGAGCTGCCCGAGCTCGAGCGCGTGCCGCGCCCCGGGCTCGCGCGAGACGGGTCGGACCCGGGCCACATGGATCGGCGAGACGCCCTGCGTGGCCGCGATCGGCGCGGGGCTGAGCCCGTTCGGGTAGAGCGACCAGACCGCCGGCATGTCGTCGCGCGGCGCCTCGTCGATGCGGATCGCCGCCATGCCGAACGCCGAGATGTCCTTGGCCGCCGGCAGGAGCACATATGCAGGCCCTGCGGCGCCGATGGCGAGCGCGCCGCCCATCCGCGATTCCCCCGCGTCGCCGACGAAGACGACCGCGTCGGGGCCGAGCTCGAGCTTGCCTTCCGCCGTGAGCCCCAGCGTGCGGGCGTGCACAGGCGTCAGCGCCGAGCGCGCGTCGATGTACATCGCCAGCGCGCCTCCCTTCCAGGGCGACAGCGCGACGAAGGTGGCGCCGCTGCCCTCCTCCGAGAGCGGCACGGCGGCCCTGTCGTCGAGCACCGCGAAGGCCTGCGTCACGGCGCCCTCGCTCGTCTTCCGATCCGAGAGAAAGGCGAGCAGCGTGTGCCCTCCGGGCAGGGCGACGGCGGAGATCCCCGTGCCGCGGCGCCCGGCGCCGATGGGCGGTCCCTCGCCGCCGCCGAGCGGGGTCCTCCGGATCGTGCCGCCGTGATCCATGCAGTACACGAACCGAGAGGCCACCGCGCACGCCGGCCACGAGGCGCGCTCTGGATCGCCGCTGCCATCCCCGGCGTCGGGCGCGGCCTCCGCGGGCGGCGAGCCCGGCGCGGTGAGACCGCCGAACGAGGGCGCGACGTGCTGCGCCACGCCGTCGCGGTTGAAGATCACCCGGAAGTCCGCGCGCTCCGCCTCGTCAGGAGACCACAGCAGCGCCGGCCCCCGGAGCGTGAGCGAGAGCGGCCCTCGGCGCAGCTTGCAGCCCGCGCCCAGCACGGCGGCGTCCGGAGCTGCCGCGTCTGGCGCTGCCGCGTCTGGCGCTGCCGCGTCTGGCGCTGCTGCATCTAGCGTTGCCGGATCTGCCGCTGCTGCGTCCGGTGCCGCTGCGTTCGCCACCCCCGCGTCCAGCGACGGCGCGCTCGGGGCGCTTGCCTCGCTCGCGGTGGGCGCAACGGAGGGCGCCGGCCCGGCGCCCGGCGTACCCGAGCCGTCACGGCAGGCGGCGAGCGCCGCCAGCACGAGCAGGCGCGCGCGCAGGGGGGGATAGCTCACCACCGCAGCCCGACTCCGAGCAGGGCCAGGATGTTCCCCGAACGCATGCTAAAGCTATCGGGCGGACGGCGTGTAGCGTCAACCGGGGAAGCATCGCCGGGTGCCGCGACGGTCCGTGGAACAGATGGGGAGTCCACGCGAAGAGCGAAGGCTGGTGTTCTCACCACCTCTGGCGAGCCGGTAGCGCGAAGAAGAAGAGCGTTACGACGGCTCGAACGATCCCAGGACATCACTGCCTGAGCTGCCTCCTGGAGCCGCACGATCCTATCGAATCGTTCGAGAAATCCGGCGCCCGCGGCGACACCGGCGGTCCGGCGCCGGGGAGCTCGACGGTGAACGTGGCGCCGGCGCCGGGCGCGCTCTCGACACGGATTGAGCCGCCGTGCGCCTGCGCGATCTGGCGGCTGATGTAAAGGCCTAGCCCCAGCCCGCCGTAATGCCTGTCGGACACGGCGCGCTCGAAGCGATCGAAGATCCGCTCCTGGCGCGCCGGGTCGACGCCGATCCCGTGATCCTTCACGGACAACCGCGTTGTCCCGGCCTCCTCGCCGACCACGATCTCGATGGGCTTGCCCGCGCCGAACTTGATCGCGTTGGCGACGAGGTTCGTGACGATCTGGTCGACGCGGGAGCGATCCCAGAGGCCCACGTTCCGGCCGCTGGTCCTCAGCGAGACCGAGCACCCGGCGCGCGCCAGATCGAGCTCGAACCGCGCGATCACGTCGCGCACGACCGCACCGAGGTCGACCTCGGCGACGTCGAGCGAGACCCGATCCGTGTCGATCCTCGAGACCTCGAGGAGCTCGCTGTTCAGGCGGGCCAGGCGCATGGCCTGCCGCAGCGCGCGGTCGACCTGCCTGCCCATCGCCGGCTGGTCGCAGGGCCGACCGGAGCGAAGGCTCCGATCCATGGCCTCGAGCGAGAGCGTGAGCGACGTCATCGGCGTGTTGAGCTCGTGCGTCGCCACGGTCAGGAACTCGTCCCGCATGCGGATGGCCTCCTGGGCAACGCGGTACAGCCGCGCATTGTCGATAGCGAGCGCGGCCCTGTGCGCCACGTGCCGGACGAGCTCCAGGTCGGCCTGCCCGTAGCGGCGCCCCGGCGCGGACGAAACGACGCTCAGCGCCCCGATCGGCCGTCCCCGGGCCATGAGCGGCACCGCGATGGCGCTCTGCACCCCGAGCTCGCGGATGAGCCTCGCATGCTCGTCGTCTTCGCAGTATTTCCGGAGCTCTTCCTCGCAGCACCCGGAGATCAGCAGCGGCTCACCACACCGCAGCGCCCTGGCCGCCGGATGGGGCGAGTCCAGGGCAGGAGAATACCGCCGCCGTAGCTGCTCGAGCAGCGATTCCTTCGCAGGATCCGTGTGCGCCCAGATGCTTCGCCGGATCTGCTCGCCTTCAACGACGTCGGTGATGCACCAGTCGCAGAGCGATCGCACCGCGAGCTGCGCGACGCGCGCCAGCGTCTCCTCGTAATCGAGCGACCCGGAGAGGATCTCCCCGGCCTCGGCCAGGAAGGCCGCACGCCGCTCCGCCGCCTCGGCCCCGGTCCTCGCGGCCTGCTCCTTGGAGAGGAGCCGCGCGTTCTCCAGGGAAATCGCGGCCTGCGCGGCGAGCAGCGACAGGGCGGTGAGCCGCTCCGGCGGGAACGCGCCGGCGAGGAGGTCGTTCTCGAGATAGAGCAGGCCTGCCACCTCCGCCTGCCTCAGGATGGGCATGCAGAGGATCGATTTGGGCTTGTGCCGCGCGAAGTACTCGTCGCCGGAGAACTTGCCGGCGAAAGCCTCGGTAGGACTCAGGATGACGCGCTCCTTCGTTCGTTGCGCGTAACGGACGAGCGACATGGGGACGCGCTGTGGAGCGCCTTCCGAAGAGCACGGGAGGAGGGTCTTCACCTCCCCGCTCTCCTCCAGGATGGCCTCGGCTCCGATGGAGAGGCGCTCGTCCTGATACAGGACGAGACAAGCTCGCTGCGCGCCGCCCTGCTCGAGGACCACCGTGAGCAGCGTCCGCAGGAGCTTGTCGAGGACGATCTCGCCCGAGATGGTCTGGGACGCCTTGACCATCGAGAGCTGGTCGAGCTGATCGAACCGCGCCGCGAAGGAGGCGGTCGGGGCGAGCGGCCTCGCGTCCCAGAGATGCGGATTCTGCTGATCGATGTGCCGGACCTTGCCGTCCGCCCCCCAGCGGACATAGCAGGCGCGGGCCTCGCGGAGGTAGGTGTCGGCGATCAGCTCGAACCGTCGCTCGCGGTAGAACCCCGACGCGATCTCGTAGGCCAGCGCCTCGTCGTGGACGAAGCCGCTCGCGCGCGCAGCGCCGATCGCCTGCTCGTAGAGCTGGGCCGCGTCGTCCCATGCGCCGCGGAGGCGCGCGATCTCGGCGCCGATCAGCGCCGCCCGGTCGCCGAAGTTCTCGGGGCAGCTCTTCGCCCAGGTGTCGATCTGTCTCTGGTGGGCGGCGAGCACCTCGAGGTGCAGGCGCCGCTCGGCGGCGTCCGCCGCGCGGCAGCGCGCCGTACGCACGAGCGCTCCATAGAAGTGGTACTCGGCCACCTCGAAGAACGAGCCCGACGTCCAGAGGAGCGGCCGCGCCTTCTCGGCGGCCTCGAGCGAGCCGTCGAGATCGCCGGCGTGGAAGCGCGCTTGCAGCTTGCGTATCCAGTACCAGCAGGCGGCGATCGCGAGGCGCGGATCGCCCTCCAGGCGCTGCTCGAACCGGCGCTCGTCGAAGTCAGCGTCGTTGAACGAGGAGGGATCGGGCAAGAGGCCTCGGAGGGCCCGGATGAGCCTGAGCTGCGCGGTGACGATGTCGACCTCGAGGCCGAACCGCGCCCGCTGCACGAAGTCGAGCGCGCGCTCGGCCTCTCGCTGCACCTCGCAGAGGGGCTCTCCCGCGGCGAGGAGGATCGTGATCAGGCAGCTCTTGTTGTACGACGCATACGTGAGGTCCCCGGTCTCCTGCCCCGCCTCGAAGCCCCGTCGCAGGAGCTCGACGCCGGTGCGCATGTGCCTCACCCACGGGTTGACCCGGTGCCCGAAGCCCAGGTAAACGCGGGATTTGAAGCGCAGGGCCCCGCGGCGCTCCAGGAGGTCGAGGCCGAGCCTGGCGAACCGGTAGGCCATGCGGTAATCGCCGAAGCGCGGCCCGAGGAGCATGCCGAACCAGGTGTACGCGAGGCATGATGCGTCGCTATTGCCACACTGGAGGCTGAGGGTCGTCATGCGCATCACGACGAGGCAATTCAGGTTCGCGTCGGTGAACAGGGCCGGCGATTGCGCGTGGGTCAGGACCTCGAGGATCGCGCCGCACACCGGGTCCGTCATCCCGGGCGAGTCGATGAGGTCCTCGACTGGACGGCTCCCGAGCAGCTCCCAGACTCGCTCGTATTCCTTCCGTACCTCCTCGTCCGTGGGGTGCGGCGACCACGCGATGCCGACGCTGCGGAGGTAGTCGAGGCCCACGTCGACGCCGCGATCGCTGCGGTCCATGGTCGTGTAGAGGCCGAGGCGCACGCACGTGACGGAGGCCAGATCGACGAGGCTCACGGCGCGGCGCGAGAGCGCCGAGAGCCGCTCCTCGGCCGACGAGAGATCGCCGGTGAGGTACTCACACTCGGCCCGATGGAGCTCGAGCTCGAAGGTGAGCTCGTACCGTCGCTCCCAGCAATCCTCCGGGAGCAGCGCCCTGCCGACGGCGAGGTACCTCAGCGCCAGGACGCAGGCGTTCGACCCCCTGGCCCGCTTGCCCGCGATGAGGTTGAGCTCGGCCACCCGCTCGCGCTCCGGCCCTGAGGTGATCAGCGGAGCGCCGCGGTCGAGCTGATTGACGATCTCGAAGATCTTCTCCTCGACCTCCTCCGGCGCCGCGCGCGACGCGAGCAGCCGGCCGACTTCGAGGTGCATCGCCGGCCGCTCGTCTTCGGGGATGAGCGAATAGGCGACCTCCTGGACCCGGTCATGGAGGAACCTGTACGAGACGTCCCTGCGCAGGACCAGCCCCACGCGGACGGCATCCCAGAGGTCCGCGTGCGTCTCCTCCACCGATCTTCCGCGGACCATCGCGAGGAGGTCGACGTCGGCGGTGCTTCCGAGACAGGCGAGGTGCTTCAGCGACTCCTGGGTGCCCGGAGGGAGCCGCACGAGCTTGCCGACCATCAGGTCGATCACGTTGTCCGTGAAGCCCTTTTGGCGGATCTTCGCCACGTCCCATCGAAAGATCTCGGCGCGCTCGTCGAGCTCGATGAGCCGCTCCTCGTGCAGCGCGGTGAGGAACTGGATCGCGAAGAAGGGGTTGCCGGCCGTCTTCTCGTGGACGAGGGCCGAGAGCTGCGCGGCGTCCTCGCTGCGGCAGCGGAGCGCGTCGCCGACGAGCGCGCCCAGCTGCTCCCGGGAGAGCGGGCCGAGCACGATGTCCGAGACGCGCGCGCCGTCCTTTCGCGCCTTGTCGAGCGCCACCATGAGCGGGTGTGAGGGCGTCACCTCGTTGTCGCGGTACGCGCCGACGAAGAGGAGGTGGCGCACCTCGGGGTGGGTCACCAGATCATGGAGGAGCCCGAGGCTCGCGGGGTTGGTCCACTGGAGATCGTCGAGGAAGAGCACGAGCGGGTGCTCCTTCCGGGCGAACGCCCCGATGAAGCTCCGGAACACGACGCGGAACCGGTGCTGCGCCTCGGCCAGCGGGAGCTCAGGGACCTGCGGTTGCCGGCCGATGACGAGCTCGAGCTGCGGAATGACGTCCACGATGAGCTGTCCGTTGCGCCCGAGCGCGCCGAGCAGCCGCTGCCGGAAGGCCGTTATCCGGTCCTCCGGCTCGGCGAGGATCTCGCACACGACCTCCCGGAAGGCCTGGACGAGCGCGAAGTGAGGGACGCCGCGTTTGCATCGTTCGAACTTCCCCGAAAGAAACAGGGCTCGTTCCCGGATGATCGGCTTGCAGAGCTCGTGAACCAGGGCCGACTTTCCGCTGCCGGAATAGCCAGAGACCAGGACGAGCTCGGGGGCTCCCGTGTCCACGACGCGCTCGAACGCGCGCCGCAGGGCGCTCACCTCGCGCTCGCGGCCGTAGAGCTTCTGCGGGAGCTGGACGCGGCCGGAGACGTCGCGCTCGCCCAGGGAGAACGGCTCGATCCTGCCGCACGCTCGGTGCTGCGAGAGGCACCGCTCGAGGTCGTGCCTGAGGCCGCGGGCGGTCTGGTAGCGATCCTCCGCCATCTTGGCGAGGAGCTTCAGGACGATCGCCGAGAGGACCTCGGGCACCCCCGGGACGACCGCGGAGGGAGGCGGCGGGGCGAGGGCGACGTGGCAATGCACCCACTCGAGCGGATCCCGCGCCTCGAACGGCAGGCGCCCCGTGAGCATCTGGTAGAATGTGACGCCGACCGCATAGAGATCTGCGCGGCTGTCGATCGCCCGGTTCATTCGCCCCGTCTGCTCCGGAGACAGGTACGGCAAGGAGCCTTCGATGAGCGGTGGAGTCCCCACCGGGGGCTGCTCGCGCGGGAGCCGGGAGGCAAGACCGAAGTCGGCGAGCTTCACCTCGCCCGTGGTCGCGTTGACGAGGATGTTCTGGGGCTTGAGGTCCTTGTGGAGGATGTCCCGCTGGTGGAGCTCCGCCACGCAGGTGACGAGGCGGACCGCGAGCTCGAGGAACCGCCCGGCGCTCATGGGCGCATCGATGACGATGAGGCGATCGAGCGACTCGCCGCCGAAATCCTCCATGACGAGCGCCGGCAGCCCTCGAACGTCTCCAGGGCGAGCGGCTCGACGAAGGCCTCGTGGCGGAGCGTCTTGCCCATCGTGTACTCGCGCCGGAGGCGCTCGATGTCCTGCGAGCAGCCGCTCCTCGGGTCGACGACCTTCAAGATCACCGGGCGGCCATCGGCGTTCCGGACCGCGCGAAGCAGGCGAGTTCTGCCGCCCTCGTGGAGGGTCCCGGAGATCGTGTATAGGCAAGGAGCGCGCATCTCCTCGGGCAGCCTCACGAGGACGACACGCCTCGAAGCGCTGGCGCCGGTCGGCCGGGTGGAACATCGGAATCGTCGGCAAACCCCGAGCTGCCGAGCCCGTGTGCCGCCCCGAGGCGGCTCAGCCACACGATCGGCCTGCGCGCGCGGCTCCCGCCGGACACCGCGCCCCCCGCCCCCTGCTCCCGCGATCGCACCAACGTCGGGTCCCTCCCGTATCGATACCCTATCGATACCACGACAACCCCGCTGCGCTCGTCCCTGCGCGGCCGGCGCCCGGCAGGAGGGGATTCACGAAGCGATCGGTCGGCTGCTCGGGCCGCCGGATGCACCGGACGGGCGGGCCGGCGCCGGAGACGTCCGTCACCCGCGCGCCGCGGAACGTCGGAGTCACACGCCGGCCCTCCAGAGGAGCCGCGGGCGCGCTCCGCGCGGAGCGCCGCCCGCCGCCGCGGCCGGGCTTACTGCTCGAGCACCGTGATCGACCGGTCCCAGTACGACGCGACAACCGCCCGCGCGCCGTCCTTCGAGACCGCCACGGCGCACGCGCCCTTGCCCGTGGGAAGCGACGCGACGACCCTCGGCGGGTCGCCAGCGATGACCGCGACGCCGCTGCCGACAGGCGGCCACTGGGTCCCGCCGAGCGCCACGAAGAGCGTCTTCCGGTCGGGCGACGTCACCCCCGTCAGCGGCACCCCGCGGAGCGGGAGCGTGCTCTTCACCTCCATCGTCGAGAGGTCGATGACGCTCGCGGTCCGCGCCTCGGCGTTGAGCGTGATGCCGTACCGGTCCTCGTCGAGCAGAAAGCCCGCGGTCGGCCCGACGCCGACCGGCGTCTTCCTCGTCTCGGTCACCCCGGCGACGCTCAGCAGGATCGCCGTGTTGGACAGCCGATCAGGGAAGAACACGGCGCCGCCGTCCCTCGTGATGTCGCCCTCGCGCGGCTCGCGCCCGACCGCGATGCTCCGCCGGGTCGCGCCGAACGGCGACTCGCTCGGATCGAACAGGTCGATCCACGCGCCCGCCGGCCGGCCCGCGTGCGTCAGCGCGCCGAGCGCCGCGATGTAGGGGCGCCCCTCGGCCTGCACGAGGAACAGCTGCCCCGTGGCGTGCGGGAGCGTGATGTTCGCGAGCCGCACCCCCGTCGGCAGCTCGAACTTCGTCACGCGCTTCGTGTCCGTCGTCGCCGCGACCACCGTCCTGCCGTCCGGCAGCGCCACGATGTCGCCCGGCGTCCGGCCGACGTCGAGCAGGACCGGATCGCGATCCCACGCGGTCGTGTCCATCACCGGGATCCGCGCGGCGTCCTCGTGCCGCAGCACCGCGACGTAGCGGTCGAACAGGAGCCGGATGTGGTCGCCCTGCGCCGGCATCGACGCCTTGTGGATGAGCTCGCCGCTCTGGAGCTTGTACTCGCGCAGCGAGGCGTCGTCGGCGCTGACGTAGATCGACGCGCCGCTCGGGTTGAAGACCACGTCGAGCGGGTGCACGTCCCCGATCCGGAACTCGCGGGCGCGCCAGCGGCCCTTCTGCTCCGCCGGGGGCGGCGCGGGCTCGGCGGCGTCGGGGCCGAACGCCGCGGGGTCCGGCGCGTCGTCAGGCGTGTCGCGCGCGGCGCGCGAGGCGGCGCCCTCCGGCGCGAGCGCTGTCAGCGGCGGCGCCTCGCCGACGGGCGACTTCAGGCTGGTCAGGGTGGCGATGATCACGGCCGCGACGCCGCTCGCCACGGTCACCGCGGCCCGCGCCAGGCGCGGCTCGCGGCCGGAGAGCGACCCCACGGAGCCGCGGTGGCCCTCGCCGAGCCACCCCTTGCAGGCGCGGCACTTGCGCGCCCCCTCGACGATCCGCGCGCCGCAGCTCGGGCACGGGACGCGACGCTCGCTCATTGCAGCACCCATGCGACCTTCGCGCGATCGCCGAGCGCGAGCGCCGAGCCGCCGTCCGGGGCGAGGCGGACCCGCGTCGGCTCGCCGCCGAGCGGGTGGACCTTCGCCGCATAGCTCTTCAGATCGACGAGGGCCACCGAGCCCGCCCCGTCGCCGCTCAGCGCGACGACCGCCTGCGCCCCGTCCGGAGCGACGGCCATGTCGAGCGCGCGGCCGGGGAACGTGACGGCGCGGAGCAGCTCGCGCTTCGACAGATCGAAGACCTGGATCGCCCGCCCCTCGTTGCACCGCACGATCGCGCGCCGGTCGCTCCGGACGAGCGCGATCTGCTCCGGCTCCCGGCACGTCGTGATGCGCGCCTCCTGCCGGACCGCGCCCGACGGGAGCCAGGTGAGCGGCACCAGGGTGTTCTCGGCCCGGAGGGCCACGAAGCCCGCCGAGCCGTCGGGGATCATGAGCGCGCTGGCCGGGTTGCCCACCATCGAGGTGCGCACGCGATCCTGCTCCGAGCCGAGCCGGCTCGGGTCGAACGGATAGGCGACGCCGCCCGCCGGCTCGCGCTGGCCGGGCAGCGGGAGCTGGCCCGTCGTCGTGATCGCCCGGCTGCCGCTGTCGTCCACGGCCACGGGGCCCACGGCGTCGTCGCCGAACTGGATGCGCTCGATCTCGGCGTGGTACTCGGTCGCGAGGATCGCCACCGCGTGCGCCGCCGGCAGCGAGGCGAGCGCGCGCCGGCCCGAGGCGCCGACCTGGATGTCGCCCACGGCCTCGCCGAGCTCGATCGTCTTGAGCAGCCGCGTCGTGGCGGCGTCGATCACGTAAATGCGCGAGGGCGCGGTCGCGTAGACGACATCGCCCACGCGGTGCAGGCGCCGGACGTGGGGCGCCTCGGAGACGAGGCTCAGCGCCTCGCCGGTCCGGGAGCTGCGCACCTCCAGGCCGGCGGACAGCGCGACCACGAAGCGGTCGCGGTCGAGCGGGAGCGCGTCGAGCGCGTCCTTGGGGAGCGAGAAGGGCCCGGCGATCGAGGGCGCGTGCTCGTCGGCCAGGTGGCCGACGTCGTTCGGGCGCTGCCAGACGCAGCGGCCGAGCTGGCACGACTCGCCGCTCCAGCACGGCGCCCCGCACACCGGGGCCGGGGGAGCGACAGGCGACGCGGCCCGGGACGGCGCGAACCGGTGGGGCGCCAGGTAGCGGAGCGCGCCGCCGGTGCTGATGAGCCCCAGGATCGCGCCGATCGTGACGAGCGGACGCCAGTGGAGGGCGAGCCAGCTCGCGTCCTTGGGGGCATCGGGGATCGAAGGCGCCGTCGCTGGCCGCCTGGGCGCGTCGGGCGGCTCCCCGCACTCGGGGCAGAGGGCGACCCCGGCGGCGATGCGCTCGAGGCAGACAGGACAGACCGCCTGGCCGGCGCCGGTCGATCGCCGGGGCGGCGGCTCCCGCCGGGGCAGCGGCTCCGTCCACGGGACAGGCACCGGGCTCGCCTCGGCGGCGTGGCGAGCCTCCCGCGCATCAGCGTCGCTGGAGCCGGGCTCGATATCGCTCCGCGTCTCGTGGTCCACTGCGCACCTGCGTCTCTTCCGTGTCCGTGACGAGCGGTCCTCGCGTAACCCGAGCGTGCCCGGAAGTCGAGCCCCTCGTGCCGGCGCAGCCGCTCCGGCGACGTGGCCCAAGCCACGAACGACCCGCGCCGTGGACGAAACGACGTGGCTGGAGATCGCACCGCCGCGAAAGGCGCCTCGCGCGGCAGGCGAGGGTCGCCGGCGCAGCAGAGGGGAACATGGTTGTGGCCGTCAGCTCGGGAGTCGGCCGGCGGCCGTCAGCTCGGGAGTCGGCCGGCGGCCGCCGGGTGACCGAAGCGTCGGTATCGCCGAATTCACGTGCTCCCCGCTCCCGGGGCGCCTGTGCGCCATGACTCGTCCGACGAACACCGTCGAAAGAAAATGCCAGCACCATCAAAAGAATAGGCACATTTGCCGGGTGCAATTCCATCAGATAACGCACCACGTCAGCACGCCGGGAGGACGTTATCATGCTAATTTGCCGTCGGGGTCTTGGGACGGCGTTCTTAACACGAGGTTGGCGATGAAAAAGACGGCTGGGTGCGTGGCGGCGCTTGCGCTTATGGGTCTGCTGAGTGCGTGCAGCGCGGTGGACAATCAGGGGAACAGCAGCGGAGGCGATACGTCGTCGCAGGCAGCTGGGCCCGGCGGGACCAGCGGGCCCGGCGGGACCGGTGGGCCCACCGGGACGGGCGGCTACGATGACAGCTTCGGCTCGGTCAACCCCAGCGTCGGCAGCAGCGGTGTCGGCGGGAACCCCGGGGACGACCAGGAAACCGGCAAGTCGTGCGACGGCAAGTTCACCGGCCGGGTGCGCGACTTCCAGGAGGCGCACCCCGACATGGAGCCGCAAGACGAGGGCAAGTGCATCAACTGCGACGATCACATGATCGTCACGGACACCCTCGGAGCGGACCTGAAACCCGTCTATGGCGGCGGGGCCGAAGGCACCATGACCACGACCGGCAAGGAGAACTTCGACGTGTGGTTCCGCGACACCGAGGGCGTGAACATGCCGATGAACCTCACGCTGCAGTTCGAGGACCCCGAAGGCGACGGCGTGTGGACGTACAACAACCGGGAGTTCTTCCCGATCGACGAGGCGCTGTACGGCAACGAGGGGCGGCCACACAACTACCATTTCACCTTCGAGATGCACATGGGCTTCCAGTACAAGGGCGGCGAGCAGTTCACGTTCGCCGGCGACGACGACGTCTTCACGTTCATCAACGGGAAGAAGGTGGTCGACCTCGGGGGTATCCACGCCGAGGAGCTCGAGGTCGTCGACCTCGACGAGCTCGGGCTCGAGATCGGGAAGACGTATCAGCTCGACTTCTTCTTTGCCGAGCGCCACGTGACCGACTCTCACTTCCGGATCGACACCTCGATCGAGTTCCTCAACTGCGGCATCCAGGTCAACTGACGCCGGCGAGGGGCGCGCGCCGAGCCGTCGTCGCCTCCCTTCGAGCCACCAAGCCTATCCGAAGCGCCGCGGCAGAGCGCGCCTCCCCCCGCGCGCTCAGCCTTCCGCCGGCCTCGGCACCGTGACGAGCCCGTACGTCCCTGCGCCGCTGACCTGGATCCACGCGCGCACCACCTGGATCGACCGCCCCGCCCGCGCCACGGCGGCCACCGCGTCGCCGAGGTCGCGCGCGCACGCGGCGTGCAGGTCGTCGGTCGTCTCGTGATCCTCCGCGGAGCGGCGGATCCAGACCGCCGTCGACGGCATCGCCGCGCCCTCGTGCCTGTCCTGCCAGCGCCTGCCAACGAGGTGCGCCCGCAGGAGCTTCCTCGCTTCCGGGGGCGTGTCCGGGTGGAGCTCATACACCATCGTCGCGATGAACGACCTCATGCGCCCGAGCCTGCCGGAGCGGCGCGCGCCCGTCCAGACGGCGCGCTGCGTGCGTCCGCCGAACGAGCGGGCGGGCTCGCGCGGAGTTCCTGCGGGCGGGGGCTGCGGAACGGTGAAATAGTGTCCCGCCGATGCCTCCGAGCGACCTCGACCCCAGGCGTATCCTGCCCATCGCGGACCGGCTCCACGCGGACCCTGGCTACGCCGGCCGCGGCGTCACCATCGCCTTCCTCGACTCCGGCTTTTACGCCCACCCGGACCTCACAACGCCCCGGAACCGCGTCCTCGCCTACCACGATCTCTTCGCGCCCGAGGCGGGGCCGTCGGCGCTCGAGCACGGCGACGCCTCGTCGTGGCACGGCATGATGACCTCGGTGGTCGCCGCCGGGAACGGCGCGCTCTCCGACGGGCGCTTCCGCGGGCTCGCCTGGGAGGCGAACCTCGTGCTGGTCAAGGTCGGCTTCGCCCACCGCATCGTCCACGACGACATCCGGCGCGGCATCGAATGGGTGATCGCGCACCGCGAGCAGTACGGGATCCGTGTGCTCAACATCTCCTGCGGAGGCGATTACGAGGAGTCGTACCTGACCGGGAGCCTGTCGCGCGCCGCCGACGACGCCACCCGGCACGGCATCGTCGTCGTGGCCGCCGCGGGCAACGCGGGGCACGACCCGGGGCACCGCGTCCTGCCGCCGGCGAGCGCGCCGAGCGTCATCGCCGTCGGGGGGCTCGACGACGGCGGCGCAGGAGAGCAGACGTGGAACTACCACTCTTCGTACGGCCTCACCCTCGACGGGCTGCAGAAGCCGGAGATCATCGCGCCGGCGATATGGCTCGCAGCGCCCATCCTGCCCGGGACGCCGACCGCGGCGCAGGCGCAGCTGCTCTCGCTGCTCGACAGCGCCCTGGACGAGGAGCTGCCCGGGCTGCTCGTCGAGCACGCGTGCGTCGATCCGGACCTCGACGCCATCGCCGGCCGCGAGCCGTACCTCGTGCGCCAGCTCGCGGCGGCCAAGCTGCGCGATCAGAAGGTGATCTCCGGCCATTACAAACACGTGGACGGGACGAGCTTCGCCGCGCCGATCGTGAGCAGCGTCGTGGCGCAGATGCTCGAGGCGAACCCGCGCCTCTCCCCGCAGCAATGCCGGCGCATCCTGATGAAGACCGCGCGCGGGCTGCCCGGCATCGCGGCGGAGCGGCAGGGCTTCGGCGTCGTGCAGCCCCGCGCCGCCGTGGCCGCCGCGCGCGCCGCCTGAGCGGGAGGCCCGGCGGCGAGCCCCTCTCCTGCCTCGCTCACTGCGGCACGGGGAGCGCCTTCTCGGCCCATTGCGGGATATGGTTGCCCGTCGGATGGGCCATGTCGTCGTTCTGCCGGGGCATCCACACCGGCGCGAAGCTCGGGTCGCCGCCCTGCGCCCCTCCCGGCGAGAGCGTCACGGCCGCGAACCAGAGCTGCGGCGTGGTCGTGCCGTCGCTCGACCCGGCGAGGCGCAGGCCGTAGGGGCGCCGCGACGAGAACGCGACCCAGTAAAGGTTCTTGCCACGGTAGGTGTCGTGGCTCGGCCCGAAGCGCGGCCACGAGTTCGCCCAGGTGTCATCGCCGTTCGCCCGGGCGAGATCGACGGGCGCGCCCCCCTCGACCGGGATGATCTGGAGCCGCGCGGAGTTGTCGTCATAGGTGTCGCACGGGTCGTTGCCGTAAGGCCCGTTGCCGGGCGGCCCGTCGCAACGCGACGTGTT
The DNA here is from genome assembly GCF_028368935.1 of Sorangium aterium. NCBI lineage: Bacteria > Pseudomonadati > Myxococcota > Polyangiales > Polyangiaceae > Sorangium > Sorangium atrum. The sequence continues at coordinate 782,481 of NZ_JAQNDK010000005.1, read as the reverse complement.
GAACACAACGAAGGCGCCGTCGTCCGAGATGGCGGGATAGTAATGGCTCCTGTCCTGCGCGCGCGGCACGAGGGCCCGCGGCGCCTCGAACGCGCCCGCCCCGTCCGAGCGCGCGATCAGGATCTGCGCGCCCCGGACCGTGTCGCCGTAAAGCTCGTCGCCCGCGCCGTTCTCCCCCGGCTGCCACGCGACGAAGGCGAGGTGCTTGCCGTCCGGCGACCAGAACGGCTGCGTCAGCCGCTCGCCCTCGTCGATCGTCGGCGCGAACAGATCGCCGAGCGCCTCGAGCGTCTCGTCCGCGCGGCGGAGCGTCAGCGCGCCGCGGAAGGCGTTGACCATGAGCTCGCCGTCCGGCGAGAACGTGGTCATCGTGGCGAATCCGGCGGCGTCGGTGTTGCGGAGGGCGATGATGTCCGCGGTCGCGACGTCCACCAGCGCGAACGAGGACGGGCCGCTGCCGCCGAAGGTGAGCGCCATCTTGTCGCCGGCCTGCGCGAGGGCGTGGCAGCCCATGCAGGGCATCTCCTGCCCGTTCGCCAGCGGCGGCGACTGCTCGTTCTCCCAGAACAGCTCGGGCGGGCTCGCCGCGTCGTCGAGATCGTAGCGGTAGATGGCGGCCGACTGGAGCGTGGTCCCGTCGGTGCGCCAGTAGTACAGGCCGCCGGAGAGCGCCGCGCTCGCCCACCGGACGTCGATGGCCGCGCTCTCCCCGAGCTCGGCCCCGTCCTCGGCCGCGAGGCGGACGCGCGTCTCCATCACCTCGCCCTCGCTCGTGCGCACGAGCATCGGGACCACCTCCGCGGGGAGCGCCATCGCGCACCCGCCTTCGTCCGGCAGCGGCTCGCAGGCGCCGACCAACCTCAGATCGATGAGATCACCCACCATCTCGATCCGGCCGACGCGCTGCCCGGCGCTGCCCTTGCGCACGTGGACCTCGACCTCGCCGATGTTCGACGGGAAGAGCGCGCCGTCGAGGGGATAGGCGATCGCGGGGGCGCTCGCCGCCTCGGGCGCGCCGTCGAGCGCGGCGCTCGCGCCGGGGGGAGCTCCGGGCAGCGCGATGGTGCCGGCGAGCTTGACGGTGACGTCGGCGCTCGCCGTGAGGGGCCCGTCGGCGGCGATCACCCGGACGCGGCCGGGCGAGGCGGTCGTGAGCTCGCCGGCGTCCACGCGGGCGAAGAGGTCGCTGGTCCCCCAGCTGACCTGCGCCGTGACGTCGCGCTCGGAGCCGTCCTGGAAGCGGCCGATCGCCGCGAGCTGCACGACGGCGGACTCGCCGTAGGCGAGCGCGACCGAGGCGGCGCCCGGCTCGACGCGCAGCGAGACGAGCCCCTCCACGGCGCCGCTGCCCGAGGAGCCGCCGCCGCCCTGCGCCCCGCCCGAGGGCGCGCCGGCGCCGTCGCCCGAGGAGCACGCCGCCGCGGAGGCCGCGATCGCCGTCGCCAGGGCGAGGAGGAGCGCCCCTCGATTCACCGTGCGCGGGCCCGCCCCCGCCGAGAACACGCGTGGCCTCATGATCTGACCTCCAGGTCGAGCTCCGAACAGGCAGGGTACCATGCCGATCTGGCGGCCGGCTCGCCGGGCCTTCAAGCACGAACGGTTGGAAGAGGGCCCGGAGCCCTTTTCGTCCACATCGCACGGAGCATCGCGGCACGAGGCGCACGCCGTATCCCGACGCGGGTTCGCGCTGTCGCCCGCCGCCCGCCGCCGCCGCCCGACGCCCGGCGCCCGATGCGCGGCGCGCGGTCATGAACAGGCAGACGCGGCCAGCCTGGGGGAATACCTTGCGTACCCCGTCGCCGGCCGGTAGCTTCCGGAGCGCCTCAAGGCTCGTTCGTCCTCGACCTCTGATCCGGCCGCCTGCTGCAACGTGGTTGCCTCGTCCGAACGTGGGGTGACGGCCGGTCGTCGGGGAGCGTTTTCGCGTGCGGCCCGCGGCACGATCCGGGCCGTCCGCGAGGGAAGCGGGGATCGTGCAACGGGATTGGCGGCAGACATGAGCAAGCGGCTTTATGTGGGGAACCTGGCGTTCCATTCGACGGAAGACAGCCTGCGCACCGCGTTCGAAGGGGCCGGCGTCGAGGTGCTCTCGATTCAGTTGATGACGGACCGCATGACCGGGCAGTCGCGCGGGTTCGGGTTCGTCGAGGTGAGCGATGCCCAGGCGCAGGCGGCCATCAATGCGCTGCACGGCAAGGACCTCGACGGCCGTACCCTGACGGTCAACGAGGCGCGTGAGCGCACCGGCGGCCCCGGCGGCGGCGGCGGCGGCGGCGGTGGCTTCCGCGGGGGTGGTGGCGGCGGCGGCCGTGGAGGCGGCGGCGGCGGGCGCGGCGGTGGCCGCGGCGGCGGCGGCGGGCGCGACCGCTGGTAGCGCTGCAAGGTCGACCCCGGCGGCGCGGTCAGCGCCGCGCGGGGCTCCTCGCCGCCTCGACGGCGGACGCCGGGGCGCGGAGCGCAGGGGAATCCCCCAGCAAATAAAGCAAGAAACGCCAGCGCGAAGGCGCGGCGCCCCGCGCAGGAGCCCGGCCATCCGTGGCCGGACTCCTGGCGGGTGGGACTAGCTGGAGCGCTTCGCCCCGGCGCGGCGGAACGGCGCGCGGCCGGCGAAGACCTGGCCGTCGCCGAGCGCGTAGGAGATCCGGAGTAGCTGGTTGTACTTCGCGACGCGATCCGAGCGCGACGCGGAGCCGGTCTTGATCTGGCCCGCGTTCGTCGCGACCGCGAGGTCGGCGATGAACGTGTCCTCGGTCTCGCCCGAGCGGTGGGAGATGATCGACCGGTAGCCGCCCTCGGCCGCCTGGCGGATGCAGTCGAGGGTCTCGGTGACGGTGCCGATCTGGTTCAGCTTGATGAGGATGGCGTTGGCGAGGCCGTCCTCGATGCCCTTCGCGAGCCGCGCAGGGTTCGTCACGAAGAGGTCGTCGCCGACGAGCTGGACCTTCTTGCCGAGGCGCTCGGTGAGCAGGCGCCAGCCCTTCTCGTCGTTCTCGGCGACGCCATCCTCGATGGACACGATCGGGAACGCCTTCGCGAGCTCGTCGTAGATGGCGACGATCTCCTCGCGGGTCTTCGACTGCTTGTCGAAGGTGTAGCGCTCGGTCTTCGCGTCGTAGAACTCGCTGAGCGCCGAGTCGAGCGCGACGCCGACGTCCTCGCCCGGGCGGTGGCCGGCGGCCTCGATGGCGCGCACGACGTACTCGAGCGCCGCCCGGTTCGACGGGAGGCGCGGGGCGAAGCCGCCCTCGTCGCCGACGGCCGTGACCATGCCGTCCTTCTTGAGCAGGCCCTTCAGCGTGTGGAAGATCTCGGCGCCCGTGCGCAGCGCCTCGGCGAACGACTCGGCGCCGTAGGGGACGATCATGAACTCCTGGATCTCGAGGCCGTTGTCGGCGTGCACGCCGCCGTTCAGGATGTTCATGAGCGGCGTCGGGAGGACGCGCGCCGCGGCGCCGCCGAGGTAGCGCCAGAGCGGCAGGTCGACCGTGTCCGCGGCGGCGCGGGCGGCGGCCATCGAGACGGCGAGGATGGCGTTGGCGCCGAGCTTCGACTTGTTGGGGGAGCCGTCGGCCTGGATGAGCACCTTGTCGAGCTCGGCCTGGTCGAGCGCATCCATCCCGAGGACGGCCGGACCGAGGACGGTCTCGATGTTCTTCACCGCGGTGAGGACGCCCTTGCCGAGGAAGCGCTTCTTGTCGCCGTCCCTGAGTTCGACGGCCTCGTGCTCGCCGGTCGACGCGCCGCTCGGCACGGCCGCGCGGCCCGTGCCGCTCAGCGTGGTGACCTCGGCTTCGACGGTGGGGTTGCCGCGCGAATCGATGACTTCGCGCGCGATGACGCTCTGGATCTCCGACATGACCTCTCCTCAAGGGGGTCGCCTTCGCGCGACCCCGGCTGCTCTCGAAGGGGGCTCGAGAAGCGGGCGGAGCATAGGCACGGCCCTCCCCGGATGTCGACGCTCCGGTGCACCCGCGGCGCACGGCGCGGCCCGGCGCCACCGTCGACGGTGAACGCGCGCCCGGGTCGACGGTCGGTGCGCGCCTGGCGTAAGCTCGGGCCCGCGTGGAAACGTCCATCGGCGTCTTCGGTGAGGAGATGCTCCTCTGGCTCTGCATGCTCCGCCAGTCCCCGCGGCGGCCGCCGGCCGATCACGTGCTGCGACAGGCGAACCTGCTGCTTGAGGAGCTGAAGGGGTCCAGGCTCGCGCAGGAGATGCCGGTCGCGTCGGTCGACGACGGGATGTTCGCGATCGCCGCGTGCGCGGACGAGATCGCGATGTCGCTGCCGGACCTGCGGCCGGTCTGGGCGCAGCGCCCGCTCCAGGCGTCGCGGTGGACGACCAACAACGCGGGCGTCGAGTTCTTCGAGCGGCTGGAGCGCGTCCGGAAGGGCCCGCTCCCGGTGATGGCGACGTACGCGTGCGTGCTCGGGCTCGGCTTCCGCGGCCGCTACGGGCTGCCCGGGCAGAACACCGACGAGCTGCTGCGGATCCGCCGCGATCTGTCGCTCAAGCTCGGCGTTGATCCCGATCGGGACTGGAAGGGCGGGGTGCTCAAGCCGGTGCAGGTCGAGGGCGTCACGGTCCAGCACCTCCCCACCCTGTCGTTCTGGCGCTCCATCCTGGTCGGGCGGGCCCTGGCGTCGCTCGTCGCGATCGCCGGCGCGCTCGCGCTCGCGTGGACGATCGCCCAAAGGGTCCGATGAGCGGCTCCTTCGTTTACGAGCTGGCGAGCGTCCACACGCTCGTCGAGCAGGCGAACCTGGACAGCAGCCAGGGGATCTACGCGGTCCCCTGCTACCTGGTGCTCGGCGAGCCCGGGTCGGGCCGCTCCACGGTGATCCGCTCGATGAACCTGACGTGGCCCGTGAGCGGCGGGCAGCTCCCGATCGGCGTGCCCGGGGCGCGGTGCTCTTACTGGCTGGCGAAGGAGGCGCTCTTCATCGAGCCGGAGGCGTCGGTGCTCGGCCCGCGGCGGGAGCCGGCCGAGCTCTCGCGGCTCTGCGACGAGCTGCGCCGCTCGCGGGAGCGCGAGCCGATCGACGGCATCCTGCTCGTGCTGAGCATCGCGGAGTTCGTCGAGCTCGACGAGCAGGGGCTCGACGCGTACGCGAACCGCATCCGCGCGTACCTCGTCGAGGTCGGCCGCGCGCTGCGCGCCGACGTGCCGACGTACGTGGTGCTGTCGCGCTACGACACGCTCTGGGGCTTCGCCGAGGTGTTCCAGTGGACCGCCGAGCGCGGGCGCGAGGAGCCCTGGGGCTTCACGCTCCCCCTCGAGACGAGCCCGGACAACGCGGGGCCGCGGATCCTCCAGGAGCTCGAGGGGCTCAACGCGCGGCTGGAGTCGACCTGCCTCGCGCGGGTGAGCTCGGAGGACGCGCCCGAGGCGCGGACGCGGGCGTTCCAGCACCTGGCCGAGGTGCGGGCGCTGATGCCGCGGCTGCGGCAGCTCTTCGGGGTGATCGCGATGGCGAACGCGTTCGAGCGGGCGCCGTGGCTCCGCGCGGTGGCGATCGGCAGCGCGATGCCCGGCATGGGGGACCGGCTCCGCGCGGGGGTGACGCGGTTCATGAACATGGGGCTGGCGCAGCCGCCGAGCGTGGCGGTCGCGATGCGGCCCGGGGGGCTGCCGATCCACGCGACCCTGAGGGCCGTCGTGCTGCCGGAGCGGGACATCGTGCCGCTCCGGCAGCGGTGGCGGGACGACCGGTTCACGCTGGTCTGCTTCGTGGGCGGGCTCCTGCTGCTGCTCGCGGCCGGGCTCACCGAGATCATCCTGCGCTACGCGATGTGAGCGGGCGCCGAGGGCGGCCCTGCCGGCCCCGGCCGTCCAGTTGACATGGCAACTCGTGGGCCCAAACGCCTCCGATATGCGGGGCACGTCGGAGGCATGGGATCGACCTGCTGTCCAGCAGGCTCGCTCCGTTGAGCCTGGGCGCGCGCCACACCTCTCGCTGCGGCCGGGCACAGCCCATCTCAAGGGGTATCACGTCACCGCGAAGACCGGCGAGGGCCCGGGCTCCGCCACGTATCGAGCCTATCGGGACGCCGACGGCATCGACGTGGCGATCAAGATGCTGCACACCGATTACGCTCGAGCCGGCGATATCATGCGCGTCAGGCACGCCTACCGCGCGATACGGCAGGTCGACTCGGCGAGGGTCGTCAAGGTGTACGCCGTCGAGGAGCACGAGGACGGCCTGGCGCTCGTCACCGAGTATTTCCCGGGCGCCCCGCTGTCCGCGAGGGCGGCCTGCAGGCTGGGCGTCTGCGCGTCGCTGGACATCTTGATCCCCGTGGCCGAAGCCCTGGCCGACATCCATCGCCATGCCCTCATCCATGGCGACGTGAGGCCTCCGAACATCCTGCTCGGAGAGGACGGTCAGGTGAAGCTCACGGGCTTCGGCGTGGATTCCATCGTGACGCGCGAGAAGGAGGAGATCTATTGCCGCCGCGTCCTCTCGAAGGTGCTCCCCTATACATCGCCGGAGCAGACCGGCCGCATGAACCGCAGCGTGGACTACCGCACCGACATGTACTCGTTCGGCGTCGTCCTCTACGAGATGCTCGCCGGGCAAAGGCCGTTCGAGGCGACAGACCCCCTCGAGCTGATGCACGCGCACATCGCCGTGACGCCCGTCGCCCCCTCGGAGCTCAACCCGGAGGTGCCCGACGCGCTCTCCGCCGTCGCGATGAAGCTCCTCAGCAAGAACGCCGAAGACCGCTACCAGTGCGCCGAGGGGCTGAAGGCCGATCTGGAGGAGATCCGGGCGCGATGGCGGCGCAGCGGCCAGATAGGAGCGTTCAGCCCTGGCCGCCACGACAGGAGAGACCTCTTCCGGCTTCCCCAGAAGCTCTACGGCCGCGAAGGCGACATCCGGAAGCTCGTCGGCGCGTTCGACGACGTGCTGCGGGGCAAGCGGACGATCGTCCTCGTCTCGGGCTATTCGGGCATCGGCAAGTCGTCGCTGGTCCAGGAGATCTTGAAGCCGCTGGTGCGCGAGAAGGGCTATTACATCAGCGGGAAGTACGATCAGTACAACCGCGATGCGCCCTACAGCGCCATCGTCCACGCGTTCGACACGCTCATCAAGCAGCTCCTCTCCGAGAGCGAGGAGCGGATCCTACGGTGGCGGGACGCCATCCTGTGCGCCCTCGGGGCCAATGGACAGGTGATCTGCGACGTGCTCCCGTCGCTCAAGCACATCATCGGCGAGCAGCCGCCCGTCCCCGCGCTCGGGCCGGTCGAGGCCCAGAACCGCTTCATCCTCTACTTCCACAACTTCGTGTCCGTCTTCGCCCGGCACGCCCACCCGCTGGCCATCTTCCTCGACGATCTCCAGTGGGTGGACTCGGCCAGCCTGAGCCTGCTCACGAGCGTCCTCGCGAGGGACGACGTCGAGTCGCTCTTCTTCTGCGGCGCTTACCGCGACAACGAGGTGAGCCCGACCCACCCCTTCCTCGTCGCCCTGGAGCAGCTCACGAAGGGCGGCCTCGAGGCGCGCGGCATCATCCTCGCGCCCCTCGGCCTCAGGCACCTGACCGAGCTCATCAACGACAGCCTGCAGATCGGCGGCGGCGAGGCGCTCGCGGGCGCGATCCTGAAGAAGACCGGGGGGAACCCGTTCTTCGTGAAGCAGTTCATGCGGCACCTCTACGACACGAAGGCGCTCGTCTTCGACCCTGCGGCGGGCTGGGGCTGGGACCTCTGGCAGATCGAGCGGCTGGAGTGCACCGATAACGTCCTGAGCCTCATGGCGGAGACCATCCGGCGCCTGCCGCAAGCGACGCAGCGGGTGCTCCGGCTGGCCTCGGCGATCGGCAACACGTTCGAGATGGACGTCCTGAACACCGTCAGCGAGCGGCCCCCCGACGAGACGTACGCGAGCCTCGACGACGCCCTCGCCGAGGGCCTGATCGTGAGCGCGGACGAGCAGGTTCGATTCGCGCACGACAAGATCCAGGAGGCCGCATACTCGCTGATCCCGGAGAGAGACAGGCCGGCGTTCCACTACCGGATCGGGAAGCTCCTGCTCGGCAAGCCGCGCTCCGACGACCGGCGCGATCTGTTCGACGTCGTCAATCACCTGAACAGCGCCGGTGATCTGATCCGCGCGCCGGACGAGCGCATGGAATCGGCCAGGCTCAACCTAGAGGCCGCCGGGCGCGCCCAGGAGTCGGCGGCCTTCACCGCGGCCCTCAGGTACCTGGAACATGGCATATCCATGCTGCCCGGAGACGCGTGGGCCTCCAGCTACGAGCTGGCCTTCACCTACCACACGAAGAAGGGGCTCCTGGAGTCGCTCTGCGGACGCCACGACGACGCGCTCTCCACCCTCGCGGGGAGCTTCGATAGAGCGGTGGGGCGCCTCCACAAGACGGAGGTGCGCCGCCTGAAGATGAACGTGGAGATCCTGAAGAACGATCTGCCCGCCGCCATGGAAGAGGGCCTCGCCGCGCTCCGGGCGTACGACATCGACCTGCCGCCCTATCCGGGCGACGACGCGCTCATGACCGAGATGGAGCGGACGATCGCGATGATCGGCGACCGCCCGATCGCGTCGCTGGTCGATCTGCCCGCGCTCGACGATCCCGAGATCGCCGCCCTGCAGGACGTGCTCCAGGAGATGTTCTCGCCGACCTACCAGCTGGGCACGAACAACTTCGGCATCACGGTGATGAAGGCGCTCCAGAACTCGCTGAGACATGGCATCTCGAGGAACTCGATCTACGCCTACGTGAACTTCGGGACGCTCCTGTGCGCCAGGCGCGACATCGAGAAGGGGTACGAGTTCGGGCGGGCGGCCGTCCGCCTGAACGAGCGCCACCCGGACGTGAAGTCCGAGTCCATGCTGTGCAACATGTGGGGGGCGTGGGTCCAGCACTGGATGGATACCTACGAGAGCTCGAAGGCGTCCCTGCGCAAGGGCGTCCACGCCGGCGTGGAGACGGGGCAGTACATCTGGGCCTTCTACAACGCGTGCAACGCGAGCATGAACGGGCTCCTCCGGGGGGAGCACCTCCACGACGTCATCGAGGAGGCGAGGCTGTATCTGCCGCTCTGCAGGCTCGACAAGTTCAACGCGATCACGTGGATCGTCGGGGCCGTCGGGCAGCTCTGCGAACACCTGAGCACGCAGGACGAGGGCGACTGGAGGCGCGGGGCGTGGGTCGACATCGCCGCGGTCACCGAGGACGCCCGCAGCATCGACAACCGGGCGTCGCTCTACTTCGTGAACGTCTTCGAGGTCCTCGCCGGCGTGTTCCAGGGCGCGTACGAGGAGGTGGCCGAGAGGTGGGGCTCCACCGACCCGGGCAGCCTCGGCATGCTCGCCGCGTGGCACGCGAGCCCCTGTTATCACTTCTACGGCGGGCTGGCCTTCTCGCGGGCCGCGGGCGCCGCCGCCCCCGCGCGCAGGGCGGCGCACCTCGCGAGGCTCGGGGAGTGCGCGCGCAAGGTGGAGTCGTGGGCAGCGCTCGGCCCGGAGAGCCACGGCCACCGCAGCTTGATCCTGAAGGCCGAGGTCGCCCGGAGCGAGCGGCGAGACGGCGCGGGCGCCCTCTACGATCAGGGGATCGCGGCCGCGCGGGAGGGTCATTTCCTGCACGACGAGGCGCTGGCCAACGAGCTCTGCGCTCGACATTACCTCGACCTGGGCAGGGCCTTCATCGCGCGCGCCTACATGACCGAGGCGCACAGGCTCTATGGGCGCTGGGGCGCCGTGCGGCCGATGCTGCGCCTCGAGAGGGACTTTCCGCACGCGCTCGGGCCGGAGGCGCTGCGCAGGCGGACCGACCTCGCGCGGGACGGGTACGCCGACGTCCGCGCCGCCGCCGTGGGTCACGGCGCGCGCCCGGGGCTCGACTTCATGGCCATGCTCAGGGCCTCGCAGGCGGTCTCTGGCGAGCTGAACCTCGACCGGGTGATCGAGGCCCTTCTGACGATCGCGGTCGAGCACGCGGGCGCCGAGCGGGGGCTGCTGATCCGCGCGTCCAGCGCCTCGCGCGCCGCGCACACGGCGCACGTCATCGAGGCCGAGGTCGTCACCCGGCACGGCCGGGTCGAGGTCACCCTTCGCCAGGCGCCCGTCACCTCGAGCGATCTCCCCACCGCCATCCTCCAGTACGTGGTCCGCACGCGAGAGCGCGTGATCCTGGACGACGCCGCCGTGCCTAACCTGTACTCGGAAGACGCCTACGTGCGCGGGCGGCGCCCCCGCTCCGTGCTCTGCCTCCCCCTGGTGAAGCAGGGCGCGCTGGTCGGCGTGCTCTATCTGGAGAACAACCTGACCCCGCGGGCCTTCACCGCGGATCGGGTCGAGGTGCTGGAGCTCCTGGCCTCCCAGTCCGCCATCTCGCTGGAGAACGCGCGCCTCTACACCCAGCTTCAGCAGGAGAACGGCGAGCGCAGGCGGGCGGAGCTGGCGCTGAGGGAGAGAGAGGCGCGCATCCGGCGCCTCGTGGACTCCAACATCATCGGGATCGCCGTCTGGGACGTCGACGGCAGGGTCATCGACGCGAACGACGCGCTCCTCTGCATGCTCGGCTACAACCGTGAAGACCTGACCTCGGGGAATATCCGCTGGGCAGATCTCACGCCGCAGGAGTTCAAGGAGATCACCCAGCTGGCGCTCGAACAGATCCGCACGACGGGTGAGTTCGGGCCGCAAGAGAAGGAATTTTTCCGAAAGGACGGCGGCCGCGTCCCGGTGGTGATCGGCGGCGCGCGGTTCGAGGGATCCGAGAGCCAGGGGGTGGCGTTCTGCCTCGACGTGACCGAGCGCAAGCAGGCGGAGGAACGCCAGAAGCTCCTGATGAACGAGCTGAACCATCGGGTGAAGAACACGCTGGCGATCGTGCAGGCGATCGCCGTGCAGACGCTCCGCATGGCGGACTCGCCCAAGGCCTTCACGGACGCCTTCCTGGCCCGGTTGCTCGCCCTGTCCCAGACCCACAACCTCCTGAACCAGACAGCGTGGCAGGGCGCCGACCTCCACGACGTCATCCGCGCCGAGCTGGCGCCGCGCGCCCATGGCGACGCCGATCGGGTCCGCCTGGCCGGCCAGGACGTCCACCTCCGCCCGGAGGCGGCGGTGACGCTCGGCATGGTCTTTCACGAGCTGGCGAGCAACGCGGCCAAGTACGGAGCGCTATCGCAGCCGTCCGGCCGCGTCGCGGTCACATGGGACGTGATCACACAGGCGCACGAGCGCCTGCTCCACCTGGAATGGCAGGAGACGGGCGGGCCTCCGGTCCGGCCGCCGCACCGCAAGGGCTTCGGCTCACGCCTGATCGAGCGCGACCTCGGGCGCCAGCTCGCCACGGAGGTGCGCCTCGACTACCTGCCTGGGGGCGTGGTTTGCGTGATGGACCTGCCCCTCGAGCGCGTGGGCGTAGGATGAGCTCGGCCCCTGGAGGCGAACGCGGGCTGGAGGGGCTCCGTGTCCTCATCGTCGAGGACGAGCCCATGATCGCCTCGTCCCTCGAGGACGTCCTGACCGACCTCGGCTGTGTGGTGATCGGCCCGGCGCTGAACATGAAGGACGCGATGCGCCTGGCCCGCGCGGCCGAGATCGACGGGGCGAGCCTCGACGTCAACATCGCCGGCGAGAAGGTCTATCCGGTGGCCGACATCCTGAGCGAGCGAGGCATCCCGTTCGTCTTCCTGACGGGGTATGGCAAAGCTGGGTTGCGCGAGTCCGATCTCAGCCGTCCGGTGCTGCAGAAGCCGTGCAGTCTGGAGCGCTTCGAGGAGATCCTGGTGGGGTGGCGGTGAGCGATTTTACCGGGCTCCCGGGCGCAGCGGCGCGGCGTCGACAGGCCACGTCATCCACGTTGGTTCACGCTCGCGACACGGCACTACACTTGCAGGTCACATGTGCGAATGCTCGAAAGGAGGTTCTTATGGCGGAACAGCAGCGTCAGCCGACAGGCCAGGACGTGTCCGTGAGCAAGTCGCAGCAAGGCAAGCCCGGCAGCCAGGCGACGGGTCAGCCCCCTTCCCAGGGCGGTCAATCGACCGGGATGCAGCGTCAGCAGGGCGGCGGCCAGATGGGGCGGTACGGCGCGGCGGGCGGCGTCTTCAACCCGTTCGCGATGATGAGCCGGATGATGGAGGACATGGATCGCATGTTCGACGACTTCGGCTTCGGAGGGTTGCTCTCGCCGTTCAGGCAGGGCCGCGCGATGGGTGAGCCGGGTGGCGGCCGGGGTCTCTCGTCCCTCGGGGGCGGCCTCTGGTCGCCGCGCATCGAGCTCAGCGAGCGCAACGGTCAGCTCGTCGTCAAGGCCGATCTCCCCGGCGTGACGAAGGACGACATCCGGGTGGAGCTCCGGGAGGACACCTTGGTCATCGAGGGTGAGCGGCGGCAGGAGCAGCAGGAGCAGCGCGAGGGGATGAGCTACACCGAGCGCAGCTATGGGTCGTTCACGCGCGCCATCCCGCTGCCCCAGGGCGTGCAGGCCGACGACGTGGACGCGAGGTTCGAGAACGGCGTCCTCGAGGTCTGTCTGAAGCTGCCGCAGCAGCAGCAGCGCAGCCGCTCGGTCGAGATCAAGAGCGGCGGGCCCTCGCAGGGGACGAGCGCTGGCGGCGGCCAGATGCCCGAGAAGAACCGGCCCAGCTAGCCGATCGCGACGTGGGTCCCACCGGGGCGACGGTGCGCCGTCGCCCCGGTGTCGCCTGGCGGAGGGGTCGGTCGTCAACCGAGCGCGACTCGCAGGCGCGCGATGCCAAGGCGCGTCGCGCGGCGTGCCGCCTCAGGGCGCCGCCGCCTCGCGCCCTCCGAGGATCGCGAGCTCGGTCTCGATCCACCGGTCGAGCTCGCCCTGGAGGCTGAACAGCGCCAGATCGAACTCCCGCCCGTTGATGACGATGAACGGCGTCCCCGAGAGCCCTGCGCGGTCGGCCTCGGCCCTGTCGCGCGCGACCACCCGGGCGGCGGGCTCGCCCGCCATGTCGGCGCGGAACCGGGCCATGTCGAGGCCGACCTTCTGCGCGTAGCCGAGCAGGTCCTTCTCCTCGAGCCGCTGCTGGTTCTCGAACAGGAGGCGCTCCATCGGCCAGTAGCGGCCCTGGCGGTGCGCCGCGATGGCCGCGCGCGCCGCGGCGTCGGCGTGCGGGTGCGATCGCAGCGGATACACCTTGTGGATCAGCCTGACGTAGGACGCGTGGCGCTCGACGACCTCGTCGATGAGCGGGACCGCGCGCCCGCAGGAAGGACACTCGAAGTCCGACCACACGACGATCTGGATCGACGCGCGCTCCGGCCCGCGAGAGGGCGAGTCGGCGAGGTCGATCCGCTTCACGTTCGGACCGAACCTCACGCCGTACGCGGCCTGCGCCTCCGCGCCGCTCGCGCCGCCGCGGATCTTGTCGGCGAGGAGCTGCGCGGCGGGCGCGCAGGCCGCGCAGGAGCGCGACTCGCGGACGCACTGCGCGAGCGACACCGCCTGATCGGGGCACGGCGCGTAGAGCTGCGAGACGAGCTGCCACCAGGTATCGCGCTCGCGGCGGACGAGCTCGGCCGTGTCGACGCCGGGCAGCTCCTCCGGCGCGCCACCGCGCGCGTCGAGCGGCGCGGCGCCCGGGGGCCCGGGGAGCGGGACCTCGGGGGAATCGGCGAACTGGGGTTCCTGCCGCTCCGCGCCGCCGCAACCCGCGAGCGCGGCGAGCGCGGCGAGCACGAGCCGTCGTCGCGCACCTGATCTCGGAATGAACACGCGCGGATGCTACACCCGCGCCGCGGCCCGGCCAGGCCGAACCGCGGCCCGAGGCGCGCGGCCGGCGTCGCGGCCCCTCAGAAGGCGCCGCTGAGGCCGAAGGTGGTGCCGCCGGGCGCGAGGGCGACGTGCGGCGCGAGCCGGAGCCGGAGCGGGCGAAGGCGGATGTACTCGTAGCTCTCGGCCGTCGGAGGCTCCTCGTATTCAAGGAGCGTGACGTCGAGGATGTTCGCCGTGAGCGCTCCGAGGACGCCGCCGAAGACGATGCCAGTGAACTCGCCCCCTCTGCTGGGGGAAGCGCTGCCGACGAGCTGGCCGACAAGGCCGCCGCCGAACGTGCAGCCGACGTTGAGGCCGAGGCTGGCAAAGCCCTTGACGAGGTGGCCGTTGGCCCAGTGGGTGATCGGACCGCCGAGCACGAACGGGCCGGCGGTCATCCAGGCGAACACCTCGTTCTCCGTGGCGACAGCGAGGGGTCCGAACGCGATGGTCCCGCTGAGCACGAGGAGGTGCTGCCAGCCATACCAGACGCGCTCCTGCTCGCGCCGGTCGCGCCAGGGAGAGCTCCCGGGCTGCCAGGGACCCGGGCTCACCGTCCACCTCAGGGGCGCCTGGGGATCTCCGGGCGGCGCAACCCCCGCAACCCCGGCCGGTGGCGCGTCACGGTCGCCCGGAGCCGGCGACGGCAGGAGGGGCGCTGCCGCCGCGTCGCCCGGAGCCGGCGCAGGCGGCGCGACGGCCGACCCGCTCGGCGGCGCAGGCGCAGGGAAGACCTCGGACGCGGCCTGCATGGCGCTCGCCGGCGCCGCCGTGACCACCACGGCTGCGGCACAACCGATCCACAGCCCGCCGCGAAGCATGCCTGTCATCCTGCGATCCTCTCTTCCTTCTTTCCGCGCTCAGAACCTCTTTACTTCGTTTCGCTCGGCCGCCGCGTGCAAATCCGGCCCCGCATTCCTGCGAGCGGCGATGGACGGCTGCTCCGCCGGCGGCGCGCGCCGAACGCCCGCGGACCGGCCATGGGCGCAGAGGCGGGAGCGCGCGGGACGCCGCCCGTACAGCCATGCTCCGTCCGGTCGACGATGGGCCCGCGACAACTTGCCGCATATTCCGCGCGCACCAGCCGTGCCACATGTCGTGCGCCGGGCAGCCTGCAGGCGCGCCCTGCGCGTTTCTTCGGAGGCACGACGAGCACCATGACCCAATCGCCGAGATCCACCTTGCTTGCGCTGGCGCTCGCCAGCTTCGCCGCCTTTGCTCCGGCCTGCGGCGACGATGACGGCGTGACGCCGATCGGGACCGGCGGCGCAGGCGGCGATCCCCCCGCCGGGACCGGCGGCGCAGGCGGCGAGGAGCCCGCCGGGACCGGCGGCGCAGGCGCGACGGGCGCGGGTGGCCAGCCCGTGGGCGACGAGGACAGCGACCACGACAGGGACGGCCTCACCCCGCGCGCAGGCGACTGCGACGACTTCAACAACACCGTCCACCCCGGCGCCGAGGAGCGGAATTTCGATAACATCGACTCGGACTGCGATGGGTCCGACGCGCCGGGCAAGACCCTGGTGTGGAGCGCTGGCGAGGATCCCGCTCAGCCCGATCTGGTGGACGCGCTGGCCCTCATGGACGCCGACGGCGACGGCCAGATCTCCTTCGAGGAGTTCTCCGCGGCGTGCGCCGAGTCCGCCATGCTGGCCGGCACCGCGCGCCCCGGCGTGGTCCAGGTCCACGCGTCCTGCTCCGGCAACAACAGCTGTCGCGGCATGGTCTATCAAAGCTGGAACGAGCTCTACGAGCACTCGTGTCGCGCCGTGAACGGCTGCGAGGGCTGGAGCTGCGTGGAGACCGCCGAGGACCAGGATCGAGACGGCCCCGCGGCGTTCAAGGCCGCGACATGCGACCATTGCCACAGCGCCGCGGCGGGTAAGTTCTCGGTGAAGGTGCCGCCAGGCGAGGACGTGAGCGCCTTCCTCGCCGACTTCTGGGAGCGCCGCTCCGATCCGTACCTGCAAGCGATCATCGCGTTCGGGATCGACGGCGCCACGCCCGAGGGCACCGCCTACGCGAACATGCCCGGCTCCTATCATGTGCTCTCGCGCTCCGAGATGGACCGGCTGATCGCCTATCTCCGCACCCTGACGCCGGAGGGCGACAACTTCGAGCAGGTGCCGACGCCAGACCCGATCGACCCGGGCAACTGACCCTCCGACCGATGAGCGCGCCCCGAGACACAAGCGACGATCGGGCGCCCGGTGCGCGGTCCATCCCGCGCGACGCGCTCGGCCTCGGGCTGCGCCCGCCGCACCACGAGGCGATCGAGCGGACCAGGCCCGAGCTCGGCTTCTTCGAGATCATCGCGGAGAACTACCTCGGCGCGTCTCCCCTGCCCCGGGAGCGGCTCCGGCGCATCGCCGAGCGCACCCCGATCGTCGCCCACGGCGTCTCCGTCAACCTGCTGGGCGAGGCCCCCCTCGATCGCGACTACCTGTCTCGGCTCAGGGATCTGATCCAGGAGCTCCGCATTCCCTACTTCACGGATCACCTCTGCTGGACGGCGTTCGAGGGGGTGACGCACCACGACCTCTTGCCGGCGCCCTACGATCCGGAGCTCATCCCCTACGCCGCGGGCCGGGCGTTCGAGGTCCAGGAGGCGCTCGGCGTCCCGTTCGGGATCGAGAACCTGTCTTCCTATGTCGCCTGGGAGCGCGACGCGCTGCCCGAGTGGGAGTTCTACCGCCGCGTGGTGGAGGAGTCCGGCTGCTGGGCCATGCTGGATCTCAACAACGTGTTCGTCTCCAGCGAGAATCACGGGTTCGATCCGCGCGCGTACCTCGACAGCGTTCCCTGGCGCCGGGTCTTGCAGGTCCACCTGGCTGGCCACCAGACATTGCCCTCCGGCTTGCGGCACGACACGCACGATCGCCCGGTGTGCGACGAGGTATGGTCTCTTTACGAAGAGGCGTGGCGCCGGGGCGGTCCCTTCCCGACGCTCCTCGAGTGGGACGCGGAGATCCCGCCCTTGCACGTGGCGCTCGCGGAGCTCGGCAAGGCGCGGCGGGTGCGGCCTTCATGAGCCCGAGAGGCGGGGCTCCTCCGGGCTGGCTGCGAGAGCTCCAGCGCGACTTCACCGCCGTCCTCCGCGCGCCGCTCGACTCGAGCGCGGGCCGGTTCCGGGAGCTGCAGGAGCGGTATCCCGCGGGGCTCGTGGCGCAGGTGAAGGGCGGCCCCGGGGGCCTCGCGCCGGCGGAGCGGCTCGCGGTCTATCACCGCCAGTACTGGATGCGCCTGTTCACCGGCCTGCAGACGAGCTTCCCGCGCGTGTCGCGGGCGCTCGGATTCTGGCACTTCAATCACCTGGCCGCGCTGCACTTCGAGGCGTGCCCGCCCCGCCACTTCGACATCGACGAGAGCACGCGCGGGTTCGCCGAGCGGCTCCGCAGCGCGCTGCGCGGCCCTGACGGCGCGCGTCGCGGTCGACAGCCGGGGCGCCCGGCGCGCGGGCACGACGACGCGTGGCGCCGGCGGATCGAGCTCTCCAGGGCGCCGCTCGCGATGATCCGCCAGGCGCTGCGCATGGACGAGGCGGAGCGGCGCGCCTACGAGTCGCCGTTCGAGGGCCTCTGGCGGCCGACGCCGGAGGAGCTCGCCACGCTGGCCGAAGCGCGGCTGCGCTTCGCTGTGTCGTTCTCGTTGACCCACGAGGACTGGGACCTCGCGCGCTTCTCGCGGCTCGCGGGGGGCGACCTGGACGAGGGCCCCCTGGACGCGAGGCGTCGCCACGCGTCGACCCGCGCGTGGGTCTTCGCCCGGAGCGCCGCCGGCACGACCACGACCTCGGTGGATCCGCTGTTCGCCCGCCTGCTCGAGCGCTGCCGGGAGCTGCCGTTCGGGCAGGCCCTTGCCGCCGTCGAGCAGGGCTGCACGGCGACTGAAGCGGCGCAGCTGCAGGCA
Source organism: Sorangium aterium (assembly GCF_028368935.1). NCBI lineage: Bacteria > Pseudomonadati > Myxococcota > Polyangiales > Polyangiaceae > Sorangium > Sorangium atrum. Next base: position 764,810 of record NZ_JAQNDK010000005.1, on the reverse strand, counting down.
AACCTGCAGGGCTGGATCGCGCTCGCCCTCTCGAGCGGCTGGTGGACGGGCATCGACAGCGCCGAGCCACGCGCGCAGGGCTAGCCGCCGTCCGTCTTCTTCAGCTCGCCTTTGAACCGCCACTCCACCGCCGCCTTCACGGCCAGCGTGATCACCGACACGCCGGCGAGGAGGCTGGCGACGGCGAACGCGGGCACGACGCGGACCATGTTGGCGTAGTAGACGCGCTCCACGTGCAGCGGCAGCGTCACCTGATCGGACGAGCCCGCCGAGACCACGTACACGGCGCCGAACTCGCCCATCGCCCTGGCGGTGCACAGGATGACGCCGTAGAGGAGGCCCCAGCGGATGTTGGGCAGCGTGACGCGCCAGAAGATCTGCCATCCGTTCGCGCCGAGGACGCGGGCGACCTGCTCCTCCTCGGTCCCCTGGGCCTGCATCAGCGGGATGAGCTCTCGGGCGACGAACGGGAACGTGATGAACACCGTGGCGAGCACGATGCCGGGAAGGGCGAAGATGACCCGGGTGGAGACCTCGAAGCTCGTGAACCCGAGGCTCACCGCATAGGTCCTGTTCACGAACGCGCCGAAGAACCCGTTCGCCCCGAAGAGCAGGACGAAGCACAGGCCGGCGACCACCGGAGAGGTCGAGAACGGCAGATCGATCAGCGTGACGAGCAGGCTCCTGCCCCGGAACTCGAACTTGGCGATGGCCCACGCCGCCGCGACGCCGAAGAGCGTGTTGAGCGGCACCGCGATGGCCGTGGTGAAGAGCGTGAGCTTCACCGCGTGGAACGTCGCGCGGTCGAAGACCGCCTGTCCGTAGGCCCTCAGCCCCTCGCTGAAGGCGTGCCAGAACACCACCCCCAGCGGGAGGACGAGGAACACGGCGACGAGCGCCACGCACAGGCCGATCAGCAGCCGGCGCGCGCCGCTCTCGGCGGAGACCGCATTGCCTGCACGGGAGCGCGCGGTGAGCATCTCGTGCCTCGGGTCCGCCGGCCGCGGGCGGTCAGCCCGCCGCCCTGCCCGCGTGGACGCGCGCGGCGGCGCGCTGGAGCAGGTTGATCGCGAGCAGGAGCGCGAAGGACGCCGCGAGGAGCAGGACCGCGACCGCCGTCGCGTCGGCGTAGGTGCCAGTCTCGTTCACCTCGATCATCTTGATGATCACCTGGGACGCGATCTCGGTGTCCGGCCGATTGCCCGAGATGAAGATCACCGACCCGTACTCGCCGAGGCCGCGCGCGAGCGCCAGCGCGAACCCCGTGAGGAGCGCCGGCGCGAGCTCGGGCAAGACGACGGCGCGGAAGATCTGGAACCGGCCGGCGCCGAGCGTCGCCGCCGCCTCCTCGACGTCCCGGCTCAGGTCCTCGATCACGGGCTGCACCGTGCGCACGACGAACGGCAGCCCGACGAAGGCCATCGCGATCACCACCCCGAGCGGCGCCAGGGAGATCCTGTCGTACACCGTCCACTCGATCGGCGACTCGCGCCATCCCCCGTGCGCGAACCCCCGCCACGAGGGCCACGGATACCGGAAACCCAGGCCGGAGAGCCACCCGCCGAGCAAACCGCTCTCGGCGTACAGCGTGGAGAGCGCGATGCCGGCCACGGCCGTGGGCAGCGCGAAGGGCAGGTCGATCACCGCGTCGATCACGCGCGCGAACGGGAACGTGTACCGGCCGAGCACCCACGCGATGAGCAGGCCGACGACGACGTTGAGGAGCGCGGCGACGAGCGAGGCGCCCAGCGTGAACCGCACGGCCGCGGTGACCCAGCCGCTCGTGATCACCCCGAAGAACCGCTCCCACCCGAGCTCCGCCGTCTTCAAGAACAGCGCGGAGAGCGGCAAGAGGACCACGAGGCTCAGGTAGAGCACCGTGACGCCCAGCGAGAGCGAGAGCCCAGGGAGCACGCGCGCGCGGCGCGACATCACTTCTTCCGCATCTTGTCGAGCTCGGCCCCCTGGCTGAAGTGGACGTTCATCACGGTCGGCCAGTCGCTGAATTCGTCCTTGAACCGGAACAGCGAGAGCGGCTTGAGGCGCTCCGCGTGCTTCTTCGCGATCGCCTCGCTGTACGGGCGGTTGTAGCGCTTCGCGATGAGCTCCTGGCCCTCGTCGGAGAAGTGGAACTGGACGTACGCCTCGGCGACGTCCTTGACGCCGTGCCGCTCGGCGACCTTGTCGACGACCGCGAGGGGGACCTCGATCGTGATCGAGTCCGAGGGGACGACGACCTCGAACTGGTCGGCCGTGGCCGGATCGGCCGCGATCTGGAGGATCTCGTTCTCCCAGCCGAAGAGGACGTCGCCCGTGTGCTGTACGATGAAGCGGGTCGACGAGCCGCGCATGGCCGGGTCGAGGATGGCGTCGTCATAGACCTTCGCCGTGAACTCGCGCGCCGCGGCCTCCGCGTCCGTCCGGCCCTCGGCCTTCGCCTTGCGCGCGGCGTGCGCCCACGTCGACAGGTAGATCCACCGCGCCCCGCCGCCGGTCTTCGGATCCGGGCACAGCGCCACGACCTCGGGTCGCGCGAGGTCCTCCCAGCCCTTCACCTGCTTGGGGTTGCCCTTGCGGACAAGGAAGATGACGGCGGACGTGTACGGCACCGAGCCGTTCGGCAGGCGCTCCCGCCAGGTCGCTGGGAGCAGGCCCGCCTTGGCGATGGTGTCGATGTCGAAGTCGACCGACAGGGCGGCGACGTCCGTCTCCTTGCCGGCCGCGATGTCGCGCGCCTGCTTGCCCGACGGGCCGTGATCGGTCTCCACGTCGACGTCCCTGCCGGTCTTTTGCTTGTACCACCGCTCGAACGCCGGGTTGAGCTCCTGGTAGAGCTCGCGGGTGGGGTCATAGGACGCGACCGAGAGCTTCGCGACCCGGCCTTCCGCGCTCGCGTCGGGCGCGGCCGCCGTCGTCTTCTCCTCGCATCCGGCGACGGCCAGGAGCAGGGCGCCCAGCGCGAGCGCGGAGCGGAGCAGGGCTGTCTTCATCGATCGTCGCCTCCGTGGGGGAGAAGGGCGGCCACTCTACCGCCGAACAAGGCGCTTGTCGCGACGAGAGCGCCCGGATCGCATCATCTATCCGATCTCGATCCAGCCCCGGAGCCTCATGGTTCGCAGCAGGACGACGAAGTCGTCCTCGGTGAGCGCTTCGCCGGCGGCCGTGCCGAGAGCGGCCAGGACCTCGCGAGCGGCCCGCTTGCCGTCGATGGACGACAGGAGCTTGTGCAGGAAAGCGCTCAACGGGCCCGGGATCGGCGTCGCTCTGCTGTTCGCGGAGGTCAGCTCCACACGAGGCCTCGGGCCCCCGGAGCCGAAGGACCACCCCTCGAGCAGCTGGATGCGGCGGCCCGCGATGAACCGCGGGATCATGTCCAGGATCGCGCTCCCGCGCCGGGCAGCGTGATCCACGAAGGCGCGTGCGACGGGATCGGGCTCGAGGTCTCCGCGCTTCCGGGCGGCGAAGAAGATGGTGGAGTGAACCAACCCAGGGAGCCACTCGTCGAGCGCAGAAAGGTCGTGGAACATGGCTCTCCTCCGGCGTATCTCCAGCGCGTCGAACGCGAGATCATCGAGGAAGGCCGGCATGTCGTCGCTCCTCAGGGGCCCGGCCGCCGGTGGGTCCGAGGAGCGGCGGAAGGGCAAGCCGAGATTGAGCCATACGCCCCCGGGGGACAGGACCCGGTTGATCTCCTGCGCGATGAACGTCGGCGCCCCGGCGATGTCCAGCAGGTACTGGGTCACGACGAGCGATACCGATCCGGGAGCGAAGGGCAGCGCGGCGGCGTCCGCCACGATGAAGCCTGCCCCTCTGGGAGGCGTCGCCGGCCCCCGCATCGAGACCTGGCGCCAGCGCGCCTCCGGGATCTGCAGCGAGATCGCGCCGCCCCGCACCAGGTGGTCGGCGAGCAGCAGCTGCGGCAGCGAGACGTCGAGCCCGAGGCTCGTGGGGAAGGCCGTCGCCAGGCTCGCGACGAGCCCTCCAGCGCCGCAGCCGAGCACGGCCGCGACGCCCCGATCGGGGCAATGCCGCAGAACCGCGTCGAGGAAGAACGCGCGGTCGGCGCGGAATTCCTCGGTGTCGGCCCAGTCGATGTACAGGTATGGCAGCCTCGTTTCCCAGCCGGCCATCTGCGACGTCATGAAGTCGCTCATGCCGACAGGGCGCTGAGGGAGCCCCGCCGCTTGCGCGAGCGCGGGCTCCAGGACGCGCTTCAGCGCCTCGCGGTTCCCCGGCTGCGCCGCGTCGGGCTCGGGCAGCGAGGCGAGCTGCGTCTGCAGCGCGTCAATCCACACGTGCGGCTTGAACGTCAGGATGGGAACGCTGAGGATGGAGGGGGCCTCCGTCCCGCATACGACACAGGCATCAGGCCGCGCGGGGCCGAAGGCTCGGCCGCAGCACACGCAGCACCATGAGACATCGCCGCTTCCCATGTCGATGCTCCTTGGGCAGCGCGATGAAGGGCGTAAGGGGGCAGCTGGCGATGCTCGCCAGGGCCATCGCCGAGCTCATCTGGGGTTCGAGCCCCCTCCGGGCCCCGGGCTAGTGCGAGAGCCCGCTGCTCCCCGACGGCGCAGCGGGGCGCGTCTGGACCAGGTGACGTGCTAGGCGGCCGCGCTCCCGCGGCCGGCTGCGCCGTTTCCCCCTTCGTTGAGCTTCGCCTCGTGCTTTGCGACCCACTTGCGGAGCCGCTGCGACAGAGGTGACCGCCCGTTTTCGTAGTTGGCGACCGAGCTGCGCGCGAGGCCGAGCTTTTCGCCGAGCTCGGCCTGCGAGAGCCCGAGCTTCTCGCGAAGCACCTTCAGCGTCGTCGAGTCTGTCGCCGCTTTCGGGCGCGCCGATGCGCTCGGAGGGGTGGCCGGCACGGCCTCGACCGCGCGCCCGGCCCGCTGAGGGCGCTCGGCCGCCACCGGCGGCGACTCGGCGCGAGCGCCTTCCGGAGCGGCGCGCCGCGCGACGGGCGCTCGGACGCTGCTCGTGCTCCCCGCGAGCTTCTCGCCGCAAAACGGGCAGAAGTCGAACGCGAGGACCTTGCCCGAGTCGTTGCGGAACTCGACTCCCTGGATCGACGCTGGAATCCCTTGCGCGCGGCGCTCTTCGCTCGCCCACCCGTACACGAGCGTGAGCCCGCGCTCCTCTTGATTCACCGGTAGACCGGTCTGACTCATCCGAAGGCAGACCGTCCTGCCGTCGCGCGTGCACTGTCGTCCGATCATGGGCATCGTCATCTCCTCTTTTTCGTGCGGGCGCAGGCGTATCCGGTCCAACTTTTGCGCAGTACTGCTCACCTGTCAAGGTGGACACATGCCCGGTCGAACATTTGCGCGATACTGTTCATTTGTCAAGGCAGATAAACGGGAAGCCTGGGCGAGGAAGAGGCGATGATGTAGGGATCGTCGACGAGCTCGTTCCCGCCCTCTTCAGCGTGGAACCCGCGCGTGGAACCGCGCCCGGCCTGTCTACGTTTCCTTTCCTCGCGTCCTCGCGCTCCTGGGGGAGCTTGCAGCCGATGAGCCCCGTCAACGTTTACCACTGCCAGCGATGCATCGCGCCGCTGGAGGTCCCGCCGGGCATCCGCACGATCGTGTGCCGTTACTGCGGAACACACAACGAGCTGCAGCGCCCAGGCCCGCCCGCGGCCGCGCCTCACCCCGCTGCGCCGCCGAGCCGCAGCCTCGCCGCTGCGGCGCCGAGCCGCACGCTCGCCGCGATCCTCATCGGGGTCGCCATCGCCGTCGCCATGATCGTGAGCGTCGCCATCCTCGCCCCGCGGCGCGTCCGGGTCCCCGGAGCTCTCCGCGGCCCGCTCGATCTCGAGTGGTCGAACGAGCGCAAGTTCGTCGTCAAGTCCGACGAAGCGCTCTACGGCGAAGTCTCCATCTTCGAGGGCACGTACCAGATCACCTTTCACGGCTTCCCACAAGGCACCAGGTGGAAGGTCGCGGAGAAGAGCGGGCGCATCGAGAGCGACATCTATGACATCATCAAGCTCGACAATGTCGAGGGCCAGCTCGGAAGAATACCAGTCGCCAGGTACCGCGATACCCTGCTAGGGCCCAAGGCGAAGCTCGAGATCGAGCTCCCCTCCGGACAGGCAGCTTCCATCGAGCTGCGCCAGGCCGACGCCGCCATGTCCCTCCTGTCGGTGCTCGATCGGGTCAAGAATGGTCCGGTCCTCTTCGAAGGTGAGCCGAAGCAGGAGGGCGATCTAAGCAGCGTGCTCCTCCTGGAGACGGCTTCCATGAAGCTCTTCGGCCAGGCGGTCCTGCTGCAAGACGTCGATCTGGTGGCGTTCACGCGCCGGCTCCCGGAGATCAAGGGCCGAAAGACGTGCACCGGGTACAAGGACCGAGCGGGCGAGCCGCTCCCTGACCTGACGATCCGGTTCAAGGAGACCGAGGCCACCGTGCTCGATAGGCGGACCGGGGCCGTCGTGCAGAAGAAGGTCTTTCCGCCGGATGAAGAGTGCCCGATGTTCAGGGTTTCGATCGGCGACGATCGCGAGCGAGAGCAGGACAGCTACCCGCCGACGCGGGACATCGAGTCATGGCTGAGCGCCTTGGTCCAGCGTTAGGCGACCGAGACGACGGGCCATGTACCGCGCCGGCGACGCGCCGAGCGCCTTGCGGAACATGGTGACGAAGCTGCTCGCGCTCTCGTAGCCGAGGTCGCTCGCGACGCTCTGCACGCTCGCGCCGCGCGAGAGCCGCTGGAGGGCCAGGACGATGTGGAGCTGCTGGCGCCAGCGACCGAAGCTGAGGCCGGTCTCCCGGACGAGCAGCCGGTTGAGGGTCCGTTCGCCGACGCCGATCCGGCGGGCCCACGTCCCCATCGTCGCGCCGTCGGCGGGGTTCTCCGCCATCGCGTCGACGAGCTTTCGGAGGCGCTGGTCGGCCGGCATCGGCAGGCGGTGTTTCTCGATCGTCGCCGCCGCCAGCTCGTCGAAGAGGACGGCCACGAGCCGCGCGTCCGGCCCGTCGAGGTCGTAGAGCGCGGGGCGCGCCGCGAGACGGACGAGCAGCTCGCGAAAGAGCGGCGTGACCGAGACGGCGCAGCACTCGGCCGGCAGGTTCGGAGCCGCGTCCGGCTCCATGAAGACGCCGTAGCCCTCGAGCGGCGCGCGCCCTCGTATCTTGTGGAGCACTCCGCCGGGGATCCACAGCGCCGAACGCGGCGGGATGATCCACAGCGCGTTCGACGCCTCGCACGTGACCTCGCCGCGCTCGAGGAAGAACAGCTGTGACTCGCGATGGCTGTGGAACTCGCTCTCCAGCCCGCCGGTGACCATGCTCAGGCCGACGGCGTTGGCGGGCCGGGCGAGCGTGCTTCGCCAGCGGCCACGATCCTCGAACGCGAAGCGGCGCGAGAGCGACTCCATCGCTTCGGCCATCGATGCGCGTGGCTCGTTTGCGAGCTGGACCTCGCCATGAAAGGTCCACCCGGGGGAAGCGCTCGACGGCGACGCGGGCGGGGCCGACGAGCCTTTCGTGGTGGAGCCGGCGGAGGGCGAGGCCGGTGCCGGCGATGCCGTCGATGACACGGACGACGCGGGGCGCTTCCTTCGCTTCGAATCCATGGCCGGTTTGCGAAACAAAATGTCTTCATTTCGGAATGCGGTCAAGGTCGCCGGCTGCGATGGTTCCTCTGCGCGCTCCGGCAGCCGTGCCGGAGCCCGGGAAACCGCGCTTCGGCGGACGGGAACGAGGAGGCTCTTCGATGCGGAAGGTGATGACCGCGCAGCAGCTCGAGGCGATCGTCGGCGCCCCGATCCCGGCCGTGCGCATGAAGCAGATCGGCGCCCTGGACGAGGGTTGTCGGCGCGTCCTCGCCAATGCACCGATCGCCGGCTTCGGTTTTCGTGATGAACAGGGAGGCTGGCACAGCACCTTCATCGGAGGCGCCCGCGGCTTCGTGCACGTGGAATCGCCGAAGTGCATCCGGTTCGAGCTACCGGCGAGACACCCGACGCCGAAGTCCGGCAGCGGCGCCTCCTTCGTCTTCCTCTTGCCGGGAATCGGCGAGACCCTTCGGCTCAACGGCTCCGTGGCGGAGCGACGCGGCGGCCGGATCATCGTCACTGTCGAGGAGGCCTTCGTGCACTGCGCGAGGAGCATCCTCCGATCCGGCCTCTGGGAGGGGCCGCGCGCTCCCGCCGCCACCGCCGTCGAGCCGCCGTTCCCGCGTGACGGCGCGCGTCAGGAAAGGGAAGGTGGACTGCTCGGTGATCCGAGCGTTGCCCGCTTCCTCGCGTCGAGCCCCTTTGCCGTCGTCTCGTCGTGGGACGCTGCGGGCTCGGGCGATACGAGCCCGCGAGGGGATTTCCCGGGCTTCTTGCGGATCCTCGACCACGAGACGCTCGTCATCCCCGATCGCCGGGGAAACCGGCGGACCGATACGTTCCACAACGTCATGACGTGCGCCCAGGTCTCCCTCGCGGCCGTGGTTCCAGGGCGCGACGACGTTCTCCACGTCAGCGGCACGGCGTACGCCACCGACGAGCCGGCGCTCCTGTCGACCATGGCGCTCGCGGGAAAGCCGCCGCAGGCGGCGCTCGTCATCCGCGTGGAGCGCGCGGAGCTCCTGGCGAACGAGGCCCTGCAGCGGTCGAAACTCTGGCAACGCGCCGCCCACGGCGACGCGGCCGCCATCCCCGATCTGATGGCCCTGGCGACCCAGCATCTCGCGCTCAACAAAAGCGGCGGCGCGAAGGCGGCGATGATTCGCATCCTCGGCAGCGGCGCCGGCGCCTTCCCGAGGCTCCTGCGTTGGCTCATCGATCTCGGTTACCGCAAGGGGCTGACGGACGAGGGCTACGACCGCGGCGCGGCGCTCCGAAGCGGCGACGAGGCGATCCGCCCGCGAGGATCTCGCCGTCGAGCCGTTCGACAACGAGGCTCATGAAACTCCGGCGGGCCCGAGGGCCCGGATGGTGCGCATCTTCGGCGCATTTCGTGAGACCGCGAATGCCGCCGCGACGAGGGTCGACGGGAGCGCGTCGACGGGCGCTCAGCTCGGACAGCGGAGCGATTCGGTTCAATCCACGCGAACCACGGCGACCTGCGCTATCTTGCCGGGAGGCTCGACGTCGACGGTGACGAAATGGCGCCCGATGCCATCGAGCCGCTCGGGGATCGCGCCGCCGCCGCCCGAGATGTACGCAGGGATCCCCGCGTTCTCGAAGGCATAGAACGAGTGGATGTGGCCGTAGAACGTGAGATCCACGCGCCCGTCCGCGAGCATCGTGAGGAGCTTGTTCGCCTCGGCGCGGCTCGCGAACGCGCCGTTCCGGGAGCCCACCGGGTCGAGGGGCGCGAGGTGCATCGTGACCACGTGCAGGAGATCCTGCCCCTCGGCGAGCCAGCCGTCGAGCCACCCGTAGGCGAGCGGATCGATCGTCGCGCTCGCCGAGTCGAGCATCGTGAACTGCACGCCCCGGAACACGAAGCGGTAATTCCCGCGGCCGAACCACTCGTGGTAGAGGTCGTCCCGCGTTCCGAGCTCGTGGTTGCCGAGCGTCGCATAGCAGGGAAAACGGAGCGTCTTCATCTCGCGCTGGAATCGCTCGAGCTGCTCGGGCGAGCCCCGCGACGTGAGATCGCCGCTGATGAGCGCGAAGCGAATGCCCTCCGCCTCGTTCATCCTCGCGTAGATGTCCTGAACGCGGTCGATGTCCTCCTGGACGTCGGCGAAGACCGCGAACCGCCACGGCTCGCGCCGCGCCTCGTCCGGCGGGCGCAGCGAGAGGGTCGCCTCGACGCCGGGCGGCAGGGAGAGGCGGAAGGTGCGCTGGGTCGGAAACGACGTTTGGACGAGCTCCACGGGCACGCGCTCGTCCCCGACCCGCGCCGAGAGCTCGGCGTCGGCGAGCATGTTTTCGATCGTGATCTTCCACGGCCCGCCCGCCTCGTCGGTGAGGCGGATCGAGAGCGCGGGCGCGCTCGCCCAGAGCGCGAGCTCGCCCGGGTCGAGGCGGCGGATCGCCGCGAGCCCCTCGTCCACGGCGACGCGCGCCTGTCCCCGTGAGGTCTTTCCCACCTCCAGGTCGCGGCGCGCGCGGCCCTCGGCCACGTCCAGGCAGGACAGGGCGAGCGGCGCGGTGAGGGCGAGCAGCGCGAGGAGAGCATTTCTCAGGATCATGGCGAGTCTCCGGAGCGAAAGAGCAGCGCGAGGCGCCCTACGTACGCGGAGCCCGCCTTGACGTCGGCGAGCAGGCCCCAGCGGGGCGAGGCATAGAGCCGACCCTCCAGGCCGAAATGGCCCGGGACGCCGCTGCCGAGGCCGGGGAGCTTCGCGCCGCCGACATACCCGTCGTGCCGGTGGTCGTAAACCACCTTGGCCTCGCCGCGAGGATACCCCGCGTGCCCGAGGTACGCGCCGAAGGCGAAGCGGGGAATCAAGAGCTCATTCCCCTCGAGCGGGCGGCGGCCATAGCGGTAGCCCTCGATCGCGATCCCCCAGCCCATCTCCGCGAACGAGCCCCGCAGCGTGCGCCCGATGTGGGCGAGATCGAGCCGGCCCTCGAGGCTGACCTCGCCGGTGGTGATCGAGAAGCCGTCGGAGATATAGCGGTGATGGGTGAGCGCGCCCTCGATCTCGAGGAACGAGCCGTCCGCCGCGCGCGGGCCGTCCGGCGTGCCGGGGCCGATGAAGCGATGCGCGGCCTCGGCGCGGAGGCGCGCATTGTCGTCGTTCAAGGCAAACCAGCCAGAGCCCGAGAGGCGGACCGAGCTCAGGCGCAGATCCATGCCCGGCACGAGAAACGTGCGGTAGGCGAACGTGGGATCGTGGACGTAGGCCAATCCGAGCTGCGTCTCGATCCAGGGCAGCGACGAAGGAGGACTGCCGGTGCCGCCCTCCGGGGCGAGCACGCCATAGAGGTCCGCCAGAAGGGAGATCCCGAACAGGCCCACGCCCGTGACGGTGGTGAGCACGATGGGCGCGATGACACGCCGCGAGGCCCCTGAGGCCGCCGCGCCCGCGAGCCCGCCCACGGCGAGACCGGCGCCCGCGCCCTCGAGCGCCAGGAGGGCCCAGCCCGTGCGCGGCTCACCCAGGATCAGGTGCCCGGTGCCGTGTGCGATGACCCCGGGGAACACCGCGCCGGCCGCGGCGAGGGCGCGGCGCCCGGTGGAGACATCCTTGGTCGCCGGCGCCGAAATCGCTTTCGCCTCGCCTGGCGCGGCCATGGCCGGGGAGCCTGGCGCGCCGTCACCCGCCTCGACCTCGGCCGGCGCGACCACGAGGAGGAGCACCAGGGTGACGACGTGGCCTGTGGTGCGCGGGGGCCTCAGCATCGAGCTCTGCGTGGCGGGCGCCTACCGTGGCACGGCCGTGCCGGCTTTGCACGCGTCGAGAGCATCCCGATCCCCGCCGCGGTCGACGCGCGGTCCTGAAGAGCTCGCGGCGACCGAGGGCTCGTCGATCGCATCGAGATGACCTTCGTTCACGTCGCGCCGGACTCGACGTGGCCGACCGGGCAGCGCCTCCAGCACACGGGGCCCGTGACGCTTTGGCCCGCACCGCAGGTCGGATAGTGTTGTTCGACAACCAAGGAGAAGCCGCGAAGATGATCCGTTCCTCACGCGCCGCGACGGCGGCCATGACAAGCCTGTTCCTGCTCCCGCTCGGAGCGTGTGTCGCGGAGTCGGGGGCGCGGCCTCCCGCCGCGGCCACCGCCCCCTCACCCGGCCCAGAGCCCGCGGCCCCTGCGACGAGCCCCGCTCCTGCCGCGACCTCGCCGGCGACGGCCGCCACCGCGCCGGCAACAGCCGCACCCGGCCCGGCGGCCCCCGCGGCGGTGGATCTCGATGCGCTCTACAGCGAGGCGATCTTCAAGTCCGCCGTCGTCACGCCCGCTGCCGCGCGCAAGCTCGTGCCGCTCAAGCCCGACGCGAACGGCACCTACACCGTGACAACCTGGGCCGGCTGCCGGGGCGACGGCGGACCGAACAAGTGCGGCGCGTACGTGGCGCAGCAGCCCGTGAACGTGAAGTGGGACGTGTGGGTCACGAGCAACGGCGAGCTCCAGAACAAGTGCAAGACATGGACAGGCGATGTGGTGCTCCAGATCCACCAGGTCCTCGGCATGTCCGCCCCGCAGCCGCCGCTGCCCGCGGACACGATGGAGCGGCAGTTCGTCACGTTCTCGGGGGTGCCGGCCGCGAGCATCTTCCGCCCGTGCACGGACGCCCGCGTCGACACCGACTCCTGCAACGGGACGAAGCTGCCTGAAAAGCAGCCTGCACCGGCTCCGGCCGATTACTACAGGTGGTTCACGAACCAGGCGATGTCCTCATGGCAGGTGCCGGAGAAGGGTCAGACGCCCACGGGCTTCCCCTGGACCAGGCTGGGCTATTCGTACAACTGGGCGCCGGGCGCGGACATCTACGGGGCGTCCGAGTACGTCATCTCCGGCAGCGCGAAGGGGGTGAAGCTTACCGTCGCCGCCGTCCAGACGGCCAAGGATTTCTGCAAGCCTTGAGCAGTGGGCAGACCCCAGCGAGCTCGAGACCGCCACGGTAGCGCTGCCGGAGGCGAAGCCAGGATGGAAGGCCTGGACCTGTGGCGAGCGGACCGTTGCTCGATCTCCCGCAAACCGCGGAGCTATGCCTGCGGCTCGGGGGCGTCCTCGCTCTTCTTTTCGGGCACGAGATAGATGCCAGGCAGGCTTATCAGGGTCATGGCGAATTTGGTCGCCAGATTGATGGCGAAGATCTGCCGGATCACGTCGAACGGCAGCACAAAGGCAAAGGCGCCGAAGCAAAACAGCAGGTTGTCGACCGGAACGCTGACCGCGTTGCTCGCGAGGACCGCGAGCCACTGGCGCCTGGGGCCCGCTTTTCTCAGATAGGCCTCGCGAACCCGATGAAAAACCTCGGTGTCCAGCAGCTCGCTCACGACCTCCGCGACGATGCTCGCGAACACGATTCGCCACACCGGGCTCAGGATCGCCGAGAACTGCTCGCCGAGCCCCCAGGACGGGTCGGACGGCACCTGTGCGGCCCAGAGGAGATAGAGGGCCATCAGGAGATTGACCCCGCCGGCGCAAAGGATCAGCGTCTGGGCGCCGCGCTTGCCGATGGTCTTGTGGACCATGTCCCGCAAGGTGAAGGTAAGGGGATAGATGAAGGTCCCCATGTCCACGGCCAGCGAGAAGACGACGCCGATCTTGAGGCTTGCGATCTGGCTGATGAGCTGCGCCGCGATATAGAGCGAGATGACGATGATGGCCGCCGGTCTGACGGCGTTCGCCAGATCTTGGCTCGCGCTCCTGGACGACAATTCGGACATGAGAATCGCCTCGTTTTTTAAGGCGGGCGTGGGGACCGCCGCAGTTGTGAGCCCGGGTGCCCAGGGCAGCGAGACATCCTGGTCAACAAACAAGACAAAAGTCGGCTGAATCTAGATAATAAGCTTGAATCTTCGCACAACATCAAGCCGAACTTAGAATCTAATCTCTCAAATCCGGCCAATTCAAAGCAAAAAAAACGAGGAATTACCTCAGGCAGCTCCTACCCCAGCAGCGACGCCGCCACCCTCGGCGCCTCCCGCGCGGGGCACCCCATCCAGCCCGAGAGCCGCTCCGCCGGCTCGCCGCTCGCGAGCGCCCGGAGCACCCGCTCCGCCACGTCCGCGCGGAGCGCCCGCGTCCCGAACACCGGGTAGCCGATCGCCGCGTACGCCCGCGGATCCACGCCCTTCGCGACCGCCATCGACACCGCGCCGGGCGGCGGGCACGCGGGCACCCGGCCGCGGTCGAACCAGGCGGCGCACAGCGCGAGGCGGCGCTCCAGCGCGCCGCGCCGGAGCAGCGGCTGCACGTAGAGCACGCGCTCGCCCACCTCGATGCCGTGCGCCGCGAGCAGCGCCCGGCCCTCCGGCGCGAGCTCCGCGACCTGCTCCTCGGCGTCGCGCGCCGCCGCCGTCCCGAGCCCCTGCTCCAGCTGGTAGACGATCCCGCGCGCCGCGGCCGGCAGCGCGCGCACCTCGGGCGCGCGCAGCGGCGCGAGCAGCGCCTCGACGAGATCGCGCGCGAACGCCACGAGCCGCCGGAGCACGCGCGAGCGCGCCCCCGCGCCGAGGTCCTCGAGCGCGGCGAGCCGCACGTCGGGCAGGAGCAGCGTCGGGCCGCGCGCGAGCTGCCCGAGCAGCCGCTCGCCGTCGAAGATCCGCCCGCCCACGTCGACCGAGAACCGCTCGTGCGGCGCCCCCACGAGCGCCTCGACCCAGCGCGCCCGGTCGTCCTCGGGCGCCGGCGCGGCAGGCCCCGGCGCGAGCCGGGCCCGCAGCGCCGCGATCGGCGCGAACGGGTGCCCCTCCGCCACCGCCGGCGGCTCGGCCTCCTCCCGGCGCGCGCCCGGCGACGACCGCGCGCCCGACGCCGCCCGCAAGCGGCGCGCCGCCCCGCCGCCCCGCTCGACGAAGCGCTGCACCAGCCGCTCGTGGAGCGCGTCGCTCAGGCGATCCTCGATCGCCCGCGTGCGCTCCTGCCACGCCGCCGCGTCGCGGACCCAGCGCGCGTGGTTCGAGATGTACGTCCACGTCCTGATCGACGCGATCCGCGTGATCAGCGTGTCGATGTCGCCGCCCACCTCGTCGATCTCGGCCACCCGGGCGGCCATCCAGCCCGCGTCGAGCGCCGCGCTCGGGCCCGAGAGCTGCCCGTAGATCTCGGCGAGGAGCGCGACGTGCGACTCGAACAGGAGCTTGCGGAAGTCGGGGATGCGGCAGACCTCCCAGAGGAGCCCCACCGCCTCTTCACCCCGCGCGCGCGCTCGCACCTCCGGGTCCTCGGCGAGCCTCGCCAGCGCGGCCGTGTCCTCCGCGTCGTCGACGAGCCTCAGCGAGCGGGCGCGCGGGCGCGCCCGGAGCGACCCGAGGAGCGCGTCGATCGAGCTCATGTCGAGCTCGCTGCTCCGCCAGAGCAGCCTCCGCACCGGCGGGAACCTGTGCGCCTCGATCGCGGCGGCCACGCCGTCGGGGAGCGACAGCGGCGCGACGGTGCCGAAGGTCCCGTCCGCGAGGTGCCTGCCCGCGCGGCCGGCGATCTGCGCGAGCTCGGCGGGGTCGAGGTCGCGCACGGCGCGCCCGTCGAACTTGCGGAGCGCCGCGAACGCGACGTGGCGCACGTCGAGGTTGAGCCCCATGCCGATCGCGTCGGTGGCGACGAGGTAGTCGACCTCGCCCGACTGGAAGAGGGCGACCTGCGCGTTGCGGGTGCGCGGCGAGAGCGCGCCGAGCACCACGGCCGCGCCGCCCCGCTGCGCGCGCAGCCGCTCGGCGATCTCGTAGACCTGCGGGGTCGAGAACGCGACGACGGCGCTGCGCGGCGGCAGCCGCGAGAGCTTACCGGCCCCGGCGCTCGCGAGCCGCGAGAGGCGCGGGTGCTGGACGATGCTGGCGGTCGGCACGAGCTCGGCCACGAGCGGCCGCATCGTGTCGGCGCCCAGGAACCAGGTCTCCCGCCGGCCGCGCGAGAGGAGCAAGCGCTCGGTAAACACGTGGCCGCGCTGGTCGTGCGCGGCGAGCTGGATCTCGTCGATGGCCAGGAAGTCGACCTCCAGATCGACCGGCATCGCCTCGACGGTGCACACCCAGTAGTCCGGCCGCCTCGGGACGCGCTTCTCCTCGCCGGTCACGAGCGCGACGCGGGCCTCGCCGACCCGGGTGGTCACGCGGTCGTAGACCTCGCGCGCGAGCAGGCGCAGCGGCAGGCCGATCATGCCCGAGTCGTGCGAGAGCATGCGCTCGATGGCGCGGTGGGTCTTGCCGGTGTTGGTCGGGCCCAGGACGGCGGTGATGGGGGAAGCGTCGACCATGGCGCACGCAGCTTAGTACCGGACGCCGCAGTTACGCCTCCGCGCGAGACGCCGAGGGCGTGCGCCTCGGGTCCTTGCTGCTGGGCGGGCTCGTCCTCGGGCTCGCCGATGGCCCTGCGGAGCCCGAGCGGCGGAGCCCGACCCGCGCCGGAGGCCCCGTGGGCCTGTCACCGCTGACGGCACGGCGATCGTCGCTTCGGCGCGCGGCCGCGTCGAGCCCCGCGACGGAAGCGTAGACACCGTCGGCGAACGACGGATCTGTCTCAGCGTGCCGCCGGGTCCGCGAGCCAAGCGGCGAGCGCCTCGGGCGGGAGTGCCAGCTTTGCATCGTCGAGGCGATCGGCGCCCAGGCGCTCGAACCGTTCAGCCAACACGGAGTGCTCCATCTCGGTCAGCGGTCGGCCCAGCTTCTTCTCGAACTGCCTCGCCAGCACCCGGAGCTGCCCCTCCTGGAGGCCCTCCTTGCGCCCCTCCTGGAGGCCCTCCTTGCGCCCCTCCTGGAGGCCCTCCTTGCGTCCCTCGGTAAGGCCCTCCCTGCGCGCCTCGTCGCGGAGGGATTGCTTGAGCTGCTCGAACCACTGCTGAACTTCCGTCACGATCTCCTCCTCCTCCGCGTCTTCCGCGGTGCGCGCCGAGGGCTCAGCCGGGACCTCGAAGCGCAATCTTAACAGCCAGGGCAGGGCGATGCCCTTCTCCCAGGCGTCGTCGGGCAGGGCGATGAGCTCACGAATGGCATCCCGGAGCACGGCGCGCGCGCCGAGCAGGCGCAGCAGCAGGGTGTCTCGGGTGCGCGGCAGCTCGGCGATGACAACGAGGTCGATCCGCCATCCCGGCGCGGCCCGGTACAGGCCGGGGCGCCCGGGCACCGGGTCGAAGCCGAACGCGTCGAGCACGGTGGCGGGCCGGCCGCTGCTGAGGACGCATAGCCGCGGGAAGGGCACGGCGCCGCCGGCGCGGCGCTCGAGCTCATGATGCCAGTGGAGCTGCTTGCGGACGCAGCCGCGCAGCTCGGCCGGACCGGGGGTGTCGTGGAAGGGCTCGAACTGACAGGGCTCTGCCGCGAGCTCGCCGAGCAGGCCGAGCTCTGCGCGCAACGCGGCGCGGGCGGGATCGGGCACGTACCAGATGTCCATGGTCTGGGAAGTTGCGATGACCTCGACCTGAGTGTTGGCGCCGCCGACGAGACCGAGGGTCTCGCGCAGGACGCTCTTGCAGAAGGCGTCAAATCTGCTGCGCATTGATGCGGTGACGAGGATGGGATTCATCGAGCGTGCCAGCAAGCCAATTTTCGCGTGGTGCAGGCTGATTTTACGAAGCGACGCAGAGTGACGT
The DNA here is from genome assembly GCF_028368935.1 of Sorangium aterium. Lineage (NCBI taxonomy): Bacteria > Pseudomonadati > Myxococcota > Polyangiales > Polyangiaceae > Sorangium > Sorangium atrum. The sequence continues at coordinate 747,660 of NZ_JAQNDK010000005.1, read as the reverse complement.
CGCGTATGGGGAGGAGAAGAATCGGGCCATTACATGCTCCTCATCGATGTCGTTCAAAAATCGTGTCTTCAGCGCTGCGCCGCTGCGGCTTGGGGGTGCGAATCGATGGATAGGAGAGTGGCAGTTCGTCGGGGGGATGTTCGGGGTGCGCGTGCGCGTACCGCGGGAGAGCGCGAAGGACGCGGCGGTCGAAGGCGTGGACATCGACGCTGGGGATCGAGCTCCTGCGCACGCAGCGCGCTGGCCCGTGTCACGGACGAGCACGGCAGCTCGCTCTGGGCTGCATCGACGTCGGGGTTCGGCGGGCCCCGAGCGCCTGAACAGCGAGAATTTCACTAATATTGTATTCGCAGGAACGATGCCCTGGGCCACCTGGGCGAGAACGGCTTCTCCCTCTTCAGCGACATCGACCCCTCGCCTTGATGCCGCGGAGCGCCCGGAGGGCCTGGGAGCAGCCTGCCGATGCAGGGAGGAGAAGATGCGACAGCAGCCCGCTTGCGCTCGGCCTTCGTCGCGCCGCCGGGCCCGTGGCATGATGGGACGAGATGCCGGCCGCTGTAAGACGCGCGACATGGGGCCCGGCCTCTGCTAGACCGCGGAGGCCCGAACGGACGGACGCTGGGACGCGGAAGGCTCGATCGCATGCTGTCGCTTGAAGCGGGGAGCGTCGTCGGTGGGAAGTATCGCCTGGAGCGGCCGCTGTCGGGCGGCGCCATGGGCTTCCTCTGGGTGGCCCGGCACCTCCATCTCGACGTCGAGGTCGCGCTCAAGTTCATGATGCCGCAGCACGCCGACTCCCCCGTCGCGCGCGCGCGGTTCGAGCGGGAGGCGAAGGCGTCGGCCCAGCTCCGGACGCCCAACGTGGTCCACGTCTACGACTACGGCCTCGAGGGCGACACGCCTTACCTCGCCATGGAGCTGCTCGAAGGCGAGGACCTGGCGGCGTACCTCGCGCGCCACGGGCGCCTCGAGCCGGAGGAGCTGCTCGGCATCGTGAGCCAGGTGAGCAAGGCGCTCCGCCGCGCGCACGAGGTGGGGCTCATCCACCGCGACCTCAAGCCGGCGAACATCTTCCTCGCGCGGCAGGGCGAGGAGATCGTCAAGATCCTCGACTTCGGGGTCGCCAAGTCGACCGGCACCGGGCTGGCCGCCGACGCGACGAAGACCGGCACGCTCATCGGCTCGCCGCACTACATGAGCCCGGAGCAGGTGCGCCGGAGCAAGACGATCGACTTCCGCAGCGATCTCTGGTCGCTCGGCGTGATCATCTTCCAGTGCCTCACGGGCCAGCTGCCCTTCCCCGGCGAAGAGCTCGGCGACGTGCTCGTGGAGATCTGCACGGGCGACATTCCGGTCGCCTCGCAGCTCGCGCCGAACCTCTGGCCCGAGCTGGATCGTTTCCTGGAGCGCGCGCTCAAGCGCGAGCCCGCGGAGCGGTTCCAGAGCGCGAGCGAGCTCGCCCGCGCGTTCGCCGCGGCGGTGCAGCGCAGCGGGGTGGTGCCGGACTCGCGCGACTCGCTGGATTCGACCGAGGCGCTGGCTCAGGGCGTCGCGCCGGCTCACGGCGGCGCGCCGACTCACGGTATCGCGCAGGCTCTCGGCATCGCGCAGGCTCACGGCGTCGCGCAGGCTCACGGCGTCGCGCAGGCCGTCGGGGGTGGCACCGTGGCCCTGGACGACGCGGTGACCGCCGGCGGCACGCTGGCGGCGGGCGGGACGGTCGTGGCGGACCGCACCCAGGTCCCGGGAGGCGTGGGGGGCCCGGGCGACACGCTGGCCGCGGGCGGCACGCTGACCGCCAGCGGCACGCTGGAGGCCGTGGGAGGTGCGCTGTCCCCGCCCGTGGATCGTCGCGCCCCGTCGCGAGCGGCGCTCGCCGTGGCTGCCAGCGTACTCGTGGTCGGCCTGGGGATCGCCGCCGTCGTCCTGCTTCGCTCGCCTGCTCCCGAGGTCACCGCTGCCCCTGCGGCGGCGTCTCCGCCCCACGCTCCGGGATCCGCCGCAGCGCCGGCGCGGGTGGAGGAGGTGCCTTCCCCGCCTCCCCCGGACGAGAGCGCCGTCCCCGCCACGTCGGCTTCGTCGGCCCCGGCGGGCGCAGACGCCGCGTCGGCAGCTCCCTCACCCGCTCCCCCCTCCGGCTCGGCGAGGGCCACGCTCAGATCGACACGTCCGTCGGCGCCTCCGCCGGCGAGGCGGCCTTCCCAGGCTGCGCCCTCCAACAAGGGCACTTCCGAGAAGGATCCGACCTTCGGCTTCTAGTGTCCGGTCCCTGAAGAGCGCGAACTAACCGTCGACGAACTTGATTGTCTCGTCGAGCGGCGCCCGGCCCGTACGGGTGTAACCGACCGTGGGGTCCTCGTAGCCGATCGACATGCCGCAGAAGAGGATGAGCCCGTCCGGGGATGACAGGACCTGCGCGACGGTCTTGCGAACCTGCGACCACGCCATCTGCGGGCAACTGTGCAGCGCTTCGGCGCGCAGCAGCAGCATGACGGTCTGCAGATACATCCCGGTGTCGGCCCATTGGGCCGGGCCCACGTCGCGGTCGATGTAGCAGAACAGGGCGGCGGGCGCGCCGAAACAGTCCCAGTTCGCGATCGCGGCCCTCTGCCGCGCCTCCCAGTCCTCGCGAGCAATGCCGAGCGAGGCGTAGCGCTCCCTGCCGAAGGCGGACCGGCGCTCTCTGTACGGCGACTTCAGCCCCGTCGGGTACATTTCGTACTCCCGCTCGTCCCAGGGGTCGCCTGCAGCCACGCGCTCAACGGCGAGCTTCTTGAGCTCGGCCAGCGGCGCGCCGGTCACCACGTAGATGTTCCACGGCTGGAGGTTCGACCCGGATGGCGACCAAGCCGCCGCGGATAGCACGCGCTCCAGCACTTCCCTCGAGACGGGCTGGTCGGTGAATCCGCGCACCGCCCGTCGGCTCCTGACTGCCTCATAGACGTCCATGACCGCCTGCCTCTTCAGATCTTCTCATTGACATCACAAACCTATTCGACGACTTGACCAGGATCGAATCGCCGCGTGGCGGAGGGAGACCGACTCGGGCGGATAGTGCAAGCAAACGGGTTCCGTAAGTCAAGGGGCGTCTTATCCCACATCGCAGTGGGCAGAACATGCCATCCACCATCCTGGTCAAGTCGTCGAACAGGTTCGTGATTCATTGACACGCCGCACCACTGGACATCGACATGCAGGAGCCCCAACGCCCGGACGACATGGCCGACGCGTGCTCGACCAGGCCCCCCTGCATATCGGACATGGGCTCGCGCCTGGGCGGCGAGGCAGCCGGCCATATCGGACATGCAACCCTGATTCATTCACTCTCCTGAGAAAGCGACGGTAGTTCAAAAACCGATCGATGTCGTCGGCGGCGCTCTCTCTTGTGGGGCTAAAAAATCCATACGCTCGGGCACGTGCGGCGGCTGGCGCGCGCGGGGCGCCGGCGGAGGAGCAGGGCGCCGGCGCGGCGACGTCCGTTGCGAGGCTTGCCCCCTTGCGTTGGGAGCCCCGCGGGGCTCCTGCTCAGAGGTTCGCGGTCGTCAGCCAGTGGGGGTTCCTCGTCGTGCCGTCGAAGCGCTCCGTGGTCTTGAACTTCTCGTGTTCCCCTCTGGCGCCGAGCTCGGCGGTGCGCGCGAGGATCGCCGAGACGCGCTCGCTGCCGAGCGGCTGGAACGTGTAAGCCGCCTTGAGCGCCTGCTTGAGGACACCCAGGCTGTCACAGCCGGTGATGACCACCGACGTCGGCAAGCTCATGGGGTAGTGCAGGCAGGTTATCGGCGAGACCACGCCTGTCTTCGCGATCTCCCCGCCGGCGAACGGCTTCATTCCCAGCACCCCGATGCCCTGCTGCGCCAGCACCGGGAGCACCTTCTTCTCGAAGCTCCGGTAATGGGGATCCAAAACGTTGAGGGGCATCTGCACGGTGTCGAGCGGGACGCCCTGCCGCTCGGCCATCTTCAGCATGGCGAGGTGGATGTCCGGGTCCTTGTGTCCCGTGAAGCCGATGAACCGGATCTTGCCGGCCTTCTTCGCGGCCACGAGCGCCTCCATCGCGCCGCCGGGCCCGTAGATCTGCTCGGGATCGCCCATCCGGATGATCTCGTGCATCTGCACGAGATCGATGACGTCGGTGCGCAGCCGCCGGAGCGACTGCTCGAGCTGCGCCTCGGCGGTCGCCCGGGTGCGGCCGTCGAGCTTGGTCATCAGGAAGACCTTGCTGCGGTATCCGTCCTGAAGCGCCTTGCCCATGCGCTCCTCGCTCTTGCCGTCGTGATAGTCCCAGCAGTTGTCGAGGAAGGTGACCCCGTGATCGATCGCGAAGCGAACGAGCCGGATGCTCTCCTGCTCGTCGTCGGGAACCGCGATGTGGTAGCCGCCGAGGCCGAGGAGGCTGACCTTCACGCCGGTCCGCCCGAGAGTCCTCATCGGCATCACGCCGCCCGCCGGCAGTTCGACGTCCTCTTCCTCCGGCGCCCCGGAGGAAGGCCCCTCGGGAGGCTCCGGAGCGCCCGCGCCCGGGGATGTAGCGTTTTGCCGCAGCTGCGCGCTCCGCGCACACGCGCCGAGCGCGAGGCTGGCACCGGCGGCGTGGAGAAAGGTCCGCCGAGAAGGTCGCTTCGTCATGACAGGCAACGCTCCTTTTCAGGGCGAACCCCGACTGCAGGGGACATGCCATGCGAACGCAGGGACGAGCCCGCGTTCACGACCGAAGTGGTGACCGCTGAGGGCTGGAGGAGCTCATGGCCGTCCGAGACGCGGCTGGGCGTGAGCAGCCTGGGGGGATGATCGCAGGGCGGTCAGCGCGGCCTGGTAGACGGTCTGAAAGCGAGCCTGCTCGGACGCGAGCTCGGCGGCACGTTTCAGCGGCTCGAGCGCTTGATCCTGGTGGCCTTGCCGGACCAGGGCGAGGCCCAGCGAGTGGAGCAGCTCGGCCTCCTCGGGAAGGCGGGTGATTCCGCGCCGGAGCAGCGCGACGCCGTCCGCGTCGCGGCCGAGCTCGCGATAGAGGTCGGCGAGGTTCACGTAGGTGGGGACGTAGCCGGGCTCGATGCGAAGCGCGGCGAGGTAGGCGTGCTCGGCGTCGCGCGGCTTGCCCGTGCGGGTGAAGACGAGGCCCAGGTTGTTCTGGGCCTCGGCCCGATCGGCGTGGAGGGTCTGCGTGGCGATGTACTCGCGCAACGCCCCGTCCAGCTCCTGCGCGGCGCGCTCGGGCAAGGCGCGAAGGTCGACGCCCGCGAGCACGCGCGCGGCTTCGACGCGCACACCGCGGACGGGATCGGCGAGGAGCGGCGCGGCGACGGTCGCGGCGCGACGAGGATCGTAGCCCTCCAGCGCGCTGAGCGCAGCGCGCCGTAGCAATGGCTCGGGATCGGCGAGCGCCGCGCGGAGGACAGCGAGCGACGCGGCCGTCGGGGCGGCGCGCAGCGAGGCGAGCGCGGTGGCGCGCGCGATGGCGGGGATGGCGCGGTCGGTCGCGAGCCGCTGGAGCTCAGCGGCAACGGCCGGATCGCCAGGCGCGGTGCGCGCGAGAGCGAAGACCTCGGTATAGGTCTGGTAGCCCTGCGCGGGGCGGCCGAGCCAGGCTCGCACGGCGTCGGCGGCCCAGCTCGCGGGCTTTTGCGCGTGGCAGTCGGCGCATGGGTTCGGGATCCCGAGGCGGACCGAGAGATCCGGCCGAGGCACCCGGAAGCCGTGATCGTGACGGACGTCGACGCCCATGTACGTGCGCGCCGGCATGTGGCAGTCGACGCAGCGCGGAGCGGCGGGCGCGCCGGGCGTGGCGCTGGCGTTCGCTGCGGCGGCGTTCGCTGCGTGGTGGTGATGCGCGGGGACATCGAAGCGCGCCGGTTCGTGGCAGAACGCGCACACGCCGTTGCCCTCGGCGCGCAGGCGGCCGGAGTGCGGATCGTGGCAGTCGCTGCACGTCACGCCGGCATTCGCCATCTTGCTCTGCTGGAACGAGCCGTAGGTGAAGACCTCGTCGCTCATCACGCCGTCGGGCGTGTAGAAAGGCGCGGTCAGCAGCTCGAGCGCCACGCTGTCGAGCAGCGGGGCACCATGCCGGAACGGCTGCGAGAGGGTCTCGCGGCGGCTGTGGCAGAACGCGCACGTGGCGCTCTCGGTGCCGCTCGATGGACGCTTGCCACGCTGCGCGGTGCCGCTGGGCAGCCGCGTCCACGTGGCGTCCTGGCGCTCGTCGAAGCGCACGTCGAGGCCCTTCGAGGGGTCCGGCGTCCTCGCCTTGGTCCAGTCGAGGTGGCGCGCGCCGCCGCCGTGGCAGCCTTCACACCCGACGCTGATCTCGGACCAGGTGGTGGTGAAGTGATCCGCGGCCGCGTCGTACCCTTTCGTGACGTGCGTCGAGTGGCACTCGGCGCACATGTGGTTCCAGTTCTGGCTGGCGGCGGTCCAGTGCAGCACGTCGCCGGCGCGCACGTCGTCGCGCTCGTTCAGGTGGTACCAGCGCTGCCCACCGCGTGTCTGGGGGCGCGCGTCCCACGCAAATGGCAGCGCCTGCAAGCGTCCGCCCGGGCCGGCAACGAGGTACTGCTGGAGCGGTTCGACGCCGAAGGTGTACAGCACCTCATAGCGGTGCAGCTGACCATCGGGGCCGTCCGTGGTGACCCAGTATTTTCCGTCCTGGCGATCGAAGCGGTGGACCTGCCCGGCGTAACGCAGGCGCGCGCCCTCGAAATTCCCGAGCACGGTGGCGGCGCTCGCGTGCTGCATGGCCCGCGCGTGCTGCGAGCCCTGCCACGCGGCGTGCTCCTCGGCGTGGCACGGCGCGCAGCGGTCGCTGCCGACGAAGCCGGAGGCTGCACGCTCTGGCGACCGCTCCGCGGGGCTGACCCGCGTTGCGGCAGCCGACGAGGCCTCCGCGGCGTCGCCGCGCGCCGCCCCGGGTTTCACCCCCGGAGCGCTCGCCGGAATGGCGCCGGCTGGGGTGAGGGAGGACGCGCTCGTTGGCGCGCGCCAGACCACGAGCCCGCCGAGCGCCAGGATCACGACAGCGATGGGCCACGAGCGAGCGAGTCGGGAATCGGCCATGTGCGGGGCAGAGGCGAGCGCCGCCGCGAGACGCGGATCGTGCAGAGACGCCCGGGTCTCGCGCGCGGCGGGGTGCGCGTTTACTCGGTGAGGATGACTCCGCGAGCGGTGGCGTACTGCGCCCACGCGGCGGCGAGCTCGGCCGCCACGTCCGGATGAGCCGCGGAAACGTCGTTGATCTCGCCGCGGTCGGTGGCCAGATCAAACAGGCTCCAGGCGCGCGGCGTCGGGCCATAAGGCGCGCTGAGCCACAAGAGCTTCCAGTTGTCGCGGATCACGTAGCGGTGATTGCCGTGCTCCCAGATCAACGTCTCACCGGGCGCGCGCAGGCCGGTCGCCCGATCTTCGAGCACCGGCAGGATCGAGTGCCCGCTGATCGGTTCGACTTCCCTGCCCTTGTAGGTGCTCCCCGGATTGGGCACGCCGGCCAGCTCGAGCACGGTCGGCAGGAAATCGATCACGTGCGTGGTTCCGTCGAACTGCGGCCTGGCCTGGTGCTGTCCCGGCAGCCGTGCGATGGCCGGAACGGCGATGCCGCCTTCGGTCGTGTAGCTCTTCCACAGCCGGAACGGCGTGGCGCTCACCTCGGCCCAGCGGGGTCCGACGCCGATGTACGAGCCCGGTCGGCCCAGGTTCTCGAGCGTGTTCACCACCGGTCCGGAGCGGCTCGGGTCGGTGGCGGCGAAGCCCTCGCGCGTGCCACCTTCCGCGCCATTGTCGGACTGGAAGAAGATGAAGGTGTTCTCGTACTCGCCGACCCGCTTGAGGTACTGGATCAACCTGCCGATGTTGGCGTCGAGGTTCTCGACCATGGCGGCGTAGATCTCCATGCGCCGCGCCTCGTAGATCCTCTCGTCCGGTGTCAGCTCTTCCCAGGTCTTCGGGTTGCTGCCGCCGCTCGGCAAGCGGGGATTCGGCGTGAACGATCGGGGGATGACGCCTCGGCTCTTGAGCCGCTCGAGGCGCCGCTCGCGGATGGCGTCGTAGCCCGCGTCGTAGCGGCCGCGGTACCTGTCGATGTACTCTGGCGGAGCCTGGAGCGGCCAGTGCGGCGTTGTGTACGTCGCGAACGCGAAGAACGGCTTGCCGTCGGCGAGGTTGCTCTCGATGTACTGGATGAGCTTGTCCGTGTAGAACTCGGGCGCATAGAAGTCGCGCGGCGGCTGCGTGTACACGCCGTCCTCGCGATAGAGCTGAGCCTGCGCGGTCGTGGGCGGGTCGGCGAACTCGTTGAAGAACGTTGCCACGCCGGGGAGCAGGACGTACGATTTCTCGAAGCCGCGCGCCGGAGGGCTCTGATCCTCCGTGTCGCCGAGGTGCCACTTGCCGGCGATGTACGTATGGTAGCCGGCGTCCCTCAGGATCTCGGCGACGGACAGCGCGTTGTCGGTCAGGTAGCCCTCATAGCCGGGCTGCCCTGCTTGCGGTCCAGTACCACCGCCCATGCGGCCCAGCCCGACAGCGTGGCTGTCGGTGCCCGAGACCAGCATCGCGCGGGTCGGCGCGCACAGCGATCCGGAGCGGTGCCCGGTGAGGATGCGGCCTTCGGCGGCGAGCGTATCGAGGTTCGGTGTGCTGATCTCGCCGCCGAACGCGCCGAGGTCCGAGAAGCCCAGATCGTCGGCCACGATCGTGACGATGTTGGGCAACTCGACGATCGTGCCGCCGCCGCCCGTGCCGCCGTCGCCGCCACCCGTGCCGCCGTCGCCGCCACCCGTGCCGCCGTCACCGCCGCCCGTGCCGCCGTCGCCGCCACCTCCGCCGCCGCCGCCCGTGCCGCCACCTCCGCCCGTACCGCCGCTGCCGCCGGCACCGCCATCTCCGCCGCCCGTACCGCCGCCGCCGCCCGCTGCACCGCCGGCCCCGGCAGCGCCGCCCGAGCCCGCTGCACCGCCGCCGCCTTCGCCCGTCGCGCCGGCTTCACCCGAGTTGCCACCGCCGCCGGCTCCGCTCGTGGCGTTGCCGGTGCCGCCCGAGGAACCGCTCGAGCTGCTGGTCTGAGCAGCATTGCCGCCGCTGCCCGAGTCGTCGTTGCTCTCGCAGCCGATCGGGCCGAGCAGCGTGGCGAACAACCAGGGCCCGGTCGCGAGCGCCGAACCAATCCATCGGTGACGTTCGAAGAACCGCTTCATACCTGTCTCCTTGAGAGTGCTGGAAGCGCCGCATGCCGGAGTCGAACGTCGTCGACAGCGAGGTTCCGCCGTCCTCCCGAAGGGACGCCTCGGCTCACGCACTGGCCAAAAGTCAGCCGGGCGCGCCACGAGAAGGGCAACTCGGACGGTGATGAGCCGCGTGGCTCGGCCGTCACGACGAACGGCAGCGCGGCGCGCCCCGTGGACGCGGGTGCGCTGCCTCGCTGTTCTCCTCACCGCAGCTCGCGCCGCGGCCCATGCGGCTAACTACAGCAAGAGCGACGAGCGCTCGCTCGACAGCACCCGCCAGGGGCCCCCGAGTGAACACCGAACGCCCGCGTGGCCACGAGGAAAGAAGACATGTGTCCGCTATAACGGATTACATGACGCTATACAAGACAATTTTCGCGGTCGGCGGATCGTTCTGAACAGCGGCGGTCCGAAGCCCGGCCAGTGTTCCGGGCTCAGCTCGGCGGCCAGCGCTCGGCGCTCCTCGGGCACCGGCGCGCTTGACTCCGGCAGCCGGCGCCTCTATGACATTCGCACATCTAGATACATGAATACATGAGTCTTTCCGAATACATCGAGACGCTGAACCTCCTCGGGGACGAGAGCCGGATACGGCTCTGCGTGCTCCTCCGCGAGCGCGAGCTGCGGGTGACGGATCTGGTTCGCGTGACGGGCATCGCGCAGTCGCGCGTCTCGACGCACCTCGGGCGGCTCCGCGAGGCGGGGTTCGTCCGGGATCGGCGCCAGGGCCCGCAGTCGTTCTATGCGCTCGCGCTCGATACCCTGCCCGGGACCGCGAAGGCCCTCCTCGATGAGGCCACGAAGTCGCCCGACCCGACGCTGGAAGGCGACCAGCGGCGCCTCCTGGAGCTCGACGCCGAGCGGCGCGGCGGCCTCCCCGAGTCCTTCGCCGGCGAGATGGAGCGGCACTACTCCCCGGGCCGGACGTGGCAGTCGCTCGCGGTCGGCATCGCCGCGTTGCTCCGCCTCGGCGACGTCCTCGACGTCGGATCGGGCGACGGCGCGGCGGCCAGCGCGCTCGCGCCTTACTGCCGCTCGCTCACCTGCGTCGACTCGAGCAGCCGGATGATCGAGGCCGCGAGAGAGCGGTTCTCGACCCAGCCCCACGTCCACGTCCAGGTCGCGGATGTCCACGCTCTGCCGTTCGGAGACGCCTCCTTCGACTCGGTCCTCGTGTTTCACACGCTGACCTATGCCGAGGACCCGCCGCGGGCGCTGGAAGAGTGCGCCCGCGTGCTCCGCCCGGGCGGCAGGGTGGTCGTCCTGTCGCTCGACGCGCACCAGCAGCGGGAGATCACCGTGCCCTACGGCGAGCGCCACCCCGGCTTCTCGCCCGCCGACATCCGCGCCATGCTCACCCGCGTGAAGCTCGATGTCGTCGCGTCCGAAGTCGCCTGCCGCGAGACGAAGAAGCCCCATTTCCAGGTCGTGCTCGCCATCGCCGACAAGCCGACCCCCTGTCCCTCCAAGAGCGCCAAGCGAGGCTGATCATGCCGTCCAACAACCCCACGCCTCCCCTCCATCCACTCCAGAAGCTCCTCCAGAGCCGCATCGTCATCATCGACGGCGCGATGGGGACGACCATCCGCACCTACGGGATGAAGGAAGCGGACATCCGGGGAGAGCGATTCGCGGGTTCGAAGAAAGACCTGCTGAACAACGGCGATCTGTTCTCGCTCACGCAGCCGGAGATGATCTGCGACATCCACCGGCGGTTCCTCGAGGCCGGCGCGGACATCATCGAGACGAACACCTTCGGCGCGACAAGCATCACCCAGAGCGAGTTCTTCGTGGACGACCCGCGGGAGCACGGCGGGCGGAAGGATGCAGCCTTCTATCAAGGGATCATCGACGACCCGTTCCTCAACGACCTCGCCTGGGAGATCAACGAGCAGTCCGCGCGGCAGTGCCGCGAGTGGGCCGATCGCGTGGCGAACGCCGACGGGCGGCAGCGGTTCGTCGCGGGCGCCATCGGCCCGCTCACCGTCTCGCTGTCCAACTCCCCGGACGCCGACGACCCCGGCTTCCGCGTCGTGACGTTCGATCAGGTGAAGCAAGCGTACGTCCACCAGATCCGCGCCTTGATCGCCGGCGGCTCCGACGTGCTGCTTGTCGAGACCATCTTCGACTCGCTCAACGCGAAGGCCGCGCTCGTCGCCGTTCGAGAGGTGTTCGACAAGGACGGCAAGACCCTGCCGGTGATGATCTCGGCCGCGGTCGGGCGCGGCGGAGAGACGATGATCTCCGCGCAGACGGTCGAGGCGTTCTGGAACGCGGTGAAGCATGTGAACCCGCTCGCCATCGGGCTGAACTGCTCGCTCGGCCCGGACCTGATGTATCCGTTCCTGTCCGACCTCTCGGAGAAGTCCAGCGCCGCGATCTCCTGCTACCCGAACGCCGGCCTGCCCAACCCGCTCTCGCCCACGGGCTTCGATCTGGAGCCGCCGGACATGGCGCGCCACATCGGCGGCTTCGCGGACGCAGGCCTCCTCAACATCGCCGGCGGCTGCTGCGGCAACACGCCCGAGCACATCGCGGCCATCGCCAAGGCGCTCGCCGGCAAGCCCCCGCGCGCGCCCTCGCCCCGAAGACCCCCGACGAGGCCCCGCCCGGCGGCGCGCCCTCGTCCGGCCCGCCGATCCCCCTGCGCTTGTCCGGCTCGCAGCCGTTCACGCAGCAGCCCGGCGTTTACATGATCCTGGGCGAGCGCACCAACGTCGCCGGGTCGCCGAAGTTCGCGAAGCTCATCAAGGAAGGGAAATTCGAGGAAGCGGTGAGCGTGGCGCGCCAGCAGGTCGAGAACGGCGCCAACGTCATCGATATCTGCATGGACGAGGGCATGATCGACGGCGTCTCTGCGATGACGCGCTTCCTGCTGCTCCTGGCCAGCGAGCCCGAGGTGGCGAAGGTCCCGTTCATGGTGGACTCGTCGAAATGGGAGGTCATCGAGGCCGGCCTCAGGTGCATGCAGGGCAAGGGCATCGTGAACTCCATCTCGCTCAAGGAGGGCGAGGCGAAGTTCCGCGAGAACGCGAGGACCATCCTCAAGTACGGTGCCGCCGTCGTGGTCATGGCCTTCGACGAGCAAGGGCAGGCCGCCACCTACGAGGACAAGATCCGGATCTGCAAGCGCGCGTACGGCATCCTCGTCGACGAGGTGGGGTTTCCTCCCGAGGACATCATCTTCGATCCGAACATCCTCACGGTCGCCACCGGCATGGAGGAGCACAACAATTACGCCGTCGACTTCATCGAGGCCACCCGCTGGATCAAGGCCAACCTGCCGCACGCCAAGGTCAGCGGCGGCGTGTCGAACATCTCGTTCAGCTTTCGCGGCAACAACCGGGTGCGCGAGGCCATGCACTCGGCGTTCCTCTACCATGCCATCCGTGCCGGCATGGACATGGGCATCGTCAACGCGGGCATGCTCGAGGTGTACGAGGAGATCGAGCCGGAGCTCCGCGAGCTCGTCGAGGACGTCCTGCTCAACCGGCGCCCGGACGCGACGGAGCGATTGGTCGATTTCGGCGAAGCGCTGAAGGCCAAGAGCGCCGGCGCCGCCGCGACCGAGAAGAAAGAAGAGGAGTGGCGCAGAGGCACCGTCGAGGAGCGGCTGTCGCACGCGCTGGTCAAGGGCATCGACACGTACATCGATGTCGACACGGAGGACGCGCGCGCCAAGCTCGGCCGCCCGCTCGCCGTGATCGAGGGCCCGCTGATGGATGGAATGAGCGTCGTCGGAGATCTCTTCGGCGCCGGCAAGATGTTCCTGCCGCAGGTGGTGAAATCAGCGCGCGTGATGAAGAAGGCCGTCGCGTACCTCACGCCGTTCATGGAGGAGGAGAAGGCTGCGATGGCCGCCGCTGGACAGGAAGTGAAGACGCAGGGGAAGATCGTCCTCGCCACGGTGAAGGGCGATGTCCACGACATCGGCAAGAACATCGTGGGCGTCGTGCTCGCGTGCAACAACTACGAGGTGATCGACATGGGCGTCATGGTCCCGTGCGAGAAGATCCTCGAGCGCGCCAGGCAGGAGAAGGCGGATCTGATCGGCCTGAGCGGGCTGATCACGCCGTCGCTCGACGAGATGATCCACGTCGCCCGCGAGATGGAGCGGCAGAACTTCAAGCTGCCGCTCCTGATCGGCGGGGCGACGACCAGCAAGGCGCACACCGCCGTGAAGGTGGCCCCGCATTACAGCGAGCCGGTCGTGCATGTGGTCGACGCGAGCCGCGCCGTGCCCGTCACGACGAGCCTCCTGAGCGAGGAGGGCAAGGCGGCGTTCGTCGCCCAGCACCGCGCCGAGTACGAGAAGCTCCGCCGGCTCCACGCGGCGCCGAAGCACAAGCTCGTCTCCATCGAGGCCGCGCGCGCGAACCGGACGCCGATCGAATGGCGCGCCGAGGATCTGCCGGTGCCCGAGTTCACCGGCGTGCGCGTGCTCGAGGACTTCCCGCTCGCCACTTTGCGCGAGTACATCGACTGGACGCCGTTCTTCCACACGTGGGAGCTGAAGGGCGTCTATCCGCGGATCCTGGAGCACGAGAAGTACGGCGAGCAGGCGCGCCAGCTCTTCTCCGAGGCGAACGCGCTGCTCGACACGATCATCGAGCAGAAGCTGCTGACGGCGCGCGGCGTCTACGGCTTCTTCGCCGCGAGCGCCGTGGGCGACGACGTGGAGGTGTACACCGACGGGACGCGCACGAAGGTGCTCGAGCGATTTCACTTCCTGCGCCAGCAGACGGCGAAGGAGAACGGCGAGCCGAACCGGTCGCTCGTGGATTTCATCGCGCCCAGGGAGACCGGCCTCCGGGACCACATCGCCGGCTTTGCGGTCACCGCCGGGATCGGCCTGAAGGAGCTGTGCGAGCGGTTCAGGGCGAAGCACGACGACTACAACGCCATCATGGCCGAGGCGATCGCCGATCGCCTGGCCGAGGCGTTCGCCGAGTGCCTGCACAAGCGGGTGCGCGACGAGTGGGGCTATGGCCGGCAGGAGGACCTGACCAAGGCCGAACTCATCGAGGAGAAGTACCGCGGCATCCGGCCCGCGGCGGGGTACCCTGCGTGCCCGGATCACACGGAGAAAGGCACGCTCTGGCGGCTCCTCGACGTCGAGAAGAACACCGGCATCCGGATCACCGAGTCGTTCGCGATGTGGCCCGGATCGAGCGTGAGCGGCCTGTACTTCGCGCACCCGGAGGCCCGGTACTTCAGCCTGGGAAAGATCGATCGCGATCAGGTGGTCGACTACCACGCGCGCAAGGGCATGACCGTCGGGGAGGTCGAGCGCTGGCTCGGCCCGAACCTCAACTACGACGCTTCAAACTAGTAAAAATCTCGCCAGGGATCTGTCTCGCGAACGAGGAGAAATTTCGACGCAAAGACGCCAAGGGCGCAAAGTCGCAAAAATGCACAGAATCTGTTCTTTTTTGCGACTTTGCGCCTTTGCGTTGAAATCTCTCGCCGGATCAGGCCTTGAGCTCGCCGAACTCGCCGGGCTCGCCGAAGGAGCCGAAGTTCGCGATCGGCCCCCCGCCCTCCTCGGTGCAGCCGACCGCGTTCGCGAACGTCGTGAGCAGCTTGTTGTGGGGCGCGTCCTTGTCCTGCACCGTGCTCGACTGCCGCGTCACCTTGATGTACTGCCCCGTCTTGAAGTAGCCACCGCAGCTCCCCGCGATGATGTACGGCAGGTCGCGGAAATCGTGGCGCTTGCCGTCGGAGAGCTCGTTCATGAACACGACGGCGCTGTTGTCGAGCACCGTGGCCCCACCCTCCTCGTAGCCCGCGAGCCGGTCGAGCAGATAGACATACTCGCCCACGTACCAGCGATCGATGTTGAAGAGCATCTCCTCGTAACCGTCCACGGCGCTCCCGGTGTCGTCATCCCTCGTGTTTCCGTGGGAGAGCTTGTGGTGGTTGTACTCGTGGGCCATCCCATCCCACTTGAAGATGGGCCCCGCCGCGCCCGAGCCCCATTGCAGCGTCGCCGCCCGCGTCGCACCGGTCGCGATCGCCAGCGCGAGGATGTCCATCTGCATCCGACCGACCTTCTTGAACTCCGCGTCGAACGCCACCGTGTCCGGGTCGATCGCCTCGATCTCCGCCGCTCGCTCCGGCGAGAGCTCGCGCGGGATGATGCCCGTGCCGCCCATCCCCACCTCGAGGTCGCGCACCGTCTGGAAGTGCATCTCGAGCTTGTCGCGATCGGCCTTGCTGAGCTTCTTCTTGAGGAGGGCCTCGTACTCGACCGAGACCAGGTCGAGCACGCTCTCGCGGCGCTTCGTGAGCCGCACGAGCGCCTCCTCTTCGAGGTCCGTCCCGCCGACCAGGTCCCGGTACGCGAGCCACGGGTTGTTCTCGCCGCTGACCGGCGCCTCGCTGGCGGTGTACGAGATGTGCCCGCGCACGTTCGGCGTCTTCGACCCGACCATCAGCGTCAGCGCGGGCGTGCCCGGCGGGTTGAGCTTGTTCGCGATGAACTGGTCGAGCGAGATCCCCGCCGCGTACTGGCTGCCCTGGACGAGCGGCTGCGCCGTGAGCTTGCAGCCCATCCCCTTCGCGTGATCGTCGCCCGCGCTCGGGTCGAAGCCGTAGCCGCGCGGCGCCATGTGGATGCCCCGCGGGATCAAGAGCTTGTCCCGGTACGCGGCGAGGGGCGCTATCGCGCGCGTCGCCCCGAACGACGCGGCCGTCAGCGCGCCGTACTGCGTGCTCGGGAAGAACTTCGCCATGTTCACGCCGTTGCACATGAAGAAGGCGATGAACCGGCGCGGCGCGCTCGCCGGATCGGCCTTGGCGTCGCGCGGGCGCAGCGACTCGAGGAGCGGGAGGCCGAGCATCACCCCGCACGCGCCCCGCAAGAACGTTCTGCGATTCATTGGTCCACCTCTTCCACGGCCCGGTACCTGAACGTCTTCGTCTGCGTGAGCGCGACCAGCAGCTCCTTGATGTTGTACCCGGACGCGCCGAGCTTCGCGTCGAGATCGGCGATCGTGCACGCGTCCTCGCGCGAGAGCTGGCGCGCATTGCCGTAGCGGTACCAGTTCGTCAGATAACACCGCTGCGCCACGGGGCTCTCCGCGAGCTGCGTCGCGAGGTCCACGGCGCCGTCGAAGCTGATCTCACCGTCCCCGACGGCTATCGTGCCTGTCGCGTCGATCGTCTCGCCGTCCTCGTCGGCCCGGTAGCGCCCGACAGCGTCGAAGTGCTCCAGCGCGAAGCCCGGGGGGTTGATCACGCCATGGCACTTGTTGCACGCGTCCGGCGACGTGTGCACCTCCACCTGGTCGCGCGTCGTCTTGATCTCGCCCTGGATGGGCGGCAGCGTCGTGTTGATGTTCGCCGGCGGGTCCGGGAGGTCGGTGCAGAGGATCTGGCGCTGGATGAACACGCCGCGGTGGATCGGCGAGCTCTTGTTGAAGAACGCGTGCGAGCTCAGGAAGCCGGCCTGCGTGAGGAGCCCCGCCCGCTCCGCCGGGTCGAGCGGCGTCTCCACGAGCTCGCTCGTGAACGACCCCTCGACGCCGTAGATCGGGGCGAGCTTGTCGTTCACGAAGCCGACGGGCGCCGTCATCAGCGTCCTGAAGTCGCCTTCCATCTCGAGGACGACGTGCCGGATGAACTGCTTCGTCTCGCCCACCATGGCCGAGGACACGCTGGCGTCGAAGTCCTCGTAGAGCGCCGGATCCTTCGAGAGATCCGCATAGCGGCTCATGTGGAGCCACTGGGCGTGGAAGTCGTCCAGGGCGCTCGTGGCCTTGGGGTCGTCGAGCATGCGCCGCGCCTCGGCCTCGATGCCCTCGGGCGTGCCCAGCGCGCCGCCCTCCGCCGCTTCGAGGAGCGCGTCGTCGGGCAGGCTGTTCCAGAGCAGGTACGAGAGCCTCGTCGCGACCTCGTAGGCGTCGAGCGGGATGATCCCCGCGCCGTCGAGCTCCTCGCTGAGCTCGATGCGGTAGAGGAAGTGCGGCGACTGGAGCATCGCCTCGATGACGTGGCGCACGCCCTGCTCGAACGGCGTGCCCGCGTCGAAGAGGCCATTGCCGCGGGCATATGCGGCCACGTACGCCTCCTCCTGCTCCGCCGAGAGCGGCCTCCTGTAGACGCGCTTGCCGAGCTCCCGGATGAACTGCCGGGCGCAGGCCGCGCCGTCGCCCTCCGGCGCGCACGGCAGGATCTTGCCGAGCACGGCCTGGTCGACGACGGCGTCGGCCGCGATGGTCTCCGCGGCGCGGCGGTAGTCGCGGGCGAGGCGGTCGGAGACGAGGAGCCCCTTGGCGTTGTTGTTGAACCCCTCGAACGCCGGGTCCGCGAGGAACGCCGCCGAGGCCTTCATGTCCTTGCCGAAGAGGTCCCGGATGCTGTTGTCGTACTGCGCGTGCGTGAGCCGCGTCAGGCGCGGGGTCGGACCTGGCGCGGTGACGCCGGGCTCGCACTGGGCGCCGGGGTCGGTGCCGGGACCTGGGCCAGGACCGGTGCCGGTGCTGGTGCCGGGACCGTCGCCCGGATCCGATCCGCCGTCTCCCGACGTTCCCGAGCACGCGGCAGCGCTGAAGAGCGCGATGGCCGCGAGCAGCATCCTCGGGGTGCTTCGATTCACGGGCAGCTCCTTCGTGAATGAGGTCGAAGAAAGATGAATCTACGAGCGCTCCATGGGAAAGGCTATCGGGGCCACGCGCCCAGCGTCAATGCGAGGTGGCGGTGGAGCGGTCCGCTTCAGTTTCTTCAGTTTCCGTCCTTCCCGTCCAGTGCGCCAGAGCTGTTCACCGGAATCGGCGCAGCGCGGCCATTGACGCGCCGAGCCTCGAAAGGCGTCCAGGTGGGCACAGGAAAGTGCCTTATCTACGATTCAGGAGACAGCGCCTGACCGCGCACGCCGGGAGCGCTGGTCGTTCCTGGTCGTTCAAGGTGTCGCGGGCATCTGCGGCTGACACCTGCCCGACGAGCAGACCGCCGTCATCCCGTCCGGGAACACGGGCGCGCACGGGGGGCACGCGCCCATGCCGGCGGGGCAGACAAGGGCATCGAGCTCCGCGCTCTGGCTGAGGGCGACGATGCCTGTCCCGTCGCACCCCTCGCAGCAGCCGAGGCCGTCCCGCAGGGCGCAGTCCAAGTCGACCGTGCACTCCGTCAGCGGCGACTCGCGCACGTCGAGGACGACGCAGCGCCCCGCCTCGCACGTGGCGGTGAAGTACTGGGTCGTGCGCTCCGCCTCGGTGACCTCCGGGCACGCCCCGCACGCGACGCCCCCGCACCCGTTGATGATCTCGTCGAGCTTCGTCCCGGCGCGGTTGATGGCTCTGAAGTTCTCGGCACTGGCCGTGTCACAGGCGCCGCAGCAGCCCCGCGACACCAGGACGCAATCGCTCGGCGCGTTGCAGACGCCTATGTCGGGAAGCTCGCCCCGACAGGCTTCCTCGCACGCGTCGAGGGAATCGAAGCGGTTCTCGTTGCCCTCACAGCCGCCGTAGGTGAACTCCCTGCACGCGCCGGCGGCCGGGTCGTACCAGTATTTCGGGAACGCCGCGTCACACCGGCCAGGATCCGCCGGCAGCAGGCACCGGACGGGCAATTGCCCGTCGCCGCCAGCGCCGCCGCCGCCGGTCTCCGCAGACGAACCGCCGCCGCCCGGGTCCCCGCCGCCCGAGCCTGCGCGGTCCACCTTCCCGGAGCAGCCTGCGGCGAGCAGAAGGGATGTAAGCAAGCCAAGACCCAGGGATAAGCGCCGAGGCATGCCGGGCGAGTTGCAACGGGCATGCCCTGGGCGTCCGGCCGAGGCGCCGGCCGATCGCAGCCCAGATCGCGCGAGCGCTGGGCCTCGATGTGCCAGGCGGCGCGGCACACCATGACGGCGTCGTCGAGGGGACCGGTCCCTGAGCTGCTCGCCGTCAGGGGTCGCGCGTCAGCCGGACGTTGTAGAGCTTGCTCCCGAACGTAATGCTGCCGTTCGCCTCCTGCTCGTCGATGGCAACATCGAAGCCGACCGCACTCTGCGCATCGACGGTGCACCCGGACTCACGACAATCGCAAATGAAGCTTCCACACAGCTCCAGGTATCCGCAGTCGGCGGGCTGCCCGCCCTGGTAGCAGACGTCGGGCCCTCCACTCCACCCCTCGTTGGGCATGCAGAGGTAGGTCTCTGAGCCAGGAGACACGGGGTACGACGCTTGAAGCTCGCACCATCCCTTCCAGAGCTCCCGGGGGTCGATGGAGAACAGCAGCCGGCGGTCGGTGAGCTGCGCACCGAACATGGTGAAATCGAACCCTTCGGAAGGCACGTGGGTATCGTATCGGTGGTCCGGGTCGGCGCTCGGGGGATAGCCCACGTCCGGATCCACGGGCGGGGGGACCGAGGCCCCCGCGCCGAAGCGCACCTTCCCCTGAATCGACGTGCCCTCCACGGTGTCGATGTCGAGCTGGATCACGTCCGTTCCCGAGGGGAATTGGTAGTTCTCGATATATCCCTCCCAGCGCGCGATGAGCAGCGCGGCCGCGCTGGAGTCGTTGCTGTCGTTGCTGTCGGGGCTGGGTTCACCGCCGCCAATGGGCCGGTCCTGCGACTGACAGCCGGTGTTCCCGAGCGAGGCAGCGGTGAAGAGCAACGCGAGCGCGACGCGAGTCGAACTATTCATGTGGTTCCTCCTGTCTCTTGCGGTCCATCGGTACATGGCCGGCGCGAGGAACATCCGTCTCTGTCAGTCGAGATTTTCTCGGAACGCGCATGATGCGCGGACGCGGCCCGCGTGCACCGAGCCCGTTGCTTCGCCGAGGAGCCGCTCGGCCTCCGCGCGCGCCTCCCGCGCCCGCCCCGCGGCGCAGAGGGCGAGCACGCGCGCGGCCATGCGCTCCTCGCGGAGCTGGCCCTCTGGAAACCGGGCGCCGAGGTCGTCGAGGCGCTCGAGCGCGGCCGACGGATCGCCGTCCCGCACGGCGTCCTGCGCCTCGCGCAGCAAGGCCATCTCCGCGGCGAGCGTGCTCGGCCTCGCCGGCTGTCCGCCGCGCGAGCGCGCCGGCTCGCGTTCGCCGCCACCTGTCGAGGGCGCTCGTGCGGCGTCCTCCGCGCCCAGGTCCAGCGGCCGCGGCGGTGCCGGCGCGACCGCGCGAGGGGCGCGCGGGCGCGGGGGCGCCGCCTTCGGCGCCGGCGCGGTCTCCGGAGCCGCAGCGGGCGGCGTCGCCGCGGGCGGCGCCACCGCGGGCGCGCTCGCCGGCGGCGCCGCGCTGGCCGGAGGAGGGGCGTCGACGGTCGCCCTGCCGGTGAAGAAGCCGCCGGCGAAGGCGACGGCGCCGATCAGCGCGCCCGCCGCGATCACCTTGCCCGAGAGCACGCCGCCGGCCGCCTTGCCCGCGAGGACGCCGCCGCCTGCCCCGCTGCCCGCGAGCGGCGGCGGGGGCGAGGTGGGCGCCTCCCCGGACGGCTCCTGCGGCGCGCCGACCGCCAGCTTGCCCGCGAGCGCCGCGCGGAGCCGCGCCTTGTCGGACGGCGCGAGCCCGTCCGCTCGGGCCGCCCTCAGGAGCGCGCGCGCCCTCTCGCCCGGATCGCTCATGGCCACCCGCCCCCGCTCCTCGCCAGCGCCAGCTCGAACTCGCGGCGCGCTGCGCGCAGCCGCGAGTAGACCGTGTTCAGCTTCACGTCGAGCGCCGCGGCGATCTCCGGCGCGCTCATCTCCTCGATCTCCGCCATCACGAGCACCGCGCGCTTGTCGTCGTCGAGCGCCGAGAGGAGCGCGTCGACGAGCTTCAGGGCCTCGACCTGCTCGAGCCGCTCCGCCGGCCCCGGCGCGCGGTCCGCCACGCCGCCCGGCAGCTCCTCGAGCCCTCCCTTGCGCCGGACGAGGCGCCGGTGATCGCGCGCCACCCGGCAGAGGATCGCGAACAGCCACGCCTTCACGCTCGACCGCGGCTCGAACTCGCCGAGCCGCCGGTGGACCACGACGAAGACGTCCTGGAAGGCGTCGTCCAGGCTCGCCTCGCTGACGCCGAGCCGGCGCAGGTTTCGCCAGACGAAGTCGGCTTGCTCGTCGTAGAGCGCGTCGAAATCGAGAGAGACGGGCGCGTCGTGGACGCCAGGGTGCGGATCGAACACGGACCCCGCGAAGGGAAGCGCCGACGCGGGGGACGTCCTCGTCACGCGAAGTACATGGCCGGCGCCGTCTGGATCCGTCACGGAAATCGCACCTCGACCCCCAGCGAGGCGCGGAGCGTGGCGGCGGCGCTCCGGTGGACCGCGCCGATGCCGACGAGCACGAACCGATCCCGCGTCACCGGGAACGGGACGTCGATCGCGAGCGGGACGCGGATCTGGTCCGAAAGGGCGAAGCTCGCGAGCGCTCCGGGGTGCGGCGCGACCCAGAGCGCCCGGTTCGAGCCGGGCGACGCCGCGCCGAAGCTGGCCGCGCTCATGACGCCGACCTCGATGCCGGCGCAGGGCCCGAGCTCGAACGCGCGATAGCGCATGGCATAACAAAGGCGCAGCCCGCCGGTGATCAGCTGGACGTCGCCGCCCATCGTCGTCCGCTCGACGAACGCTTGCTGCGCGCCGAAGTACGTACCGGACAGCTCGGCGCGGACGGCTCCGATCAGCACGCCTGCGGCGATGGCGGCGCCCGGGGCGACCGCCGGGAGCGAGGCGGTGTCGAGGACGCCGGAGGCCCTGAGCGTGCCGCGCAGCTCGAGGGGACGCGACGGGTGCTGCGCCGGGGCCGCGCTGGCCCCCGGCGGGGACGAGACCGCGGGCGGCGCATCGGCGGCGGTGGGCGCATCCGGAGCAGCGTCCACCTCTGGATCCGCGCCGGCGCCTGGATCCGCGCTGGCGCCCGGATCCGCGCCGGCGCCTGGATCCGCGCCGGAGAGTTCGCCTGGCCCCGCGCCAGTGTCCGGATCCGCCGTCGGGGTGCTGCGGCTGGCTGCGTCGGGATCGATGGCGAGCGCGATGATCAGCGCCGCCGCGTCGGCGAGTTCGGCGCAGGTCTCGCCGTGGAGCTCGCGCGAGTGTGTCGTCTCGCCGAGCGTCGTCGTGAGGCGGAGGTCCCACGACCCGCGCTCGTTCCGGGACACCACCGCGCGCGCCTTCAGCGACGGCTCGCCGTTCGCCGCGGACGACCGCCCGAGGCGCTGCTCGATCTCGGCCAGCACGCGCCCTCGATCCGCGCATTCTCCGGGCGCGATCCAGTCGAGCTCGACGCCGCCCGCGCTCACCGCGATGTCGGCACGGGCATCCCCCGCCGCCGCGACGAACGCGGGCGCGGCGAGGAGGAGGATGGCCTTGGCGGCAGCGAGGAAGTCCCGCCGGTGGGGGTCGAGCGGGCCCATCACGTCTCGCGGATCGAGAGCGACGGTGGCGCCGGGCTCCTTCGCCCCCATCCTGCACGAACTGCCCCTGGTTGGGGCCGACGGCGGCGCACGCCGGGCGCGCTTCTCGCTCAAGGTGTGGCGGGCATCTGCGGTTGACACCTGCCCGACGAGCAGACCGCCGTCATCCCGGGCGGGTACACGGGCGCGCACGGATTGCACGCGGCGCCGAGGTTGCCGGGACAGATCATGCCTTGGAGATCCGCGCTCTTGTTGAGGGCGACGATGCCTCTCCCGTCGCACCCCTCGCAGCAGTCGAGGCCGTCGCGCAGGACGCAGTCCGACGCGATCGCGCATTCTGTCAGCGGCGACTCGCGCACGTCGACGACGACGCAGCGCCCGGCCTCGCACGTGGCGGCGAAGTACTGAGAGCTGCGCTCGGATTCGTCGACATCCGGGCACGGCGCGCACGCCACCCCCTCGCACCCGGTGGCCATCTGGTAGTCGTGCACGCTCGCCCGGTTGAGCGCGACGAACGCGCGGGCATCGACGGGATCGCAGGCGCCGCAGCAGCCCGGCGATGCGAGGATGCAATCGCCCAGCGCCTCGCACGCATCCATGTCAGGAACGCCGCCCTGACAGGCCTCCTGGCACTGCTCGAGCGACTCGAAGCGATTCTCGTTGCCCTCGCAGCCGCCATAAGAGAAAGGGACGCACACGCCTGTTCGCGGATCGTGCCAGTAGCGCGGGATCGCGCCATCGCAGGGCCCGATATCCTGCGGCAGCGTGCATCGCGCGGGCAATCCCCCGCCGGCGCCTCCCGCTCCGGCAATCCCCGCGCCTCCGGTCCCCGCGCCTCCGGTCCCCGTCCCCGAGCCGGTCCCCGTCCCCGAGCCGGAGCCGCCCGTGCCCGCGACCGAGCCGGAGTCGCCGGTCCCCGCGACCGAGCCGGCGCCACCCGGATCCCCGCCGCCGGTACCTGTGTGGTTCACCGTCCCGGAGCAGCCCGCGACAAGCAGAAGGGAGGTAAGCAAACCAAGACCCAGGGGTAAGCCGCGGAGCATGCCGCAGCATGTGGCAACCGGTGTGCCCACGACGTCCGGTCGATGGATCTGCGAAACGCCCGCGGAATCGAGGGGGCTGCAGGGCGCGGTGTGCCAAGCGGCGCGGCACATCATGACGTCGTCGTCGAGGGCGACGCCCGCCGCCTCGCGCGCGAAGCGTGGGAGACGTCATCCCGCCTCGCAGCCGATCAGGGCCGGGGGTTGTCCAGATCGGCGGTGATATCGAGCGGCGGCAGCTGCTCGCGGAAGAACGCGTTGTACTTGGGATCGTTGTACCGCTCGTACTCGATCGCGAACGGCGTCAGCTGGCTGACCCCGCCCTTGTACCGGATGGTGAGGGCCATCGGCGTGACCTCGCGGTAATTGCTGGTCGCTGGCAGGTCGTCGTTGGTCTTCCCGCCCGCGGAGAACAGGGTCAGCAGCACCCCGTCGGGGTCGTCGTGAACGACGCGGAAGCCCTCCGGGACGCGCTCGTGGCCGCGGATCAGCGTGGTACAGCCGAGCTTCTGCATGAAGCTCTTGAACTGCCGCTTGCCGAAGGGAAAGCGCGCCGTGGACCTCTGGAGCTCCGCGGGGATCGCGTCGACCTCGCTGGGGTCGCTCCAGAGCATCTGGAACCGGATCTCCGGGTCGTTGAGCGAGGACACCGACGTCCACCGGGCGGCGATGGTCTCGTCGCGCGGGATCCCCGCGTGCACGAAGAGGATCCGGTCGAAGACCAGCATGTTGGGGAGCGCCTCGAAGAGGCGCATGTAGGCGGCGAACACCTCGTTCGGGGCGATGGCCGCGAGCGAGCTCATCGCCTCGGAGGGCCGCACCGGCGCGAGGACGCGGCCGTTCAGCTCGACGTAGTACTCGTGATTGCCGCGCAGCACGAAGACGCTGTCGGGCGCGGCGAGGAAGAGCTGCATCACCGTGCGCAGGATGCCGTTGTAGCTGAACCTGCCGCGATCGATGTAGTCGCCCAGGAACACCAGCATCATCCGCGGGTTGTGCGCGGGATCGTCCCGGTGGGCCTGCACCTTGGCGAAGAAGTCGGCCTGCATCAGCGCCCCCTTGAGGCACGAGTAACAGCCGTGCAGATCGCCGATGACCAGGAGCTCGACGTCCTCGGCGGGATCGGGCGAGGCGACGTAGACGTGGCCGTCGAGGAAGGGCGCCTGCCCGGCGAAGCCCGCGAAATCCGCCGCGCCGTCGAGCCGGCCCGCGCCGCGCGCGCGCTGCTCCTCGAGCTTCGCCTCGAACCTGCGCATCAGGTCCATGTCGACCTTGGCCTGCTCCGCGAACGTGGCCGGATCGCTCGCGTAGTCCCACTCGAACGCCTTGAAGAACGGGTGATCGACCTCGCGCGCCTGCTTGCGCGTGGCCGGATCGATCACGACCGCGCCCTGCTCGATCGTCTCGATGTCCACGTCGTCGATCTCGATCGGGGACGCCGACAGGAGCGACGACAGCTCGTCGCGGAAACGCTGCTCGTTCGGGTGGACGACGCCGTCGGCGAGCATGAGCTCGTCGACGGTCGCGAGCAGCGCCTTCCGGTTGTCGTCGTCGAAGCCGTCGAGGAGCTCGAAGCAGCGGAGCTTGATCTTGGAGAGGACGAAGTCCTTCGGGTCCTCTCCCTCGGCGACGCTCTCGGTGAAATGGCTCTGGATCTGGTGGTCGATCTCGGAGAAGACCTCGTGGAAGTGGCTGGTCCACCGGCCGACGACGTCCGGGTTCTCCTGCCCCTCGCCGCCGAGGGCGTCGCGCGCGCGCTGCCGCACGAGGTCGTGGATGTAGCCGCGAATGAAGGACTTCTCGGTCGGATCGAGCTCGCCGTCGATGTACCCGAACCCGGTGAGGTAGTAGATGATGGCGTGCATCTGCTGCTCTGCGACGCGCGGATCCGGGCTGAACGACATCATCAGGCAGCTCTCCTCTTCGCGATGGTGCCCCAGGGTAGCGCAAGACGGGCGCGCGGCGGCGGCGAGCGCGCCTCACGGACGCGCGGGCGAGCGCGCATCGCGGCCCCGGCGGCGAGCCCGCATCACGGCCGCGCGGGCGGCCCTGCGCGCCGGACGAAGGCGCGGATCCGCGCGCGGTCGGCCTCGGACAGCGTGTTTCCCGGGGGCGGCATATTCCGCTCGTCGACGACCCGGCGCGCGATGGCCTCGCGGAGCGAAGCCCACGCGGCGGGCGTGGAGAGGTCGACGCCGCCCTCGCCGCGCGGGCGGTGGCAGCGCGCACACGCGCGGGCGAACACGGGCGCGATCTCGCCCCAGGCGGGCCCGGCGTCGTCCTCTGCGGCGAAGCGCCGGAGGGCGCCCGACGCGAGCAGCCACACGTCGCCGCTCGGCGAGCCGACGAGCCTGCCGCCCTGCGGGAGGCGCGCGCCGCGGGTCTCGCGCGCGCCGGCCTTGTCGAGCACGCCGAGCTCGTCGCCGTCGGCGAACCACGCGCGGTCGCCGGAGACGGCGAGCCCGTGGAGCGCGGCGCGCGCCCGGAACCGGAGGCGCAGGACGCCGGCGCCGTCCTCCGCGTAGAGCGCCTCGGGCGTCGCCGCGAGCAGCGCGCCCGCGCCGGTCAGGGCGAGGAGCGGCGCGGCGCCGTCCGCCGGGAGCGGGTACGATCGCAGCGCCCTCGTGGCGACGTCGAGGGCGCCGAGCCCGTCGCCCCCGGCCGCGAAGGCCACGCGCCCGGCCCCCGCCGCGAACGTCGCGAGCGGGCCCGTCGCGTAGCGCGTGACGGTCTCGCCGTCCGCCACCGCGATCTCGCGGTCCAGCGCGAAGGTGGCGCCGCCCTCGCCGAGGCCGATCGCGGACCGCACCGCGGCGCGCTCGAGGCCGTAGCGGTCGGAGACGGCCTCGAAGGTCCCCTGGCCCGGGAGCCGGAGCAGCCGGCCCTCGGCGTCGACGCCGACGATCCACGTGCCGTAGCCGTCGGGCGCGGGCAGGGCCGCGGCGCTCACCCAGCGGTGGGGCGCGCGCTCCACCCTCGCGAGGGCGCCGTTCACGAAGACGGCCGCGGCGCCGTCGTGGAACACCACGACGCGGCGCCCGTCGTCGGCGACCGCGCGCACCGGGCCGAGCTCCCCCGGGGACGGCCACGCGACCTCGCGCACGACGAGCGGCGGGAGGGGCGCCGCGGCCTGCGCCGCGCATCCGGCGAGCGAGAGCGCCAGCGCAGACGACGAGAGCGCCAGCGCAGACGACGAGAGCGCCAGCGCAGACCGCGAGAGCGCCAGCGCAGACGACGAGAGCGCCAGCGCGGCGGCGGACGCCGCTCGGCGGAGGAGCGTCACGGCGACCGGAGCAGCTCCGGCACCACCTCGCCGTCGCGCAGGTGCTCGCGCGGGGAGATGCCGAAGGCGAACAGGAAGGTGGCGAGCAGATCCGGCGGGGCGATCGGCCGCGGCCCGCCCTGGAACGTCTTCGCCGGGACCGGCAGGAGCTGCTCCGGGTCGGTCTTGCCGAACGCGAAGCTCCCGCGGAAGCGCGGGGAGATCACCATGGCGGAGTTGTTGGGGTAGTGGTCGCGGCCCATCGCCGTGTTGAGCTGGGGCGTGCGGCAGAAGTCGCTCGTCACGAGGATGTGGGTGTGATCCGAGAGCTTCTTGCCGGCCCGGGTCGGGTGCGGGGTCTTGTCGAGCGAGCCGAGGAGCGCGGCGATCAGGTCGAAGAGCTCCTGCTGGGTGGCCGCGTGCTGGCGGTAGGTGCTCGTGTGCGTGTCGAACCCGCTGCTCGAGAAGCTCACGCAGCGGACCACGTTCCGCCGCATGGCCTCGATCGCGAACGCGGCGTTGACGGCCGCTTGCCTGGCAAAGCGGGCCGCGTGGTTGAACTCCGGGTGCGCCTGGATGAGCTTGCCCCTGGAGAACACCTCCTGGAGGCCTGCGCTCAGCATCTTACCGAGGCCTTCCGCCTGGATGGCGAAGCTGTGCAGGGCGTCGGTGTGGCTGGATCGCGCGGCGAGGGAGCTGGCTTCCTCGGAGAGGAGCGCTGTCACCGCGGCGCGGTCCTCGTCGGTGTCGTAGTGGCGCGCGCGGAACAGCGAGCGGCTCAGGGTGCCGATCTCCCCGACCATGAGCGGGACGGCGCGCCGATCGAGGCGGTCGCCGACGAACGCGGAGGGGAACTGGACCGAGACGACGGGGAAGGTCTGGCTCGCGCCGAGCTCGCTCCCGCAGATCGCGTCGACGCTGGAGGCCACGGTGCGACCGCCGCTGAGGTGTCGTCCCGTGGTCGAGAAGGCCGTGCCGTCGGGGTGGCTCACGGTGTTCATCGCCAGGCCGTTGAGGATGCACAGCCGGTCGTGCATGTCCGCGAGGGCGCCGATGCCCGGGCCGAACACGAGGCTCGATCCCTTGGGCGTGATCGGCGCGAAGCTCTTCGCGCCGCCGGCCGCGGGCGCGTCGACCCAGAGGCGGAGCCCTGCGGTGTCGGTGTTGTCGGTCGTCGCCGGGCTCACGAGGCCCCTGGCCTCGTTCCGAGGATCGGCCCAGAGCGTCACGTCCCAGCCGCCGGACGCGTGGATGAAGAGGAAGAACTCGTCCTCCGCGGCCTTGCCCTGCGCGGCGAGCACGCGCGCCGGCAGGCCGAGGACGCCGGCGAGCGCCGCGCCTGCAGCGGCCTCGAGCAGCGCGCGGCGCGGGACGGCGAGGCGGCGGGGGCAAGGGGCGTGGCGAGGCATCGGGCGTGCTCCTCAGGATACCCTCCGGGGCCGCGCGCGCCCGCACGACCTTGCCGTCGAACGCGACCGCCGTCGCGTGGACCGGCGCTACACGAGCGAGCTCATCGGGGATCTGGTCGTGATGCCGCCTCGAGGTGGCGAGGCCGAGGTGCGCTCTGATGCCGCCTCGAGGTAGCGAGGCCGAGGTGCGCTCAACACCAGCTCGGAACGAAGCCGAGGTGCGCGAGCCGCTCGAGCACGAGGGCGACGCCGTCGTGATCGTTGGCGCTCGTGACCTCGTCGGCGGCGGCGAGCACGTCGGGATGGGCGTTGGCCACGGCGACGCCGCGCCCTGCCCAGCCGAGCATCGGCAGGTCGTTGGGCATGTCGCCGAACGCGATCACCTGCGTCGCCGCGATGCCGTGCTCGGCGCAGTACGCCTCGAGCGCAAGCGCCTTGGTGACGCCAGCCGCGGCGACCTCGACGAAGTTCGAGCCCGAGTGCGTGACGCTCGCGAGCGCGCCCGCGTGGGCGCGCGTGATTTCCAGCAGCTCCTCGAGCGGCCAGCCGGCGTGCTGGACGATCAGCTTGGTGACACCTGCCCTGCACAGCGCGACCGCATCGTCCCGCCGCATCCGCGGGTCGTCGCGATCGTTCGGATGTTCGCCGGGGATCACATAGCCGTGCTCGCACCCGTACTGGATCCCCGCCTCGACGGCGAAGGCGACGCCGGGTACAGCGGCGCGCAGGCTCTCGATGAGCACCGACGCGGAGGCAGCCGACAGCAGGTTCTGCCGCAGCACGGCGTCGTTGGTCACGTCATAGACGAGCCCACCGTTGCTGCAGATGGCCGTACCGCGCAGGCCGGTCTGAGCCGCGACCTGTCGAACGCGCCGGGGCGGCCGCGCGGTCACCGACATGAGCGTCAGACCTGCCGCCTCGGCCATCGCGAGGGCGCTGCGCGTCCGCGCGGAGATCGAGCCATCCGTCCGAAGCAGCGTGCCGTCGAGATCGAGCGCGACGAGTCGGAGGGCTTTCATGCTGGCCAATGCGGCGCATAACACGCCTCATACGGCAGCTCAACTCACCGCGCGAAAGACACCCTCGCTGGGGGCCTCCCGCAGAACCAGGAACGAATTGCGGCAGTGCGTTATCAATACCGATGAAACTCCGGGTACCGGGCAGCCCGCGAGCGCTCTTGCCGTGCAAGGGCCATCCTCCACGCGGGTGCGATTTCGGAAGGATGAGACGGCGAACGATGCAGGTGGGATGAGAAATTTCGTCACCGAAATGCAATGCAACGCCAGATGCCTCGCGGCATCGCTCACATGCCGGGAGCGCTGGCCAGGCACACACGGAGGATGGTAGAGAGCGAGCGTGACGCTGGCGCGCGGTCACGTGCGTTGGCGCGCCCGAGGTGGAGCGTGCAAGGTCCTCGATCAGCATCCTGGCTTCCGTCGTGGGCAGCGTTGCTCCTCGTGCTGCTCGCGGCTGCTTCCGCGCATGCGGAGGCGCCTCCGAAGCGCTCGCGAGCCGTCAAGGAGCTCATTCGCGAGGCGGGGGCAGCGCTGGATCGGCTCGACATCGCGCAGGCCCGGGAGTTCTGGGGCGAGGCGTACGATATCGAGCGGTCGAACGTCGCGATGTGCAACATGGGGCAGCTCGACCTGCGGATGGGCCGCTGGGAGGAGGCCGTGGTGGAGCTCTCGCAGTGCGTCGAGCACATGCCGGCCCCGCGCACGGAGGTGGAGCGGCGCCTGTATGAGCACCGGCACGCCGACCTCGCCCGGGCCCGGCGGCGCGTGGGCGAGGTGGTCCTCATGCCGCCGCCCGGCGTCGTGGGCATGTTCGTGAACGGCCGGGGGGTGAAGGACGGCAGCCGCGTCTACGTGAGGCCTGGCCAGCACGAGGTGATGGCCGTCGGGCAGGAGGGGCAGGTCGCGCGCGCGGGCGTGAAGGTGGAAGCAGGCGAGTCGAAGGCGGTGCCGCTCACGTTCGACAAGCCGGCACAAGCGCCGGAGGACCACGCGCAGCCGCCGAAGGACCACGCTCAGCCGCCGAAAGCGGCTTCCGGGCCTGGAGCGCCCGGGCCTGCGGCGCCCAAAGGGCCGCCGCAGGGCGCGGGCCGGCCCGGGCCGGACCTCCGGATCGTCACGACGGGCGCGGTGGCCTCGGTCGGGTTCATGGTGGCGGGCGCCGTGTCCCTGCAGAGCGCGCAGGGGTACGAGCAGGAGGCGAAGGCGGCTTGGTATCACGCTCAGGAGATGAGCAAGCTCGATCCCGCATTTCAGCCTGACTACAATCAAGTCATTGATCCTGCCGCCAACTGGAAGCTGATGCGTCTCCTGGGTACCAGCGCGTTGATCGCTGGGGCGGCAGCAGGCGCGGCCACACTCGTGTACGTCTGGTTGCCAAACGACACGCAGATTCGAGTGGCGGCGCACGGCGCGGAGGTTCGCGTTCGATGGTGAGCGTCGGCGAGGTCGCTTTGGGCCGCCAGCGCGCGAGCATGGTGAAGCTGGCACGGAGGCATTCCTGATGCGACGTCCGATGTTGCTGTTCGTCTCCGCGACGGCGCTGCTCGCGTGCGAAGACGAGTGGTATGTACCGCTGCTTCCGCCACCTGCCGATTCGGGTCCAGTGCTGTGGATGTGGGTAGGTCCGGAAGACGATGCGCCTCCCTGTATCGACGGCCAGCCGCCGAAGTGGGAAGGCTGGATGGCTGACGCGCCTGAAGGGCTGCCGGACACGTGCGATGGGTGCGAATGCGGTCCGGCGGCGTGCGAGCTGCCCTCCACGGTCATGGCGAACGCGATGACCTGCCCAGGCGGAAGCACCTCGATCGCGCTCGACGCCGGAGCGGGATGGGATGGGACGTGCGCTGCGCTCCCGTCGACCGTCCAGCCGGACGATTTCGCGTCCGTCGTCTACGAGGCGCCGACGCTCTCGCCGTGCACCCCCTTGGCGACGCCCGAGCCGCCGCCCGTTCCGGCAATGTTCATCCGGGTGTGCGCCGGCAACACGGCGCAGGACCCGCCGGGGTTCATCCCCTGCATGCAGGCCAGCAGCGAGGGGACCTGCAGGCGTGGCCTGACACGACACGAGTTCTTCGAACAGCTCATCGACAACCGCGCCTGCGCTCCGTGCGAGTGTGGTCCCCCAGCGGGCGGCAGGTGCGTCGCCGACATCGGCTTGTATGCGGACAGCGCATGCAGCGACCGCATGGACGCGGGGCTCCCCGTCGGCCTCGGGGAGATGCCCTGCGCGGACGTCACCTCGCCCCTCCCGCTCAGCGCGATCCGCGCCACGCTCGTGGAGGAAGAGCCAGGCGCCTGCTCCCCCAGCGTCGCTGCCGTGCTCGGCACCCTGGAGCGACGCGAGCCGCACGTCGTATGTTCCTATTCCGAGATCTGGTGGGACACCCCGTGAGGCGGATGACGATGTCCATGTCGAGCGCGCGGCACACGCTCCTGGCCGTGCTGTCGCTGCCAGCGATGGCGTGCGTCAACCATCCGGACATCGCGGGGAAGGCGGTCGTCGCGCTCGACGGTGAAACCCTGAGTTACGATACTGGCGATGATGGACGGAGGTTCGTGAAAACAGGGGAGAGGTGGTCGACGGGGTGCTTCCTGAAAGACTCCGCGCCGGAGATGGCCCTGGACCGCGCGCGCGACGACGACCCGCCAATCAGCGGAATTTCATTGGACGTCGAGCGCGAGGATGACGACGGCGAGCCTCTACCGAATGTCACGATGGACATAGGAGAGGATTTCTACGATGGCTTTTGCCACGTCGTGGCGACAGTCGGCAGCGACCCGCACGAGGTGGACTTCTCGACGGGCGATTGCGAGCTGCAGCGGGCCCTCGACGGCCATCCCGCGCTGCTCGTCTCCGCTCTGTTTCACGTCAAGGAGTGCGACGAGTAGGTCACGGCCGGCGCGGCCGGAGCCACGCGCGCCGTGGCCCGCTGAGAGTACCCCTAATACAGGTGGAACTCCGGGTGCCGCACGAGCCCATAACAGACGGCCGCCCACCCCGCCTCCTCCGGCGAGAACCGCGACTTCGGCGCGCCCTTCGCGCGGTGCCGCGCGACCGTGCCCTGGTAGAGCGCGAAGAACTTCGCCTCCCGGTCCGGCGGCGCGAGGCGCGCCGGGTAGCTCAGGAACGTCCGGTGCAGCACGTCGAAGCGCGGGGCGAAGGCCGCCGCGTCGAGGTCCTGCGCTGGCAGGTCGAACGCGAAGATCAGCCGCCGCTCGATCGGGACGCGCTCCTTTGCCTTGAGATCGTGCTCCAGGGCGCGGTCGCAGAGCGCGATCCCGAGCCGCTCGAACGCCGCCAGCATGAGCGCGTTGGTCTGCGTGGCGCGCGGGAGATCCAGGCCGTAATCGGGGAGCCCGAGCGCCGCGAGGTAGTCTCCCCAGGTGTCGAACAGCGCCGCCTTGTCGTCCCCCCGCGCGCGGCGCTCGACCTCGGCGGGCGCGAGGCCGCCGAAGAGCCGGAGATAGGTCCTCAGGTACGCCTCTGCCGGGATGAGCCGCAGATCCTGCTTCGGAGCCCGGCTCTGCGCGACGCGCCCCGTCTCCCGGAGCGGCGCTGCAGGCCGCGGCGCGATCGCCTCCGACGGGCCGCACGCGCCAGCCAGCGCGGCCACCGCGGCCACGCCAGCAAGGACGAAGGCCCCCGTCCGACCGGGCGCCCTCCCCCGGCCCTGCATCACCGCGCCCCCTCGCCGCGCGTCTCGCCGCCCCGCTCCCCCGCCCCGCCCTTCGCCGCCCCGCCTCGCTCCTCCGCCTCGCCCTTCGCCGCCCCGCCCCGCTCCAGCGCAGGCCGCACGTTGCTCGCGCGCGCATACGCCGGCGAGCGGACGATCGCCTCGACCAGCGGCCGCATCCGGTAGCCGCGCGACACGAACCGCTCGCGCAGCGCGCTGAGCAGCGCCTCGTCCTCCTCGCGCAGCGGCCGCCCCAGGAACGACTCGGTGACGCGCTCGACCGCGCACGACGCGAACTCCGGCATGCGCGTGAGATCGGCCGCGGCGCCGGCCGGGCCGCGCTCGGCGTGATCCGCCGAGGCATAGGCGCCCCGCAGCACGCCGCGCTCCCGGCTCGAGAACACGGGGTCGTAGAAGCGCTGGCACGATTGCCCCGTCTTCCCCTCCGCGTTCAGCTTGCACACCGGGTTCTCGATCGGGAACCTCTCGGCGGGCAGATAGGTCCACGTCGTCTCCTCGACCCGCGTGAAATACGCCGCGAGCGGCTCCAGCGTCGCATGACAGCTCGCGCAGCCCGGCCGGATCATGAGGTCGGGCTCCTCCGACGGCGGGAGCTCCGCGTGCTCGGCCGTGAAGCTCTTGCACAGGAACGCGCTGTAGAGCGCCGCCGCCCGCGCGCGCCGCGAGGAATACTTCGTGAGGAACACCGGCGTCGTGAGGATCCCCGCCGCGCGCGGCCCGCGATCCGGGATGAACGTCCAGGTCGAGACGTCGTGCGGCGCGACGACCGGCGGCACCGCGCCCGGCAAGAACAGGGGCGCCTCGTCCTCGCGCATCCCAAACGACGGGTGCAGAGAGCAGCACGCCGCGGGCGCGCTCGACCGATAAAACTGCGCGAGCGGGCCGTTGATGAACGTATAACGACCGGTGAGGATCTCCCGAAAATCGCGATCCGCCGCAAAGACGTGATTCATCGTATGAATCGCCTCCTGCGACCACCAGAACTTGTTCCAGCCGGTGATCGTGTGCGGCGCGGAGCCGATGGGATCCTCGATGCCGAGCGGGATATGGGCGGGCAGCACGAAGCCGCGCGGATCCCTGCCCGCGCTGTCGGCGGGAAGGCAGTGCTCGAGGCCGATCCCGCAGCCGCAGTCGACGCTCATCGCCGGCGCGAGCGCGCTCCGGCACGAGATGGGCTCGCCCCGGTGCGCCTGCGCATAACGATCCTCGCGCACCGGCGGGCGCGCGCGGCCCGGCGGCGGAGCGCCCTTCGGCGACGAAGGGATATCGCTCGCATAGATGTGGCCGACCTCGGCGGTCTGCGCCTCTTCCTTGCAGACCCTGACCTCGACCGTCGGCGTCTTGCCGTCAGGCTCGACAAGGAGCTGCGGCAGCGGGACATAGGCGCTGTCCGGGTCCTTCCACCCGTCACCATAACGCTGCGTCGGGACGACGGAGAGGTAATCCCGGTAAAGCCAGTAGGGGCGCACGAGCGTTGTCCGCTCGTCGAGCAGCCGCTGAGAGATGCGGGCAGGCGTCCCCGTGACGGGCGCGTAGGCCGCGACCCGGAGCCCGCTCTCGGCGTCGGAGAAGCAGAACTCCCCGTCGATCACCGGGTTCAGGCGGCGCTGGCTGACGCGGTAATAGACGTAGAGCGGCTTGCCCTCCGGGCCGAGCACCTCCACCCGGCGGAGCGTCGTCGCGGGCGGCGTGAACAGCCCCGTCGGGCC
This sequence comes from Sorangium aterium, assembly GCF_028368935.1. NCBI lineage: Bacteria > Pseudomonadati > Myxococcota > Polyangiales > Polyangiaceae > Sorangium > Sorangium atrum. The sequence goes on along the minus strand of NZ_JAQNDK010000005.1, from coordinate 713,009 downwards.
GAGCTCGAGCCGCAGGACATCCATGTAGATGCGCGTGAGCCGCTCGGCATACCCCGGGCCGTCGAGGTGGCGCTCTATCCAGGCGTCCAGATCGAAGCCCGGCGACTCGAGCTCGGCGAGCTCCTCACGCGTCGGGAGCCGCCCCTCCAGGTCGAGGGAGAGCGCCCGGAAATACCGGTATTGCTCCAGCGTCGGGGCGGCGGCGGACGGCGGCGCGAACGAGGCCGCGGCCGACGCCGCGAGGGGCGCCGCCACGGCCAGCACGCGCAGCGCGCGCCCCCTCATGCGTCGACCTCCTCCGCGGCGGGCGGCGGAGCCTCCTCGCCAGGGACCACCCCGGCCATCAGCATCCCGAGCTCCGTCCGCGATACCGCACCCGCGTCCCGCGTCGCCACGATCTCGCCCCGGTACATGACCGCGATCCTGTCCGACAGCGCCAGGATCTCGTCGAGCTCCGCCGACACGAGCAGCACCGCCGCCCCCGCGTCGCGGGCCGCGACGATCTCGCGGTGGATGTGCTCGATCGACCCGACGTCCACGCCCCGGGTCGGCTGGCTGGCCACGAGCAGCTCCACGGGGCGGCTCATCTCCCGGGCGAGGATCACCTTCTGCTGGTTGCCGCCCGACAGCGCGGAGACGGGCGTCTCCGGGCCGGGCGCGCGGATGTCAAAGGTCTTTATCAACCGCCTCGCGTTCTCCTCGCGGGCGTCGTCGCGGAGCACGCCGCGCACGGCGAACGGGGGCTCGTGGTAGGTGCACAGGACGAGGTTGTCCGCGATCGCGTACGAGAGCACGAGCCCGTGGCGCTGGCGGTCCTCGGGCACGTGCGAGACGCCGCGCTCGATCAGGGCGCGGGGCGGCGCGCCGGTGACGTCGCGGCCACGCAGGAGCACGCGCCCGGCGCGGGGCGGCGAGAGGCCGGTGATCGCCTCGCAGAGCTCGGTCTGGCCGTTGCCCTGCACGCCGGCGATCCCGAGGATCTCGCCCGCGCGCACCGAGAAGCTCACCTCGCGCACCACGTCGCCGCCGGACCCGCGGCGACCCGCGACGCCGAGGCGCTGCACCTCCAGCACGACGTCCTTGGGGCTCGCCGGCGCCTTGCTCACCTGGAGCGCCACGTCGCGGCCCACCATCGTCGCCGCCAGGCCGCGCTCGTCCGTCTCCGCCGGGATCGCTGCGCCCACCACGCGCCCGGCGCGCATGACCGTCACCCGGTCCGCGACCGCGAGCACCTCCCTGAGCTTGTGCGTGATGAACAGGACCGAGACCCCCCGCGCCGTCAGCCCCCGCAGCACGCGGAACAGGTCGTCCGCCTCCTGGGGCGTGAGCACGGCCGTGGGCTCGTCGAGGATCAGGATCTCCGCCTTCCGGTAAAGAGCCTTGAGGATCTCCACCCGCTGCTGCACGCCGACCGGGAGGTCCTCCACCCGGGCGTCGGGATCGACGTCCAGCCCGTGGCGCGCCGAGAGCTCGCGGACCTCGGCGCTCGCGCGCCGGCGGTCGAGCAGGGCGCCGCGCACGGGCTCCGCGCCGAGCACGACGTTCTCGGCGACCGTGAACACAGGGATCAGCATGAAGTGCTGGTGCACCATGCCGATCCCGAGCGCGATCGCGTCGCTCGGCGAGCGCAGCGCGACAGGGCGCCCGCCCCGGAGGAGCGTCCCCTCGTCCGGGCGCAGCAGCCCGTAAAGGATGTTCATCAAGGTCGATTTGCCGGCGCCGTTCTCCCCGAGCAGGGCGTGGATCTCGCCCTCGCGGAGGTCGAGATCGACCCTGTCGTTCGCCAGGACGCCGGAGAACCGCCTGGTGATCCCCCGGGCCTCGAGGACCGCCGTCACCGCCGCCCCTCCCGCTCGTACGGCAGGCCGTCGGCGGCCGGCGACGTGGTCTTGCCGATGACGCCGGTCAGGAGCAGCAGCGTCAGCAGATACGGCACCAGCCCGACGACCGACGATTGCTGCAGGAACGACCACGACGGCGGGATCTGGTCGCGGAAGAGCTGGAGGTTGATCTGGAACGCCTGCGCCGCGCCGAAGACGAGCGCCGCGGCCCACGAGCCGAACGGCGTCCAGTCGCCGAAGATCATCGCCGCGAGGGAGATGAAGCCGCGCCCGTTCGTCATCATCGGCTCGAAGGACGGCACCGACTCCAGCGTGAAATACGCCCCGCCGAGCCCCGCGATCGCGCCGCCGATCACGACGTTCACGTAGCGCACGCGGGCCACGTCGATCCCGACCGTCGCGGCCGCGCGGGGGTGCTCGCCCACGGCCCGCGCGCGCAGGCCCCACCGCGTGCGGAAGAGCACGAGGTGCGTCAGCGCGACCAGCGCGACGGCGGCGACGGCGATCGGCTGCTGCTCGAACACCGGGCCCACGACCGGGATGTCCGCGAGCAGCGGGACGCCGAGGCGCGGAAGGACGCCCGGCGCGTGAGGCACCTGCCCGCCGAACGCGCTTCCCGGCCCGAAGAAGAGCTGGCGGTTGAAAAAGCCGGTGAGCCCCACGGCGAGCAAGTTGATCACCGTCCCCGCGAGGATCTGGTCCACCGAGAAGGTCACCGCAAGCGCGGCGAGCAACAGCCCCAGCGCGGCGCCTGTGGCGACCGCGATCACGACGCCGAGCAGCAGGCTCGGCAGCGGGGGAAAGCCCAGGATCGAGCTCGCGTAGATCGACCCGAACCAGCCCGAGAACGCCGCCGCGAGCATCATGCCCTCGATGCCCAGGTTGACGACCCCGGAGCGCTCGCAGAAGACGCCCGAGAGCGCCCCCAGGGTGAGCGGGGTCGCGACGGCGAGCGTCGTGGCCGCCATGCTGGCCACGATCGTCAGCGGCGGCACCTGCGACGCGCCGACGAGCGCCACGACGAGGACCAGCACGCCCACGACCACCGCGATGAATGCGTAGCGTCGATAAGCCATCTTCGTCCTTCCCTGCTCGCGTTCCCCGCTCTGGTCCCCGGCCGCTCGCTCGAGCCGGCGCGCTAACCGCCCCACCCGCGCGTGAGCACGAGCCGCTCGCTCGAGCCCCGGACGCGGTAGATGCGCCGGACCAGGGCGTCCGCCGCGACGAAGAGCAGGACCAGCGCCTGGATGACGGAGATCACGTCGATCGGCACCTGCGTGAGGTACTGCATCCGGGTCGCCCCGCTGCGCATCACGCTGAACAGCAGGGCCGCGAGCACCGTCCCGCCGGGGTGCGCCTTGCCGAGCAGGGCGATGGCGATCGCGTCGAAGCCGTATCCCTGCGAGAACCCGAGCTCGTGCCGGTGGTGCAGCGCGCTCACCTCGATGGCGCCGGCCAGCCCGGCGAAGGCGCCCGAGAGCGCCATGGTCGCGATCACGGTGCGGCTCACCCGCACGCCGGCGTAGCGCGCGGCGTCCGGGCTCTGCCCGGCCGTGCGGATCTCGAAGCCGAACGTCGTCCGCCGGAGCGCCCACCCGACGAGCGCCGCCGCGAGCAGGGCGAGCGGGAAGCCCCAGTGCAGCCGGTAGCCGTCCACGAGCGCGGGGACCCAGGCGCTCTCGTCGATGAGCGGCGTGCGGGAGAGCACGTTGGACGCCTCGGGGTCCTTCATCGGGCCGTTCAAGAGGAAGCTGACCGCGTTGAGCGCGACGTAGTTGAGCATGATCGTGCTGATCACCTCGTGTCCCCCGGCGCGCGCCTTGATCCAGCCGGGCACCGCGGCCCACAGCCCGCCCGCGAGCGCGCCGAACAGCAGCGTCACGGGGACGTGCAGCGCCGCGGGCAGGCCGCCGCCCACGAGCTGCGGCAGCCAGTGGCCCGCCCAGGCCGCGGAGAGCGCCCCGAGCGCGAGCTGCCCCTCCGCGCCGATGTTGAAGAGGCCGCCCTTGAGCGCCAGCGAGACCGACAGGCCAGCCAGGATGTACGGCGTCGCCCAGACGAGCGTCTCGCTCACCGCCCGCGGCGACCCGAGCGCGCCCTCGAGCATGCCGGCGTAGGCCTCGAGCGGGTTGCCCCCGGCCACGGCGATGAGGACGCCGCCCAGGACCATCGCGGTGAACACCGAGAGGGCCGGAAGGAGCAGCGGCTCGAAGCGCCGGATCAGCTTCTCTCGCATCCTCGGGAGCCCAGGGCGGTCACGGCCCCTTGGCCGGCGGCACCGCTGTCTTGAGCGTCCCGTCGAGGAGCCCTTTCCGGAGCTCCTCCATCTTCGCCTTCACGTCGGCCGGGACCTTGGCGTCGAGATCGTGATACGGCGCATACCCCGACTTGCCCTGGAAGTTCCCCGACGGCAGCTTCCCCTCCTTGGCCGACTTGATGAGCTCGAAGGCGCCGTCGGAGATGAGCTTGACGGCGCTGGAGAGGAGGACCTTCTGGGCCTCGGGCACCGTGAAGTACTGGTCGGTGTCGACGCCGATGGCATAAACGCCCTTCGTGGCCGCGCCGAGCAGCGCGCCGTTGCCCGTCTTGCCGCCGCCGCCGAAGACGATATCGACCCCCTTGTCGATCATCGAGACGGCGGTCGTCTTCCCCCACTCGGGATCGGTAAACGTCTTATCGAAGCCGACGTCGTTGTGATAGACGACGCTGAGCTCGATGTCGGGCTTGACGTGGCGCGCCCCGGCGCGGAAGCCCTCACCGAAGCGGAAGACGGGCGGGACGGCGTCGGTGGCGAGCACGGCGCCGATCTTCCCCGTCTTGGTCATCATCGCGGCCAGCGCGCCGACGAGGAAGCCGCCGTGGTCCTCGGGGAAGACGAGGCCCACGACGTTCGGCTTGGTCGCCATCTGGAACTGGTCGATGCCGATGAACTTGACGTCCTTGAACTGATCCGCCGCGCCGCGCGTCGCCTCGGTGAGCCCGAATCCCGACGTGACGACCACGTCGTAGCGCTCCTCGGCGAACGTCGCGATGTTCTTGGGGTAGTCCTTCGGATCCGTCGTCTCGATGTACTGCGTCGTGGCGCCGAGCTCCTTCTGCGCCCGCTGGATCGCCTCCCAGGCCGACTGGTTGAACGACTTGTCGTCGATCTTGCCCATGTCGGTGACGAGGCCCACGCAGAACACCTCGGGGCTCGCGCAGTCGGCCTTCTTGCTGCTGCTGTTGCACCCCGGGAGCGCGCTGGCGAGGGCCAGCAGGACCGCGATCGCGACGCGCCGCTTCTTCAACATGCCGGATCTCCTTGGAAGGCCCGCATTGGACACCGGGCCGCGCACCAAGGCAACCACCGTATCGCAGCGGCGCACCTTTGCTCACACGAGCGGTCTCATCTGCTGGGCGGGAGCACGGTCGACTGCGCGGGAGCACGGCGCGCCGTCCCTCGAGTTCGCGATCGGGGAAGCAACATTTTTTCCTCGAGCGTTGTCACAGTCGATCGGCAGCGCCCGATGAGCGACGGGGCGCGCCGGCGCAGCCTTCCCGAGGAGGTCCTTCCATGAATGGTCCCGCCGTTCGATTCACGCTTTTTTGTGCTCTCATCGCGTCCGCCCTCGTCCCTTCGGCGGACGCGTCGGCCTGCGGTGGAGTCGAGATCATGCCCGCGATCGACCACCGCGTGATGGGGATCGCCCAGGCCGAGCAAGCGCTTCACGACGGCCGGTTCACCGCGGCGGCGGGGAGCGTGATCCGGATGTTCCCCGAGATCCGGCGGATCTCTTATGACAAGGACCCGCTGATCAACAGGGCCTTCCGCGTCCTCGCGGTGGCCACGGCGCGCGCGGACGGGGCGCTCCAGGTCGGCCCGCAGCTGCCGCGCGAGCTGCTCGAGACGTGGGGCGGGGCGTCGGCCGAGGAGCGCAAGGGGAACATCGACTGGTCGATCCGCGCGCTGCGCCGGCTGAACGAGCAGCGGAAGAACGATCCGGCGCTCCAGACCGACCTGGGCGAGGCGCTCGCCAGGGCGCCCGAGCACCGCGGCGAGGCGCTCAAGGTGCTCGGCGATCTGGCCGAGAAGGACCTCCTGACGAGCCCCGAGGCGTACGCGGCGCTGGCGCGGCTGCGCGCGCTCTCGGGGGACAACGCGGGGCACGACGCCGCGGCCACCCGGTGCGAGACGATGGCGCAGAACAAGGCGCTCTGCCGGACGACCGGCGCGGTCGGTGCGGTCGGCCAACAGAGCTGACGCCGATGCGCGCACGTCCGCTGCTCGCCCTGCTCGCGGCGCTCGCCTCGGGCGCCGCGGGGTGTACCTCCGAGGACGCGCGAGGGTCCGCGCTGGCCGCGCCGCCACCCGCCAGCGACGGCGGCGCCGGGGCGAACGCTCCGGCCGCCGCCGCGGCGCTGGCCGGCGATCCGGCGCGCGGGGAGCGGCTCGTCGCGGAGTTCCAGTGCAACCGCTGCCACGACGGGACGGGGCACGCGCCCGCGGCGCGCGACGCCCACTGCGTCCAGTGCCACCAGGACATCGCGGCGGGGCGGTTCCAGGCGCCGGCCGCGGCGATGAAGCGGTGGAACGAGAACCTCGTGCAGCTGCGCGACGTGCCGTCGCTCGCCGCCGCCGGCGACAGGCTGCGCCGCGACTGGATCCGCGGGTTCTTGCTGTCGCCGCACGACGTGCGCCCGCGCCTGCACGCGACGATGCCGCGGCTCGCGATCGGGCCCGAGCAGGCGAGCGATATCGCGGCCTACCTCACGCGCGAGCGGCGCGAACGTCCGACTGCGCCGCTGGAGGGCGCGAGCGCGGCCCGGGGGCGCGAGCTCTACGAGGCCAAGGGGTGCGGGACGTGCCACGCCTTCTCCGGAACGACCGGGCTGACGGCGGTCGCGCCCGTGAAGGGGATGGAGAAGGAGACGCGCGCCGCGATCGCCCTGGCGCCGGATCTGAGGCACGCGCGCGACCGGATGGAGCCCGCCGATCTCGCCGCGTGGGTGCTCGACCCCGCGGCGATCAAGCCGGGAACGCCGATGCCCCAGGTGCCGATGTCGCCCACCGAGGCGCGGGACCTCGCGGCCTTCATCACGACCGCGGAGCTCTCGCCGCGGGCGCCGGCGAGCACGCCCGAGCGGCTGCCGCTGCTGTCGCGGCGGGTGACCTACGCCGAGGTCGATCGCCGGGTGTTCCGCGTCACGTGCAGGCACTGCCACTCCGAGCCGGATTACGCGCTCGGCGACGGCGGGCCCGGGAACACGGGCGGCTTCGGGTTCAAGCCGCGCGGGCTGAACCTCGCCACGTACGAGGGGATCGCCGCGGGCTACGTCGACGATCAGGGCGAGCGGCGGAGCGTGTTCTCGCGCGGGCCGGACGGCGCCCCGCGCCTCGTCGCCGCGCTGCTGGCGCGGCAGGCGGAGGAGGCGGGCCGCGCGGCCCCGGCGGTGCGCGGCATGCCGCTCGGGCTGCCCGCGGTCGGGCCGGAGGAGATCCAGCTCGTCGAGAGCTGGATCGCGCAGGGGCGGCCGCAATAGCGAACGAGCGGGAGGGGGCGATCGCCAGGGTCGGTCCAGCGTTGTCGTGGTGCCTCCCTTGCTTCCACGGCGACACCGAGGAGGTGGCCAATGCCTCGGTGGTCTCAACGCGCTCAGCACGCGGGCTCGCCTCCGAGCGGCGGGGGCAACGGTCTTCCGGGGAAGATGTCCATAGGAAGGCGTCTTTCCTTGCTCGTGTTGAGTCAGCTGATCCTGGCCGCCCTGGGCGTCACGATGTCCATTGTCGCGCTCAAGCGGCTGGCCACCGAGACAGCCTACCTGCGTCACTACGTCTTCCAGCCGTTCGTCGTCATCAGCAGCGGCATCGAGTCATCGAACGCTCTCTATCCCCTGCTCGCTCGCCCGCCGTCGGACGTCTCGATGGAGGTCCGAGAGCCGATGGTGCGGCTCCGCTCCTTCATCGATCGGTACCAGCGAGAGTGGTTGACGGCGACCTCGACCCTACCGGAGGCCATTCACCTCCGCGCTGCGCTCGCTCGGGCCGGTGAGCTCGTGCTCCTGGAGGAAGAGCGCGAGGCGGCGGACACCATCGCCGCTGTCGTGATGCACCTCGAGCGCACGACCGGGCTCATGGGTCCAACGCCCGCGCCGCACGTGCGGCGCGCCGACGTGGAGCACCTCAGCGACGCCCTCGTCAAGCTGCACAAGATCAACCTGCGCTACATGGAGGTCGCTTACGACACGTTCGACCGAGTCCGGCGGCGCATCCTCCTCGTCTTCATGGCCGTCGGCCTCGGGGGCGTCACGGCGGCGTCGCTCTTCGGCCTCGCGGTGCGCCGCGCGATCGCGCCGCGCATCCACCGGATGGTGACCGCCGTCCAGCGCTTTCGCGAGCGCGGCGTGTACGAGCCGCTCGGGGACCGGGGGGACGACGAGCTCGCCGTGCTCGCCCACACGCTGAACACGAGCTTCAAGGCCATCGCCGAGCGCGACAAGGATCGCGACAGGTTCCTCGCCGTCGCCGCGCACGAGCTGAAGACGCCGCTCACCACCATGAAGGGGTTCTCGCAGGTCGCGCTCACCCACCGGAACGACACGGCCATCCGCGAGCGCGCCCTCGCGATCATCGATCGCCAGGCGACGCGCCTCGGCCGCCTGGTCCAGGATCTCCTGTGGTCGGCGCGCATCTCCGGAGGCGAGCTCCCCTTCAAGCCCGAGGCGATCGACGTCGAGGAGCTCGCCCGCCGCGTGATCGGAGAGTTCGAGCTCGTGGCCAAAGATCACAGCATCCGCCTGGTGCCCAGGGGAGACGCGCACCTCCTTGGCGATCCAGAGCTCGTCGAGCAGGCGCTCTGGAGCCTGCTCGTCCAGGCCGTGTCCATCGCGCTCGAGCGCGATCCGGTGCTCGTCACGATCGACGCCGGCTCCGCAACGCGCGTGCTCATCACGATCGAGGTGCGGGGCGGGAAGGATCTCCCGGAGGACCTCGAGAAGCTGCTGGAGCCCTTCGCCGTCGTCGCGTTCGAGGGGCGGCGTGACGAGCCGCGCAGCACGGGCATCGGCCTCCACCTCGTCCAGGGGATCGCCCGGCTCCACGGCGCGAGGTTCTGGATCGAGCGGAGGGCCGGTGACCTCATGGTCTTTTCGCTGGAACTGAGGCGCTAGCTAGCAGAGGGAACATGCTGCGAAACCGCGTGCTGGTCATCGACGATGACCCCGATTTCCGGGAGCTCGTCGCCCTCAGCCTGACCGGGTGGGGGCTCCATTGCCTCCAGGTCGCCGACTGCGCCGGGGCGCTCCCGCTCCTCGAGCGCGAGCGCGACGGGCTGCGGGCGGTGCTGTGCGACTACTTCATGCCAGGGCTCTCTCCCAGCGTCTGCGCGAAGGCGATCCTCGCGCGGGTCGATCCGGCGGTGCGCGTGGTGCTCGTGAGCGCGGCGGTGGACGTCTCGGCGCTGGCCGCGGAGCTCGGGCTCGCGCGGTTCCTCCCCAAACCCTTCGATCTCGACCAGCTCCACGACGCGGTGCTCGGCCCGCGCGAGCCCTCGGCGTGAGCGGCACGGCCGGTCGCAGCGGGGCGCGGCTGGATCGCAGCGGGGCGCGGCTGGATCGCAGCGGGGCGCACCCGGACGCGGCGCGCTCCGTGGTAGCCTCCCGGCCCTCGCCGCGCGCGGGCGGACCGCGCGCCGTGCGGCGCTCGGAGGTCTGCGTCATGACAGGACAGCTTCTGGAAGAGGGATTTACCAACCCTGGAATCGATCCGCGGCTCACGTGGCGCAACCCGCCGGCGCGCTGGGCGGTGGCGCCGGAGCGGAGCGTGCTCGTCGTCGAGCCCGCCGCGAAGACGGACTACTGGCAGCGGACGCACTACGGCTTTCGCAACGACAACGGGCCTTTCCTCTTCACCCGCGCCGGCGGCGACTTCGTGATGACCTGCCATGTGCGGTTCCGGCCGGCGCACCAGTACGATCAGGCAGGGCTCATGGTGCGGATCGCGGAGTCGTGCTGGCTGAAGACGTCGGTCGAGTTCGAGCCGGACGGCCCGAGCCGGCTCGGCGCGGTGGTGACGAACGCGGGCTACAGCGACTGGTCGACCCAGCCGTTTCCCTCGGATCGCCGCGAGATCTGGCTGCGCGTCCGGCGGGAGGGGCCGGATTACCTCGTCGACAGCTCGGGCGACGGCGCGGCGTGGACGCAGATCCGCATGGCCCACCTTCACGAGGACGACGGCGCGCGCGAGGTGGAGTGCGGCCTTTACGCTTGCAGCCCGCTGGGCGAGGGCTTCGTGGCGGAGTTCGATCTGCTGCGGATCGCGCCCGGGCGCGCGGGTTAGAGCGGCGGTCACCCGCACAGGAGACGGGTCCAGATCGGCGTTTTCGGCGCGGAAGCGCACTCCGGTGCGCTGAGCACCGAAAACGTCGAGATGGGCCCGTATCCGAAGCGGGTGACCGCCGCTCTAGCGGTCGAGCGCCTCGAGGTGCGGAGAGAGCACCTCGGTGATCCAGCTCATCACCGCGCGCACGCGGCGCGGCACGCTCCTGCCGTGCGTGTGGAGGAGCGAGACCGGCATCGGCGCGCAGGTGAGGGAGGGTAAAACCTCGACGAGCTCCCCCGCGGTGATGCCGGCGAACTTGCCTACCCGCGGCGCCTGGATGATGCCGAGGCCCGCCAGGCACGCCGCGAGATAGGCGTCCGCGCTGTTGACCGTCACCACGCTGCGCATCGGCCACTCGCGGTAACCGCCGTCGTGGGGGTACTCGAACGACGGCGCCTCGGCGCCGAGCGTCGACGAGTAATGCACGAGGAGGTGCCGTTCGAGATCCTCGAGGCGACGAGGCGTACCATACTCGCGCAGATAGGACGGGCTCGCGAGGTTCACCATCCGCAGGACGCCGAGCCTGCGGCCGACGAGCCCGTCGCCCCCCGGGGCGCCGATGCGCAGGACGCAGTCGAAGCCCTCGCGGAGCGGCTCGACGCGCCGATCGGTCGTGCTGAGGAGCACCTCGAGCTCGGGGTGGCGCGCGAGCAGGTCGGGCAAGCGCGGGATGATGACGTCGCGCGCGAAGTTCACCGGCAGATCGATCCGCACCCGCCCGCGCAGGCCCCGCGCGGCCTGGAACATCGCGCCGAGCTCGTCGGCCTCGAGCGCGAGGCGCCGCGCCCGCGGAAGGAGCTCCTCTCCGTCCGGCGTGAGGCGCACGACGCGCGTCGACCGCTGGAGGAGCCGGGTGCCGAGCTCGGCCTCCAGGGCCTTCAGCCGCAGCGACACGCGCGCCTTGGGCATGCCGAGGTGCTCGCCAGCGCGCGTGAAGCTGCCAAGCTCCGCCACCTTCACGAAGATCTTCAGCGATCCGACGTCGACGGTCATTGTTTCGATTGACGAAACAGTCTGTCGGAGCCTCGGGCCTTCCGCAACCGGGATCGGATCGCTATTCACACTCACAGACGGCGGCGAGCAGCCGCCACGGACAGCGGCGAGCAGCCGCGTCGCCATCGAAAGGACCCGACCATGAGCACATCCAAGCGTAGCCCCGTCGCCCTCATCACCGGCGGAAGCCGCGGGCTGGGAAAGAGCATGGCGCTCCACCTCGCGGATCGCGGCGTGGACGTCATCATCACCTACCGCGGCGGCGCGGCCGAGGCGGCAGATGTGGTGAAGCAGATCGAGGCCAAGGGGAGCAAGGCGGCGGCCATCGCGCTCGATCTGGGGAGCACCCGCGGGTTCGACGCGTTCGCCTCCGCGGTGAAGGCCGAGCTCGCCGGTCGCTTCGGGCGCGATCGCTTCGATTACCTGGTGAACAACGCCGGCATGGGCGGCCACGCGAGCTTCGCCGAGACGACCGAAGAGCAGTTCGACGCCCTCATGAACGTCCACTTGAAGGGGACGTTCTTCCTCATACAGAAGCTCCTTCCGCTCATCGCGGACGGCGGGCGGATCCTCAACGTCTCGTCGGGGCTCACGCGGTTCAGCTTCCCCGGCTACTCCGCCTACGCCGCGATGAAGGGCGGGGTGGAGGTGCTGACCCGCTACCTGGCAAAGGAGCTCGGGCCGCGGAAGATCGCGGTGAACACGCTGGCGCCCGGCGCGATCGAGACCGACTTCGGGGGCGGCGTCGTGCGCGACAACGCCGAGCTGAACAAGATGATCGCCGCCCAGACCGCCCTCGGCCGGGTCGGCCTCCCGGATGACATCGGCGGCGCGGTCGCGGCGCTCCTCTCGCCCGAGGGCCAGTGGATCAACGGCCAGCGCATCGAGGCGTCAGGCGGGATGAATCTCTGAGGCGCTCCGAGCCCGCGGCAGGCGCGTGGTCGTCGGGCCAGCGCCTGCAGCGGGAGCAGCGAGCACATCGAACATTCCGACACAGAACGGCACAAGCCATCGAGCGTGAGGGCGGCTTTTGCGGAGGAGCTCGACTGGCACGTTTGGTGCTGGATGAGAGCGCATCGCAAGGAGGCGAGCGCTCATGCGCAGAGAATTGCAGTTGCTCACCGTTCGAATCCTCGGGGCCGGCATGCTCGCCGGCCTGTCGCTGACGCTCGGGTGCCAGGGAGATACCAGCGTGCCAGCTGGCACGGGAGGGGCCGGCGGCGCCGGGGGTGAAGGCGGCGCCGGCGGTCGAGGCGGCGCCGGCGGTCAGGGCGGCGCCGACGGTCAAGGCGGCGCCGGCGGCGGACCGGTGACGTGTGATTCGCAGCGGGGCGACCACGGTGACGCCTGTCCCGCGGACGCGCCTTGCGCGATCACGCTCGACGTGGAGGTGACGTGCACCGACTTCGACTTTGCAGCGGGCGGGGTGCGGGCCGTGCCGGCGACGGGCGCGACGTACCTCGTGACGAGCAGCAACGCCCCGACGCGGCTGTTCGAGCTCGACGGCGATGGGGCGACGCAACGCGACTTCGACGTGCAGAGCAATAGCGTGAGCGTGGCGCTCTCGCCGGACGGAAAGGCATATGCCGCGGTGGACGAGACGCAAGGCAGCGGTGACGGTTATCCCGGCGGTGTCGTGTTCCTGCCGCTCGCAGACGGCGCGGCCGAGAAGCAGATGGTGTTCGATCGCGACGACAAATACGTGCCGGTCCTCGATGTCGCGGTGGACTCCCAGGGTGAGCCGCACATCTGGATCCTCACGGACGCGCCGGAGAGCATCGCGCACGCGACGCGCACCTCCGGCGGCGCCTGGGACGTCGCGCCGGCGAGCCGGCCGGTCGACAGCGGCTGGACCCGCTTCGCCCTCGCGCCCGACGACGCGCCGCTGGCGTTTGGCATGGTCCAGGCGCGCTCCGATAGCTGGCAGCTCGAGGTGCTCGACGGCACCACGGAGCGCAGCATCGGCGCTCCGGTCTCCGCGAGCTCGCCGCTCCGTTACGAACCCGTCCCGCCGCCGCAGCCCCCTGGTCAAGCGACGATTCCGCGCTTCGCGGCGGTCGTGCAGCACCCCGACGGGCTGCGGCTGGAGAGCGCCGGCGAGGACGACGGCGTCGACGAGGTGGCGATCCCCGGCACAGCGACGCCGACGTACAGCTGCCAGCGCGGCTTCGGCGACCCCGCGTCGGAGGGCTGCCCGGCCGAATGCCACGAGGTGACCTCCGGCCTCGAATGGTCGGCCTTCTCGGCCGCGCGCACGAGCGACGGCGACGTGTGGATCGCATTCCTGATAAGCCACATCGACTGGACGATCGCCTACGAGGTGCAGAACGTCGATCTGCCGACGTGCGTCGGCAACATCGCGGCGGACGCGAGCCGCGGCGAGCTGCGCCTCGTGCGCGTGCCTGCCGCCGGAGGGGCGCCCGAAATCGCTGTGACGCTGCCGCTCCCCGCGATCGCAGGCGAGAGCCATTTCAGCGATGTGTACCAGCGCCACCCGCTCGTCGATGTCTCCGCGTTCGGCACGGAGCTCACCGTAGCCATGCGCACGCAGGCGTCACGCGTGGGGCCCTTCACGGCCCGCGTGCTGCGCGTCGACACCTCGCTCCTCACGCCTGCCGCGCCGGGCGACTGAGACGCGCGCTGCGCTTCTACGCCTCGGTCGCCGCCCCGGCCGCGCAGCCGCCGGGTCGGACCCGGGCGCGCTACGGCTGGCGGAGCCGGCGCGAGGACAGGAGCTCGAGCCCCCCCGTGCGCTCGGCGACGCGCTGGAGCGACGCGAGCAGCGCGCCGGCCTGCTCCTCGCCGAGCAGCGCGCGGAGCCGCCTGTTCACCGCGGCGCGCGCGGCGCGCCCCGCCTCGACCGCCGCCCACCCGCGGTCGGTGAGCTCCACGAGGCGGTTGCGCTGGTCGTCCTCGGCGACGCGCCGGCGCACGTAGCCGAGCTCCTCCAGCTCCGCCACCGCCTTCGAGGCGCCCTGCGCCGTGATGCCGAGCCGCTCCGCGAGCTCCCTCACCTTCACCGGCCCCGGGATGAGGTGCTGGAACACGTAGCCATGGCTCGGCCGGAGATCGCCGTGGCCGGCCCGCTCCACGCGGCGCATCACCTCGTCGCTGTTCGCGGCGGCGATGGCGGCGAAGAGCAGCACGAGGTCCTCGTCCGGGCGCGCAGGCTTCACGGCCGGAGCGTGTAACCCGCAACCGAGGTTGCGCAAATGACGTTGACGGCCGCGGGCGGCGGTCCTATCCATCAACCAAGGTTGCGCAACATGGGTTGCGTATCATCGGGGTCGGGCTCGAAGGGCCGGGCGGCTCGCCCGCGCGCGCCCGGGCCCGTGCTGCCCCGAGGAAGGGACGAAGGGACGAGCGATGCACCTCGCGATCCATGGCACGTGCGACCCGGCGTTTGCGCCCGTGCGCGCGGCGTTCGCCTCGAATTTCGAGCGGTTCCCCGAGCTCGGGGCCGCCGTGTGCGTCGCCGTGCGCGGCCGCGTGGTCGTCGACCTCTGGGCCGGCTTCCGGGACGCGGCGAGGACCGCGCCCTGGCGCGGCGACACGATCGTGAACGTCTTCTCGGCGACGAAGGGCGCCGTGGCGCTGTGCGCCCACGCGCTCGCAGAGAAGCGCGCGCTCGACGTGGATGCGCCGGTCGCCGCCGCCTGGCCGGAGTTCGGCGCGGCCGGCAAGGGGCGCGTCCTCGTGGCCCAGCTGCTCGATCACAGCGCCGGCCTGCCGGCGCTCCGCGCCGAGCCGAAGGAGGGCGCGCTCTACGACTGGCAGGCCATGACCGCCGCCCTCGCCGCGGAGGAGCCGTTCTGGGAGCCGGGCGCCCGGCACGGCTACCACGCCGTGACGTTCGGCTTCCTCGTGGGCGAGGTGATCCGGCGCGCGAGCGGCCGGCGCGTGGGCGCGTTCCTCCGGGAGGCCGTCGCGGGCCCGCTCGGCCTGGACCTCCACATCGGCACCGGCGCCGAGCACGACGGGCGGATCGCCGAGGTGCCGCCGACCATCGCGAGCCCGACAGGCCTGGGCGGCGCGTTCGGCGCGAGCTTCCGCGACCCGGCGTCGCTCACCTCGATGGCCTTCACCAGGCCGCGCGACCTCGTGTCGCCGGGGCTCGTCAACACCGTCCGCGCCCGGCGCGCGGAGATCCCGGCGCTGAACGGCCACGCGAACGCGCGCGCGCTCGCGCGGATGTACGGCGCGCTCGCGAACGGCGGGGCCCTCGCCGGCGCCGCGCGCGTGCTGTCGCCGGAGGCGATCGAGGCCGCGCTGGCGGAGCGGTCGGCCGGGCTCGACGCCGTCCTCCTCGCGGAGAGCCGGTTCTCGCTCGGGTTCATGCTGCCGAGCGCGCTGCGCCCCTTCGGGCGCGGCCCGCGGACCTTCGGCCACCCCGGCGCGGGCGGGGCGCTCGGCTTCGCCGACCCCGACGCGGGGCTCGGGTTCGGCTACACACCGAACCAGACCATCGCGAGCGGCGAGGGCGGCGACCCGCGGTGGCCGGCGCTGATCGAGGCCGTGTACTCGTGTCTATGAGCGCTGGGTCCGCGCGGCCGGGGTGCGTGCGTGGTCTTTTGAGAGGACGACCCGTGAACACATACAAGGTATCTAGGAGAGGACGAAACCAGGACTACGGGTCAGGAGTCCTGCCGTGCGGCTCAGGACGACTTCTTGTTACGCACGAGCTGGCGCTCGTTGCCCTGCTCGGCACTCGACGTGCTGCGACGGACACCTGTACTCACAGGCCTGCTCGCCCTCTTCATGGGCAGAGATCAACCGCTTTGCCTTGGCGTTCACCGCCTCCGCGTGCTCGGAGCGAACCCCCGAACCACAGCCGAGCGGGCTCCCACCGGCCATCAGGCGATGCGCGCCGCGCGGCGCCTCGCGCCGGCACGGCGGCGGCCCCTCGCCGTCAGCTCGTGAAGGGCGGCCGCAAGGGACGAGTACGTGGACAGATCGCCGAGCTCCACGTCCACGAGGCTCCTGGCGAGCTCGGGGCGCACGCCGACCAGGACGACGCGCGCCCCGAGCAGGGCGACCGCGCGGCTCGTCTGGCCCAGCGCGTGGGCGACCTGGACGTCCACCGCCGGCACGCCGGTGATGTCGAGCAGCACGAAGCGCGCCTCGTGCCGGTCCACGCCCTCGACGACGGCCGTCAGCACCTGGAGGGCGCGGTCGCGGTCGATGGCGCCGATCAGCGGCACGAGCAGCACGCCGGGCAGGAGCGGGATGAGCGGGCAGCCGAGCTCGCGCACCGTGTCCGAGAGCGCTCGCTCGCTCGCGTAGGCGGTCTGCAGCTCCGCGTTCTTGGCCGAGAGCGACTGGACGAGCTCGTTGCGCTCGAGGGCCGCGGCGAGCAGCGACGCCCAGACCCCGAGCGTGCCCTCGTCGCCGGTCAGCTCGCGGAGGGTCGACCCCATGAGCGCCAGGACCCCCCAGTCGCGCCGGGCGGTGCGGATCGGCAGGAGGATCATCATGAGCGCGCCGCTCGCGACCGAGGGCGGCAGCAGATCCGCAGGCGGGAACGCCTCCTGCCGATAGCGGCTGCCGATCGGGGGCGTCGCGTCGCCGTCGCGGCTGTAGGCGCCGGCGACGACGAGCGTGGACGCGTCCTCCCGGAGCGCAAGGCACGCCCAGCCCGCTTTGGTCTTTGCAAGCCATGAGAGCGAGAGGGATTCTTCCTGGGAGCCGCTGAACAGCGCGAGGCCCACGTCGTGATTCGACCTCACGAGCATCCCGAGCTGCGCCACGAACTCGGCCTCGACGCTGAGCCGAGCCCGAGCGATCGAGAGGTGCGCGCTGTCCAGGAACGCCTCGACCCGCTGCGCGGACGCCGCATCTCCGCCCAGCCGCTCGCGGCGCCGCTCGTGGGCCCGGCGGAGCACGCGGACGATCGCCATCAAGGTGCCCATATCGGACGAGATGCCGACGGCCTCCTGGTAGGCGCGCTCCAGCGCCTTCGCCGGAGGGAGCGCGGCGCCCTGGATCGCCGCTTCATACGCCTCGAGCACCAGGCCGACCCCCGGCCATACGGCGGCAGCCGACGTCTCCGGCGCGAGGCGCTGGGGCGCGAGGAGCAGCTCGACCATCCGTCGGTCCAGGTCGCCGCCGGCGCCCTCCGCCGGCGCCGCGTCCTCGTCGAGGTAGCTCTGGAGCACGTCGCATCCGCACGAGATCCGCTGGATCAAGGTGTTCGGCGTGAGCACGAGATCGGGCGGGGCGGCCTCGCCGGCGACCATCGAGACGACGAGATCACACGCGGCGCTCCCCAGCATCTCGAACCGCTGGCGCACGGTGGTCAGCGGCGGGTCGGCCGTTTGCGCCTCCGGCACATCGTCGAAGCCGACGATCGCCATGTCTTCGGGGATACGGACGCCCGCCGCCTTCAGCAACGGCATCATCCCGAGCGCGTTCTTGTCCGTCCCGAAGATCGCCGCCGTGCACGCGTGCCGCCGCGCGATGAGCTGCGGGGCGGCCTTCTCGCCGCCGGGATACCAGTTGTCGTCGGTCCGGATGACCAGCTCTGGATCGAACGGTATCCCCGCCTCGTCGAGCGTCCCTCGGTAGGCGTCGAAGCGCTCGCGTACATCGGACTCATGGAAGCAGCCGACGAACGCGATGCGCCGGTGACCGTGGCCGATCAGGTGGCGCACCGCGCTCCGGATCCCGCTGTGGTTGTCCGGGATCACCGACGGGCAGTCGCCCTTGTGGACATGGGTGCCGACGACGACGCGCGGGACCCGCTCGCCAGCGAGCTGCTCGATGCCGTCCACCCCGATCACGACGATCCATCCATCCACCTGCTCTCTGGCGAGCGAAGGGGCCTTTAGCGAGGCGGGCGTGCCGCGCATCACCAGCGTCCGACAACCGTGCTGCTGCGCTGCCTCGTGGATGCCCGTCAGGACCGGGTTCCAGAAGGAGCCGTCCAGATAGGGGGTGATGACGCCGACGGTCATCACACGTGGTGTTTCATCGACGCCTGTTCCGCCGAGGGGCGGCTCCGCGAGGCGATTCGCGACGCGCGTCGAGCCGCCGGCGTCTCCTCCCGTGGCTCGCT
Organism: Sorangium aterium; assembly: GCF_028368935.1. Classification (NCBI taxonomy): domain Bacteria; kingdom Pseudomonadati; phylum Myxococcota; order Polyangiales; family Polyangiaceae; genus Sorangium; species Sorangium atrum. The sequence goes on along the minus strand of NZ_JAQNDK010000005.1, from coordinate 694,765 downwards.
GTCCGGCAGCGCCATCTCCCTGGACCGAGCCGTCAGATCCGCCGCCCCGCTGCCCCGGCGACTCGACTTCACTGCCCCGGCTACCCTGAACCATCACCTCGCTCTCCCTGCTCCCCCGTCCCACGGCTGCGCGCGCTAGCGCCGAGGATAGCAGGTCGCGTCGCGACGGCGTCAGCCGCCGTCCTCGCCCGGCTCGCCGCTGGCCCCCGGCGAGCGACACCGCATCACCATGCGGATCTCGTTGCCCTTCTCGTTGTGCCGCACCTCGTCCATGAACGTGCGGATCAGCATCAGGCCGCGGCCGCTCGGCTTGTCCAGGTTGGCGAGGTCGGTCGGATCCGGCAGGTTGCGTGGGTCGAAGCCGGGCCCCTCGTCGCGCACCACGTACGTCGCCTCGGTGCGCGTCTCCCGCGCCACGACGACCACGCGCCGATCCCGGAAGGGGCTCTCCGTCCGGCGTCGCTCGACGAGCGCGGAGAAGGCGCTCGGCTGCTCGTCGAGCAGCTTCGAGCTGACCTCGAGGTTGCCGTGCACGATGGCGTTCACGAGCGCCTCGCGCAGCGCCACCGCGACCTGGATCCGGCCCGTCTCGTCGCACAGCCGCATCCGGCCGAGGCTCTGCTCGACGTGGCCCACCAGCGCGGGGACCTTCGCCACGTCGTTGTCGAGCTCGAAGTGGGACTCGGTCGCCGTCAGGCACGAGAGGAGCTGCTGCTCCCGCCGATCGAGCCGCGCCACCGCGAGGACGTTCTCGACCGTGTTCACGAGCTCCGCCGCGAGGCTCCGCTTCGCGACGTAGCTCGCGGCGCCGCGCCGCAGCGCCTGCACCGCGATCTCCTCGCTGCCGTGCGCCGTCATCAGGATCACCGGGAGGTACGGGTGCTCGCGGCGGATCGCCTCGACCAGCTCCAGGCCGTCCATCTCCGGCATCTGGAGATCGGTCAGCACGATCTCGGGCATCGACCTGGCGATCGTCTCGAGCGCCTCGACGCCGTTCTCGGCGTACACGGGCTCCATCCCGGCGCGCTTCTTGAGCAAGCTCCCGGAGAGGCGCCGATCCATCGGGGAGTCGTCCACCACGAGCACCCTCACCATCGCGTCACCTCGCTATCAGAGCGCCGCTCGCCCTGCACCGGCGGCGCCGGGTCCGCCGGCGCGCCCTCGCGCACGAACGCGGCGAGCTCGGGCAGCAGGCGCTCGATCTGCGCCCGCAGCGCGAACTGCGCCTCGGCCAGGCTGCCGAGCTCGTTCGCGCGCGCCATCTTCTCCAGCGCGAAGGAGGCCTCGAACGCGCCCCGCGCGCCGAAGCTGTCGACCCCGCCCTTCAGGCTGTGCGCGGCCCGCTGGAGCTTGCGGGCGTCGCCGGCGGCCACCGCGTCGTCGATGTCGCCCATCCAGCGCGGGCACTCCTCCAGGAAGACCTCGGCGAGCTCGCGCAGGAGGTCGGCGTCGCCGCCCGTCCGCTCCAGCGCCTTGGTGCGATCGAACATCGGCCGGGCCGCGATCGAGGAGGGCGAGGGCTGCAGCCGCTCCTCCGCCCGGGTGCTCGGCGGCCCGCTGTCGAACGTCGACGAGGGCACCGACGCGTACGAGCTCGGGGCGCCGAGCGACATGCGCGCCGGGTCCTCGATCTCCAGGGCGGCGGGCCCGGCGGCGAACCGGTCGAGCATGTCGTAGAGCTCCTCGACCTGCACCGGCTTCGACACGTAGCCGTCGAAGCCGGCCCGGAGGCAGCGCTCGCGATCGCCCTTCATCGCGTAGGCGGTCACGACGATGAGCGGCATGTGCCCGCCCACGCGCCGCTCGCGGGCGCGGACGACCCGCGCGACCTGGAGGCCGTCCATCTCGGGCATCTCCACGTCGAGCAGGGCCACGTCGTACTGCCCGCCCGCGATCTTCTCGACGGCGAGGCGGCCGTTCTCGACGATGTGCACGTGGTGGCCCTGCCGCTCGAGCCAGCGGCGCATCAGCTTCTGGTTGATCGCGTTGTCCTCGGCGACGAGCACGCGCAGGCCGCGCGCGCGCATCCCGGACGCGGCGCGGCGCGGGTCGGCCGACCGGAGCGAGGTCCGCGTCGGGATGCCGAAGGCGTGGAACACGGCCTCCTGGAGGTGGGACGTCTTCACGGGCTTCGTGACCATGCCGAAGACGCCGAGATCGCGGCAGCGCGCGACGTCCGCCTGCGCGGACGTCGAGCTGAGCAGCATGAGGACGCGCCCCTTCAAGATCTCGCGCTTCCGGCAGTGCTCGACCACGGCGAAGCCGTCGACCTTCGGCATGCGGGCGTCGACGATGGCGAGGCCGAACGAGCTGCTCGGCCCCACCGCGTTGCCCCCCGGCTTGCCCCAGGGCAGCGCCCACACGCCCGAGTCCTCCGAGAGCGCGGCGATCGCCGCCGCCCCCGAGTCGACGGGGACCGCCTTCATCCCCCAGCCCTCGATGGTGTCCGCGAGGATGCGCCGCGCGGTCGCGTTGTCGTCCGCGATGAGGACCTTCGTGCCGAGGAGGTCCTTCGGGATCTCCAGGCGGCGCGACCGGGCGGCGCCCTCGAGCGCCCGGAGCTGGAGGGTGAAGTGGAACGTGCTGCCCTTGCCGACCTCGCTCTCGATCCAGATCTTGCCGCCCATCATGTCGACGAGGCGGGCGCAGATCGTGAGGCCGAGCCCCGTGCCGCCGTACTTGCGGGTGGTCGAGCCGTCCGCCTGGGCGAACGCGTCGAAGACGAGCCGCTGCTTGTCCGGGGCGATCCCGATGCCCGTGTCGATCACGCTCACGCGGAGCACCACGGCGTCGCCGAGCGCCTCGCCCGCGTAGAGGCTCGGCGTGCCCTGGCTGTCCGCGCTGGCCTCCTCCTCCGGCGTGAGGGGGGCGCGCGAGTCGACCTCGGCGCGGACGACGACCTCGCCGGCGTCGGTGAACTTCACCGCGTTGCTCACGAGGTTCACGAGGACCTGGCGCAGGCGCAGCGGATCGCCGACGAGCGCCTCGGGCACGTCGGGGCCGACGTCGTAGGCGAGCTCGAGCCGCTTCTCGTGGGCGCGGAGCGCGAGCGTCTTCACGGCGTCGCCGATGATCTCGCTCGGGTCGAAGACGACGGGCTCCATCTCGAGCTTGCCGGCCTCGATCTTCGAGAAATCGAGGACGTCGTTGATGATGGAGAGCAGCGCGTCGGCCGAGATCTTGACCATCTCGAGGTACTCGCGCTGCTCCTGGGTGAGCTCGGTCTGGAGCGCGAGCGACGTCATGCCGATGATGCCGTTCATCGGGGTGCGGATCTCGTGGCTCACGCTGGCGAGGAACTCGCTCTTCGCGCGGCTCGCCGCCTCGGCGGCCTCCTTGGCCTGCTGGAGCTCCTCCTCGACCGCCTGGCGCTGCATGAGCAGGGCGCGCAGGCTCGCGGAGTGCTCGCGCTCGTTCTCGAGCGAGGCCTCGCCCATGGCGTCCGCGCGGCGCTTGGCGATGCTCGCCATCACCGCCATGGCGGGGGTGGTGACGGCGTAGACGACGACCCGGAGGAGCTTGTCGTCCTCGTACGACAACAGGACGCCATCCTTGGAGAAGTAGAGCGCGAAGTACACGCACGAGATGAGCGCGGTGACGATGCCGCTCCAGAGGCCGCCGCTGAACGCCGCGAAGACGATGATCATCGAGAGGATCGCGGGCGGGTTCGGGACGGTCCAGTCGAGCGCGGCCTCGAGCGTGGCGACCGCGCCGATGACGAGCAGCGCGAGCACGGGGCCGAGCAGCGGGAGCACGAACTTCTCCCACGAGGGCCGGCTGAGGCGCCGCTGCAGCGCGGAGGGGAGCGGCAGGAACGTGCCGCGGCCGTCGGCGTCGCCGCCCAGCGATGGGCGGGGCTCGCCGCCCAGCGACGGGCGGGGGTCCGCGTGAGCGGTCCCCGGCGCGGCGACTGGCGGGGGATCCTCGGCCTTCGGCATGGCTTCATGGAGATAGCGGGGTCGCGATCGGGCGTCCACGGCCGCGAGGGTCGGGTCCCATGGACGGGCGACGCCGGGGCACAGCGGGCAAGTAGGAGGGACGCCGCTCGACCCCGAGCACCACGAGGCCGAGCAGCGCGGGTCGCGTCGCCGGCGGACCCGGCGCTGACGGCCCGCGCCGCCGGTGCGCGGCGGCCGAGGCGCCCGCCGCCGCGCTCACCGCGGCGCGCTCACCCCTTCACGCCGCCCGTCGTCAGCCCCGCGATCAGGTGACGCTGCACCACATAGAACGCCGCCATGACCGGCAGCGACACGAGGAGCGCCCCCGCCGCGAACCGCTCCCACTGCGCGTCGTACTCGCCGATGTACCGCTGCAGCACCACCGGCAGCGTGAACATCTCCTCCTTGCCGAGCAGCGTCGCCGCGAGGATGAACTCGTTGTACGCCGTCATGATCGCGAACAGCGCCGTCACGGCGATCGCCGGCCGCGCCGCCGGGAGCACGACCCGGAGGAAAGCCTGGAATCGCGTCGCCCCGTCGACCATCGCCGCCTCCTCCAGGTCGACCGGGATGGCCTCGAACGCCGCCCGGAGCTGGAAGATCGAGAACGGCACCGCCGTCGACGCGTAGCAGAGCACGAGCCCGGTCCGCGAGTTGAGCAGGCCGAGCGCGTCGAGCAGGAGGTACAGCGGGATCGCGCTCGCCACCGTGGGGAACATCTGCGTCGCGAGCAGCGCGCGCAGGCCGCGGTCCTTGCCGAGGAACTGGAAGCGCGCGAGCGCGTACGCCGCCGGGACCGCGACGGAGACGCCGACCGCCGCCGTCGCGAGCGCGACGACGATCGAGTTGGCGAGCTGGCGGGGGAAGAGCCAGATCGGCTCGCCGCCGACCTTCTTCGACGTCGTGACCACCGCCACGAGGTGCTCGAACGTCGGCTGGTTCGGGATGGGCAGCACCTCCGGCACCGGCGGGCGCGCCCCGGAGAAGGCGATCGAGGCGACCCAGAGCACCGGGTACAGCGCGAAAGCGACCGCCGCGATCAGCGCGGCGTGCACCGCGATCGACTCGACCGGAGAGGGCCTCCGCGTCACGCGGCCTCCGTCGCCGCCGCCGGCACGGGCGCCGATCCCGCCTCGGCCCCGCCCTTCGGGAGGGCCGACACAGGCGTCCGCCGCCGGAAGCGCCACTCCCGCGTCGCGAGCGTCAAGAGCAGGAAGATGAGCACCGAGTACGCCGCCGCGTAGCCGTACTGGGCCTCGCGGGTGAACGCCCACCGGTACGCCTCGGAGACGAGGATGTCCGTGGTGCCGTCCGGGTCGCCGCCGGACACCAGGAACACGACGTTGAACATGTTGAACGTCCAGATCGCGCCCAGCGTCACCGCGGGCGCGAGCACCGGCCTGATCAGAGGCAGCGTAATTTTCCGCAGACGCTGCCACCGCGTTGCGCCGTCGACCTCGGCGGCCTCGAGCACATCGTCCGGAACGGCGGTGAGCGCGCCCAGCGTGACGACCATCATGAACGGGAACCCGAGCCAGACGTTGGTCGTCACGTTGGCCGTGAACGCCGTCGTGAAGCTCGAGAACCAGGAGATGGGCTCGATGCTCGTCCCGAGCGCGGAGTTCACCGCCTCGATGAGGCCGGTGACGGCCCCGAACTGCCGGTGGAACATGCCCTTCCAGGACAGCGCGGTCACGTAGCTCGGCACGGCCCAGGGCACGATGAGGAGCACCCGGTAGAGCGCCCGGAGGCGCAGGGTCGGGCGGTGCAGGAGCAGCGCGAGCGAGACGCCGAGGAGGACGTGGAGGCAGAGGTTCACCGCGGTCCAGAGCACGGTCACCGCGAGCACGAGGTAGAACGAGCCGCTCGCGAAGAGCGGCCCGCCGCGGGCCGTGAGGATGCTGATGAAGTTGGCGAGGCCGACATACCGGAGGCCCTCGCCCCTGCCGGCGAAGAGCGACGTCGCCGCGCCGATGACGAGCGGGACGACGACGAGCACGCCGATCGCGACGACCGCGTGCGCGACGTACTTGTAGGCTGGAATCGAGCGTCCGAACGAGCGTTTGAGGGACCGCCGGAACAAACGCCAGTGCGCGGTGCCAGGCGCCGCGCGCCTCGAGGCGCGGACCCACCGGAGCGCGAGCAGCAGCGCGAGCGCGCCGAGCGCGGCGAGGAGCGGCGCCGGCGAGGCGGGGGGCGGGAGCGGCCGGCGGACGTCGTCGAAGCGGCGCTTGGCCTCGGAGAGCGCGGCGTCGGGGGGCGCGTCGCCCCGGAGCACCTTGCGGATCGCGCGCGTGGACGGCTCCCAGGTCGAGCGCATCGCCGGCGAGGTCGGCATCGGGATGGCCACCTTGGCCTGCTCGGTGAACGCCACGATGAAGGCGTCGCCGGCCGGGATCGCCACGTCGCTCCGCACCGGCGGCGTCCGCGCCACCCGGAGCCGCGTGGCCGCGGCCGCGGCGCCGGCGAGGTGGCGCGCGAGCGCTCGCGCCCCGGCGCGCCGCGCGCCCTGGGGAGAGAGCATCACCGCCTCGACGGTCAAGAACGGCCGCATCGGGAGGCCGGTCTCGCGCACCTTCGGGAGCGGGACGACGCGGGCGCGCCGCCTCGCCTCTTCCCGGAGGCCGCCCGCGAACCACGGCCCGCTGATCACGAACGCGGCGCGGCCCGCGTTGAACAGGTCGGTCACCAGCGCGCCGTTCGCGTCCTCCGGGACGATCCGCCGCGCGATCAGCGAACGGACGAGCTCGAGCGAGCGCTCGGGCCCCGGGCCGACGAAGCCGAACTCGTCGTCCTCGCCCAGCATCGCGCCGCCGAACGCCGCGAGGATCGGCATGTGCGCGTAGGCGTTCGCCGCCTCGTACGCGAGCGGATAGACGCCCTGCGGGAGCGAGCCGGCCAGCGCCTCGATGTCCTCGAGGGTCGCCGGGGCCTCCTTCACGAGCGCGGTGTTCATGTAGAGCGCCACGCATTTCTGGCTGATCGGCAGGCCGAGGATCTCGCCCCCCTGCCGGACCGCGGCGAGCGCCGGCCCCTGGAACACGGCCTCGCCGCCCGGCTCGAGCGCGTCGCCCACGGGCGCGACGAGGTCGCGCGCGCGGAAGTCGCCGAGCCGCTCGTGGGCGTCGATGAACAGATCGGGCCCCTCCCCCATCGGGATCGCGGCCTGGAGCTTCGAGGCGTAGGCGTCGAACGGGACGGCGAGGACCTCGACCTCCTCGCCCTCGAAGGCCGCGACGATGGCGTCGAGCGCCCTGGCCTCGTCGTCGCGGTAGGCGTGCCACAGCCGGATCGGTGCCGCGGCCGCGAGCGCGGGCAAGAGGAGGATCAGCGCGGGCGCAGCGAGCGTGAGCGCGAACGCGAGCGCGAAACGACAGCGACGGCTCGGCACGGTCGCCTCACGCTTCTCGCAGGCTCAGCCCGGAGTCCGCGTCGAACAGGTGCACCTGGCGGAGCGCGACGCGCACGGTGTCCCCCTTGCCGACGCGCGCCGCCGGGTCGAGGCGCGCAACGAACGGCGCCCCCGCGACGGTGCCGTGCGCATACGACTCGGCCCCGAGGGCCTCGACGATCGCCACCTCGAACGGGGTGCCGCCGTCGCGCGGGGCGAGGTCCACCTCGTGCGGGCGCACGCCGACCGTCACGCGCCGCCCGGACGAGAGCGCGCCCGGGAAGTCGGCCGCGTCGATGTCGATGGCGAGGTCGCCCTGGGCCGCGACCCACCTGTCGCCGCGCCTCTCCAGGCGCGCGTCGACGAAGTTCATGGCCGGGCTGCCGAGGAAGCTCGCCACGAACTGGGTGCGAGGCCGGGCGAAGACCTCGAGAGGCGGACCCGACTGCTCGACGACGCCCTTGTTGAGCACGAAGATCTCGTCGGCGAGCGTCATGGCCTCGACCTGATCGTGGGTGACGTAGACGCTCGTCGCGCCGAGCCGATCGTGCAGCTTGCGGATGTCGACCCGCACCTGCGCGCGCAGCGCGGCGTCGAGGTTCGAGAGCGGCTCGTCGAACAGGAAGAGCTGCGCCCGCCGCACGATGGCCCTGCCCATGGCCACGCGCTGCCGCTGGCCGCCGGAGAGCGCCCGGGGGTGCCGCTCGAGGAGCGGGCCGAGCCCGAGCATCTCCGACGCCTCCTTCACGCGCGCCTCGATCTCGGCCGGCGGCGTCTTCCGGAGCTTCAGGCCGAAGGCGAGGTTCTCGCGCACCGTGAGGTGCGGGTAGAGGGCGTACGACTGGAACACCATCGCGATGTCGCGATCGCGCGGCTCCAGCCGCGTGACGTCGCGGTCGTCGAGCGCGATCGTGCCGTCGTCCGCCTCCTCGAGCCCGGCGAGCAGCCTGAGCAGCGTCGACTTGCCGCAGCCGCTCGGGCCCACGAGGACGGCGAACGATCCGTCGGGCACGTCGACCGAGACGCCGCGCAGCACGTGGGTCTGGCCGAATCGCTTGTTGAGTCCGCGCACTTTGACAGACGCCATATTGGAGACTCTCTTGGAAGGCAGGAGTGCCAGGGAGGATCAGAGACCATGGATGACCTGGTCTTCCGGGATGAGCAGCGCCCCGCTCACCGGGGGCAGCGTGACGGTGACGGCGCCGTTCGCGCCCACCCTATATCTCTTTTTTTCGGGCGAGAGCACGTCGACGAGCACGGTCCCCCGCGTCAGGCCCGTGGTCATCGCCGCCCCCTCGAAGCTCGTGGCGCTCTGCTTCCGGGGGTGCGTGTTGAGCACCACGAGCGCGTAGTCGCCGTCCGGCTCCCCCCGGTCGAACGCGAAGATCCCCGCGTCCTCGTCCTGTTCGCCCGTCCGCTCCGTCGACCAGCGCACCCGCTGCTCGCCGAGGGTGAGCGCCTGGTAGCCCCTGCGCAGCGCCGTGAGCCGCTGGACCCACCGGAAGAGCGGGCGCTGCGTGTCATAGCCGCTCTCCCAGAGATCTTCGCGGTTCGCCGGGTCGTCGCCGCCGCTGAAGCCCTGCTCCGTGCCGTAGTACAGGCAAGGGATGCCGTCCTCGGTGAAGAGGAACAGGAGCGCGTTCTTGAGCGCCGCCTCGGGATCGGCCTTGAAGGGCGAGGCGCCCGGGCCGACATGGAGGAAGCGCGGGACGTCGTGGTTGTCGATGAAATTGACCAGCGCCTTCAGCGGCGGAACACCGATGCCGTTCGCGTTCGGCTCAGCGCCGTAGTTGAGCGCCCGCGCGTCCCAGAGCTCCTCGATCCGCCGCGTGGCCCGGGCGTCCCGGAAAACATCTCGAAAGACCTGATAGTGCTGGGGGAAATACAGGACGGAGTCGACCGAGTCCCCCGTGATCGGCGCGGTGCCCGGACAGCCCCCCTCCGCCTCGCCGCCGTTCTCGCGCGCGAGATCGCCGCCGAGCGCTTGGTCGTGCGGGTGAGCCGGGACCTCGTGCCTCGTGAAGCTGCCGACGAGGTCGTCCTCGCCGTCGAAGGCCTCGCCGAACATGAAGAAACGGGTCTTGCCCATCGCGGCCAGCTGCAGCCGGACGTTCTGCGTGAAATAGCGCCAGAACTCGTGCTCGACGTGCTTCAGCGTGTCGATGCGGAACCCGTCGACGTCGGTGAGCTCGACCCAGCGCACGAAGACGTCGACCATCGCCCGCTTCACGTCGCAGCGGGAGGTGTCGATGTCCTTGAGGCCGCCCGGGAGATCGCCGTGCACGAGCTGGTCGAGATCCTCGAAATCGAGGATGCGCCCCTTGCGGTTGTACACCTCGGGGTTCTGGAAGACCTCGGGCCGCGGCGGGAGGTGGTTGGTCGCGGGTTCGCGGCGGAAGACGATCGGCGCCCGACCGGACTTGCCGAGCGGCGTCCGCGCCTGGACGCCGCGAGGGTCGAACTCCGGATCGTACTCGTTCACCGCCTCGAGCTGGAGGCGCCCGTCCCCGCCGCTGCCGTGGGCGTCCGCGTCGGGCTGCCCGTTCTCGTTGATGTCGTAATAGAACAGCTGGCCGACGTGGTTCGTCACGATGTCGAGGATGACCTTCATGCCGCGGTCGTGGGCCGACGCGACGAGCCGGCGCAGCGACGCGAGGTCGCCGAAATGGGGGTTCAGCTCCGTGAAATCCTGCGTCCAGTAACCGTGATATCCGTCGACACCCGCGTCGGTGTCGACGTTCTTGACGATCGGCGAGATCCAGAGCGCGGTGACACCGAGCTCCTCGAGGTAGGGCAGACGCTCCTCGAGCCCCTTCCAGTCGCCGCCGTGCCACCTGCCCGGCCCCGAGGACACCCGGGTGTTGTTCCCCGCGTCGCCGTCGGCGAAGCGGTCTATCAGCACCTGATAGATGATCTCCTCCCGCCAGTCGCTCGCGTGCGTCCCGAGCGAGAGCGAGACCGACCGCGCGGGCTCCTGGTCGAGCTCGGCGCACGCCCCCGCGAAAAGCGCGAGCGAGGCGGCCCCGGCCGCCCGCGCGGTCCGCCAGAGGGAGAGTCTCGATCGCCGCCGGTCCATCGTGATCACCTTAGCTCGGCGTGTCGCGCCATCACACATCCACGCGAGCCGACACACGCGCCGGACGAGAGCCCATCTCGCCTGATGAGCCCGATGGGCAGCGGCGCGGCCGGCGCGAGCGCGTCCGGGTCAGGCCGCCCGCGCGCTCCGGCAGGCACTTCTGGAGTGTCAGGCAAAGCCGTAGTATCCGCAGGAGCCCTCCGAGCCGCAGAGCGCAATGCACAGACGAGCAGCGGCACGGCGGCCAGCGCGGCCACGACGCGATTCTGCCCCACCCTCAACGCACCTCGCACGGCGCGGACGCTACACCGGCAGCAGTGGACCGGTCCACGATTTCTGGACGTAAAAGCGGGCTTTCGCGGCGCGACACGATCGGCGCACACGCAATCGCGCCGCGCGCAACGCAGGCGCGCAGGCGCGCAGGCGCGCAGGCGCACAGCAGAGCCCGGGCCGCGCGTCGCCGGCGCCTCCGCGGACGAGTCCCGATCGCGTGAGCGCCAGCCCATCCGGTCGAGGCGACATTCGCGTGACATTCACCGCGCCGTCGCGAGCCCTGTTGTTTCACCGCGGACGCCAGCGACACGGGCTGTCGTTCCGTTGACGGTCCTGGCGTCGCATGGCACCGTCAGATTCGTGACCTTCTCGGCGCCTCCCGACCTCGATCAGGCGAAGGCCAGTGCCCGAGATCACAGGCGCCGGTTCCAGGCGGGCGGGACCGTGGGCGAGGGCGTGATCTATATCGAGCGCCCCGCGGACAGAGAGCTCTTCGAGGCGCTCCTGCGCGGAGAGCTCTGCTATGTGCTGTCGCCCCGACACATCGGGAAGTCCAGCCTGCGACTCCAGGTCTCGATGCGGCTCCGCGCCGAGCAGGTGGAGTGTGCGAGCGTCGATCTCGGGGCGCTCGGCACCGACACCACCTCGCCGGTGAGCTGGTACCTCGGGCTCGCCTCGGAGATCGCCGAGCAGCTCGGGCTGGAGCCGCCGGACGAGTTCTGGGACGCGCACTGGCACCTCGGGCCGGTGCACTGCTGGTTGCGCTGGCTCGAGGACGTCGTGCTCGTGGAGATCTCCTCCGCGATCGTCCTGTTCATCGACGAGGTCGACGCCACGCTGAACCTGCCGTTCTCGCGGGACGATTTCTTCGCCATCCTCCGGGCCTTCGTGAACCGGCGCGCGGAGCGCCCCGCCAACGCCCGGCTGACCTTCTGCCTGCTCGGGGCGGCGGCGCCCTCGGAGCTCGCCGCGGATCCGGCGCGCGCGCCGTTCAACATCGGCCGCCCGATCCGGCTCGACGACTTCACCCGCGCCGAGGTGCGCGGCTTCCGCGCCGGCCTGGAGGGGCTCGCGGCCGACCCCGACGCGCTGCTCGACGCGGTCTTCGCGTGGACCTCGGGGCACCCTTACATGACGCAGCGGCTCTGCGCCGATCTCGCCGGAGAGCGGCGCGATCTCGACGTCGACGAGGCCGTGGCGCGGCGGTTCCTGGACCAGGGCCGGACCGAGGACCCGAACCTGCGCCACGCGGAGCGATGCCTGGAGGCGCAGGGGCCCCGCTGCGGGCGGGCGCCGGCGCTCCTCCGGCTGTACAAGCAGCTGCTCGATGGCCACCGGGTGGGCGTCGACGCCGGGGACCCGATCCAGCGGACGCTGCTGCTCTCGGGGCTCTCCGTGGAGCGGACGGCGGCCTCGGGCGCGCCGTACCTCGACGTGCGCAACCGCGTCTTCCGCCGCGTCTTCGACCGGGCGTGGGTCCTGTCGCGCGAGGCGGACCGGGCCACGAGGGAGCCTCTCGCGCGCTGGCTGTCGCACGGGCGGAGGGACGACTACCTCGTCGGCGGCGTGGCGCTCGCGGAGCTCACGTCGTGGTGCGACGGCCGGGGGGACCTCTCGGCGGAGGAGACGGCGTTCCTCTCCGCCTGCGCGCGGGCGGAGGGCCAGAGGCGATCGACGCGGCGTCTCATCACCGTGCTCGCCGTCGCCGTCACGCTGCTCGGCGGCCTGATCCTCGTGCTCGTCTGGCAGATGGGGAAGGAGGAGCGGGCGCTGCTCCGCGCGCAGCAGGAGTCGCGCGAGAACGACGCCCGGCGGCTCGCGGCCCAGTCGGCGAAGGAGCGCGCCGAGGGCCTGCTGCCCCGCGCGCGCCTGCTCGCCGTGGAGGCGGCCCTCGCCGCCAGGGCGAGCGGCCGCCCCGCGGGCCCCGCCGTGGTGCAGGCGCTCGGCGACGCGGTCTGGGGCCCCGCCGTCGACCAGGAGGTGCTCGTCGGGGGCGGCGGCGCGGTCCAGCACGCGGCCTTCAGCCCCGACGGCCGCCTCGTCGCCACCGCCTCGGCCGACGGGGCCGCGCGGATCTTCCGCCTCGGCGGGCACGACGAGCCGCTCGTGCTGCGCGCCCGCACCCCCGGCGGCGTCGTCGCCGTCGCGTTCAACCACGACGGGAGCCTCCTGGCGACCGCGTCGACCGACGGCGCGGTGCGCCTGTGGCGCCCCGACGGCCGCGAGGACCGCGCGCTCAGCACGAGGGACGTCGCGCCGACCAGCGTGGCGTTCAGCCCGGATGGCAGCCGCGTCGTCGCGGGGACGACGGGCGGCGCGATCTACGTGTGGCGCCCCGACATGGAGGGCGAGCCGCCGCTCGTCGTGCCCCTGGGCGAGCGGCTCATCCGGCGCGCGGTGTTCAGCCACGACGGCGCCCGGATCCTCGCCACGGCGATCAGCGGGACGGTCTACGTCGTCCGCGCCGACGGGCACGGCGCCCCCGCGGCGCTGAAGGGGCTCGGGCCGGGCGTCGAGGGCGCGGACACGAGCCCGGTGGACGACCGCGTCGTCCTCGCGACGGGCGACGGGACGGCGCGCATCCTCGGCGCGGACCGGCGTGAGCCCGTCGTCCTCCGCGGGCACGAGGGCGCGGTGCGCAGCGTCGCGTTCAGCGCCGATGGCGCCGCGGTCGTCACGGCCTCCGCGGACGGGACCGCGCGCGTCTTCCGCGCGGACGGCAAGGGCGCGCCGATGGTCCTCGAGGGCCACGAGGGGGTCGTGAACAGCGCCGCCTTCAGCCGCGACGGCGCGAGCGTCGTCACCGCGTCGGAGGACGGCACCGCGCGGGTGTGGCGGCTCGACGGGCCGGGCGAGCCGCTGCTCCTGCGCGGCCATGCGGGGCCGCTGACCGGCATCGCCGTCAGCCACGACGGCAGCAGGATCGCCACCGCCGGGACCGACAAGACCGCGCGCGTCTTCCGGGCCGACGGCTCGGGCGAGCCCGTCGTCCTCCGCGGGCACGAGGACCACCTGCTCAGCGTCGACTTCAGCCCCGACGGGAGCCGCGTCGTCACCGGCTCGGCCGACAAGACGGCGCGGATCTGGCGCGCCGATGGGCGGGGCCAGCCGATCGTGCTCGGCGTCCACGACGACCGGGTGGTGGGCGTCGCCTTCAGCCCCGAGGGCACCCGGATCGTCACGACCTCGTGGAACGGCATCCTGCGCGTGTTCGAGGACGGCGTCCCGGGCGAGCCCGTCGTGCTGCGCGACGAGCGCGCGGGGCTGCTCAGGGCGGCGTTCAGCCCCGATGGCCAGCACATCGTGGCGACGTCGGGGCCCAACGTGAAGGTGTGGCCCGCGGACGGCCGCGGCGTCCCTCGCGTCCTCCCGTCGGGGTACGAGGATCGCGCGATCGCCGCGATCGCGGTGAGCCCGGACGGGAACCACGTCGCGATCGCCGCGCTCGACGGCTGCGTGCGGCTGCTCCGCGTCGACGGCCAGGGCCAGCCCCTCCTCCTGAGCGGCCTCGGCGCGGCGGTCCGGACCGTCGCGTTCAGCAGCGACAGCGCGCGCCTCGTCGCGGTGTCGAGCGACGGCATCGCGCGGGTGCTCCCCGTCGACGGGCAGGGCGAGGCGATCACCCTCCGCGCCGAGGGCGTCACGCTGACGGACGCCGTGTTGAGCCCGGATGCCACCCGGGTCGTGACCGCCGCGAACGACGGCGCGGCGCGCGTCTTCTCGATCGCGGCCGAGCCCCTGATGGCGCGCGCGTGCGCCTACGCCGGGCGCAACTTCACGCGCGAGGAATGGGCGCAGCTCATGCCCGGCATCGACTACCGCGCCACGTGCCCCGAGTGGCCAGGCGCCCCCGAGCAGGACGCCGGCGCAGCGCCGCGGCTGGACGTGCGCTGAAGCGGGGAATCGTCGGTGATTGTCCGGGAGTGTCGGCGCTCTCCGCGCTGGGCCGTGCTCGTCTATCGGCTGCACGCGTAAACGTGAACCGGCGTGAATCGACGTGAACCGACGTGAACCGGCGTGAACCAACGCGAACTGCGAGCGGCAAGGCGCATGGCAGCAGCCCCACAGGATGCCTCTCCCACCTTTATTCCGTGGGGGCGGACGTTCTTGTCATGGTTCGCGCTTGAGCGGGAACCATGTATGCTCGGCCAGGCTTGCTCGCCCTCTGCCGCGCACTGCGCGGCCCCTGATCGCTGCCCGGTCTATGGCCCCGCTCGACCTGCACGCCGAGGAGCCCAACCTCGTGGACACCGCCGCTGCGCGGATCGGGACAGCCCTGAACGCCAAGTGGCGGCTGGACGATCTGCTCGGCGTCGGCGGCATGGGCGCGGTGTTCGCGGCGACCCACCGCAGGGGGACGCGGGCGGCGGTCAAGGTCCTCCACATCGAGTTCGCGCGCAACGCCGAGCTGCGGGACCGCTTCCTGCGCGAGGGCAAGATCGCGAACCGGGTCGATCACCCGGCGCGCGTCGCCGTGGTCGAGGACGACCTCAGCGACCGCGGGGAGCCGTTCCTCGTCATGGAGCTGCTCTCCGGCACCACGCTCCAGCGGCTCGCGAGCAGCGCCGGCGGCACCCTCCCGGTCGCCCAGGTGCTGCCCGTCTTCGACGTCGTGCTCGATCTGCTCGAGAAGTGCCACTCGATCGGCATCGTCCACCGCGACATCAAGCCGGCGAACATCTTCGTCACGAGCGCCGGCCACGTGAAGGTCCTCGACTTCGGCATCGCCCGGATGCGCGATCCCGAGCGGCAGGCCACGCGCGCGGGGCTCACGTTCGGCACGCCGGCCTTCATGTCGCCCGAGCAGGCGATGGGCGTGTCAGGCATCGACGGCCGGTCCGACCTCTGGTCGGTCGGCGCGAGCCTGTTCACCCTCCTTTCGGGCAAGCGGCTCAACCGCGGCCGGAGCGAGTCCGAGTCGTATTTCCTCGCGGCGACGCAGACCGCGCCGTCGATCGCGACCGAGGTCCCCGACCTGCCTGTCGAGATCGTGGCGTTCGTCGACAAGGCGCTCGCCTTCGAGCGCGGGGGCCGCTTCCAGAGCGCCGCCGCGATGCGCGGCGAGCTCCGCCGGCTGACGGCCGCGCACGCCGCCGGCCAGCTGACGCCCTCGCGCGAGAAGAAGGCGCCGCGCGTGCTCGTCCGCGGCAACGACACCATCGACGAGGACCAGGATCCGCCGTCGATCGCGCTCGTCGAGCAGACCTGCCAGCGGCTCGTCGGCGTCTGGAAGCAGCTCGCGCTCGTGCTCAGCAACATCCGCCAGTACGGGTGGAACCACCCCCACGTGAACAAGGGCATCCACTTCGCTTTCGACGAGATCACGCGGACGCTCTCGCAGAACCCCCTCGGCGTACGCTGGGAGGTCACCCCGAGCGCGTTCACCTCGGGCGGCCAGCCGATCTGGCAGCCCGACAGGCCCCCGTTCGATCGCATCCCCTACCAGCTCTTCGCCGACGGCATCCGGAAGATCCAGATCAAGGCCGGCATCACCGAGGCCGAGCTCCGCGATTTCGCCGCCATCCTGCTCCGCGACCAGAGCTTCGGCATGGGCGAGGACGACGACGCCGTGACGGCGCTCTGGGACCGGCGCTTCGAACACATCGCGTACATGGCGATCGACCAGTTCGCCGAGGGCGACGAGGATCTGGAGGATTTCGAGGAGCAGTGCCGGGAGGTCGCGGTAGGGGCGCGCGCCCTCGCGCAGATCGAGAGCCTCTGGGACGAGAGCTCGCTCGCGGGCAGGGCGCTGCAGAGGAACGTCGAGGCGGCGCTCGCGGAGACCGGCGCGGCCGCCTCGGCGCTCGCCATCGACCCGCTGACCCGGAGCACGCTCGGCGCCCAGATCTCGCTGCCGTCGGAGCAGTGGAACGAGCGCTACATGGACGCGTTCGTCGACGGCTACGTGGACGCCGTCCGGCACGGCGACGAGGTCCGCATGACGGGGGCGCTCACCGCGTGGACCGCCGACCAGATCGTCCTGCACAGCTACGAGCTCGCGTTCGAGGTGCAGACGATGCTCCGGCGCGCGTTCTTCGCGCGGCTCGACGGCATGCAGCGCGGTACGACGGGTGCGGCAGGTGCGGCAAGTCGAGCGAGCGCCGCGCTGCCGCAGCTCTCGCCGCGCGCCGTCGACCGGGCGCTCGCGCAGGCGATGTTCCCGGTCGAGGCGCTCAGGGCGATCCTCAACGATCTCGCGACGGCTCACCCGGAGGAGCCGGCGGCCGCCGGCGCGGCGGCCGCGGGTGCGTCAGCCCCCGGCGCGGCGGGCCATGGCGCGGCGGCCACCGGCGCCGCGTCCGCAGGCGCTGCCCTCGGCGGCGCGGCGTCCGCAGGCGTGGCAGCGCAGGCCGGCGCGGGCAGAAGCGCGGCGCAGGCCGGCGCAAGCCGGAACACCATGCTGGCCGGCGCAGGCCGGAGCGCGGCGCAGGCCGACGCAGGGCGCAGCGCGGCGCAGGCCGGCGCAAGCCGGAACACCATGCTGGCCGGCGCGAGCCGGAACGCGGCACAGACCGGCGCGAGCCGGAGCGTGGCGCCGCTCGACCCGGCGATCGTCGAGGGGCTGGCCCACGCGCTCGACGCGCTCGAGGACGGCTCGCTCTTCAGCGCCGCATGCCAGTGCCACGGCGCGGTGCAGTCCGAGCGCCTGCGCGAGGTCCTGTTCGCGTACATGCGGCGGTGGGCGCCGGGCCGGGAGGCCGAGCTCGGGGACCTGCTCTCTCGCGCCCCGGTCCCCCTCGCCCTGACGCTCCTCCAGCTGCTCGCGCAGCTCAAGACCCCCGGCGCCCTCGCCGCGCTGGAGGCGGGCTTCGTGAGCCCGCACGTCGAGGTGCGCATCAGCGCGCTCGCCGAGCTCCCCGACGCCGCGGCGAGCGAGAGCGGCTCCGCGAGCTCCGCCGCCGAGCGCGTCCGGGACGAGCTCCAGAAGCTCCTCGACGACCCCGCGCCGCCGGTGCGCTGCGAGGCCCTGCGCCTCATCGGCAAGCTCGGCGTCCTCGCCGCGGGCCCGACGCTCGTGCGGAGGATCGTCGCGCCGTCGTTCCACGACCTCTCGGGGGCAGAGCGGCGGCAGTGGCTCGAGACCGTCGCGCAGCTGAACCCCGCGCGGGCCGAGAAGCTCGCGATCGAGCTGCTCGAGAAGCGCCAGCTCATCCCGTCCGAGGCGATCGAGCAGACCCGCGAGCTGGCCGCGCACTTCCTCTGCCAGGCGCGGAGCTACGAGGCGCTCCGCGCGGTCAAGGAGGCGACCAAGCCGCGCTGGTGGAACACCCCGCCGGTGCGCGACGCCGCCGCGCGCGCCGCGGTCGCGATCGCCGCGCGCCTGGTCGCGCCGACCCGCCCGAGCGAGCGCCCGCCGGTGCCGGCGCCCCCGGACGCGAGCGCGCCGCCCTCCCGCGCAAAGCGCTCGTACTCACCCGTCTCGGTCCGGCGCGTGAGCCCGGGCGGGCCGCTCAGCCTGCCGGACCAGCTCGAGCCGTGGAGCACCCCGCGCCCCGGAACCATGGCCCCGAACGGCGGCGACGCCGGCCGACCCGCCTACAGGGCGCCGCTCGTGTCGCCGGTGCCCGCCTCGACGAGCGCCGCCTCGGCGCCTCCCACCTCCGTGCCGTTCAGCCGGCGTGGGCCGCCGCCGCCTTCCTCTGCCGCGTCGTCCACCCCGACGGCCGCGCCGCCGCCGATGCCGGCGTCGATGCCGCGCCCGGCCATGCCGCCGAGGTCCCCCGCCCCGCCCTCGAGCGCCAGCGCCACGCCGTACAGCGTGCGGCAGGGCCCCGCCTCGTTGTCGCTCGGCGCGCCGTCCCGCACGGCCGTCGAGCCCGCGCCGAGCAGCGCGGTCCCCTCGACGAAGCCGGCGCCGTCTCCGTCCCCCCGGGGCGGGAGGAAGCCGTGAGCGAGGAGAAAGCCAACCTCCACGAGAGCACCGGCGACACGGCGATCTCGGGCGTGAAGGCCGACGTGCGGCGCCGCGCGGCGCTCGGCCTCGTGCAGATGATCTACCGGCTCGCGAAGGCGTGCCTCCTGCACAGCGACTCGAACCAGGCGGTGCTGTCGCTCGTTCCATCCGCGATCGACAGCATCGTCCAGTTCTGCGAGCTGTCGGGGAGCGAGGCCGCGACGATCGTGTTCGCGGGCAACACCCTCTTCATCAACGGCCAGATGCTCCGCGCCTCGCGCGAGACGTACGAGGTCGCCCTGGAGCTCGGCAGCTTCTTCGAGGCCTGCGACGTCTCGGAGCTCGTGCTCGACAAGACGGTCCGTCGCGCCGAGCTCGCCGCCTTCGCCCGCCTCCTCGCCGACGCCCAGCGCGACCGCAGCATCGCCGCGCGGCTCCTCCAGTCGAGCCTGAGGGGCGTCCGGGTCCGCAAGCTCACGAACCCGTTCCCTGGCGGGGCCATCGACGGCGACGGCACGCGCATCGGCCGGATCAGCCGCACCTACGCGGCGGCGATCCTCGTGATGCGGTCGTTCTACGCGGCCCTGCGCTCGTCCCCGGCGATCCTGCCGCAGCGGGTGAAGCGCGTCGCGCAGAAGCTCGTGGCCGCGGCCGAGGAGGACGCGCGCCTCCTGCTCTCGGTCGCGGCGGGCAAGATCGCCGACCCGGACGAGGCGGGCATCAGCGTGTCCACGGCGATCGTCGCGCTGGGCATCGCCCGGCAGCTCACGACCGACAGGAGGATGCTCGGGAGCCTCGTCACGGCGGCGCTGCTCTACGACGTGAGCCGGCTGCGGCTCACGGGGGTGCTCGCCGGCTCGGCCGACGGGGGCGAGCCTGTCGCGCGCTCTCTCCTCGAGCGCGGCCTGAGCGACGATGAGAAGGAGCGGCTGCCCGCGAGCGCGGCCGTCATGTTGACGGCGCTCGGCAAGCTGCACGCGCCCTCGATCACGCGCACGGTGATCGCCTACGAGGCGCTCGGGCTCCGGCAAGGCGGCCGGCAGGGCCCGCTCTACGGCGGCCGGCGCAGCCCCACGGTGCTCGCGCGGATCCTCGCGGCGGCCCGCCAGTTCACGGAGCTCCGGACGGCGCCTTTCCCGACGATCGAGACCGCGTCGGGCGGCGCCTCGTCGCTCGACGCCGTGCTCCAGCGCATGATCGCGGGCGCCGAGAGCGCGACCGACCGGGCGATCGGCAAGCTGCTCGTCGGCGCGCTCGGCATCATCCCGACCGGGACGTTCGTGCAGCTGAGCACCGGCGAGCTCGGGGTCGTCCTCTCGACGCCGCTGTCGCCCGCGCACTTCGCGCAGCCGCCGGTGCGCGTCCTGTTCGACGAGCAGGGTCACCTCCTCGGCGCGCCGCTCGACGTCGACCTCTCGGTGCGGGCGCCGGGCGCGGAGCCGTGCTTCATCGTCCGGCCCGTCGAGGTCGAGCCTCACCACGAGCGGGCGATCCGCGCCGCGTTCGGCTTCCGCCCCGGGAGGGGCGGCGCAGCGGGGGTGGAGTCGCGCGTGACGGCAGCCGCGCCGGTGCTCTTCGGCGACGAGGTCCCGCCGACGGAGCCGGGCGACACGCTCGCGCCGCGCGCGCTCCGCTCGGAGGACGGCGCGCGCTCCGCGCAGGCGCGCAAGGAGGCCGCGTGGCTCGGCAAGCCGCTCACGAGCGCCGCGCAGGCCGGATCGTCGCCGACCAGCGTGCAGCCGCGGCAGCCCGCGCAGGCGGAGCGCCCGGCGCCGGCCGAGCGGGGTCGCGACGAGAACCTCATCTCGACGCAGCCGCCCCCCTCGACGGCGGCGGCGCGCGCGGCGATGGCGGTCCCTCCTCCGCCGCGGTTGCCGCGGGACTCGCGGCCCTTCGGGCAGGTCGCGTCGACGAGGTACTCCGTGCCCGCGCCCGAGCCGACGCGCCCGTCGCGGCAGACCGAGCGCCGGGACGACGCGCCGGCGCGGGACCAGGGCGTGGGTCAGCTGCCGACGATCGGCCCTCCGGCGGGGTTCCCGGCGTCGCGGAGGTCGGGTGATCTCCGGCTCGGCGCGTCGGCGCGCCGGTCGGATTCCCGAGTCGATCCGGAGGATTGGGACTGGGACGACGAGCTCCCGACCATCGATCCGCCGCCGCCGGGGCCGCCGCCGACCTCGCGGAGCCCCTCCTTCACGTCCGAGCATCCGCCCGCCAGCGCGCTCGATCACGCGCCCACGTACACCCCGCCCCGTCCTTCCAGCCATGCGTCGGACCGCGCCCCTGGCTACCTGCCGCCCCGTCCTTCCTGCCATGCGTCGGACCGCGCCCCTGGATACGCGTCGCCACGTCCTCCCAGCCACGCGTCGGACCGCGCCCCTGGCTATCTGCCGCCCCGTCCTTCCAGCCATGCGTCGGACCGCGCCCCTGGCTACGCGTCGCCACGTCCTCCCAGCCACGCGTCGGACCGTGCCCCTGGCTACGCGCAGCCCCGCATCCCCAGCCCGGCGCCGGCCCGTGCTTCCAGCCACGCATCGGACCGTGCCCCTGGCTACGCGCAGCCCCGCATCCCCAGCCCGGCGCCGGCCCGTGCTTCCAGCCACGCGTCGGACCGTGCCCCTGGCTACGCGCAGCCCCGTATCCCCAGCCCGGCGCCGGCCCGTGCCTCGAGCCATGCGCCGGGTGGTGCCCCGAGCTACGCCCCGGAGCCTGTCCCGACGGAGCGGAACGCGCCGCGCGCGTTCTCCAGCTCCGGGTCCGGCCCGAGCCTGGACGAAGCGGACCTGACGTGGACCGACGAGCTGCCGACGCTCGATCCTCCCCCGCCGCCGAGCACGGAAGAGCTCGAGCGCGATCGGCTGCTCGCGGCGTACCTGGCCGAGCGCACGCCCTTCCCACAGGCTGGTCTTCATGAGTGGAGCGCGACGTCCAGCGAGGCGCCGGGGCGGGCCGAGGCGGACGTCGACGGCAGGTGGCGCGGCGACGCGCTGTCCCAGCGCGCGACGCCGGACTCGCGGGTGATGGCGCCGATCACCATGGCGCCGATCACCATGGCGCCGACCAGCTCCAGCTCCTTGGGCGCCACGAGGCGCCCGCGCGCGCCCATCCCGCGGGAGGAGCCGGAGGACGACGGGGATGAGCCTCCGGCGCCGGAGGGGCGGGACCGCTGATGGTCTGGCCCGCTGCGGCGAGCCGTGGGCTCGCTGCGCTGCTGCTCGCCGCGCCGGCGTGCGCCGACGACGGCGGGGATCCCCCTCCGGTCGAGGACGCCTGCAAGCTCGGGTACCTGGGCGAGGAGGGCGCCGACATCCGCATGGAGGTCACCGCGCTCGACTCGAGCGACGCGGCGCACCCGGTGAGCGACGGCGACGGGATCGACATCATCATGCCGCCGCAGGGCGGGCGGGTGCTCTTCCTGGGCGTCCGCGCGACGAACCTGAGCGCCTGCGGTGTCCAGCTGTCGGGCTCGCTCCGCGATCCCATGTCCGGGCGTGTGATGTCCGAGTCGAGGACGGTCAACCTCAAGCCGACCGGCGACGGCTGGGGAGCGAGCGTCGACGCCGACATCTCGACCTTCGCGAACGTGGGAGTCTGCCCGAACAACTGGTCGAGCAGCGACATCTTCGATCACGACTACGAGATCGTGGTGCAGGTGAAGGACAGGGAGGGCCGGACGGCGAAGCAGGTGCGGCAGGTCCGGCCGGCGTGCAACGAGCCCGAGTTCGAGGTCGAGTGCCGCTGCATCTGCAAATACGGGTACGTCCTCGGCGAGGCGTGCGAGTAGGCCGAAGCGCTGCGAGTCCAGCAGCGGAATGGCTGATCCGAAAAAAATAAAACTCGTTGGCAATGCGATCTCGTGATGCGCATGCACCGCCGCGCGTAACAGGCCAATCGCCAAGAACACGGCGCTCGCATGGGTGCTCGGCATGGTAAGATTCACCGCGATGTCGACGACCGTGCGCGAAGAGCTGCTGTGGTGGGTTGGCAAGGGGGAGGACCCAGAGGTCAAGGCGCGGGAGCGGGAGATCCTTCAGGCTCTGCTGGGCGCAAACCCGGACGTGCAGCAGAAGCTGGTCGAGCGGGGCCGCCTCTCCGAGGCCCGAACTGCGCTGCGCAGCGTGCTCGCGCAGCGGCAGCTCGCGCTGCGTCCTGAGGAGGACGCACGCATCGAGGGCTGCACCGAGCTCGAGGTCCTGGAACGGTGGCTCGAGCGCGCCGTCACCGCCATGACGGCGGCCGAAGCGTTGACGTAACGTCGAGCTGCCCTCCCTGGAGACGCCGCTCGTGGGGCAACCGGCTGAGCCGGCCGGCGTCGGGCCCTCGCCTCGCTCGCGCCGACGCACCGCCTCGCCCTACACTGCATCCCGTCGCGGTCCGTCATGGGCAACGACGATTGAGGGGCTCCTTCGCTGCGAGCGAGCGGGCGTCGGTCTCACGCGCGTCGAAACAGCAGATCGTCACCGCCTTGCTCGGCAGTCCCATTCACGGTTCGACAGCGCAGCTCATGGACCATCCTGGACAGCACGGCGCTCACGCCATGTCGCCCACCGGGTGGGTGTTCGCTCGTGATCCGTGAAGTGCGTTTTTAACAGGGCATGGCGCGACGCGCCCTGCGACCTCCACCTGCCGCCGGGACCTGGCGACCGCCGACCGCGGTCCCCTCCGGCCAGCGCCCGGCTCCCTCGCCGGGCCGCGCAGCGGCGCCGGCCGAGCGGCGCTCCAGCTCGGCCAGCGGCGAGTCTTTGCCTGCGGCGCCGTCCTGGTGGTAGGGCAAACCCGTGATGCACGCGCGGCGGAGCGGCGATCGATCCGGCGGGACCACGCTGGAGCAGGCGATCGCGCGTTTCCTGACCTACCTCACGGCCGAGCGGCGGGCCTCGCGCCACACCGTGGACGCGTACCGGCGCGACCTCGAGCAGCTCGCGCGCTTCGCCCGCGAGAAGGCGGCCGCGAACGCCGACCACCGCCCTGCGCCAGCGCGCAGCAAGGCCTCGGCCGCCGGCAAGGCCTCGGCCGCCGGCAAGGCCCCGGCCGCCGGCAAGGCCCCGGCCACCGGCGAGGCTCCCTCTCCGGACGAGGCCCCGGCCGTGGATGGCCTCGACGTGCTCCTCCTGCGCGGCTGGCTGGGCTCGCTCGCGCGCACCCACGCGCCCGCCTCGATCGCGCGCAAGGTGGGCGCCGCCCGCGCCCTGCTCCGCTACCTGGAGCGGCGCGGCGAGGTCGACAAGAACGCGGCGGCCCAGCTCGCCCTGCCCAAGGTCCGGCGCCCGCTGCCCACCTTCCTGGACGTCGACGCCGCCGCCGAGGTCATGGAGATCCCCGGCGCCGAGACGGCCGAGGGGCTCCGCGACCGCGCCATGCTGGAGACCCTCTACGGCGCAGGCCTGCGCGTCTCCGAGCTCTGCGGGCTCGACCTCGCCCACGTCGACCGGCACCCGGCCGACAGGGCCGCGGTGCGCGTCGTCGGCAAGGGCAACAAGGAGCGGATCGTCCCGCTCGGCTCCCACGCCCTCGCCGCCATCGAGCGCTACCTCGAGCGGCGCGACGAGCTCACCGATCCGACGACCGGCGCCCGCGACCCCCGCGCCCTCTTCCTGTCCCGCCGCGGCGCGCGCATCGGGGTGCGCCGCGTCCAGGCGCTGGTGCAGCGCTACGGCGCGCTCGGCGCCGGCCGGGCCGACCTGCACCCGCACGCGCTCCGGCACACCTGCGCGACCCACCTGCTCGACGGCGGCGCCGACCTCCGGGCCATCCAGAAGCTGCTCGGGCACGCCTCGCTCGCCACCACGCAGCGGTACACGCACGTCTCGATCGACCACCTGCTCAAGGTCTACGACGCCGCTCACCCCATGGCGCGGAAGCGGAGCCCGGCGTGAAGCGAGCCTCGAGCTCGCCGGGCCCCGCGGTCCCGACGCTGGCCCGCGCGTGGGCGGGGCGGCTCGCCAGGAGCGCGCTCGGCGCCAGCGTCTTCGGCGTCGTGGCCGCGTCGCTCGACGCCGGGTGGGCCACGGCGGGCGCCGGCGACGACGCCACCTTCCAGCTCGCCACCTACCTCGCCGACATCGGGGTGTTCGCGCCCGTCGCGCTCGTCGTCGGCCTGCTCGCGGGCGCCTCCGCGATCGTGGTCGACCCGTCGGGCCCGCCGTCGCCGGCCACGCTCGTCGGCGCGCTGCGGGTGCGGGCGATCGGCCGGCCCGCCGACATCGCGGCGTTCGTGCCGCTCGCGGTGCTCGCGGCGTTCCTCTGGATGACCCTGTGCGCCCACCTGGCCCGCGCCCTGCTCGGCCTCGAGGCCGCGCCCCTCCTGGTGGGCACCGCCGTCGCCGCGGGCGCGCTCGGCCTCGGCCTCATCGCGGGCCTCGCCGTCCTCGCCCTCACGCCGCCGCTCCGGCGCGCGCTCGCCAACGCCAGCGACGGCCGCCCCGCCTGCGTCGATCCGGCGGTCACGGGCGGCGTCGCGCTCGGGATCGCCGCGGCCCTGTTCGCGCTCGGGGTCGCCACGGGCGGCGTCTCGGGCGAGGGCGGCTTCCTCGGCATCTACGGCATCTTCAAGCGCCCCGAGCTCGACCTGCGCGCCCCGGCGCTCCTGCTCGTCGTCGCGCTCGCGGCCTTCCTCGCGCCGGCCGCGGTCCGGACGGCGCGCGCCCCGGTCGCGCTCCTCGCCGCGCTCCTGCCGCTCGCGCTCACCACGCGCGCCGCCTCCGCGCTCAACGCGGAGCCCGCGGTGGCGCAGGCGATCGAGCGCGGCGCGCCCGTCGGGGGCAAGAGCCTCGCGGTCCTGCGCCGCCTCGCCGATCGCGACGGCGACCACGCGGCCGCCCTCTTCGGCGGCGGGGACTGCGACGACCACGACGCGCGCGTCCACCCGCTGGCCCAGGAGATCCTCGACAACGGCGTCGACGACGACTGCTCCGGCGGCGATCTGACGTCCGCGGCGCTCGCCGCGCTCGCCCCCGCCCCCAAGGCGGCCCCGGGCGCCGACTCGCCCGGGTCGTCCGCCGCGCGCCTGCCGGCGGACCTGAACGTCGTCCTCGTCACGGTCGACACGCTCCGCGCGGACCTCGGCTACGCGGGCAACCAGCGGCCCGTGTCGCCGAACCTCGACGGCCTCGCGGCCCGCTCCACGGTGTTCGAGCGCGCGTACTCGCTCGCGTCCTACACGGGCAAGAGCGTCGGCCCGATGCTCATCGGCAAGTACGGGAGCGAGACCCACAGGAACTGGGGGCATTTCAACAAGTTCAGCGAGGAGGACACGTTCGTCGCCGAGCGCCTGAAGCGCGCCGGGGTGCGCACGATGAGCGTGCACGGGCACCGCTACTTCGGCAGCTTCGGCGGGCTCGATCGCGGCTTCGACGTGGTGGACATGTCCGCGGCGCCGCCCGAGGGCGCGCCCTGGGACGTCGACAACAAGGCGACGAGCGCCGCGCTGACCGACGCCGCGCTGCGGCTGCTCGGGTCGACCGAGAACACGGGCGGGCGCTTCTTCCTGTGGGTCCACTACCTCGACCCGCACGCCGACTACCTCCGGCACGACGACGTGGCGGGCTTCGGCGCGGCCTCGCAGCGGGATCTCTACGACGGCGAGGTGGCGTTCACGGACCGGCACATCGGCCGGCTGCTCGACGCGATCGCGGCGGCGCCGTTCGCCGGGCGCACGGCGATCGTCGTGACGAGCGATCACGGCGAGGCGTTCGGCGAGCACAAGATGTTCCGCCACGGCTTCGAGCTCTGGGAGGAGCTCGTGCGGGTGCCGCTGCTCGTCCACGTGCCGGGCGCGGCGCCGTCCCGGGTCTCGGCGCGGCGCAGCCTGATCGATCTCGCGCCGACGCTGCTCGATCTGATGCGGGCGCCCGGGCCTGGCGAGGGCGCGCACGCGAGCGACTTCCTGTCGGGCGCGTCGCTCCTGCCCGACGTGTTCCTCGCCCCGGGCGAGCAGGCCGAGGCGCGCGACGTGCTGATCGACATGCCGGCAGGGCCGTACAACGACGCGCGGCGGTCGTTCCTCCGCGGCGACATGAAGCTGACGATCTCGGGCGGCGCCCGGTTCGAGCTCTACGACCTGGCGAGCGACCCGGAGGAGCGGAAGAACCTCTGGGGCACGCCGGCGGCGAAGGAGATCGAGCCGTACTACGCGGCGGCGCGGGCGCGCCTCCGCGAGGTCCACGTGACCGGCGCGCGGAAGTGACCGGCGCGCGGGGGCCGGCGCAGAGGTGACCGGCCTACGCACGTGATGCGCCGGTGACCGGCCGCGCGGCGCGTCGCCGAGCCGGTGGCCTGCCGCGCGGCGGCCTCGTCCGATCTCCGCGGCGGACGGACCCGCACGCGATCACGCCGAAAATTACTTGCGCATAAGCAATCAATGCGTAAACAATAATATTGTGAGCAAGCAAAAGGTCCTGGGCTCGCCGATCGAGCAGTTCGCGCGGATGATGTTCTCGCGCATCATCGCGGGGCTCGCGCGGACGCTGCACGAGGAGGACTTCAGCGTGGCGCAGGTGGCCGCGCTGCACCTCGTCGATCAGGAGGGCGCGATGCGCGTCACCGCCCTCGCCACGTCGCTCGGGCTCTCGGCCTCGGCCGGGAGCCGGCTCGCCGATGGCCTGGTGCAGCGTGGGCTCCTAGCGCGGGAGGAGGATCCCGAGGACCGGCGCGCGAAGACGCTCGCGCTCACGCCGCTCGGCCGCCGCTTTGTCGACCGGGCGAGCGTGGAGCGGGTGCGGGTGATCATGGAAACGGCCAGGTCGCTGCCGGAGGAGATCTCGGCGGCGATGCTGATCGCGGTCCGCGCGTTCCGGCGAGAGTGAGTGTCTTTCATCGAATCTCGCGTGAGGTGTGGTGTGTGAAACCCCTTGTGGGAAGAGGAGGTCAACATGGATATCGTCGTGCTTGAGTCTCATGAGATCCCGGCCGCGCTCGCCGCGCTCCGGGAGGTGGCCCTGGCCGACGGCATGCTCGCGCCCGCGGAGCGCGGGGTCCTCGAGGAGATCGCGGCCCTGCACGGGGCCCGCATCGACGTCGTCGACGTTGACGCGCTGCCGCGCGTCGCGCCCGAGGCGGTGGCCCGCGCCATCCCGGATCGGCACCGGCGCAAGCGCCTGGTGCAGCTCGCGCTCGTGACCGCCATGGCGGACGGCGAGGTGACGGCGGCCAAGGTGGACACCGTGGAGGCGCTCGACCGGGCGCTCGGCGTGCGCGAGCCGGGCGTGGGCGTGCTCCGCCTCGTGGCGCGCGGCCACAGGCGGCTCGCCCAGACCGCCGTGAGGCGCCGGCTCCTCGGCTCGTTCATCCGCGAAGCCATGGACGAAGCGGGCCTCTCCGGCGTGCGCAGGCTCATCGGGCCCTTGTTCGGCGCGGGCGTCGAGGATCGCGCGCGGGCCTTCCGCTACAAGCAGCTCGGGCTCCTGCCCGAGGGCACGTTCGGCCGGGTGTTCTGGGAGCACTGCACCGCGCGCGGCTTCCTGTTCCCCGGCGAGAGCAGGGACGCGATCGCCGAGCGCATGGTGTTTCACGATCTCGGCCACGTGCTGGCGGCGTACGACACGGATCCGGCGGGCGAGATCCAGGCCGGCTCCTTCCAGGCCGGGTTCATCCGGCGCGACGGGTTTTCCTACCTGATCTTCGTGCTCCTGCAGTTCCACCTCGGGATCCAGATCACGCCCATCGCCGCGCCGGAGGTGGGCTTCTTCGACGCGCACAGGGTGCTGCGCGCGGTGGCGCGCGGCGCGGCCTGCAAGGTCGACCTGAGCGATCGCTGGAACTTCTGGGATGTCGTCCACTTGCCGCTCGACGAGGTGCGCGAGCGGTTCGGGATCCCGCCGCTCGCCGCGGTGGCGGCGCGGCAAGAGGCGGCCTGAGCGGCGCGCCCGCCCGCGGCCTCCAGGACGGTCGCTTCACCGCGCCGCACGCGCGCGCCTGCTGGAACCCGTCCATCTCCTTCCGGTGCGCGTCGAGCTCGAGCGCCGTGGGCGCCGCCTCGCTGGCAAGGCGCCCCCGGAGCGTTCACCGCCCAGGCACGGTTGGCTCGATGCCCCAGCTGCGGTAACCACGTCATCGATGAGCCGGGCAGCGAGACTCGAGGCAGCCGCCCTGCCGCCGCTCCTCGACCGCGTCGACCTCCACCGCATCGAAGCCGCACGGGCGCTCGATCCCCGCACGCGGTCCGAGCTGGGTCAGTTCCTCACGCCGCCGCCGGTGGCGTCGTTCATGGCGTCGCTGTTCGAGCGGTCCTGCGAGGAGATCCGCGTGCTGGACGCCGGCGCCGGTGTGGGCAGCCTCCTCGCCGCGTTCACGGCCAGCGCATGTGCCCGCCGGATACGCCCGAGCGCGATCCGCGCGACTGGCTTCGAGATCGACCCGCGGCTCGCCGCGTACCTGCGTCGGTCGGCGCGCGCGTGTCGCGACGAGTGCGCCGGCGCCGGGATCGACTTCACTGCCCGCGTCATCGAGGCAGACTTCATCCGGTCGGCCGTCGAGCAACTCGACGGCGGCCGGCCTCGCCCGGGCATGCCGCGCTCGTTCACGCACGCGATCCTGAATCCACCCTACAAGAAGCTCAACTCGGACACCGAGGCCAGGGCGGCGCTGCGACGCGTGGGCCTCGAGACCGGCAACCTGTACACGGCCTTTCTTGGTCTCGCGATCCTTCTTCTGGAGCCGGGCGGGGAGCTCGTCGCGATCACCCCCCGGAGCTTCTGCAATGGCCCTTACTTTCGACCGTTCCGGGAGCTGTTCTTCCGAGAGATGTCGCTGCGAAGGGTGCACGTCTTCGAATCGCGCAAAGCGGCGTTCGCGGAGGACAAGGTCCTTCAAGAGAACGTCATTATTCACGCCGTCAGGGGCGGCCGGTGCGATTCTGTCACCATCTCGTCGTCGCGCGGTCCCGGGGGCGGGCCGTTGTCCGTCCGCTCCGTGCCGTTCGAACACGTCGTCCGACCTGGAGATGCCGAGCTGTTCGTGCACGTGGTGCCGGACGACGCCGGGGAGAGGGTCGCTGCCGCGTTCGCGCGCATGCCATCCCGATTGACGGATTTGGACGTGGGCGTCTCGACGGGAAAGGTCGTCGACTTCCGAGCGCGCGAGTTCTTGCGGCAGGAGCCCGACAGGGGCACCGGTCCGCTGATCTACCCGACGCACCTCGCGTCCGGCGTCGTTCGCTGGCCCAAACGCGGCAAGAAGCCGAACGCCCTCGTGGACGCCCCGGGGACCGCCGACCTCTGGATGCCCAGCGGGAACTACGTGCTCGTCAAGCGCTTCTCGTCGAAGGAGGAGCGGCGGCGGGTCGTCGCTGCCCTCTTCACGCCCGAGAGCGCGCCGGGAGCCAGGATCGGGTTCGAGAACCACCTCAACGTGCTCCACCGAAGCGGCAAGGGGCTGCCGGCCGTGATGGCGCGCGGCCTCGTGGCCTTCTTGAACTCGACGCTCGTGGATACACACGTTCGACAGTTCAACGGGCACACCCAGGTGAACGCAACCGACTTGAGGAACCTCAGGTATCCGACGGTCGAGCAGATCGAACGGCTCGGGCGGCGAGCACCTGATCCCGGCCTTCCACACGATGAGCTCGATCGGATCGTCGGCGAGGTGCTCGGCCTGGAGCATGTGCGCAGCGCCTGCTAGACTAAAGCACACGCAGCACAAGCGTCGAAGCGCGAACCAGGATCTGCAGCGAAATCGAAGGATGGTCAACAGCACCAAACTCGATCTGCAACCCATCGATCCTGCCCTGCGTATTGGTCATTACCCACGCCCATAGAATGGGACATCCGATCGCCGAGGACCATCCGACAGGCGCCGCTGTGCCACGAATCGACGCGTCCGAAAGAGCAGTGGGGAAAACCTCCGAGACACGCACTGAATCATCGACTCCTTCTGCATAAGCAATAGCTCTTTCTCCGAGAACGCGAGGCGGACACCGACGCATTGCCAACCAAGGTCCTCATCTATGTACATTTCAGCCACAGTCAACAATCTACCTTCGTCGACAAATGGCCGCATCGCGTCAAGCACGCTCATCGCTCTCCGTCTACTGACCGTGATTTTTGCCGCTTGGTCCAGAGCCGTTGTGCGGCTCCCACGGTATTAGGACCAAACTCCGACGCCCTGCTCCCCTTGCAGGATGGGCTCATTCCATTCCTGACACGGACCTCCTGAACTCTTCCCATAACGCAACAAAGGCTCGAAGCCCGCTGATGTCGGCTCCCTCGAACACACGGATCATCGCATACCAGGAAGCACCCGACTGGGCATAACGATCGGACAACCATTGTTCAAACAAATCAAATCGCTCTCGTTCATGCAGAGCTGCATTCGGGTCGACCTCGTCCAGTCCTGCGAGAAAGCCTTTCCAGAAGTTCGCGCACCAATCAACGGTAGGCTCAGCGAGCACCATTCCCGTTCGCCCACTCACGATAGGCTCGCGCACGATCTCCACAAACCCGAGCTGTGCATTCGCCGGCCGACTACCTGTCAATGCCGGCTCTGCAGCAAGCATTGAGCTCAGCGCGTCCAACACACGTCGAAGGGCATGCTCCGTGTTCCGAGCGCTCAGATACGCTCGCGTGCATGCGTCTGCCTGATCCGGCCCCTCGAATCGCCTTGTAAGCTCATGAAGAATCGGAGCGCAATTTTCGTTCGCCATCCGATACCCAAACAGAAAGGCTCCGAGGGCCAGCACGCACGCCTCGGTGAGGTACTCCCCCGGATTCTTTCGAATCGCGTCGATCTCGCTCGCAAGTCCCATTACTGCTCTCCAAAACCCAACAGCTTTGATTGCCACACCGCCGATCGCGTGCAGTGAGTCGACGTACGTCTGATATGGAACGCCTCCGGGAAAGAAGTTGTCGAAGACCGTGTCCCCGACGCGGACGGCCTCATGGTAGCCGTTCCGGGTGATGCTTGTCGTGCCCGATTTGACGAGGTCGCTAGCGATGAACTCGCCAGCCTTGGCACGAATTTGCAGTACCTGCCCCGGAATCCCTCGAGCTTTCAAGGCATTAGCCATGGCACTCGCGCACTGCACGCATTGCAAGGGCTTGAACAGGCTCCCGGAGACCTGGTCCTCCCCCGCTTCTGGGGACACCCCCGGAGGCACCAGGAGGCAGGGATGGGACGGAGAAAGAGCATGGCGTTCACGCCCGAGTTCAAGGCGGAGGCGGTACGGCTGGCGACCGCGGGCGACCGGAGCATCGGCCAGGTGGCGAAGGACCTCGACCTGACCGAGACGGCGCTGCGCGACTGGATCAAGCACGCGAACATTGACGCGGGCCACGGCCCGCCGGGGGCGTTGACGACGGCGGAGCGTGAGGAACTGCAGCGGCTGCGCCGCGATGTGAAGCGGCTGGAGATGGAGCGCGACATCTTAAAAAAAGCGGCGGCCTTCTTCGCGAAGGAGAGCGAGTGAGGTTTGAGTTCATCGACGCGGAGAAGGCGCACTACCCGGTGCTGGTGCTGTGCGCCGTGCTGCAGGTCGCGCGCAGCGGCTATTACGCATGGGCCAGTCGCTCGGAGTCCGCGCGGGCCCAGGCCGATGCCCAGCTCAGCGCGCAGATTAGGGCCGTGCACCACAAGAGCCGGGGCAGATACGGCAGCCCGCGCGTCCACGCCGAACTGCGTGCTCGCGGCATCCGTGTCGGGAAAAAGCGGGTCGCACGGCTGATGCGCGCGGAGCGGCTCGCGGCACGCAGCAAGCGGCGCTTCCGCCGCACCACCGACTCGCGGCACAAGGGCCCGATCGCGCCGAACGTGATCGCGCGGCAGTTCGAGGCCCAAGCCCCCAACCAGGTCTGGGTGACCGACGTGACGTACATCCCCACCGGCGAGGGCTGGCTGTACCTGGCCGTCATCCTGGACCTGTTCTCGCGCCGCGTGGTCGGCTGGGCCGCGAGCGCGACCAACGATCGCGCCCTGGCGCTTGCCGCGCTGGCGCCCGCCTTGAGGGCGCGCCGTCCAGCGCCTGGGCTGGTGCACCACTCGGACCGCGGTAGCCCCTACGCCAGCGACGACTACCGCGGAGTGCTCGGGCGCATGGGCTCATCCCGAGCATGACCCGCGCCGGCGACTGCTGGGACAACGCCGTGGCCGAGAGCTTTTTCGCGACGCTGAAGGTGGAGCTGGTCGAGCAGGAGCACTACCCGACGCGCGCGGCCGCCATCGCGTCAATCGGCGACGACATCGAGAACTTCTATAACCTGAAACGACGGCATTCACGGCTCGCCTACGTGAGCCCGATCGAGTTCGAATTGAAGACCTATGTGACCGCGTTCGCGGCATAGTGAAACTGTCCGCGGAAGCGGGGGAGGACCACCATCCGCGTGCGTCACGATGCTCGTCCGGTACGCATGCACCCCGTACACCCCCGGCGCTCCCTCCACGCCCTATCCATCTCCCCGAGCGCCCCCTCGCTCGGCACGACTAGGTTGCCCTCCCGCTGGTAGTCCAGCTCGATGCTCCCGCCGAGCGGCCGGCTCACCCGCCGCAAGAGGTTCGTCTTGCCGAGCGCGTTGACCCGCGCGTACACCGTCGCGTCGCCGTCCGGCTTACAGGAACCCACTGGCCGCAGAGCAAACAACGTCTCGCCCTTGCGGCCGGGAAGATGCTTTCACAGTAGACGGCGTCATGCCAGATGCGGGTAATGCTCTGCGAGATCGAGCCACTCGAGCGAGAAGTCCTCGCACACAACGGCGATCACCATACCACTTCCATGAATACCAACGATCCAAAATGGACGAGCAGCATCCCCATTTTCAATATATTGGTATCGACGAAGCTCCTCGCCACTCATAACCCTGTGCTCCGCAGTTGTCTCAACAACATTATACCGAGTTTCGTCGCGATCGGTAGAATCGTGCGAGCAGTTCAGATAGACAAGACCAAGCGGAACGAACCTTAGCAATCGATCCAAGCACAGAAGATCAATAGTCCACGTTGCCGATGGCTCGTCCAATCTGATGGCAAGCACGGCTGATACATTTTCGATTGGTTGACGCTTGTGCCCAGAGTCTGCCACGGCTGACATCTCACTTCACCCTACTTTGTCTTCAGAGTTTCCTTTGGATGCTGGTCGTGCGGCAGCTCGCGAGGAATTGATTTACCTGTTGCGTCCAAGCGCTGCCCCTTGTTGGTTATCGTACGCCCGTCAGGTCCTCGCTCCGGAGCGGCAGTTCTTACCATTCTTCCTGTTCTCCAGTTGATATCGACCTTCGATCCATCCGGATGCTTCCAGGTCTGCCATCCGCCATCCGAAACTTTCTTTCCATTGAACCCCGCTTCGGCCAAAGCTCGTTCCGCCTCGCTCCTCGTCATGTCGCTCATGTCCCGAAGTCCCGCCGCACCCGTTGCAGGCCTCTGCGGTGGCTCCGGCGATTCCGCCGCAGGGGGCGCAGGCGGCTTCGGGGGCTCCTTCGCCCCACCCCCGCCCGCTGCAGGCGGTGGGGGTGGCGACGGTACTTCCGCGGGAGGCGCGGGTGCAGGCGCAGCTTCAGATGGCTTGGGGGAGTCTCCATCCGAGATGGCATCGTAGATCAAATAGCCCACGAAGCCTACGCCTCCGATAATGACCGCGCCAGCAACGATCACCTCCCCAAATGGCGAGGGCTCGGCCAGTGCCATCGCAGTGGCCGACCCGGCTGTCTTCGCGGCAGTTTCCAAAACCTGCGCAGCTTCCTTTGAATACCTCCCATCCGGATCAACGAAAGCTACGGGGTTATTCCATGTATACGTGTACAGGCCCAGGTTGATCGGCTTGAATACCCCGCCGTTGATCCTGCCGACCATGTACTCTGCCAGCACCGGATCCGGGCTCACCCACACCCCCAGCCGCGGCTCATAGCTCCGCGCCCCGTAGTGGTAGAGCCCCGTCGACAGGTCGAGCTCCTTCCCGTTGAACAGGTACGGCTGCCGGTTCTGGAACCGCGAGTCCGTCTGGTCCGCCCACAGCTCCCCGCTCGGCAGGTATTCCACGTGCTGGCTCAGCGCCTGGTCCTGGTCGGTGACGTACTGCGTGCTCCCGAGGTGGTCCGGGTGGTAGTACAGCACCGGCGGCCTCTGGTAGTAGTCCGCGTCGATCTTGCTCGCTATCCGCGTCTCCCCCGCGAACAGGTGCTTCGTCGCGATCACCCCGTTGCGCACCACGAGGTGCTGGTCGACGTACGCCGTCTCCTCCTCCCCGGCCACCCGGTGCAGGTGCACCCGCCGCTCCCCCGCGCCGTCGTACAGCGCACGCGACATCTCCTGCCCGTTCTCGCTCACCGACACCAGCCGGTTGTCCTCGTCCCAGCTCAGCGTGCGCTGCACGCTGCCCCGGTACTTCCACTGCTTGTGGTTGCCGTTCGCGTCGTACGACAGCTCCCTCAGCCGCGGCTGCGACTCCGCCGGCACGTACTCGTCCACCTGGTTTGCCGCGTGCGGCCTCGGCCCCGTGTAGCGGTAGTCGTTCCGGTACGTCCTCTCCCGGATCGGGTACTGCATCTGCCAGTTGTTGCCCCCGCTCCGCGCGTACCGGGCGACCTCCTGCCGCTTCGCCGTCGCGTTCCCGAGGACGTCGTAGTCGATGCCCAGCGTGTACCGCTCCTGCTCGTTTCCCCGCTCCTGGTAGATCCCCGACGCCTCCGTCAGCTGGTTCAGGTCGTCGTACGCGAACCGCTGCTGCGTCCGCGCGACCATGACCGCCCCGCCCAGCGACTCGTCGAACGGCACCTCGTTGTTCAGCTCCCGGATGTTACCGACGAGGTCATACCGGTAGCGCAGCCTCTGAAACGGCCTCGGCGGCCGTCCCATCGACC
Source organism: Sorangium aterium (assembly GCF_028368935.1). Classification (NCBI taxonomy): domain Bacteria; kingdom Pseudomonadati; phylum Myxococcota; order Polyangiales; family Polyangiaceae; genus Sorangium; species Sorangium atrum. The sequence goes on along the minus strand of NZ_JAQNDK010000005.1, from coordinate 659,418 downwards.
GCATCTGCGCGCTCTGGTGGTCCGCGTTGACCTCCGTCATCCGCCGCGTCGACTCGTCGTACCGGTACTTCGTCTCGATCCCGTTGCCCGCCACCACACGCACCCGCTGCCCGAACTCGTCGTACCCGATGTGCCTCAGGTACTCCGTCGTCCTCGGCTCGCTCGGGTGCTGCGGATTGACCCGCTGGTTCTCCCCGACCACCGACACCACCGCGCCGCCTCGGTCGTACCTGTAGCGCACGATCTCCTCGCCAGAGCCCGGGAAGTGGAGCTCCTGCATCCGCCCCAGCGCGTCGAACACGTACTTCAGCGTCGCCTGGTACGGCCCACGGTGCGGCTCCCGCAGCCGCGGGAACTCCGAGGTCAGCTCCGCCGTGTTGCCGAACCGATCGTAACGGAAGCTCCGCTTGCCCGCCGCGCTCGTCTCCTCCACCAGCCGCGCCGCTCGGTTGCCTTCCTCGTCCCCGGCATCGTCCGGCTGGCCGTACGTGTAGACCACGTCCTGCGTCACCGGATAGTCGATCTTCCGCAGCCGGTTGAAGTCGTACTCGTACCGGATCAGCTGCCCCCGCGCCGCGAGCTCCGCCGTCTGCTTCTCTCGAAGGTTCCCGACCAGATCGTAGCGCCACTCCGTGCGGCCCGCGTCGGGGCTCACCAGCGCCACCATCCGGCCGACCGAGTCGTAGGTCGCCGTCGTCGCGTTGTTGCGCGCGTCGGTCACCCGGACGAGCTCGCCGAGGGGGTTATGCTGGTAACGCGTCACGATCCGCGTCTCCGTCCCCTTGATCCGGTTGAACTCCTCCACCGTCGCGATCCGCCCACCCACGTCCCGGTACGTGTTCCGCACCTTCCTGTTGGCGTCGATCACCATCTCCTGAAAGAGCAGCTGTCCTTCCAGCGCCACCAGGTCGTGCTCGATCGCCGTCCGCGCGTAGCCGCCCGGCGCGCTCGTGTCCGGCATGGCGACCTCCCGCACACGCGAGACCGCGTCGTAGCGCGTGAGCGTCGGCCGCAGCAGCGCCAGGCTCACGAAGGCCGTGTCCGGCTCCGCGCTGAAGCCCGGCTGCCCTTGCTCCACCACGCGACCGAGCGCGTCGAACGCCACCGCCCCGCTGACCGTCATCCCGACCTCGGTGCCCGTGCCCGTGTCGCGCTCGTGGTCCTTCTTGGTCTGCAGCACCCGCCCCAGACCATCCGCGAGCGTCACCGTCACGATCGGGTCGCCCGGATGCTCCACGTCCTTGTGGCTCGTCTTCGCCCACGCCGGCAGCGCCGCCGTCTGACCCGGTTGGAGCGCATACTCGAATCCGATCGTCGGCTCCCCTTCTCCCGCCGGCGCCTCCGCACTCCAGACCTTGCTCGGCTCGCACCCGACCGGCACAGCGTCCTCGCCGTCCTCCGCGAGGTCGCTCGGTCCCCAGACCTCGATCAGCCGCCCGAAGTCGTCCATCCGGTGCACCATCGTGTGCCCGTTGACGTCGGTCTCCTGCGCCACCGTGCCATACAGCAGATTCGGCACGCTGTTCGAATGGTACCCAAAGCTATCGCTCGCGCACGTGCGGTAGCTGTGCGTCACCTCATCGTAGCTGTAGGTCAGCTTGTAGCTGTTCGGGTCGGTCGACGTCTCGAGGTTGCCGAAGTCGTCGAACACATAGCTCCACGTGGCCTCCGCGTTGGCGTAGGTCGTCCCATCCGCCCGCTTGCCACCCGAGATGACGTTCGTGACCGCCCGCAGCGCGCCCGTTCCCGGCCAGTACGTCGCCGTGCGCCGGCGCAGCACGCGCCCCAGCTCATCCGTCGTCTCGACGAGCTCCGGCTTCACAATGTAGGCCGAGCCAGGCTCCGTGTACTCCACCCTCTGATGCACATCGTCGTCCGGCGTATTCGCCTCGCCGTCGGCGTGCAGCTCGATCAGGTTGCCGAGCTCGTCGAAGACCCGCGTCTCGCGCGTGCTCTTGTGCGGCGCGCTCGGGTCGTCGGTCGTCCCCTCGTAGAACGCGCTCCTCCTCTCCGTCTCCTTCGGGAAGAACGAGCCCACCCTGGGCTCCAGCCCCTCGGGCGGCGGCGCGTAGTCCACCTCGTTCACCGTGTAGAGCAGCCCGTCGCCGTCGCGCAGCGTCGAGCGCGCGACCAACCCGCGGCGGTAGACGTCGTGGTTCAGGTGCTCGACGTCCTCGCTCGACATCGCCGTGACGCCATCCTCGCCGAGCGCCGTCGTCGTCACGAGCCCGTACCCGAGCTCGACTCGCTCCTCCCGGTCGTAGACCCCATCGGCGTGCGTCGCGATGCTCGTCCGGTACGCATGCACCCCGTACACCCCCGGCGCTCCCTCCACGCCGTCGTGCACCGTCACCTCGCTCAGCACCCACTGGCTCGACGGCATGTCGACCTGAGGCGCCCTGTCCACCTCCCCCAGCGCCCCTTCGCTCGGCACGACCAGGTTGCCCTCGCGCTGGTAGTCCAGCTCGATGCTCCCGCCGAGCGGCCGGCTCACCCGCCGCAAGAGGTTCGTCTTGCCGAGCGCGTTGACCCGCGCGTACACCGTCGCGTCGCCGTCCCGCTTGAGCACGTGATCCTGAAGCCCATCGCCGTCGATGTCCTCGAACGCGAGGTGCGATGAGCCGGCGCCCTCCGAGTAGAACACCGAGCCGCCGACGCACACGAAGTAGCAGACATCGACCTTGAAACTGCCCTCGTAGCTCTCCGACCTGCGGAAGCTCACCGCGTCGCCCCCGCCCATGAACGCGTACTCCGGCGGATCGATCGACACGCCCCACGCCCCCGCGGGCCAGGACTCCTCCGGCGCGAACCGGCTCCCGAGGTTGAGCTGCACACGGAACCACGGCTCGTCCGGCGCCTTCATCACCTTGTCCGGCAGCCCGTCGCCGTTCACGTCCGCGAAGTCCACCACCGTGCGCGCCGTCGTGTAGGTGTACCCCGCGCCGACGGCGGCCACCGTCGCGTCCACGCCGACGCCGACGCTGTTCGCGCCCGTGTCCTCCAGCCGCACCGCGTCCACCCCGGCTGCGTCCGTGAACTCGCTCAAGATGTCGCCGAGCGTCTCGCGCAGCGTTCCCGCATCGAAGTCGCTCTTCTCGAAGCGCGCCCGCTCCAGCGCCACCGGCCCCGCGAACCGATGCCCCAGGTTGAACGCCACCGTCATCACCCCGCTCTGCAGATCCTGCGTCACCTGGTCCACCAGACCATCGCCGTTGACGTCCACCAGATCCACGTGCGTGGCGGACAGGCCGTAGCTCGTCCCCAGGCGGAATTGCGTGTGCAGGTACCCCTCGAAGCGCCCCTCGCTCGTGGTCTTGGAGATCGTCTGGATCTCGCTATCGACAGTGACCGAGGCGCTCCCTTCCAGCCGGATCGCGCGGTGCTCGATCCGCCGCAGCGCCTCCGGCAGCCACCAGCTGTCCCGCGGGCCGAACCCTCGCCCCGTGTTGAGCACCGCGCCCTCGCGCGTCACGCTGTCGGGCAATCGGTCGCCGTTGACGTCGATCAGGTCCAGGTCCGACGTGGTGCTGCCGAAGCTGTAGCCCGCCCCCAGCGGCCCGAGGTTGGCGCCGATCTCCGCGTTCCACGTCTCCGCGCTGCGCAGCCGGCCGAGCTGACCGTCTCCCCGCCTCACCCTGCCCACGATCGACGGTTTGACCGAGCTGCCGCCGACGAACGCCTCCGACGCGGCCGCACCCCACACCGGCGCGCTCCCCTGCGGCAGCGGCACAGCGAGCGTGAAGCCGCGCTCCGGGTGGAGCGTCGGAAAGGCGATGTCCGCCTCCGAGAACGCGCGATCTCCATCGAGGAAGCCGACCGACCAGCCATGAAACCCGCCGGCCATCGGATCCTCTGACCCGCCGCTCGTCGCCGCCTCGGGAGCGAACACGCCGAGCGACACCGGCTCCCCGTCGATCGTCGCGTGCAGGGCGGCGCCCGTGGGCGCCTCCTGCGCGAAGGCCGTGACGAAGATGGGCTCGCCGGCCTGGACCTCCAGGTCGAGGTCCACGGGGAATGCGGTGCCAGCAGCGCTCGGCGCGGAATACGCCTGCTTGAAGAGGAGCCGATGCACGCCCTGAACGACCAGGGTCAACGGCTGAGAGAATGGGTTGGTCCCCGGCACGAACAGCATTCCCTCGAGCCGCGCTGTCCCCGTGCTCGGCGCGATCCACGGCCTCGGGCGCGTCGCATGCGACCACCTCGCGACAGGCATCGATACATGCGCCCGCTGCTCGATGAGCGCGAGCGGCAGCGGCGCGTCCCCGGGCCCGTCGTTGTGCAGCGTGCAGCCGGTGCGGCCGTTCGGCTGCGCGCCGCACTGCACTTGCCCGCGCCGCGGCGCGCCCGTCGCCCGGTCCACGCGCGTGTACTCCTCGTAACGGACCACCGGGCTCCACGCGATGCGCGCCGGGTCGTCGGGCAAGTCCGCCTTCACCCGGAACCGGAGGCGATCGCCCGCGAGCACCGGGATCGCCTCGGGCAGCAGCGCGCCCATCCCGAGCCCACCGGCGCCCGCGTCAACGTGCTGCGGCGCCAGGATCGACTCCGCCGCGGAGCTGCCGCGCTCCCGCACGATCTCCACCCACAGCTCATCGCTCGTCGACCACTTCGAGAGGTCGCCCGTGATCCGGACGCTGCCGTCGGCCGGCGCCACCCACGGCACGTCGGGGCGCCCCGCGAGCCGGTGGTCGTGGCTGTACTCGAAGCGGTGGATCGGCGCCCCGTCCGGCCCCGCCTGCGCGAGCTGCGTTTCGCTCACCTCGTAGGTGATCGACGGGCTCCACGAGACCAGATCAGCCGCCGTGTCCACGCGCCGCTCGGGGTCGACCGTCGGCGCCGCGCTCACCCGGAAGTAGATCCGGTCGCCCGCGGCCACATGCGTCGTGAGGACATCGCCGCCGCACCGATGCGCGCCAAGGAGGCAGGGAGTCAGCTCATCCCAGTCGAGCACATCGTCGAATAGCGGCTCCTCCTCGCCGCTCCGCACGATCTGCACCCGCACCCCATCGCCGCCCGCCTCCTGCTTCTGCAGCGCCCCGCCGATGCGGATGTCTCCCTCGAACGGCGCGATCCAGCGCAGCAGCGGATCGGCCGGATGCAAGTCCTTGCGCGCCGCCTGGGCCAGGTCGGGACGGCCGGACGGCGCGCCGCTCGTGTCGAGCGCGCCCCACGGCTGCTTGCTCCCGAAGCGACCTCGCCGGTCGTTGAGCGCGGCGTAAACGCCCCCGAGCGGGCCGCCCGACACCAGATCGGGGTAACCGTCGCCGTTGATGTCCGTGACGATCTGCTCGTCCTCCGCGCTGCTCCGCGTGTACCCCACCGAGCCGCTCAGCGCCGCGACGTTCAGGCCCGCATACACGCTCCATCCCGAGCGGTCCGTCAGGCCGAGATCCCTGTCGAACAAGCCGAGCGCGCTCGCCGCCGTCAAATGGCTCCCGGACGCCGCGCGAAGAAGGTTGAGCCCGACATCGCCGCTGTCCTCCAGGAAGTCGGACACCCCGTCGCCGTTGAGATCGAACACGCTCTTGCGCACCGTCTCGTCGCCGAAGAAGCCGCCCCCGCCGACCGAGATCGAGAACATGCCGATGCCCAGCCCCACCGACGCGCTGCCGCCCGCGGTCGATTCCTCCGTGCGCGACAGGCCGTCCTTCGTCTTGGCCTGTCCCCATGCCTCGGCCGCCTGCGCGAACGCAGCCACCTCGCCGGACGCGGTGCGCGGCGCCGTGAAGTACTCGAACGTATGCCGGTACAGCTCCTCGCCGAGCGTCACCTGCCCGCCCGCCTGCCGCGCGCCTCGCCCATGGAACGCGATGGCCTGTAGAAGGCGCTTGCCGAAATCGCCGTCGATGTAATGGAGCGCGTAGCTGCGGACCACGACGTCGCCGAACCGCACGTCCACACGCGAGAGCCGCTTTTCGGTCTGCTCGAGAAAGCCGGGCCTGCCGCTGAGCATGACGTCGGGCCGCCCTCTCTCGGACACGAAGTCCACGGCATAGGCCGCTTCGACCCCTCGTGACGCGTTCGCCGTGTACTCGATGCGCTCGGGGTGCACCTCGATGCGCGGCGGCGGACCGGCCTCGACCTCCCGATCATAGCGGACCCGCATCTGGTTGCCGAACGTGTCGCGCACCTCGTCGAGGTACCAGCGGAACACGTTGCGCGGCTGGCCCGGCCCCGGCTCGGGATCGTCGAGCCGCGCGTCCGCGTCGCGGCCGTAGACAACCGTTGTCCCGTCCTTGTCCGTCACCTCCCAGAAGTAGCTGGCCGCGCCGGTGCCGTGCCGCACGATGCGGTCGAACCGCCCTTCCACCCGCCGCCGGAACAGGCACGGGTCGCCGCAGGCGCCGCCTTCGGCCTGCACGAGCTCGCTCCCGTCGAGCAGGTAGCGCGGCGTCTCCCCCGCCGCGTACGTCGGCACCCCGAAGCGCGTGTCGATCTCGATGCTCGACAGCCGCAGATCCCAGCCCACGCCGAGCCATCCGTTGCGGTGCTCGCTGTCGTACCCGATCGCGAGCGCCGGCTGGATCCCGTTGCGCCCCGGCGGAACCTCGATCGCATGGCTCAACCGCGCCGCGCCGCTGGAGCTCGCCTCCGGCGGCGCGACCACCGTCACCGCGGCGAACGGGCTCCCCAGCGCGAGCCCCTTGATGCTGTTCGGATCGAAGCTGCGCGTGCCCGGCGCGTCCGGCATCGCGAGCGTGGCATTCACGAAGTCGGTGAAGTGGTCGGTCAGGCTCGCCAGCTTGCCCTTTGCGGCCTCGCCGTCCCGCGCGACGCGCTCCCACTGGCCCTGCGCCTCGTCGAAGTAGAAGCCCATCACGTGCTGCGCGGTCATCCCCGGGGGAATCGCGTGCTCGTCATAAGGCAACGTCAGCCGCACGGGCTTCTTGAACCTGAGCCCGTGCGGCCCGAAGCGATACGCCCTCCCCGCGGGCGTGACGTTGACCATCGCGCGCCCCATCAGACGCACCTCGCCCTGGTCGAGCGGGCGAATCGTGATCCGCACCGGCTCGTCCACCGCGCCTTGAGGGATCTCCAGCACGGCCCCCTCGAACGCCACCACCCGCGCCTTGTCGGGCACCACCATCTCGCCGAACGGCGCCCCCGCGTCCTCGACCAGCGGCGCATCGACCCGAGGCCCCAGGGACAGCCCCCCGACACCGTCGCTCGGCAGCCGGAAGGGAATCGAGGAGAGCGCTACTCCGCCGCCCGGCGGCGACAGCTGCATGAGCCGCGGCTCCGGCGGCCCTGCCAGCGCGAGGCCTTCATGCCCCCGCCCGAGCATCAGCACCACCGCACAGAACAAAGCAAGACGATACAACCAGCCCGCGTGTCGCATTCGAGACACTTCCGACGCAAGGTCTGTTGAATTCGAGGCCACCTATGTCCGGCGTCACACGCGATGTCAACACCCGCTCGATTATAAGCGATTACAGATCGCGGCGCGGTCAGCCCCTCGCGGCTTCCCCTGCGAGGGTGCCTGAAGGCCCTCGACTCGAAGACAGCCCAACAACAAGCCGAAGGCTCAGGCGAAGAAGCTCAACACCAGCGGCAAGCAACCCTTCCTCACCGAGGACGCCGAGATCGCACGCCACCACTTCCGATCCATCGTGGAGCAGACTCCAGAGGACGATCTCGACCCCTGAACCGGCGACGCGCTCATCGTCCGTCTCAACCCGGCCCGCGCCGTCGGTGCGCTGAGGCCCCATGAGGCGCGCCGCCGCCACCCCGCCGTCGAGCGCCACGACGCCCGCCGCCATGCCGCCCGCGGCCCCGCCGGCCGCGCAGCCCGCCGGCCGCTGATCTCCCCGGAGGGACGCCTCGCCCGGTTCTGCGGTAACCTCCTGCGCCACCCATGAGCGACCTGCGCCAGCCCGCCGAGACCAAGTACGAAAACGAGCTCGCGGCCCTCGCCGCCAACGACACGGCGCCGAGGCCGCCCGGGTGGCGCCTCTCGCCGAGGGCCGTCGAGACGTACATCCTCGGCAGCGACAAACCCGTCGGCGGCGTCGCGATCTCCCCCAAGTACATCGGCGATCGCGCCCTCGTGCAGGTCGCCCTCGCGACCCTCGCCTCCGACCGCGCCCTCATGCTCGTCGGCGAGCCGGGCACCGCCAAGAGCTGGCTCTCCGAGCACCTCTCCGCCGCCATCAGCGGCACGAGCGCCCTCGTCGTCCAGGGCACCGCTGGCACCAGCGAGGAGCACGTCAAATACGGCTGGAACTACGCCCTGCTCCTCGCAGAAGGGCCCTCGCAGAAGGCGCTCGTGCCCTCGCCCATCCTCCGCGCCATGCGCGACGGGCGCTTCGCGCGCTTCGAGGAGATCACCCGCACCTCGTCGGAGATCCAGGACGCGCTCATCTCCATCCTGTCCGAGAAGCAGATCGCCGTCCCCGAGCTCGACCAGGTCGTCCCCGCGCAGCGCGGCTTCAACCTCATCGCCACCGCCAACACACGCGACCGCGGCGTCAACGAGATGAGCGCCGCCCTCAAGCGCCGCTTCAACTTCATCACCGTCCCCGTCGTCGACGACCTCGAGCAGGAGATCCGCATCGTGCAGAAGCGCGAGGCCGAGCTCCGGGGCGACTACCAGGTCGGCGTCGAGCCGCCCGCCGAGCTCGCCAAGCTGCTCGTCACGCTCTTCCAGGAGCTCCGCGCCGGCGTCACCAAGGACGGCAAGACCAAGGTGAAGACCCCGGGCTCCGTCCTGTCGACCGCGGAGGCCATCAGCGTGCTCTTCAACAGCGGCATCCTCGCGCAGCACTTCGGCACCGGGAAGGTTACCGCCGACGACCTCTCCCGGTCGCTGCTCGGCGCCGTGAGCAAGGAGGGCGGCGACGACCTCAAGGCCGTCCGCGAGTACTGCGAGACCGTGGCCAAGGGCCGCGCAGGGCTCTGGAAGGAGTTCTACGCCTCCGCCAAGAAGCGCCTCGCGATCTGAAGGGACCCGATGGACCTCGACCGGCTCGCCGCCGTGCACCTCTTCCCGGTGCGCCACCACTCGCCGCGCTCCAGCGCGACGCTGCGCGCCTACCTCGACGAGGTGCGCCCGAAGGCGATCTTCGTCGAGGGCCCGAGCGACGCTACGCCGCTCCTCGAGGCGCTCGTCGACCCGAAGACCGTCCCGCCCGTGGCGATCCTCGGCTACCGCACCGACGGGGAGCCCGCGTCGTCGCTGTGGCCGTTCGCCGCCTACTCGCCCGAGTACGTCGCGGTGAAATGGGCCTTCGAGCACGGCGCGCGCGTCGAGCTCATCGACATCCCCGTCGGCACGACGCTCGCGCCCTTCGACGGCGCCCCGGTCGGCCACGACGACGCCGACGATCCGGGCGGCCACGAGCGCGAGATCGACGAGGACCGCGGCGAGCACGGTGACCACGGTGAACACGGCGAGCACACAGACGACGGCGGCGCAGGGGACGGCGGCGACGGCGGGCCGCCCAGCGCGGAGGAGCCGCAGGAGAGCATCTATGCGGCCTGCGCGCGCGCCCGGGGCTTCCGCTCGTTCGAGGAGTTCTGGGAGGCCTCGTTCGAGGCGCCCCGCTACGATCCCGGGCCGTTCCGCGAGGCCCTGCTCGCGTACGCGGACCTGGTGCGCAGCGACGGGGACCGGCTGATCCACCGGGCGCGCGACGCCTACATGGCGCGGAGCATCCTCGAGCGCATGGGGCCGGACCTCGCCCCGCACGAGGTCGCGGCCGTGCTCGGCGCGGCGCACGCGGCGGCGTTCGCGGCGCGCGACGTCGATCCGGCGCTCGAGGCGCGGCTGCCGGCGCCGATCCCGTGCGCCGTGACGCTCATCCCGTTCAGCTTTCCGCGGCTCTCCGAGCAGCTCGGCTACGGCGCGGGCAACCGGGCGCCGCAGTACTACCAGCGCGCGCACGACGCGGGCGGCGACTTCCGGCGCGCCACCCTCGAGGTGCTGATCGACTTCACCGAGCACCTCCGCCTCCGCGGCTTCATGGCCTCGCTCGCCGACACCATCGAGGCCTTCCGCCTCGCGGTCTCGCTCGCCGAGCTCCGCGGCAAGGCGGAGCCCGGCCTCGACGAGGTGCGCGAGGCGACGATCGCCACGATGTGCCGCGGCGACGCCACGCACGTCGACGGCTTCCTCTGGCCTGCCGTCATCGGGCGCAACGTGGGCCGCGTCGGGGGCGGCATCGGGAAGAACTCGCTCCAGGAGGAGTTCTGGCGCGAGGTGCGCGAGCGCAGGCTCCCCGCCACCGACGCGCCCGAGTCGTTCCGGCTGTCGCTCACGAACGAGGTCGAGGTCGGGACGAGCGTGCTCCTGCACCGGCTCCGCATCGCGAAGATCCCCTACGCGGCGTACGCCGGCGCCCGGGCGGCCGGGCGGGGCGGCGCGGGCGCTCGCGGGCAGCGGCGCGGGCAGGCGGCGAGCGAGGTGCCGCCGGACGAGCTGCTCCGGCAGCTGAGCGAGACGTGGGAGGCGCAGTGGACGCCGGCGACCGACGTGGCGCTCGTCGAGAAGATCGTCCTCGGCGACACGCTGGAGCAGGTGGCGACGCGGCTGCTCGAGGAGGACCTGGCGGCGTGCCACACGACCGGCGAGGCCGCCGACGTGCTGCTGAACGCCGTGCTCGCGTCGAGCGCCCGCGCGGCGGCCTCGGCGCTCGACGCGTGCGACCGGTTCGCCGCGGGCGACAGCGACCTGCCGTCGCTCGCCCGGGCGTGCCGCGCCTTCGCGGGGCTCGCGTCGTTCGGGTCGTCGCGCTCGCTGTCGTCGCTCGGCGACGGCGTGATCGCGACGATGCTGGAGAAGACGTTCGCGCGCGCGGTCCTGCGCGTCCACGGCGGCTGCACGGGCAGCGACGAGGCGGTCGCCCCGGCCAAGGAGGCGCTGCGCACGCTGCACGACGTGGCGCTGTCGCAGCCGATCGTCGACCGCGCCGCGTGGTTCGAGGCGGCGCGGGCGCTCGTGGACAGCGACGCGGTGAACCCCACGGCGTCGGGCCTCGCGTGCGGGCTGCTCTACCTGGCGCAGGTGATCGACGACGCCGAGGTGGCGAGGATCGTCGGCCTGCGGCTCGGGAGCGCGGCCCCGCCCGAGGCGGCGGCGTCGTTCCTGGCCGGCTTCCTCGAGGTGAACGCGCTGGTGCTCGTGAAGAGCCGCCCCGTGGTCGAGGCGCTCGACGCGTTCCTCGGGGGCATCCTTCCCGAGCGCTTCAAGGACACGCTCCCGGTCCTGCGGCGCGCCTTCGCGGCGCTCGGCGCGACCGAGCGGCGGTACCTGCTCGAGAACGTGCTCGCCGCGCGGAAGCTCGGGGACAAGGCCCGCGCGGCGCAGGCGGTGCTCCTGGAGAAGGACCGCGAGAAGCTGAAGGAGATGAGCGAGGACCTGTCTCAGGCCATGGACGACCTGGACGACCTGCTCTGACGCGGGGCCGTGACCGCGGCGCACCGCGCGCCGCCCTCGTCGCGCGGCCGGCCGAGCCAGCGTGGCTCGCTCGGCTCACTCGGCCCTGCCGGCCCGCGACCAGCCGCCGACGATGAGGTCCGGGTGCTCCGCCAGGAAGCTCTGCATGCCGGACGGCGGGGACGCCCACGCCGCGAGGCGCTCCGGCGCCTTCTTGGCGGGCACCACCGCCGAGCGCGTGTAGGAGCTCCACGCGCCGTCGCCGCAGGCATAACACGCAGAGCGCGCGAGCTTCGCGGTCACCCGGAGCGCTCCCCGCGCGTCGTAGGCCGGCGCGATCTGCACGAGCTCCGGCGCATTCTCCTCTTGCCGGGCGGCCTCCGGGTCGTCCTCATCCTCGTCGAGGAGCGCCTCGGCCTCGCCCTGCAGCGCCGGCACGCTGGACACCTCGGCGAGCAGATCGACGATCGCGCCCTTGTCGGCGTCCCACACCATGAACCCCACGCCCACGAAGCCGTGCGCGCCGCACGCGTCGCTGTACGTCCGCTCCTCGATGAACAGGTACGGCCCGACGCTCCCGATCGCCTCCGCCTCGTGCTGAATCACGTTGCTCCCGTCCGCGTCCGACGGCGCGATCACCTGCTGGCGCGCGCCCGTCCCGCGCAGCACGAGCTCCGCGCGGTGCGCGGTCCCCTCGCCCGGCTCGCGCGTCTCCCCGGGCCCGAACTCGCAGGCCGAGGTCTCCACCTTCACCTCGCTCACCTCCCAGCGCCACTCCCCTCGACCGGTCGCCACGACGATCCCGGGCTCCTCGCGGATCACCGCGCCTTCGTCGGTGAGGTGCCATGTCCGAGGCGGCCCATCGCCCGTGCGGCCCCAGACCAGGAGCGCCCCGCCGGGCGCGGCGTCCTCAGCGCCCTTGGACTCGGACGAACGCGGGGCAGGCGGGCGCGGGACGTCGAGGGCAACGGGAAGGGCCGACTGCGGGCGGGCGGCGCAGCCGGAGATGAGCGCAAGCAAAGCGATCGACGAGGCGAGTCGGGAGCACGGCATGCCGGCCGGAGGAGCACGGCACATGCCGCGAAGCGCCGCCCAGAAAACCCACACTGCGCCGAGGACCGGTGTCGCCGCGGGCCCACGCCGCGTGGCAGGCCAGCCCCATCGCGAGCCGGCCTCGACCTGCGCCTCGCGGAGGAACTCCCGCTCCACGTCAGGAGCTGATCCTCAGCCGCCTTCGCCCAGCCCCGCGACCGGCTCACACGCGACGGCGCGCTCGATGGCGGCGCGAAGCCAGCTGTGGCCCTCGTCGCCCTCGGAGCGTTCCGGCCAGACGAGCGTCAAGGTGTAACCTCTGGCATCGAGCGGACACGGCCGCACCACGAGATCGAGCTTCCGGGCCAGCGCCACGGCGACCCGCGCAGACACGGTGAGCAGCAGGTCAGAGCCGGAGAGGATGAACGGAGCGACGAGGAAATGCGACACGGTCAGGGTCACCCGACGACGCAGCCCCCGCGCCGCCAGCTCCTGATCGATGACGTTGTGGTCCTCTCCGTGCGGCGAGATCATCAGGTGCCCGCAGGCCGCGTAGCGCGCCGCGGTGAGCGCCTTCCGGGAGGCCGGGTGGCCCCGCCGCATCAGGCAGACGAGCTGCTCGGCCGCGAGCTGCGTGGACCGGCATCCGTCGGGCACCGGCCCGCCGCGCCCCAGCTTGGCGTCGAGCTCGCCACGGCGCAGGAGCTCGGCGAAATCCGGCGGGATGTTGCGGCACCGCAGGTTGACGTGCGGCGCCTCGGCGGCGAGGATCCTGGTCAACGACGGGAGCACGAGCAGCTCCAGGTTGTCGGTCGCGACGAGCCGGAACGTGCGGGTCGAGCGCCTCGGATCGAACCGCTCGGCCTGGCCGAAGACGTGCTCGAGCCGCTCGACGGCCTCGGCGGCTCTCGGCAAAAGGTCCCGCGCTCGCTCGCTCAACGTCATCTTTCTGCCCACCTGGACGAGCAATGGATCCCCGAAATGGGCGCGCAGCCGTGAAAGCGCGTGGCTCATCGAGGGCTGCGTCACGCCCACCCGGCGCGCAGCGCGCGTGACGCTCCTCTCCTGGAGCAAAGCGTGCAAGGCCACGACAAGGTGGGTGTCCACCGATTGCAAACGCATCGTCGATGTATAGTACGCCGACCCATAGACATCGTCTATGAATCGGCTCACCGACTGTCGATTCGACGCTCGATCCGCCGGCGCGTATCTCTGGTCCCCGGACGGCTCGTGCTGCCGCACGGCGCCCCCAGGTGCCGCCGCACAACCCCTCAGGCCCCCAACCAGGAAGCTGCCATGATCATCGAGTACATTCGCTACGCCATCCCCGCAGAGCAAGCGCAGGCGTTCCTGTCCGCTTATCGCGCTGCAGCCACGGAGCTGCGCGGCTCCGTGCATTGCCTCGACTACGAGATCTCCCGATGCACCGAGGAGCCGACGAGCTTCGTCGTCCGCATCCGCTGGGACTCGCTGGAAGGCCACCTCCAGGGGTTTCGAAAGGAGGCTTCGTTCCCGTCATTCTTCGCCAAGGTGAAGCCCTTCTTCGAAAATATCCAGGAGATGAGGCACTACGCCTTGACCGATGTCGCCGGCGCGGGGGGCCGCCCTGGCGGCTGAACGCGCGCGCGTACGACGCGGGCTCTCCTGGTCTCACGCAGGCCATCGTGCGATGCTCCGTCGGTGACGCGGAAGATCGCATTGGTCCGGGCGCGCTGGCCCCTCGCGGCGCTCCTCATGCTCCTCGCGGCGGGCGCCGCGCTCGCCGCCTGCTCCAGGGTCACCGGCGCGCCGAAGGGCCGCGAGGCAGCGCCGGAGCGCGACAGCGCCTGCGCGGATCCAGCGAAGCCGAAGGCGTACTTCTATCCTGCGGAGAACCGGACGGACTACGCGCCTGACGACCCCTGGAAAGACGGCTGCGCCATGCTGGTGCCAGATCACCTGTTCTGCTGCCCAGAGAAGGCGCCCGCCGGGCCGCGGTAACAGGTCCTACCGGAGCGGGCCACCAGGCTCCGCCGAGGAGCGCGCTCCGGCGGCCCGCGCGGCCCATCGCCGGTGCCGCAAAATGCGGCATGTCGTACTTTGCGGCGGCGTCGAGCGGCGATGGCTCGCCGCGCTCCACCTGCGCTACGACGTCGGGCATGAAGCTGGCGCGCAAGCTGACGCTCGCCCTGGTGTTCGGCGTTTTCCTTGTGCTCGCGCTGAGCGCCTACGTGCAGATCCGCAGAGAGGCCAAGACCTTCGAGAACGATGTCCAGCGGGACCATCACGCGATGGGCCGCGCGCTGGCCGCCGCCATCACGGGGGTGTGGCGCACGGAAGGGCCCGCCCGGGCGCTGCGCCTCGTCGAGGACGCCAATGAGCGCGAGAGACAGGTGGACCTCCGGTGGGTCTGGCTCGACGAGCAGGCGGATGACGCCCATCGGCCCCAGCTCGCGCCGGAGCTGCTCGTCCCCGTCTCGCGAGGGGAGGCGGTCGTGCACAGGCTCCCTCGTGAAGACGCGGACGTGCTCGTCACGTGCGTGCCGGTGCCGGTGCCGGTGACCGGCGACCGCGTCGGCGCGCTGGAGCTCTCCGAGTCGCTGGCGGGAGCTCGCCGCACCACCCACGGCATGATCCTGAACACGGCGGTCACGACGGCCGCTCTGACGCTGGTATGCGGGTTGCTCGCGACGTCCCTCGGAGTCGGGCTGGTGGGACGTCCCATGCGAACGTTGATCGATCAGGCGCGGCGGATCGGCGCCGGCGATCTCTCCCGGCGCCTGTCGCTGCGCCAGGAGGACGAGATCGGCGAGCTCGGACGGGAGATGGATGCGATGTGTGACCGCCTCGCCGCGGCGAACCGAAAGCTCGAGTCCGAGGCCGTCGCGCGGCTCGCCGCGCTCCAGCAGCTCCGCCACGCCGAGCGGCTCGCTACCGTCGGCAAGCTCGCGTCCGGGATCGCACACGAGCTGGGAGCGCCCCTCCAGGTCATCGTGGGGCGCGCGCGCATGCTGGTGGACGGGGACGTCACGGGAGAAGAGGTGCCGGCCAACGGGCAGATCCTCCTCGAGCAGTCACAGCGGATGACCCAGATCATCCGCCAGCTGCTCGATTTCGCCCGGCGCCGCAGCGCAGAGAAGCAGGAGACCCCGCTGAGGAGCGTCATTCACAGCACGTTCGTCATGCTGAGGCCGCTGGCCGAGAAGCAGGGCGTCACGATGGTCCAGGAAGGGGACACACCGGAGCTGGTCGTCCACGCAGACGCCGAGCAGCTCCAGCAGGCGCTCACCAACGTGGTGGTCAACGCGATCCAGGCCATGCCGTCCGGCGGCACGTTGGCCGTGGGCCTCCGGGCGGAGCGCGCCAGTCCCCCGGCCGACCAGGGAGGGGCCGAGGGGGATTATGTCGCGCTGTCCGTTCGTGACGAGGGGCAGGGCATACCGGCCGACGTCCTGGAGCACATCTTCGAGCCGTTCTTCACGACCAAGCCCGTGGGCGAAGGGACCGGGCTCGGCCTGTCGGTCGCCTACGGCATCATCAAGGAGCACGGCGGCTGGATCCACGTCGACAGCCGGGCGGGCTCGGGGAGCCGCTTCACCATGATGCTGCCGCGGGGGAACTCATGACAGGGCGCGTCCTGATCGTCGACGACGAGCGCGGCGTCTGCGAGCTCCTCGACGCCGGGCTCAAGAAGCGCGGGTTCCGGACGGCATGGCGGACGTCGGCCGCAGAGGCGTTCGAGCTCCTCGGCGTGGAGGATTTCGACGTCGTGATCACCGACATGACCATGCGCGGCATGAGCGGCCTCGACCTCTGCGAGCGGATCGTCGAGAACAGGCCCGATCTCCCGGTTATCGTCATCACCGCGTTCGGGAGCCTCGACACCGCCACGTCCGCCATCCGCGCCGGCGCGTACGACTTCGTGACCAAGCCGTTCGAGCTCGAGGCGCTCCGGCTCACCGTGGAGCGCGCCCTGCGCCACCGCGCCCTCCGCGAGGAGGTGCGCCGCCTGCGGCGCGCCGTGGCCGACGCCCACGGGTACGAGCAGATCCTCAGCGGCAGCCCGGTGATGAGGAGCGTATTCGATCTGCTCGATCGCATCGCCGACTCGGACACGTCGATCCTCATCACGGGAGAGAGCGGGACCGGCAAGGAGCTCGTCGCCCGCGCCGTGCACCAGCGCAGCCGGCGGAGCGAGGGCGCGTTCGTGGCGGTCAATTGCGCTGCGGTCCCGGACGCCCTCCTCGAGAGCGAGCTCTTCGGCCACGCGCGAGGCGCGTTCACCGACGCCAAGGGGGCCAGGAGCGGCCTGTTCGCGCGGGCCCACGGCGGGACCCTGTTCCTCGACGAGATCGGCGAGCTGCCGATCGGGCTCCAGCCGAAGCTCCTGCGCGCCCTCCAGGAGCGCGTCGTCCGGCCCGTCGGCGCCGACGAGGAGCTCCCGGTGGATGTCCGGCTCATCGCCGCGACGAACCGCGACCTCGAGACAGCGATCGAAGAGCGCCGTTTCCGCGAGGATCTCTACTACCGGATCAACGTGGTTCACGTCGACCTGCCGCCGCTCCGCTCCCGCGGCGCCGACGTGCTGCTGCTCGCGCAGCATTTCCTTGAGCACTTCGCGACCGTCAAGGCGAGGCCCATCCAGGGACTCTCGGCGCCCGCCGCGGAGAAGCTCATGGCCTATGCGTGGCCCGGCAACGTGCGCGAGCTCCAGAACTGCATCGAGAGGGCGGTCGCGCTCGCTCGGTACGATCACATCACCGTTGACGACCTGCCCGAGAAGATCCGGACCTACCGGCGCTCCCACGTCCTTGTCTCGAGCGACGACCCGACCGAGCTCGTCCCCATGGAGGAGGTCGAGCGGCGCTACATCCTGCGCGTCCTGGAGGTGGTCGGCGGCAACAAGAGCCAGGCGGCGCAGATCCTGGGCTTCGACCGGGCGACCCTCTATCGGAAGCTCGAGCGGTACGGCATGCGCGGAGGACGCTCGAGCGACCCGAAGCCGTGATCCGCCCGGCGGCCCCGCCGCCGCGCGCGCTCGACCGGGCCCGCCCTGAGCTGCCGCGCCCGGGCCGAGCGCGCTGCGACCTCCCAGGGGGCCGCGAGGCGCGCGACTCCCCTCCTCATCGACCTGTTGCACAACGCGACACCCGCAGCTGCCTGCGGAAAACAGGCTCTCGGGCGCCCCGCGCAGGCGCGTGCGTCCTGCACGCCTGGCATGGGAGCTGCCTACAGGCCGGGCTCGCAATGTGCACCACCACGCCGGAGTCCACTGCTGCGAACCGGAGAATCCCTGTCGACTGGAACGCTCTCGCGAACGCCTTCGACAACACCGCTGAGCATATCCGCTATTTCCTTCACCTCGAGACAGGCGCCGTGATCCGGCTGGTCGATGGGCTCACCGACCCGGACACGTGCGCGCGCATCGAGGCGGATCCGCGCTGCGTGCGCGTCGAGGCGATCGGCGCGCGGGAGCAATACGGATGGCTGGAGGCGTTCATCCCGACGGTCGACGACCTCGAGCTCCAGGTGACGCTCCTGCATTCCCTCCAGGGCCGGGGATCGTTTCGGCGGTTCAAGGCCGTGCTCTCTGGCAGGCCAGAGCAGCTACGACGCTGGCGCGTCTTCCGGCTCGCACAAATCCGTGCCAGCATCCTCGCGTGGTTTCACACCCGCGGTCTGATACCGGCTTCGTTCGAGCATGCGTGGCCCAGCGAAAGCGCTGAGCCGAGGAGATCTCACGCCGCCGACTCGGCTCGCCGGCGGCTCCACGCGGCGGCGAGCGCCCTCGCGCCCGGCGATCTCCACGCGCTCACATCGCTCGCCGAGTTCCTGCGCGCGACGCGCTCCGGCGTGCCGATTCCCGCGGTTTCATCGAGGGGCGACGCAGAGCGCCCCGGTGGCCTGGGCCCGTGACAGCGGGCCATGGAGACGCGATCATGAATGAGTTCGACGATAAACGAGATGTGACGAGCCGCCCGAGCCCCCGCTGGCTCGTCGCACGGCGCAGCGCGCGGCGGGCCACGGGCCTCGGGCCCTGGGTCGCCGCTGCCGCGCTCACGGCGGTGGGCCTGGGCCCCATCGCCTGCGGCGGCGTCACCACGTTCGAAGGAGGGAAGGCGCTCGCCGTCGTGGGCCGGCCGCCCGCGCCGCCCCCGCCGCCCGCGCCCCCGCCGGAGCGCGTGGTCGTGACGGACGACAAGATCATCATCAACGAGAAGATCCAGTTCGAATACGACCAGGCGACGATCCGGTCGGAGTCACACAGCCTGCTGGACGAGGTCGTCAGCACGATCAAGAAGCACACGCACATCAAGAAGATCGCCATCGAGGGTCACGCGAGCGCCGAGGGATCGGACGACCATAACCTGAAGCTCTCGGATCGCCGCGCGAAAGCCGTGATGAAGTACCTCGTCGACCACGGGATCGCCGCCGGCATGCTCACCGCCAAGGGCTTCGGCAAGTCGAAGCCCATCGCGGACAACGACACCCCGGAGGGGCGCGAGAAGAACCGTCGCGTCGAGTTCAACATCGTCGAGCAAGACACCGCGCAGAAGACCGCGGACGCCGGCAAATGAACGCTGGTCCGAAACCGAGCCGCAAGGGCGCTCCCCGCAAGGAGGCGAGCATGAAGAAGTTGTTTTCGGGTCTCACCATGATGGTTCTGGCGAGCGCGTCCGCGGGCTGCTCCTTCGCCGTGCGGAACGCCGAGATGTACCGCGACGATACGGCAGCGCTGCTCGAGACGAGGCGCGACGAGATCAGCGCTTGTTATGACGCAGAGCTCGCACGGAACCCCCGCGCGCAGGGCAAGGTCACCGTCGCTTTCACGGTGCTCGAGGACAGCGGCCGCATCACGAACGTCGCCGTCGATCCCGCCGGCACCACCGCGTCGGACGATGTGGCGAGCTGCGTCGTGAAGTCGATCGACGGGCTCGTCCTCACCCCGCCGGACGAGAAGCAAGGGAAAGGGAAGTTCGTCTGGGAGTTCACCGTCGGGGCTCCGAAGGCGTAGCGCCGGCGGCGGCGGAGCGCGGCGGCGCCGCCGCGCTCCGCCGCGCCGTCCTCCTTGTGCCTCGCGGCCACGCCCCCTATCCTGCCGCTGTGCGGCACGCACGCACCGCGCTCGCTGCTCGCGCCGCGGGGCGGCTCATCGGGCTTCCGCCAAACAGGCTCTCTGGAGAGCTCGCGACCCCTCCGACACCCCACAGCGATGAGCGCCCGCACCCCCAAGAAAGCCCCTCCGCCCCCCTCCCCTGCCGGCGCGACGGACGACCTCACCGACGGCGATCGCGACGCCCTCCTGCGCTGGCGGCTCGCGCTCGGGCCCGAGGCCGAGCGCGTCGATCCCCGCCTCTCCCTGGGCGGCCTCGGCGGCGCGGCGTCCGCGCTCCACGTCGACCCGCGGCGGCTCGGCGACCTCGACAAGGCCCTCTCGTTCATCTACGACGAGCGCGCCGGCAACCTGGGCGGCTCGCGGCCGTACGTCCCCGAGTGGCTCTCCGCGGTGCGCGAGTTCTTCAGCCACGACATCGTCGCGCTCGTCCAGAAGGATGCCATCGAGAAGCGAGGGCTGACGCAGCTCCTCTTCGAGCCCGAGACGCTGCCCTTCCTCGAGAAGAACGTCGAGCTCGTCGCCACGCTCATGAGCGCGAAGGGCCTTATCCCCGACGCCGCCCGGGAGACCGCCCGGCAGATCGTGCGTGAAGTCGTCGAGGAGGTGCGGCGCGCGCTGGAGTCCGAGATCCGCACCGCCGTCCTCGGCGCCCTGCGGCGGAACACGACGAGCCCGCTCCGCGTCCTCAGGAACCTCGACTGGAAGCGCACCATCCGCAAGAACCTCAGAGGATGGGACGCGGAGCAGCGCCGCCTCGTCCCGGACAAGCTCTATTTCTGGGCGAACCAGACGCGGAGACACGAGTGGGACGTCGCGATCCTCGTCGACCAGTCGGGCTCCATGGGCGAGAGCGTCGTCTACAGCTCCATCATGGCCGCGATCTTCGCGTCCCTCGACGTCCTCCGCACTCGGCTCCTCTTCTTCGATACCGAAGTCGTCGACGTGACTCCGATGCTCGTCGATCCGGTCGACGTGCTGTTCACGGCGCAGCTCGGCGGCGGCACCGACATCAACCGCGCGGTGGCCTACGCCCAGGCGAACTTCATCGAGCGCCCCGAGAAGACGCTGTTCATCCTGATCACCGACCTGTTCGAGGGCGGCAACGCCGAGGAGCTCGTCGCCCGCATGCGCCAGCTCGCCGACAGCAAGGTGAAGTCGATCTGCCTCCTCGCGCTGTCCGACAGCGGCAAACCCTCGTACGACCACGACATGGCGCAGAAGCTCGCTGCCCTCGGGACCCCCTGCTTCGGCTGCACCCCGAAGCTCCTCGTCAAGGTGGTAGAGCGGCTCATGCGAGGTCAGGACCTCGGCCCGCTGCTCGACGCCGAGGCGCGCTGAGCGCCTGGCGAGGGCACAAAACCACGGAGGCACAGAGGACACAGAGGTTCATTTCCTTCCTCTGCGTCGTCTGTGCCTCCGTGGCCCTCGCACCGCCAGAGCGGGGCGCATCGTCGCGCCGTCGCGCGCTACAGGCTCCTCCGCGTCGCTCGGCTCGCTGCGGCGCGCTCTCTCGAACACCGCCGGCGTCAGCGAGCGCGTCCGCGGCGCCCCGCGCCGCCGGCCCTGTCACCGCGCGCGGCGGGTCGACTTCGCCGAGCGCTCGTCCGTCCGCCGGGCGGCGGCGCGCTTCCGGGACGTGGCGCCCCGGGCAGCGCTCGCAGAGACCCGCCGACGGGCCCCGGCCGCGCGAACCACCTCTTCCAGAGAGGGTGTCTTGACCAGAAGGGGACCCGCGCTGCTCTCGGCGCTGATCGAGGGGCCAACTAGGCTGATAGAAAGTTTCACTTGAACTACCGATAGATGTTGCGGACTGATCACGTCGCTCGGCGAGGGCTCATCACCTATAAACTGTTTTGATCTTTTACGCAGCGTCGCAGTGCGGAGATCACGAGCCCTGAGCGCCCGTCCGGACGTGAACTTGTCCACCCGGGAGATCCACTCGCCTTCCGCCTCTCACGGCGGATGCACGCATGCACCACGGAGGCACGAAGGCACGGGTCTGGGTTCGCTCCGTGCCTCCGTGTCTCCGTGGTGATCGGCGAGGGACTGCCCCCGGGTGTCGCACCGGGCGCTCTGTCACGAGCTTGTTGCACGATGCAGGCCAACGATGGCCGGATGCCGGCGTCGCCGCTTTTCACGGGGGGACCGTGAGCCGTCTTTCACGGTTGAAACCACCGGTTGCAACGGTGGCGCAGCGCGACCGCATCCCTGCCCCACGGACGGCAGGTGAGCTCAGGAGAGCGCCTCTCAGCCGGCGGGACCGGTCAACGACGATCCAGGGCGCTCGCCCAGGGGCCCGGACGGACCAGCCGCTCGGGGCGGGAGCGGCAACGCCACCTGGAATCTGGCCCCCATGCCCGGGGCGCTATCCACCTGGATGCTGCCGCCGTGAGCCCTCAGGATCTGGTCCACGATGTACAGGCCGACACCGAGCCCGCCATACGAGCTGGTCGGCGCCGCGCGCTCGAAGCGCCCGAAGATGCGGGCGATGTACTCCTGAGCGATCCCGATGCCCTGATCTGCCACCTGGAGCACCGCGGACCGCCCATCCACCGAGATGCGCACCTGGATCGGCTTACCCCGCCCGTATTTGATGGCGTTCATGAGCAGGTTGGTGATCACCTGATCGATCCGCAGGCGGTCCCACCGGCCGACCGCGGTCACCGGCATGTCCAGATCGAGCGTGCAGCCGGCCCGCTCCAGCTCGGCTTCGAGGCGGCCCGCCACCTCGCGCGCCACGTCGCACAGATCGACGTCATCGAGGCTGAGCTCGAGGTGGCCGCTGTTGATGCGCGCCACGTCGAGCAGCGTGTCGATGAGCCGCGTGAGCCGCTCGATCTGTCCGCCGGCCTGGGAGAGCTTCGCCAGCACCTGATCCGCCGGCAGCCCGCCGTCTGCCCGGTGGAGGGCGCGCGTGAGGCCCTGGACCTGGAGCACCAGCGCGCTGAGCGGCGTCCTCAGCTCGTGCGAGGCGACCGCCACGAAATCCTCGCGGATCTGCACGGCTTCGCGCGTCATCCGCAGCAGCCGGGCGTTCTCGAGGCAGAGCGCCGCGCGCTGCGCGACGTCGAGGGCGACCGCGAAGTCGGGCGGCTCGAAGCGCTCGCCCGGCTCGACCCACACCATGCTGAGCGCCCCGAGCACCTCGCCGCGCGTGACGAGCGGCACGCACAGGTAGCTGCTGGCGCCGATCTCCTGGATCACGGCGCGATCGTCGATGTCGAGCGCCACGGCGACGTCGCGCGGAGCGCACTCGACGCGCAGGTCGGGGCGGCCGGTCGTGAGCACCGCGCCGACGCCCTCCGCGGTCAAGGCGAGCTCCCTCGGGCCGAACCGATCCATGAACCGCGCCCCGTCGCGGGCCCGATGAGCGGCCGCGAGCCTGCGCGCGCCGCCGTCCTCCCGCAGGTCGAGCACGCACCAGGTGCAGATGCGCTCCGCGGCGACGCGCACGAGGGCCGTCGCGACGCTGTGCTCGTCGAGCGACGCCGAGAACGAGCTCGACGCCTCCGCGAGGATCTCCGAGCGGCGCACGGCGGCCTCGGCCTCCGCGCGGGCCGCCCGCTCGCGCGTCAGGAGGTGCAGGCGCTCCTGCTCGTGGCGCTTGCCGTCGTCGATGTCCGTGAAGCTGCCGAGCCAGGCGACCACCCGCTTCCAGACGTCCCGCTCCGGCACCGCCCGGCACAGGTGCCACCGGTAAGCGCCGTGGATCGACCTGAGGCGACACTCGCCCTGAAAGGGCTCGCCCGACTCCAGGCAGCGCCGCCACTTGCTGACGAACTGGTTCAGATCGTTCGGGTGTACAGCGGCCTGCCAGCCCCAGCCGCGGAGCGCCTCGAACGCGAGCCCCGTGTACTCCAGCCAGCGCGAGCTCACGTAATCGATGCCGCCGTCGAGCTTCGCCGTGAAGACGCACTGCGGGATGGCGTCGGCCAGGTTCTGGTACCTCGCCTGCGCGGCGCGCCGGAGGTCCTCGACCTCGGCGTCGCGCCGCCGCTGCTCGGCCTGGCGCAGGAGCTCCGCCTGCTCCTTGATCTGCTCGCCGCGCCGGTGGAGCTCGACGAACACGGCGACCTTCGCCTGGACGACCTCCGGCTCGAGCGGCTTCAGGAGGTAGTCGACGCCGCCCACGGCGTACGCCCTGTAAATGGCCGCGAGATCGTCCGTCGCCCCCGTCAGGAAGATGATCGGCGTGTGGCGCGACCGCTCCCGCTGCTTCACGAGCGAGGCGACCTCGAAGCCGTCGATGTCGGGCAGCCGCACGTCGAGCAGGATGACCGCGAAATCCTCGGACAGGATCCTGAGGAGCGCGTCCTTCCCGCTCGCGGCGGTCACGAGGCGGTAGCTCTCGTCGGCCAGGATCGCCCTGAGCGCCGTCAGGTTCTCTGGCTGATCGTCGACTAGGAGAATGCTGGTCGTCGCGGGCGCGGTAGACACGGTGCGGCTCCGTGGCTCAATCCGGCCGCACCCAGTGCAGGATCGTCGACATCAGCCGCCCCTCGTCCACCGGCTTGGCCACGAAATCGTTCAGGCCGGCGTCCAGGCACTTCTGTCGATCTTCCGGCATCGCCTTGGCCGTCACCGCGATGATCGGCAGCTCGTTGAAGCGGGGATCGCTCCGGATCTCCCGCGTCGCCTCGTAGCCGTCGAGCTCGGGCATCATGATGTCCATGAGGACAATATCGATGGGCGAATCGGCGTCGCGCAAGATTTCGATACCGTGCCTCGCGTTCTCGGCCAGGACCACGTGCGCCCCGCGCCGCTCGAGCAGGCTCGTGATCGCGAAGACGTTGCGCGCGTCATCGTCGATGACGAGCACGCTGCGCCCCGCGAGCGCGACCGAGGAGGTGCCGTTCGTGAGGAGCGGCGCGACCGGCTCGGTCAGCTCGGCGCGCGCCGGCCTCGTCCCCTTCTGCTCCGTCCGCTCCGCAGGCAGGTACAGGGTGAACTTGCTGCCGAGCCCGGGCGTGCTGTTCAGCAAGATCTCCCCGCCGAGCAGGCTGGCCAGCTCCCGGCTGATCGTCAGGCCGAGCCCTGTGCCGCCGTAGGTGCGGCTGGTCGACGCGTCGGCCTGCTGGAACGCGTCGAAGATGAGCGTCTGCTTCTCCGCCGGGATGCCGATCCCCGTGTCGGTGACGGCGAACGCCACGACGGTCTTCGCCTTGATGAGCGTCTCCCGCTTGAACGTGAGCGCCTTGCTGGCCACCTCGATCTCGAGCGAGATCCGCCCGGACGACGTGAACTTGAACGCGTTGGACAGCAGGTTCTTCAGGATCTGCTGGAGCCGCTGCAGATCCGTCATGATCCCCGCGGGGACGCCGGTCGCGACCCGGACCCAGAACTCGAGCTCCTTCTGCTCGGCGATCTGCCGGAAGCTCCGCTCGACGTACTCGGCCAGCTCGGAGAGCAAGACCCGCTGCGTCTTCACGTCGATCTTGCCGGCCTCGATCTTCGAGAGGTCGAGGATCTCGTTGATGAGCTGCAGGAGGTCCTGCCCCGCCGCGGCGATCGTCTTCGCGTACTCGACCTGCTTCGACGTGAGCGTGTGCTCCTCGTTGTCCGCGAGGATCCTGGCGAGGATGAGCAGGCTGTTCAGCGGGGTGCGCAGCTCGTGCGACATGTTCGCGAGGAACTCGGACTTGTACTTCGACGTGCGCGACAGCTCCCTCGCCTTCTCCTCCAGAGAGGCGCTGGCGCGCGCGATCTCGCGGTTCTTGATCTCGAGCTCCGACGCCTTCTCCTCCAGCTCCTGCGACCGCGAGCCGAGCTCGGTGTTGGACCTCTGGAGCTCCTGGAGCAGCTCCTCCGTCCTCATGCTGGCGCCGATCATGTTGAACACGACGCCGATCGACTGCGTGAGCTGCTCGAGGAACGTGAGGTGGATGGGCGTGAAGTTCTGGAAGCTCGCCAGCTCGATGACCGCCTTGAGGCCGCCCTCGAAGAGCACCGGCAGGACGCAGATGTTGCGCGGCGGCGCGTCGCCGAGGCCCGAGCTCACCCGGATGTAGTCGTCCGGGAGATCGGTGACGACGATGCTCTTCTTCTCCAGGCCGCACTGCCCGACGAGCCCCTCGCCCAGCGCGAACCGGTTGGAGATGCCCTTGCGCTTCTGGAACGCGTAGCTCGACGTGAGCTTGAGCGCCGGGTACTTCTCCTCGGACTCGAGCACATAGAAGGCCCCGTGCTGCGCCGACACGAGCGGCGTCACCTCGGACATGATGAGGCGAGAGAGCGCCTCGATCGTCCGCTGCCCGGCCATCATCCCGGAGAAGCGCGCCAGGTTCGTCTTCAGCCAGTCCTGCTCCTGGTTGGCGCGCGTCGTGTCCCGCAGGTTCGAGATCATCTGGTTGATGTTGTCCTTCAGCTGGAGGACCTCGCCCTGCGCCTCGACCGAGATGGCCCGCGTGAGGTCGCCCTTCGTCACGGCGGTCGCGACCTCGGCGATGGCGCGCACCTGCGTGGTGAGGTTGCCCGCGAGCTGGTTCACGTTGTCGGTGAGGTCCCTCCACGTGCCGGCCGCGCCGGGCACCTTGGCCTGGCCGCCGAGCTTGCCCTCGATGCCGACCTCGCGCGCGACCGTGGTCACCTGCTCGGCGAACACGCGGAGCGTGTAGGTCATGTCGTTGATGGTGTCCGCCAGCGACGCGATCTCGCCCTTGGCCTCCAGGGCGAGCTTCTGGCGGAGATCGCCGTTCGCGACCGCGGTCACGACCTTGGCGATGCCGCGCACCTGCGAGGTGAGGTTCGAGGCCATGACGTTGACGTTCTCCGTCAGGTCCTTCCACGTGCCGGAGACCCCGGGCACCTGCGCCTGGCCGCCGAGCTTGCCCTCGGTGCCTACCTCGCGCGCGACGCGCGTCACCTCCGCGGCGAACGCGCGCAGCTGATCGACCATCTTGTTGATGGTGTCCTTCAGCTCGAGGATCTCCCCCTTGGCCTCGACCGTGATCTTCTGGGACAGGTCGCCGCTCGCGACCGCCTTCGTGACGAGGGCGATGTTGCGCACCTGGTTCGTCAGGTTGCCCGCGAGCTGGTTCACGTTGTCGGTGAGGTCCTTCCACGTGCCGGCGACGCCCGGCACCTGCGCCTGGCCGCCGAGCTTGCCGTCCGTGCCTACCTCGCGCGCGACGCGCGTCACCTCCGCGGCGAACGCGCGCAGCTGATCGACCATCTTGTTGATGGTGTCCTTCAGCTCGAGGATCTCCCCCTTGGCCTCGACCGCGATCTTCTGGGACAGGTCACCGCTCGCGACCGCCTTCGTGACGAGGGCGATGTTGCGCACCTGGTTCGTCAGGTTGCCCGCGAGGACATTCACGTTGTCCGTGAGGTCCTTCCACGTCCCGCTGACGCCGCGCACCTCCGCCTGCGCGCCCAGCTTGCCCTCCGTGCCTACCTCGCGCGCGACGCGCGTCACCTCCGACGCGAACGCGCGCAGCTGCTCCACCATCTTGTTGATGGTGTCCTTCAGCTCGAGGATCTCCCCCTTCGCCTCGGCGGTGATCTTCTGAGAGAGATCGCCCTTGGCGACGGCCGTCGTGACGAGGGCGATGTTGCGCACCTGGTTCGTCAGGTTGCCCGCGAGCTGGTTCACGTTGTCGGTGAGGTCCTTCCACGTGCCGGCGACGCCCGGCACCTGCGCCTGGCCGCCGAGCTTGCCGTCCGTGCCTACCTCGCGCGCGACGCGCGTCACCTCCGCGGCGAACGTCCGGAGCTGCTCCACCATCTTGTTGATGGTGTTCTTCAGCTCGAGGATCTCCCCCTTCGCCTCGACCGTGATCTGCTTCGACAGGTCGCCGTTCGCCACCGCCGTCGTCACGACCGCGATGTTGCGCACCTGGTTCGTCAGGTTGCCCGCGAGGACATTCACGTTGTCCGTGAGGTCCTTCCACGTCCCGCTGACGCCGCGCACCTCCGCCTGCGCGCCCAGCTTGCCCTCGGTGCCTACCTCGCGCGCCACGCGCGTCACCTCCGACGCGAACGCGCGCAGCTGCTCCACCATCTTGTTGATGGTGTTCTTCAGCTCGAGGATCTCCCCCTTCGCCTCGACCGTGATCTGCTTCGACAGGTCGCCGTTCGCCACCGCCGTCGTCACGACCGCGATGTTGCGCACCTGGTTCGTCAGGTTGCCCGCGAGGACATTCACGTTGTCCGTGAGGTCCTTCCACGTCCCGCTGACGCCGCGCACCTCCGCCTGCGCGCCCAGCTTGCCCTCCGTGCCTACCTCGCGCGCGACGCGCGTCACCTCCGACGCGAACGCGCGCAGCTGCTCCACCATCTTGTTGATGGTGTTCTTCAGCTCGAGGATCTCCCCCTTCGCCTCGACCGTGATCTGCTTCGACAGGTCGCCGTTCGCCACCGCCGTCGTCACGACCGCGATGTTGCGCACCTGGTTCGTCAGGTTGCCCGCGAGGACATTCACGTTGTCCGTGAGGTCCTTCCACGTCCCGCTGACGCCCTGCACCTCCGCCTGCGCGCCCAGCTTGCCCTCCGTGCCTACCTCGCGCGCCACGCGCGTGATCTCCGAGCCGACGGTCTGCAGCTGCTGGACGACGTCGTTCACCTCATCGGCGATCTGACCGATCGTCCCCGGCACCTCGCCGATGCCGACGCGCGCGGAGAAGTTGCCGGCCTTCACCGCCTTGAGCACCTCCAGCACCGCCTGGAGCTGCATCTCCCGCACATCCAGGTGGCTCCCGTTGGCGCCGCGCTTGCGGGGCGGCGACTTCTTGCTCGCCCCGCTCCCGTGCTTGTCCTTCGAGGTCGCCGCGATGTTGTTCGATTGCATGACCACCTTCCTGACGACGATAGCGCGCCTGGAGTGCTTGTTCCCGTTTCAGGTGTTCAGGCCTCGTCGATGCCGGGGGAGCTCGGCGTCATGAGACCCTGGAGTACCGCCGTTTCACGACTTGCCGCGGCGCAATACTTCTGCGACTTGCCGCTGGAGACGAGCATGCTCGATATCGCGAGCGCGACGCTCGAGCGCGCGTCGCATGCGAGAGCTTAGCTCATCGGAGCGGAAAGGTTTGGAGAGGTAGTCGGAGGCGCCGACGCGGAGGGCGCGCATCCCGGTCTCGACGGAGCCGAACGCGGTGATCGCGATGATCGCCAGCGACGGATCTTGCTTCTTCGCCCGCGCGATCAGCTCGATGCCGTCCATCCCCGGCATGCGGATGTCGGTGATCAGCAGGTCGAAGTCCCCCGACGGCAGCAGGCCGAGGCCCGACATCGCATCGGCCACGTGCGTCGCCTGGTAGCCGTGGTCCTTGGCGATGTCAACGACGAACCGGCCGAGATCATCGTCGTCTTCGACAACCAACACGCTCGGTGAGCTCAGACTCATGCTTTCTGCCCTTCCTCTCTACCCCCTCTACTTGACTCCGAGCTCGCTTCCGCGCTCGCCGGTGAATCGGACACGATCGCGGGCAAGGTGATCCTGAAGCGCGCCCCGCCTGTCGCCGAGGCGGCGGTCTCCACCGAGCCGCCGGCTTCCTCGACGATCCCACGGACGATCGCGAGCCCGAGCCCGCTCCCGCCGCCGGCCGCCTTCGTCGTGAAGAACGGGTCGAAGATCCGGTGCAGATCCTCGGCGGGGATCCCCGGCCCCGCGTCGGCGACCTCGAAGCAGGCGACGCTAGAGCCCGCTGGACCATCGCACTCGGGCAGGACGCTCACCACGAGCTCGCCGCCGCGGGATTGGGCCTCCACGGCGTTCAGGCACAGATTGAACACGACCTGAAACAGACGATCGGAGTCGAGGGCGACGCGCACCCTGGCGGCGCCCTCGAGCGGGCACAGGACGCTCGGCTCGATGCCGCGCCTCCTGCACTCCGGGCCCAGGAAAGCGACCACATCGTCGATGACGCGCCGGAGATCGCTGTCCGCCTGCTGCGGTCTCGGCGGACGAGCGAGGGAGACGAGGCGAGAGACGACGCGCGTGATCCGCTCGGATTGCCGCGCGATGGTCTCCAGCTCGGCGCGCAGGTGCTCTGGGCAGCCGGGCAGGTCGGCCGCGCGGCGCGCGCGGCCATGGATCACGTTCAGCGGCGAGCCGATCTCATGGCCGAGCGAGGTCGCCACCTGCCCCGCGGCGGCGAGCGCCTGCGCCTGCTGCAGCTTGCGCTCGCCGTTCACACGCGCCGCCTCCTCCCGCACCGCGCGCTCCCGCGCCTCGCGGAGAGAACAGGTCATCGTGTTGAAGGCGCTCGCCAGGCGAGAGAGCTCCTCCGCGCCACGCTCGGGCACGGCCGCGTCCAGATCGCCGCTCGCGACGCGCTCGGCCCCGGCGAGGATGGCCCGCGCGGGGAGCGCGACCGTGAAGCGCCCGACGAGCCCGGCGACGACCGCGCTGATCAGCAGCAGCACGACGCCGGTCACAGCGAGGCCGTGGTTCAACGTCCTCTCCAGCACCTCGACGTAGTGACGATCGCGCACCAGGACGGCGACCAGGGGCTGATTGGCGCTGCTCGGCCGGATGGAAACCGTGCGGAGCAGCACGGATTGCTCGGCCAGGCTGGCTGTCTCCTCGATGTCGCCTCCTTCGAGGAACGCCCGGCGCGCGAGCTGCTCGAGGCGCTCCGCTTCGCGCTCGACTCCCTTCGTGATGAAGATCGCCTCACCTTCCCTGGTGAACGCGGCGATGCCAAGGATGCGCTCGGCGCTCGCGAAGTCCTCTGCCCTCCGCCGGACGAGCGCGACGTCCCTGCGCTGCAGCGCGCTCTCGACGAACGCCTGAAGCAGGGTGGCGTAGTTGCGGAGCTCCGCCGTGGCCTCCTCCCGCAGGACCTGCTTGCGATGCGCCGACGCGAAGATGCCATACAGCAGGATGGCCATCGCGATGGGGAGGACGAGAGACAACCAGAACTGGTGCGCGAGCCTCATCCCCCCCGGTCGGCGCTGGTGCTGCAGTACCATACGGCGATCCACCGCGACCCCCAGGGGACGCCCTCGCGTTGACGCTTCGCGTTGTCGCGGGGTGCGTCTTCCTATTTGGCGAGCTCATCCGCGTCGTTCGGCGCGCTGCAGCGTACTTTCGTACGCCTCGCTCGCCGGCCTAACGGCTGAGCTCGTATCCCACGAATCTGCACCCCATTTTATCAGCCACCGAGATGCGAAGCCCTCGAATTACATCACCATTCCACCGGAGCGGCAAGCGCAACCTCGAGATCGACAGAGGCGCTCATCTCGCTACCTTGCCGCTACCTCGCCGCACGAGCGCTCGGCGTCAGGTATTGCCTGAGCGCTGCTCAGGAGCGGGCGGACTCCTTCGTGGCATCCGTCACGCGACCTGCGTGGACGCTACGTGGATGACGTGGATGACGCCCGCGCGCGGTTCGCCGCGGTCGTCACCGTGCCGCCCGCGCCGCGCGCGCGCCACGCTTCACCCCTCCGCCGCGCGCCGCGCTCACCGCGAGCCGCTCTCCCCACCGCGAGATCGCCTGCGCCACCTCGCCGAATCCCCGCCCGGCGTCGGTCAGCTCGTACTCCACGCGCACGGGGGGCCCCGGCAGGACGCGCCGCACCACGAGGCCCAGCGCCTCGAGCTCCTTCAGCCGGCTGGAGAGCATCCGATCGCTGATCGCGTCGAGCCGCTCGCCGATCTCGCCGAAGCGCAGCGCCCCCTCCTCGAGCGTCGCAATGATGAGCCCGTTCCAGGGCTTCGCGAGCACGTCCATCGCGACCTGAAACTTCTCGCAGAGGTGCTGGCACGCGTGCTTCATGTGTCGTCCCAGACACCAGCATGACCTGTTCACTTCCAAAAGGGAAGTGACTTGACATCGTGCAGTGCAGATTCATCATGCTCGCCGAACGGATGCCACTTCCCTTTCGGAAGCTACATCTTCTTTGCAAGGAGCATCGATCGTGACCACCGCCAAAGACCTGCTCTTCAGCCCCTTCGCGCTCGGCCCCCTCTCGCTGCCGAACCGCCTCGTGATGGCGCCGCTGACGCGCTGCCGCGCCGGCGAGGGCAACGTGCCGACCGAGCTCAACGCGCGGTACTACGAGCAGCGCTCCTCTGCGGGCTTCATCATCACCGAGGCGACGCAGGTCACCCCGGAGGGCGTGGGATATCTCCGCACACCTGGCATCCACACGGACGCGCAGGTCGCCGGGTGGCGGCTCGTGACGGACGCGATCCACCGGGCGGGGGGGCGCGGCTTCCTCCAGCTCTGGCACGTCGGGCGGGCGTCGCACCCCTCGTTCCAACCGAACCGGCAGGCGCCCGTCTCGTCCTCGGCCGTCGCGATCCGCAAGGGCCACGCGTACACGCCCGAGGGCCCGCAGCCGTACACCACCCCGCGCGCCCTGGAGACGGACGAGATCGCCGGCGTGATCGCGCGGTTCGAGGACGGCGCGCGCCGGGCCAAGGCGGCCGGCTTCGATGGAGTCGAGATCCACGCGGCGAACGGCTACCTCATCGACCAGTTCCTCCGGAACGGCGTGAACCAGAGGACGGATCGGTACGGCGGCTCGATCGAGAACCGGGCGCGGTTCCTGCTCGAGATCACCGAGGCCGTGACCGGGGTGTTCGGCGCCGACCGGGTCGGCGTGCGGGTCTCGCCGCTGGCCGACTTCAACGACATGAGCGACTCCGATCCGAGGGCGCTCTTCGGCCACGTCGCCGCCGAGCTCTCGGCGCGCAAGGTCGTCTATCTGCACGTCGTGGAGCCGCTCTCGGGGCAGGCGCTCGGCGCCGCGGAGCGGGTGACGCCCCTCCTCCGCGAGCGGTTCCGCGGCGCCCTCGTCGTGAACGGCGGCTACACGCTGGAGACCGCGGAGGAAGCGCTGCGGACCGGCGCGGCGGATCTCGTCTCCTTCGGCGCGCCGTTCCTGGCCAACCCCGATCTTCCGGAGCGCCTGTCGCGCCGCGCGCCGCTCAACACGCCCGACGTCGCGACCTTCTACTCCGAGGGCCCGCGCGGCTACATCGACTACCCGCGCCTCGGCGAGGCCGCGGCGGAGCGCGCCAGCGCCGCCGCACAGCCGGCCTGACGGCCCGAGGGCCCGATCTCATGAGCCGATGGCCCGATCCGGGGGAGGCGAGCGGAGGCAGCGAAGAGCTCCCGCGCCGTCGCCCGTGATAGGCTTCCAGGCCGATGCCGGCCGCCTATCCGCTGCTCCCGAACGACGAGATCCCCACGTCGCCGCGCCCGGCGCGCTCGCCCGCGGAGGCGCCGTGAGCGCGGCCCCGGGCGACGTGAAGCGCATCGGGGCCGGCGAGCTCCGGGCGTTCATCCAGGACGCGGGAGAGCTCAAGAAGGGCACGCTGCTCTACGACGGCGGGCAGCTCCTGAACCTCGCGCGCTACGAGAACAAGCTGTTCTGCGACGCCAAGGGCTCCGGAGCCTCGCCTTACAAGGTGTCGCTCGTCTACAGCGACGCGCCGGCGCCGGCGTTCAAGGGGCGCTGCTCCTGCCCGGCGCGGACCTTCAACACAGCGTTCTGCAAGCACGCGGCGGCGCTGCTCGTCGCGTGGGCGCGCGCGCCCGAGTCGTTCGCCGTGAGCGAGGCGGCGCCGCCGGGCGCGCCGGGCGGGGACACCGCGCGCAAGAGCGTGAAGAAGGGCAGCGCGAACGCGCAGGCCATGATGAAGTCCGGCGTCGAGCAGGTCGGCACGCTCGTGCGCGAGCTCGGCGTGTCCGGCGTCGCGACGATCGGGGGCGACCGCATCGAGCAGATGGAGAAGCTCGCCGAGGCGCTCCGGGAGAACCGCCTCCGGCGCCTCTCGGCGCGGACGCTCGACCTCGCCGCGCTGCTCCGCAGGCAGGCCGCGGGGGGCCGGCAGGCCAAAGGCGCTCCCCGCGGCGCGCTGCCGGCGGTCGCCTACGCCAACGTGATGGCCGATCTCCTGCTCACCGCCCGCAAGCTGGAGAAGCACCTCGCGGGCGAGCCGCTCGACGACCGCCACGTCGAGGAGCTCGTCGGCAAGACGTGGAAGGCGTCCGACAGGAAGCCCGCCGGGGACCTCACGCTCGTCGAGTACGCCTTCTCGACGCGCACGACGAGCGACGATTTCGTCATCCGGGAGAGCCGCTTCATCGACCTCGAGTCCGGCCGCCACTTCAGCGAGAAGCAGATCCTCCCGGTGTTCCTGGCGAAGCGGACCGAGCCGAAGCGGAGCTTCGCCGGCGAGGTGCTCGCCGGGGCGCGCGCGACGACCTACCCGGGCTACCCGCCGCTGCGCGTCGACTTCAGCGATCTCGGCGACAAGCGCCCGCTCGACGCCGGCGCCCTCGAGTCCGTGCTCGCGCGGGCGCTGCCCGACGTCGGCGCGGCGCTCGCGGCGCTCCAGGAGCACCGCAAGGACGTCTTCGCGCCCGACCTCGTGCCCGTGGCGGTGCTCACCGACACGCTCTTCGCGCGCGGCGCGCGGCTCTCGGCCGTCGACGACAAGGGGGAGGCGCTCCACCTGCCCGACGACCCGGCGCTCGAGGAGCGGCTCGCCGGCTCGCTCCGCGACGCGCGGCTCCGCGCGCTGCTCGGGGACGTCGGCATCGACGCCGCGCTGCCCACGCTGTGGCCGCTCGCCGCTGTCGTCGAGGGGCCGCTCGGCCTGGAGCTGCGCGCTGTCTTCGATCAGGGCGCCGAGCAGGGGAGCGCGGCGCGGGGCGGGCCGCTCGAGGGCTCCGCGTGGAACGCCGCCGCCCGCGAGGCGGGCGCCTCGCCCGCGGCCATCGCGCTCGGCGAGGTCCGCGAGGAGCTCGCCGAGGCGCTCGTCACGGGCCTGACCGGGCTCAGCGCGCGCGCGACCGACCCGCTGGCCGCGCGGCTGCGCGACCTCCGCCTCGAGAAGCAGGCCGCGCTGCTCCAGGCGCTGCCGCAGCGGACCGAGCCGGCCGATCGGCTCGACGACTTCATCAAGCTCTACCAGGTGCTCGAGATGGCGCTCGTCCGCCTGGCCGGCGCGACGCAGATCGACCGCGCCTCGACCGAGCGCGTGCCGACCTACGAGAGCGTCGCCGTGGCGCGGCCCGACGAGGCGCTCTCCCCGGACGAGGTGGCACGTCGGCGCGCGGCGGGCGCGATGAACCGCTACGTCGCCGCGGTCCACCACGCGCGCTACTACGCGGCGCTGCCGGCGAGCGAGCTCGTGGCGAACATCTTCCCGATCTGGGCGGACGGCACCGCGACGCCGACCATCGCGAGGACGTTCGCGCCGCTCGGGGCGGAGGCGATCGCCGCCGCGGAGAAGGCGCTCACGGTGAAGGCGGGCCGCGTGGCGAAGCTGACGGCGGTGCGGGTGCTGCAGGCGGTCGTTCTGCACGGCGGCCCGGCCCGCGCCGAGGCCACGGCGATGCTCCGCAAGGTCGAGGAGCACGCGAAGGACGCCGGCCTGCGGGCGCTCGCCCGCGACGCGCTCGACGTGATCGACGTCGCGCACGTCACGCACGCCACGCAGCCGGCCGGGCCGGGGGGCGACTGGGTGCGCGCGCGGCGCGCCGCGCGGCTCGGGCGCGTGCACGAGCTCGCGAAGACGCTGGGCGCCGCGCCGACCAAGGAGGAGCGGCTCGAGGCGCTGAAGGCGCTCTCCGAGCTGGGCGACCTCGCCGCGCTGCCGGCGCTCCGCCGCGCATTCTACGGGGACGTCGCCCGCGGCGTCCGCGAGGAGGCCGCCTACGCGCTGGCGCAGCTCGGCGACGTCGAGATGGTCGAGACCTTCGTCCGGATGCTGGCGAGCCGGAGCGAGAACGAGCAGGAGGCGAAGATCGCCGCGTACGCGCTCGGCTTCCTCGGCGACGTCCGCGGGCTGAGCGAGCTCCTCTCGGCCTACGCCGACGGCTACAAGCCCGGCATCGTGGCGGACGCGATCCGCGCGTTCGGCCCCGTGGCGCTCACGCCGCTCGTGGACCTCATCGAGGCCCGGCCGGAGCTCGCGAAGCGCGCGGCGGCGCTCGACGCGCTGAAGAAGATGGACGACGCCGCGGTGGCCGCCTGCCTCGTCGAGCGGATCGAGGCGCGGCGCGGCGACGCCGATCTCGCCGACAAGGCGCAGCTCTACCTGAAGCTCGCGGACGTGCACGCGCACAGCCGGCGCGAGGTCGCGACGGCGCTCATCGCGGCGCTCTCGAGCGCCCCCGGCAAGGAAGCGCAGGCGGCCGTCAAGGCGGCGCAGAAGGCGCTCGGCGTCGTCAAGCGCAGCAAGTAGCCGCGCTTCCCCGGGCCGCCTCCGCTCAACGCGCGACGCACGGGATCTCGGCGGACGCCTCCTCGGCCGACGCTCCGACCGCGTGTGTGCGCGCGCCGCGCGGGGCGCTCGCCGTCACGACAAGAACGAGAAAGACGATGTGTTTCGCTACGGTAGCTCCACAAGTCTCCAGTACTTGTTCAGCGCCGCCATGAGCTCGACGAAGCTGAGGAATGTGACCGGCTTGAGGAGATAGCCAGCGACGTTGAGGTTGTAGGCTCCCACCTTGTCGCGATCGTCGTTCGATGTGGTCAACACGACAACCGACGTGGCCCCGAGCTCTGGATCGGCCCGCAGCTCGCGCAGGAACTCGATCCCGTTCATCTTGGGCATGTTCAGGTCGAGCAGGATGAGGCGCCGCTCCACCGGGACGACGCCGCTGCGCAGCATCTCGAGGGCCTCGACGCCGTTCCCGGCGACCCAGAGGGGATTCGAGATATTGTTCCGCTTGAACGCCCGGCGGACGTTCATCACGTCGACGTCGTCGTCTTCGACGAGGAGGATGTTCAAGAGTTTTTCTTCGACGTCCATTGTCTCCTAGCTTCTCATTGGCGAGACGGACGCGAACGTCAACTCCTGTCGAGGCGGCCGCGCCAGTCAGGTGCGAGAGGGGCGGAGTCGATGCGCGCGGGTCGGTCAGCTCGCCCTGGGCCGCTGCCGCCAGAGCGTCATCAGCACCCGGCCGACCTGGACCACGCGACCGACCCGCCCTTTCGGGCCGGTGTCCGCCGGACGGAACGGTTCGGTGCGGTAGCTCGCGCTCGGGGGCGGCGCCTCGCGGGGGGCGGCGGCGGCCTCGGCCGGGGCCGCGGAGACGGACGCCGGTCCGAGGCGCTTGTCGAGGTGGACCTCGACCGCCTCGCCGACCAGGTTGCTCATGTCGCGATCGTTCTCGATGCAATGGAGCAGCAGCCGATCCGCGAGCGGATCGGGCAGGTAGACGGTGACCGCGCGCCGGGAGCGGCCGTCGTTCCCGAGGAGCACCGGCGGGCCGGCGTGCGGCTCCGAGGTGGTGGCGAGCGCCTGGGGCCCGGCGGCGGCGCTCGCCGCCTGCGGCGCCGTCGCCGCGGGCGGCTCGGCGTCTGGACGCGCCTCCTGCGAGCGCTCCTGCTGCGCCTCGGGCGCCTCCGGCGCTCGCTCGTGGCGCGCCTCGACGGGCTTCTCGCCGTCGTGCGCGCGCGGATCTGCGGCGGGCCTCGACCTCACGACGTCGTCTGCCGCTTTGCCGCCCTCGCCGCCCGCGACGAACGCGTCGGCCTTTTCAGGCGACGGCGGCTTTCGTAGCGAGACCGCGACTTGCTTTTTGGCCATGGTGAAGCTTCTCCAGTTCTTCGAGAAGGTGGGTGATCTCTCTGGCCGCGGCGTCCCGCGGTGCGTAGCCCGTCACCCCTTGCCCGCAGGCGAGGGACTCCTGGTAGGCGATGCGATAGCCGAGCTCCGTGGAGAGCACCGGCAAGCCCGACGTCTCGAGCACCGCGCGCGCCGATTTGCCGAGCGCCGTGCGGCCTTGCTTGCGTGTGATGAGGATGCAGCCCTTGAGCGCGCTCCGCAGCGCGGCGGCCTCGCGGAACACCTCGAGCGCTGCGGTGAGGGCCCACGCGTCCGCGGCCGTGGGGCCGCAGGGGTAGATGGCGATGTCGGCGACCATGAGCGCCGATCGCGCGATCTCGCCGTGGCGCGGCGGGCAATCGATGACGGTGAGGTCGTAGGCGGCGGCGACTTCCGGCAGCTGTCCCGGCTTGTGCATCGAGGCGCCCATGGCCATGACGGTCGGCGTATCGTGCCCCGCCTCGGCGGCCACGTCGCCCCACGTGCGGACGGTCCCCTGGGGATCGGCGTCGACGAGCAGCACACGCCGGCCGTTCGCCAGCGCGGCCACGGCGAGGCTCACGGCCGTGGTGCTCTTGCCGATCCCACCTTTCTGTCCGGTGAGCGCGATGATCATGATAGACCCCCCTAGCAGAACCTTCGCCGCGCGGTCCACTTTCTTGCAAGCGCGGACAGGGCTTCTACCGAGCCGTCCTGAGGGGAATTCCCGACGAGGACGTTGATTTCTCGGTCGTGTCGGCGGGTTGGCCGGCACATCGCAAGAGGTTGTTCAGCTCTCTATCCGGCGGGAGCGTCTCCTCGCGCGCGTCGCATAGCCGTCATGATGAGGATGCTCACGGAAGAGGTGCGCACGGCGCGCGAGCGGCGCCTCCGGTGCGCCCGCCGCGCTTCGTCGCTGCGGGCGCGCACGGCGCTGGCGGGCGAGCGGGCGGGAGCCATTGCCGGATCGCGCAGGCGATTGAATCGAAGCGGCAGCGATAACACTTCGGACGGTCGGCCTCGGGGTGCGGGAGCTGCGGATCGCGGCAGCGGGGCCTCGGGAAGCGACGTTGCAGTCCTGCGCCGGGCGACCTACAGGTTCTCCGGTTTGAAGAGCCTCCGGTAGCTGACGTTGCGACCGGACACCATGAACACCCCGTCGCCGCGGTAGTGGACGGTCGTCGGATAGCGCGGCGATGTCGCGACGTGCGCCTTCACCACCTCGAAGACGAACAGGCTGAAGCGCTTGACGGCGCTCGTATCGACGAGCTTGCACTCGAAGCTCGCATAACACTCGGCGATGAGGGGCGCGCCGACCTTCGTCGCCTCGACGGCGGTGAGCCCGAACTGCTCGAACTTGTCGACCTCGGATCCGTGGCTGTTCCCTATCCCGATGACGGCGCGCACGAGATCGACCGTGGGCACGTTGATCACGCACTCCTTGCTGCGCCGCACCATCTCATAGCTATCGTTCTGGTCCCAGAGGAAGCACCCCACGAGGGACGGCTCCTGCATCATGACCATGTGCCAGCCCATCGTCATGATGTTCCGCTGGCCCTTGTGCGCAGAGCTCACCAGCACCACAGGACCCGGCTCCAGGAAGCGCCGGACGTTCGCGACAGGAAAATCTGCCTTCTTGTAGGTCTTCATGCGATCACCCGACGCACGGATGCACGACGAGCAGGCCGGACCCTGACTGCCCGCATGGCCGATCGGCAGCGACCTGCTCGGCGGCAAAGCGCATTGTGCCATGCGCATCGCGGGCAGCAACGTCGGCTACCAGCGCACGAGCGGCGTCAGAGCACCTGTTTGAGCAACTTCAGCGGGCTCAACCGGTCCCAGACGTCCGCCTCGCGAAAGCTCGGCCGCGCCTTGACGGCCTTCGCATACCGGGCGAGGTGTGCTCGCCTGGCGATCTCGGCGTCGAGGCGCACGAAGCCCATCCGTGCGAGGAACACGGTCCACACCACGTCCGCGGGCCCGTAACCACCGGGGACGAGCGACTCGCGCCCATCCGCGAGCGCATCATCGAGCGCGTCCAGGAGCTCGAACGCCGCGTGCTTGCGCTCGCCGAACATCGCCACCACGCCCTCCGGGTCAAACGTCTTGATGCGCCCGGCGAACACCTCGGCCCGCCGCGCGTAGATGTCCGCGAGGTCCGCGTGCTCGGTCGCGAGCTGGCGCAGGCGCTTCTCCGTCGCCACGAGCGTCCTTCGCACGGCCGGTCGCGCGAGCGGGTTCCACGAGAGCAGCCACCCGAACGTGAGCTCCTCGATGGGGAAGGCGTAGTGGCGGTCGAGCCAGCCCCGCGTCGCGTCGTCGAGCGCGGCCTCGGTCGTGCCGAACGCGAACAGGAGGATGTCGCGGCTCTGCGAGAGCACGCGGCCGTCGACCTGCAGCGTCGGCACCGTCAGGTTCGGGTTGAGGCGCGCGTAGTCCGGCGCGAGCTGCTGCGCCCTGCGGTGGATGTCGACGCTCACCGATTCGAAGGGGACGCCGCGCTCGACCAGCGCGAGGCGCGCGATCATCGAGTAGTACGACGAGGCAGCGTGATGGAGGCGGAGGCGTGCGGGGCTCGCGGAAGCGCTCATCGCGCCGCAGCGTACCACCGCCGCGCCCGAGCAGGTGCCTGGCCAGGCGGCGATCTGCTCGGCTGCGCCTCGCTGTCGGAGGGCGACGCGAGCCGCGCGCGCGTCGACGTGCTGACCAGATCAGAGCTTGCGGTACATCCACACGCTGGGGATTTCGATGTCGAACCCCGCCTTCCGGTACGCGCGTCGCGCCGGAGCGTGGCTCGGATCGCCGCCGGTTCCGACGGTGGCGACCTTCATCCCGGCCTGCTTCAGGCACGCCGCCGCGAACTCGTACATCGCCGTGCCGATTCCGTTGCCGGCCTGCGCGGGGTCGACGGCATTGAGGCCGATCTCGCCTACAAGCGTCTCCGGAGCGAGCCGAAGCGCCACGAAGCCGACGACCTCGTCGCCGGATTGCGCCACGTACAGCTCCCAGCCCGAGTCGGCCGCCATCAGCGACGTCAGCAGCCCTTCCTGCGCTTCGTCGTCTCGCCGCTGCGCAAGTTCGTAGAGATCGTCGCCGAGGATCGAGCGGAACGACGCGAACACGGGAGCAAAGGCCGCGCGCCGGATGTCCTGAAGGCGGGCCGCGTCCTCGGGATGGGAACGGCGGAAATGGAGCTCAGGCAACTGGCTTTCCTCCTGCAGGGCGCCATGCACAGCATGGCGCTCGTGAAGCTTCATGCGGACTCACCCTCCTGAGAATTCCGCGATCCGAGCGCCGCGAGATACCCTCGGAGCCACTTCATCCTCGAGCTCTCAGCCCATCCCATCGCCGCCATGGCGCGCTCGATGGCGTCAAACTGGGCTTGGTCGACCGGGAGATCGAGGTCGGCGATCCAGTCGATGACGTGCTCCATGGCGAGCCCCCACTCCCCGTACCGGTGAACCCAGTCGTGCGCATCGCGGAAGCGCTCTGGGGGGAGCACGTCCTTGAAGGACTCAAGCGCGACAGCGCATAAGGCTTGGATCTCTTGTTTCGTCACAGGGTCGACGGCCTCGATAGGGTGCAATGAAGCTGGCGCAGGCCCAGCGTCCGCGCTCAATCTCGCGCGTCGCTCGCAGCGCCTCGCTGGGCACCCAGGCGCAGCTCTGCCAGTCGGGTTGCGAGCACCACCATATACACGAAGGATGCGACGCCGGGGTCATCTTCCGGGTACGGGCTTTCCACGAAGCCCAGCCTCCGGTATAACCGCATTGCGGGCGTGTTGTCCGCAACGACGAACAAGGAGCATTCGCCGACGCCGAGCTCCTGAACGCCAAGCTCGACAAGGCCACCGACGAGCCACCGGCCCAGCCCCGCACCCCGGTGCTCGGGCGATATCACGAGCCGTCCGAGATGACAGCGACCGGCCCTCAGGTAATACTGGCCAAAACCGAGAAGCTGGTCACCAGCTCCGAGCATCACATAGGAGGGCAGCACATGGCTACGCGTGTCCTCCAGGAAGGTGCTGTCCGTAAACGGGAGCCTGAACTGCGGACCACCCCATATCTCGCAGCTTCGCCGATCGGGGAACCATTTCCTCATCGCCATCACATGGCTGTCTTCTGCGCGTATGAGCTTCATCTTCTTGGTATCGATCCCTGCGCTAGAGGTCATAAATGTGCACGGACAGTCCGGCGGCACAGAACGTTCTCTGGACAATGGACTCGACCTCTGGCCACTCCCCGCCAGGCCGCAACCGATCCTTGGCATATGGATTGATGCGCTGACACGCTGCGCGTGCTCCGTGAGCCGGGCGGTTGCAGACGTGGCAGATGATCCTTGCGCCCTCTCCGACGGGATCTGTCGCATCACCCGTGCGGTAGTCGATCGCGTTCATGGTAGACGCCGCGCCTCCTCGTCCTGTCGAACGTAACCGTTCACGAATGGGCACACCAGAGGGGATTCGCGAGCTCCGCGACGCGCGCCACCCGCTGAAGCACCGTCTCGTGCGAGTGGCGCCGCCGCACTTGACCGGTCTCGCCGCGCGGATACGTCCGGGTCGCGAGGAACACCCACTTCACGGCCGCTCACGACCCGCGTTGGGCTACCTTCAGACCAAGGCGTCGCGCAGCTCGCCCCGGTCCGTGCCGTCACCAAGGTCCGCCGCAACATGACGGCGGCCCCCGCTCCATGTGTGCCTTGTGCCTCGAAGGGCTCGACCCCGCGGGGCGGCCCAGGTTGGCGGCGGCACATGGGGGCGACCCCGCAGGCTGGAACCCCCTGGGCGACCCAGGTTGGGCGGCGGCCGCCTGCACACCCGCCGGCGAAGCGCATCCGCGCCCTGTCCCTGCGCGCGCCCACGCGCGGCTCACAGCAACCCGCCCCACCGTCGGTCAGGTCACGCCCGCCTGCGGAAGTCCGCATTTGCGCCCCAACGAAGTTCATCTCACAAGCTCGGCTCACCTATCGTCCTCCCTGCCGGCCTCCCGTCGCTCGTCCTCGACACCGACAGCCAGCCCCGTTTACCTTGGACGAAAGATGATGAGCACAGGGACTGCTCCCGGATCTCCGGGCCTCGCCGCGAGTTACATGAGGGCTGTCCGCAGCGCGCCTTTCGCGGTGATCGAGTGCGCGGGGAACCTCGACGAGCTCGTGGTCGCCGAGTGGAACGCCGAGGCAGAACGCATCTTTGGATATACCGCTGACGAAGCGGTGGGCCGCCGCCTCGCGGACACGATCGTGAGCGAGCCGGACGCCGAGACCTTCGGGCGTGCGCTCGGGAAAGAGAGCGCCCCGCTCCGCTGCACCCACGCCCGCAAGGACGGGCGCGTTGTCGTGTGCGAGTGGCGGTATGCGCCCGTGCTCGACGACGGCGGCGAGCCGATTCGGCTGCTCTGCTTCGGGCAGGATGTCACGGAGCAGGTCGAGGCCGTCGAGAAGTTCAAGGAGGGCGACATGATCCTCCGGGCCATCCTCGGCACCGTGGATGCGGCCGTGACCCGGATGGATCGGGATGGAGTCTGCACCTTTCACGAGGGCAAGACGCTCCAGTCCCTCGGCCTCCGATCGGGCCAGTTCGTCGGATTGAACGTGTTCGACGAACCTCCCGCGCCGATGGACATGGAGCCGATGCGCAGGGCGGTCCGGGGCGAGTTCGTCCGCACGCGCGTCGAGGCGTTCGGGATGGCCTGGGAGACGTGGCTCGTCCCGCTGACCGACGAGCGCGGGGAGCGCAACGGCGCGGTCAGCTTCACGCTCGACGCCACCGAGGCGAAGGTCAGGGAAGACGAGCTGAAGGCGCGGCTCGACCTCATCGAGCGCCAGCAACAGGTGATCCGCGATCTGTCGACGCCCATCATCGAGGTCTGGGACAGCGTGCTGACCCTCCCGATGGTGGGCGTCGTCGACAGCAGGAGGGCCGCCGACGTGATGGACGACCTCCTGGCCGCCATCGTGGACAAGCGGGCCCGCTTCGCGATCCTGGACCTCACCGGCGTCGAGGTCGTCGACACGGAGACAGCGAGTTATCTCATCGAGCTCATCCGCGCCATCCGGCTCCTGGGCGCCGAGGGGGTCATCACGGGCATCCGGCCCAACGTGGCGCAGACGATGGTCTCCCTCGGGCTCGATCTGTCGGGCATCGCGACCGTCGGAAATCTCCGCGCGGGCCTGAAGCTCTGCATGCGGCGCGTGGCAGCGGACGGCGCGGCGCCGCCCGGAGCGCCGCCGCGCGCCCCCGGGGGCGCAGCGCCGAGGCTCCCGGGAAGCGACGGGCGCTGAGGTCCAGGACACGAGGCTGGCCTTGGAGGTCGGGGAGATCGCGGTGGCCTGCCGAAGTTCACCTTTGCGTCGGCAATCCCAGGCCCGTAAGGAACGGCGGACAGGCACCGCGCGCGCGGCGCCGTGGAGACGCCGATCGTGACCACCCACCCCCGCAGCCCCACGAGCGCCGGCCAGCGCCCCGGGAGCCCTCGCCCCGCCGAGCGCCCCCACGTCGCCCGCCGCCCCCTCCTCGTCGCTCGCCGCGCCGCCCTGGCGCTCACCCTCGCGCTCGCCGCCGCCGCGCCCGCTGCGTGCGCGCCTCGGGGCGCCGCGTCGCCGCTCGCCGCCGACGCGCCGCTCCCCTCCGCGTTCTCCGCCGCGCTGGAGGCCGAGATCACGAGCTCCGCCGCCGCCGCGCCGTACCTCGACGCCCTCGACCGCGCCGTCGACGCGCCGAGCGCCGAGGGCGCCCTCGCCACCGTGATCGCGTCCCTCGACGCGCTCGTCTTCGGCGCCGGCACCGCGGGCGGCCCCGACCCCGACGCCGCGGCCATCGCCTTCCGCTCGCGCGGGGCGCTCCCCGAGGTCGCACGGCGGCTCCAGCGCGCCTGGGCGTTCGCGGACGTCTCCGGCCGCGGCGCGCCGGAGATGCCGTTCGTGCGCGGCGCCCTCGCGAGCGCCCTCCACCGCATCGCCCTCTTCGTCGGCGACGAGGCCGCGGCAGCGACCTGGAGCGCGCGCCGCGGCTGCGCGGGCGAGGCCGCCATCGTCGGCCCGCTCGACGCGGCGCCCCTCCACGGCCTCGCCCGGCCGTCCCCCGTGAGCTCCGCGCCGGGCGCGCCGCTCGCCAGGGCCTACCCGGGGCTCGCGCCGTTCGCGCAGAGCGCCTCGCCCATCGTCGTCCGCGCCGATGCGTGCGCCATCGACATCGACGCGGTGAGCGCCCTCCAGGGGACGCGTGCCGTGGTCGTCGACCTCCACAACCCGATCGCCCAGCGGGTGAGCCTCGCGCTCGCCTCGTCGTCCGCCGCCGTGCTCGAGGTGGGCGGCGTTCCCGCCCTCCAACGCGACTACGCGGCGGGCGGCGCGCAGGTCACGCGCTTCGCGACGGTCGAGGCCCAGCCGGGGACGCTGCGCGTCGTCGTGCGCGTGGCGCAGAAGGGCGACGGCGACGCCATCGAGCTCACCGCGTGGGGCGAGAACGGCCTGCCGCTCCGCGCCCGCGCGCCGCGCCCCGGCGCCGCCGCGACCGCGTCGGCGTCCCGGCCCGCCGCCGTGAGCCTTGCTCCGGCCGCGGCGTCGAGCGGCGCCGCCGGCCAGCGCCCCGGCGCGGCGAGCATCGAGGTCGCTGCCGCGGCCCTGCTGGCCCTCGGCGACGCGCGCACGGCCGAGCACCTCCTCGATCCTGACGGCGACGGCCGCCTCCACCAGAGCGACGCGCGCTCCGCAGCCTCCGCGCCACGCCCGGCCGCCTCTGCGCCACGCTCGCCGGCCTCCGCGCCGCCCCCGGCTGCCGCCGCGCCACGCTCGCCGGCCGCCGCGCCGCCCCCGGCCGC
This sequence comes from Sorangium aterium, assembly GCF_028368935.1. Taxonomy (NCBI): domain Bacteria; kingdom Pseudomonadati; phylum Myxococcota; order Polyangiales; family Polyangiaceae; genus Sorangium; species Sorangium atrum. Next base: position 614,608 of record NZ_JAQNDK010000005.1, on the reverse strand, counting down.
CGCCGCGCCGCGCTCGCCGCGCCTCGACCTGCTCTACGCGAGGGCCATCCGCCGCGTGGGCGATCTGCCCGAGGCCGAGGTCGTCGAGCGCATCCGCGCCGCCGTCGATCGCGTGCTCGCCGCATGGCCCGCGTCGTGGGAGGCGCGCCTCTACAAGGCGGAGCTCGCCGAGCGCCGCGGCGGCCGTGGCGAGGGCACCATGGACGCCCTCCGCGAGCTCGGCGTCCGGGTCGCGCCCCCCGGGCCGACCGGCCCGAGCGCGCCCACCGTCGCCGACGCCGATCGCATGGTCCTCGCGGAGCTCGCGGCGGTCGCTCACCGCGCGAACGTCACCGACGTCGCCGAGGCCGCCTACGCGAAGCTCGCCGCGGCGGCGCCCGGCTCGACGCTGCTCGCCGTCGTCGACGACCGCATCCACGGCCGCGCCGGCGTCGACGCGGTGAAGGCCGCCTGCGAGGGCGGGCTCGATCGCTCGAGCGCCGCGTGCCTCGGCGCGCTCCTCGGCGCGAGCGATCGCGACGCGGTCCTCGCCGAGATCAAGCGGCTGCGCCGGCTCCGCCGCGCGCCCGACGCCCTGCGCGACGTCGAGCTCCGCGAGCGCGTCGCCCGCGGCGACCTGCGCGGCGCGCTCGCCGTCTACGACGCGATGCCGCCGGGGCAGCGGGCGATGCTCGAGGCGCTCGGCCTCGCCGCCGGCCGCGGCGACGCCCGCGCCGTCCGGGGCCGCCTCGCCCGCGACCGCACGACCGCGCGCGACACCCCCGCCGGGATCGGCCCCATCACCCGCGCCCTCGGCCTCGCGCCGGATCCGGCGCCGGCGCTCGAGGCCGAGGGCCGCAAGCTCGTGCTGGAGGACCAGCAGAAGGCGTTCCTCCCCGGCGCCGCCACCGCGGTGCTCCGCCACGTCGAGCGGTTCACGATCTCGCCCGACGGGCTCGTCCACTACGTCACGTACGACCTCCGCCGCGTCTCCGGCACCACGGACGTCGCCCAGGGCACGGCCACCTACGGCCCGCTCATCGAGGGCCGCGCCATGCCGCGCCTCCTGCGCCGCCGTATCCACAAGCGGGACGGCCGCATCCTCGCGCCCGACGCGGCCTCGAACGCCGCGCAGGACCAGAGCGACCTCTCCCAGCTCGAGCAGGGCGACTACGTCGAGCAGGTCACCGAGGGGTACGCGCTGCCGGGCGACGGCGGCCAGCTCGTCATCGACACGTGGGACCTGCTCCCCGAGCGCACGAGCGTCCGCGAGGCGACGATCGAGGTCAGCCGCCCGACGTCGCTCCCGCTCGCGCTCTGGTCGCACCCGCTGCTCGGCGCCGCGGAGCAGCGCGCCGAGGGCGCCTCCACGGTCAGCGTCTGGCGCATCAAGGATCAGCCGCCGCGGCGCATGGAGGACGGCGTGCCTCGCGTGGAGATGGGCGTCGGCGTCAGCCTGGGGACGCAGACCTGGGACCACGTGGCCGCGGCGCTCGACGAGAACATCCGCGCGCTCGAGGACCGCGATCCCACCATGACCCGCTGGGCGCGGGAGGCCGCGGGCGCCGACCGGACGCCGTCGCCCGCGCTGCTCGAGCGCGTCGTCGCGGCCGCGGGCAAGGCGGTGAAGGTCGCCGGCGGCGCCGAGCTCTCGGACATGGCGGCGCTCCTCGGCGGCGGCCCGCAGCGCACGACGGCGCGCGCGATGATCGAGCTCGGCCAGGGCAGCCGGTCGTGGGTCGTCTACCGCGCGCTGCGCGAGCTCGGCGTGCGCGCCGATCTCGCGATCGCCGAGACCGAGCCGTTCAGCTCGTCGGCGGACTTCCCGCCGCACGCGGGGCGCTTCCGCCACCCGCTCGTGATCGCCCGCCTTCCGGGCGGCGACGTGTGGATCGACGCCGACGTCGAGGGCCCGCCGCTGCCCCCCGGCCGCATCAGCCCCGAGCTGCGCGGCCGCGCCGCCATGCTGCCGAGCGGCGAGCTCGTCACCGTGGCCGGGACGAGCGGCGAGACCGGCGACGAGGTCGACCTGCGCCTGACGGTCGACGCGCAGGGGAACGCCACGGGAACGTTCACGATCCTCCTGCATGGCCGCGCGGCGCAGGCGCTCTCGGAGGCGTTCGAGACCGTGGTCGGCACCGCGCGGCGCGAGATGCTCCGGGGCGTCGTGCTCGGCTGGCTCCCGTGGGCCGACGTCGAGGACGTTGTCGTCTCGTCGACGGAGGGCTCGTGGGAGGTCGCGCTCCGCGCGGCCGTGACGATCCACGGCTTCGCGCAGCCGGCGGGCAAGGACGCCGCGGCGTGGACGCTGCCGGGGCTCGAGCCGGTGCACCTCGTGTTCCCGCGCGCGTACACGAGCACGCTCGGCGCCTCGTACGCCTCGCGGGGGGCGCGCAAGAGCGCGCTCGCGATCGAGACCGCGCTCCAGTACCACGTGCGCCGCCGGATCGAGCTGCCCGAGGGCTACGCGGTGGCGCGCGCGCCCGAGGGCGTGCGCGTCGAGCACGCGGGCCTCGCGGCGTCGCGCAAGGGCAGCTACGGCGCGGCGATCGAGGAGGACTTCGCGCTGAGCTTGCCGACGGGGACCGTGTCGATCGACGAGTACAAGGCGTTCGTCGAGCGGGTGCAGGCGGTCGACAGCGGCTTCATGGCCGGCATCCGGGTGGCGCGCCCGGCGGCGCCCGCGCGGCAAGCCAGCGGCGCGCAGGGGCCCGGCGCTGTCCGCGGCGGAGCGCGGCAGCAGGCGCCGGAGAAGAAGCCGTGAGCCTCGACGTCCGCGAGTCCGTCCCGCTGGCCGCGCTCACGACGCTCGGCGTGGGCGGGCCTGCGCGCTATTTCGCCGAGGCCGCCGATGAGGCCGCGGTGGTCGACGCGTTCCGCTTCGCCGAGGCCCGCGGCGTGCCGCTCTTCGTGCTGGGCGGCGGCTCGAACCTGCTGGTCGCGGACCGGGGCGTCGACGCGCTGGTGCTGCGCGTGCGCGTCCGCGGGATCGAGCTGCTGCGCGGGCGCGGGGTGGCCAGCGGCGCGGAGACCGACGGCGCGGAGGCCGGCGGCAGCGCAAAGGCCGGCGGCAACGCGGAGGCCGCGCGCGCCCTAGTGCGCGCGGGGGCGGGCGAGGCCTGGGACGACCTCGTGGCGCGCTCGGTCGCCGAGGGCTGGGCGGGTATCGAGTGCCTGTCGGGCATCCCGGGCGACGTCGGCGCGACGCCGATCCAGAACGTGGGCGCGTACGGCCAGGAGGTCGCGGAGACGATCGTCGAGGTCCGGGCGATCGATCGCGCGACGGGGGCGGCCGTGGTCCTCTCCGGCGCGGACTGCGGCTTCGGCTACCGCGACAGCCGGTTCAAGCGCGCGTGGCGCGGGCGGTACGTCATCACGGCCGTCACGTTCGCGCTGCGCCCGGGGGGCGCCGCGACGGTGCGCTACCCCGAGCTCCAGCGGGCGCTCGCCGTGCCCGCGGGGGGCGCCGCGCCGCCGCTCGGCGAGGTGCGCCGCACGGTGATCGCGCTCCGCCGCGGCAAGTCGATGGTGCTCGATCCGGCGGACGAGAACGGCCGGAGCGCGGGGTCGTTCTTCATGAACCCGACGCTCGCGCCCGACGTCGCGGCGGCCGTCCTCACCCGCATCGAGGTGGCGGGCGTGCTCGCGCCCGGCGAGGCGATCCCGCGGTATCCGGCGGACGGCGGCCGGGTGAAGCTGTCCGCGGCCTGGCTGATCGAGCGCGCCGGCTTCACGAAGGGGACGCGCCACGGCGCCGCGGGCATCTCGACGCGCCACACGCTCGCGCTTGTGAACCGCGGCGGCGCGACGGCGGAGGAGCTGCTCGGCCTCGCGCGGCGCGTGCGGCGAGGCGTGCTCGATCGGTTCGGCGTGGCGCTCTCGGCCGAGCCCGATCTGGTGGGGTTTGCGCCCGGCGAGATCGACGATCTCGTCAGCGGCGCCCACCTGTGAGAGGGGACCCGGGCGGCCGAGGCCCCCTGCTCGACAGCTCACCGCCCGGCGTCGTGGAGCATGCCCTTGATCGCCCAGCCGCTGTCGACCTGGCGCGGGTACAGGTCCCCGACGAAGTGCGCGCCGTGCATCAGCCAGATGGCGACCTGGCCGTTCGTGTGCCGCCAGACGATGTCGTCGCGGCGATCGTGATCGAAGTCGCCGACGCCCTGCACCTGCCATGCGAGGTCGCCGGGCCCGTGCGCGTTGTTGTATGAGGGCGAGTCGAAGCCCTGCTCGCCGCCGAACCAGATGGCGAGCTGGCCACTTTCGTCCCGCCACAGGATGTCCGAGCGCAGGTTGCCGTCGAAGTCGCCGATGGCCTGCACCTTCCAGAAGAGGCTCGGGTCCTGGCCGCCGGGGTAGGCCTCGCCCACCCGCGTCCCGCCCGACATGAACCAGAGGGCGACCTGACCGTTCGTGTTTCGCCACAGGATGTCTGAGCGCGCATCGCCGTCGAAGTCGCCGACGCCCTGCACCTTCCACGCGTTGTCGACCGGCGCGGGCTGGTTGTTGTAGCCGGGATAGGCGGCCTGGGCGGCGTCGCCCTTGAACCAGATGGCGAGCTGGCCGTTGGCGTCGCGCCACAGGACGTCCGAGCGCCCATCGCCGTCGAAATCACCGACGCCAGCCACCTTCCAGAAGAGGCTCGGGTCCTGGCCGCCGGGGTAGGCCTGACCGACGACGGCTCCGCCATCCATGAACCAGATGGCGACCTGGCCGCTCGTGTGCCGCCAGAGCACGTCGCTCTGGCCGTCGCCGTCGAAGTCTCCGGAGCCCTGGATCTTCCAGGAGAGGCTCGGATCCTGGCCGCCGGGGTAGGCCTCGCCGACGATGTCGCCGCCGTCCATGAACCAGATGGCGACCTGGCCGTTGGTGTGCCGCCACAGCAAGTTGGTGCTGGCCGAGCAGTCGCACGTGTCGCCGTGGCCGCTGCACTGGTTCGAGCGTGACGACGGGCACATATGCGACTTGATCCAGTCGAACTCGGAGCCCGTCGTGACCCCTTTGCTGACCCAGCCGTGGGTCACCGTCCACGTGTGCATCGAGTGGACGGCGTAGAGCCGGCTCGCCTCGACGTTCAAGACGGCCCCGCCCGAGTCACCGCTGCAAAAGACCTGGTCGTTGAAGCGCAGGATGTCGTGGCCATCCTCGTACCCGCCGACCACGGCGGCGTCGAAGTTCAGCGTGCCGAAGGGGGTGCTGCAGTCGGCGCCCGTGCGCCCGAAGCCGGCGATCGTGACGCGCGATCCCTCGCCGGGGTAATCGTTGGCCACGACGAAGGGCTTCACGTGCGCCGGCGCGACGCCATTCAGCTTGATGACCGCGACGTCATGCTCGATCTGCCTCTCGGTCCAGGACGGGTTGTAGTCCGGCTGGATCCTGGCCACGCCGCTCAGCACGCGTGGGCGCGCGCCCGGCGTCGCCGGATCGGGGCGAAAGGTCACCGTCGCGTCCGTGGAGCAGGCATTGTCGCCGACGTAGCCATCCTCGCAGAAGCAGTGCGCGGCGGTGAGGACCGTGTCCGCAGCGATGACCATGCCCGAGCAGCTCCCGTGCGAGGTCGACACCTTCACCATCGCGAGCAGATCGCTGGGCCCCGCCGGCGTCGGGTCGACGATCGGCGATGCGACCTGGGCCGTCTCCTCGAAGTCGCCCGCCTCGCTGGCGTCGGCCGCGCAGGCGGCCAGCGGCAGCGCCAGCAAGGGACACAGCCAGCGCCGTCGGCGAACATGCTTTTGAGTCATCGGTTCAATCCTCATTCCGCTACCCTCCTTTTCGCTTCGCCCGCCGCAGTGACGCGCGAAGGGGACATGCATCGCTTGCGCTGGCGCGCGCTCCCGCCCTCCGTCGTCAGAGGGCGTTCAGCGGGCCTCGTCAGCGACGCTTCGTTCTTCAGCTCTCCAGCCTTCAGCAACGCACGTGCCGGGTCGGGGCGGCGCTCGCCCCCGCGGATCGTCGACGCGCATGAGCGGGAGGAACGCTTCTTCCGGCCCCCTCGCGAGCCCGTCGCCTCGAGCGAGCTGTCGCCCCGGCAGGACCAGGTGTCTCCTCGACAGAGACAGGGGTCCAGCGGCGGGGGCGCGACCTGGGCTCCCCGGCCGAGCCATCCGTAAGCGTGATCACCTCCCCGGACCGGAGGGCGCGCGCCGCGCCGGCGCTGCGCCTCCACTCGCTGCGCTCGAGCGGCGACTTCGAAGCCTGCTGGGCGTTCCACCTGCAGCAGGAGCATGACCGAACGCACCGTGCACGTTATGCAGGGGGCGATGTCCCCTCACCGCTGCCGCCGCCTCGACCCAAGCTGCGCCGAGCGAAATGAGCAAAACGCTCTCGCTCCAGAAGCGCCGCCCCCAAAGCTACTCCGGACACCCACGGTCAACGCCCATGGGCGCCGAAGCGACCCCGGTCGTAGACCACATCGTTGATGCCCAACCTCCGACACATCTCCCCAGCACGGTTTCAGGCGAGAAGGCTCATGCAATCAAACAAGCATCTTTTCTTGGCTGAATTACGTGCCCTGAGCTCAGAGCTTGAAGAGCTTCGCCAGGAGGCCGACCGTTGCGGCAATTTCGATCCCTTGGAAAAGAAGCTGGGCTCCGTTCGCCAGTTCGTCATGAACGCGGAGAACGCCTCGTGCTGGCGGCGCTGGGAAGGCGATCTCGAGCTTCTTCACGAGGCCACGATGCTTCGCGATGTCCTGGATCGCGCTCTCTGCGACCTGGAAAAGAACCATTCCCGCCACCTTTGCCAGCGACCGGCAGAGGGAACCTTGCCTCTGGAAGCCTATCTGGACGCGACTTACACGGAGTTTCGGAGGTCGTTCCGGGCGGAATTGGCGGCCTCCGGGATAGGCCCGAAATCGAGGATTGTTTTCATAGGGGCCGGGGCGCTGCCCGTCACGGCGCTGCTCTTCGCCCGGGAGAGTGAGGCGGAGTTGCTGTGTCACGATATCGATCCTGAAGCGACCCGTCTCGCGGAAAAGCTTGTCATGCATCAGGGGCTGGCGGAGCGGATCCGGTGTAGCTGCCGTCCGCTCGAATCGATCCCTTGGGTCAGACAGGCGAGCCATTTCATCATCGCCTCACTGGTCAAGGAGAAGGCCGCCGTTCTTCGGCAACTGGGCAGCCAGATGCACGGGCAGGCGAAGATCATCCTTCGCTACGGCAACGGCATCAAATCGCTCTGCAACTATCCGTTCGACAAGGAGTTCTCCGGGTCCTGGCACGTCACCCCGCTCATCTATACCGGCGCGGTCTATGACGCCGTGCTTCTCGAGCGACACGATGGAAGCGAGCCGGGCGTGGTTGCCGCCGTCGACCAGAAGCAGGGTGTGCCGTGAAGCTGCTACTGGCGACCTGCGCAAAGATCCCTCCCGAGGCAATCGGCTGCGATCTGGCCCTCAAGAAGGCCCTGGAACATCGGGGCGTGGAGACCGTCTTGCGTCCCTGGGACCAGATCGAACCGCAGGAGGAGGCAAAAGGCCATGCGGCGGGCGTGGTGGTCCGCTCCGTATGGGACTACACGGAACAGAGTGAGAAATTCTTCCGATGGCTCCACGGATTGCGGGACGAAGCCATTCCCGTGATCAATGAAGTCGACGTGCTACTGTGGAACTCGAACAAGCGGTATTTGCTGGACCTCATCGCCCACGGAGTACCCTGCCCGGTCACGCGCATCGTCGATCAAGATCCAGAGATAGAAACCACGGCGTCCCAAATTCCTGGAGATCGGCTCGTCTTGAAGCCTTGCATCGGGGAGAGCGGCGTGGGCGTGACCCTCGTTGAGCGCCACCAGGTGGCCGCGCAGGCCGAGGCCCTGCGCGCCGAGACGGGCCGGAGCGATCTCTTGCTCCAGGAATTCATGCCGGAAATCCGCGAAGGCGAACTGTCGCTCGTGTTCATCGACGGACATTTCGCCCATGGCGTGAGGAAGCGTCCCAATCCCGACGATTTTCGGGTAAACGGGCGCTACCGCCCGCTTGCTCCGGTGCTCGTCGTTCCCGAGAAGGAGCATGTGGCGGCCGCGGAGGAGGTCTTGCGGCATGTTTCTGGTCGTCCCGTTTACGCGCGGATCGACGGCATCCTGCGCGGTGGCCAGTTTGTCCTGATGGAGATTGAGGTCATCGATCCCGCGCTCTATCTCGACATGGTCCCCGCGTCGGCAAATGCGCTGGCGGACGCCATCGTGGCGGCGATACGTCCTAGCTGATCCGCGGCAGGTCCTTGTAGCGCGAGTCGATTTCGCCGAGGACTTCGCGGATGACGTTCATGATCATGCGGATGTCCGATTCGACCAGATCGCCCATGACACCGATGCGGAACGTCCCGGCGGCGGTCAGCCGTCCCGGGAAGATGGTGATCCCGCGCCGCTCCAGCGCTTCGTACAAGGGCCGGAAGTCATGCGCGAACGGCTCGGGAACATGGAAGGTCGCGATGATGGGGATGGCCACCTCGTCGGGGATCAAGGTCCGGAATCCCCACTGGCGGAAGCCGTCGATCAGGATGCGCCAATTGCGCCGGTAACGTGCCCCGCGGGCGGCCACGCCGCCTTCCCGCCGGTGTCGTTCGCAGGCCCTGGCCAGGCCCGCGACGACGTGGGTTGGCGGCGTCCAGCGCCAGGTGCCGCTCTTTTCCATCGTGCTCCATTGGGCATGGAGATCGAGCGAAGGCGACATGGACCTGCCCGCCGAGGCGGCCAGGGAGCCTTTGTGGACGAGGACGAGGCCGATGCCCGGGACGCTTTCCAGGCATTTGTTGGGAGAGATGATGAGCGCCTCGAGATCGAGCGTGGCCACGTCGATGGGAAAGCCGCCGAAGGAAGCGACGGCATCGATGATGAGGCGCTTGCCCCTGCACCGGGCCACTTCCGCTACCATCTCGACCGGATTGAGCACGCCGGTGCCGGTCTCCGCGTGGCACATGGCGATGTGCGTGATGGAGGGGTCGGCGTCGAGGGCTCTTTCGAGATCCTCGCGCGTTGGTAGCGGCAGCATCGGAAGGTCGAGGGTCGTGACCTTGAGGCGAATGCCCTCGGCGATTTCCCTGAGCCGGCTTCCGTAGAAGCCATTCTGCACGATCAGGATCGTGCCGGTACGCGGCACCAGGGTCTGCATGGCCGCTTCGATGGCGTAGCTGGCGCTGCCTTGCAGGGGAACGCAGGCATGCGTCTCCGGGCCGTTGGCGATCTCGAGCAGATAGCGGCGGATCGCAGCGGTCATGTCGACGAAGTCGCCCGCGTAGGGGTTCCGGTCGAGCAGCATCGTCTTACGGATCTCCGTCGGGACCGTAAGGGGCCCCGGCGTGAGCATGTAGTGGTCGTGTCGGCGCTTCACTCCAATTTCAAGGCATCCACCCTCAGCAATGGAAACAGGGCCGCCCGTGGAGAGGGATCGGCCAATGGCTTCGAAAGCCGCCACGCCGTTGAGCACCTCGTCCATGGGAATGGGATACGGGGCCTCTCCGGAGATGGCATCGGCAAAAGCCTCGATCTCGGCGCGCTCCGTGGAAACAGCCTCAAAGGAAAGGGGACCGCCTTTGCCTGTAAGGTCGACGATCTCGAGCGTGTCCGGGCGACGGATCTCCGCGGAACCCTGGGTCCCGAATACCTGAAGGCGAAATGTCGGCGCCGTGGCCATCATCGTCGTCACCGAGGCCGTGGCTCCGGAGGCCAGGGTGAGGCGGGCGGAGACGGTGTCCTCAAGAGGCTCCAGGGCCGGAATGCGCGAGGAGCCCGCCGCGAACACGCCGGCGACGGGTCCGCCGAGATGGATAATGGCGTCGATCATATGAATGCCACCCCCGGCGAAGCCGCCCGCCGGATTCTCCTCCGCTGTCAATCGCCATTGCCCGGGGGAAAATCGCCCGATGAGGTTCGCGGTGAAGTTGCATTCGATGTGACGAAGGGTGCCCAGGCGGCCCTCCCCGACGACGCTCTTCAGTTTGCGCATCGCGGGAAGGAACCGACGGTTGAACCCCGCGGCCACCACGACTCCCGCCGCCGATGCGGCAGCGGAGACCTGCACCGCGCTGGAGGAGGTGAGCGTGAACGGCTTTTCGACGAAAACGGGGCGCCCCGCGCGGACGCAGGCCTCGATCTGCGCGGCATGGAGGGAATGGGGTGTGGCGAGTACGATGCCCGCGATCGTCGGTTGGGCCAGCGCTTCTTCCAGCGAGGCGAGGACCTTGATTCCCCGCGAGGCGGCCGCCTGTTCGATGCGTCCGGGAGTACGGCTGACCGCGGCGGCAAAACGGACCTTGGGGCTGACGCCCTGCACGGCATCCACGAGGAAGGTGCCCCACCGCCCAAGTCCGACGATTGCCAGGTCGATCATCGACGCCTTCCAGGTAGAGGTTCCGTCACGCGGCCGGTGCCTGCGGCGCTTCGCCGTTCTTGGCCGACACGTAGAACCCGTCATGGGTCTGCAAGCGTTGCAAATCGGGATGGAGGGGACGGCGGTCCCCGGGATGCAGCTTGAGCCAGAGCCGCAGGAGGAGCCGGCGCCGCTCGACTTCGGGCCAATCCTCGAAGGTGGAGCGCGAATGAAGGACCGTGTAGTTGCTCATCAACGATGCTTCTCCTGGTTCCAGCATGAACTTGTAGGCGAACTCGTCGCTGTCGGCGACTTGCTGGAAATAGTCGAGCGCGTCCCGCTGAAGGTGGGTCATTTCCTTGTTCCTCGCGGCCTGCTCAACGAACGGCTTGACCATGAAGACGCTGAGCTGGCCCTCGACTTCGCTGAAGACCGGAACACGGTAATCGGTTATCAGCGACCGCTCCCCCTTCGCCTCCTCTCCCTGCCAATGGACGTAGTAACCGGCATAGAGCGGGGCGAGATATTCGGGATGGGTCTCGACGATCTTGTCATGAATGGCGAGGGCGCTCGCTATTCCGCTGTGGCCGCCCAGCTTGGCCTTGCGGATCGCCAGAAGCCCGACCAGCGCGCCGAAGTCGCTGTGCATGTCCAGGGGAATATTGGAGTTGTAGGCCCGCCCGCCCCCGCGATCGATGACCTGGTTCAGCCGGTCGCCGTGATGGCTCTGCTCGACCGGCACTCCGAGCTGCTTGCCCACGGCCCAGAACAACAATCCCATTTCCTCCGGCGTATAGGTCTCGACCGGCCAGCCGCGGATGATGATGACGCCGCGCCTGTGGAGAACTTCGTCGGCGATCCGGCGGATATCGTCGTGAATCTCGACGAGAGGAAAATCGCTCTCGGAAGCGGTCCGGAGCGTGAGGTTGCGTTTCCGCGCCTCCTCCATGATCTTTTCGAACGCCTTCAGGTGCCGGGGCCCGAGATCGAAGGAGATTTTTTCTTTCGTCAGGTCCGAGGCTCTCCAGGCCCCGGGATGGCCAGTGTACCTTGCAAGGCTGTTGGACATGTCGCTTTCCCGCGTGAAGGTTGCAGGGCAAGACGGCCAATTGCCACTAAATCAATTTCGCCGGCGGTGGGGAGAAATTTCCAGCCATTATGTCGTAAAAACGACGGACGCTCGAATGGACCGGCTGCTTTTCCTGGGAGGTCCTCAGCCACAGCCGCAGGAGAAAGCGGCGGCGTTCCTGTTCCGGCCAGTCCTCGAAGGGAGCGCGGTCGTGCAGAATGGCGTAGTTGTTGACGAACAACGCCTCGCCCGCTTCCAGCATGAAGGTGAATTTCAGTTCATCCCCGACGGCATGAAAGTATTCGAGCGCCTCGCGCTGCAGCTCCGTGAGCGGCTCTTTTCGCTCCGCGGCTGCCTGCTCGACGACCCTTCTGTTCATGAAAGAAACGCTGACCTGCCCGTCGAGCTCGCTGAAAAGGGGCACGCGGTAGTCGAGGTTGATTGGACGCTCACCCTTTTTCTCGTTGCCCGTCCAGTAAATATAGTAGCCCTCGTACAGCGGCGCCAGATATTCCGGATGCGTGGCGGCGATGCGGTTATGAATCTCTATTCCGCTGGCCAGGCCGCTCAATCCCCCCGATTTGGCCCGCCGGATGGCCATCAGCCCCATGATGCCACCGTAATCTGTATGGAGCGTCAGCGCGTTCTCGGAGGTGAAACCTTTGCCCCGCGTCCCCGGTACCAGCTGGGGAACATCGGTCACATAGCCGAGACGATCCCCTTTCCAGCTTTGAACGATGGGCTCTCCCCATTGCTTGCCCAATGCCCAGTAAAGGAGAGCGATCTCCGCTTCCGTACAGCGGTCCATCGGCCATCCGCGGACGATGACCACGCCGCGGCCATTCAGGATCCTGTCGGCGATGAGCTGCACATCGCCCTGGATGTCCTCGAGCTGAAAATCCTCGTTGGAAGCGTTCTCGAGCGTGACGCTGCGTCTCCGGGCTTCCCGGATCACGCGGTCGAAGGCCTCCAGGTGTCTGGGCCCGAGATCGAAGGCAACATCGTCCTTGGTCAGGCTCTTTCCATCCCAGGCCCGGGGGTGTTTAATTTGTTTCGTTTGGATCTTGGAGGGAGCAAACGATGTTTCCACGGTGGGTCATCCTCTCGGGGGCGTGAAGCCGGCAAAGCTGACGAGATCGTCGTTTCCCGCCTGATCCTTTCGATAATGCCGCATTGTCGCCGCACAGTATACCGCTTCCCAGGCAACGTCATCATGGGATCCTGACGGGGACCGGCATCAATCGCCTCGGACCAGAGCGCGTCCATGCTGTTGCGGGCCGGTGCAGGCAGCCGTCTCGACAAGCTCGGCAGCTGAGCCCGAAAGCATAAGTCCTCCTACGGGCGCCGTTCTCTCGCTCCGGCAGCCGATCCTCCCGCTCCGGCGCCCGATCCTCCCACTCCGGCAGCCGATCCTCCCGCTCCCGCGCCCGATCCTCCCACGCCGGCAGCCGCTCCTCTCGCTCCAGCTCCCGCGCCAAGAGCTCTCTCTTCCTCTCCCCTGCTCCCTCACCGGTCCTCTCTCGCCCATCCGCTCCATGCGTCGAGCCCGCACGGGTGCCGCTTCGCCCCTGACGTGCATCGCCGTCGCGCGCGTTCCGCGCGCATTCCCGGCTCCGAGGCGAGCCTTGCGCTGCGGCGCCCCCTGCGCTTTGATGGCCGCCCTGCCCCTTCCGAGGTGAAACAGTTCATGGCGACCCTTGGCGAGCTTCGTGAGCGCATCGACAGCATCGACGACCGGATCCTCGAGCTCCTCGCGGAGCGGGCCGAGGTGGCCTTCGAGGTCGCTCACGCGAAGCGCGCCGCGAACGCCACGCAGTTCCACGACCCGGAGCGGGAGCGGCGCGTGCTCGCCCGCCTGCAGGCGAAGGGCGCGGGCCGCTTCCCGCGCGACGCGATCCGGGTCCTCTTCCGGGAGGTGATGAGCGCCTGCCTGTCGCTGGAGGAGCCCATGAAGGTGGCCTTTCCGGGGACGGAGGGCGCCTTCGCGGAGGTCGCGGCGCGGCACCTGTTCGGGCTGGCCGCGCTCTACCGGGAGACGGGCACCATCGAGGGCGTCTTCGATGCGGTGCGCGCGGGCGAGGCGGCCTGCGGCGTCGTCCCCGTCGAGAGCTCGACCGACGGCTCGGTGACCCTGACGGCGGACGCCCTGATCGAGAGCGACCTCCAGATCCGGCAGGAGCTCGTGCTCGACGTCGCCTATTGCCTGTTCAGCAAGGCAGAGGGGCTGAGCGGCGTCGCGCGGGTCCACGGGCACCCGCACGCGCTCTCGCAGTGCCGCCTCTGGCTCGCGAAGCACCTCCCCGGCGCGCAGATCGTCCAGACCGTGTCCGCGGCCGCGGCGGCGCACGAGGCCCTCGGCGACCCCGCCGCGGCGGCGATCGGCAGCCGCGGGGCGGGCGAGCTCTACGGGCTGCCGCTCCTGCGGGAGCGCATCCACGACCGCGCCGAGAACGCGACCCGCTTCATCGTCATCGCCGCGGGCGACGCGCCCGCCACGGGCGCGGACAAGACCTCGATCGTCTTCTCCGTGCAGGAGGAGCCCGGCGCGCTCCGCCGGGTCCTCGCCATCTTCGACGACGCGGGCATCAACCTGACCCGGATCGAGTCGAGGCCCAGCCGGCAGAAGCACTGGGACTACGTCTTTCTTGTCGATCTGGAGGGCCACCGGAGCGATCCGCGCGTCGCCGACGCGATCGAGCGGCTCCGCGCGCGCTGCGAGATGGTGAAGGTGCTCGGGAGCTACCCGCGGTCGACCGGCGCGCGCTGAGGCGCGGGCGCGGCCCATCCGGCCGGTCCCCGCCGGGGGCAAAGGCGTTAACGAAGCCTCGCGCCGCGTTCTCCTACAGCCGAACGTTTATGTGAACGTTTACGTGGTCGTGAACGTGGTCGTGGTCGTGGTCGTGGTCGTGGTCGTGGTCGTGGTCGTGGTCGTGGTCGTTCACGGCTTGCCGTTGACGACCACGACCACGACCACGACCACGTAAACGTAAACGTTCACGTTGGTGGCCGATGGGTGGGAACGCCTACGCCCCGACGGGGGATGGTGCCCCGCGAGGAACGGTGATAATTTTCCGTGCCCGTGCCGGCCGCGTCGCTCGCGCTCGCCCTCCGCGCTGCCCGAACGGCCGCAAGCGCGGTCGCCGGCACGCTGCTGGCCGCCGTCGCCCTGCCCGCCGCAGCGGCTGAGCCTCGCGCCGCAGGCGAGCCGGTGCTCGTCCTCGCCGCCTTCCCGGGCGCCGGCGGCATCGACAAGCGCGCCCTCGACCTCGTCGTCGCCCATATCCGCCCCGTCGGCGTCCGCCTTCAGATCGTCCGCCCCGGCACGCCGAGACCCGTGCTGCAAACGCTCCTCCCCGAGGCCAACGCGCTCGCCGACACATGGGACGCGCGAGGCGTGCTCTGGATCGACGCCGGGTCGAGCGACGAGCTCGCCCTGTACGTGGTCGAGCGCGACGGCGAGCAGATCTACGGCCGCCGCATCCCGATCTTGCCCGGACAGAGCGCGACCGCCCTCGAGTCGCTCGCCAACATCGCCGGCGCGGTCGCCGAGGAGCTCCGCGAGGGCCACGTCGCCGGCCTGGCCGAGGTGAAGGTCGCCCCGGCCCCACCGGCCCCGGCGGCTCCACCCGAGCCCGCCGCTGCCCCCGAGCCCGCCGCGTCCCCTGCGGCGCCCGCGAACGCGACGCCCACGGACGCCGCGCCGGACCTGCAGGCGCCCGCGGGCCCGCCGTCGCCATCCACGCGCGCCCGCCGCGACGCGAGCCCGCTGCCCACGTTCGCCGTCCTCGCCGGCTACACCGGCGCGAACTTCAGCAGCGACGCGCCCTGGCAGAGCGCCGCCGCTGTCCGCGCCTCCTGGGCGCCGGTGGACTACGCCGTCCTCGGCCTGGGATACGAGCTCATGCCCTCGACCTCCGTCGGCGGCGAGCAGTCCACGTTCGAGCTCTCGCGCCACCCGGTGATCACGACCGGCCAGGTCCGGCTCAGGCTCCCCCTCGGCCTCGACCTGCAGCTCGGCGCGCGCGCCACCGTCGATATCGTCGAGCGCGTCCCCGAGGAAGGCACGACCCAGCAGGCGCTCACGGAGCCACCACCGTTCCCTCCGCCTCCCGGTCATGGCCCGCCACCGCCGCCCCCGTGGCGGTGGCCACGGATGTTTCCGCAGCAGCTGCCGCCGCCGGAGGCCCGGACCGACGTACTCGTGAGCGTCGCGCCGGTCGCGGAGCTCGGAGTCCCGCTCACCGGGTGGCTCCGCCTCAAGACGACGGTGGGTGTGGACGTGCTCCTGACGAAGCCAGACGCCGCCGTACACCCGGCCCTCGCGCTTTCGGCGGATCCGGTGCGGATCCTGGCCGGCGTCGGGCTGGAGCTCGGCCTCGCCCTGCCGGCCTCGCCGGCCCCCGCGGGCATGGTCAGGAAATGACCATCCGCGCCGCATGACCCGACACGAAAGGAAAATTGACCCGCTTCGGACCGTGCATCGCACCAGGTCGAAGCGATGGACGCTGAGCACGCGCGAGCTCTCTCCAGGCGCCTCGGCCCACTGCCCGAGCCGCTCCTGGCCAGCGCCATGACGCGCCCCGTCCCCGCCCCGCCGCCTGCCCCGTCACCCTCTGGGCCCGTGCCGTCTGACCTCGAACGGATGCGCCGCGCCGGCGCGGGTGACCCGGAGGCCCAGGCCTGGCTCATGACCCACGTGATCTCGCGGGTCCGCCGGATCGCGCGGACGTTCCTCCGCAGCGCGGCCGACGCCGACGACGCCGCGCAGCTCGGCCTGCTCGCGATCCTCGAGAGCGCGTCGAGCTACCGCGGCGAAGCCACCGTCGAGGCCTGGGCCAGGCGCGTCGCCGTCCGGACCATCCTCCGGTACGCCAGGCAGCAGCGCCGGGAAGGCGCGCCCGTGGCCCCGGAGAGCGCGATCGACGACGAGATCGCCCTGGCGCCACACCAACCCCCGTTCGAGGCCCTCCCGCGCGAGGCGCGCGCGTACCTCGACGAACTGCCGGAGGCGCAGCGCACTGCGATCCTCCTGCACCACGCGCTCGATCATTCCATCGAGGAGATCGCCGGAATGACCGAGGTCAGCCCCGATACGGTCAAGAGCAGGCTGCGCCTCGGGATCGGCGCGCTCCGCAAGCAGGTGCGACAGGACCTCGCCGTCGGCCGGAAGAGAGCATCATGACAGGGACGCAGAAGTCCGAGATCGATCTGGACCTCGTGCCCGCGATCCTCGCCGCGGAAGCGCGCGGCGAGCCGATCCGCCCCGAGGACGCGGAGCTCCTCCGCCGCGCCGAGCAGGACGACCCCGAGCTCCGCAGCGAGGCGCCGCTCTGGGCCGCCATCGGCAGGCTCGGCGACGCGCGCGGCGACGGCCGCGAGCTCAGCGACGCCGCCATGCTGCAGCAGGTGCTCGCGCGCGCCCGCCTCGAGCCCGGGGGCGCTCGCCTCGAGCCCCGAGGCGCTCGCGTCGACGCCAGAGGCGCCCGCCTCGAGGCCGCGCCCGAGAGCACCGCGAGGCCGCGCGCAGCGCCTCGGCCAATGCTGCGGCGAGGGATCGCCGGGTCGCTCGCGGGCGTCGCCGTCGCGGCGACGCTCCTGGCCGCGCTCGCGGCGGAGCTGTTCGATGAGCCTGCGCACGCACCCCCGACGGCGCCGAGCGGGAACGAGGCGCTCGATCCGAGCGGCGCGCGGCGCACGGTCCTGAGCCTCCCCACGCTTTCGGTGCCGGAAGCGCCTCCGCCGGGCGCCGGCGCGCCCACCGCCGAGCCCTCACCAGGCGCCGGCGCGCTCTCACCGGGCACCGGCGCGCCCTCGCCAGACGCCGGCGCGCCCACCGCCGAGCCGCCGTCCGGCGCGAGCGCGCCCGCCGCCGAGCCCTCGCCCGGCGCCGGCGCGCCCACCGGCGAGCCCGCGGCCGCCAGCGCCGTCGGGGCCCGGGATCGCGCGCAGCCGCCGCCCAGGCCGCGCGCGGAGGAGCCCGCGACGGGTCCGCAGGCGCTGCTCCTGCGCGCGCAGGCCCAGCTCGGGCAGGGGAAGAGCGCCGAGGCGAACGCCGCCTACCGCGCCCTGCTCGCACAGCACCCGGGGAGCCCCGAGGCGCGCGCGGCCCTGGTGTCGCTCGGGCAGATCGCGCTCCACCAGGGCAAGGCGGCGGAGGCGCTCGGCTATTTCGATCGCTACCTCGCCGGCGCGGGCGGCCCCCTCGCCGCGGAGGCCCGGGTCGGCCGGGTGCAGTGCCTGCGGCGGCTGGGGCGGGCGGCCGACGAGCGCGCGGCCATCGCCGATTTCCTGGCGCGTCACGGCGAGAGCGTCCACGCGCCGCGGCTGCGCGCGCGCCTGTCCGAGCTCGGCGGCCGCTGAGCGCCGGGGCCTGACGCCGGCTCGCTGGCGTCCGCGCGGTGGGACGCCGGCTCGCTGACGTCCGCGCGGTGGGGCTTCTTCAAAAAAGATTGACCCCTGATCCCGCCGCGTCGCCACCTGGCCATCGAGATGTCGCAAAACCTTTGCCGAATTGAAAAATTACCTTCACGAAGCGCATGGCGCGCCGGCGTCCTTGGCGGGGTCGTGGCCCTCGCCTCGCTCGCCTGCTCGAGCTCCGTGGACGGCACCAACGACACGTCGGGCTCGGGGGGCTCGGGCAGCTCGGGCAGCTCGGGCGGCTCCGGCGGCTCCACCGGGTCGGGTGAACCGACCGGCGATCCCACGAAGCTCGTCGGCGCCTTCCAGGTGCGCTCGCTGCCTGCTGCCGAGCCGGGTGCGGCGGGTAGCACGTCGGTGATCGGGAAGATCTACGACGGCCCCACGCCCTCGCAGATCGTCTGGGAGGTGCAGGCCGAGGAGGGGGGCTGTCAGCTCCTCACGCCGCGCGTCCCGTTCTGCAACGAGCCCTGCGGAGGCAGCGCCGTCTGCGTGGAGGACGACACGTGCCAGCCCTACCCGGCCGCGCACAGCGCTGGAGACGTGACGGTGACCGGCCTGAACCTGGAGTCGGGCGCCGCGTCCCTCGTCATGAGCCCCACGGCGAACAACTACCAGCCTCCCGCCGGCACGAAGCTCGGCTACCCGCCCGCCAACGAGGGCCAGGTGGTCCGCTTCGAGGCGAGCGGCGATTTCTTCAGCGCCTTCACGGTGGAGGCCAAGGGCGTGAGCCCCCTCGATCTCCTGAACGAGACGATAGCGCTCGAGCCCGATCAGCCCCTGCAGCTCACGTGGACCCCGCCGGGGCAGGCCGACATCGCCAAGCTCCACGTGAAGCTCGACATCAGCCATCACGGGGGCACGAAGGGGATGATCGAGTGCAACGTCGAGGACACCGGCTCGCTCGAGCTCCCGGCATCACTCGTCAAGCAGCTCCTCGACCTCGGCGTCGCGGGCTTCCCGACGATCATCGTCACGCGCAAGTCCGTGGGCTCCACGACGATCCCGCCCGGCCGGGTCGATCTGGTCGTCTCGTCCCAGATCGAGCAGGCGGTGGCGATCGCCGGGCTCACGTCGTGCAACGACGACTCGCAGTGCCCCGAGGGCCAGACCTGCCAGAGCGATCTCACCTGCAAGTGAGCCTCGCCGATCCGCGGCGCGGCCGACCGTCTAGCTTAACAAGGAAAAGGACACAGAGACCATGACACGCACTTATCGCCCCTTGCTGCTGCCCCTCACCCTCGCGCTGCTCTCCCCTGTGGTCGGCGTCGGCTGCTCCAGTTCGGACCCGGAGGTGGACATCGGAGGCGACAGCTCGACAAGCACCTCGTCCAGCTCCGGCGGCAACACTTCCTCGTCCAGCTCCGGCGGCAACACTTCCTCGTCCAGCTCCGGCGGCAACACCTCCTCGTCCAGCTCCGGTGGCAACACCACCTCGTCGACCTCCGGCGGTAACACCACCTCGTCCACCTCCGGCGGTAACGCCACCTCTTCCAGCTCCGGCGGCGGGACGACCGAGAAATTCAGCTTCTTCGTGACCAGCCTCGTCGCCTTGCAGGAGCTGTCGGGCTCCCAGGACGGCTTCGGCGGCGATCTCCGCTTCGGAGAGACGGGCCCCGGCGCCGGGCTCCGCGGCGCGGACAAGATCTGCGCGACCATCGCCGAGAAGAGCATGCCCGGCGCGGGGGGCAAGCAGTGGCGCGCCTTCCTGAGCGCCGTCGCAGGGGAGGACGGCAAGCAGGTCAACGCGATCGATCGGATCGGCAACGGTCCCTGGTACGACCGGCTCGGCCGGCTGCTCGCCAACAACAAGGAGGAGCTGCTCAACGACCGCCCCTCCGCGGCCGACCCTGCGATCATCGACGACTTTCCGAACGAGGACGGCATCCCCAACCACCAGCCCGATCCGAGCCAGCCCGAGGTGGACAACCACGACATGCTGACGGGGACGAACGACAAGGGACAGCTCTACAGCGCGACAGCGACCTGCAAGGACTGGACGGCCAAGTCGGGCGACTCGAGCGAGGGGCGGCCGCGCGTCGGTCACTCGTGGCCCAGGAACTTCGGAGGTGGCGGCTTCCCGACCGGCGGCAGCTCCCCGGCCGGCGGCGGCTTCCCGACCGGCGGCGGCAGCACCGGCGCCGGCCCCGGCGGCAACATCAACATGGCCAACTGGATGTCGTCGCTCGACGAGTCAGGGTGCGCGCCGGGCATCAACCTCCTGGAGCAGGGGGGACCGCTGCCCGGCGCGGTCACCGTCGGGTCCGGCGGCGGCTACGGCGGGTTCTACTGCTTCGCGCTGACACCTTGACACCTTGACACCTTGACGCGGGATTGACGCGGGATGACCGGCGCGCGCCGCTGCGCGGTCAGCTTACTTGTCTCAGGAGGAATCATGTACAAAGGCACTCGCATCACGTCGATCGTCACGCTCGCCTTGCTCGCCGCGGCGCTCCCGGGCGCGTGTGGCGGCAGCGGCACGGACGACCCCGGCGTGACCGGAGAGGTCTGCGAACGCAAGAACGCCGATGAATCGACGGAGTTCCTGAAGCGCATCGGGTGCGCCGCGGACTTCGAGGCCCTCGCGTCGCAGCCCATCGACGCCACCTTGCCCGGCGCGCGGTCGGTCAAGGTCGTGCTGGATCAAGCCGACAAGAACGCGCTGTACTTCCAGAACAGCGTTCTCTACCTGATCCACTACGACTTCGTGTCATCGCACCTCTCCGGCGACGCGCTGCCCCTCGTCCCGCCCCTCGCCGAGTTCAACGCGACCGAGTACTTCACGCCGGATCGCCGCTTCGTCCTCGGCGCTGTGACGCACTACGAGGGTCCAGACGTGTGGGCCCTCGAGCTCTCCCCCTACGACACCGCGTCCGCGGACATGATCACCACCCTGTTCAGGGCGGCCAAGGCGGCCTCCTTCTTCGGGTCGAAGCTCGCCTTCCACCCGACGTCGGAGGCCGTCGCGGCCGAGGCGAAGAAGCTCCCCTCCGACATCCCCGTGGTCAGCACCGGCGATCTCTACGCCGGGATCGACTACCAGCCGCTCTCGCTGGGCACGGCGGTGGGTCGGCTCCACTTCGCGAAGGCGGCGGATCTCGACTCGGAGTACCTGTCCCACCAGGACATCGTCGTCCTCGACGAGGCGCCCAACGACATCTCGGTCGTCCAGGGGATCATCACCGAGGAGTTCCAGACGCCGCTCTCCCACGTCAACGTGCTCTCCCAGAACCGGCGCACCCCCAACATGGGGCTGCGCAACGCCATGAGCCGCCCCGAGCTGCTCGCGCTGAAGGACAAGCTCGTCGAGCTCACCGCGGGGCCGTCGTCCTGGAGCGTCCGCGAGGTCACCGAGGCGGAGGCCGAGACGTTCTGGGAGGCGCACAAACCCACGCCCGTCACGCTCCCCGAGCTGGATCTGACGGTCACCGATCTGCGCGACATCGAGGAGGTGACCCCCGATCCGCCGGAGGGCGAGCCGCTCCGGGACGCGATCAAGCAGGCCGTGCTCGCCTTCGGCGGCAAGGCGGCCCACTACTCCATCCTGGCCAGGCTCCCCGAGGTCCCCATCCTGAAGGCCTTCGCGATCCCGGTGTACTATTATGACCAGTTCATGAAGCAGAACGGGTTCTACGAACAGATCGACGCGCTGCTCGCCGACCCGAAGTTCAACACCGACGCCGCGGCCCGCGACGAGCAGCTGAAGGCGCTCCGCGACGCCATGAAGAGCGCGCCCATCGACGCCGAGTTCCAGGAGCTCCTCCGGGCGAAGATCGAGGCGGACTACCCCGGGCACAAGATGCGCTTCCGCACCAGCACGAACAGCGAGGATCTCGACGGGTTCCCGTGCGCCGGCTGCTACGACTCGAACACCGGCGATCCGACGGACTGGGAGGATGTCCTCGACGCCATCCGCAAGACCTACGCGAGCGCCTGGAAGCTCCGCACCTTCGATGAGCGCACCTATTACGGCATCGATCACCGGACCATCGGGATGGCCTTGCTCGTGCACCACAATTTCCCGTCCGAGGAGGCGAACGGCGTGGCCGTGACCAACAACCCGTTCGACACGGCAGGGGTCCAGCCCGCGTTCTACGTCAACGTGCAGAGCGGCGGTGACGTGGAGGTGGTCGCCCCGCCCGCGGGCGTGACGAACGACGCGTTCCTCTACTTCTTCAACCAGCCGAACCAGCCGGTCACCTACCTGACGCACTCGAGCCTCATGCCGGAGGGCCAGACCGTCCTCTCGACGGCGCAGGTCCATCAGCTCGGCGTGGCGCTCGACGCCATCCACGAGCGGTTCTCCCCCGCTTACGGGCCCGCGAGCGGCAACGACGGCTGGTACGCGATGGACGTGGAGTTCAAGTTCGACGACGACGCGAACCCCGACGAGCCGCCGACGCTCTACATCAAGCAAGCGCGCCCCTACCCTGGCCGCGGGGCCGCCTCCGAGGCGCCATGACGCGGACGCGCGTGGATCGCGTGGATGGGGCTCGGCGCGCGCCGCGCCCCGCGATCGCCCCGGGAAAGAGCGGCTCGCCGTGATAGACTGGCTCGGATGGGTCACCCAGGGGAACGCCATGGACTTCCGCAAGGCGGTCGTGGCGCTCCTGCTCGCGTTCGGGCTCGGCCAGGGGGTCGCGCTCGTCTACATGGCCACATTTCGCGGGCTCTCCTACTCCCGCTCATCCGTGCACAGCATGGCGATGGGCAGCGTCATCACCTGCATGCTGATGCTCGCCGTCGGCAGCAGCATCGCCGCCGGCATCGGCGTCGCCGTGGGCCTGAGCGCGGTCCGGTTCCGCACGACCATGCGCGATCCCCGCGACATCATGTTCGTCTTCGCGGCGCTCGGCGTCGGCATCGCCTGCGGGCTCCAGGCGGTCGGCGCGGCCCTCGGCGGGACCGCGATCTTCGCCGCCGGAAGCGTGCTCCTCCATTTCTCCGGCTGGGGCTCGCGACGACAGCCGGATGGCCTGGTCCGCTTCACCGCGCCCGTCGGGCCCGAGGTGGACGACGCGCTCGCGAAGGTGCTCCGCGCGCACTGCCGGACCTTCTCGCTGGTGACCCTCCGGGAGGCTGCGCAGGGGACCGCGATGGAGCATGCTTACCAGATCACCGTCCTCGCGCCCGATCTGCGCTCGGCGCTCGTCGCGAAGCTCCAGGCCATCCCGGGCGTGCAGGACGTCTCTCTCATGCTTCAGGAGCCGACGCTGGATCTCTAGCGGCCGAGGTCCATCGCGGAGGATGCCTGTCGGTCACGCCCTCGCGGGCCCTCTCGCTTCGTTGACACAGCCGCCGTCGTCATCACCGCGCAAGGATCATCGATGTACAGCTACCAGCGACTCCGCTCGGCGCTCCAGGACGCCACCCCCGCGATCACCTTCGTGCTCACGCTCGGAGCCGCCCTGTGGCTCCACCTGGGCAGCGGCCCGCGCGGGCGGGTCTTCGGCTTCGCGGAGGCGCTGCCCGAGGTGCTCTCGCCGGTCGAGACCGCCCGGGTGGCCTCCGTCGAGGTGAGCGTCGGCGAGGAGGTCGAGGCCGGGCAGATCATCGCGACGCTGGACAGCTCGGTGATCGACGCCGAGATCGCCGTCGCCAAGGCGGAGAAGACCCAGGTCGAGGCCGATCTGCAGATGGAGCTCGCCGTCTTCGAGCAGGAGCTCGACACGAACCGCGAGACGGTCGAGCGCCACCTCGCCATCCACCGCGAGGAGCAGCGCCGGGCGGTCGCCGAGGCGAAGGTGCTGGACAGCGAGATATCGAGGGTGAAGGCGCTCGTCGAGAACCGGCAGGCGGTGCTCGACGACCTGACGAAGCTCGACCTGCAGCAGGCGACGGTCACGGCGATCGCCAGCGAGAAGCCGCGGACGCTGAGCATGCTCACGGAGCAGCTCAAGGCGACCGAGCGGCGGCGGAACGGCCTCCGGGATCGGACGTCGGGGCTGGCGGCGAAGCTCGACGCGGACGTGCGCGTCGCGACCGAGAACATCGCGATGCTCGAGCAGCGGCGCGCGAGCTACGTGCTGCGCGCCGCGAACGCGGGGGCGCGTCATCTCCATCGACAGGCAGCCCGGCGACGTGGTCCCGGCCGGGATGCCCCTGGTGCAGCTCCTGAGCGCGCGCACGGGCGCGCGCGCGCTGGCCTGCGTCCCCGAGCGCTTCGCCCTCGGCGTCAACGACGGGGACGCGGCCGAGCTCTACATCCGGGGCCAGCTCGGCGACGCGATCCCGGGCACGGTCGTCGCCGTGGGGCCGCTCGTCGCGCAGCTCCCCCCGCGCTGCTGGCCGACGCCGGAGCTGCCGGCGTGGGGCCGCGTCGTCACCATCGCGCTGGACGCGCCGATGGCGCTCGTCCCCGGCCAGGCCTTCGACATCACGTTCGACGCGCGCCGCGGCGCGGCCCCCGCCCAGCCGCCGCCGAAGCCCACCTCCACCGCGCCGAAGGCCGGGGCCGCGCCGAAGGCCGGCGCGGTCGCGTCGCAGTCCCCCATGAAGGTGCCCCCGACCCTGGCGAGCCGAACGCGCTTCGAGCCGTCCGGCGTCCTCGCGCGCCCCGGCGAGTCGCGGTACCTCATCGTCAGCGACGACACGGGCCACGAGCAGAACGAGGGCGTGCCGTGGCTCTTCGCGATGTCCGCGGGCGGCGCCGTCGCCGCAGAGCCGGTGCCGGTGAGCGGCGTCGACGAGGTGAACGACCTCGAGGGGATCGCGGCCGGGGACGCGGGCGAGATCTACCTCCTGTCGTCGCAGAGCTACAGCAAGAAGGGGAAGCGCAAGCCGGAGCGGACCGCGCTCCTCCGCGTCCGCCAGGACGGCCAGGGCTTCCGCGTCGACGGCGAGATCCACCTGGCCGAGGTCATCGACGCGGATCCCGCGCGCGCCGCGGCGCTCGGCCTCCCCGAGGGGACGCGGGAGCTCGACATCGAGGGCCTCGCCTTCCGGCAGGGCGCCCTGTACCTCGGGCTGAAGGCGCCGCTCGACGCGCAGGGCAACGCGATGATCTGGCGGGTCGGCTCCCCGGGCGCGCTGTTCGGCGGGGAGGTCGAGGCCGCGAGCGCGAAGAAGAAGGAGCGGACCGCGGCCGAGGCCGCGCGCTTCGACGCGGCCCGCGTCGCGCTGTGGGCGCGCGCGCGCGTCGACGTGGAGGTCGCGGGGAAGGCCACGCCGGGCGGCATCTCGGAGCTCGTCTTCATGCCGGACGGCGCGCTCGCCATGACGTCCACGCCTTCGACGGCGGACGGCGACGCCGGCGCGCTGTGGCGCGTGGATCGCCCCGAGGGAGGCGTCCTCTCGCCGCGCCTCGTCCAGCGGTTCCCGGGGCTCAAGCCCGAGGGGATCACGCCGTCGCTCACGCCGGGCGCGCTGACGATCGTGTTCGACGCCGCCACGCCCTCGTTCCAGGAGCTCTCGTGGGGCCAGTGAGCCAGCGCCGCCGCCGCGCGGCGATCCCCGTCATGTTGATTTGCGCGGCCCTCTCGGGCTGCTCTTCCCCGCCGAGGCCGGCGGCGTCCGACCGCGCGATCGCCCTCTACCGCGAGGGCCGCGCGTCCGCCGGCGCGCCGGCGCCCGGCCGCGCGGCCCCGGGCGCGCGCCCGGGCGCGTCCAGCGCGGCGCCGCTCGCGATGACCGTGGAGGACGCCGTCGCCTGGGCGAGGGACCACAGCGCCGAGCTCGCCGCGCAGAGCGCCCGCGCCGAGGCGGCCGCGGCGCAGGTCGACGCGGAGGACCATTTCGATAACCCGGAGCTCCGCATCACGAACGTCGATCTCGAGCGCATCCTCGAGCGCCGGCCGAGGGTGAGCACCGCGCTCCGCTTCCCGGTGACCCGCCCGGGCGAGGTCGACGCGAACGTCGCGGCCGCGCGCGTGGACGAGGCCAAGGCGCTCGCCGAGGCGCGCGAGGTCGAGATCGCCCTCGAGGCCGACGTCCGGTCGCTGTTCGACGAGGTGCTCCTCTTCGACGCCGAGATCGAGGCCGCCGACGCGGTGGCCGAGGCGCGCCGGTCGCTCGCCACCTGGATGAAGGGGCAGCTCGCCGCCGCGCGGACGACGGCGGTCGACGAGGCGATGACGGAGCTCACCGCCGTCGACGCGGAGCAGGACGGCGTGGATCTGCGCGCGCAGCGGAGCGCGGCGCTCGCGGCGCTCCTCTCGCGCATGGGGCTCGATCCCGCGGTGCCCGTGCGCCTCATCGGCGCGCCGAAGGGCGCGTGGCCTCCCCCGGAGCTCCCCACGGAGGCGGAGGCCGTCGAGCTCGCGCTCAAGCGTCGGCCCGAGATCGAGCTCGCGGCGGCGCAGGGCGACGCGGCGGACGCGGCGCTCCACGCCGAGCGCGCCGCGCGGTGGCCGTGGCTCTCCTTCGTCGAGGTCGGCTACGAGTTCCGGCCCGAGAGCGTGCTCGGCCGCGCATGGACGTTCGGGCTCGGCGTCGAGCTGCCGGTGTTCGACACGCACCGCGCGGCCACCGTCGCGGCGGACACGGCGCGCAAGGCGGAGCAGCGCGCGCTCGGCGCCGCGGTCGAGCTGGTGACGCGCGAGGTGCGGACGAGCCTGAGCGAGGCCCAGGCCACCCGGGCCCTCGTGACCGAGCTCCGACGCCGGATGACCCCCGCCGCCGAGCGCGCGGGCGCCGAGGCGCAGCGGGCGATCGAGGGCCGCAACGTCGACGTGGGGCGGGCGCTCGAGGTCGACGAGCGCCGCGTGCGCCTGGAGCTCCGGCTGATGCGCTTCGTGCGCCGCTACTGGACCGCTGTCGGCGAGCTCCGCCACGCCGTGGGCGGCCGGCTCCCCGCCGAGGCGGGCCACCCTGGCCGGACTCCGGAGTCCAGGAGCGATGCGGAGCAGTAGGCCGGGATCGATGAGAGCCCTTCATGCGTCCGCGGGCCTCGCGCTCGTCGCGGCGAGCCAGGGCGGCTGTGTGCCCCTCGACCCGGGCAGCGACGTCGTCTTCGATCGGGCGGCGCTGCACGAGATCGCGATCACCGTCGATGAGGCCCACCTGGGGCAGCTCCGCACGAACCTCGACGACCGCGCCCCGTGCACCATCGTCTACGACGGCGAGGTCGTCAGCGGCGCTGGCATACGGCAGAAGGGCAACTCGGCCGTGGAGCTGTCCGAGAAGCCGAGCTTCAGCGTCAAGCTCGACGAGTTCGCCGAAGAAGCGAACCTGCACGGGCTCAAGAAGCTCCTGCTGAACAACTCCAAGCAGGACCCGACGTTCCTGCGCGAGCAGATCGGCGAGGAGCTGCACGACCGTGCCGGCGTGCCCGCGGCGCGCACGGCGCACGCGGTGGTGAGCCTCAACGGCGTGGACCAGGGGATCTACGTCGTCACCGAGGCCATCGACAAGCGGTTCCTGCGGCGGCACTTCGGCGAGGTGAACGACGAGGGCGTGCTCTACGAGGGCCCGTGCTGCGGCGACTTCGCCGAGGACGTCGACGCCGTGGAGCTCGACAGCGGCGATGACGGCGGCGGGGCAGAGCTCCGGTCTCTCGCCGCCGCCATCCAGGACGCGCCGGACGAGCAGCTCGCCGCGGAGGTGAGCGAGCGCCTCGACCTGGATCGGTTCCTCACGAGCTACGCCCTCGAGACGCTGCTCGGCCACTGGGACGGCTACGCCTACCGGGCGAACAACTATTATCTCTACGAGAACCCGGCCGACGGGCGTTTCGTGTTCATCGCCCACGGGATGGACCGCATCCTGGACGACCCGCATTTCGACACCGAGACGGAGCCCGTCGCCGTGCTCCCGCGCCGGATCCGCGAGATCCCGGCGCTCGACGCGCGGTATCGCGCCGAGCTCGCCCGCGTCGTGAGCGCGGCGTGGGACGAGGGCGCCGTGCTCGCGGCCATCGATCGGGCGGAGCAGGTGCTCGGCAAGGCCAGCGCCGGCGCCGGCGCCGCGACCCGAGGCGACCTGAGCGCGTTCAAGGCGCACGTGGGCGCCCTGCGCAGCGACCTCACGCTGCGCCGCGCGCTGGTCGATCCCGCGATCGTCTGCGGCGACGGCGACGTCGCGGGGCTCGAGACGTGCGATGACGGCAACACGGCGGGTGGCGACGGGTGCAGCGCGAGGTGCCGCGCCGAGCCTTGACGGGAGGCGAGCTCGGGCCTCAGCCCTGCAACCGCGCTGAGCCGGATCCTCGGATTGGCATCCGAGCGCGACGGCGCTCAAACACTACCGCTCACCTTCGCTGCGCGGGTGCTGCCGTCGAACGATGACTCGATCGTATACAGCGCTCCATGGAAGGAGATGCTCCCGTCCTCGCTCAAGCTCCCGCCGCGCAGCACGTTGGCGGCGCTCTCGTACAGAAGAAAGGGCGCGAGGCCGACGGGCAGCTCGCGAGCGAGCGTCCAGGTGCCCTCCGCGCCGCCAGAGGCGATCACGAGGTACTGCTGAGCGCCGGACGCGTCGACGAGCACGCCGAGCGTCGAGCCGCTCCGGTCGCGGGACGTCGCGCGGAAGTTGAGGTGGGCAGCGGTGGCGAGCAAGGCGGCGGAGGTGACGGGCTTCTGGGAGGTCGACATGGCTGTGTTGCACGACTCGGTTGCTAGCTCAGCGACAAGTTCACGGTTCCGCGTCATGCCGGAGATGGATGCTGTCCTCGCTTCCGGCCGCCACGGTCCAGCCTCTCACTCTCACGGACCGAACCCGTCGTCGCTCGAGCTCTTTGGCGAGCTCTTTGGCTGCCAGAAGAGCCCATCGTACTTCCGGGGAGATCCCGAGCGGTCCAGCCGCTGGAACGTCTCGCCCAGCTTGAGGTTCCGCTGGCGGTCGCGATCGAACGGACCGTGCGAGCCGTCCGCCGGCTCGTACATGGCCTCGCTCCGCCCGTGCACCTGGAAGCGCCAGCAGAGCCTCTGTTCCACGCCATCCACGACCCGCGATAAACACGCTTTCATGGCGACCACTTTCCTTGCGCTCAGCCGCACGAACGCGGAAGGCACGCCGGGCGCGTGCTTCCGGGTGTGCATGCACGAGCTGCCTCGAGCGGCGCTTTACGGACTTGCCTGTCGCTCGAGCCCAACGGGTCCAGGCGGCATCTCTATCCAACTCGTCCACTTCGCCGCGCGACCGTCATCATGTACCAGAAAACGAGCCGCAGCACCACGATAATATAGAGACCGATCTCGTCGATGCGGGGCTTTTTCACGATCCTACGCTTCAGGTATCAGCGGCCAGAGACGACCGTGAACCCCTCGACACGCGCGGCCGCGGGCTCCAGGCGGGCGACCTGATAGCTCGCGTCGACCTCGGACCAGCGCGCCGCGACGCACCGGCAAGCTCGGGCTCATTGAGGACTCGTGGCGGTCGTTCTGGGAGAGCTCGCCGAGCGTCACGATATCGAGGGCCAGCATGTCGCGCGAGCCGTCGTCGTCGTTGAAGCCACGGTCGCCCCAGCGGTGGCCGCACCAGCTCACGATGGCGCCCGTGCGGCGGCCTCAGGGTCCAGCGGCCCCCTCGCCTGGCGCGGCGCTCGCGCGCACCGGCCTGCGGCCCGGGCGGCTCGAAGACAAAATAAACGCGGCGGGCCTTCATGGCCCGCCGCGATGTTACGACGCGACGAAGGGGCGATCAGTAACGACCGCGACCGCCGCCGCCGCCGCCGCCTGCCGGACGCTCCTGCGCCTCGTTCACCTTGAGCGAGCGCCCATCGAGCATCATGCCGTTGAGCTGCGAGATGGCGCTGTTCGCCGCCTGGGCCGAGCCCATCGTGACGAACGCAAACCCGCGCGGCTGGCCGGTCTCCCGATCGGTCGGCATCGAGACCTCGCGGACCTCGCCGCTGCCAGCGAACGCGGCCTCGAGGGACTCGCGGGTGGTGCTGTACGAGAGATTGCCGACATAGAGACGATTACCCATGACACGTTACTTTCACGGCTTGCAGCTGCGCTCGTGAGC
The DNA here is from genome assembly GCF_028368935.1 of Sorangium aterium. NCBI lineage: Bacteria > Pseudomonadati > Myxococcota > Polyangiales > Polyangiaceae > Sorangium > Sorangium atrum. Next base: position 584,939 of record NZ_JAQNDK010000005.1, on the reverse strand, counting down.
GCTCTTCGCCTGCCATTCGATGAAGCCGTCGCGGTTCGAACGGAGGCGTGCCGCGCAGCGAACCCGCGCAGGCACACGGTGCGTCGTCCAGTCATCCGCGCGAGCAACGATCTCCCTCGCGTGGAGGGAGAGAGAACGCATCGTGTCGAGAGCCAGTGACGTCGTGAGGGGCCCAAGCTACTCCCTTGGGGCACCAACAGCAAGGAGTGTCTCAGCAATCTTTTCGCTTTCCGCCCGCAGCGGCAACCAGCGCGCGGTCGCGTGCTCGCGCGGTCGCGCGGTCGCGCGGTCGCGTGCTCGCGCGAGCACGCGATGCGTCCGGGGGTGCTCAACAGCGTCTCCCGGCGGACCTGCTCGATGCGCGCTGCACCGCACCGTCAGCGGCCTCTCACACGACCAGGGAGCCACCACGGCGGCGACCAGGCGGATCGCCGCCTCGACGTTCACGTCGGAAGATGACCGCGCGGTCACATCGGCGGGCGCCGAGCGGTCGCCGGGGTGAGGCTCCGCCGCCCCCGTGCTATGGGCCCGGCCATGGCGAACGCCGCCGGCGACATCGACGTGGAGGCGCTGAACGACCGCCTCGCCCGAGAGCACCCGATCGACGACTACTACGACCGCGCCCCGCTGCCGATCCGGCTCATCGAGCGCGAGCGGCTCGCCATCATCCGCGGCATGCTCGGCGACTGCGCCGGGCTCGACCTCGCGGAGGTCGGCTCGGGCGGCGGGCACGTGCTCCGGATGTTCCCGCGGGCCCGCATCACGGCGATCGACGTCTCCGATGTCTTCCTCGGCACCGCGCGCAAGAACCTCGCGGGCTACGACGCCCGCTTCCTCAAGGGCGAGGTCGACAAGCTCGACCTCCCCGCCGCGAGCTTCGATCGCATCGTCTGCACCGAGGTCCTGGAGCACACCGTGGATCCCGCCGCTGTCCTCGCGGCCATCGCGCGCCTCTTGCGCCCCGGCGGCGTGGCCGCGATCACGGTGCCGAACGACCCGCTCATCGCGCGGCTGAAGGGCATCGTCCGCCGCACGCCCGTCGGCTACCTCCTGCGGGATCGCATCCAGTGGGGCGGGGACGCGTACCACCTGCACCAGTGGACTCCCGACGAGTTCGGCCGCCTCCTCGACCGCCATTTCCGCGTGACCGAGCGCCGCGCGGCGCCGCACGGCGCGCTGCCGATCCGCGCGTGCTTCCGCTGCGTCCCCCGGTGAGCGCTCCGGCGCGCCCGGGCCGCCCGGGCCGCCCCTCGCCCTGCTGCGGTGTCTCCTTCAAGGCAAGATAGGCGAACACACCATGTCCGAACCCCGAACCGAGCTCGCTCCGGACGCGCCGATCGAGCTCTCCGTCCTCGTGCCCTGCCTCAACGAGGAGCTGAACATCCCCGAGCTCACCGACCGCATCCTCGGCGTCTTCCGCGAGGGGGCGCTCACGGGCGAGCTCATCCTCGTCGACGACGGCTCGACCGACGGCACCGCCACGACGATCCGCGCGCTCATGGCCGCGCACCCCGGGCTCGTCGTGGGGTGTTTCCACCCGCAGAACCGCGGCATCACGGCGGCGTGGCGCACCGGCGCCGCCGCCGCGCGCGGCAAGCTCGTCGCCACCATCGACGCCGATCTCCAGTACCAGCCCGAGGACCTCCTGCGCCTCCGGCGCGAGCTCTACGAGCACAGCGTCGATGTCGTCCAGGGCTGGAGGAGCGCTGTCGGGCGCCGCAGGGACCGCCGGTACCACCTGAGCCGCGGGCTCAACCACCTCTTGAACACCACCTTCGGCATGTCGCTCCACGACAACAAGAGCGGCTTCGTGATGTGCGCCCGGGAGGTGTTCCAGGATCTCTTGACGTACAAGGGCAGCTATTTTTACTGGCAGTCCTTCATCCTGGTCGCCGCCCACGCCAAGGGCTACTCCTACAAGGAGATCGAGACGCTCTTCGAGCAGCGGCGGCAGGGCGTCTCCTTCCTCGATCAGGCGGCGGCGCGCGCCGTGGCCAAGTCGTTCTACGACCTCGGCAAGGCCGCGTGGGAGTACCGCGTGGACCGGATCCCGCCGGACGTGGCCACCCAGTATCTCCGCCGCAATCCGGTGGTCGACCGCTCGCCGGAGCGCGATCCGCTCTCCACGGCGCGGTGGCGCGCGTACCTGGCCGCGTTCAACCACACCCACTGGATGATCACGCGCGACGTCGAGCACTACTACGAGACGCTGCGCAGGACGCAGTGGCTCACGCCGGCGCAGACCCGCGAGCTCCAGGACGAGAAGCTCAGGCGGCTGCTCCGCCACTGCTACCGCAACGTGCCCTACTACCGCGCTCGCATGCAGGAGCTCAAGCTCCGGCCCGAGGACATCCGCGGCCAGGAGGACCTCCACAAGCTGCCGTTCCTCACCAAGGCGGATATCCGGCGCCACATCTACTTCGACATCATGTCGGAGAACCACGACAAGTCGCAGGTCCTCAAGATCACGACGAGCGGCTCCACCGGCGAGCCCTTCGTCTGCTACGCGGACCGGGCTCAGCTCGAGTTCCGCTGGGCGGCGACGCTCCGGGCCCAGGAGTGGACGGGCTACCGCTTCGGCGACCCCACGGTGCGGCTCTGGCACCAGACGATCGGCATGACGAAGTGGCAGGCTGCCCGCGAGCGCGCGGACGCCGTCCTGTCGAACCGGACGTTCATCCCGATCTTCGAGCTCTCCGACGACAACCTGGGAGAGATGATCGCGAGGATCGCCGGCGCGCGGCCGGTGCTCATGGATGGCTACGCCGAGGCGCTCGATTTCCTGGCCCATTACGTCAAGGGCACCGGAAAGGTCGCGGCCCGGCCGCGCGCGATCATGTCGAGCGCGCAGACGCTGCCGCTGCCGAGCCGCCGGCTCATCGAGGAGGCGTTCGGCTGCAAGGTCTTCGACAAGTACGGCAGCCGCGAGTTCTCGGGCATCGCGTACGAGTGCGACGCGCACGAGGGCCACCACGTGGTGGCCGAGGGGTACATCGTCGAGGTCCTGCGCGACGGGCGCCCCGCCGAGCCGGGGGAGATCGGAGAGGTGGTGATCACCGATCTCAACAACTTCTGCATGCCGTTCGTCCGCTACCGCATCGGCGATCTCGCCGAGGCGATCTCCCCGTCCGCGCCGTGCCCCTGCGGCCGGGGGGCGCCGCGCGTCGGCCGCATCGAGGGACGCGTCCAGTCCATCATCCGGGGGACGGACGGACGCTATCTGCCCGGCACGTTCTTCGCGCACTACCTCAAGGAGTTCGATTACGCGATCAAGCGCTTCCAGGTGGTGCAGGAGGAGCGCGACGCCATCACGTTCCGCGTGGTCAAGGGCGGGCGGTTCTCGCAGCAGGTCCTGGAGGAGGTGCTGGCGACGTTCCGCCATCACCTCGGCGAGCGGATGCGCATCGACGTCGAGTTCGCCGACGACATCGCGCTCGTCCGCACGGGCAAGCACCTCGCGAGCGTCTCGCGCCTCAACGTCGATTTCCAGCGCGCCGCGCCGGCCGAGATCCTCGCGCCCGGCCCGAACGGCGCGGGCGCTTGACCGGGGGCCCCGATGACAGCGACGAGCCGCCGCGTGGTGACGGTCTCTCGGCCGGGCGTGAGCTACGGGGGCAGCGCGCCCTACGGCCCGCCGGGCGCCGTCTACGAGGCCGTCGAGGCGCTCTTCCGCCGGCTCGGCCTCGATGCGGCCCGCGCGGGCACGCCCGCGTGGAACCCGCTCGGCGACCTGATCGCGCCGGGGGACCGCGTCGTCGTCAAGCCGAACCTCGTCTCCTCGAAGAACCTCCACCAGAAGATCACGGGCGAGCGGCTCGCCGCCTCCAGCACCCACGGCTCGCTGCTCCGGCCCGTGCTCGACTACGCGCTCCGCGCCGCCGGCCCGCGCGGGAGGGTGCGCGTCGTCGACTCCCCTGTCGAGGGCTGCGAGATCGAGAAGGTCGCCGGCCCGCTCGGCATCTTCGACGTCATCGATCACCTGAAGGCCCAGGGGCATGACGTCGATTTCATCGACCTGCGGTATTTCCGGATCGCGCCTGTGTTCGCGCTCGACGACGTGCGCCGCTTCGGCCGCTCGTGGAACCTCGGCCTGCTCCTCCGCCGCCGCCTGCCCGGCGATCCGCGGGGCTACCGGGTCGTCGATCTGGGCTCGAACAGCTTCTTCGCCGGCGCGGGCGCCCCGCGCGGCGCTGCGCTCCGCTTCCACCGCAGCCATTACGCGACGCCGGTGCCGCACCACACGGGGCAGCGGCACGAATACAGCATTCCCCAGACGCTGCTCGACGCGGATGTCGTCATCAACCTCCCCAAGCTGAAGACGCACAAGAAGACGGGTATCACGCTGTCGTTGAAGAGCGTGATCGGCTTGACGAACGAGAAGTACTGGCTCCCGCACTTCACCGAGGGCGATCCATCGGTCGGCGGCGACGAGTTCGATCGGCCTCAAGGTCTCGGAGAGGCGGTGGAGAACAAGCTCAGCCGGCTCCCGCTCCCCGGCGATCACTCGCTCGTCGCGCGCGCGCCGCGGCTCGGGGCGCCGCCGAAGGTCATCGACGGCAGCTGGGAGGGGAACGACACGCTCTGGCGGACCATCCTGGATCTCAACCGCATCCTCTTCTTCGCGGACCGCGGCGGCGCGCTGCGCGGGGAGCCGCAGCGGCGGTACCTGACGATCGTGGACGGCATCGTCGCGGGCGAGGGCGAAGGGCCGCTCGGGGCGACGCCCGTGCGCGCAGGGCTCCTGATCGGCGGGTTCGATCCGGGCCTCGTCGACGCGATCGCCTCGCAGGTGATGGGCTTCGATCCGGCGCGGATACCGCTCGTGCGGGCGTCGCTGGGCGGGGTGTTGCTCCCTGGCAGTCGCCTCGACGAGGTCGAGCACGTCGTCGACGGGCCCGCGCCGACCCACCGGTTCAAGCCGCCCCGCAGCTGGCCGTCGCTGCTCCCCGGCATGGCCGGCGCGGCGGCGTGACGGGAAGAATCCAGTCTGCGTCCCTGTGACACCGCCGCCGGCCGCCGCTGCGCCCCCATCGGGATCGAGGATGGACCGCGCGCCGGTTTTTGATTGACGACGACAATGTGAACGTTCACAATTTGGTCTCCGGGTATCCTTCTGCTTTGCCCTGGGTAGGCCGTCATGCGCCCCGGCTTCTCGTCCTCATGCGCGTTCACCCTGGCGGTCGGGCTCTGAGGAGCTCGATGGCCCGATTGGGCATCCCTCTGGAGACTAGCATGATCACTCACCTCGATTTGCCCTGCCACGCTCTGGCTCCGTGCCGTTCCCTCCTTCGTCTCTCTGCTCTCGGCTGTGTGCTCGCGGCGCTCGCCGGCTGCAGCGGCGGCACGACCGACGACCAGCCCTCCCCTGATGGGACGGGTGGCTCGGAGAATCCGGTGACGGGCGCCAGCAGTACGACGGGCGCCAGCAGTACGACGGGCACCGGCGGGAGCACTGCTACGTCGAGCTCCGTCGGGAGCGGGGGAAGCGGTACGACGGGTACCGGCGGGAGCACGTCGGCCTCGGGGAGCGGCGGCGATCCAGGGGACGGTGGTGGAGGCGCAGGCGGCTCCCCGCCGACCTGCGACTTGCCCACCACGTTCAAGTGGAAGTCGGGGCCTCCGGTGATCAGCCCCAAGCCGCCTGCCGGCCGCAGCTGGGCATCCGTCAAGGACCCGACGATCGTGTTCTTCGAGAACAAGTACCACGTGTTTGCCACCGTGTTCGACACCACGTCGGGCAACGGCGGATGGCAGTCCATGTACTCGAATTTCACGGACATCCCTCAGGCGAACGCCGCTGAGCAGCACTACATGGCGAGCTGGCCCACCGGCAGCACTGTCGCGCCCCAGGTCTTCTATTTCCAGCCGCACAAAAAGTGGTACCTCATCTACCAGTGGAACGGCCGGTACTCGACCAACGATGACATCAACAACATGAACGGCTGGAGTCGGCCCCAAGGGCTGCTCCGAGGCGAGCCGAACGGCGCGCTGGACTTCTGGAACATCTGCGACGACAAAAACTGCTACCTCTTCTTCTCGCGGGACGACGGAAAGCTCTACCGCTCCAAGGTCAGCATCGACAAGTTCCCGAATTACGACGGTTACGAGACCGTCATGTCGGCCCCCAGCGCGAGTCTCCTGTTCGAAGCCAGCAACGTCTACAAGGTGGATGGGTCGAACAAGTACCTGCTCATGGTGGAGGCGTACGACAACAGCCCTCGCTTCTTCAGGTCGTGGACGTCCGAGAGCCTCGACGGCCCCTGGGCTCCCCTGGCGGACACCAAGCAGAACCCTTTCGCCGGCCCTGCCAACGTGACCTACGAAGGCCAGGACTGGAGCGACGACATCAGCCACGGCGAGCTGATCCGCTCCGGGCACGACGAGAAGATGACCATCGACCCGTGCGACCTGCGGTTCCTCTACCAGGGCAGAGATCCGAAAGTCGGGGGTGATTACGGCAAATTGCCCTACAGGCTCGGGATGTTGACGCTCCAGAAGTAGCTCCGCTCCCCTCCAGTTGTGGTTTTACCACCCCGGTAAGCCTGGCGGCCGCTCGGGCCGCCAGGCGGACGCAACCTGGATTCCACCCTCCCATGACCCCCTTTCGTCTCGACGCAAAGACTGCGCTCGTGACCGGCGCCGGGTCGGGCATCGGCCGCGCGATCGCCGAGCTGTTCGCGGCGCAAGGGGCTCTCGTCTGGGTGGTCGATCACGACGAGACAGGGGCGGAGACGGCCGTGCGCGCGATCCGCGAGCGCGGCGGGCGTGCGGAGGCGGCCCGGGCCGACGTCGCCGCCGAGTCGGAAATGGCCGCGCTCGGAGAGCGGACCGGACCGGTCGACGTGCTGGTGAACAACGCGGGGACCGGGCACGTCGGGAATTTGCTCGGCACGGCCGCGGCCGATCTCGATCGCCTGTACGCGGTCAACGTGCGCGGAGTATTCAACGGCACCAAGACGTGGGCACCGGCGATGCTCGAGCGCGGCCGCGGCAGCGTGATCACCATGGCGTCGGTGGCCGGGCTCGTGGCGGTGCGCGAGCGGCTCGCCTACACGACGACCAAGTTCGCCGTCGTCGGGCTCACCAAGGCGCTCGCGCTCGACCACTCCGGGACCGGCGTGCGTTTCAACTGCATCTGCCCCGGCCGCGTCGAGACGCCGTTCGTGATGCAGCGCATCGCGGCGTATCCCGATCCCGAGCGCGCGTACCGGGAGATGGCTGCCACGCAGCTGACCGGCCGCATGGTGCGGCCCGACGAGGTCGCCGCTGCCGCGCTCTACCTGGCGAGCGACGCCTCGGAGATGGTGACCGGCAGCTGCCTGTCGATCGACGGCGGCTGGACCGCAGGCAAATGACGGAGGCGTGACGGACCATGGTTTGGACGGGTATCATCACGGATGTCCGCGTGTCGGACGTGCGCTTCCCGACGTCGCTTACGCTCGACGGCTCGGACGCGACCAACCGCGATCCGGATTATTCCGCCGCGTACGTCGTGATCGAGACCGATCGTCGCGACGGTGTCACGGGCCACGGCCTGGCGTTCACCATCGGCCGGGGCACCGAGGTGGTGGTCGCGGGCATTCACGCGCTTCGCCACCTCGTCGTGGGCAAACCGATCGCCGCGTTCACGAGCTCACCGGGTGAATTCTGGAAGCTGCTCACGGGCGACAGCCAGATCCGCTGGCTCGGTCCGGACAAAGGCGTGATGCACCTGGCGACCGCCGCGGTCGTCAACGCGCTCTGGGATCTGTGGGCCAAGCTCGAGCAGAAGCCGCTGTGGAAGCTGCTCTCGGAGCTGAGCCCCGAACAGATCGTCGAGCTCGTCGATTGGCGCTATCTGAGCGACGCGCTCACGCCCGAAGAGGCACGCCGCTCTCTGGATCGGCTCGTCCCGACCCGCGACGCACGCGCGGCCGCGATGCTGGACGAAGGGTATCCCGCCTACACGACCTCCGTGGGCTGGCTCGGCTATCCGGACGAGAAGATCCGGCGCGCGTGCCGCGAAGGTATCGAGCAGGGGTTTTCGCGCTTCAAGCTCAAGGTCGGCCTGGATCTCGGGGACGACCTGCGGCGTACGGCGCTCGTGCGCGACATGATCGGGCCGGAGCACACGCTGATGATCGACGCCAACCAGCGCTGGGGCGTCGAGCAAGCCATCGAGTGGGTGCGGCGGCTCGCCCCGACCCGGCCGTGGTGGATCGAGGAGCCGACGAGCCCGGACGACGTGCTCGGGCATGCCGCGATCGCTCGAGCGCTCGAGCCGCTCGGCATCGGCGTCGCGAGCGGCGAACACTGCGCGAACAGCGTGATGTTCAAGCAGTTCATGCAGGCGGGCGCGATCTCGTTCTGCCAGATCGATTTTTGCCGGCTCGCCGGAGTGAACGAGGTCGTGGCGGTGCTGTTGCTCGCCGCGCACTTCGGCGTGCCGGTCTGTCCGCACGCGGGCGGCGTCGGCTTGTGCGAGTACGTCCCGCACGCGTCGCTGTTCGACTACATCGCCGTGAGCGCGTCGCTCGAACGCCGGTGCATCGAGTTCGTCGATCACCTGCACGAGCACTTCGTCGACCCCTGTGTGGTGCGCGGCGGGCGCTACCTCGCCCCCACGGCGCCAGGCACATCGATCACCATGAAGGCCGACTCGCTCGCGGCGCACACGTTCCCCGGCGGGCAGGTCTGGCAGGACCTCTCGGAGCGCTCATGAAAATCATCCGCTACCTGGACACGAACGGACGCGCCCGCTACGCGAGCGAGCAGGGCGATGGTACGGCCCTGCGCATCGAAGGCGACCTCTTCGAGCACTACACGGTCACACAAGAACGTGCGGAGGTCGCGCGCAGGCTCGCCCCGATCGCTCCCACGCAGATCCTCGGCATCGGCCTGAACTACCGCCGGCACGCCGAAGAGACCAAGGCCAAGCTCCCCGAGCACCCGATCGTCTTCATGAAGGGACTGAACGCCGTCCAGGATCCTGGCGCGCCGATCGTGATTCCGCGTCAGCTGGCGAGCGAGGAGGTCGATTACGAGTGCGAGCTCGCCGTGGTCATCGGCAAAGCGTGCAAGAACGTGAGCCGCGCGCGCGCGCTCGAGCACGTGCTCGGTTACACGTGCGCGAACGACGTGTCGGCTCGCGACTGGCAGCTCCGGCGCGGCGGCGGGCAGTGGTGTCGCGGCAAGACGTTCGACACGTTCGCCCCGCTCGGCCCCCGCCTCGTCACCGCGGACGAGGTCGGAGATCCAGGAGCGCTCCGCATCGCCACCCTCCTGAACGGCGAGCGCGTGCAAGACTGGACGACCGGCGACATGATCTTCGGCGTGCCCGAGCTCATCGAGTTCTTGAGCGGCAGCACGACGCTGCTGCCGGGCACCGTGATCCTCACGGGGACGCCGCATGGTGTCGGCATGGCCCGAACACCGCCGCGCTGGCTGCGCCCGGGAGATCGGGTCGAGATCGAGATCGAGAAGATCGGCGTGCTCGAAAACCACGTCGTCTCCGAAGGGGAAGCGTGAATGACGGCGGCCACGCCGCGCTCGACGCCGGGCCGCCCGTCGCGTCCGCGGCCGGACGCCCCGAGAACGGTGCTGCTCATGGCGACGTGCCTGTGCGATGCGTTCTTCGACGACATCGCAGCCGCGACCGTGGAGGTGCTCGAGCACGCGGGCGTGACCGTGGAATGGCCGGACGAGCGTGCTGGCGAGCGACTGTCGCGAGATCTTGCGCTGCGTCCGCTGCGGCGCGCGCCTGAACGTCTGCCCCGTCTACCGGCAGGCGAGCGGGCACGCTTACCGCGCGTGTATCCGGGACCCGTCGGAGCCGTCCTGTCGCCGCTGCTCGCGGGCAGCGAGTTCCCGAGCTACGCCGACTTGCCGCGCGCCTCGAGCCTGTGCGGTGCCTGTCACGAGGTCTGCCCGGTCGACATCCCCATCGAGGAGCTGCTCGTGCGCCTCCGCGATCGAGCGAAGGCGGCGTTCGGCCCGGGCGCGGGTGCTCCTCCGATGGGGGGTTTCCGCTCGGCGCCGCAATCTCCGCGCTCGGCGGCGACCCCTACGTGGTCTGGTGCACGGGGCCATCCAAGACGGCCGACGTGGAGGGCATCCTGATTCAGGGCGTGCACGGACCGGGCGAGCCAATCGCCCTGATCGTCGATGCCTGGTAGAGCGACGCCGGGAGCGCGTTCTGAGGAATTTCCGGCGATCGGCATCGTGGCCGGCGAGTCCCGCGCGCCGGTTTTCAATTGACGCCGTAGATGTGAGCGCTCACAATTTGGCTCGGAGATCCCTCCGCTTTGCCCTGGGTAGGCCGCCATGCGGCACCGGGCCCTTCGTCCTCGTCCTCGTGCGCGTCAACCTTGACAGTCGGGCTCTGAGGAGCTCGCTGCCCGATCGGGCATCCCTCTGGAGACCAGCATGATCACTCCCTTCGATTTGCCTCGCCAATCTTTGACTCCGTCCCGTTCCCTCCTTCGTTTGTCTGCCCTCGGCTGTGTGCTCGCCGCGCTCGCCGGTTGCGCCAGCGACACGGGGGACGAGCAGCCCACCGGTGGTGGTACGGGTGGCTCGGAGAACCCGACGACGAGCGCCAGCAGCACGACAGGCGCGGGCGCGAGCACGAGCACAAGCGGCACGGGTGGATCAGGCCCCGGCACGAGCACGAGCACGAGCACGAGCAGCGGAAGCGACCCGGGCACGGGCGGCGACCCGACGGGTGGGACCGGGGGGAGCGGCGGCGCTCCGGGGGACGGCGGCGGCGGCGCGGGCGCGGGCGGCTCGCCGCCCGTGACCTGCGACCTGCCCACCACGTTCAAGTGGAAGTCGGGGCCTCCGGTGATCAGCCCCAAGCCGCCTGCCGGCCGCACCTGGGCATCCGTCAAGGACCCGACGATCGTGTTCCACGACGGCAAGTACCACGTATTTGCCACCGTGTACGACACCACGGGCAACGGGGGGTGGAGCTCCATGTATTCGAACTTCACCGACTTCGCTCAGGCGAACTCCGCGCAGCAGCAGCACATGGCGAACTGGCCCACCGGCGGCACGGTCGCGCCCCAGGTCTTCTTCTTCCGGCCGCACAACAAGTGGTACCTCATCTTCCAGTGGAACGGCCGGTACTCGACCAACGACGACATCAACAACCCCAACGGCTGGAGCCGGCCCCAGGCGCTGCTCAAGGGCGAGCCAGGCCAGATGGGGAACACCCTTGGCGCGCTGGACTTCTGGAACATCTGCGACGACAAGAACTGCCATCTGTTCTTCTCGCGGGACGACGGGAAGCTCTACCGCTCCAAGGTCAGCATCGACAAGTTCCCGGCCTTCGATGGGTACGAGACCGTCATGACGGCTCCCAGCCAGGGGCTCCTGTTCGAGGCCAGCAACGTCTACAAGGTGGATGGCACGAACAAGTACCTGCTCATGGTGGAGGCGTTCGACAACAGCCCTCGCTTCTTCAGGTCGTGGACCTCCGAGAGCCTCGACGGCCCCTGGGCTCCCCTGGCGGACACCAAGCAGAAGCCCTTCGCCGGCCCTGCCAACGTGACGTTCGAAGGCGGGGACTGGAGCGACGACATCAGCCATGGTGAGATGATCCGCTCCGGGAGCGACGAGCGAATGACCATCAACGCGTGCAACATGCAGTTCCTCTACCAGGGCAGGGATCCGAACGCCGGAGGGGCTTACGAAAGATTGCCGTACAAGCTGGGTCTGATCACGCTCGAGAAGTGACGCCGCGCCCCTCCTCGAGCTCTCGGTAAGGGACGTCCAGGCAGAAGCGCCGATCTCTCGATCGGCGCCTCCCCGGCGAGCCCGGGCCGGCATCGGCCCGGGTCGGAATCGGGGCAAACCATCGATGCGTCCGGGGCGCCGCGCGCGCAGGATCCGCAGCCTGAATCCAGGGGATCGCTGGACGAACGGCATTCTCCGTCTATCCTTGAGCGGTGCGCACGGGGGAGCTCTTGGGGGGGCGCTTCCGGGTCGAAGCGCTCGCGGAGACCGGGGGGATGGGCGCGGTCTACCGCGCCTTTGACGTCACCACCGGAAGGCGGGTCGCCGCCAAGGTGCTGCACGATCCGTCGCCGCACCACCTCGCGCGCTTCGCGCGGGAGGCGGAGCTCCTTGCCCGTCTCACACACCCCGGGATCGTCCGGTACGTCGCCTACAGCGCCGCGCGCGAGAGCACGCCCTTTCTGGTCATGGAGTGGCTGGAGGGAGAGGACCTCTCCCGGCTCCTCTCGCGTCGGCGGCTCACGGTCGCCGAGGCCGTGGAGCTCGGGGCGCGCGTCTCCGCGGCCCTGGGCGCCGCCCACGCGCTCGGGATCGTCCACCGCGATCTCAAGCCGGCGAACATCTTCCTCGTCGGCGGCCGGATCGAGGAGCCCAAGCTCCTCGATTTCGGGGTCGCCCGTTTCCCGGACATGGCGCCGATCACCGGCGCCGGGGTGCTGGTCGGCACGCCCGACTACATGGCCCCGGAGCAGGCGCGCAGCGGCGATGAGGTCGGCGCCCCAGCGGACATCTTCTCGCTCGGCTGCGTGCTCTTCCAGTGCGTCACCGGCGCGCCGCCGTTCCAGGCAGATCACCTCGTCGCCCTCCTCGCCAGGATCATCTTCGACGAACCGCCGCGCTTGTCGGACCGCTGCCCCGGCGCGCCCCCGTGGCTCGACGCGCTGCTCTCGCAGATGCTCGAGAAGGATCCGGCGCGGCGCCCGCGCGACGGGGCCGCGGCCCACGCCGCGCTCGCGGCGCAGGAGGTCCAGGCCGGGTCGCTCCCGGCGCCGGCGAGCTCCGCCCTCACGAGCAGCGAGCGCCGCTTCCACGGCGTCGCGGTGATCGGCCGCGCGCCAGCGTCCGCGCTGGACGCCACCCTCTCGGTCTGCGACGTGGACGCGGACGCCGGCGCGCTCCGGGAGGTCGCCGCCCGCTTCGAGGGGCGCCTGGAGCTGCTCGCCGACGGTACGGCGGTGCTCATCGTCGGCCGCCCGCACGTGCCCACCGACGTCGCCGCGCAGCTCGCGCGCTGCGCGCTGGCGCTGCGGGAGCGCGTCCCCGAGCGCCCGATCGCGATCACGGTCGGCTGGGGCGAGCTCGGGCGCGGCCTGCCGGTCGGCGACGCCATCCAGCGCGCGGCGGGGCTGCTCCGGAGCGCGGGCGGCGCGGGCGCGCCGCAGATCCTCCTCGACAAGACGACCGCCGGGCTGCTCGAGACCCGCTTCGAGGCCGCGATCACCACGTCCGGCGCCGTCGAGCTTCGCGGCGAGCGCAACGCCGCCGAGCCGTTGCGCCCGCTCCTCGGCAGGCCCACGCCCTGCGTCGGCCGCGATCACGAGCTCCGCCTGCTGGAGCAGACGTTCGCCGCCTGCGCCGGCGAGCCCGCCGCCCGGGCGGTGCTCGTCATCGGCGCCGCGGGCATGGGCAAGTCCCGCCTGCTCCAGGAGCACCTCGCGGCGCTCCGGCGCGCCGGCGCGCCCGCGGAGATCTGGGCGGGGCTCGGGGATCCGCTGCGCGCGGGCTCCATCGGCGGCCTGCTCGCGGAGGTGATCCGGGGCGCGGCGGGGATCAAGGGCGGCGAGCCCATCGAGGAGCGGCGCGCGCTCCTCCGGGCCCGCGTCGCCCGCCGCGTGCCCGAGGCGGAGCGGCGCCGGATCGAGGAGTTCCTCGGCGAGCTCGCCGGGGTCCGCTTCCCCGACGCGGACAGCCTCCCGCTCCGCGCCGCCCGGCAGGATCCCGAGCTGCTCGGCGAGCAGATGCAGCGCGCGCTGCGCGATTTTCTGCGCGCCGAGTGCGCGGCCCAGCCGGTGGTGCTCGCGCTGGAGGACGTGCACTGGGCCGATCGCGCCTCGGTCGCGGCCATCGACACGGCGCTGCGCGAGCTCTCGGATCAGCCGCTCGTCGTGCTCGCCACGGCGCGCCCCGAGATCAAGCAGGCCTACCCCGATCTCTGGGCCGAGCGCGGGCGGCAGGAGCTCTGCCTCAGGCAGCTCTCGCCGAGGGCGTGCGCGCAGCTCACGCGGGAGGCGCTGGGCGACGCGGCCGACGGGGCGCTCGTCGATCGCCTGGTCACGCAGTCCGAGGGGCAGCCCTTCTTCCTCGAGGAGCTGATCCGCGCGACGGCGGAGGGCCGGGGCGACGCGCTGCCCGACACCGTCGTGGCGATGGTGCAGGTCCGGCTGGAGGCGCTCCCGCCCCCCGCGCGCCGGATCCTGCGCGCCGCCAGCGTGCTCGGCGAGGTGTTCTGGCGAGGCGCCGTCGCGCACCTGCTCGGCGGCGACGCCGCTTCGCTCGCGGATCACCTCGCGGCGCTCGTCACCGGGGAGCTCTGCGTCCGCCGCCGCGAGGGCCGCTTCCCGGGCGAGGAGGAGTATGCCTTCCGCCAGGCGCTCCTGCGCGAGGGCGCTTATGCGCAGCTCACCGAGGAGGATCGAGCGCTCGGCCACCGCCTCGCCGCCGAGTGGCTCGAGGCCGCGGGCGAGGCCGATCCGCTGGTGCTCGCGGCGCACTGCGAGCGCGGCGGCCTGACCGCCCGGGCGGCGTCGCTGCTCGTCCGAGGCGCCGAGCTCGCGGCCGCGCGCCGGGCGTACCTCGACGCCGAGGGCTGCTACGGGCGCGCCGAGGCGCTGCTCGGCGCGCTGCTCCCTGCGGCGCGCCACGCGCGGGGCCTCGCTCGCTTCCGGCTCGGGCGCCACACGGAGGCCCTCGCCGATCTCGCCGCGGCGCGCGACGACGCGGCCGCGGTGTCGGAGCCGGGGGCGGAGATCGAGCTCCTCCTCGATGAGGCCATGATCCTCGACTGGATGGGCGAGTACCGGGAGGCAAGCTGGCGGGTCGAGGCCGCCGAGCGCCTCGCCGACTGGGTGGCCTCACCCCTGCTCGGCGCGCGCCTGCTCCTCGGCGTGGGCCGCTCGCTCCACCGCGCCGACCGCGAGGACGACGCCGCCGCGGTGCTGTCGCGCGCCGCGGCGCAAGCTGCGCGGCTCGGGGACGAGGGCCACGAGACGCACATCATCGCCCGGCTGATGCTCGGCTTCATCCTGGCCAGCCTCGGCCGGGTCGACGAGGCGGCGCGGGGCCTCGACGCGGTGATCCTCAGCTGCGAGGAGCGCAGCGATCTCATGCACCTCGGCGCAGCGCTGAACAACCGCGGGCTCGTGCGCGCCCTCCAGGGCGACCGCGCCGGGATGATCGCCGATTGCGAGCGCACCATCGCGCTCGGGCACGACCTCGGCCAGCCAGCGCTCGAGCTCATCGGCCACTTCAACCTCGCCGAGTACCTGTATCTGATGGATGATCTCGAGGCTGCGGCGCCGCATGCGCATGCCGTCCAGGCGATAGCGCCGCGCTGCGGCGAGCGCCACGCGCCGGTCGCCGTGGCGCTGCTGACCGCGCGCCTGCGGCTCTACCAGGGCGACGAGGCGGGCGCTCGCGGGATCGCCCTGCGGCTCCGAGCGGCGCAGGAGGAAGCCGGCGGCGAGGCGCTGAAGCCTTCGGAAGACGTGCTCTGCTCGATGATCGAGCTCGCGACCCGCGACGACGACCACGCCGCGTGGGCCGCGCTCGAGGAGCGCTCCGCGCGCTGCTCTGTAGGGCAGGAGCGGATCGAGGTGCTCGAGGCGCGGGCCCTCGCCGCCTTCCGCCGCGGCCGGCACGTCGATGCCCGGTCTCGGCTCGAACGCGCCCTCGCTGCCGCCTCCACCATTCCGACCGTCATGGGCAATCGCCTCCGTCGCTGGCACGCGGAGCTGACGGAGCTGACAGAGCTGACAGAGCTGACAGAACCGGACGCCCCGGACACCCACCCTCGCCGCCGCTGAATCACCTTGCACGGGCGCGACAATGCGGGAAAGGTAGAATATTGAGCCCATAGCAAACCTATGGGCAATGGTTGGTGAGCCCGCGCTCGGGCGCCGCGCGCAGGGAGCCGCCGGGTCATACGCCAGAAATGGGGGGGAACCCATGTCTCTCAGGCAGACATTCATCGTGCTTGGCTGGGCTGGGGTGCTGTCGGGCTGCGCCGCCGAGGTGGTGGACATCGGTGCGTGGGATGAGCCAGTGGGGGAATCCCAGGGGGCCCTCCTGAGCGGCAACGCGCTCAGCGCCAACGCCCTGAACCTCAACGCCTTGAACCTCAACGCCTTGAACCTCAACGCCTTGAACCTCAACGGTCTCAGCGCGCAAAACCTCGCCGCGCTCCGGGATCCCGGCCCGGGCGGCGCGCTGGCGCGCGAGTTCGTGCGTTATGCGACGAGCTGCGCCCTGACGAGCACGGAGTCCTTCGCCTTCTCGTGGACGGACTCCAAAGGCAAAATCCACAACGAGCGCTACCCCGGGCTGCTCGGCACCGCACCGACCTGGGCGAGCGGGCCGCTCGACGAGCTCGGGCAGCGCATGGTCTCCAGCTGCGTGGCGGCGCGCGTGAACTACTATCAAGTACCGGTGCTCCTCTCCGCACGCTCGCTGCGGGATCCGCTGAAGACGCTCTCCTCCAGCCAGGAGCTCGTCGATTATCCGGACGTCGAGGGGGCCTTCTGGGGCAACCTGTTCGCGGCGCAGCCCTACATCAACGCCTGCTACAACAGCGCGACGGTCGACAACTCGCGCGCCTACCAGCGCGACTGCGCCGCAGGCCACCTGATCTCCGGGAGCCAGATCGTGGAGTGCGGGGTGATCCGCATCGTCGGAGCGTGCAGCCGGGTCTGCCAGACTCTCAACGGGGCCGGCCAGTACTACCCGTCCTGTATCGACCGCCCCGGCCAGAGCACCGCGACCACCAAGGAGGTGGTCACCACCGCCTTGCCCTGACCGGCGCGGGCGCCTCTCGGGCAGACGCCGTACTTTACAGACGCGAAGGCCCCTTGAGTCCGCCCCTCGCGGTCGAGCCTCCTCGGCCCTAGATTCGGCACGCTGACAGCAAACTCGGCTGCCGGGCGCAGCCGATCCGCTCGAAGGAGGAGAATCGCGATGCGTCCTATTATGCCGACCCTCACGCAAAGCCTCACCGCAGGGCTCGCGCTCGGGCTCATGACATGCGTTTCATCGACCGCGCTCGCCGGGCGCCCCGCCGCCAAGCGCCCCGCAGCGGATAGCCTCGCAGCCGAGGAACCCGAGGCCACGACGGAGAACGCCGAGAAACGGATCATCACGATCGGCGGCAACGGCGAGGTCACGAGGCCTGCGGACTCGTTGCGCACGAGCATCGGCGTCGAGGCCCGCGAAAAGACGCTCGAGGCCGCGCGCGACAAGGCCGCGACCAGGTCGCAGGCCGTGCTCGCCGCCCTGCGCGGCCTCGCCATCCCAGGGCTGGAGATCCGCACGGTCGATATCTCGCTCTCGCCGATCCACGAGTCGAGCCTGGCGCCCGTGGAAGTAACCGAGCCCAGGATCATCGGTTATTCGGCTTCCAACCAGCTCTCCGTCGCGCTGCGGGGCGCGTCGCCGGCCGAGCTGCAGGCCGCAGGCTCGAAGATCCTCCAGGCCGCGCTGACCTCGGGCGCCAACGACGTCGGCGGGCTCGATTTCTTCCTGAGCGACCCCACCGAGGCGCGCCGGGCGGCCCTCGCGGCTGCCGTGCAGGACGCGCAGGCGAACGCCAAGGCGGTGGCCAAGGCGGCGAACATCAGGATCGTCGAGCTGCGGTCGATCTCGGTCGGTCAACCGGAGCGTTTCGCCTATGCGCAGCAGATGAAGGCTGAAATGGGAGGCGCGGGCGCCTTCGCCGTCGAGCCCGGCAAGCTCCGTGTCACCGCCACGGTGATGGTCCGCGTCGCGTTTGCCCCGAACCCGTGAGCTCAGGGCGACGGCCCGCAGGCGGCGCTCGCGATCGCGGCTTGGGGCGTCCTTACGGCATGCCCGTGAAGAAGTCGTACATCGCCTTGATGGCAAAACACGGCACGCCGTGGCTCGTGTTGCTGTACGAGGGGTCGTCGTGTGAGCACCAGATCGTCGGCTCCGAACAGCCGCTGTAGGACACGCAGCCGGGGTTCACCGTCTTGCCGCTGCTCTGGCAGCCCATCACCTCGGAATACGGCGTCGAGCTCATCTCGCACATGTTGGCGGAGCGGAACCTCGCGACCGTGCTCGCCCCGTCTCCCCCGCGGACGGTGTCGTTCTTGCCCTGGATGTACATCACGGGCATGGACACCTGCAGCGCGCCGTAATCGGAGGCCGCGACGGGCGCGACCGCCCTGAAGTTCATGTGCTCGGCATCGGACTTGTGCGCCAAGATCTGCACGATCATCTGTGCGCCGGAGCTGTGGCCGGTGGCGAACACGCGGTCCATGTCGATGCAGTAGTTGTCCATCAGGTCGTCGTAGATTCGCAGGACCTTGGCGATGTCGCTGTTGTAGTTCCAGCATCCACCTCCGTCCGACGACCTCCCCACGGCGCGCACGTACTCCGTCTCGAAAGCCGACCCCCGCGTGAGGTTGATGAACTGGTCGATCGGGTTGCCGCAGGCGTGGAACCCCACCAGGAGGGGGAGAGGGGTGTTGCCATCGTAGCTGTCCGGGAACGTGTAGATGTGATCGTTGTCGACCTTCACCGTTCCGCTCGCGGGCCGCCCCGACTTGCCGCAGCCTGGGCTCGGGTTGCCCGCCGGCGGTTCCGTGCCGCCGGTCCCCGTGCCGCCGGCCCCGGCCTGCGGTCCGCCCCCGGTCGACCCACCTGTCGTGCCGCCGCTGGTCGTGCCACCGCTGGAGGCGCTGGCGTCATCGCTCGTTCCCCCTGTCGAGGTGGTCTCCCCGGCGCTCGCAGACGTGTGGGCTCCGCCTTCGCCGCCCGTGGCCTGACCGGCTCCGCCACCTCCCGTACCGGGTGAGCCTGTCTCGGACGAGCAAGCGAGGAACAGCAAGGCGACTGCGGGGAAAGCGGAATAAGCACCTGGTCTCGGCATCGTCTAGACCCTCTCTTGAACGCCCGATTCGTCTTTCCGCGCTCGCCCCGTGCCGATCCCGCGATGATCTCGGGCGATGATACGCCTCACCTGGAGGCACCAGCCAGTCCGTCAGGGCGGCCGCGCAGAAGGACGAAAGGCCCGGTGCGCATGGCGCGCCTCTCCGTGGCAAAGCGGAAGAAGGATCGACGAGTCGACTGTGAGCGTTCACATGGTCGGCGTCAATCAAAATGGACCGGCGCGACGCCGTCCTTGATGCCGGCCGGTGCGCGGCGACGGCAACCGCGCGTCCGTCGACTCCCACGGCAACGATCCGTGGGAGTTCGACGCGCAGGGGCCCTTCGTCGGGTCAGTTGGCGATGAACGCGCAGCACCCGGCGACACAGATGTAGCCGTCGGCGCACCCATCGCTGCAAGGATCCGAGCACGTCGGAGCCGACCCGCCTTCGCCGCCGCCGGGGTCGGAACCGCCGCTATCGGAGCCGCCGCCGGGATCGGAGCCGCCGGGGTCGGAGCCGCCGCCGCCATCGCTCTCGCCCGTGCTCCCGTCGTCGGGGCAATCGTGCCCGTCGTCGCTGCCGCCCGGATCGCCTGAGCTGCTGTCCCCGGGGTCGTCGGAGCCGCTGCCGGGGCCGCCGTCGCAATGGCCGGGGCCGATGCCGCCCTCGTTGAAGTCCGCAAGCGCATCGGACAGCGCGACGGCACGCTCGGCCGCGCCGCCTTTCTTGATGCCGTACGGGAGCCGGCCATCGGCGTCCTTGTTGTCGGCCATCCACGCCTCGGCGTCCGCGAGCGCCCCGCCCAGGGCCGCGTCGCTGGCGCCGCTGCCCACGTTCAGCAGCGCGGCGATCAGCTGGTGGCCCAGGATGAGGCTGGTGTCGCCCCGCGGCGGCGTCTGGAAGAGCTCGATCAGCTCCGCCTGCGAGTACACCTCTCCTCCGATGGTGAGCGTCGATGTCGGCCAGCTCTCCTCGTGGTTCTTCCAGTAGCCCTGGGTGAGCGTACAGCCGTCGCCGTCGGACGCGGGCGGCGTCTCGACCACGTTGCCTCTCCCCTCGCCGAAGCGATCCGCGTCGCCGTTCCCACAGGCGACGAGAGCGGAGCCCACCAGCGACAGACACCCCACGAGCACCATCCTGCCAAGCATCATGATCCCTCCTGAAGTTGCGCGTCGTGCGATGGGCGCTCCTCGCGAGGAGCGAGCGACATCGCGCGAGCCAGGCGGCGGGCATCGCGCCGGATCGGGGTGCACAGGCGACCCCGAGCCGGCGGGACCAGGTTCTCGATCCACCCGCCCCAGCTGCAGCTCATGAGGAGCCGCGCTCTCGGTTCCTTCAGTGCCGGCCTGCGCTCGGCGCGGCTCATGTTTTTGGGGGTGCGTTCCGGTCACGTGTCGTTCTTGATCGATTGAATTTTTCCTTCATCAACACATGAGTGGCCGACATCACTTCAGCTCGTGAGATCCCGTATCATTCTCGTTCGATCAAATTCTTCCTTCACCAGCGCACGAGTGACCGAGGTCACTTCAGCCCATGACGATCCATCTTGTTGAGCAGCCCCTGCCGCGACAGCCCGAGCCGCGCCGCTGCCTGGCTCCTGTTGCCCTGGGTCGCCCGGAGCGCGGCGGCGATCTCGCGCCGCTCCAGCGCCGCGATCTTCTCTTCCAGCGTCGCCCCGTCAGCCGGCTCGTCGTCGCCTGCCAGAGCCGCGGGACCGCTGCCTCGCCGGGCCGGCGAGAGGTCCTCCTCGAGGATCTCTCCCCTGCCCCCGGCCATCACGA
This sequence comes from Sorangium aterium, assembly GCF_028368935.1. NCBI lineage: Bacteria > Pseudomonadati > Myxococcota > Polyangiales > Polyangiaceae > Sorangium > Sorangium atrum. The sequence continues at coordinate 564,285 of NZ_JAQNDK010000005.1, read as the reverse complement.
GCGCGCGCTGCATCTCGTGCCGGAGCTCTCGCAGGTTGCCGGGCCAGTCGCAGGCCTCGAGCCGGCGCATGGCGCCGGGCGAGATCGCGGTCGCCGGCGAGCGCGGCACGAGGGCCCGCGACAGGTTCAGGAAGTGCTGCGCGAGGAGCGGTAGATCGCCCACGCGATCCGCGAGCCGCGGCAAGGCGATCTCGATGCCGCGCACGCGCCAGTAGAGGTCGTCGCGAAAGGTCCTGTCCGCCACCATCGACTCGAGCGCCCTGTGGGTGGCGGACACGACACGGACGTCCACGGTCAGCGGGCGCGCCGCGCCCACCGGCAGGATCTCGCCCGTCTCGAGCACGCGCAGGAGCTTCACTTGCAGCGCCGGCTCCATGTCGCCGATCTCGTCGAGGAACAGGGTCCCTCCGTCCGCCTCGACGAACAGGCCGGGAGCGTCCTTGATCGCGCTCGTGAAGGCGCCTTTCCTGTGGCCGAACAGCGTCGATTCCAGGAGGGTCGGTGCGAGCGCGCCGCAATTGACGGCGATGAAGGCCTTGTCCTTCCGGCGGCTCCTTGCGTGCAGGTAGCGGGCGAACACCTCCTTGCCCGTCCCCGACGCGCCGGTGATGAGCACCGGCACGTCGGTCGGCGCCGCGCGCTCGCACAGCGTCCTCGCCTCGAGGAAGGCCGGCGACTGGCCGAGCATCGCGGAGGCGTCGCCCTCGCGGGCGGCGAGCGAGCGCTCGAGCTCCGCCACCCGATCTTCGAGCGCGAGGCGCGCGGCGGCGCGAGCGACCACGGAGAGCAGCACGTCCGGGTCGACGGGCTTGGCCAGGAAGTCGTACGCGCCGCGCTCGACGAGGCGCAGCGCGAGCGGGGTCTCGCCCGCGCCCGAGACGACGATCACCTTGGCCGCGGGCCGCTCGGCGAGGAGCCTGTCCGCGAGCGCCGCGCCCTCCTCGGCGCGGCCCGACGGCGGGAGCATCAGGTCGAGCACGACGAGGCGCGCGCTCGTGCGGCGGAGCTCCGAGAGCGCCTTCGGGGCGGCCCCGGCCTCGGCGACGGCGTAGCCCTCCAGCGCGAGGAGCTCGCGGTAGGCGTCGCGGAACCCCGGATCGTCGTCGATGAGCAGGACGGTCTCGGTCACGGGTGACCGTACCGCGTCGCCAGGGCGCGGATCCAGGGTTGCGCGGGACGCGGCGGCGGGCGGGGCCGGCGTCAGGCGGATCGAGGCGAGCTGTAAGCTTCATCCACCGTCTCGCTCACCGATCCATTCGCGGGCGAGAGCGAGTATCCGGCGGTTCTCCGGGATGTTCTCGAAGACGCTCTTTCCCTACCTCGCTCTTCTGCGCCTGGCCTGCGGGTCATCACCTGGCGCGCGGCCGGTCTACTGCGACGTCGGGCGGGCCATCCGGCTGGCCAGGCGGGATGGCCCGGACCGGTGCGCAGCCAGCGAGCTCAGCAACAGATGGAAGTACAACATCCCGCGATAGGGACCGAGTGCCTCGACGAGCTCGCCCCCGTGCTCGCCGGCGATGGCGCCGAGGCCGCGAGCGGCCGCCACGTCTCCGCCCGGAAAGACATCGAGCCGGCGAAAGCCACGGAGCAGGATGACCGACGCGGTCCAGGGCCCGATGCCCGGAAGCTCGCGCAGGCGCCGCTCGATTTCACCATTGGCCAGTGCTTCGAGCTCCTCCTCCCGCAGCTCGCCCGCCGCGATCATCCGCGCGCATGTCCGCAGCGCGTCCGCCTTCGCTCCGCTCAGGCCGAGGGTGCGCAGATCGTGCGGGGTCGAGCTCGCCACGACCTCGGGCGGAGGGAACGGGAACAGCCGCTGCCCCGCGAGGTCGACGGGGCTCGCGAACCGAAGCACGAGGCGTCGCACCGCCGCCATCGCCGCTGCCAGGCTGAGCTGCTGGAAGACCACCGAGTTCACGATCGCCTCCCAGAGCGAGGCAAAGCGTGGAGGCTTGACCCCGCGGAACCGCGCCGCGAGCGCGGCGACGGCGGGCAACCGCTCCGCTCGCGCGTAGAATGGCACCAGATCGATGTCGGTCCCGAGCAGCCGGGTAACCAGGCCGCGCCACCTCCTCGGATCGTGGACGTCCCCGAAGAGCTCGACGCGGAGCCGCGTCCCGCCTGCCTCCTCGGTCACCGCCCAGGCCACCGGGCCGCGCGCGGTGTCGAACGCCCGCAGGTAGCGGCGATCCGCGGACCACGTGTCGACCGGGTTCTCGGGGCGCCTCTGAAGCGCGGCAACGGTGAGCGCGAGGCGGAAGGGCGTCCTCACTTGAACGGTGATCCTCGTCGTTCGGGCCGCGGTTCGGTGCGACATCGTGCCGAGCTCAATGCGAGCGCACGCGTGGGCCGGTGCGCCGCGCGGGCGACGTACGCGCCTTCGTCGCGCCCAGGGCCCGCCCCCTCGACGAGGTAGGGTGTTGCGCCGCGAGGGCTCGATCTCGCGCCCGGGGGGTGGCCTCTGCCGGGACGTGGGCGGCCGGTGCACGGATGCGAGCCCTGCGCAACCGCTGCTCGATCCTTTCGCGGAGGACGACAGCCTGGTTGTGGAGCTCGTCCTTTGCTCCGTACACGAGCGTGAGCGTCCCGCGCTTCGCCTGCGCGACGAGCTCGTCCACGAGCCCCGAGGCCGGCTGGCGGCGGAGCTCCTCGCGATAGCGCGCCGCGAACTCCTCCCATCGGGCAGCGTCGTGACCGAACGAGCGGCGGAGCTCGTCGCTCGGCCCGACCTCCTTCATCCAGGCGTCGATCGCGAGCGTGTCCTTGCGCACGCCTCGCGGCCACAGCCTGTCCACGAGCACACGGTACCCGTCGGCCGCTTCGGGCTGCTCGTAAGCCCTCTTGAGGAGCACCGCGTCCGCCGTCTCGGCACCGACGCGCGCAGTCCGCGCCCTCCCCGTCGCCGTTCGTCGCCTCACGTTGGCCACGCCCCCTTCTTCCCTTCTCGTTGCAAACCCTACGAGGCGAGGCGCGCTTTGACCACGACGAGCGTACGATCCTCCAAGCCCTCGCGCTGCACGACGGTCTCCCGGCCAATCTGCCGGTGATTCGTGGACTCCGCCTTCCCGGTGCTCATGGCCCTCCTCCTTCGAACATGGGCCTGGACGCCGGCCTATCGGGTCGGCGGCTCCCCCATCGCGGCGATCGCGATGACCGAGTGCGCGAACGCGCCGCCCGCGCGCATCTCGGCTGCGACCCAGATGGCCTCCATGATCTCCTGCTCACTCGCTCCGTGTCGAAGCGCGCCCTGGGTGTGGCCACGGATGCAATACGGGCACTGCGTGACGTGCGCCACGGCGACGGCGATGAGCTGCTTCACCTTCGCCGGCAGGGCGCCCTCGGCGAACACGCGCTTGCTGAACTCGCGGAAGGCCTCGTCCGGCTCGGGCGCCAGATCGTGCCGTTTCTGCGAGGTCTCCTTCGATTGCAGCGGGTACACCTGGTCTCCCATGGCCTTCTCCTCATCTTCTCCTCATCGCTGGCCCGGGGGCTTTTTCGATGCGGCGGCCGCGCCGCACAAGCAAGGAAGCCTCTCCATTCGGCGTCCGGCGCAACGGGTGCCGGCTACGGCATTCGGCCGACCGCCGGCCCTGGCATTCCCCGACGCACCGATCGCGGAGACGTGCTCGTTCGCCGTCGCTCGCGCCCATTCCCAGCACGGGACGCCTATTTCTCGCCGCCGCGCGCTACCTGGCGGGGCGCGCGCACCGGACCGGCATCGCTTTCACGCCGCTCACCCAGTTCGAGCGGAGCCGCACCGCCGGCCCGGCGAGCTCGAGATCGGGGAGCCTGCGCAGGAGCTCCTCGAAGGCGACCCGCGCTTCCAGGCGCGCGAGCACGAGGCCCAGGCACACGTGGGGGCCGATGCCGAAGGAGAGGTGCTCGTTGGGCGTCCGGCCGACATCGAATTTGTGCGGATCGCTGAAGACCGCCTCATCGCGGTTGGCCGAGACGTACCACAGCACCACCTTGTCCCCGGCCGCGATCCGCTGCCCGCCTATCTCGGTGTCCCGCACCGCGGAGCGACGGAAGTAATAGACCGGCGGCGTGAAGCGCAGCATCTCCTCGATGGCGGTCGGGAGGAGCGAGGGATCGTCGAGCAGGCGCCGGCGCTGGTCGGGGTGCTCGAGGAGCGCGAGCATCCCGTTGGAGATGAGGTTCTTCGTGGTGTCGTGGCCGGCGGTGAGCAGCAAGTTGAAGAAGCCGCCGAACTCCGTGTAGGAGAGCTTCTCGCCGTCCACCTCGGCGGCCATGAGCAGGCTCAACATGTCGTCCTTGGGCTCTTTCCGTCGCTGCTCGGCGAGCTGGTGCGCATAGGCGTTCATGTTGTGGAGCACGGCGTTCAGCTCCTCGGGCGTGACGCCATAGGCGGGATCGCTGGCCCCGAAGAACCGCGTCGTCCAGTCGAGCATCTGCTCCTGATCCTCGCGGGGGACGCCGAGCATCTCGAGGATCACGGCGAGCGGCAGCTTGCCCGCGATGTCGCTGGTGAAGTCGCACCCGCCGCGCTCGCAGGCGTCGTCGATGAGCCTCGTCACGAGCTCCCGCACGTGGCTTTCGAGGCGCTGGATGACACGGGGCGTGAACCCCTTGCTGACCAGCGCCCGGAACCGGCCGTGCCTGGGCGGATCCATCATGATCATGACATCGGGGTTGTCGCGCATGTCCCCCGGCGGGAGATCCTCGATGAAGAGGCCGCGCCCCGAGCAGAACGCGGCCGGATCGCGCGAGATGCGGGCGACGTCGGCGTGCCGCGTGATCGCCCAGAAGCCCCTGCCCGCCGGCTCGGGGTGCCAGTAGACGGGCGCCTCCCGGCGGAGGATCTCGAAGCGATCGTGCGGCGCACCAGCGAGGTAGAGGTCCGGATCGAGGATATCGATGGTTTCAGGGGTCATCTGGGCAGGATCTCCTCAGGAGCTTTGCGAACGCAACCGCTTACAACGCATTCTGACCAGCGCGATGAGCGCGAGCGCCGCGGGCCATGGCCACGGGGGCTCGTCACCCCCCACGAAGCGGCACCCGCAGCCGCCCGTCGTATCGCTGCTGGCGGATGGGTCGCCGTTCGAGCTGGCGCCCGCGCCGGTGCCCGACGCGGGGGTGCCGGTCCCCGCGCCGCCGGCGCCGCTGCCCGTCGCGCCGCCTTCGCCCGTGGTGCTGCCGCCGCTCGTGCCGGCGCCGCTGACCGCCGTGGCCCCGCCGGTCGCCGCGCCGCCGGCGCCGCTGCCGGTCGCGCCGCCTTCGCCCGTGGTGCTGCCGCCGCTGCCCGCCGCGGCGCCGCCGACCCCTGCGCCGCCACCGCCGCTGCCCGTCGCGCCGCCTTCACCCGTGGTGCTTGCGCCGCTCGTGACGGCGCCTCCGGTCGCCGTGGCGCCGCCAGTCCCCGCGCCGCCACCGCCGCTGCCCGTCGCGCCGCTCTCACCCGTGGTGCTTCCGCCGCCGGTACCGCCGCCTTCGCCCGTGCCGCTGCGCGGGCAGCCCAGGACCGACACGTCGTCGATCGCGAGACCGGCGAGCTGGACGATCGCGTCGCTGTCGAGGTGGAATACCACCTCGACTCGCTTTCCGGCGTATCCGCTGATGTCGGCGTAGTGCGTGCCCCATCCCGCGCTCTCCTGGAGCACCAGGTTGGAGCTACCGACGGTCGTGGTCATCGATGCGTCGAGGAACTCCCAGAGGCGTCTGGCGTTCGCACCCCCGACCTCTCGGATCTCCACCCATCCGTAATCCGAGGACGCGTCGTCGAGCTGGTACTTCATCGCCCAGCGGAGCTGGATGGGCGCCTGCACCCCGGACAGGTCGATCGGCGGGGAGACGAGATCCTGATTCGAGCTCGCGTTGTACACGCCGGAGAGGTTCGTCTTCCAGCATTGCGTCCCGCCGTTGCACGTCGCGATCGGCGCGGCGCTCGGTGTGCCGACCGCCCACGCGTCGGCCGTGCCGGCGTGCGTGAAACCCTGCGCGCCGCCCTCGAAGTCCGCTGACAGCAGGGCGGCCGGGGCGTCGCCGCTAGAGCACGAGGGCGCGGGGATCGGCGCGTCGCAGATCGTGAGGCTCCACGCGGACAACACGCCGAGGTTGTTCGAGTTGTCCGTATCGTCCCGGAGCGTGAGCGTCCACCGGCCTCCAGCGTTCTCCCCATCGAACCAGTGCAAGCGGTAGTCGAGCTCCGGCTGCACCATCATGCCGTTCAGCAGGGTGAAGTGTCCGGCCGGGAACGCAGCCTCGTCGTCGATCGTGAGTTCGAGGTTCGGGTAGGTCCTGCTGCCGATATCGGTGAATAGACCGTTGGTGTTGCCGGCCGGCGAGACGAGGTACACGTCCACGTCGGGAGGCATGGGATGGCTGAGCCGGACGCTCACGTTCAGGTCACCGATACGGGGCGCGCCCGGGACGTCGATGAACGACGTCGTGGGCGCGCCGAAGAGGATGTCCCTGGGCACGTTCGCGCTGTCGTACGTGGTGCACCCCACGCTCGGCGCCGCAGGATGCACGCTCACGCTGAGCCCGTAATCACCCGCCGTCACCGAGCCCGTCACCGTCACCCTGTAGGTACCCGCTGATTTCACCGTCGCGAAGATGGCGTCCGAGTACGGTGTCTCGACAGGCCCGGCTTGATTGTCCACCTGGATGTCGAACCCGGACCCGAAGGGGCCGATCGCGAGCGCGGCGGCGAACTGCGTGAGGTCGCGCGTCGGGTCCTGATCGAGGCTCGCGAAGAGGGTGTCGCCGGCGTTGAGGGAGAGCGAGTAGCTGTCGACATCGGTCGCGCCGCTGTGCGTGCCAGCGATCCAGCCGGTCGCGGGGAGCGCCTGCGGTGTCGTGTCGTTCGGCTCGACCTCCGCTATGGGCACGCCGCTCTGCACCTTGAGGTGGAGGTCGTAGGGGCGCACCTGGACGGTCGCGGAGGGCACGCGCACGCGCGCGTAGTACGTTCCTGCGGTCGCGAGGGGCGTGCCCGCGATGCTCGGCGACAAGCCCCCGAACGACCCGTTGAAGACGTCGGTCTCCAGCACTGTTGTGCCGTCCTGATCGAGGATGTCGAGGTCGGCGTCCTGCGACGCGGTGGAAGACGCGGACATCACGGCCGCGTAGACACGGCTCCCGGCGGGCGCCTGGAACGAGAAGAGATCCGCATCGCCGTCCGGAACGAGGTTGGCGCGCACGACCGTGTCGCTGGAGATGGCGTTCGCCTGCAACGCCGTCCCGTTGGGCTCCGCCTCCGAGGCGAGTTCCTGTCCGACAGCCAGTCGTGCTTTGCCAAGGCCGTCGCCTTCGTTTGCGCCGCAGCCGGCGAGGATCAACGCCGCCGCCCCCAGCGCAGCGGACGAGCTGATGAAATCGCTGCTTTTCACGTCGTTTCCCTTCCGTTCAGCTGCCCCGATGCCACCTCACCCCGCCGCCTCCGCCGCCCTCTCGGGCCACCGCGCCTCGAAACGCGCGCCGCCCCCCGGGGCGCGCTCGTGGCGCAGCGCTCCCCCGTGCCGCTCCAGCCAGCGCGCCGCGACGGCCAGGCCGAGGCCCGTGCCCGGGTGCTTCGCGTCTCGCCCCCGCCCCGTCACGAACGGCTGGAACAGCATCGCCTCGATCTCGGCCGGCACCCCAGGGCCGTTGTCTTCCACGCGCACGACAACGAAGCCGCCCTCGCCGCGCGTGACCACCGCCCGGATCCGCCCCTCGGGGCTCCCGTCGAGCGCGATGGCCGCGTTCTGCAGCAGCGCCGTCGCGACGTCGAGGAACGCCCCGCGGTCGGCCTCGACGAAGATCGACCCGCCTGACTCGGACGCCACCTCGATGGGCGGCGCGCCCTCGCCGACGATCTGCCGGACCTGGCTCGCCGCGAGCCGCAGCGTGGAGAGCACGTCGACCTCGCTCACCTCGAGCGGCCTCGGGCGGCTGTAGCGGAGGAGATCGTCGAGGAAGCGCCTCGCCCGGTCGACCTGGGCGCGCAGCGACGCCACGGTCTCGGGCCTTATGCCCTGCCGCTCGAGCAGCTTCGCCTGCGCGGCGATGACCCCGAGCGGATTGCGGATCTCGTGCGCGACCGCGCTCGCGAGGCGGCCGAGCTCGGCGAGCCGCTCGGCCTGGTCGGCGCGCACCTCGACGCGCTCGATCTCGTCGGCGAGGTCGCGGACGCCGATGGGCCTCGAGAAAAGCCGGCGCCCGAGGTGCTCCACGACGAGCATGCGCAGCGGGTCGGACGGGAGCGCGGCGAGGAAGACGACGAAGGCGAGCCAGCCGAGCGACGCGCCGCCGCCCGGCGCGAGCCCGGGCAGGACCTTGAAGAAGACAACGAGCCCGAGCGTCGAGACGAGCGCCGTCAGGCCGGCGTAGGCGAGCCCCTGCGCGAAGACGCGGCGGGAGCGGCCCAGCTCGCCGATGAGCACGGCGTAGGCCACGAGCAGGATGGCGAGGAGCAGGAGCGGCGCGCCGAGGAGCACGTCGCCCAGCCGGAGCACGCGCAGCCCCACGACGAACCCGCCCCCGAGCGTCGCGAGCACGCTGCCGAAGAAGAGCGCAGCGATGCGCCGCCGCTGGAGCCCCCGGGCCGCGAGCGCGGCGCGCCCGATGTGAACGGCGACCACGACCCAGGCGACGGCCATGACGACCGAGAGCGGGAAGAACAGCGGTCCCGGCGAGCGGGCCGCAGGACCGTAGAAGAGGCGCGGGTCCACGGCCCCGAGCAGCGCGACCGCGGCGCTCACGGCGTACGCCAGGGCGACGGGGCGGCGCGAGGCGCCGGCGACGTCGGTGTAGGCGTGGGCGAGGCCCGCGGCGACGATGATCCCGCTCGGGAGGACGTGCTCGGCGAGGGCGAGCGTGCCGTCGGTCTCGAGCAGGATGAGCCCTGTGACCCAGAAGGCGAGGAAGAAGCAGAGGGCGACGAGGCCGCGGCCCACATTGCGCCCGAGCCGCAGCGCGGTGACAGCGACGGTGACGGCAGCGGCCCAGAGCGGGTAGTACGCGAGAGCGACCAGGGGTCTCACACGGCCTCGGCGGGGTAGGAAGCCCCGACGATAACGCCGAATGCCCCGGGGGCGCGAGGTGTCCACGGCGTGGGCAGCGGCCTGCCCATGGCCTGGGCACCGCGGCCCGGCGCCGCGCCTTGATCCAGCCGATCGGCGCGGATCCCGCGGATGGCACGGGCGCTGCTGAGAGGCCTGTCGAGGAGACGAACCATGGCAGACGGGGTCGAAAGCTATCTCATCGCGGTGTACGGGGCCTATGCGGTCATCAGCGTCGGACTGACGATCTGGATCGCCCGCACGCTGTTCAAGAATGGATCGGTGTTCCTGGAGGAGGTGTTCGCCGACAACCCGAGGATGGCCGAGGCGGTGAACCGCCTGCTCGTGGTGGGGTTCTACCTGGTGAACCTGGGGTATGCGTCGCTGATCCTGAAGGCGGAAGGCTCGGCGACGCTGACGGAGGCGGTCGAGGTGCTGTCGTCGAAGCTGGGCCTGCTCTTGCTCTCGCTCGCGCTGATGCACTTCACGAACCTCCTCGTGTTCCACCGCATCCGCCGCCGCGCGAAGCTCGCGGTCCTGCCGCCTCCGGTCGCGCCGCAGATGCGCATCGATCCGCGCACGGAGCGCGCGGAAGAGGAGATGGCCGCGCAGCGACAGCGCCGGCGGGCCGTCGCGGAGGTCTCGGCGTGACGAACCCGGACGCGGGCGCGGGGCGCCGTGGCGCCTCGCGCTGGCGGCACGGCCAGGCGCCCTGGCCTCCGCGCTGCGAGGAGAGCGGGCCATGATCGAGCGAATCACCGTGCTCTATGACGCCGAATGCGCGCTGTGCGCGCGGTGCCGCCACTGGATGGAGCACCAGGCGGCGCTGGTCGAGATGGAGTTCCTGCCCGCCGGCTCGCCCGAGGCGGCGGAGCGGTACGGGGCCGTGCCCTGGCTCGGCGAGGAGCTCGTCGTGATCAGCGATCGCGGCGAGGTCTGGGCCGGCCCCGCGGCCTTCATCGTGGCGCTCTGGGCGCTCGAGGGGTATCGCGAGTGGTCGTACCGGCTGAGCGGCGACACGCTCTCGAAGATGGCGGAGCGCTTCTTCCACGCGCTGTCGGGCAACAGGAAGTGGCTCGCGGGCTGGTTCGGCCACCCGTCCTGCGCGAGCGGCTCCTGCCGGCTGCCGGGAGCGCCGGCAGCAGGGCCTTATCGGTGAAGAGAGCTAGTTTCGCCCGCCAGAGGTCCCGCCAGGGACCCGGAGAGAGATTTCAACGCAACGTCGCAAAGCCGCAAAGTCGCAAAAAAGAACAGATTTTGTGTAGTTGATCGCCCGCGCGCAGCGGTTGCGTTCCAAAGCGCCGGCTTCGGAACGCGCTCCGCGGAGCGGCTACGCCTTGGATGCGACGCGCTCGCATCCAAGGCGTCAGCCTGCCGGTGATTGGTTGCAACCGGCCCGACGGCTGGCCTTCTCCGAGACGCTGCCCCTGACCGGGCCGTGTCCCCCCTGCTTTGGACCGTTGACAAGCGGCAAGCTGTGAACTACAAATGTAGTTATATGGGGGGGGGCGTTCCAAGAACCTCTCCTGATGCGGAGACGCGTGCGGGCCCTGTCAGGAAGTGTGCGATGAAGAGGCGCTCGGCAGCGGCAGTTGCCGCAATCGCCACGCATCTCTGAGCTCGCCCCGGACGGTTTGACTTAGAAGAGGAGTGCCATGGGAAAGAGCGTGCTCGATTGCAAGTTTCCCTCGACGTTGTTCGGCGGTGCGGCGTTGTTGCTTTTCCTGGTGAGCGCTTGTGCGACGCAACCGTCGCCGGCGCCTGTGTCCGCTGACTCGAAGCTCCCGCTGAACGGGCCGGAGGCGACGCCGATCGTTCGAACGCAGGAAACCGAGGGCGGCGCGGCTCCAGTGCCGGCGGCCAACGCCAACCAACTTGCCTCGCCTGCGGTGGAAACGCACCCGAATGCACGAGCTCCGGCGACGACCGCGCCAGGCTCCGCAGGAAGCGCGGAGCGCGCCCAGGAACCGAAAACTGCCCAGGGGATCTCGCGCACGCTGCTCGATCAGTCGGACTTGCAGGAGCTTCCCGGGTGGGAGACGCGGATGTACCTCATCGAGTATGCGCCCGGCGTCGCGGCGCCGCCGCACCACCACCCGGCGGCCGGCGTCGGGTACGTAGTGAACGGCAGCTTCGAATCCACCTTCGAGGGCGGCAAGACCACCGAGGTCCGCGAAGGGCAGAGCTTTCGGGACTTGCCGAACGTGCCCCACGTGATGTTCAAGAACACGAGCGCCACGAAGCCGCTCAAGTTCGTCATATCTTACGTGGTCCGCAAGGGCGCTCCAGTGCTGGTCGTCCCGTGACCACGCTTCGCATCGTCGAAGCAACGGTCGGCTGGCGCCGAACGCCCTCATGGCCCTCGCCGCTGCCAGAGCGCACTTCGCTCACATCGGGTTTGCGCTTCTCTGTCGCGCCCGTCGCAGACCCGCCGTCGCAACGCTCAGCTGAACGCGGCGAGATGGTCCGACACTGCCGAGGCGTCGCCGGCGTCGGAGATCAGCGCGACGTAGCCGTCGGGACGGATGAGCACGAGGGTGCGCTCCGTCGCGCCGTAGGCGTGGGCGAGATGGCCAGCGGTGTCGGCGACGTCGTCGGGGCCCGTCGGCTGTCCGACGACATGGAGCGTCCTCAGATCGGAGGCTGAGGCGCCGATCGCAGGCGCAGGCCCGAAGCGCAGCAACGTGAAGCGCCCGCCGCGCGTCAGCTCGAACAGCCGTCGTTCACCTTCCACCGTGGTCAGCTTCGTCGCGTCGGGGGCGCGGTCGCCGGCGCGGAGCAGGGCACCCTCGTCGCGGTCGTCGCGCGCCAGGGAAGAGCCGCGGTAGTGGATGTCGAGCTGGGTGATGCTCGCATCGCGGCGGAGGGCGACGTCCTTCCGCTCGAGCACCTGCTGGAGGCGCGTGTTCGAGATCGCGAGCACGCCGGCCGCGATCGGCCGCCGCTCGGCCTCGTAGCTGTCGAGCAATGCCGGCGAGGCGCCCTTCGCGACAGCCGCCAGCTTCCAGCCGAGGTTGTGCGCGTCCTGGATGCCCGTGTTCATCCCCTGGCCGCCGGCGGGCGAGTGGATGTGCGCCGCGTCGCCGGCGAGGAGCACGCGACCCTCGCGATACCTGTCGACGAGGCGGACGTTCGCGCGCCACAGCGACGACCATATCGGCTCGTGGAGCCGGAGGTCGGTGCGGCCGCTCCGCCGCTCGAGGATCGCCAGCATGTTCGCGAGGCTGAGCTCGGGGTCCTGTCGCGGCGCGACGACGGCGTGATACTGGAAGAGGTCGGTCGAGGGCAGCGGGCAGAGGCCGAAGACGCCCTCCTCATGCCACCAGATGTGCCAGGCGTCGCGGTCGAGGCCGTCGACGCCGACGTCGGCGACGATCATCCGCACTTCCTCGCGGGTCTCGCCCTCGAACGCGATGCCGGCCTGCTTGCGGACGACGCTGTGGCCGCCGTCGCAGCCGACCAGCCAGCGCGCGACGACCGTCTCCGTCTCGCCGCCCTTGACGACCACCGCCGACACGCCTTCGTCGGACTGCTCGAAGCTCGCGAGCGCAGCGCCGAATTCGACCGCGCCGCCGAGCTCCAAAAGCCGGAGCCGCAGCGCTTCCTCGGTGCGCCACTGGGGCGTGATCAGGCTCGCCGGATAGGGGATGTCGGAGCGACCCGTCAACGCCTCGGGGACGGCGCCGCCCAGCGTCACCCGGCCGTCGGGAGCCGTGGAGCGGATCGGCATCGCCATCCGGCCGTGGGCGATCACGCGATCGACGATGCCGAGATCGTCGAAGACCTCGAGCGTGCGCGGCTGGACGCCCTTGCCGCGCGAGCCGGGCCGCGGGCCTGGGGCGGCCTCGATGAGGCGGAAGGACACGCCGCTGCGGGCGAGCCCGCAGGCCAGCGTCAACCCGGTCGGGCCGGCGCCGACGATCAGCACTGCGCACGCCTCGGGATCCGCCATCGTCAGCCTCCGGTTGAAGAGAGTGATCCATCTCTTATCATCCGCGGCGTTGATAAGAAATGAAAATATCTCTAAACAAGCGGGGCCATGACGACAGGAACACGAACGCGAGCGCGCCGCAGGCGACGCGGCGCGCAGCTCGAGGCCGATCTGCTCGACGCGACCTGGGAGGAGCTGGTCGAGGTCGGCTTCGCGAACCTGACCATGGAGTCGGTCGCCGCGCGCGCTCGCACGGGGATCGCGGTCCTGTACCGTCGCTGGGCGAACAAGGACGAGCTGGTGTTCGCCGCCATCCAGCACCGCCGGGACGTGAGCCCGGTCGCGGTCCCCGACACCGGCGCGCTGCGCGGCGACCTGCTCGCCCACCTGACGGCCCTGAGCGACGCCCTCGCCGGCTTCTTCGCCATCGCCGCGGCCGCCGCCTTCTCGGGGCTGCTGGCCGGCACCGGCCTGACCCCTTCGCAGGTGCGCGACAAGGTCATGGACACCCAGAAGCCGCGCGTCCGCATCCCCTACCAACGCGCCCACGACCGCGGTGAGATCAACCTCGAGCGCATCCCCTCCGCCGTGCTCGCCCTGCCGTACGACCTCGTGCGGCACGACCTGCTCATGGGTCTCAAGCCGCTGAAGCCCGCGCGCATCCAGTCCATCGTCGACGAGCTCTTCCTGCCCCTCGTACAGGGCTTTGGGGCGCGCGAAGGCGATGCAGCACGTCGCGTTCGGCGTCGATGACGTGCTGACGGGTCCACGAAAGCGCGGCGCGTGCAGCGTGGCCGCACCGTGGAACCGGTGATGCCGCGAGCCCTTCACCGCGGGCGACGCGGCGGCGGAGGGCGCCCTGTCGGGCCACACCGGAGCCGCCTTCGGCGGCGAAACAGGCGGAAGCTACGAAAATCGCTCGTGTTCCCGGCCGCTGATCGTCATCGACCGGTGTTTCTGGCGGGACCTGTGACACGCGGAGCTAGGGGAGCCATTGGCCCACCTCGGCGATGGCACGGGCGACCCCCACGATCGCCGCCGTCCCGCCGAGCCGCAGCAAGAGCGGAGAGAGCTCGGTGAGGCTGCCGAAGCCTACCAACATCCGCGGAAGCTCGTCCGTCCAGTCGTTGCCGAGCTCGTTGCAGATGACCCTGGCTGCATCGGGGAGGGCCATCCAGGGCGCGCAAGCCGAAAGGACGCGCAAGGCCAGCCGGTCGCCGTGGGCCCAGTAGGAGGACATGACCTCTCGTACGGCCTTCTCGCGCATCTCCTCGGGGAGATCGGGCAAGATGCCCGCGAAGGAGACCATCCGAGATTCCCCTTCTCGGCTCTCCGCGAGGCGCCAAGCTTCATCGGGCGAGAGGTCCGTGGGGCGAATCACTATGTCCCTCGACAGATACGCGTCGACCTCGTCGTACGTCGCGCCCGCGCGGATCCGGCGGGTGCGCTCGGGGTCGGCCGCGCTCCGGTCCGTCGTCACGTGAGGGATGGACCGGGGAAGGATCTCATCGAGACCTGCGCACGCATCCGTTGCCCATCCCTGAATCAGCTGCTGCTCCGAGCCTGTCACCAGGGAGGCGAACGTCACCAGCGCCTCGGCACGCTCGCGCACGGCTCCAGTCGGCCTCGTCACATCCACCGTTGGCTCTACATAAGGCGCCGTGCGATAATCTACTTCTTCGACACTTCTCTCCTTCGCGAACAAGGAAGCTTCGACCAGGGCGCACCGAACGATAACGCAGAGAAGCGTTGCCCTCTCTTGCTCGGCCGCTGCAGCGCGCTCCGGACGGCAGGCTTCGATGAGCGCGTCCTCGGCGGCGTAGCGCGCGCGGCGAGCGTCCGTGGTGAACCCGACCAAGCCTCCGGGATGGCTCATCCAGATTCGGAGCCACTCGGGTGACACGAGCGTCAGCAAGTCAAATATTGATACAGAGCGCCGCTTCATGTGGGCGCCCAGGTACTCCACGAGGTAGGATGGCCACGCCTCGGGCGAGATGGTTCCACGCGTGAGCGCCGCCAGCCCCCTCACGATGAGGGCATCTTCGATGGACGCGACTTTGTTCGTGTCCATCGTCCAACCTGCACGAGTCGCGTCGTCGCGGAAGGAAAACGTGCCATCGTCGCTCAGCACGACGAGCCGCTGAGCAGCGTGCGGCCCGTCCTTGAAGGCCTCAACCTCGGTTGGGTCCAACCTTAGTGCCGAGACGAGGCCGTCGTTCGATACAGGAGCGAGCGCCGTCCCAAGCGCATCGAAGAAGCGGGCCAGCGAGGGTTCCATGTCGCCAGCGCTCTCGGCCGTCCGCCGCGCCTGCGTCGTTTCTTCCGAAGAGTCGCGCTCGCCGGCAAGCAAGAACACTCTCGTCTGCTCCGGAGACCAGGCGAGCCGTTCATGCAACCCAACGCCGCGCGCCGAAGGACTCTCCGGGCTGGTCGAGACAATGATGTGTGCCCCGTCGTAGGCTTCACTCAGGAAGGGCATCCTCCTGTGCGGCCACCCATCTGCCGCCCGCTCGATCCCGTCCACGATGACGAGCAACTGAGGGCATTCCTCGTTGGGAACCGACGAGACTGAGTCGACGCCCCGAAGCGCCATTCGGATTGACAGCATCAGCTCCTCGGGGCTGCGCGGCCGACTGAAGACCGCCGTTGCTGAACTCCGAAATAGACCGAAGAACAGCTTCAGCATATCGCGTTCGACCGCGGTTCCGATGCAGGGACTTACCGGCAGGAAGATCACCTCGGCTGACTTGCGCTCCACGATCGATAGAGCCCATCGCGCCAGGAGGGCCGTACGTGTCCCGGGATCGGCGCTCACCACCAAGGCGCAGGCAGGCCCGCCGGCAAGCCAGTCGTCGAGCTGTGTGAGCAAGGGGAGGAACTCTGGCGGAGTCGGCCGAACGAGAACCTCGTCCGCGATGGTTCGCCAGAACGAGGCAAGCCCGCGATGCGAACGCGCATAGCCGCCCTCCGGGCCGCGCAAGGATTGGAGTGCATCTCGCCTGGCGGCGAGATCGTGCCCGCGACCGCCGGAGCCACCACCACCGCCGCCGCCCCCCATCTCGAAGACGCCGGGGTTCATCCCGGGGATGGCAGGGATGTTCGGGACCGGGGCGATACGGGCCATTGGTAGATCCTACTTTCTCCTGCCCGGCTGTGAAGCCGGGCGATGAAGGGCAAGACCCCCTTTCAAACCGTGCATGCGGATTTCCCGCACACGGCTTACCGGTGGTCTCTCGGGCCGCTGCATTACGCAGCCTCCGGGTACTGGATGGTCCCGCGCAGGCGGTACAGCCCGTGGCCTTCGACGAAGAAGTCGCGCGTCCAACCCTCGGTCTCGCCCGCCCGCAGGTTGCGCCCCTTGCGCTTCACGAGGAAGCCACAGAGCCGCCGCCACACGTAGCTGTCGATCTGGTTGAACTTGTCCGCCGCATTCCCGGTGCGGAAGTAGTTGCCCCAGCCGCGCAGCACCGGGTTCAGGTCGCGGATCAGCACCCGCACGTCCTTCACGCCGTTCCTGGCTCGACCGGTCAGCTCCTTCACGCGCTGCCGCACCCGCCTCATACTGCGCTGAGAAGGCCAGCGCTGGAGAAAGTACACGCGCCGGCGTGACTGCTCCCAGATCGGCCCGCTCATGCGCTTGCGCAGGTGGCAGCCGAGGAAGTCGAAGCCCTCCTTGCCCCAGGAGAGATCCACCCGCCTCGTCTTGTCCGGGTGGAGCTCCAGACCGAGCCGCGCGAGCACCTCGCGCACGCGCTTCTCGGCCTGCTCGCACGCCGACCTCGTGCTGCACACGATCACGAAGTCGTCCGCGTAGCGCACCAGCGTGCCCAGGTGGGCACCGTGGCGCTCCCACGCCGCATCGAGCACGTGCAGGAAGATGTTCGACAAGAGCGGCGAGATCACGCCGCCCTGCGGTGTCCCAGAGAGCGTCGCTACTTCGCGCCCCTCGTCCATCACCCCGCACCGGAGCCACTGCCGCAGCAGCTTGAGTACCCGCCGATCCGAGACGCGTCGCTCGACCAGCTTCATCAGCTTGTCGTGGTCGATGCTGCCGAAGTAGTCGCGGATGTCCGCGTCCAGGACGTGGTTGCCTCCGCGAGCTCCCAGCTTGCGGAGGGTCTCCAGCGCCTCTGTCGCGCTGCGACGAGGCCGGAAGCCGTACGAGTTCGGACGAAAGTCCGCCTCGAAGATCGGCTCCAGCACAAGCTTCGCCGCCATCTGCACCACCCGGTCCCGGATCGTCGGGATGCCTAGCGGCCGCTTCTTTCCGTCAGCCTTCGGGATGTACCGGCGCAGCACCGCTGCTGGCCGGTACGAGCCTGCGCGCAACGCGACGCGGAGCTCTTCAAGGAAGCGCTCCACGCCGTGCTGCTCGATGTCGGCGAGCGTCTGAGCATCGACGCCCGCCGCACCGCGGTTCCGCTTCACCCGCTTCCACGCTTCCGCGAGGACGTCACACCTCGCGATGCGGTCATACAACGCGTGGAACCGGCGCCCCGGATGCCGCTTGGCCGCGACCCACAGCCGGCGTTGGAGTTGTCGCACTTGGTCCACGGGCTCGCGCCCGCGGGGGTGGTTGGGACCGGTCCTGCCGGCCATGCCCTCGCGCTTACCTCCTCGACCGACGCGACCACCGCAGGGGCCTCTCCCTCCGACCGCGTTGTTCGTCGCGGCCCTCGACGGTACTACGGCCCCCTCGGACTCCCGCTGCGCGGCGCTCGACTTCACCTTCGGCTTATACGAGCCACCTTGCCGCGACGACGGCAACGCAGACGGGTCTCCCGTGTTCCGCACCTCTCCTTGAACGCGTGCTGCGCCCTGTACCCCGGAGGGACCCGTCGCGCGTTCTGCTCCGGACTGCGGCGCGACGGACGTGGCCTTCGCCGTGGCATGCGCGGCTCGGCTCCCTCGTTGTTTCTCTGTCGAGGCGGCAGGCTTCACTTCATGTTGCGGCCCGCGTTCTTGCTCCCTCCGTGGAGGCTTTCGACGCCCCGCTCGGGCCGCGGGGTCTCCCCCGCCAACCTGGGGCCTGCTACCGGGCGCTCCGGCGCTTACCCGGACGGGACTCTCACCCGCTGGAGACGTGCAGCGTGAGACCGCTCCCTCGCCCCGCGGGCGGGGTCCAGGCTCGATCTCGTCACGACGCACCATTGGTAGATCCTACTTTCTCCTGCCCGGCTGTGAAGCCGGGCGATGAAGGGCAAGACCCCCTTTCAAACCGTGCATGCGGATTTCCCGCACACGGCTTACCGGTGGTCTCTCGGGCCGCTGCATTACGCAGCCTCCGGGTACTGGATGGTCCCGCGCAGGCGGTACAGCCCGTGGCCTTCGACGAAGAAGTCGCGCGTCCAACCCTCGGTCTCGCCCGCCCGCAGGTTGCGCCCCTTGCGCTTCACGAGGAAGCCACAGAGCCGCCGCCACACGTAGCTGTCGATCTGGTTGAACTTGTCCGCCGCATTCCCGGTGCGGAAGTAGTTGCCCCAGCCGCGCAGCACCGGGTTCAGGTCGCGGATCAGCACCCGCACGTCCTTCACGCCGTTCCTGGCTCGACCGGTCAGCTCCTTCACGCGCTGCCGCACCCGCCTCATACTGCGCTGAGAAGGCCAGCGCTGGAGAAAGTACACGCGCCGGCGTGACTGCTCCCAGATCGGCCCGCTCATGCGCTTGCGCAGGTGGCAGCCGAGGAAGTCGAAGCCCTCCTTGCCCCAGGAGAGATCCACCCGCCTCGTCTTGTCCGGGTGGAGCTCCAGACCGAGCCGCGCGAGCACCTCGCGCACGCGCTTCTCGGCCTGCTCGCACGCCGACCTCGTGCTGCACACGATCACGAAGTCGTCCGCGTAGCGCACCAGCGTGCCCAGGTGGGCACCGTGGCGCTCCCACGCCGCATCGAGCACGTGCAGGAAGATGTTCGACAAGAGCGGCGAGATCACGCCGCCCTGCGGTGTCCCAGAGAGCGTCGCTACTTCGCGCCCCTCGTCCATCACCCCGCACCGGAGCCACTGCCGCAGCAGCTTGAGTACCCGCCGATCCGAGACGCGTCGCTCGACCAGCTTCATCAGCTTGTCGTGGTCGATGCTGCCGAAGTAGTCGCGGATGTCCGCGTCCAGGACGTGGTTGCCTCCGCGAGCTCCCAGCTTGCGGAGGGTCTCCAGCGCCTCTGTCGCGCTGCGACGAGGCCGGAAGCCGTACGAGCTCGGACGAAAGTCCGCCTCGAAGATCGGCTCCAGCACAAGCTTCGCCGCCATCTGCACCACCCGGTCCCGGATCGTCGGGATGCCCTACGCATACTGCTTCTTCTCCTGCACGCGGGTTTGGGAATGTCTTCGCGGTCGCGGGCCGTAGCCGCAGGCCTTGGCCTCGTTCAGACGTTTGATCGTTGCCCGGTCGAGCTTGAACCACAAAGTGCGACCGAGGCCGCCCCCCTCGACGCTTTTCAGCCAGCCTTTTGCGACCCAGTAGCGCACGACGTGCTCGGTGACCTGAAAGCGCGCAGCGACGCCGTGGATGGAATACAGGCCGTCGGCGCGCTGGTCCGGCCGACGTACGGAGGGGGGCGGGAGGCCCGGGCGCCGCAGGCCGCGGCGCCAGCGGATCCAGCGGACAGACATCGCGCTCCACCGCGCGCTGCGTCCCGTGCGCAGGCCGCGACGGTTGAGCTCATCGGCGATCACCCAGTCGGGCTTCTGAGCAAAGACAAGCTCTTGGATAAGCTCGATCGCTTCGGGAGGCGTTGCCACAGCCATGTCCTTGCTGCGTCGCGGAACGGTGAAGTCGCTGACCACGCCCGTCTTCCAGAGCAGTTGCACGCGGGTCATGCGCGCAGGAACCTCGATGGGGCTCAAGGTCACTTGCTGGACGAGCATGCGGAGAAGATTCTTCCGCTCGGCGTGCGTGGTGGATGGCGCGTTCCAGACCTGAGTGAGGTCTCTGGTAAGCGACAAGATGCGGAGACGGTCCTCGTCGGTGATATTGACCTTTTCGCGTCGGCAGATCTCCTGGTGCTCTCGTTCCAACGCCTCGACCTCGCGAAGCTTTTCATTCCAATCGCGTTCAAGCGTGCGCGCGACGACGCGATTGTCCGGGTCGACTGCCTTATACCGACGCTCCGCCAGCCGCGCCTCATACCGCGCCCGCTCCAGTCGCAGCTTCCACTGGCGGTTCACCTCGCTTGACTGTCGCTCTGCTTCGCGGACGACAGCCAGACCAATTTCGATATCAGGCGGATGGGCCGCCTCCAGAAAGAGCCTCGCGACCGCCTCATCGATGGCCCGCGCCGAAACGGTCCAGCACACATGCCGACCGCCGGCATATGTGATCGGGGCTCGGCATTCATAGTGTGCGCGTCGCAGCGTGCCTTGATAATTCGTGGCCATGCGGTGACCACACTTGCCACACAACGCGAGGCCTTGGAGCAAGGCCGGTCCTTCACGAGCGGCCCCGTGCTGATCCGGCGATGTTTGATGGGTCCGGTTGTTATGCAGCTTTCGTTGGTTGGCCATGAATTCCTCCCATGGAATGTAGGCCGGATGGCGATCGCGAATGCATGTCTTCCATGCCTCTTGCGTCAGACGGGTCACGCGGCGGCGACGCAGTTGACCGTCAACAAGGGCGATGCGTTCCTCATGTCGACCAAAGACGTACGCACCGGCGTACGTCGGATTATGAAGCATGCGAAGGATCGTACTATGCCGCGGAGGCACCCAGCTTAGCTCGCGTGTCGCGATGCTGCGCGCCGGCATCTTGAGTCCACGGTCGGCGAAGTACCGCATCACAGCGTAGGCGCTCCCATCGAGGCGGAAGCGTTCGAAGACGAGGCGGACAGCACGCTGGATGTGCTCGTCCGGATCGAATCGGAAGCGGCACGCAGCTTCATCCCATTCATAGCCGGTTGCAGCGTGAAGAAAGAGCTCTCCGCGACGCGCCTTGCTGAGCTTTCCGCCGTGCAGTCGCAAGCGCATCCACATTTGCTCTGCCTCGCTCATCGTACCCTTAAGTCCAAGGAGCAGCCGATCGTTGGAATCGCGTGGAGTGTAGACGCTGTGCTCATCAGCGAGAATCACATCGGCGAAACCGCACAAGTCGAGCAGCCGGTACCAGTCCGCAGAGCAGCGGGCGAGCCGTGAGACTTCCAGCGCGAAAATGGCGCCGATGCGTCCGTGCGCTACATCATCGGCCAGCCGCTGGAAGCCGGTGCGCCACTGGGCGCTTGTGGCGCTCTGACCAACGTCCTCGTCGATCACGTCGATACGGTCGGCAGGCCAGCCAAGCGCGATCGCACGCTGTTGCAGCGCGTATTGCCGGGACGTAGACTCAGGATGCTCGTAGACTTGGCGGAGCGTGGACTGGCGCATGTAGACGATCGCACGACGCTCCAGATGCTGCGGCTGGATCTTGTCGCTCATGGCCGGCCTCGACGGGTGTGGGCTCGACGCGGAGGATCTTGAGGACGAGCGTGGCCCACGCGCCCAGCAGATCTCGCTGCATTGTTGCGGGGAGCGTCGACCACGGAGGGGTCTTCGGCCGATGCATGGGCGGGTTGGCTCGCTTTGGCGGATGCCACTGTCTGTGTATTGGGCTCCTCTCGGTGGAGGTCCAGGGCGGTCCTCACGGCGCGAGCGAGCTCAAGCAAACCGCGAGCATCCAGACGGACTTCGCGGCCGTGCCACCGCGGGGTCACCCCTGGACCAGCTCGATCGGTCCACTCGATGGGAAGCCGGATCGTCCAGCCCTGCGGATGCTCGGCGTCGACGTACCGCCGCCCATCCTGGCCTCGCACGGACGAGACCACAGGAAGCCGCTGTCCCTTCAGAGGGTGGATGGGCAGCGTGACGGTGACGTAGTCCGAAGGGGGTGCTGCACGTGGCGCAGTTTGTCGATGGTGTCGGGATGCCTAGCGGCCGCTTCTTTCCGTCAGCCTTCGGGATGTACCGGCGCAGCACCGCTGCTGGCCGGTACGAGCCTGCCCGCAACGCGACGCGGAGCTCTTCGAGGAAGCGCTCCACGCCGTGCTGCTCGATGTCGGCGAGCGTCTGAGCATCGACGCCCGCCGCACCGCGGTTCCGCTTCACCCGCTTCCACGCTTCCGCGAGGACGTCACACCTCGCGATGCGGTCATACAACGCGTGGAACCGGCGCCCCGGATGCCGCTTGGCCGCGACCCACAGCCGGCGTTGGAGTTGTCGCACTTGGTCCGCGGGCTCGCGCCCGCGGGGGTGGTTGGAACCGGTCCTGCAGGCCATGCCCTCGCGCTTACCTCCTCGACCGACGCGACCACCGCAGGGGCCTCTCCCTCCGACCGCGTTGTTCGTCGCGGCCCTCGACGGTACTACGGCCCCCTCGGACTCCCGCTGCGCAGCGCTCGACTTCACCTTCGGCTTATACGAGCCACCTTGCCGCGACGACGGCGACGCAGACGGGCCTCCCGTGTTCCGCACCTCTCCTTGAACGCGTGCTGCGCCCTGTACCCCGGAGGGACCCGTCGCGCGTTCTGCTCCGGACTGCGGCGCGACGGACGTGGCCTTCGCCGTGGCATGCGCGGCTCGGCTCCCTCGTTGTTTCTCTGTCGAGGCGGCAGGCTTCACTTCATGTTGCGGCCCGCGTTCTTGCTCCCTCCGTGGAGGCTTTCGACGCCCCGCTCGGGCCGCGGGGTCTCCCCCGCCAACCTGGGGCCTGCTACCGGGCGCTCCGGCGCTTACCCGGACGGGACTCTCACCCGCTGGAGACGTGCAGCGTGAGACCGCTCCCTTACCCCGCAAGCGGGGCTCGGGCTCGACCTCGTCACGACGCACCATGCGCCGAGGATACGTGAGCAAGCCGATATCCGGGCGACGATCGACACCCGCTCGTTACCCGCTCGTTATCCGGCAGCTCTCACATCGACGGGGCACTCCTCGCGGGCGGCACGCGACCGCCAGCGACGACCTCCGTGAGTTCCCTCAGTGCACCCGCATCCCCGGCTTCGCCCCCGAGTCCGGCGCCAGGATATGCACCGTCTCGTCCCCCGCCGCGAGCACCATCCCCTCGCTGAGGCCGAACTTCATCTTCCGCGGCGCCAGGTTCGCGCACACGATGACGAGCCTCCCGATGAGGTCTTCCGGCTTGTAATACGCCTTGATCCCGGCGAACACCGTCCTCCGCGCCTCCCCGCCGAGCGAGACGGTCAGCTTGAGCAGCTTCTTCGCCTCAGGCACGTGCTCCGCCGCGACGATGCGCGCGACGCGCAGGTCGACCTTGCTGAAATCGTCGATCGTGCACTCCGGCGCGAGCGGCTCCTTGGCGAGCGCCGCCCCGTCGTCCTCCGCGCCCGCCGTCGCCGGCGCCGCCGCGGCAGGCGCCCCCGCCGTAGCCGCCGCGCCGCCCGGCGCCGCCGCCTCCTCGGCAGGGCGGCCCTCCGCGATCATCTTCTCCACTGCGCCCGGCTCGACCCGCTTCATGAGGTGCTCATACGCGGCCACAGGCGTCCCCACAAGCGGCGTCTTCGCGAGCTCCCACCGGTCCATGGGACACCCGAGCAGCCGCCCGACGTCGTCGGCCAGCTTCGGGAGCACCGGCGCCAGGTAGAGCACGATCTGCCGGAACAGGTTGAGCGCCACGGTGCAAACGGCCTGCACCTCCGCCTTCTTCTCCGGCTGCTTCGCCAGCGCCCACGGCTGCATCCGGTCGACATACTCGTTCGCCCGATCCGCCAGCGCCACGATGCTCCTCGTCGCCCGCGCATAGTCGAACGCCGCGTACGCCGCCCCGATCGCGTCGCCCTCCGCGGCCGCCGCCGCGAACAGCCCCCCGTCCTCCGGGTAGGCCGCCGACAGCCCCGCCTGCGCCACGAAGCGCGACGACCGGCTCGCCAGGTTCACGACCTTGTTCACGAGCTCGGCGTTCACCTTGTTCACGAGCTCTTCCAGGTTCAGATCGATGTCGTCGACCTTCGAGCTCAGCTTGCTCGCGTAGTAATAACGGAGGTACGCCGGGTCGAGGTGCTTCAGGTACGTCGAGGCCAGCACGAAGGTGCCCTTGCTCTTCGACATCTTCTCTCCGTTCACGGTGAGGAACCCGTGCACCTGCACGCGCGACGGCAGCGAGAAGCGCGCGCTCTTCAGCATCGCCGGCCAGAAGAGCGTGTGGAAATACACGATGTCCTTCCCGATGACGTGGACGACCTCCGTCTCCTCGGATCGCCACCAGTCGTCGAACGCCTCGCCTTCCCGGTCGCACCACTCCTTGCTCGCGGCCATGTACCCTATCGGCGCGTCGAACCAGACATACCAGTAGTTCCCTGGAGCGTCGGGGATCTCGAACCCGAAGTACGGCGCGGGGCGCGATACGTCCCAGTCGCGGAGCGGCTCCGACAGGAAGTGCCCCGCGAGGTAGTTCGCGATCTCCTTCGGCATCCGCCCCTCGCCCTGCGTCCAGGTCGACAGGAACGGCCGCTCCGGCTCGATGGCCACCATGAGGTGCTGCGCGCTCCGCACCTCGGGCCGCGCGCCGGTGAGCGCGCTCCTCGGCTCGACCAGATCGGTCGCGGCGTAGGTCGAGCCGCACCGGTCGCAGCTATCGCCGTACTGGTCCGGGGCCGCGCACTTCGGGCAGGTGCCCTTGACGAAGCGATCCGCCAGGAACATGCCCTCCTGCGGATCGAAGAGCTGCGTGACCTCCTTCGTGGTCACCATGCCGCGCTCGCGCAGCGACGCCCAGATCTCCTCGCACAGCGCGCGGTTCGCGGGGGAGTTCGTGCTGCCGTAGTGGTCGAACCGGATCTGGAAGGCCGCGAAATCGCGCTGGTGCGCCGCGCTCATGTCCGCGATGACGTCGGCCTCGCTCCGCCCCTCTTGCCGAGCGCGGATCATGATGGCCGTGCCGTGGGTGTCGTCGGCGCACAGGTAAATGCACCTCCGCCCGGTCATCCGCCAATAACGGGCAAAGATGTCGGTCTGGGTGTACTCGACGAGGTGGCCGATGTGGATGTGCCCGTTGGCGTAGGGCAGCGCGCTGGTGAGCAGGAGCCGTTTCATGCTGCGCTGGACTTTGCACGAAATCCCGGCCGGATGCGAGCCGAGCGGCGCTCCGCGGGGGCCCGCGGGCGCGCCCCCCAGCGGAGCGCCGCGCGAGCCGGCCTGGACACGACAGCGGACGTGCAGCCATGGACGGAGCAGCCTCGGGCTCTAGATACGTAGTGAACCGATCGACGGGGAGGGGCCCATGGCAGTACAGCGGAAGCAACAGAGGAAACAGGGGCGTGGCGGCAAGGAAGGCGGAGCGCGGGCGCTGGAGGCCCAGCCGCTCCTCCGCCAGCGAAGCGAGGAGATCCAGCCTTTCGGGACGGTCGTGGACTATCCCCTGGCGCTCGCCTCGAAGTCGCGCGCGGAGAGCATCCGGGCGCTGAATCAGATCCTGTCGGACACGCTCGTCCTGCGCGACATGTACAAGAAGCACCACTGGCAGGTGTCCGGGGCGACCTTCTTCCAGCTCCACCTGCTCTTCGACAAGCACTTCAAGGAGCAAACCGCGCTGATCGACATGCTCGGCGAGCGCGTCCAGATGCTGGGCGGCGTCTCGATCGCCATGGCGCACGACGTCGCGGAGACGACGAGGATCGAGCGGGCGCCCCGCGGCCGCGAGCAGGTGCCCGCCCAGCTCTCGCGCCTGCTCGACGCGCACGAGGTCATCCTCGCGGAGACGCGCGAGGCGGTGAAGCTCGCCACCGACAACCGCGACGACGGCACCGCCGACCTGCTCATGAGCGACGTCCTCCGCACGAACGAGATGCAGGTGTGGTTCCTGTCCGAGCACCTCGTCGACACGCCGCTCGTCCGCGCCACCTGAGCGCCGGCACGCCGCTTCCCCCTCCCCGCCCAGCCCTCCGGGCGCGCTCCGGAAATTCGACACGGCGCGCGTAACCTTTCCGGCCCTCCGATCGTGGTACCGCCAGGAAAGGGGTTATGTGATGCGTACTACAAAAGACGTGGTGGTGATCGGCGGCGGGCTCGCGGGCCTGGCCGCGGCGGCGTACCTGGGCCGGGCGGGTCGGTCGGTCGCCCTCGTCGAGAAGGCGCACGCGCCGGGCGGCCGCGCCTCCACGCAGGAGAGCCACGGCTTCTCGCTGAACCTCGGCGCCCACGCGCTCTACCGCGGGGGCACGGCGCACGAGGTGCTTCGCGAGCTCGGCGTCCGGTTCACCGGCGCGCCGCCGTCCCAGTCGGGCGCGCTCGCCCTCGACCGCGGCGCCCTTCACACCCTGCCGTCCGGCGCCCTGTCGCTCCTCACGACGGGCCTCTTCCCCCTCGCCGCGAAGGTCGAGATGGGGCGCGTCCTTGGCAGCCTCGCCGCGGCGAACCCCGCGCCGCTCGCGTCGGTCCCGGTCTCGGCCTGGCTCCGTGACGCCTTCCGGACGCCTGAGGTGCGGCGCTTCGTCGGCGCGATCGTCCGGCTGTCGACCTACTGCGCCGACGACGATCGCCAGAGCGCCGGCGCGGCGCTCGCGCAGGTGCAGCTCGCCCTGAGCCACGGCGTGCTCTACCTCGACGGAGGCTGGAGGACCCTCGTCGACGGCCTGCGCGACGCCGCCGTGGCGGCCGGCGTGGAGATCCTCAGCGGCGTGCGCGCGACGCAGATCGCGGCCGAGGGCGGCGCCGTCTCGGCCGTGGAGCTCGCGAATGGCGACCGCCTCGGCGCCGGCGCCGTGCTCATCGCCGCGAGCCCGCGCGCCGTGGCCGCGCTCGTGCCTACCAGCACGGCGCTCGCCGCGCACGCCGAGCGCGCCCTCCCGGTCCGCGCCGCGTGCCTCGACGTCGCCCTGTCGAGGCTCCCCCGCACGCGCCCGGGCTTCGTGCTCGGCATCGATCGCCCGCTCTACCTGTCGGTCCACTCCGACGCCGCGCGCATCGCTCCCGCGGGCGGCGCCGTGATCCACACCGCCCAGTACAGCCCCGAGCTCGCCGGCCGCGACCCCGAGCGCGAGCTCGAGGATCTGCTCGACCGCGCGCAGCCCGGCTACCGCGACGCGATCGTCGAGCGCCGCTTCCTGCCCTCGCTCATCGTCTCCAACGCCGTGGTCACGGCGGACGGCGGCGGCCACGCAGGGCGCCCCGGCGTCCGCGTCCCGGAGCTCGACGGGCTCTTCCTCGCGGGCGACTGGGTCGGGCCGACGGGCATGCTCGCCGACGCGAGCCTCGCCAGCGCGCGGGACGCCGCGAGGGCCATCCTCTCGCGCCGCGCGCTCGACCGCGCGGCGTGACGGGGTTACCCGACGCGTCATGAGCAGCTCCACGGCCTCTCCTGCCCCGAGCGCGGGGCTCGCCGCCCCCGGCTTCGTCGCCGCGAGCTACCGCGAGCACGAGCGCTTCCTCTGGGCCCTCTCCTACCGGCTCACCGGCAGCGCCGCGGACGCAGACGACATCGTGCAGGAGACGTTCGTCCGCGCGCTGGAGCGCCCGCCCGCGCGCACCGGAGAGCCCGTCCGCCCCTGGCTCGCGCGCGTCGCGCTGAACCTCGGCCGCGACGCCCTCCGGCGCCGCAAGCGCCTCGCCTACGACGGACCGTGGCTCCCCTCCCCGATCGAGGCGGAGCCCGAGCCCCCGTCGTTCGAGATCCCCGGCAAGGACGGCACCGAGGGCCGCTACGACCTCCTCGAGAGCGCGTCCTTCGCCTTCCTCATCGCGCTCGAGGCGCTGACCCCGCAGCAGCGCGCGGTGCTCCTGCTCCGCGACGTCTTCGACTACTCGGTGCAGGAGACCGCCGCCGCGCTCGACCTGTCGGAGGCCAGCGTGAAGACGACGCACCACCGCGCCCGCCGCGCCCTCGAGCCGTACGAGCGCGACCGCTGCCGCCCCTCGCCCGAGCTCGTCGAGCGGTCGGGCGCTGCGCTCGTGCGCTTCCTGCAGACCCTGGCGACGCAGGACGTCGCCGCGATCGAGGCGCTCCTGAGCGAGGGCGTCCGGGTCATCAACGATGCGAACGGCGAGTTCAAGGCGGCGCGCCGGATCGTCGTCGGCCCGAACCGGGTCGCGCGGTTCTACATCGGCCTGCTGAGGATCGACGGCCCCGGAGCGCTCCGCCACGAGCTGCGCCTCATCAACGGCCTCCCCGCGGTCGTCATCGAGCGCAGGAGCACCGTGGAGAAGCTGGCGCCGCGGTTCGTCATGCGCTGCGAGATCGACGCGAGCGGCCTCATCACGGTGATCCACTCCGTGCTGGCCTCGCGCAAGCTGACGGCCGTGAAGGCGCTCGCTCCGTGAGTCCAACGACGGGGGAGCGCGACGACGAGGCCGGCAGGGTGAGCAGCGAGGAGACAGCCCCCTGCCGGCCGAGCACTGGAGTGAGTCGTGTCGCGGGGCGTACTTCGGCCGGCGAAGTAGATACTGTCGGAGCAACATAGCGCCGTCTGGCGCTCATGTCCATAGCGGAACAGCCCGCTCGCTCAGGTAGCTTTGCCGCCTCCCTGGGCCCGTTCGCGGTGCGCCTCTTCGATGAAGTGACGAACCTCCTTGTCGATGGCGGCGATCGCCACCCCCTTGAAGGGGCGCATCAGGAGAGGCACGTCGAGATCCACGTCCACGGCGCCGGGGCGGAGCTCCATGCTGCCTTTGAGCTTGACGCCCTTCACCGAGAAACCGAGCTCGGCGCGCCGCGGATCGCGCCACACGAGGAAAGGCTCGTACTCGGCGTACCGCTCTCGGTACTGCGCGATCGCTCGTTCGGTGGCCAGCTTTGCCTCGCTGTCGCTCAGGTCGTGCTCAATCGTGTGCTTCATGATGGGACCTCGCAGTTCGTATCAGGGCACATCGCGAGAATCGGCCAGGGGACCGTCCGCCGTGAGGCGTCGCTCGCGGGCGCGGCGCCCGGCCGAGTTCCATCGGTGAGATATCACGGATGCGCGGGGCACGCGGCCCTCCGGCGCTCGTCAGCACCGCGCATCGCGCGCCCGCGCTCTGTGACATTTCGCCACGCGGCGGGACTGCGGGTGTTCGTGGGCGGCCGACCCGGGCCATCGCCGTGAAGGCACCTCACGCCGGAGGGCGCCTTTCCACGGACCGGACGGCGTACCTGTGCCGGAGGCCTGCGCCGGAGGCCGCCCTTCGCGCGGAGGCGTCGCGGCCCCGCGCCCCCTCAGTGGCCAGTGGTCACCGAGCCCGGCCTCGCGTAAAGACAACCGCCGCCGTGGACCTCCTGTATTTCGCGCTGCTCTGCTCCGTGCTCATCTTCGTGCACGAGCTCGGCCACTTCGTGTGCGCGAAGATCTTCGGCGTGAAGGTCCTCACCTTCTCGATCGGCTTCGGCCCCCGGGTGCTGCGCCTGCGGGGCCGGGAGACGGAGTACTGCGTCGCGCTCCTGCCCCTCGGCGGCTTCGTGAAGATGCTCGAGGAGAACCGGCAGGAGGCCGTGCTCCCCGAGGATCGCAAGCGCACCTTCGAGTCCCAGGCGCTCTGGAAGCGCGTGATCATCGTCATGGCCGGCCCGGCGATGAACGTGCTCTTCCCGGTGCTGCTCTACTTCGCCGTCTTCATCGGGGAGACCCGCTTCGTCCCGCCGACGGTCGGCGTGGTCCTGCCGGGGCACCCGGCCGAGGGCCGGCTGATCCCGGGCGATCGCATCCTCGAGGTGGACGGCGAGCGCGTCAGCACCTTCGCCGAGCTGCACCGGATCGTGACGAAGAGCCCCAACCAGGAGCTCCGGCTCAAGGTGTTCCGCAACAAGGAGCACGTCGAGGTCACGGTCGTCCCCGAGGAGAAGGTCGTCCAGAAGCCGCTCGAGATCGTGGACCGGGTGGGCGAGATCGGCGTCCGGCCGAGCCGCCCCGCCGCCGTGGTGGGCGTCTCGCGGCCCGACTCGCCCGCGTTCCGGGCCGGGCTGCGCACGTTCGACGTCGTGACGGAGGTGCGCGGCACGCCCGTGAAGACGTTCGCCGACCTGGAGATCGCGCTCGAGGAGAGCCGCGGCGCCACGGTGCCGGTCACGTACCTGCGGCCGGTCACGGTGCCGCGCGCGCTCGGCGGCCTGGCCGAGCTCGCCGTCTACGAGTCGGGCGTGGCCGCGCTGACGCCGGAGAGCGGCCACGGCGATCTGCTCGCGCGGACCGGCATCGAGCCGGCCGACCTCTACGTCGCCGAGGTCCCCGAGGGCTCGGCCGAGTGGGACGCCGAGCTCCGGCCGGGCGATCGCATCACGGAGGTCGACGGCGTCGAGGTCACCGCCTGGTCGACGTTCGTCGAGCGGCTCTTCGCGGCCCCGGATAGATCGCACGTCATCACGTGGCAGCGCTCGGGCCAGCGCAAGAGCGGCACCATCGAGCTCCGCCGCGAGGACTGGATCGACGAGTACGGCCAGCACCGCCCGCGCTTCTACCTGCGCGCGTCGAACTGGTCGCCGATGGTGGCCGAGCCGTTCGTCGACAGCCCGTCGGCCTTCCAGTTCGCCCTGGAGAGCGCGGTCGACGAGACGTACGACGTCATCCGGTTCATCGTGGTCGGGATCGTCCGCATCATGGAGGGCAAGGTCAGCATCTCCACCCTGGGCGGCCCCATCACGGTGTACGACGTGATCGGCGAGGAGGGCGCGAAGGGGGTCAGCTACTTCGTCTGGGCGATGGCGGTCATCTCGATCAACCTCGGGCTCATCAACCTGCTGCCCATCCCGGTGCTCGACGGCGGCCACCTCCTGTTCTTCACGTTCGAGGCCGTGCTGCGGCGCCCGCTGCCGCTGCGCGTCCGTGAGATCGCGAGCCTGGTCGGGCTCGTGGTGCTCATCGGCCTGATGGGCATCGCCTTCAAGAACGACGTCGAGCGCCGCTGGGACGTGATCCAGGGGCAATTCAAGGAGCTCGTTGGCTGACCGGGACCAAGGTGACGGGGGCCGCGGCGCGGCGCGCCCGCCGCACCCGACCGAGAGCGGGCCGCGCGCGGTCGCGGCGCGCGTGCTCGCGCGGGTGTGGGGCTCGGAGGCCTTCGCCTCGGCGGCCCTCGACGCCGAGCTGCGCCGCGCGCAGGCGCTGGACCCGCGGGACGTCGGCCTCGCGACGGAGCTCGTCTACGGCGTCCTGCGCGCGCAGGCGGCGCTCGAGGCGCGCATCGCCGAGTTCGCCGCGAAGAGCCGCTGGACGACCGACCCGCTGGTGCGCGCCCACGTGCTGATGGGGGCGTACTCGCTCTGCTTCCTCGATCGCGTCCCCTCGTTCGCCGCGGTCTCGGAGGCGGTGGACGGCGCCCAGGCGGCCGGCGGGCCGCGGGTCGGCGCGTTCGCGAACGCCGTGCTGCGCCGGCTCGCGGCGGCCGTGGAGTCCGGCGGTCGCCCGCCGCTCGCGAGCGCGGTGGTCGCCTCCGCGCCGGGGTGGCTGCGGGGCGCCCTGCGCCGCTCGCTCGGCCGGGCCGCGGCCGAGGCGTTCCTGTCGGCCGGCCCGGTGCCGCCGCCGACCGGCCTCTGCGTCGCCCCCGGCGAGGACCGCGGCGCGTGGATCGAGACACTGCGAGCCGCCGCGCCCACCGCGACGTTCGAGGCGGGGTGCGTCTCGCCGGCCGCGATCGTCGCGCGGGGCGCAGGCGATCTCCGGCGGCTCCCGGGCTTCGGCGCCGCGTGGATCGGCCAGGAAGAGGGCGCGCAGGCGCTCGCCTTCGCGCTCGGCGCGCGGCCCGGCGAGGCCGTGCTCGACGCCTGCTCCGGCCGGGGCAACAAGTCGTGGCTCCTGTCGCGCGCGGTGCTGCCCGGCGGCGCGGTGGACGCGGCGGATCTGTACCCTGCGAAGCTCTCGCAGCTCCGCGCGGCGCTGGGCGCGCCTCCCGTGAGCGCGGAGGGCGCAGGCGCGGAGGCCGGCGGTGCGCAGGGCGGCGCGCTCGGGCGGGCTGCGGCCTCCGTGCGCGAGACCTACGCCGTCGACTGGACGGTGGGCGCGGGCGACGTCCCCGAGGGCTACGACCGGGTGCTCGTCGACGCCCCATGCTCCGGGGTGGGCACGCTGCGGCGGCGCCCGGAGATCGCGCTCCGGCGCGAGGCGGACGATCTCCCGCGCCTGGCCGACCTCCAGGTCGCGATCGCGCGCCGCGCCGCGACCCGCGCCCGGGACGGCGGCCGGCTCGTGTTCGCTGTGTGCAGCGTGCTGCGCGAGGAGTGCGAGGCCGTCGCGGCGCGGCTCGCGGCCCCGGCGGACGACGGCCTCGGCGTCCGGCTGGAGCCGGCGCCGTTCGACGCGGAGCTCGCGCGGGAGCTCGCGGGCGGCGGCGACGCGTTCCGGCTGCTGCCGCACGTGCACGGCACAGACGGGTATTTCGCCGCGATGTTCGTCGTGCGGCGGTGACGACGCGCGATGGCGCGTGACGACGCGCCCGTCCGCCGTCCTTGTACGATGGTAGGCGGATAAGAGCAGCTTGACTTCCGGACAGCGTTTGGACTTGCTAACGGCGTTTTGGCGGCAGCTGCCCATCCGCGAAGCGCCGCCGCCAGCTGTCGGCGAATGTAAGGAGGTGGGGTCATTGGTGCGATAGCCGCAATTTGTCTCCGCGGTGTTTCTTATCGCTAGGCACTCGCCTCGTGTCGCCGCACACTCGTACGGTCAGGGCACTTAACAAACCTTCTGAGTAGCGTGAATCCTGCGCCGAACCTCCTGCCCAACACCCCGGCCGAGCTCGGGCCCGGGTCCGTGTTGGGTCGTTACGAGCTGCTGCTGCCGATCGCGGCAGGCGGCATGGCCATGGTGTGGGCGGCGCGGCTGAAGGGAACGCGCGGCTTCCAGAAGATCGTCGCAGTAAAGACGATGCTGCCGACGCTGTCCGAGGACGACCAGTTCGAGCGCATGTTCCTCTCGGAGGCGTCGCTCGCGTCGCAGATCCGCCACCCGAACGCCGTCGAGATCCTCGATCTCGGCGAGCAGGACGGCGTGCTGTTCCTGGCGATGGAGTGGATCGACGGCATTCCGCTCAACCAGGTGATGAAGGTCGCGAAGCGGCAGAACGGCATGCCGATCCCGATCGCGGTGCGCATCGTGGCGCAGGCCTGCGCCGGCCTGCACGCCGCGCACGAGCTCAAGGACAAGAGCGGCAAGCTCGTCGGCCTTGTGCACCGCGACATCTCCCCGCAGAACATCCTGGTCACGTACAACGGCCTGGCCAAGGTGGTGGACTTCGGCGTGGCCAAGGCCACGGCGCTCAACGACAGCACGACGCAGGCCGGCCAGCTCAAGGGCAAGGTGAGCTACATGGCGCCGGAGCAGGTGCGCGGCGACGCGATCGACCGGCGCGTCGACGTGTTCGCGATGGGCATCGTGCTCTACACGCTCACCACCGGCAAACACCCGTTCCGCAGGGAATCCGAGGGCGCGACGCTGTTCGCCATCTCGTCGACGGACCCGGTGGAGGCGCCGCACGAGTTCCAGGCCGACTACCCGGCGTCGCTCGAGGACGTGCTGATGCGCG
Source organism: Sorangium aterium (assembly GCF_028368935.1). Classification (NCBI taxonomy): domain Bacteria; kingdom Pseudomonadati; phylum Myxococcota; order Polyangiales; family Polyangiaceae; genus Sorangium; species Sorangium atrum. The sequence goes on along the minus strand of NZ_JAQNDK010000005.1, from coordinate 530,959 downwards.
CGCTCGAAAAGGAGCGCGACGAGCGCTACGCCACGGCCAACGAGCTGATGCGAGCGCTCGACAAGGCGCTGCCGCCGAGCCAGCGAGCCACCGACGAGGACGTCGCCAATTTCGTCCGCGAGCTGTTCGAGGACCAGCAGGAGCAGACGCGCGCGGCCCTCACCGAAGCGCTGGAGCGCGCCGACCGCAATCAGCTGAGCAACAACTCCGGCGTCTCCGACGTGACCGGCCGGAGCCCCTCGTCGGTGAGCGCCTTCAGGACCGTCAACCTCCGCGGCGCAGCCCCGGGCGTGGCAGGAAAGATCACGCTCGACGACGAGATCCCGCCGTTCGCGCGCTCCAGGAGCCGCGCGCTGCCCGCCGTCGTGATCCTCGGTCTCCTCGCCGCCGGCGTGCTCGCCGTGCTGCTCCGGAGCGGCGACGCACCAGCCCCGCTTCCTTCGGGCGCCGCGCCCGCCGCCCCGGCGTCCGCCGCGCCGGCGCCCGCGCCTCCCAAGGCGGAGGCGCACCCTGCGACCGAGCCGGGCGAGCCCTCTGCCTCCGTCTCGGCCAGCGCTGCGCCGGCCCCGGCGCTGACGCCGCTCCCGGCGTCACCCGCGCGCCCGGCGCCCCGCCGTCCGACCAAGCCCGCCGAGCAGACCAGCTCGCCGAGCCCGACGCCAGCCCCCGCGACGCCGAAGTCGTGGAAGCATGATCCGGGGTTCTAGCGCCCCGCTCTCGACGAGCTCGACTCCCTCAGAATGTCCCTGAGAGACTCGCGCCTATCTCGGATCCGCCCGCGACGGGCACGAGCTCGAGCGAGGTTTTCTCGGGCTGCTTTGGCTTCCTGTTCTGAAGAAGCAAGATTGCGGTCGCCGTGCCGACCGCGACGACGCCGACGCCGAGCGCCACCTGCGCGCCATAATGATAGAATTTGAGGTCGTCGTAACGCGACTGCATGGACGGAGGGCATGACTTGCCGGCCGGACCGCAGGCGTCTTCCAGATCCTGGAGCGCTCCCTGGCGGAGCCCGAACAGCACCCCCGAGCCGATCAGGCTCGCGGCGCCGACGCCCCCGATGACGTACGGCACCACCTTGGAAGGCGGCCTCTCCCGCAGGGCGCCCGCCTGGATCAGCAGCTCTTGCGGCAGCGCTTCGAGCGTCACCTCGACGCGCGTCACCCCCTCCTCCTTCAGCTCCACCGTCTGTTGGAACGGCCTGTAATTGGGAGCCTTCGCGGTGAGCGCGTGAGGCCCGGGATCGAGCGGCACCTCGACGCCGATGGACGTCCCGCCGAGGGCGATGCCATCGAGCGCAATGGCCGCGGAGGCCGCCCCCTTGCCGCGCACGATGACGAGCTTCGGGATCCGGGCGCGCAGCCGGCCGATCGACTGATCGACCTCGGCCCGAAACTCGGGCCCGACGACGTCGGCCTCGGCGAGCGCCAGCTCGTAGCCACCGAGCGCGGCCACGAGCCGCCCCAGATTCTCCTCGCACACGGCGATGTGGAAGCGAACCTGCGGCGTCATCCGCACCTGGCCGACCTCTCGAAAGCGCTGCAGGGCCGCGGCCCAGTTGCCTGCTTGCTCGAGCTCGGTCGCCTGCTGAAACTGCGCGCGGGCTTGCTTGAGCTCGTCGGTGTCCTGGGCGAGCGCGGGCGCCTCGAGCAGGAGCAGCACCGCTGCGACGCGGAGAATTCGCGGGAAATTCCTCATGCGGCGCTTGCCATGGTGACTTGACGCCTCCTCTCCTGTCAACGTGGCGGCGCGCCTTCGCCGCGCGCGTCAACGCGGCGGCGCGGCCTTCGCCGAGCGCGACGCCGCACCGCGTCGTGGCCGCAGGTGCGCGCGCGCCGGCGGGGCTTTCGCGCGCGGATCCCGACGCCGTCTTTTCACTTTATGGCCGCGAAATCCGCCAGCGAATGGTACTTTTGTCGTTCGATGTCGACCCCTAGCTTTCTGCGTCGCTTCGCGCTGCTCCGCGCGTTCTCGGCCGCCGCGCTGACGGCGGGGATCTTCGCCGCCGCCGCTTCGTGCAGCGTGCCGGACTTCGAGTTCGCGTCGGTATCCGGCCCGCCGGCGCACTGCACGGACGACGCGCAGTCCGACGGCGAGACGGGCCTGAACTGCGGCGGCGAGTGCGATCCATGCCCGCTCGGCTCCGGCTGCGCCGCGAGCCGCGACTGCGCCGAGGGCGAGTGCATCGACGGCGTCTGCCAGGAAGCGGGCTGCATGAACGACGCCCGCGACGGCTCGGAGTCGGACGTCGATTGCGGCGGCAGCTGCGACAAGAAGTGCGCGACCGACCAGAAGTGCAACCGGGCCAGCGACTGCGAGAGCGGCGTGTGCCAGGAGGGCCAATGCGTCGCGCCGACCTGCACCGACGGCGTGCCCAACGGCACCGAGAGCGACGTCGACTGCGGCGCCGACTGCGAGGGCTGCCAGGACGGCAAGAAGTGCCGCTCGAGCAAGGACTGCCTCAGCGACGATTGCATCGACGGGGTGTGCGGCCCCACCTGCTCGGACGGCTACGCCAACTGCGATCGCCAGGCCGAGGGCGAATGCGAGGTGAACGTCCGCACCGACACGGACAACTGCGGCAGCTGCGGGCTGAAGTGCGCGCTGCCGAACGCGACCGCCGAGTGCCAGGGCGGCGCCTGCAAGGTCAAGGCGTGCGAAGCACCCTACGCCGACTGCGACGGCGATCCCGAGAACGGCTGTGAGGTGAACACCTCGACGGACTCGAGCCACTGCGGCGGGTGCGACGAGCTGTGCCCGGCCGCGAACGGCGACGCCTATTGCGAGGCGTCGGAGTGCAAGGTCGAGTGCGACGCGGGCTTCACCGACTGCAACGGCGAGGTCGTCGACGGTTGTGAGAGGGCGACTACCCGTGACGTGTTGCACTGCGGCGGGTGCGGCATCGAGTGCGTGCCCGAGGCAGGCGGCAGGCCCTGGTGCCGCGACGGCGTTTGCGGCGAGACGATTTGCCCGGCCGGCAGGGGCGACTGCAACGGCGACCCCGAGGACAGCTGCGAGGTGAATCTGGCCGCCGATCCGGAGAACTGCGGCACGTGCGGCGGCCTGTGCACGGTCGCCAACGGCACCGGCAAGTGCACGGCCACCGGCTGCGCCATCGGCAGCTGCGAGCCGGGCTTCGCCGACTGCGACGGCCGCTACGACAACGGCTGCGAGACGAACACGGACACGAGCCTCAGCCACTGCGGCGCCTGCGGCGAGACCTGCACCATCGCCGGCGGCACCCCCAAGTGCGAGGGCGGCGACTGCAAGGTGCGGACGTGCAACAGCGGGATGGGCGACTGCGACGGCAATCCGGACAACGGCTGCGAGACGAACGTCAACTCGAACCAGACCCACTGCGGCGCCTGCGCGGCCGCCGGCGGCGTCAACTGCAACACGATCTACGCGAACGCCACCGCGACCTGCCAGGGCGGCGCGTGCTCCTTCGCCGGCTGCAAGGCGGACTACGGCAACTGCAACAGCTCGCTGACCGACGGCTGCGAGGCCAACGTCAGGACCGACGAGGGGAACTGCGGCGCCTGCGGCACCCAGTGCAACATAATCCACACCACCAGCAACCTGTGCCTCGACGGCACCTGCAACCCGGTGTGCACGAGCGCGCAGTACGACGACTGCGGGGTACCGAGGAACGGCTGCAACATCGACCTGTGGGACGACGAGAACAACTGCCTCGGCTGCAACCTCGTGTGCCAGAGCGGGGCCAGCGCCCACGTCGCCAGCAATCAATGCAGCTCGTCGGGCTGCACCCCGGTGTGCAGCGGCCTGTGGCGCAGCTGCGACGGCAACGGCATGAACGGCTGCGAGAAGGACGTCTCCGGCGACGTCAACGCCTGCGGCGCCTGCAACACCCAGTGCCTCCAGGCGCACGCGAGCGCCACCGCCTGCACGGCCGGCACCTGCGTGCCCACCTGCGACCCGGGCTGGAAGGCTTGCGGCGACCCCAGCGGCGGCTGCACGACCCAGCTCGGCACCGCCAGCAACTGCGGCGACTGCGGCCACGTGTGCTCGGGGACGAGGTCCATCTGCTCGAACGGCAACTGCGTCGTCTCGCCGGACATCGTCGTCGTCAACTCGGGCACGACCGGCACCTTGAGCACCATCGGGAATTCGGCGCCCACCATCAACGTGAGCCACGCCCTGCAGACACCGCGGGACAACGATCGCATGGTCCTTGTCGGGATCGTCGCCTCCGAGAACTCGCTCGTGCCGGTGAGCGTCACCTACGACGGCACGCCGATGACGCTCTTCAACACGCGGCAGGCCGACAACAACTCCGCCGCGCACATCTACTACCTCCTGGACAGCCAGCTTCCGGCCGCCACCGGCAACAAGCCCGTGGTGGTGCAGATGGCGAACGCGAACACCTGGGGCGTGTACTTCGCCAACGTGGTGGAGCTGAAGGCCGTGCACCAGTCGAACCCGTTCGCGAGCGCCACCACGACCGGCATCCACACCAACACGACGGACTGCAGCGGCACGGTGTCCCGAGGGGTCAGCACCAACTTCAGCGCGACCAACTCGTTCGTGTACACGGTGATGGCGGCGCGCAACGCCAACACCGGCGCCACCATCAGCCCCACCGCGGCGACCTCCACCATGAACCGGCGCCTGACCGATCCGACGACCATGGTCGCGCTGGCCGGCTATCTCGTGGCCAGCTCCAACACCACCATCTCCTGGACGGTGAGCGGCTGCTACAGCACCGCCGGCGTCGGCGTCGCCGTGCGGCGCGCCAGCGGCGGCTGAGCGCCTCGAGGCGCCACGCTCCTCCCTCGATTCGCGGGCGCCGGCTACCTGACCAGCCGCACAACGACGAGCTCGCGCTGCCCACCGACGGGTCCGAAGCCGAAGTCGCCCGGACCGTCGAGCTGGCCGGCGAGGTAGACGGAGTGTTCTCCTCCCGTGCAGACGGCGAAGAAGCGTCCGGGAGCGTCGAAGACCTCCGGTTCGCCCGGCGTGCCGTCGGCGGCGAGGCGGACGAGCATCGGGCTCTCCAGAGCGCCGTGAGCGCCGCCCGTGATGAACACGCCACCGTCCGCCGCGACGGCGGAGGCTCGTGCGTAGTAGTCGGCCCCGTCGCCGAAGACGGAGCTCCACATCGGCTCGCCGCCGGGGCCGAAGCGCGCCGCGAAGAGCTTCGTGGAGCCGAGCGTGTCCCGCGAGCCTCCGCCAAAATCGGCCGTCCCGTTCATGTAACCGACGATCAGCGCGCCGCCGCCCCGCACGCCGCTCATGTCGTTCGCCAGCGTGTAGCCATCAACACCGAAAGGTTCTCGGGTCAAGATCTGCCCAGTCGGTGAGACCTGCGTCAGGTACGAGCCGTAGCCGAACGACTGAGCGGCGTATCCCGTGAGCCAGACGGTCCCGTCCCCGCCGAGCGCCATTCCGGTTGCGTTCGTCATGGGCCAGGTGTCGAGATCACTCCTCGGGGAGAACACCTGGCTGGTGACGTAACCGCCGTCGGCGTCGAGCGTCAGCAAGAAGGCGTTGTCCCCACCGGCGTCGTGGACGCCGCCTCCGAAGTCGATCGCACCGTTGGCGTAGCCCGAGACGACCACATCGCCGTTCGGCGCCACGGCCGCGCTCTCCGCCACGTCGTACCCCATACCGCCGAAGTGCCGCGCCCAGATCACCTCGCCGTCCGCCGCGACCTTCATCACGAACATGTCGGGGCCCCAGTTCTCGTTCGTGGGCACCCAGATCTCGCCGCGGATGGCGACCGTGGTGCGGTACGTGCCGACCGCGATGATCGACCCGTCGGCGAGCGGAGCAATCCCGTTCACCTGCGTGTCGTAAGCGGCGCTGCCGAAGCTCCTGGCCTGCACGAGCTCGCCGCTCGGAGAGAGCCACATCAGCACGGCGCCGGCGTGGTCTTCGCCCTTCAACGAGAGGGTTCCATCCGCGCCGCCGCCGACCACGAGCCGCCCCTGTGCGTCGAGCGCCGCCGCATAGAGGCTGTCGTTGACGCCCTCTCCGGGGAACACGACGCTGTAACCGGGGCCGTCCTCCGAAGGAAAACCGCCGCCGGGGCCGTCACCTCCCGCGCCCGGGCCCCCCGAGGTACCGGCGCCGGCCGCGCCGCCCGTGGCGCCGCTCGAGCCCACCTCCGCGCTGGAGCCGCCTGTTCCCGCGGCGTGACCGACGCCAGCGCTTCCTTGCGCGCTGCCCTCGCCCGCGCCGCCGCTCGATGTCGAACCGTTCTCGTCTTCGCCGATCCCTCCAACGACCCTCCCATCACACGCGACCGTCACGAGCGCCGCCGCGAGGAACCAACTCGCGGACGCCCCCCGCCGGCGCCGAAGCCCACGCCCGTCGCTACCGCCCCGCCCGATGACCGGTACCACCATGAAGTCAAAACTATCACGGATACCCGAGCGCCCCCTACGCTCCCCTATGCATATTCCCCGTTGAAAACATTACCGCTCAGGCATCCTTCGGCGCTCACAAGAAATGACCCACCTGCGCTTGTCAGCAATGGTCCGGGCTGCTCGACAATCGTTGCGTGGACGGTGAGCGCGGACCTGGAGCGCGCGACCGACGCTTGCGCCCGCTTCCGTGCCCTGCGCCCACGCCGATCTCTCACCGCGCCTCGAAAGCCGACCGCCTGGACGGTCGGGCGAGCCCAATCGCGGCCATGTGGCGCGTCTTCCAGGCGCTGTACCGTGCCGCGCGCGTGTGAGAGGATCGCTCTCGACCATGAAGAGGATCAAGCTCAAGCTCCACAGCGACGAGTACCACCTCAGCGCCGTCGGCTATCTGTTCGAGGACCCGGCGCCCACCGCGGATCCGGCGGGGGTGAGGCCGTTCTCGATCCGCAACACGGTCTTCCCCGAGTTCGATCTGGATCCCGGCAACTACGTGTTCCGCTTCAGGGTCCGGAACGGAAGCGGCAAATTCCAGATCTTCGCCTTCGATCCCAAGACGAACCAGAGCACCCGCGCCGAATTCGACACGTCGAGCGGCGCCGACTGCCTGACCTTCCGTTTCACGGTGGCGCCGTGAGGGGCGCCCTGCTGCTCCAGCGCGCCGCAGCGCTGCTCTCGCTCACGCTGGCCGCGCCCGCGCTCGCCCAGGGCGCGGGGCAGCCGTCGGCTCCCGTGCCGCCGGGCGCAGCGCCCCCGGCGCCCGTCCGTCCCGCCGCCAGCACGCCCGGCGCGCCCACGGCGGCCAGCGCCCCCACGGCGCCCGTCCCGTCTGCCGCGCCGAGCACACCTGTCGCGCCGACGCCAATGCCGCCGACGCCGATGCCGGGCGCTGGCGCGGCCGCCGCGCCCGCACAGCCGGGCCGCGCGATTGCGCCGGTCGCCCCGGCCGCGTCGGGCGCTCCCATCGCCCCCATCGCGCCGCTCGCGCCAGCCGGGGGCGCGGCCATCTCGCCGGCCGCCACGGGCCGCGAGCTCGTCTACCTCGTTCCGGCCAAGGTCACGGGCAGCTCCGATGGCGCGGCGCTCGCGCGGGTCGGATTCGGCGTGCTGGCCGGGTTCGGTGAGGTGACGGACCCGACGGCGTGGGATGTGAGCGCCGTGATCGAGGCCGAGGTGGCGGCCGAGGACGGGCTGGCCACGCTGATCGGCCTTTCCGGCACCGACGATTCGGCCCAGACGCCCACAGGCACCCTGCGCCTGTCCGCCTCGTTCGCGCGCCTCGACTTCGAGGGGGAGGGCAGCTCGGCGTATCCGCCGCTGATCCTCTATGTCGGCGGCGCGGTCGGCCGCACCCGGTTCAGCTACCTGGGTCCGGGCCCCGAGCGGCGCGACCAGAGCCTGCCGCCGACCTACGCGCCGCGCGAGCTCACCGCCGTGCCCTGGAGCGTCGGCGCGGCGGCGGTCTACGTCGGAGAGGGCGGAAAGAAGCTCGCACCCACCCTCGAAGGGCAGATCAAGTTCGACTCGCGCTGGACCGCGTCGACGGACACGCTCGAGTGGTGCGAGCCCGCGGGCGACGTCGTCCACGGCGTGGATCCGGTCACCCAGTCCACCACCTTCGTCCCTGCCACGCGCTGCAGGAAGGAGGTGCTCGGCGCGCCGGTGCAGAGCCAGGAGCTCACGATCGCGGCGCACGCCGGGCTCGTCGACAAGGCGGCGAACGCCTCGTTCCGCGCGGCGCTCGGCGCGAAGGTCGCTGTCGCGCTCAACGACGAGGCGCCCGCCGATGTCCGCCTCAGCCTGCGCGCCCCGGTCCACGTGACGCTGGCGCGCGCGCCGGTGGGGACGGAGTACCGCGGGCTCATCCGGCTGATGCCAGCGCTCAACGTGGTCCGTAGCTCGACCGGGGGCACGAGCGTCGGCGGCATGCTCGAGATCGCCTTCCTCGGCCAGCGCGCGATGTTCGCCGACAACTACACCGACCTCTGACGTCGGGCCGCGACGCGCCCCCCGCGGCCCTGCCGCCGGACGCAGCGCTCCCGGCCTGGTGGGCGCCTGCCCCACCCGGCACCTTTCTTGGCCCACCGCGCCAGCATCCGCTACCGACGCACGAGAGCAGCGGAGGTGCACCCGGAAGCAGCATCGGGTGGGCCGCCGCGGCTCGCTAGGGAGACAGCGATGGGCCCGAGCGCAGCGTACAAGGTGGAGGGGCTTGGCGACGGCGTGCCGGCGTCGGGCGGCGCGGAGGGGTGCGGGCAGGGGCAGCTGAGCAGCCTCTGCAGCGCCCCCACGATGCCGTTCACGTCGCACGCCGGCGGCGCGGAGGAGGCCCCGACGGAGTCGAAGCCCTGGTGCATCGACCACGGCGGGTTTCTCGAGGCGATGAGCACGGTCGCGCTCTGGCGCGCGCTGGAGCTGGGGGAGCTCCCCCACAGCACGCGCGTCTGGCGCGAAGGCCTCGAGTGCTGGACGCCCGCCGGCGAGGTGAAGGCGCTCGGCTGGACGATTTCCCAGCCGCCCCCGCGCGACGAGGCGTCCGCCCTCTCCGCCGTGGGTGAGGCGCCTGAGTCCACCGGCCCGCTCAGCTTCGCGCTGACGCCGGACGACCTCAGCTCCGTCGCGCCCCGCTTCCACCAGGGCGCCCCCGCGAAGGCGCGCGGCGAGCGCGCCGAGGCATTCACCCTCGGCCGGTTCCCGCTGACCGAGACCGTGCTGCGGCAGGACAGCCCCTCGCAGCCGATTTCTCTTGACATTCCGTCCGGTTTCCCGGCGGCCCCCTCGTCCCCGCCCGACACGCTCCCGAGCGCCGGGGCGCTGAGGCCCGGCGCCGCGAAGCCCGGGCTCGGGCCGGCGCGCGGCGCGCGCGACGCGGATCAGGCGCCGCGCGGGCGCGTGTCGGGCGCCTGGTCGCGGCTCGCGCGGCGCGCCCGCGTCTCTCGCGGCGCCGCCGGAGCGGCCGCGGGCAGCGCGGCGCTCGTGCTCGTGCTGGGCCTCTCGGTGCTGAGCATGGTCGCCCCTGCGGCCGCGCCTGCGAGGCCTGCCGCCGCGCCGGCTGCGCACCCCGGCGTGGCCCAGGGCGTCGCGGCCGCCGCCGCGCAGATCGCCCTGCCTGCCCCGAAGCTCGAGACGGCCGGCGCTGCGGCGCTCGCCGTGACGGCGCCCGTCGCGACCCAGGCGCGCGACGGCGCGGCGACGGAGGCCCCCTCGCCGCGCGACGGCGCTGCGACGGAGGCGACCCAGGCGCGCGACAGCGCTTCTCCGGAGGCGCCCCAGGCACGCCGGGAAGCGGCCGCGGCCTCGGTCGAGGACACCGACGCGCCCGCGTCGCCGCTCCACCGCGCGGAGAAGGCCTCGGCGTCCGGCGCGAAGCCGGCGCCGGCGGGCCGCCGTGAGCGCGGGCAGTTCCGCCTGAGGCGAGGTCGATCCGAGGCGGACGCCACGCGCGGCATCAGCTATCCGGCCCGCAGAGCCGACTCCTGGATCGGGACGGGTGCCATCCTGCGCGACTCGCGCTAAGGTGCGCGCCGCGCGGCGGTCGGCTCCGTCCCGCAGCACTCCGGCGTCGTTCAAGGGCAGGACGGGGGACTTTGAATCCCCTAATCGTGGTTCGAATCCACGCGCCGGAACCATCGAGCACCCGCGCCCTCTGAGGAGGGTCATGGCGGCCGATCGTCATCGCGCGGGCGGGAGCGCCTCCGGCGAGGTCGCACCGCCTCACGGGAGCGTCCTGCGCCGTCATCCGCTCGCTATTGTCTGGCGCGGTCGAGCCGGGGTTGTTTACCGTGGTCTCACCGAGGGCTCCGCGCCTGCCGCGCGGCGTGCGCGAGCCCCTGGCTCCTGGAGGACCGGACGGCGTGGCGAGCGATGAAGGGGCCCGCGGACGCGGAGCCCCGACCCATGTAGATGCGGACCGCGGACGCGGCGCGCCGGCCCATGGTGATGCGGCCCGCGGACGCGGCGCGCCGGCCCATGGTGATGCGGACCGCGGACGCGGCGCGCCGACCCATGCGGGCGCGGAGCTCGAGCGCGCGTCGGCGGCGCCGCTCGAGGCGGGCGAGGCGCAGTTCATCGCGCGGCTCGTCGCGCGGGACGAGAGCGCGTTCAACGAGCTCGTGATCATGTACGAGCGCCGCGTGTTCGCGCTCGTTTACCGCATGCTCGGCCGGCGTGACGAGGCCGAGGACGTATCCCAGGAAGTCTTCGTGCAGGTCTTCAAGGCCATCGATCAGTTCCGCGGCGAATCGAAGCTCTCGACGTGGATCTATCGAATCGCCGTGAATCTCTGCAAGAACCGGACGAAGTACCTCTCGCGGCGGCACGCCGGCGCCCAGGACGACGTCGACGCCATGGCCGAGCGGGTGCCGCTGTCCGCGGCCAAGGGCGTGAGCGTCGGCGACGTGAGCCGCCCGGACGAGCTGGTGGAGGGGATGCAGCTCGAGGCGGTCGTGAAGCGCGCCATCGGCCAGCTCGATCCCGAGTTCCGGGAGGCGCTCATCCTTCGCGACGTGGAGGACATGTCCTACGAAGAAATCGCCTCGGTGACGGGTTTGCCGGACGGGACCGTGAAGAGCCGGATCCATCGCGCGCGCGGGCAGCTCCGCGCGCTTGTCGAGAAGATGATGGGCGAGAAGGTGAGAGGCGGGAAATGAGCGAAGCGGACGACCCGAGGCGCACGGGGCAATCCGATGAGCCGGCCGCTTCGGGCGCGGAGAGCGGCAGCCGTCCCACGGCTCCCCCCGTGGAGCGCCCGCCCGCCGCCGCCGCGCCCCGAGACGATCTCCCCGAAGACGATGACTTCCCCGAGGAAGGCGACCTCCCCGAGGAAGGCTCGTTGCCGCTCGTCGACGAGCTCGATCTGCGCGAGCTGGTCCGAGGCGCGATGCGTCCGCCGCCCGCGGCGCCGCCGAGCCTTCTCCGCGGCGTGCAGCGCCGGATCCGGGTGCGCTCGCGGGGGAAGTTTTACGGCGACGGCTGGAGCACCGCGCGTTCGCCGCGCTCGACCTACCTGATGACGAGCCTCTTCATGCTCGCCCTCATCGCCTTCGTCTTCCTCGTCCTCATCCCCTGGAGCGGCGGCGCCCTGCCCTGATCGCCGGTCGCCCCTAGGCTCCCCCCACAGACGTTGACCAAGCTCGTCCGGTCACGCTCAGGGCACGAAGCCCGCCCCCTCCACCCCACCACCGGTCACCAACGTTTACGTGAACGTGGTCGTGGACGTGAACGTGGTCGTGGTCGTGGTCGTGGTCGTGGTCGTGGTCGTCAACGATAGGCCGTGAACGACCACGACCACGACCACGTTCACGACCACGTAAACGTCAACGTTCACGTTGGAATGTAGGAGAACGCAGCGCTGCTCACTGAGTCCAACGAACGAGGACGCACGTCACGTTGTCCGGGCCGCCGTTCTCGTTGGCGCGCTCGATCATCTTGGCCGTCGCAACCTGGATGTCCTGATGCTCCGTCAGGATCTGGGTCATCTCCAGATCGCTCACCGGGCCGGAGAGCCCGTCGGAGCAGAGGATGTACGTGTCGTTCAGCTGCGGCACCTCGAAGCGGGTGTCGACCTTGACCGTGTCCTTCATCCCGAGCGCGCGCACGATCACGTTCTTGTGCGGGAAGTTCGCGATCTCCTCGGGCGTGAGCCGCTTCATCTTGATGTAGTCGTTGAGGAGCGAGTGGTCCTCGGTGAGCATCTCGAGCCGGCCCTCGCGGAAGCGGTAGACCCGGCTGTCGCCGACGTGGGCGACGTACACGCCGTCGTTCGCCGTGAAGATGCCGACGAACGTCGTCCCCATGCCCCGCTTCTTCGCCTCGCGCTGCGCGGTCTCGTAGATCCGCAGGTTGGCGAGCTTGATCCCCGTGATCAGCCGGTTCTCTTCGTAGCCCTTGGACCGGTCCATCTTGTAAGGCCAGGTCCGCTCCGGATCGTCCTGCGTCTGGGCGAAGAAGTCCTGCATCGCGTCGACGGCCATCTTCGACGCGACCTCGCCCGACGCATGCCCCCCCATCCCATCGGCGACCATGAAGAGGCCGTACTCGACCATGATGCCGAAGTTGTCCTCGTTGTGGTTGCGCTTGCGCCCGACGTTCGTCTCGCCGGCCACTTCGATTCGAAACGTTTGGGACACGGATCACCCGATCGATGGCCCCCGCGCGAGGCGCGAGGTTGAATGAGAACCGCGAGCGCGCCCGTCCGAGCCGCTCGAGCCCGATCCTGGAGGTTCGGTTGACGGGGTGTCAACCGGATCGGGCCCGAGCGCCGAGCTTATAGAATCCGCGCGCGACCCCGCATCATTTTTTGCCTACTTGCGGTACTCCTCGGTCGCCTTGCCGCCCGAGCTCGGCGGCGGGAGCTCGGCCTCCGGCCGCTTCGCCGCGGCGGCCGACGGATCGGGGGCAGCGCGGAGCACGACCGTGACCTGCCGGTACTTCCCGCGGCTCAGCAAAGTGAGCGGGACCTTCTCGCCGACCGCGTGCGTCCGGATCGCGTCGGAGAGCGCGTCGGGGCTCGTGACGGGCACGCCGTCGACGGCGAGGATCATGTCGCTCTCCGCGCGATCGCCGCCCGTCAAGCGGGCCTCGTCCGCAGGGCTCTCGGGGTGCACCACGGTGACCCGGACCCCCTTGGCGACCGGCGCCGCCTCGCTGACGCCCTGGATCCCGAGCCACGCCGCAGGCGGCACGGCCGTCGGCGGCACCGCGCGAAGGAACGCCCTGACCGCGCTGATCGGCACGCCGAACGCGACGGGCGTGCACGGCTTGCCCTCGTTCGGGGCGCAGCCGCGGCCCAGGATCGCGACCACGCGGCCGTCCTCGTCGATGATGGGCGCGCCCAGATCGAGCGGCGAGACGCGCGAGCCGAGCTCGATCGCGCGCTCGAGCGGCCGGTCGTCGCCGCCGATCAGCGTCCGGTGCGATCGCAGCACGAGCGAGGTGGCCGCGACCTTGCCGCGCGCCGCCGAGAACGAGCGGATCTGCGCGTCCGGCCGCACCGGATCGCGCGACGAGGCGGTGAGCCCCTCGGCCCACTTGCCGGTCTGCGGCACGAGCAGCGCGAGATCCCACACGCGGTCGTGGTGGCCGAGCTTCACCCGCACGGTGGTCCCGTCGGCGAGGCGCGCCGTGAGGTCGTTGCCCGCGCCGAGCGGCGAGAGCGCCGTCAGGATGCGCCCGTCGCCAGCGAGCGCCGCGCCGAGGCCGAGGACCTGCCCGCCGCGCTCGATGACGACCACGCCGCGCGCGGCGCGCTCCTCCACCGGCGGCTCCGCCTTGTCCTTCTCGGCCGGGCCCCCCTTCGGCTCGGCGGCGGCCGCCTTCTTCTCCTTCCCGCCCGCGCTGACCCGGGTCGGGAGCACCGCCCGCTTGCCGGCCGGCGGGGCTTCACCTTCCCCCTGAACCTGCGCCTCGCCCGGCGCGCCCTGCGCGAGCGCCGCGGGGGCGGCGAGCGCTGCGGCGGCGGACACGGCGGCGGCGAGCGCCAGCGACCGTCTCCATCGCTTCACACGCGACCTGTCAACGGGATCGCTCGGCGCCGCGCCTCGGGGCGCGGCGGCCTTTGTGACACCAGGCGGGCTTGTCTCGTTCATAAGCGCGGCTCCTGAGGCGACGGCCGATTCTGCGGCGGCGCGGATCGCATTGCAAAAGGCAAAGGCCGGACCGCCCTGTACTGTGGGATCGGGCACCGGAGTCCGCCGGGGGCGGGGGCGAAAAAAAATCCGGTCACGAACTCGGGGGACGGGGGCACATGGCTGGCGATGAGGCAGCGATGGCAGCGGGGTTAGCGCTCGTTGGGTCGGAGGGCGACGCGCGGGCCGACGAGGCGCGCGCGATCGAGGGGCTGATCGGGACAGGCGACTTCCGGGAAGCGCTGTCGCGGTGTGCGAAGGCCTACGCCATGCCGCTGGGCCGGCTGTGCATGGCGTTCACGGGCTCGCAGGCCGAGAGCGAGGAGCTGGTGCAGGAGACGCTGCTCGCGGCGTTCGATGCGTTCCCGCAGTACCGCGCCGAGGGGAGCGTGCGGGCCTGGCTCTTCGGGATCGCGCGGCGCCTCTGCGGGCGGCACACGGAGCTCAGGGCGCGGCGCGAGGCGCGGCTGCGCCTCGTCCACGACACCCGGCCGCGGCCCGACGCGAGCGAGCTCGCGGCGGAGCGCGAGCGGGCCGAGCGCGCCCGCGCCGCGCTCTCGCGGCTGAAGCCGAGCGAGCGCGAGGCGGTGGTGCTGCGCTTCGAGGCGGGCCTCTCCTTCAAGGAGGTGGCCATCGCGTGCGGGATCGACGAGGCGGCGGCGCGGAAGCGGGTGAGCCGCGCGCTTTCGCGGCTCAGGGCCGATCTGGGCGAGGAGTGAGGGCGATGGGCGCGACAGGGACAGGTTCGGTTGGGCTTTGCGGCGAGGTCGAGGAGCAGCTCGCGGAGGTGCTCGACGGGACGGCGCGGCCTGCGCTGTACGAGCACATCGCCGGCTGCGACGCGTGCCGCGACCTCCGCCACGACGCAGCGCGCGCCGCGGAGGTGGCCGCGGCGGCCGGCGCGGACTTCCGGCCGGCGGACGGCTTCACCGAGGCGCTGCTCCGGCGGCTCGAAGCGGCGCGCCCCTCGGAGGGCGCGACGAGCGGCGCGATCCTGAAGGTGGCGGCCGAGGAGCAACACGGCGCCACAGGCGCGCGCTCCGGCGTGACCGAGGGGCGATCCGACATCGCCGAAGGGCGATCGGACATCGCCGAGCAACGATCGGACAGGGCCGACGCTCGACCCGACATCGCCGAAGGACGATCCGGTATCGACGAGCAGCGATCCGACATCGCCGAAGGGCGATCGGACATCGCCGAGCAGCGATCCGACATCGCCGAGCAGCGATCGAACATCGCCGAGCAGCGATCGAACATCGCCGAGCAGCGATCGGACATCGCCGAAGGGCGATCGGACATCGCCGAGCAGCGATCCGACACGCCCGCGTGGCGTTCCCCTACGCTCAGGCCGCGATCCGACACTTCCGGAGCGCGATCCGGCGCGGCCGAGGCGCGCACCGGCGGACCGCGCTCCACGATCCCGGAACGAACCGCGCCGGCGGCGCGCCGCACGGCCTTCGGGCGGCGCTCGGCCTTCGCCGCCGCCGCCCTGGCCGCGGCGGCGGCGGTAACGGTCGGGGTTGCTCTGCGGCGCGGCGGCGAAACAACGGCGCCGTCCGTCGCCGCGGCGGCCGGGGCGCCATGGTCCGGCAAGATCGCCTCGGTGTCGCGCGCGTCGGCCGACAAGTCGGGCGGCCTCGAGGCGTGCGACGCCGCGGGCGCCTGCGCGCCGCTCGCCGCGGGCGCCGCGCTCCCGGAGGGCGCGACCCTGCGCACCGACGCGCGGACGCGCGCCCACCTGTCGCTCGCGGACGGCTCCGCGCTCGCCATCGACCGCGGCTCCCGCGTGTGGATCGCAGGCGACGGCCGCCGCGCACGCGTCGACGAGGGCGCCGTCGTCCTCGACGTCACCCCGGCCCCCGGCGCGCCGCCCGCGCGCATCGAGGTGCCGCACGGCCAGGTCGAGGTGCTCGGGACCAAGCTCGCGATCACCGCGAGCGCCGCGCGCGCCTCGGTCGAGGTGGCCCGCGGCGCCGTGCGCGTCACCGGCGAGCGCGGCGAGCCCGTCGAGGTGCGCGCCGGCGAGGAGGCGACGCTCGCGAAGGGCGCCGCGCCGGAGGTCGCGAGCGCGACGTCGCTCGCCGACACGCTCGAGTGGAGCGACCGCTCCGCCGAGGAGGCCGACGCCCCGGCGCTCCGCGGCCTCGGCGAGCTCAGGGCGCGCAAGCCGGGCGCGACGCAGGAAAAAGAGCGGGCCGTCCGGCTCGCCAGGCACGCCGTCAAGGTGCGGATCGTCGACGTCGTCGCCAGGACGGAGATCGACGAGACCTTCGCCAACGACACCGACGAGGAGCTCGAGGGCATCTTCCGGTTCCCGCTCCCGCCGGGCGCGCAGATCGAGCGGCTCGCGCTCGAGGTGGACGGCAAGCTGGTCGAGGGCGCGTTCGTCGATCGCGATCGGGGGGCCGCGATCTGGCGCGGCGTCATCCAGAACGCCGCCCCCAAGGCGCCCAAGCCGCGCGAGGAGATCATCTGGGTCCCCGGCCCGTGGCGCGACCCCGCGCTGCTCGAGTGGCAGCGGGGCGGCCGGTTCGAGCTGCGCATCTTCCCCATCCCGAAGCGCGGCTCGCGGCGCGTCGTGCTCACCTACACGCAGCTCGTCGAGCAGGCCGGCGGCGTCCGGCGCTTCACCTACCCGCTCGCGCACGACCAGAGCGGCACGACGAACATCGGCGACTTCTCGCTCGACGTGCAGGTGCTCGGCCACGACCGGGAGTTCGGCGTCGCGACGCGCGGCTACGAGCTCGCCGCCGCCCTCGCGGACGGCGCGGCCGACCGCCGCACGCTGGAGGCCCGCGGCTTCACGCCGGCCGGCGACCTCACGGTCGAGTACGCGCTCCCCGATCGCGACCGGCCCGTCACCGCCTGGGCCTACCGGATGCCCCCCGCCCCGCCGCCAGCCACGCCACCCGCGGCATCTCAGCCGTGGCGCGGCGCGGCCGGCGCGTCGAAGCGCGACGGCGCGGAGCACGAGGCCTCCCTCGCCGCGGCGCAGGCCATCGCGAGCGACACGTCGCCGTACGTCGCGATCGCGATCCGGCCCCGGCTCCCGCGGTGGCAGGCGTCGACCTCGCGGCGCCACGCGATCGTCGTCGACTCGAGCCGATCCATGGTCGGCGAGCGGTTCGCCCGCGCGACGCGGCTCGCCTCGTCGCTCGTCCGCGAGATGGACCGGCGCGACGAGGTCGTCGTGCTCGCGTGCGACACCCTCTGCCGCTCGCTCGGCGACGCCGGCCAGGGCGGCGCCGCGCGCCCCATGGCCCCCGGCGCCGCCTCGGCGGGCGAGGTCGAGCGCTTCCTCGGCGGCATCGAGCCCGACGGCGGCAGCGATCTCGCCGCGGCGATGATCGCGGCGCGCGCGGCCGCCGGCCCGCTCGACGGCAAGGAGCTCCGGATCATCTACCTCGGCGACGGCACGCCCTCGGTCGGCCCGACGCGCCCCGCCCACATCGAGGCCGCGGTGCGCGGCGCGATCCCCGCGGACGGCGCCGCCGCCGTGGTCGCGGTCGCGCTCGGGAGCGACGCGGACACCACGTCGCTCAGGGCGCTCGCGCGGGGCGGCGGCGGGGTGATGGTCCCCTACGTGCCCGGCCAGAAGGTCGCGAGCGCGGCGCAGTCGGTCCTCGGCGCGGCGTACGGCCTCGCGCTGCGCGATCCCGAGATCGAGCTGCCCCCCGGCCTCACCCAGGTCACGCCGGCGCGGCTCGACCCGATCCGCGCCGGCGGCGAGGCGCTCGTCGTGGCCCGGATGAGCTCCGGGGCCGACGTCACCGGCGCGATCCGCGTCCGCGGCCGCGTCTCGGGCGAGCGCTTCGAGCAGACCTACCCCGTCAACATCGTCGCCACGACCGGCGCGGGCAACGCCTTCGTCCCGCGCCTCTACGCCGCGGCGAAGATCGCGGAGCTCGAGGAGAGCGGCGGCGACGCGCAGAAGCCCGCCATCATCGAGCTGTCGCGGCGCTTCTCCGTGGCGAGCCGGTTCACCTCGCTGCTCGTCCTGGAGAGCGAGGCGATGTTCAAGGCGTTCGGCCTCGATCGAGGCGGCATCGCCTCCGCGTTCACGGGCGAGGAGCAGGCCGAGCGCGTGAGCGCGAGCGCCGAGGGGGAGGAGCCCGACGCGGCGGACGAGGGCGCCGAGGAGAAGGGCGACGCGCTCGGGGCGGGCCTTGGCCTGTCGGGCAGCGGCAGGGGCGGCGGCGGCTCCGGCTGGCCGGACGCCGCGCCGGCCGCGAAGGCGGAGTCTCGCACGTCGGCCGGCGCCCGCCCGGCGTCGCCCGCCAAGCCGCAGCGCCGGTTCGACAAGTCGTTCGATCCCCTCTCGGGCCCGCTCGACGCCGAGATGCCGGCGCCCCCGCCGGCGCCGACGGCCGCCGCGCCCGCGGAGCCGAAGCCGGCGCCGCCGCTGGACGACCGCGCCCGGAGATCGCGCGGCGACGACCTCGTCGCCGCCGAGGAGTGGTCGCGCCCGCGGCCGCGGCGGATGATCCCGATGCGCCGGGTGTTCGATCGCAAGGTGAGCTTCGACGCGACGAACACGCTCGCGCCC
This sequence comes from Sorangium aterium, assembly GCF_028368935.1. Taxonomy (NCBI): domain Bacteria; kingdom Pseudomonadati; phylum Myxococcota; order Polyangiales; family Polyangiaceae; genus Sorangium; species Sorangium atrum. Next base: position 512,405 of record NZ_JAQNDK010000005.1, on the reverse strand, counting down.
GAGAGCGCCGCGAAGACCGCGGCCGCCGAGGCGGCGCTCGCGGCGGCCCCGGACAGCCGCGACAGGACGGTGGGCCTCTACGCGCTCTACGCAACGACCGGCCGCCTCGGCGAGGCCCAGGAGCTGACCGCGCGCTGGAGCGGGCGCGACGCGCTCGATCCCGACGCGCTCATCGCCCGCGCCGACCTCGCGGCGCGGCAGGGCCAGCGCGACCGCGCCGCGCGCATCCTCGGCGGCCTCGCCGACGTGCGCCCCGGCGACCGGGCCACCCAGACGCGGCTCGCCGAGCTCTGGGACGCCGCGGGGCGGCCCGCGTTCGCGTGCCAGCACCAGGTGGCGCTCGCGGACCTCGCGCCCGCCGACGCGAAGCTCGTCGCCGCCGCGATCCGGTGCGCCGGCGAGGGCGGCATGAGCGAGCTCGCGAGCCAGCTGCGCCTCGACGCGACCTCCGCCGTCCGCGCGGAGATCGACCGGCGGCTCGCGCAGCCGGACGCGGCGCCGGCCGCCGACCTGCCCGGCGACGTGCGGCTCAGCGCCGAGTGGACCGGCGGCGCCGACCTCGACCTCTCCCTCATCGACGCGCAGGGGCGGCGCGTCTCATGGATGGGCGCGACCCTCCCGTCGGTGGGTGTGCGCTCGCGCGACGCGACGAGCACGCGGTCGGAGTCCCTCGCGCTGCGGAGCCTCCCCAAGGGGAGCTACATCGTCGAGATCGCGCGCGCGTCGGCCGTGGACGACGCCGGCGCCTCCACCCCCGGGGCCAGCGCGCCGGGCCCCGTGCGCGGCGAGCTGACCCTGCGCCTCGCGGGAGAGACCCGCAAGGTGCCCTTCACGCTCGAGGGCGCGCGCCTCGAGCTCGGCACGGTGCGCGTCTTCTTCACCTCCCGCCTGGTGCCGGTCGACGGCCTGTCGGCTCCGCCGTTCTGACGGAACTGACGGAACCGACGAAACGGACGAAACCGACGAAGCTGCCGAAACCGACGGGACCGACCTCCGCCCACGCGCGGAGGCTCTCTCCTGCGCACCCCTCCCCTCACATGTCCTGAACGACCCTCGCGGCGCACTTCCGTAACAGTCTCTTCCGCGCACCCCCGGGGACGCTCGCCCGGGACTCGAGCGTCCCTCCCGCCGCGCTCGTGTCGGGCGGAGATACCCGATAGAGTTTCGACATGAATCCGCTCGTCCCGGACTTCATCCTCGAACAGGACGCCGAAGGGCAATACGCGGGCGCGATCGACGCGGCTGTCCTGCACGTCTCGCTGCCGGCGATCGTGGAGCTCGCCGAGCAGATGATCGCGCGCCAGGCGCTCGATCCGGAGGCGCTGCGCCGTTCTTCGATCCGCTGTTCGAGGCCGTGCACCAGTCGGGCGGGTTCGTCGCGACGCTGTCGTCCGGCGGCGGGTTCACCGCGCTGTTCCCCGATCGGCCGGGGCGCAACGTCACCCGGCACGCGCGCAGCGCGGCGCTCGCGATGCGGCGCAGCCTGCTGGAGCTCGCGGCGCGGCGCTCGCTGGGCGCCGGGGGCGCGCAGACGCCGTTCAGGATCGGGCTCGCCTGGGGCACGGTCCACTGGACGATCGTGCGCATCGCCCCGGATCGCGCGTACTTCCTGATCTACGGCCCCGCGATGGAGGCCTGCCAGGCGACCGACCGCGGGGTGGACGACAGCGAGCTCCACCTCGATCGCAGCTTCCGCGAGCGGCTCCCCGCGGCCAGCGCGCGGGAGAGCGTGGCGGACCTCGACGAGGCCGATCTCCTGAGCGGGCCCCCCTCGCTGACGATCGCGTCGGCCCCGACGGACGCGGACGTCGAGGCGTTCCTGCCGCCGGGTGCGGGCGATCTCGCGCCGGAGGGCGAGATCCGCGAGGTGACGACGGTGTCCGTCTCGCTCGATCGGGTGGAGAGCCCGACCGAGCTCCTCCAGCAGCTGCACGAGATCTCGGCGATGTACGGCGCGACGTTCGCCGGCATGACCGTGACGGAGCGCGGCCTCGGCGCGCAGTTCTACTTCGGCGCGCCCGTCGCGCACGAGAGCGACCACGATCGCGCCCTCGACTTCGCGCTCGAGCTGAAGAGCAACGGCCTCGGCGTGCCCCGGCTCGCGGTGGGCGTCACCCGCGCGCGCTGCCTCGTCGGCTTCTTCGGCGCCGTGGGCCGCCGCGAGTTCGCGTGCGTCGGCCGCGCCATCCACCTCGCCGCGCAGATCGCGCGGAAGGCGGCGCCGTCGTCGATCTGGGCGGACGAGCGGGCGTTCCGCGCGGGCGAGGCGAGCCACCAGTGGTCGACCGAGAACATCTTCCGGTTCGACGGGTTCGACCTGCCGATCCTCGTCTACTCGCTCGAGCGGCGGCGCATCGCGGTGCAGGAGGAGTTCTACGATCTCGGCCCCATCGGCCGCGAGGTCGAGCTCGGGCGGCTCACGCAGGCGCTCGAGCCCCTGTTCGCCGGGCGCTCCGCGGGCGTCGTGTACATCCTCGGCGAGGCGGGCATCGGCAAGAGCTACCTCGTGCACAGCTACCGCCACCAGCGCGCGCAGCTCATGGACATGCGCCCGCTGCTGTGGATCGAGGCCCGCTGCGATCAGACGCTGAGGACCCCGCTCTACGCGTTCGAGTTCGCGCTCAAGGAGTACCTCGGGATCTCGTCGGAGCTCGGCCAGCGCGCCAAGGAGGCGGGGCTCGATCTCGCGCTGGAGCTGCTCCTGGAGCGGCTGCCGGAGAGCTGGACCGAGGTGCGGGCCGGGATCGACAGGTCGCGCGAGGCGCTCGCGCGGCTGCTCAGGCTGCGCGGCCAGGAGGCCGCGACCGAGGCCGGGTGGCGCGACGAGGCCCTCGGGGCGCTCGCCGCGCTGCTCGTCGCGGAGAGCTCGCTGCAGCCGGTGGTGGTGCACCTCGACGACGCGCAGTGGGCCGATCCGACCTCGCTCGACGCGGTGCGCGCGATCACGGCCGCCTGCAGGGACTTGCCGCTGGCGGTGATCTGCTCGGCGCGGCCCGGGGTGTCCTCGGGGGAGGGGGTGGACGCCCGCATCCCGCTCGACGCCGGCATCCCGTCGCAGGGGATCGAGATCGCGCCGCTCCCGGCGGAGCGGCTGCTCGCGCTCGCGGAGCCGTTCTTCGGCGGTCCGCTCCCCACGATGCTCGGGTCGCTGCTCGGCCAGACCGCGGGGGGGAACCCGTTCTTCGCGCAGGAGATCCTCGCGTACTGGCTGGAGGATGGGCGGTACGGGTCGGCCCACGACGCCGCGCGATCGAGCCGGTTCATGCCGCCGCGGACCGTGAACAGCCTGCTCGTCGCGCGGCTCGAGCGGCTCGAGCCGCGGACGCGGCAGACGGTGATCTCCGCGGCGGTGCTGGGGCGCGAGTTCGACACGCGCGTGCTCGCCCGGATGATCCCGGACGCCTCGGCGCTCGTGGATCACCTGCGCTTCGGCGAGGCGCAGCGGATCTGGTCGCGGATGGGGGAGCACCGCTTCGAGTTCTGCACGGTGCTGATCCGCGACGCCGCGTACGGGATGCAGCCGAAGGAGACGGCGGAGCGGCAGCACCGCCTCGCGGCGGAGGCGATCGAGGCCGTCTACGGCGACGATCTCGCGGATCAGCGCGCGGCGCTCGACAGCCACCGGAGCCTCGCGGGCTGAGCGCGCTCGGCCGTTCTGGCCGGCGGGGCGTGGGGCGCAGCGTGGAAGGGCGTGGAAGGGCGTGGAACGACGTGGAACCCCCTCGACGCCGCTTTCGAAGTACGGCAACTGTCCGCGCATGAGCACGGCCCATCACGAGGCTCACGCGGCCCCGGCGCACGACGTGAGCGATCACCATGGCTTCGACGGGGAGCCCGCCCGCGCGCTGCCGGCGGACGAGCCGCCTACCCCGAACTGGGTCCCTGCGCTGGGGCTCGCGGTCTTCGTGGTGGCTGGCGTCACCTTTCTTGCGATGAGCAGCGGCGACGACGACGCCGCAGGGCAGGCCGCGCCGGCGGGCGCGCGCCCGGCTGCCGCCGAGGCTCGCCCGGCTGCCGCCGGCGCTCGCCCGGCCCCGGCTGGCGCCCGCCCCGCGACCGCCGAGGCTCGCCCGGCGGCTCAGCCTGGCGCGCGCCCGGCGGCGCCGGCGGGGCCCGAGGCGGGGCCGGCCGCGGAGGCCCTGCGCGCCGCCGGGGCCGAGCGCGCGGCGGGCACCGCCGCGCCGGGCCCGGCGAACCTGCGCAAGCTGACGCCCCAGGAGGTGGAGCTGGTGCGCAAGCGCATGGATGCGCGGCAGAAGGACGGCGCCCCGGCTCCGCCGAAGTGAGCGAGATCGTGGTCGACCCCGCCGCAGCGCGGATGCGCACGGTGCTTGTGCTCGGCGCGGGCACGATGGGCCAGGGGATCGCGCAGGTCACGGCGGTCGCCGGCTACGTGACGCGCCTCTACGACGTCGACGCCGCGCGGATCGGCGCGGCGATCGAGGACCTCAAGCGCACGACCGATCGCCTCGTCCAGAAGGGCAAGATGCTCAACGAGGCGCGCAGCGAGATGATCGGGATGCTCGTGGCGTCTCCGGATCTCGAGCGCGCTGCGGCGGACGCCGATCTCGTGATCGAGGCGGTGCCCGAGCGGATGGATCTCAAGGTCGAGGTGCTCGGCCGGGTGAAGGCGGCGGCGCCGGAGAGGGCGCTGTTCGGCACGAACACGTCGAGCCTGAGCATCACGGAGCTCGGGCGCCGGCTCGGCGCGGGCGGGCGCACGATCGGCCTGCACTTCTTCAACCCGCCGCCGGTGATGGAGCTGCTCGAGGTGGTGCGGGGGCTCGAGACCGACGAGGCGACGGTGACGGCGGCGCTCTCGGTGGCGAGGCGCCTGGACAAGACGCCGATCGTGGTGAACGACACGCCCGGCTTCGCGACGAGCCGGCTCGGCGTGGCGCTCGGCGCAGAGGCGATGCGGATGCTGGAGGCCGGGGTGGCGTCGGCAGTCGACATCGATCGGGCGATGGAGCTCGGGTACCGGCACCCGATGGGGCCGCTCAAGCTGACGGATCTCGTGGGGCTCGACGTGCGGCTCGCCATCCTGGAGCACCTCCACCGCGAGGTGGGGGAGCAGTTCCGGCCGCCGGTGATCCTGCGGCAGATGGTGCGTGCGGGGAAGCTCGGGAAGAAGACGGGGGAAGGGTTCTATCGATGGACGGAGGCGGGGGCCCAACCCAGCGACGGCTGGCGCCGCGGGTAAGGAGCCGGGTTTGCTCAGGTATTTACATTGGCATATCGACTCTTGACGATTCGGGAACCCAGCGAAAGGGTGAGCTCTTTGAGCACGAACAGCGGTCGTCTCAGTAGCATTCTGCGTCGCGTCTTCCCGTTGGCCTCCGCGCTCGCGCTGGCAGGCGCCGTCATCGTGTCGCTCGCGAAGCCCGCGGAGGGCACGCCACCGAACGGCGTGCCCGAGCTCCAGGCGCTGCGGGAGATCGAGCAGCTCGAGTACTGTTACGCGGCCGGGACCGACGCGATCGGCCGCGGTGATCTGGCGACGGGCAAGCAGATCTATTCAAGGTGCTTCACGCCCGACGCTCCGGTCCTCATCTGGGCCGCCGGCGCCGCTCCGGATGATCCGCCGGTCGTCTCGGTGCCCAGCGCGGAGGCCTGGGCCGACTTCATCGATGTCCTGTTCGCAGAATCAGGTTATGTCGGCACGCAGCACCTGATCAGCAACGTCCGTATCGACATCCTGCCCGGCGGCGACCGGGCAAAGATCACCTCGTACCTGATCGCGACGCACGTCTATGATCCCCTGAGCAGCGTCCAGGTGGCACACGGAACGTACGAGAACGAGGCGGTCCGGACGCCCTCCGGGTGGAAGCTCAGCAAGCGGACGTTCCGCACCCTTTCGTTCATGCGTGTCGACTCCCCCGCCCCCTGAAGCGGCGCGGGACGGCGGCGTCTCGCCGTGCGCCGGGCGCGCCGCCTCGGCGGCGCACCCAGCCGAGGGCACGCTACCGGTTCATCTTGTCCTTCTTGGCGTTCTCTTCGGCTTCCTTCTGGCGCTCGGCCTCGCGCTGGACGATGCGCTCCTTGACCGCGGCGTAGTCCTTCTCGTCCTTCATGCGCCGGTCGAGCTGCTTCTGCCGCTCCGCCGCGGTCGCCGGGTAGCCGGTCGCCTTGGGGTTGCTCGTCAGGTACGTGCTGTAGGCCCCCCACGCCTCCTTCGCCGCCTGCCAGTTCTTCAACCGCTCGCGCAGATCGGCGAGGCAGAAGAGCACCTTGGCGTGGAGCTCGTCCGGCCCCTTCTTGCCGAGCGCCGTCGTCCAGGCCGTCTCGGCCTCCGCCGTGTTGCCGGACTCGAGCATCGCCTCGCCGAGCAGATAGAAGCCGAGCATCTTCGAGGAGTCCTGCTTGATCGCCTCCTGGAACCCCGCGATCGCGCCCGGGATGTCGCGCGCCACGAACGACGCCTGGCCCTTCAGGACCTGCTCCGTGTAGGGGCTGATGCCGGTGTGCCCGTTGGGATCTTTGCGCTGCGAAGGAGAAGCATCGGGCGCGGCCGCCGCCGGCTCAGGCGCGGCTGCCTGCGGCTTCTCCTTGCCCGCAGGCGGCTGGGCGGCGACCGGCGCCGCGGAGAAGACGACAGCGAGAGCGAGCGATGCGACGACAGCGAGCGAGCGGTCCTGCATGCCCGCCAAGGTACCGCAGCTCAGGCAGGGCGCGCTACTTCCGCCGCGGCTTGAACGGATCCGGCGGCGGTCCGGCATCCGGAGGCCGCCCCGCGTCCACCGGCGGCCAGCCCGCGTCCGGCCACCCCGCGTCCACCGGCGGCCAGCCCGCATCCGGCCACCCCGCGTCCACCGGCAGCCTGCCCGCGTCTTGCCACCCCGCGTCCACCGGCGGAAAGCCCCCATCGGGGCCAGCGTCCGGCCAGCCCGCGTCCGCCGATCCCCCGGCGTCCGCCGGCAGCTTGCCCGCATCCCCCGGCGCGCCCCCGTCGACCGCCACCCCGCCCTGCGCGCTCAGCGACACGAGGCGGCCGTCGGGCTCCGGCGGCCAGAGGAAGCGCTCCTCCGCGCCCGTCTTCCGGTCCACCAGCTTGGCCCAGCTCGCGCGCGGGTTGTCCGCCATCTGCACGCGCAGCCGCGTCGTCACGCCGCTGTCGAACGTCGGACGGCGGAGCAGGGCGCCCGGCGGCCGGTCCGGCGCGTCCCCCGTCAGCGGCACGTCGAAACGGACCCGATCGAGCAGCTCCTGGCCAACGTACAGCTCGATCGCGAACCGGCCCATCACACGCGCCGTCGCCAGAGGCCGGTCGAGCGCCACCGGTCGCACCCGCACGATGGAGCCCCTCCCCTTCGCATAGTGCACGTCGAAGACCCACTGCTTCGCGCTCGGCCGCGCGGCAGGGTCCGGCGCATACCCGGCGCGCGTCGGCGGGGCCTCCGGCTCGGCCACGGCGACCACGCCAGCGGCGGCGAGCGCAAGGCCAGCGAGGATCCCCAGGGCAGCGCGGGTGAAAGGGCGAGGCGAGGTCATCTGGTACCGGAAGGAGCACCGAGCGGCAGGGCCGCCTCGAGCGGCGCGGAGAGCACCTCATCCCACGCCGAGCCGTCGCCGTCGAGCGCCCCCCAGAGCTCGCGGAGCTCGTCCGGCACCGGCGAGAGCGCTGCGCAGAGCTCGCCGCGCTCGTCCGGCACCGTGACGCGCAAGGCGTGCAGCGCGAGGCGCGAGAGCGGGATCACCCGGCCCTTCGCCGTCGTCACCGACCGGGCCCCGCCATGGTCGCGATCGCCCAGGAGCGGCGCCCCCGCGTGCGCCGCGTGCACCCGGAGCTGGTGCGTGCGGCCCGTCACCGGATCCAGGCGCAGCAGCGTGGCCGGCGCCGCACCGCCGCCCGCCGAGGCGACCGCGCGGTAACGCGTCGCCGCGTCCCTCGCGTCCGCGCCGCCCACCGCGGGCAGGCTGCGGCCGCCCCGCGCCCGCGCCGCGCCGATGGGGGCGTCCCACGTGCCCGCCCCGTCGACGCGCCCCCCGGCGATGCCCACGTAGACCCGCGCGATGCGCCCCGCCTCGCGCATCGCCGCCAGGTGCCGCCGGCCCCGCGCGCCCGTCGCGCACAGCACCGCGCCGCTCACGCCGACGTCGAGCCGCGAGGCCGCGTGCGGCAGGTCGCGCAGCCCGAGCAGCTCCGCGACCTCCGTGACCAGCGACCGCGTGCCCCGGCGCTCCGGCTCCGTCGGCAGCGCCGCGGGCTTCGACGCGACGAGGAGCTCCCCCCAGCGCGCCAGCACCTCCACCGGCGGCGCCCCCGGCGCGTCGCGCCGCGCCGGCCACACGGCGAGCTCGTCGCCGTGGGCCACCGCGTCGCCGGGCCGCGCGCGCCGGCCGTTCAGGAACGCGCGCCCCTCCGCCGCAGCGCCCGCGAGGCCCCGCGACGCGCTGCCCGCGCGCTCGAGGACGTCGGCCACCGTGGGGCCGTCCGAGGGCCCGACGCGGAAGCGCGCGGCCGTCATCCGGGCGGCGCCGCGAGCGGCGCAGCGCCGCCGCCAGGAGCTCCCTCGGCGACGACGCCCGGCGACGACGGCGAGGCGCGCTCGTCCAGGCGCTCGACCACGCCGCGATCGCCGTCGATCCGGAGCCGATCGCCCGTCTTGATCGCCAGCGTCACGCCGGGGACGTTCACCACCGCGGGGATGCCGTACTCCCGCGCGACGATCGAGGCGTGCGACATGGGGCCGCCGAGCTCGGTCACGACCGCGGCGGCCACCAGGAACAGCGGCGAGAGGCCCACGTCGGTCGTGCGCGCGACCAGCACCTCCCCCGGCGCCACCGCGTCGAGCGCCGAGGCGCCCGGCTCGAGCACGCGGGCCCGCCCCTCGACGACCCCAGGGCTCGCGGGCAACCCGAGCAGGCGCTCCCCGGACGCGGGCGGCAGCACGACCGGCGGCGGCCGGCCGATGAACGTGGCCGGCGGATCGGGGCGCGCGGCGTCGCGGAGGTGCTCGGCGCGCCGCAGCCGGACGAGGTGGCCCACGTCGGCGCGGCCGCTGGAGAGCGCCGTCACGAGCTCCTCGTAGGTGCAGAAGAAGACGCTGCCGGGCTCCAGCGAGGGATCGAGGCGCCGGAGGCGCCGGTCGATGTCGAGCGCGACCCTGCGCAGCATGCCGAGCACGCGCGTCACCCACGTGCGCATGCGCTCCCGCAGGCGCACGTAGCGCTGCGCGCGGCCGACGAGCGCGCGCAGGAGCGCGAGCTCCAGCCGCGGCACGCGCGTCTCGAGCATCGCCATCTCCCGATCGGCGAGCGCCCGGGCGCGCGCCAGCGCGCGCTCCGGATCGCCCGGCGCCCCGCGCAGCGACGCCGTGAGCATCGCGACGACCGGCGACGGGTCCTCCCGCCAGCGCGGCGTCGCGAGCTCCGCCTCGCGCACCGCGCGATCGCCGTAGGCGTCGAGGAACCGCGCGTACGCGTCGCGCGCCGGCCCCTCGGGCAGGTCGCGCGGCCACAGGACCCCGCCGGAGAGGAGCCGCTCGCGCGCCGTCCGATCCTGCAGGACGAGCTCGGCGACCCGCGCGAGCTCGATGCCCGGCCCCGCGCTGTCGAGCTCGCGCACGCCGCCAGCGAGCACCTGCGCCAGGTGCTCGACGTTCGTCTCCGCGCGCCCGGCCGGCGCGTCGAGGTGCGCCTCCCCGGAGGCGGAGCGCGCGGAGGCGCGGCGGCCCGCGATGCGCTCGAGCGCCTTGCACAGCGCGAGGTGGCTCGCGAGCGACGCCGACGCGCAGTGCAGCATCCGCGTGCCGGTCCGCTCGAGCAGCAGGAAGACGCTCCGGAGCGTGGTGCCGATGGCGTCGTCCGGCAAGAGCGTCATGTCGAGCTCGGAGAGGGCGCGCTGCGCCCAGAGCGCCTCGCCCTCGTAGGCCGCCACCTCGCGCTCGAGCCGCGCCTGCCGGAGGAGGAGCCGCGGCCCCGTGAGCGGCAGCCGCGCATAGAAGCCGCGCCGCGACACGCCCTCGCTCTGCTCGGCGAGCCGCGCGATGAGCGCCTCGCTCGCCCCGCCGCTCATGCCGAGCAGCGCGCGCGGCGAGAGCCCCGGGACCTGCGCCGCGATCCGCATGAAGGCCGTGAGGTTGAGGTAGAAGCGCCCATGCACGTTGGCCACGAGGCGCGCGCCCCGCGGTACGCGGCAGCCGAGCGCGGCGAACGCCTCGCGGAAGCCGCGGTCGGAGAACGCCCGCGCCACCGACCAGGTGAGCGGCGTCGCGGCCCCGGGGAGCGCCTCGCCCACGTTGGCGCGCGACCAGATCGTGTCGGCGTCGCCGCCCTCGGGGAAGCCGCCGCCGCTCACCGGGCGCACCTGGAGCAGCCACACGCGCCGCGCCACCGAGGAGGGCGCGCCTTCGCCGGCCTCCGACGCCGCCGCTGGTGAGGGCGCGCCTTCGCCGGCCTCTGACGCCACCGCGGAGGGCGCGCCCTCCGCGGCGGCGCCCTCCGGCTGGCCGGAAGGCCCTTCCCCGTCGACCACGAGCGCCGCGCCCGGCGGCACCGCCTCGACCGCGAACTCCACGTCGAACGGGCCCTTGCCGCCCTGCTCGAGCCGCTCGGCGAGCTCGGCGAGCTGCCGCAGCGCGGCCTCGCCGAGCGCCGGCTGCTCGGCGCTCGCCTCGGGCACCGGGACCTCCTCGAGCCCTGCCGCGCCCACGACGAGCGCGCGCCGCTTCTGCGCCACCGCCGACGCGACGACCCTGCCGCCGTCGCGCGCGAGCCGGATCGTGTCGGCCGCCGCGGCGCCGTCGACGACCGGCGCGCCGAGCCCGAGCGTGGCGTTCACGAGCCGCTCGCCGGCGTGCCAGTGCTCGCCCTCGAGCCCCGGCGGGGGCGCGGTGAACAGCACGCCCGCGGCCTCGGCGCGCACCATCACCTGCAGCACGACGCCCATCGCGACGTCGCGGACGCCGGCGTGCGCGAGGTACGCGAGCGCGCGCGGCAGGAAGGCGCTCGCCCAGACCTGCCGGATCGCGGCGTCGAGCCCGGCCTCGCCGCGCACGCCGAGCACGGTCATCGCGAGCCCCGCCATCGACGTCTCCTCGCTGTCCTCGCACGTGGCGCTGGACCGCACCGCGAGGCCCCACGGCGCCTCCTGCTCGACGGCCTGCCAGAGCGCCTGCAGCGCGGTCGAGAGCGCCTCGGGCAGCGGCTCGCTCAGGATGCGGTCGCGCGCGCGCGCCGCCCGGTCGACGCCCGCCCTCGTGCCCGAGAGCCGGATCAGCGTGGCGAGATCGTGCCCCGGCGGCAGCTGCCGGTCGACGAGCTCCGTGAAGGACCGCGCGTCGAGCACCCACCCGCGCGGCACCGGGAAGCCGTCGCGGAGCAGGCGCCCGAGCGAGGCCGCCTTGCCGCCGACGCGCTTCGCGCTCGTGTGGCGGCGCAGGCCGGCGCTCTCGAGCGGCTTGAGCCACTCGCGCACGGTGGGCGGGTCGGTCGCGCCGTCGGCGCGGGCGGTGCGTGTGGGATCGGCCACGTCGATGCCGAGGGAGTAACACGGTTCGGCGGCCTGGGTCAGGGGCTTGTGACGGCCGGGCCGCCGCGATCACGGCGGCGGCAAACCGCGCTGGATCCGCTCGTGCCAGAGCACCATTTCAACGCCGCCCGGCCCCCGATTCCAGGCGTAGTCGTGCGGGCCGGGCACGACGAGCAGGGTGTGGCGCACGCCGTCCTGCCGCAGCCGATCGCTGAGCGCCTGGATGGCGGGCAAGAAGGGGTCGCCCTCGCTCGACACGAGCCGGAGCGCGACCGCGCGGCGCTCCATGGCCCGGCGCGCGAGCGCGGAGAACATCTCCGCCTCGCCCGCCCGCACCGCCGGCTGCAAGGCGCCGACCGCGCCGAAGACGTCGGGGAACGACAGGCCGACGAGCAGCGCGAGGCGGCCGCCGAGGCTCACGCCGTCGATGCCGGTGGCCTCGCGTGCGGCCTGGCAGCCGCCCTCGGCGCGCGCCCCGCGGCAGGAGCCGCTCCACGAGGAAACGGCCGAAGCCCGCGGCCCCCTCGACGGAGCGGTCGCGGAGGTCGGGCGTGAACGGCGTGGCGATGCACAGCCCGCGGTAGGGGTGCTCCTTCAGCGAGGCGTTGAGCTGCGCGAGCCGCTCGGGCGTCACCATCTGCCCGAGATCGTCCGGCGTGAGCGGCGGCGAGCGCAGCCGCTTCAGGGCCGCGTCGAGGCCGTAGTCGTCGCGCCACCCGCGCGCGCCGACCTCGAGGCCCCGCACCGCCTCGCCGCGCCCGTGCAGCGCGACGAGCAGCGGCGGCGCCGGCGCGGCCTCGGGCGCGAGGAGCAGCGCGCGCTGCGGGTCTTCGCCCCCGGAGGCGGGCTCGAACGGGAGATCCTTCCAGGCCGAGGGGGCCGCCTCCTCCGGCGCCGGCGGTGAGGTGCCTCGCCTGCACGAGGGCGCGGCGAGCGCGGCGAGGCCGAGCAGCGCGCGCCGGCGCGAGAGCGGGGGGATCGTCGAGGCGGCCATCGGCGGCGAGGGTAGCAGCGGGGCGCGGGCGCAGCCCTGGGCAGGCGCGCGTGCCCCCATGTAGGCTGGTCGGGTCCGGGCGAGGGCCCCGAGGGGGAGCGCTCATCGGCGAGACGCGCCGATCCTGACGAGGCCCGAAGGGCTCCGTCGGCCCCGGGCGAGAGACCGTGACGAAAGGGGACCGCTCATGAGCCATGAGACGAAGGGGGACGTCGGGCCGCGCGCAGGCGCCGCGCCGGGCAGCGTGGAGGGCGTGATCGCCGACGACGTGAAGACGCTCCACAGCATGGGCTATGCGCAGGAGCTGCTGCGCAGGATGGGGGGCTTCTCCAACTTCGCGATCTCGTTCTCGATCATCTGCATCATCGCGGGCGGCATCACGTCGTTCCAGATGGGCTTTTGCAGCGTCGGCGGCGCCGGCATCGGCATCGGGTGGCCGGTGTGCAGCGCGCTCACGCTCTGTATCGCGCTCACGATGGGCCAGGTCGCGTCGGCGTTCCCGACCGCGGGCGGCCTGTACCACTGGGCCTCGATCCTGGGCGGCCGGGGCTTCGGCTGGGCCACCGCGTGGTTCAACCTGATCGGGCTGATCACCGTCCTCGCGGCCATCAACGTCGGCGCCTACCTGTTCATCATGAGCTCGCTCGGCCCGCTGTTCGGCGTGGATCTCGCCGCGATGCCCCCGGATCGCGCGCTGGTGACGCAGGCCGTCGGGGTCACGCTCATCACGGGGACGCAGGCGCTCTTCAACCACCTCGGGATCCGCGTCACCACGCTGCTCACCGACTTCAGCGGGTACCTCATCCTCGTCGTCTCGGTGATCCTCACCGCCGCGATGCTCTTTTACGCGCCCGCTATCGACGTCGGCCGGCTCGTCACGTTCACGAACTACAGCGGGCCGAAGGGGGGCGACGTGTGGCCGGAGACGGGCAGCATGACAACGCTGTTCCTCCTGAGCTTCCTCCTACCCGCGTACACGATCACCGGGTACGACGCGTCGGCGCACACGTCCGAGGAGACGATCGGCGCGGCGCAGACGGTACCGCGGGGCATCGTCCGGGCGGTGCTCGTCTCCGGCGTCTTCGGGGCGCTGATGCTGAGCGCGATCGTGCTCGCGATCCCGGACATGGACGAGGCGGCGTCGAAGGGCGGGGGCGTCTTCTTCTGGGTGATGGAGCGCGTCATCCCGGAGAACCTCCGGATCGCGCTCTACGCCGGCATCTCGGTGGCCCAGTACCTCTGCGGGCTGGCGACGGTGACGTCCGCCTCCCGCATGACCTTCGCGTTCGCCCGCGACGGGGGGCTGCCGCTCTCGGAGCAGCTGCGCAAGGTGAGCCCGAAGTTCCGGACGCCGGCGACGGCGATCTGGGTCGTCAGCGCGCTGACGATCGGCTTCACGGTGTACACGCCCGTCTACTCGACGATCACGGCCGTCTGCGTGATCTTCCTCTACATCTCGTACGTGATGCCCACGATGATGGGCGTGCGCGCCTACGGCCGCACCTGGGTGAAGATGGGCCCGTGGGACCTCGGCCCGCTGTACCGGCCGCTCGCGATCATCAGCGTCCTTGCGTGCCTGATGCTGATCGTGGTGAGCGTCCAGCCGCCGAACGACAAGGCCCTGGGCATCATGCTCATCGTGTTCGCCGTGACGGCCATCGTCTGGTTCGCGCTGGAGCGCCGCCGCTTCCAGGGCCCGCCCCAGGGGGTGATGATCCAGCAGCGAGCGCAGGAGATCGCGGAGGCGGAGCGGGCCGTCGGCCAGATCGCCACGGGCGGCGGGCAGTAGCACTACCTGCTGCGGGAAGTTGCCCGGTTCAGCAGAAAAACCGCCATGACGCCAAGGCCGCCAAGAGGAGAGGAGAAGGGCCGTCCGGGCATTTGTCTCTCCTACTCCCCTGGTTTCTTGGCGCCCTTGGCGTCATGGCGGTTCACGTCGTCGCCCGCCTTGCCGCTGCAGAGATAGGGACCTGGCTGAAGAGCCGGATCAGCCGCCAGAGGGGCTGAACATGAGGGGATACGTCACAGTCACGATACCAGCGTCCGGCGGCGGGAACGACAGCCCGTAGAACGAGCGCACCACGCAGGAGACCACGCCGGCGTCCGGCAGATCGGAGCCGCCGTTGTGGACGCTCGACACCGCCCCGTCGCGGCCGATCACGAAGCCGACCGACACGCGCCCGGTGAGGTTCGGGTTGTTGCGCAGCCCGTTCTCGTAGCAGAGCCGGAAGCGGCCGAAGTTCTGGCGCACGATGCGCTGGATGACCTCCGGCGGGATCCGGCCCGACACCGTGGTCGAGCCGACCCCCATGCGCGGCGCTCTCGTCTTGTGGCCAGGGCCGTTGGCGAAGCGCGACGCGCCGCCGCCAGGGCCGAAGCCCTGTCCATCGCCCACGCCGTTCCCGTGGTTGATGGTGCCGATGGACCCGATCCCGATGCCCACGAAGCGCCCGTCGCCGCCCTCGCCGACGCCCGTCAACCCGAGCCCGCCCACGCCGCCCGACTCGTCGATCGTCTCGCCCCACATGTTGCCGATCACGCTCCTTTCGCCGTTGCCGAGCGTGTCGGGGCCGCCCCAGGGCGCCGAGAGCGCGTTGGGATCGCCGCCGGACCCCGCCTGGAGCACGCCGATCATGCCGAAGCGCGCCGCGTCGTCGAGCGCCTGGGCCCGCGAGATCCGCACGTCGCGGTTGTCCTTCGGCCCCTGGATCTCGAAGCGCCCGCCCGTCTTCCGGCTCGTCTCGCTCCCGGCCTTGCCCGACTCGCCCATCGCGGCCGCGCCGGAGCCGCCCTCGCGCTCGGTCTGGCCGCTCGCGTCGGTGACGTCCTTCGCCTCGGGCAGCTCCTTCTCGGCGATCGCCCCGATCGCCTGCGCCATGAGGTAGGCCTGCTCCGCGCTCACGCCGCCGTCGTCCGCCATGGCGAGCGGGGGCATGAACGCGGCCATGGCCCCGAGCAGGCCGACGTGGAGCAGCGTCGAGAGCGCGGTGAACGGCAGGCCGCGGCGGTCCATGCCGACCTTGCCCGCGACGCGGCGGCCCGCCTTGCCCACCGCCACCTCGAACCCGAAATCGCCGAGCTCGAGCCTCGCGCGAGCGCCGGGCGACAGCGCGATCCGCCGCGCCCCGTCGAGCTCCGCGCACGGCGCCGCGCGGCCGGCGGCGATCGCCTGCGCGATCGTCATCCTGCAGCTGCCGAACTCGATGGATCCCGACGCGCCCGGCGGGATGACGGCGCTCACCTCACCGCCCTCGCTGACGAGCACGAGCGGCGCCCGCGCCGCGCCCAGCCGCTCCGCGGGTATGAAGAAGTCGCACCCGCCCCCGGCGCCCTCCGCCTCGCCGACATGAAAGGCGCGCGGCGGCGTCAGGTGCGCGACGTGAAGCGGGGTGTTCCCCCACCGGATGATCACCTCGAGCGACAGCGCGTCGGTCTCGCACTCGCCGGCGGGGACGTCCGGCGCGCTCTTGACGAGCGCGTACGTATAGGAGCCCTCCGGCGCGTCCGCGGGCACGTCGGCCGCGATGGCCGGATACGGGCTGAAGGGCAGGTTGCTGAGGAACGGATTCGAGGGTGCGATGCCCGGAGCCATCTTGAACGTGTCCATCGGAGAACAGCCCTTTCCCTGCTCGCGCTCGGGCGCATGTCCGCGCGGCGAGCGGTCTGAATGGAGCGAGCCCTCGAGGGCCCGCCTCTCTCGGCGCGCCCCGGCGCACGCGCGGCGAGCTTCACCGCTCTCTGCGTGCGCCGCGGCTCACCGCGTCCACGCCAGGGATCGACAGCGCCGCCCGCCCCAGGTTCCGGAGCCACGCCGCGATTTTCGGCGGCGCATCCCCGCGCCGGGGGGTTCTAGTTTCTGGACCGCCGCCCGGCGCCTCGAGGTGGTGGTGGCCCGCGCCATCACCCCGCGGGATCGCGCCGCCACCTCTGGCGGAATCCTACGGCGGCCGACGGCAGCCGACGGCGTTCGCGCGGGCACGATCCCGGCGTATCCCGGGGAGATCACCGAGTTCCCGGGGTGACGCGACGCCCCCGCTGGCGGACGCCAGGTGATGGCACGGAAGCTGCGAATAACGTTGATTCGTTGGCGACGTCATCGAGGTCGACGCCGTTGTCGACGTCAATGGCGCGCGAACGCGCTGAACGGAGCGCAGCGCGCGGACGCCCGCCGGCGCTGCCCGGCGCCGGTCCACGCCGTGGTCCGACGGCGGCGCGCCCGTGCTGCGGGGCGGCGGGCCGCGGCTGACATCCACCGATCGAGACAACGAAGGAGTCGAGCGTATGAGCAACAGGCGATCGTTCCATGTCCTCGCAGGGGTTCCGGTGCTCGGGTGCCTCCTTGCGATGCCGTCGCCGGCGCGCGCGCAGCACGAGGCGCACGTCTACGGGATCGCGAACTTCGGACACGCGGGGGAGTGCGAGGACGACACCAGCCTGTCGCACTCGGTGCACACGAGCACCGCCGCCGCCTTCGCGAGCACGTTCAACCTCCTCAGCATGGTCTCCCTCTGGGATGAGGTCTCGACGCGCAACAACACGAGCGCCCGGGGGAGCTACTGGACCGACTCGAGCCAGGCGGCGTCCTGCGCCTGCTCGGCGAACGACATGGCGTCCGGCTCCGGCGCGGACGAGGCCGATGTCGTCTTCATCCACACGCACGGCTGGCACGACGCCGGGAGCTCGTCGACGCCCGCCTACAGCGGCCTGGTCATGGGCAACGGCAGCTACGACTGCGGCGTCCTGACGAACGAGAACATGCTCTTCGGCAACCCGAGCACGGGCGGGGATCTGGAGATCGCGGTCGTCAAAGCGTGCCAGTCGGGCGACTACGACGTGTGGAAGAACGGCGGATACCGGCAGCAGATCACGACCTCGGACAGCACCATGACGATGTGGAACGCGTTCCACGGCGACTCGTCGTGCGGCAATCACGTGAAGGACTATGTGGGCGACTACTCGATCAGCTCGATCTCGAATGGGGTGGGAGAGAACTGGATCGACGAGGCCTACGACGACAGCCAGTTCAGCAACGACGATGACTGCCCCGTCTCCATCGTGTTCGGCGCGTCGTTCGCGTCGAGGGAGCTCATGTACGAGTACGGCGGGTGGCGCGACCGGAAGAACACCGGCCTGAAGACCGGCTCGACCATCTATTACATCGCCGGCTGCGACCCCTCGAACGGGCGCGTGCTCCCCGGCGGATGAACGACGAACGCTGCGTGTTGCCCGAGGGATTCGAACGACAGGAGACATGACAATGACGACGCGAACGATTGGTTTCTGGGCCGCGCTCTCGATGACCCTCATCGCCTGCGGGGCGCCGGAGGTAGCGACCGAAGGGGGCGGCGACGACGGCGAGATCGCCGCGGCCGCGCAGGCGCTCGAGGGGTTCACGTTCGACGCGCGAGAGCTCGCCACGGCGCCCGCCGCGAGGCTCCCGACGGCCCGGCTGACGCTGCGCTCGTTCGATGACGCGCTCATCCAGCGCTCGCTCATCGGGGCCGATCAACAGTTCACGCCGATCGGCGAGCTGGGGCGCCGGACGGAGCTCGAGTCGGCGGACTGGACCTATGAGAAAGACCCGTCGAACGGCCAGGTGCTCGTCCTGCGGAAGACGCCGAGCGGCCCGCGGACCTCACCGGACGAGGCGCTCCTCCGGCGGAACGCGCTGGCGCGCCTGAACAGCTGGGGCATACCGAACGATGAGATCGGGGCCGTGGTGCAGCGGAGGACGCTGCGCGAGGATCAGGACGGAACGGCGGCTTCCGCCCCGGAAGTCCATCGTTACAAGACGTTCGTGTTCCGGGCCGTGAACGGCGTCCGGGTCCAGGGGCACCGCGCGGTCGTGACCCACACGCTCGATGGGACCTTCAACCGCGCCCTCATCCGCTGGCCCGCCATCGCCTCGACGGGCCATCGCCTCCGCACCGCGCTCACGGCGCCGGAGATCGAGCGGCGCGCCGTGGAAGCGCTCTCGGCAGAGGGCGAGAGAGGCGGCAGCGTGCGGTTGCGCTGGAAGTACGTCGCCACGCCCCTCACGAGCGGAGAGGTGACCCTGACCCTGACGGTGGGCGCGATCCTGGGCGCCGAGGTCACGCGCAGCGGCGTCACCGAGGAGCCGCGCGAGGTCGACATCGATGTCGCCGCGCTGTGACGGGCGCGCCGGAGGAGGGGCGCCCGGCGCTGGACGGCGCGCGGGCGCGGGCCGCGCGAAACCGGATGGCAATGGTTCGGCGCTCGCTGGTTAACCGCGGCGTGCCCGCGGGGCGAGGCCGCCAGGAAAACGCGTCGGCAACTCGCCGCATCACGCGCGCTCCACCGCCCTACGATCCAAGCCGCGTCGTTGTTCCAGAGCCGCGCAGTCGGCCAGAACACACGAGTTGGGGTAGCGGTGCGCCCGCCATCGCGCATATAGTAAAGACCATGGGTGCGGCCAGGAGCAACGGTCAAGACCCCCTCATCGGCGCGACGATCGCCGATCGATATCGGATCATCTCGCTCATCGCGCGAGGGGGGATGGGCAGGGTCTACAGGGCAGAGCAGTTCGCGCTGGGTCGGATCTGCGCCCTCAAGCTGCTCCTCCCCGATGAGCGCCTCGAGCAAGATCCGGAGTTCTTTCGGCGCTTTTCGCGCGAGGCTGCGACCGCGGCGAGGCTCACCCACCCGAACTCCGTCACGGTCTTCGATTACGGCCGGGACGATCCGCGCGGGCTCTACTTTATCGCCATGGAGTATATCGCCGGGCGCACGCTCCACCGCGTGCTCCACGACGAGGGCGCGCTCCCGGAGGCGCGCGCGGGCCGGATCGCGCGACAGATCTGCCGCGCGCTCGCCGAGGCGCACGGCCTCGGCCTCGTGCACCGGGATCTCAAGCCGGGCAATGTGCTCCTCGTCGACCAGGAGGACGAGAAGGACTTCGTCAAGGTGCTCGACTTCGGCCTGGTCAAGGACGTCTCGGGGCGGCAGCTGGACGAGCTGACCCAGAGGGGCCTGTTCATCGGCTCTCCCAAGTACACCGCTCCGGAGCAGGCGATGGGCCACGAGCTCTCGCCGCGCGCGGACATCTATGCGCTCGGCGTCCTGCTCTACGAGATGCTCTGCGGCAGGGTGCCGTTCGACAGGAAGGTGCCCTCGGCGACGCTCATGGCGCACGTCGGCGAGCCGCCGCCGCCGCTCTCCGATCACGCGCAGGGCGCGCTCGTGTCGCCGGCGATGACGGCCATCGTGATGCGGTGTCTCGAGAAGAGCCCTGACAGGCGCTTCCAGTCGATGAGGGAGTGTCTCACCGCGCTGAAGAGCGCGGCGGGCGAGCCGATGGACGCCTCGCGAGCCTCGGCCCCGGACCGCCTGTCTCTGGCGCAACCCCGGGGCGCGCTGCCCTCCGCGTCGTCGATCTCGGAGCTCCGCATCTCGGCCTTCTCGCCCCCTCCCAGCGAGCCGCTCGTGTCGCTTCGCGCTGCGCCGCTCGACTCGCTCTCTCCGCCGCAGGCTCCCGCGACCTTCAGCGGCTCCGTCGCTCCGCCCCGCCACTCGACCGTGTCCCTCTACCTGGTCGCGCTCGTGGCGGCGATCGTCGGCGGGGGCCTGGTGCTGGCGCTCGGCTGGCGCGGGCCGGACGCCGCGCGCGCCCCTGCCGCCGTCCAGGCCTCCCCTGTGCCGATCGCCGTGCCCGTCGAGGCGTCGGCGGGCAGGGAGGCGGTGGCCGAGTTCAGGATCGTGAGGATCGAGAGCGCCCCGCCCGGCGCCCGTGTCTCCGACCGCGGGACGGAGGTCTGCCTGGCGACGCCGTGCCGGCTCGTGCTGCAGGGCGCCGGGAGCAGGGCCGAGTACCGGCTCCAGCTGACCAAGCCCGGCTACAGGCCGGCCGTGCTGGTCGTGCGCCCGGAGGACGAGACCGCCTCGGCGGAGCTCGAGGCGTTCGCCGCGGCCCTCGCGGCGGCCCCGCCGCCGGGGTCGCGGCTGGCGGCAGGCGCGCTGCCTGAGCCAGCGCCACCGACGGAGCCGGCGCCCGTCGAGGCCGGCGCCACCGCCGCGGCGGCGGCCGAGTCCGGCGCTGCCACGGCCAGCGCAGCCGAGCCCGACGCTGCCGCCGCGGCAGCCGAGCCCGCCGGCGCCGCGACTGGCGCGGCCGAGCCCGGCGTCGAGCCGAACGCAGCCGCTTTGCCGCCTGCAGCGCCTGCGCTGGCCGCCCCCGAGATCCTGCGTTTCCAGGAAGGGATGACCCGCCCCGTGCCGCTCGCGGCGCCCGCCGTGGTCTACACGCGGGAGGCGCGGCAGGCGCGCGTCGAGGGGACGGTCCTCGCGAAGTGCGTGGTGACCACGGCCGGCAGCCTCACCGGCTGCCGGATCGTCAGGGGTGTGCCCCACATGAACGAGGCGGTCCTCGCCGCCCTCGCGGCGAGCCGCTACCAGCCGGTCACCTACCAGGGCAGGCCCGTCAACGTCGACTACGTGTTCTCGATCAAGCTCGTGCTGCCCTGAGGCGCTGGCAGCGCGGCCGCCCCTGAGCAAAGACCCTGGCCGAGAGGCAAACGACGACGTGAACGCTCATGGCTGGAAGGGGTCGGTTTGCGCCGGGCTGGTCCTCTGTCTTGCGGCGCCGCTCGGCTGCTCGCGGGAAGAGACCTCCCAGCCGGCCGCTCGAGGCGAGGCCCCGCGGCCGGCGGCGCTGCGGGCCGAGCTCGAGCCGGCGCCGGAGGGCGGCGAGATCGCCGCGCTTGTGCAGCAGGCGCGGGAGCGCGCGCTGCGGGAAGGCCGCGAGCTCGTCGTCTACGTGGGCGCGCCCTGGTGCGAGCCGTGCACGAGGTTTCACGACGCAGTGAAGGCCGGTCAGCTCGACGCGGTCCTGCCTGCGCTGCGCCTGCTGGAGTTCGACCTCGACCGCGATCGGGATCGGCTCGCCGAGGCCGGCTACGCGTCGGAGATGATCCCGCTCTTCGTCGTGCCCGGCGAAGACGGCCGGGGAACGCCCCTCCGCATCGAGGGGTCGGTGAAGGGCGAGCGCGCGGTGGACGAGATCGTGCCCCGGCTCGCGGCCATCCTGAGCCGAGCGCGGGCCTCGGCGCGGTGATCCTCGAGGCGCGCCGGCCGCCCCGCCCGCGCGAGCGCCGCCGCGTCGCCGTGCGCGTCGGCGTCTCGGTGGACGCGCGGAGGCCGCGGCACCATGGATGGGACCCCATGAGAACCGCCGCCCTGCTGCTCGCAGCCGCCGCCGTGTCGCTCGCCGCGGGCTGCCGCAACGGCGCCGGCAGCGAGCCTGCCCAGCCCATGCCGAACGTCACGCCGATCGAGCCGCGCGCCTCCGCCGAGCCGGCAGCGGACGACGAGCCGCCCACGCCGCGGCCCCCGAAGGAGGCCGATCCCACGAGCACCGACGCGTTCGAGGGCACCGCGGGCGCCACCGACAAGCCGCGCGCCGGCGCGAAGGTCGCGGTCCTGCGCGACGTGCGAGCAGCCCGGCACGAGCACTACGACCGCATCGTGTTCGAGTTCGAGGGGGACACGGTGCCGGGCTACCACATCGATTACATCGACAAGCCGGTGCGCCAGTGCGGCTCGGGCGAGGCGACGGAGATCGCGGGCGACGCATGGCTCGCGGTGCGGATGACCCCCGCGGCGGCGCACAACGACGCGGGGAACGCCACGGTCCCGTTCCGCGAGCGGAAGCTCGCGCTCGGCGTGGCGCGCGAGATCGAGCGGACGTGCGACTTCGAGGCCGAGGTGACCTGGGTGCTCGGGGTCTCGTCGCCGAACCGGTACCGCGTCCTCGAGCTGACCAAGCCGGCGCGGCTCGTCGTCGACGTGAAGCACTGAGGCCGCGTCCACGGCACTCCTCCGGCTCGCCGCGCCGCGAGCGGGCCGCAGGGCGCGGCGAGCGCCGCCCGCCGCTCAGCCGTCCAGCGCGGGCCCGGGCTCGCCGTGGGGCGCCGGCGGCGGAGGCGCGTCGGCCGCCTTGGGCGGGGGCAGCCTCCGCGGCGGCACGACGACCTGCTTCGGCGGCGCCGCGGGGCCGCTCGACGGCCGCGGGATGTTGTAGACGCGCTTCGCCTGGATCGCCGCGGATCGAAGGCCGTTCGCCCGCTTGATCGCCTCCACGGTGGTGCCGTACTGCCGGGCCAGCGAGCCCAGGGTCTGCCCCTTCTTCGCGGTGTGGCGCACGTACTGCGACGTGGGCTTGATCGCCCCGCGCTTCACGAGCAGCGGATACGCGCGGGCGGCCGACTCCTGCGCGATCGGGCTGTAGAACCGGACGTGGATGTGGTTCGCGTGCCCGCGGGCGTGGCGGACGAGCGGGCGCGGCTTCCTCGACCCGAGCTGGAAGACCTCGTCGAGCCAGTCCTTGTCCTCCCCGATCTTCAGCGCGTACTCCTTGAGCAGCCGCTGCACGCTGCTGTCGATGAGGATGAGCTCCACGTCGGTCTCGGTGACGAGCGCCCGGACGAAGGCCCAGGTGCGCTCCCGATCGAGGTTCGCCGCCGTGGCCCGCTGGTACCAGCGGTGCCGCGCGTCGAGGAAATAGCTGATGTCGACGTCGCGCCCGGCCTGGTGGCTCTTGTGCGGGGAGAGGTGGCCGCCCTCCCGGGCGCTGATGTGCCCGATGTAGAGCTTCGGGCTGCCCGGGAACTGCCGGTGCACCTCGGCGATCGCCCTGTCGAGCGCGTCGATCGTCTCGCGCGTCCCCCAGGCGTGGGCCGGATCGACGAGCTCCCACCGATCGCCCTCGGGCATCCGGACGCCGTTGAACAGCGCGCCCGCGTTGGTGGCGCCCAGCGACATCGGCCCGAGCGTCGCGGGGTCCTTCGAGAGCAGCTCCTCGATCTGGGCCTCGGTCATCGCCGAGAGCGGCGAGTGCGCCCGCGCGCCGGTGCCCGGATCCGCCGGCAGCTCCAGGCCGTCGTCGACCTCACCGTCGTCGTCGTCGTCGTCGACGTCGTGGGCGTCCGCGAGCGCGGCCTCCTCCGCCGTCCCGGGCGCGGGCGGAGGCGAGGCGCCGCGCTGCTCCGAGGACACCGCGGAGGCCACGCGCAGCAGGCCGTCCTTGGACCGCGCCGCCTCCGGCGCCCTCCCGGCGCAGCCCGCGAGGAGGAGGGCGCAGAGGACGGAAACCAAGCTGCTGCGCCCCATCGCGGGCCACTATACTGACACGAGGGAGCGACGCCAACCGCGGCCCAGCGCGTGGCGTGCGGCGCGCTCCACGCGACGCGCGTTCAGCGTGGGCCTGCGTTGCGGGGCGTCATGCGGCGCTGCGCGATGTTTTGCAGCGTCGCTCGCGTCCGCGCACGAGGACGTTGCCGCCGCCGCGCCGGCGGCTACATGCTGCCCTCGTGCAACCGTCCCAGCGGAGCGGCCGCCCCGATCGGGCGGCCCGGGGAGCCGCCGCGCCGGCGCCGACGCCGGGGCCGGACGACGCGCCGCGCCACGACGACCGCGGCGAGCGCACGGGCGGGACCGGGGAGCGGCAACCGGGCGGCGGTGGCCAGCAGAAGCTCTTCTCGGCCCGGGAGGTGGCGGGCAACGGGACGGCGACGGTCGAGGGGGAGGTCGTCCGCGTCACGTACGAGAGCGAGTCGAGCGGCTTCCGGGTGCTGCGGGTGGAGGTCACCCCCGGCGCCCCGCCGGAGGTCTGGGTCGGCGTGTTCCCGCAGGTCGGGCCGGGCACGCGCGTGCGCGCGACGGGGCGCTACGAGCGCGATCCGAAGCACGGCGAGCAGCTCAAGGTCGAGACCCTGCTGCCGATCGCCCCCGCCACGCTGGATGGGCTCGAGCGCTACCTCGGGTCCGGCATGGTGCAGGGCATCGGCCCGGCGTACGCGAAGCGGATCGTGGAGGCGTTCGGCACGGAGACGCTGGAGATCCTCGACCGGTCGCCGGAGCGGCTCGCCGAGGTCCCCGGGCTCGGCCAGCGGCGGGCGCAGGCCGTCGCGAAGGCGTGGGCGGCGCAGCGGGCGATCGGGGCCATCATGATCTTCCTCCAGGCGCACGGCGCCTCCCCGGCGCTGGCGAGCCGCATCTACAAGCGGTTCGGCCCCCACGCGATCGACATCGTCTCCCGCTCCCCGTACCGGCTCGCGATCGACGTGTGGGGCATCGGCTTCAAGACCGCCGACCGGATCGCGCGCTCGATCGGCGTCCGGGCCGACTCGCCGGAGCGGGCGCAGGCGGGCGTGCTGCAGACGCTGGTGGATCTGTCGACGCGCGGCCACACGCTGGCGGCGCGGCCGGAGCTCGCGGAGCTCGCCGCCGCGATGCTCGAGCGCGACGCCGCCGAGGTCGACGGAGCGATCGACGCGCTCGTGGCGAGCGGCCATGTGCGGGTCGAGACGCTGGAGACCGGCGAGGTCGCCGTCTACCCGAAGGACCTCCACGAGGCCGAGGTGCGGCTCGCGCGCCGGATGCGCTCCTTGCTGGGCGACGACGAGGACGACGCGGCGCCCGAGGCGCGCCTCGTGGAGGGCGTCGACGCGGCGATCGCCTCGTTCGAGGCGAAGACGCAGGTCTCGCTGGCGCCTGCCCAGCGGGACGCCGTGGCGCAGGCGGCGCGGAACAAGGTGCTGGTCATCACGGGCGGCCCGGGCGTGGGCAAGACGACCATCGTCCGGGCCATCCTGGCGCTCTTCGACCGCGCCCGACTCCCGGTGCGGCTCGCCGCGCCCACGGGTCGCGCCGCGAAGCGGATGAGCGAGGCGACGGGGCGCGAGGCCGTCACGCTCCACCGCCTGCTGGAGTTCGATCCCAAGCAGCGCAAGTTCGGCCGCCAGCGGGGCCGGCCGATCGAGGCGGGGGCGATCGTTGTCGACGAGGCGTCGATGCTCGACCTCGCGCTCGCCGACGCGCTCCTGCAGGCGACGTCCGACGCGGCGCGGCTCGTGCTGGTGGGCGACGTCGATCAGCTCCCGTCGGTGGGGCCGGGCGCGGTGCTGCGGGACGTGATCGCCTCCGGCGAGGTGCCCACGGTGCGGCTCACGCAGATCTTCCGGCAGGCCGAGGGCAGCCTCATCGTCCGGAACGCGCACCGGATCCACGACGGCGAGCCGCCCGAGGGCGCGCGCGGGCCAGGCGGCGAGTTCTACGTGATCGAGCGGATCGAGGCCGAGGCGGCGGCGGATCTGATCCTCCACCTCGTGACGGAGCGCGTCGGCAAGGGGTTCGGGCTGGATCCGCGGCGCGACGTGCAGGTCCTGACGCCGATGCACAAGGGCGAGGCGGGGGCGATCACGCTGAACGCGCGGCTGCAGGCGGCGCTGAACCCCGAGGGTCCGAGCGTCACGCGCGGCGCGAGGACGTTACGGCTCGGCGACAAGGTGATGCAGCTCCGCAACGACTACGACCGCGAGGTGTACAACGGCGACGTCGGCTTCATCACGGACGTGAACACCGAGGAGCGGAAGCTCCAGGTGCGCTTCGACGATCGCGAGGTCAGCTACGAGGAAGCGGAGCTCGACGAGCTGACGCTCGCCTACGCGACGAGCATCCACAAGAGCCAGGGGAGCGAGTATCCGGCGGTGATCGTGCCGATCCTCACCCAGCATTTCGTGATGCTCTCGCGCAACCTCATCTACACGGCGGTGACCCGCGGCAAGCGGCTCGTGGTGCTCGTGGCGGATCCGCGGGCCGTGTCGCTGGCGCTGGCGGAGACGCGCCGTGAGGAGCGCCGCACGCACCTCGCGGCGCGGCTGCGCGGCGGCGCGCCGGCGCGCTCCGGATCGGCGCGCACGCTCGAGGCCCCCCTCGCCGCCGGCCCACGACTCGACTAGGACGGCGCGCGGCGAGGGAGAGGGCGAGCGAGATGGGCGTCCGAGACGGCGATAGCGACAGCGAGCACGACACGGATCACACGAGCGAGCACGAGGTGACCACGGCGGCGACGGCGACGCGAACCGCAGCGGCGCAGCCGGGTTCAAGCGCGGGAACCGCGCCGAGGTTCACGGTTGCGACGCGCGGAATCACGGGTGGAAGCCGTGGAAGCGGTGGAAGCGGCGGAAGCGCTTCTGGCCCGAACGCGATGGCGGCGATGAGGCCGCGCGCGCTCCGAGCTCCCCCGTTGCCCGGCTGGGTCCTCCCTGCTAGCGTTCGCGCCCCTTCTACACGAACTACGGCCCCCATCATTTCGGCGCGCAGGGTACCGGGGCGAGGCTGGGCGATGCCTGCGCCTCGGCGCGCGTGGGGGAGAGATCTCGGAGCATCGACGATGACGACGAACGGACAGCAGCAGGCGGGTGGGCTCAACATCACCGGAGGGGCGGCGATCGTCGCGCCCGTGAGCGCGTTTCCGAACGGCGTGCCGGGGAACGCGCTCATCGTCATCCCGATGAACAAGCCGACCGACGAGCTGAAGGGCCTGCTCGAGCAGGGTCCCACGGCGGTGACCCTCGAGCAGATGTGGCAGCTCCTCGGCTTCAACGGGCCGGCGGTGCAGGTGCAGGACGATCAGGGGCGCCCGATCGCGATCGGCCTGGAGGACCTGCTCGCGGGGCTCGAGAAGCACTGGACCGAGCAGCCTGATGACCTGAACCGCGGGCGCATCTTCGCGCAGGAGCTCCTCAAGCACAACCGGCTGGCGCGCGCCGAGCAGGTGCTCTCGAAGGTGGTCGCGAAGGGCGGCACGGGCGACGACTGGCTCGCGCTCGGCGTCGCGCAGCTCTCGCAGGACAAGCACGACAAGGCCGAGGGGACGCTCAAGGGCGCGCAGAACCTGCTCAAGGACAACCCCTACCCCTCGCTGCACCTCGCGAAGCTCTACCAGGCGCGCAAGGACGACGCGAAGGAGCGCGAGTTCATCGAGAAGGCGATCGCGATCGACGTGGACTGTATCGACGCGTGGGCCTACCTCTTCCAGTACGAGAAGCAGCGCGGCGACGAGGCGAGCGCGGTCGCGGCGATCGAGAAGTTCTCGGCCGACAAGAAGACGGCCGCGCCGTACATCGCGATCCAGGGCTTCTACGCGGCCAACGAGGAGACGCGCGACAAGGCGGTCGAGTACGCCAAGAAGGCGGTCGCGCAGAACCCGGACAACCCGCTGGCGCTGCTCTGCCTGTCGGCGCTCTACGGGCAGAAGAACGACCTCGAGGCGGTGGTCCGCCTGCTCCAGCCGCACGAGGCGAAGATGAGCCGCGACGTGCGCCTGGCGAACAACTACTTCGAGGCGCTGTTCCAGTCGCGCCAGCTCGAGAAGGTGACCAAGCTGCTGAATGCCCTCGCGGGCTCTCCGAGCAAGGAGGTCAAGCAGTTCGCCATCGAGCGGTCGCGCGCCGTTGCCCAGTACCTGCAGCAGCAGCAGCAGCAGCTCGCCGCGGCGGCCCAGCCGGCGCAGCGCAAGGCCTGACACGCACGGAGGCGGGGGAGCGCTGAGCGGCGCTCCTCCGCTGCCTCCGGCGCTCGCCGTTGGCCGGCGTTCAGCGCGTTCAGCGACCGAAGGCGCGGCGGATGGCTTCGGCGATGCCGCCGCCCACCAGGCCGTCGGCCTTGAGGCGGTCCGTCGCCGCCTGCTTCACAGGCTCGGGCGCCTGCGCCATGGCGAACGACCGCCCCGCGACCTCGAACATCGGCACGTCGTTGAGCCAGTCGCCGACGACGACCACGTCCGACAGCTCGCAGCCGTGGTGCTCCGCGAGCCACGCGATCGCGGTCCCCTTCGTCGGCCCAGCGGCCCGGACCATCATCGCGAAGAGGCTCGTCTGGTCGTCGCGCATGAGGGGGAACGAGACGACGAAGGCCGCTTCACCGAGCTCGGACCGGACCTCCTCGACGGCCGCCGCGACCTGGAGCTCGGTCCCGAGCGCCACGAGCGCGAGCAGGCCATGCTCGTGCTCCCAGTACGGGTGCGACGAGACGCGATCGACCTCGGCGATGGCGGGCGACCAGCCCCGGACATAGTGGACGTGCGGCGCGCCGGTCGCGTCGTGGACGATGCTGTCCTGCGCGAACAGAAACGACGCCGTCGCGTGCCGCTCGGTGATCGAGCGCAGGAGGGCCGCCTCGGCGCCGGAGATCGTGCGCGAGTACAGGTGCGCGTCGCCCTCGGTGTGCACGATGTGGCTGCCGTCGACGCACGCGATGGGGCCGACCACGCCGATCCGGCGCGCGACCTCGCGCGTCCCCGAGTACAGACGCCCGGTCGCGATCGAGACCGGGACGCCGGCGCCCTGGAGGCGCTGGATGGCGCGGAGGTCCTCGT
Organism: Sorangium aterium; assembly: GCF_028368935.1. Taxonomy (NCBI): domain Bacteria; kingdom Pseudomonadati; phylum Myxococcota; order Polyangiales; family Polyangiaceae; genus Sorangium; species Sorangium atrum. The sequence continues at coordinate 483,764 of NZ_JAQNDK010000005.1, read as the reverse complement.
CGTGGATGGACCCATCACGACGGACGAGGGTCCCGTCGACGTCGAGGGCGAGAAGCTTGTAGGTCGTCACCGCGCTCGAGTAGCTCGGCAGCGCGTGGAGCGCAGCAGGCGGGACTGGATGGAACGGATCAGGACGCCCTCCCGGTGAGGAAGGCTCAGGAAGCCGGGTAGACCGACACCTGCTTCTTGGTGTTGGACTTCCACTCGTACGTGACGACGCCGTCGACGAGGGCGAAGAGCGTGAAGTCGCGGCCGGTGCCGACGTTGTGGCCGGCGTGGATCGAGGAGCCGACCTGCCGGACCAGGATGTTGCCAGCGCGCACGGGCGCCCCGGCATACACCTTCACCCCACGGCGCTGTGCGCTTGAGTCGCGGCCGTTCCTGGAGGAGCCGCCGCCTTTTTTGTGAGCCATCTCTGCTTCTCCTGCTAGGCGGTGATGCCGGTGATCTTGAGCTCGGTGTACGGCTGGCGGTGGCCGTTCTTGCGGCGGTAGTTCTTCCGGCGCCTGAACTTGAAGACCACGATCTTCTTGCCGCGGTCCTGCCCGGTGATCTCGGCAGCGACAGAGGCGCCGCTCACGAGGGGCTTGCCAATCTTGGGAGAGTCACCGCCGACGAGGAGCACCTCGCTGAAGGTGACCTTGTCACCCGCATTGCCGACAAGCTTCTCAACCCGGAGCTTCTGACCTTCGGCGACCCGATACTGCTTGCCGCCCGTCTTGATGACCGCGTACATGGTGCGTCTTCCTCAACCTGGGGACCGCGATCCCTCGCCATACGCCACGCAGATAGCCCTCGATCGGAGGGCCCGGTGGGCGAGGGAGCGGCAGTATACGGACCTTCTCCGGCTTGGCAAGTGGTTCGCAGCGGCGTCGCCCTGGTTCTTCGCCTGGAGCGACGTCCCCGGCCTCCGGGCGTGGGCAGGGCCCTGGAAAGCTCCGGGCAGAGCGCAGCCCGGGCCGCGCGCCCGGTCGCGGCGCGGGTCGCGCTCGCCGCTCGCCGCTCGCCGCTCGCCCACCGCCTTTTCGCCCTCACGCCTTGGTGAAGACGAACTTCTCGTCGACCACGTCGACCTGCATCGTCTGGCCGGGCTGGTACCCGCCGGCCAGAATGGTCTCGGCGAGCGGGTTCTGGAGCTCGCGCAGGATCGCCCGCTTCAGCGGGCGAGCGCCGAGGCTCGGCTCGTAACCGAGCTCGACGAGCCGTGCCTTCGCGGCGTCCGTGAGGGCCAGGCGGATGTCCTTGTCCGTGAGCAGCTGCTCCAGCCGACGGAGCTGGATGTCGACGATGCCCCGGAGGTCCTCCTTGCTGAGCGCCTTGAAGACGATGATGTCGTCGACCCGGTTCAGGAACTCGGGGCGGAAGAACCCGCGCAGCTCCTCGAGCAGGACGTCGCGGATCGCCTCGCGCCCGTCCTCCGTGGTCCAGAGCTTGGCGTCGGTCTCGAGCACGCGCTTCGACCCGATGTTCGAGGTCATGATGACGACCGTGTTCGAGAAGTCGGCGAGCCGCCCGCGGCCGTCGGTGAGCCGGCCGTCGTCGAGGATCTGGAGCAGCAGGTTGAACACGTCCGCGTGGGCCTTCTCGACCTCGTCGAACAGGAGCACGCTGTACGGCCGGCGCCGGGCGGCCTCGGTGAGGAAGCCGCCCTGCTCGCTGTCCGCGTAGCCCGGGGGCGCGCCGATCAGGCGCTGCGCCATGTGGCGCTCCATGAACTCGCTCATGTCCATGCGCGTCAGCGCCTGCTCGTCGTCGAACAGGAACTCGGCGAGCGCCTTCGCGAGCTCCGTCTTGCCGACGCCGCTCGGCCCGAGGAACAGGAACGAGCCGATCGGCTTCCCCGGATCGCGCAGGCCGACGCGCCCGCGGCGCACCGCCTTCGCGATCGCGCGCACCGCCTCGTCCTGACCGACCACCCGCTGCGCGAGCCGCGCCTCCATCTTGAGGAGCTTCTCGGCCTCGCCCTCGAGCATCTTGGCCACCGGGATGCCGGTCCAGTCGTTGAGCGTCGCCGCCACGTCCGACTCCGCGACGACGTTCGAGGTCGGCGCGACCCCCTCCCGCTGCGCGGCCTCCTCCGCGGCCTGCAGCCGCCGCTTGATCTCCGGGAGCGTGACGTGCTCGAGCTCGCCGATCTTGGCGAACGCCTTGTCGCGCTGGGCAGCCTTCAAGGCCTCCGTCGCGGCGACGAGCTCCCGGCGGATGGACTGGCACGCCGCGATGACGCCGCGGCGCGACGCGTTGCGGCTGCGCATCGACGACGCCTTCGGCTCGATCTCCGCGAGCTCCGCTTCCAGCCGCGTGCGGGTCTGGACGCTGAGCTTGTCGTCGTCGTCCGCGAGCGCGGCGATCTGGGCGCGGAGCGCGTCGACACGCCGGGTCAGCGTGTCGAGCTCGGCCGGCACGCCGTCGACCTCCACCCGCTTGCGGGCGGACGTCTCGTCGAGCAGGTCCACCGCCGTGTCGGGGAGCGCGCGGTCCGAGATGTACCGCTTGGCCAGCGCGACCGCCGAGGTGATGGCGCTCTCCCCTACCCGGACGCGGTGGTGGGCCTCGTACTTCGTGGCGATCCCGCGCAGGATCTCCGTCGCCTGATCGATGCTCGGCGCCTCCAGCGTGATCGTCGAGAACCGCCGGATGATCCCGGGATCGCGCTCGTTGATCTTGCGCACGCCCTCGGGCGTCGTCGTGGCGATGATCCGGATCTCCCCGCGCGACAGGAGCGGCTTCAGGAGCTCGCCCACGCCGGCGCCCTGCACCCCCTGGCCGAAGAGCGCGTCGAGATCCTCGACGACGAGGATGCTCTCCGCGTCCTGCTCGCCCCGCAGCCGATCGACAAGGACCTTGAGGCGCTGCTCGATCTCCCCGCGGAGCTTCGCCCCGGCGACGAGCGCGCCGGTGTCGAGCTCGTAGAGGTGGGCGCCCGCGAGGTTCGTGGGCACGTCGCCGTGCGCGATGCGATCGGCCAGGCCCCGGATGAGCGCGGTCTTGCCCACGCCGGGCTCGCCGACGATGAGCGGGTGGTTCTTGAACCGCCGCTCGAGGATCTGCAGCAAGCGGCGCGCCTCGACGTCACGGCCGATGACCGGATCGAACCGCCCTTCGCGCGCGTCGGCGACGAGGTCCCGCGTGTAGGGCGCGGGTTGACCCGGCTCGGCCGCGTTGGCCGGCGCGGGCGAGGGCTCCCGCGAGGCCGCCTCCAGCGCCCCGAGGTGCGGCCGGAACGCGCCGGGACCGATGCCGAACGAAGAGAGGATCTCCCCGGCAGGCCCGCGGATCTCCTGGGCGAGCGCGTGCAACAGGTGCTCGATGCCCACGTTCTGCGACTTGTCCCGGGTCGCCTCCCGCTCGGCGCGCCCCAGCAGATCGAGCAGGCGGGGGCTCACGTACGCAACGCCGCTGCTGCCCGCCCTGGACAGCTTCTTCAGGGCGTTCTCGGCGAGCTGGAGCACCTCGTTCGGGTCGGCGCCGGCCCGCCGAAAGACCTCGGACACGCCCCGGTCGCGCTCCAGCAACCTCATGAGCAGGTGCAGCGGCGTGACCTCCGCGTGCTGGCGCTCGTCCGCGATCTGCTGTGCGCCGGCGACGACCTGCTTCGCGTCGCCAGTATAGCGATCGAGGTGAATCGTGCCCTCTTTCTCGGCCATGCGCGCAGCCTACCGCAAGGTGGAGCCCTGTGCGCTTGCATCTTTGGCCTGCCCGGGAAAGGAAAGAGGACGAGATGCCCATGCAAGCAGCCGAAGTCACCATCTACGTCACCGACTACTGCCCTTACTGCGCCATGGCGAAGCGCCTGCTGACGCAGAAGCAGGCGCGCTTCACGGAGATCAACGTGGAGAACCGCGATGACCTCCGCGCCTGGTTGGTCAAGGCCTCCGGGCAGCGGACGGTCCCTCAGATCTTCATCAATGGAGCCAGCATCGGCGGATTCAGCGACCTCTCGGCCCTCGACAAGGAGGGGGGGCTCGATCCGCGCCTCGGTGAGGCGCCGAGCGCGGACGCACCTCCCATGCCGCGCTGAGGTGGATGAAGGTGCCTGAGGTACGGCGGAGAATCCTCGTCGGACGCACCCCTGGGGCCCCGCCGGCGAAGGTGCACCCCGGCGTGAGGAGGTGATAAGCTGCCGCGCGGGGACGGGGCGCAGCTTTCTTTGATGCGGTTCGTCCAAAGGGCTTCACGGGCTTCGTCCGCTTCCCCCACGTCGAACCGCCATGCCTAGCAGCACCGACACCACCGCCGCAGCGACCCAGCCGGTCGAGGGGGCGCTCGTCGGAAAGCGGGTTCAGAAGTACGAAATCGTACGGACGATCGGGCGTGGCGGGATGGGCGTGGTCTACGAGGCGGTGAACACCGCCATCGGGAAGCGCGTCGCGATGAAGTTCGTCGACGCCGATCTCGCGCAGAACAAGGACGCGGTCGCCCGGTTCCACCGCGAGGCGCAGGCGGCGAGCGCCGTCGAGAGCGCGCACATCGTCGAGATCTTCGACGCCGGCTTCGCCGACGACATCCCCTTCCTCGTCATGGAGCTGCTCCGCGGCGAGGACCTGGGCCACCGCATCCGGCGCTGCGGCAGGCTCGACCTCGGCGAGGCGCTCCACGTGACCGCGCAGCTCCTCCGCGGCCTCCACCGCGCCCACGAGGCGGGCATCGTCCACCGCGACCTCAAGCCGGACAACGTCTTCCTTGTCGACCGCGACGACGACCCGAACTTCGCCAAGATCCTGGACTTCGGCATCTCGAAGGTGCGCCGCGCCGACGGCGCTCCGGCCCACACGTTGACCCGGCAGGGCACGGTGCTCGGAACGCCGTTCTACATGTCGCCGGAGCAGGCGCAGGCGCTGCCCGACGTGGACGGCAGGACCGATCTCTGGGCCGTCGGCGCGATCCTCTACGAGTGTCTCACCGGGCACCCGCCGCACAGCGGCGGCTCGTACGAGCAGGTGATCGTCAACATCTGCATGAAGGACGCCCTGGATGTGCGGATGAGCAACCCGGCCGTCCCCGAGCCGATCGCGCGCGTGATCGCCAAGGCGCTCACGCGGGACAGGGACGCGAGGTTCTCCTCCGCGCGAGATTTCCTGGACGCCCTGGCCGCCGGCGCCGGCGGGCTCCTCGCGTCACGGCGCAGCTCGAGCGACGAGCTCGGGGCGCACACGACGAGCGCTCCCGGCGCCCTCGGGCAGACGCCGGCGAGGCAGCAGACGCCGGGGGATCCCAGCATCGGGCTGGATCCGACGCTCGAGGTGCACGGGAGCGGCTCGAAGGTGGGCTGGTCGAGCAGCGGGCACACGGGCGCGCGCGGCCCGCGGCGGCTCGCGTTCGCCGCGGGGGCGCTGGTCGCGCTCATTGGCGGGCTCGCCGGCGCGGTCCTTCACGCGCGCCGCTCGCCGGACGCGGGCACGGCAGCCATCGCGCCCGCGCTGCCCACCCAGGTCTCCGTCGAGCTCCGGACGAACGCCGAAGGCGCCCTGTTCACCGTCGACGGCGTGGCGCTGGCCGACCGCACGCTGCGCGGCCGCACAGGCGAGACGAAGCGTGTGCGCATCGAGGCCTCCGGCTACACGGCCGTGGACAAAGAGGTGACGCTCCAGGACGGCAACGCCCCGATCGATGTCCTGCTCCACCCGCTGCCGGCGGCCGTGACCCCGGCGCCGCCTCCGGCCGAGGCCACGACTGCGGCGCCCGTCGCGCCCGCCCCGGCGCCCAAGGCCGAGCCGATCACGAAGAAGGCGACGACGCTCCCCTTCGCGGCGCGCCCCAAGGGCGCGGGCGCCGGGGCGAAGGCCGCCGGTCCGGCGCAGGCCACCCCGGCGGTCGCGACGCCGAAGCCGGCGGGGGTCGCGGCTGGTTTGCAGCTCAAGGTCGACTGAGGCGGGATTGGGCAGATCACACGGACGACTCACGCTGGCGCTCTGCGCGGCGACGCTCGGCCTGACCATGCAGCTCTCGCCGGCGCTCGCGCAGGTCGAACCGTACCGGCAGCACATGGAGAACGGCATCAAGCTGTTCCAGGACAGGAACTACCGGGCCGCGGTCGTCGAGTTCGAGGCGGCCTACAAGGAGAAGCCGAAGGCCAGCCCGCTGTTCAACATCGCGCTCGCGGAGAAGGCCCTCTTCAACTACCCGAGGGCCATCGCGGCGCTCGAGCGCGCGCTCGCGGAGCACCGCGACACGATGGATGAGGGCGACGAGAAGACGGCGCGCAGCGCCATCGAGGAGATGCGCGCGCTCCTCGCCCATCTCACGATCGAGCTCAGCCCACAGACCGCGACGCTGATCATCGACGGCGAGGAACAGCCCCCCTCGTCCTCCGGGACGCGGGTCGTGGAGCTCGGGCCGGGGGTGCACCGCATCGGCGCGCGAGCCGAGGGGCACGCGAGCGCCGAGGAGAGCGTCACCGTGGCGAGCGGCGAGCGCGACAAGAAGGTGAAGCTCGCGCTGGTCCCGGACAGAGCCCCCGCGACCCCGGCGCCGCAGCCGTTCACGCCGCCCCTGCCCCCTCCGCCGAAGCCGGTGCCCCTCTCGCTCCCGCCGCAGGGCTACTATGTGATCGGCGCCGCGTCGTTGCTCTGGCCGCTCAGCCACCCGCGAGCCTTCCCGGCGCCGGAGGCGAACAGCGGCGGAGCTGGCTCGATCCGGGTGGGATACCGCGTGAACACCCCCGCGGCGTTCGACGTGATGCTCCAGTACGCGAACATCGCGACCGGCTCGGACGACCCCGCCTACCCGAACGCCAGTTACACGCTCGGCTCGACGCGCCTCGGGCTGAACGTCCGCCTGATGACCCCTGGGCAGACCTGGCGGTTCGTGGGCTCGATCGGGGGCGGTCTCACCTACGATTCCGTGAAGTTCGACAGCATCAAGACGCCGGCGGGAGATATCTGCAATGGCCTGTGCCAGAAGGCCGCCGGGGTGAACGCGTTCGTGTTCTCCGAGGTGGGCGTCGAGCTGGACCTCGGGGGCGTGCTCCTCGGGTTCTCGCTCGACAGCTACTTCCAGTCGTCGCGTGGCATCAGCTACAAGAACAGCGATCAGGACGACGCCACGCTCTACTCGGCCGTGCTGCTGCAGCTGGGGGGCAGCTTGCACGCCGGCTATGCGTTCTGGTGATCAGCCTCTGCCGATCTCGGCCGCTCGTTCCATCCTTGTTCTGCCGCTTGACGGATGTATCCTCGCACGCCCTCGCGGTGAGTCGTAGAGGGTTCGCCGCGCTCTCCAGCGGGGAGCATGGGCCGGGGATCGGCTGCCGCCGTCCTCTTCAACATTGGCCGGGGATCGGCTTGCGCCGTCCCCTTCAACATTGGCCGGGGATCGGCTGCCGCCGTCCCCTTCAACGTCAGCCGGGGATCGGCTGCCGCCGTCCCCTTCAACGTCAGCCGGGGATCGGCTGCCGCCGTCCCCTCAAGGGGTGCCATGTCGCAGGATGCCATCACGTCGTTGCTCAAGGAGACGCGCCGGTTCGAGCCGCCGGCCGAGTTCTCGCGTCGTGCGCGCGTCGGCGCGCAGGCGACCTACGAGGCGCTCTACCGCGAGAGCATCGAGCAGCCGGACGCGTTCTGGCGCCGGGAGGTGAGCGACCTCGTGTTCCGCACGCCGTGGACCACGACCAGCGACTGGTCCCTGCCGCACGCCAAGTGGTTCCTCGGCGCCACCCTCAACGTCACGGAGAGCTGCCTCGATCGACACCTGACGACGGCCACCAAGAACAAGGCCGCCATCATCTGGGAAGGCGAGCACGGCGCCACGCGGACGCTGACCTACGCCCAGCTCCACCGCGAGACGCTGCTGCTCGCCAACGCGCTCAAGCGGCTGGGCATCGAGAAGGGTGACCGGGTCGCGATCTACATGGGCATGGTCCCCGAGGTGGCCGTGGCGATGCTCGCCTGTGCGCGCCTCGGCGCGGTGCACACCGTGGTGTTCGGCGGCTTCGCCGCGGACGCGCTCCGCGACCGCATCCACGACAGCCAGGCCAAGCTCGTCATCACGCAGGACGGCGCGTACCGGCGCGGGCAGGTCGTGCCGCTGAAGGCGACCGTCGACAAGGCGCTCGCTCAGCCGGAGGCGAAGAGCGCGACGCGCGTCATCGTGTACCAGCACCTCGGCAAGGAGCGCTGCGATGTGCAGATGACGGAGGGCCGGGACGTCTTCTGGCACGACCTGCTCGCCGGGGCCGCCCCCGCCTGCGAGCCGACGATCGTCGACGCCGAGCACCCGCTCTTCATCCTCTACACGAGCGGCTCGACCGGGAAACCCAAGGGGGTGCTCCACACGACCGCCGGCTACCTGGTCGGCGCGCACGTCACGACGAAGTACGTCTTCGATCTGCGCGACGACGACATCTACTGGTGCACCGCCGACGTCGGCTGGGTGACGGGCCACAGCTACATCGTGTACGGCCCGCTCTCGAACGGCGCGACGTGCCTCATGTACGAAGGCGCCCCGAACTTCCCCGACTGGGGCCGCTTCTGGCGGCTGATCGAGAAGCACGGGGTCACCATCCTCTACACCGCCCCCACGGCCATCCGCGCCTTCATGCGGCAGGGCGACGAGTGGCCCGCGAAGAGCGATCTGTCGAGCCTCAGGCTCCTCGGCTCGGTCGGCGAGCCGATCAACCCCGAGGCGTGGATCTGGTACCACCGGACCATCGGCGGCGGCCGCTGCCCGATCGTGGACACCTGGTGGCAGACGGAGACGGGCTCGATCATGATGACCACGCTGCCCGGCGCGTCGTTCTCGAAGCCGGGATCGACCGGGCTGCCGATGTTCGGCGTCGTGCCCGAGGTCGTGACGAAGGACGGCAAGCCCGTCGCCGCGGGCGAGGGAGGGCTGCTCGTCCTGAAGCAGGCGTGGCCGTCGATGCTGCGCACGGTGTGGGGCGACGACGAGCGGTTCCGGAAGCAGTACTTCAGCGACGTCGAGGGCTGCTACTTCACCGGCGACGGCGCCCGCCGCGACGAGGACGGCTACTTCTGGGTCGTCGGTCGCATCGACGACGTGCTGAACGTGGCCGGCCACCGCATCGGGACGGCCGAGATCGAGAGCGCGCTCGTGTCTCATCCCTCCGTCGCAGAGGCGGCCGCCGTGGGTCGCCCGGACGACCTCAAGGGACAGGCGCTCGTGGTGTTCGTCTCGCTCCGGCCGGGGGTGACGGCCGGGCCGGAGCTCCAGGCGAAGCTCGGCGAGCACGTCGCCAAGGAGATCGGCAAGTTCGCCCGCCCCGACGCGATCCGCTTCGCGGACGCCCTGCCGAAGACCCGCAGCGGCAAGATCATGCGCCGGCTCCTGAAGGACGTCGCCGCTGGTCGAGAGCTGACCGGCGATACCTCGACGCTCGAGGACCTGAGCGTCATGGCGAAGCTCCGCCAGCAAGAAGACGAGTGAGCCCCGCGGCGGCGCAGGGGCGCGGCCGTGCCCCTGCGACCGACGCGAGGACGCCGCGCGCGACGGGGCAGCGCCTGCCCCTCGGCGAAGGGGAGGAGACCCCACGGAAGAGCTCGATCCCGCGGCCCTTCCGCCGCGCTGGGCGCTGGGAAGAGCGACCGCGGCCCGCGACTTACGGTCGGATCACCTCGTTCGCGCCGGAGAATTTGATCCTCCGCATCGGCGCGGAGGATACTCTGGGGCGAGGGCGCGCTTGGAGCTCGAAGCTGGAACCGTCGTTGCGAACCGGTATCGCATCATCCGCCAGCTCGGCCGCGGCGGCATGGGCGAGGTGTTCGCCGCGGAGAACATCCGCACCGGCCGCCAGGTGGCGATCAAGCTCCTGCGCGCCGAGTCGAAGGCCAAGTCGTCCGCGGCCGAGCGGTTCCGGCGCGAGGCGCGCGCCGCGGGATCCATCAACAGCGATCACGTCACCGAGATCCTCGACGTCGAGGAGGACCCCGAGCACGGCATCGTCCTCGTGTTCGAGCTGCTCGAGGGCGAGTCGCTGATCGATCGGCTGAAGCGGACGGGACCGATCGATTTCGAGGAGCTGCACCCGATCATCGAGCAGGTCTGGATGGGGCTCGCCGACGCGCACCGCGCCGGCATCATCCACCGCGATCTGAAGCCGTCGAACGTGTACATCGAGGCGCGCCCCGACGGGTCGAAGCGGGTCAAGATCCTCGACTTCGGCATCTCCAAGCTGCCGAAGGAGATGGGAGCGGAGACGCTGACCGAGATGGGCCAGAGCCTGGGCACGTTCTCGTTCATGCCGCCCGAGCAGATCGGCAAGGCGAAGACGGTCGACCACCGCGCGGACATCTACGCCTGCGCCACGATGATCTACCAGTCGATGAGCGGCCAGCTGCCTTACCAGGCGCGCAACCTGCTCATCATGGTCGAAATGAAGCAGAAGACCAACGCGCGGACGCTGGCCGAGGCGATGGACGGGCCCGTCGACCCGCGGCTCGAGGCGTTCCTCGCGAAGGGGCTGGCGCGAGAGCCCGCGGACCGCTTCCAGAGCGCGCTCGAGGGGCTCACCGCCTGGCGGGAGCTGCGGCCGGCGAGGAGCTCCAGCCATCCGGTCAGCGGCTCACCCAGCTCCACGCTGCCGGCAAGCAGCGCCTCCGGCCATGCGCGCAGCTCGCCCATCCCGCCAGCGCACCAGAGCTACAAGCCGCCGTCCTCCGGCGCGGTCAAGCTCCCGGTGCCACCGATCGATCCCATCTTGATCCGCACGGCGACCGACCCGGGGGCGCAACCGCGGGTCGAGGCCATGGTGCGCCCGCACGGCGAGCCTGAGCGGGCGGCCCACCTCCTCGCGGAGCCGCCGCTCACGCAGAACGAGGGCCAGCTCCCGCCTTACATGCCCGGCGGGCGCGCGCCGGGCGGGCAGACGGCGGTGGCGCCCGCCCAATGGACCGGTCCGAACGGCACCATGGTGCTCAACAACGCGCTCAGAGATCTCGTGCCCCCGCTCGTATCCCACCCCGTGACGCCGCGGACGCTCCCGGATTTTTCCGAGGACAGCTCGGGCGGGTCGACGACCGGCCAGGGTCCGACGCTTGTCTACAAACCCGTGCGGCCAAGCATGGACTCGGCAAGCCCGGGGCCTGCCACCGTCGGTGAGCCAGGGCCGCTCGAGCAGCGGCCTCCGGCGCCGCCGGCGCGGACGCTCCGAACCATCGTCTATGTGCTCGCGGCGATCCTGTTCGCCGTGGTGGGCTTCTTCCTCATGGGGCTCGCCCTCCAGTACCTGGACATGCCGAGATAGTCCGCGCTGCGGCCCCGCGTCGGACGTGCCGCGCTCCGCCGCGCGAGCGAGCCGCGGCCGGAGCGGCTCGCTCTCCGCCGCGCGAGCGAGCCGCGGCCGGAGCGGCTCACAGCATCGCGTCCGCGGCGCGGCCCTGGACCGGTGAGCGCCCGGCGGGCAGCGCGATCCGGAACCGCGTGCCCCCCGCCTCGCGCGGCTCGCACGAGATCGTGCCGCCGTGCGCCTCGATGATGTCCCGCGTGACCGCGAGCCCGAGCCCCGTGCCGCGCTGCTTCGTCGTGAAGAAGGGGTCGAAGATGGACGCGCGCAGCTCCTCCGGCACGCCGAGGCCCGTGTCGTCGACCGCGATGGTCGCGGCGCCGCTCGAGAAGCTGACGCTCACGACGATCTCGCCGCCCTTCGGCATCGCCTCGCGCGCGTTGCGGAGCAAATTCAGGAGCGCCTGACGGATCTGCGACTCGTCGAGGAGGATCTCGGGCCCCGCCTCTTCCACCTCGACGCGAACCGCGACGCCGGCGCGGTCGAGCTCGGGCCTCACGAACGCCACCAGCTCCTGCACCAGGTCGTCCACCCGCTCTGGCTCCAGGCGCGGGCGGGGGCGGCGGGCGACGCTGAGGTACTGCTCGGCGATGCGGGACAGGCGGTCCACCTCGGCCCGGATGGCCGTGACGAGCTGCGCCGACTCCTTCATCACGGGCCTCAGCTCGGCGTCAGGCATGTCCGCCGCGGAGGCGCGCGCCACCTCCTCCTCGAGCAGCTCGAGGTTCAGCCCGATCGACGACAGCGGGTTCCTGATCTCGTGCGTGACGTGCGCGGCCATCTTCCCGATCGCCGCCAGCCGCTCGGCGTTCACGAGCTCGGCGCGCGCGCGGCGGATCGCGGCGACCATGTCCTCGAACGTCGTCGCGAGCTCGCCGATCTCGTCGTTCGTGGCGAGCGCCTGCTTCGGGGTGAGGTCGCCGCGCGCGACGGCGTTGGCCCGCTCGGTGACCGCGGTCAGCGGGGCGAGCACGCGCCGCGCGTACAGCGACATCATCACGCCGACGAGGAGCGTCAGCACGCCCAGCCCGAGGAGCAGGTGCATCGAGCGCTCCTCGCGCAGCTCCGCCTCGTCGGTGAGGCTCTGCATCTGCCCCTCGACGCGGCTCCTGATCGCCCGCAGCCGCTGCGCGCCCTCGACCTCCCGCTTGACGAGCTCGTCGCGCGTGCGCTCGGCGAGCTCGCGGTCGCCGACGGCGAGCGCCTGGAAGAGCTGAGCGAACCGCTCCGGGCTGGCGCCGACGAGCCGCTCGATCGCCGCCACCTCGGCCGCGACCTCGTCGCTGAACCGGCGGACGCCGGACGACGCGGCCGTCTGCCCGAGGCGGGCGTCCCCGCCGGTCGCCTTCTCATCGCCGGCGAGCGCCCGGGCGGCGTCCTTGACGATCGAGAACGCGAGCGGACGGGTCCGCCGCGCGGTCTCGATCCACTCGCGCACGTCCCCCGGGTTCTTCGCGGCGGTGATGTGGTTCAGCTGGGCGTTGAAGACGTTCTGCTCGGCCAGGACCTCGCCGATGCGGAGCAGCAGCGGGACGTACCCGGCGCGCAGCAGCTGGGCGTCGCGCGAAGCTGCCCGCAGCGCCTGGACGCTCCAGCCGACGGTCAGCGCGAAGGCGGCGAGCACCACGAGGTAGCTCGCGAGGAGCCTCCCCGCGACCGTGCGCCGCTTCTGAGGCGCGCGCTCCTCCGGCCCCGCAGCGCCGCCGCGCGCCTCGTCCGCGGCTGGCGGCGGCGCGGTCATCGCGGCGCGACGGCCCGCGCGACGAGGCTCGCGAGGTCCTCCGCCGGCTCGCCCCGCGTCCTGAACCGCCGGAGGCTCTGCGCGCAGTGCGTCACGAGCAGCCCGCCGCCGAGCGCGCGGTGCTCCGCGATCCTGCCGTCGGCGATGGCGGCGGACGACGCGGGGCGCGTGGCGGGCAGGAGGCCGCCGCCGCCGCTGCAGTCGGCGTGCTCGCGGCGGTGGATGAACTCCTCCGGCGGGCGCCCCGTGATGCGGGCGAGGATCTCCCGGGGCGCGTCGTAGCGATCGAGGCCGCGCCCGAGCTGGCAGGGATCGTGGTAGCGCACCCGCCGCTCCGACGCCGATCGCTGCAGCCGGTCGAGCGACGAGCGCGCGAGATCGACGAACAGCTCCGGGCCCTTCACGCTCACGCCCACGCGCGGGTACTCGACGCGCACGGCGCGCGCGCACCCGGGATCGACGGCGACGAAGCGCCCCCCGGGCGCGACCTCCGCGGCGAGCCGCCGCGCGGCGGCCTCGAAGCCCGGACGATCGCCGGCGTACAGGAGCGGCAGCCCGCAGCAGGCGCGCACCGGGCGGGTCGGGGCGCCCGTCAGCGCTTCGGTCGCGTCGAGCGCGTCGCGCGCGACGTCCGGCGCGTGACGCGCGTAGCCGCAGCCGATCAGCACGTGGACCGCGTCGGGCGCGGCCGCGGCCGACCGAGAGCGCGCGTCGAGCTCACCGGCGCGGCCCTCCTCGCGGGCCGAGAAGCGCTCCGCCACGCGCCTGGCCCCCTCCGGCGCGAGATCGCGCGCGAAGAGCTCCGCGCGCGCGTCCGTCAGCACGGTGGCCACCTCGTTCTTGTGATCGCAGCGCTCGCGGCACCCGAAGCACGCGGAGCACGCCCAGGCCGGATCCGCGTGGCCTGGGTCGAGCGGCACGTCGCCGCGCGCGGCGAAGTACGCCATCGACATCTTCCCCCACGGCGTCACCGTCTCGTTCGCCTCGACGTTCGACACGGGGCAGGCGGCGCGGGAGAGCTTGGGGCAGTAGACGCACTTCTCGAGCGACGTCCGGTGCGGCTCGAGGAGCTTCAGGCGGAGCTGGGACACCGTTCGAGTCTCTCCATCGGGTGCGCCTCGCGCAAGCGGCGGGGGCGCGTCAGGCGTCAGAGCCGTTGCTGGACGAGCGTCGGCCCCGCTCGTTCACGGGAGTGACGGAGGGAGCTGAGCCCGCCGGCCTGCGGCGGGAGATGCCCTCGTGGACGACCGGCGCGACGCTCGCGCCCGCCTTGGTCGCCGAGCCGCCGTCCGTCGACGCCAGCTGAGGCTGCCCCCCTGCGGTCCCAGCAGACCGCGACGGCGCGCTCTCCTGAGGCAGGCGGATGGTGAACTTCGCGCCCTTGTCGGACGACGCGACCGTGATCGTCCCGGCGTGCTCGTCGACGATCTTCTTCACGATCGCGAGCCCGAGGCCGGTGCCGCCGCGCTTTCCGGAGGTCACGAACGACTGGAAGAGGCGGCCCTGGATCTCCTTGGGGATCCCCTTCCCGGTGTCCGCGACGCAGATCGCGAGGTCGCCCTCGTCGCGGTAGGCGCGGATCGTCACCGTGCCCCCGCCTGGCCGCATCGCCTCGACCGCGTTGCGGACCAGGTTGTGCAGGAGCCGCGTCATCTTCGCCTCGTCGAAGCGCGCGGTCCCTCGGTCCTCGAGCTCCAGGGAGAGCGAGACGCCGGTCCCGGCGAGCTCGTGCGCCAGCTGCTTCTCGATGTCGCCGAAGAACTTGGTCAAGTAGACCTTGCGCACGAGGATGCTCCGCTCGCCGCGCGCGAACTCCAGCACCTCGCGCTGCATCGCGCTGATCACGTCGAACTGCTTGAGGATCAGCCGCGCGTGGTCCTCCCTCGTCGCCGCGTCGGGAGCGCTCGCCATGAGCTGGACGTAGCCGCTGATCACCGTGAGCGGCGTGCGCATGTCGTGCATCACCCCCGAGAGCAACCGCCCGATCGTGGTGAGCCGCTCGCTCTGCTCCCGCTCGAGGCGCGATCGGAACAGCCGCAGCGCGGTCGACGCGTTCGCCGACACGAGCCGCAGCAGCGCGCGATCGTCCTTCGAGAAGCCGTGGGGGTGCCTGGAGTTGTAGAGGGCCATGGAGCCGATCGGCACCGCGTCCTCGCCCTCGAGCGGCACGGCGATCGCCGTCCGGAGCTCCGCGCCGACGAGCTGGGCGAGCCGCGGCGACACGAGCGTGTCGTCCGGCTCCTCGCCCCCGCCCTCGCGCGAGAAGCACACGGCCTCGTTGTTCACCATGGCGCGCCCCACGACCCCTTCGCCGCGGCGCATCGCGATGCGCTTCACCGCCGGCCTCGGGGCGGCCCCGCCCACGACGCCCTCCGGCTCATCGCCGAGCGCGGGCGCGCGGGGCGGCGCGCTGCCCCCGTCGAACGCCGTGAGATCGAAGAAATAGAGGAACAGCCCGCCCTCGATCTCGTCGACGAGCATCCCCCCCGCCCGCGCCTCGCACGCCCTGCCGGCCTCCGTGATGACCGCGCGCGCGAGGTCCTCCATCGTGGTCGCGCGGCCCATCGCGCTCTCGAGGTCGAAGAGCAGCTTGAGATCGCTCACGCGGTGCTCAAGCTGCTCCTTCGTCTCCACGAGCTGCGTGTTCTTCTGGATCACCGAGAGGAACAGCCTCGAGTTGTCGATCGAGACGGCCGCCTGCGTCGCCAGCGCGCTCAGGAGCTCCTCGTCATGGACCGAGAACTCCCCCTCCCCGTGTTTGTTCAGGACCTGGATGACCCCGATCGTCCGGCCGACGTGGTTCTTCATCGGCGCGGCGAGGATCGAGCGGGTGCGGTACCCCGTGACCTCGTCCCAGTCGCGCTGGAACCGGCGATCCCGGTAGGCGTCCTTCACGCGGACCGTCCGCCCCATCTTGGCGACGTGGCCCGCGATCCCCGCGCCGACGGGAAGCTCGATCGCGCGCGCCTCCTCGCCGATGATGATGCGCGACAAGAGCCGCTGCCGCTGCTCGTCGAGCAGGTAGAGGGTGGCTCGGTCCGCGTCGAGCAGCTCGGTGATCTTGTTCAGGATCAGCGCGAGGAGCTGGTCGAGATCCAGGGTGCTGCCAAGGGCGAGCCCGACGTCCCGGAGCGCCTGCACCGTCTTGTCGGCGTGGGCGAGGCGCGCCTCGAGCTCCTGTATGCGAGCCTGCAGCGCCTTCGTGCGTTGTTCCGCCTTCGCGGTCACCAGAAGACGCTAACACGACTTCGCCCGGAGGAGCGCGCGCGCGGGCCCCCGCGCGAACGAGAGCGCTCCCGACGACCGCCGAAAGCGCCCGAGGACGTGCGGCTACTGGTTCATGCTCTCGAGGAATTCCTGATTGGTCTCGGTGCGGCTCACCTTGTCCAGCAGGAATTCCATCGAGTCGATGACGTTGAGGGGGTGCAGCAGCTGGCGGAGCAGCCACACGCGCTGGAGGATCCACTCCGGCAGCAGCAGCTCTTCCTTGCGGGTCGCGCTCTTGTTGATGTCGAGGCAGGGGAAGATCCGCTTCTCCATCAGCTTGCGATCCAGGTGGATCTCGCTGTTACCCGTGCCCTTGAACTCCTCGAAGATGACCTCGTCCATGCGCGAACCCGTGTCGACGAGCGCGGTGGCGACGATCGTCAGCGACCCGCCCTCCTCGACGTTGCGCGCGGCGCCGAAGAACCGCTTCGGCTTGTGCAGCGCGTTCGAGTCGACGCCGCCGGAGAGGATCTTGCCGCTCGGCGGGACGACCGTGTTGTACGCGCGCGCCAGGCGGGTGATCGAGTCGAGCAAGATCACGACGTCGTGCTTGTGCTCGACGAGGCGCTTCGCCTTCTCGATCACCATCTCGGCCACCTGCACGTGCCGCGTCGGGGGCTCGTCGAAGGTCGAGCTGATCACCTCGCCCTTCACGGTGCGCTGCATGTCGGTCACCTCCTCCGGGCGCTCGTCGATGAGCAGCACGATCAGCGTCGTGTCCGGGTGGTTCGCGGAGATCGCGTTGGCGATCTGCTGGAGCAGCACCGTCTTGCCCGCGCGGGGCGGCGAGACGATGAGGCAGCGCTGCCCCTTCCCGATGGGGCAGAGCATGTCGATGATGCGGGTCGAGAAGCTCTTCGTCCCGTTCTCGATGTTGAACTTCTGCTGCGGGTAGAGGGGCGTGAGGTTGTCGAACAGGATCTTGTCGCGGGCGACCTCGGGGGGCTCGCCGTTGATCTTGTCGACCTTGAGCAGCGCGAAGTACGCCTCGCGCTCCTTGGGCGGCCGGATGGAGCCGCTCACGCTGTCGCCGGTGCGGAGGTTGAAGCGCCGGATCTGGGACGGCGAGACGTAGATGTCGTCCGGACCCGGCAGGTAGTTGTAGTCCGGCGCCCGGAGGAAGCCGAAGCCGTCGGGCAGGCATTCGAGCACGCCCTCGCCGTAGACCGGCTGGTCCTGCGCCGCGTGGGCCTGCAGGAGAGCGAAGATGACCTCCTGCTTGCGCAGCCCGGCAGCGCCCTCGATGTTGAGCCCCTTCGCCATCTGGACGAGCTCGGCCATCGGTTTCTGCTTCAGTTCCCTGAGGTGCATGAGTCGGAAAGCTCCAGGATGCGACGGCGCGTGCCCTGTCAAGGGCGTGGAGGCCGTCGGTCGTTGGTTTTTTGGTTGGGGAGGGTCAGCGGGTCGGACCCGAGGCGGGGCCGAGCATGTCGTCGATGTCGGCGGGTCGCCAGAGGGAAGAGGGCTCGCCTCGCAACCGGCGCCCCTCACGTTCATGTCGCTCGATCGGCGGGCTGTGCTTGCCGATCGGGCGGCGACTCTATCAAGCGCGTCTGCTCTGTCAATGCGCGGCGGGAGGCACGGACGATGCTCGCGCGTCGTGGGGCGCGGCACGGACACAGGTCGTCCGCGCCGTCCTTGCGTGAGACGGCGAGGGCGAACTGTCCGTGGCCACCAGGTGCTGCCTGAAGTTGCCTCCCCCCGAACGCGCGGCTAAGTCAAGCTGGTTCCATGGGGCTCAAACAGGTTCAGCTGTTCGTCCGCGGTCGCGTCCAGGGCGTCTTCTTTCGTGCCTCCACGCAGCGCGAGGCCAAGCGGCTCGGCCTCACCGGCTGGGTGAAAAACCGCTCCGACGGCGCCGTCGAGGTCCTCGCCGAGGGGGAGGAGGACGAGCTGAAGGAGCTCATCGCCTGGGCGAACCGCGGCCCGAGCGCCGCGCGCGTCGAGCGCGTCGACGTCCGGTGGCGGGGCTTCTCCGGCGATTTCTTCGACTTTCGCATCACGGATTGATGCGCTTGGCACGCAGCTCGTCGGATCCGAGGGGCGCAGGGGCGCGATCGGCGCGGCGGCGCACGCCGGCGTGCGCGTGGCTCGCCCTGATTGGCCTGCTCGCAGCCACGCCGCTCTCGGCGCCTCCGGCGCGCGCCGCCGGCGAGCGCGACGCGGGCACGTCCGCGCCGGCCTCCTCCGCGCTCCCGGAGCTCCCGCGCCTCGCCCCGATCGCTCGACCTGAGCCCGACATCACCGCGGTCCGCGAGCTCGACCGGTTGCTCGACCAGCTCACGTCCGAGGACGCGCGCTCGCGGGAGAACGCCCGCGCGGCCCTCGACGAGCCGATCCCTGGCATCGTCGATGCGGTGCGGCTGCGCGTTCAGGACATCCGCGGCTCGCTCGATCGGGGCGCGGCGCCTCGCGTGCTCGCGGAAGCGCGCAGAGAAGGCCGCAAGGCGTTGAAGGGCGAGAAGGGGGAGGACGCGCGCGACGGCAACAAGAAGAAGGCCGCGGACCCGAAGGCCGACAAGGGCGCGAAGAAGGGCGCCGGCGACGCGAAGAAGGGCGCCGGCGATGCGAAGAGGGGCGCCGGTGACGCCAAGAAGGGCGCTGGCGACGCGAAGAAGGACGCCAAGGCCGACCAGGGCGCCAAGAAGGACGCCGGCGACGCGAAGGACGCAAAGAAGGACACCAAGGCCGACCAGAGCGCCAAGAAGGGCGCTGACGACGAGAAGGACGAGGGGGACTGGCTGGACTTCATGCTGGCCGCGGCGCGGCCGCGGGACAGCGCGTGGCGCGATGTCGTCAAGCTGCTCGCGATGGAGCGGATGCTCGTCGCTGCAGGCACGACGCCTGCGGTCCGCGAGCTCATCGCGCTGCACGCCTATTTCGGCGAGCTGCTCCGCATCGATCTCCAGCGGCAGGTGGCCAAGCTCCGCGACAAGGCGGTCCCCGCGCTGATCGAGGCGCGCCAGCACGACGCCAAGATCGTCCAGCGGTGGGCCAACAAGCAGCTCGACCTGCTCGGCCGGGCGATCCCCGGCGAGGCGATCGCGTCGAACGACACGCAGATCCTCGCCGACGTCCTCCGCGCCTATGGTCGCGTCCGGGACGTGGACGCCATGCGCGTGGTCCTCAGCTTCTGCAACAGCGACCGCGCGCGGCTGCGCGACGCCGCGCGGGAGGCGATCTCCGCGATCGGCGAGCCCGGCATCTGGCAGCTCCGCGACGCCTACCTGGACCTCACCGGCGCGAAGCCGCCGCGCGAATGGTCGTGGGACCGTGTCGCGCGCGAGCTCTTCGGGACGTACGATCGCGCGCGCCTCGCGGAGGTGTACAAGCTGATGGACGAGGGCGTCGCCGCGGCGAGTGCGGGCAAGCCCGCCGAGGCCACCGAGGCGTTCGACAAGGTCCTCGCCCGCGCGCCGCTCTTCGAGCGCCGCAAGGAGATGGTGGACGCCTACGTGGAGCGGGCGCGCTCGCTGCCCGCCGACCGGCGCGACGACGCGCTCGCCATGCTGCGCAAGGCGCTGCGCCTCGACGCGCCAGGCGAGCGCGCGAAGAAGATCGAAGCGGAGATCGCCTACCTCGAGGGCGCGCTCCTCATCGAGCGCGGCACGCCGGACAAGTTCGTGCTGGAGCGCGCGATCGAGCTCGACCCTTCCAACGCCGGCGCGAGGGCGGCGCTCGCCTCCCTCGGAGACAAGGTCGCCGAGCGGAAGAGCCAGACGAACCGCCACATCGCCGCGGGAGCGGTAGGTCTCGCCGCGGTGCTCTCGATGTTCTTCATCGCCCGGCGTCGGAGCGCCCCATCGCCCGCGAGAGGGCAAGGCGGCACCATTCCTCCGCCGCCGACTGCCTCTCCTGCTTCGGTGTCGCCGCCGACCGCCTCTCCTGCTTCGGTGTCACCGCCGACCGCCTCTCCTGCCTCGGCGCCGTCCCCTTCCCCGCCGGCCGCCTCTCCTGCCTCGGCGCCGTCCTCTCCGCCGCCGACCGCCTCTCCTGCCTCGGCACCACCCCGAACGCAGGACAGCGCCGCTCCTCCGCAGCCCTCGACGCCTCCCGAGCCGGCCCCGCCCGCCGCCTCGAACGCGGACCCTGATCTGCCGGCACAGCCTCTCGAGAAGGCGGAATCGCGGAGCGAAGACGCCCCTGAAGCCGGCGCGCGCGACCGTTGAGCCGTCGAGCGCGCCGGCCCCACGCAGCGGTCTGTCCCTGATTCCTGGCGGGGCTCACAAAGCAGAAACGCCGGGCGAGCTGAGCGCTCTCCCGGCGTCCTGTCTTCGACTGCGCCGGCGCCATGCGGCGCCGGCTGCGTCTGGCTCAGCCGGCGGTCGTCGCCGGGGTGGCCGGCTCCGCCGCGACGACCGGCTCGGCGGCCTGCGAAGGCGCGTCCGCGACCGGCGGCGCGTCGATGAACTCGATGAGGCTCATCTGCGCCGAGTCACCGCGGCGCGGACCGAGCTTGATGATCCGCGTGTAGCCACCCGGCCGCCCCTCGAAGCGCTTCGAGAGATCGATCATCACCTTCGCGATGATGTCGACCTTCTTGCCATCGGTCGCGACCCCCCAGCGAGGGATGTAGCTGCCCACGAGCCGCTCGGCGTGGAGCCGGCGCGCTCTGTCGCCGGGGCTGAGCTCTCCGTGCGCGGTGTACGCGACCTTGCCGAGCCGCGTCGCCTTGGTGATGAGCCGCTCGGCCACCCGCCGCAGCTCCTTCGCCTTGGCGTCGGTCGTCTCGATCCGCTCGTGGGTGATCAGGTTCGCCGTCAGGTTGCGAAGCATCGCCCTGCGGCTGGAGGTGTCCCGACCAAACTGCCTGCCCGCTTTCTTGTGACGCATGACGTTCCCTCAGTACCGACTCACGCCTGCGCCTGCTGCGCCTTCCAGCGCTCGAGGAGCTGCGGCCAGTTGTCGATCTTCATCCCGAGCGAGAGCCCCATGTTCGCGAGGATCTCTTTGATTTCCTTCAGCGACTTGCGACCGAAGTTCTTGGTCTTGAGCATGTCCTGCTCGGTCCGCTGCACGAGCTCGCCGATGAGCGTGATGTTCGCGTTCTGCAAGCAGTTCGCGGAGCGGACGCTGAGCTCGAGCTCCTCGACGGAGCGGAACAGGTTCTCGTTGAGCGGCTCGTCGTCGCTCATCACCGCCTGGTAGCTCGTCTCCTCGCTCTCCTCGAAGTTGACCCAGATGGAGAGCTGCTCCTTGAGGATCTTCGCGGCGAAGGCGACCGCATCCGCGGGCGAGACGGACCCGTTGGTCCAGACCTCGAGCGTGAGCTTGTCGTAATCGGTCACCTGCCCGACGCGGGCGTTCTGCACGGTGTAGTTCACCTTGCGGATCGGCGAGAACAGCGCGTCGATCGGGATCGTCCCGATCGGCATGGTCGGCGTCTTGTTGCGCTCGGCGGGCACGTAGCCGCGGCCCACGTTGACCGTGAGCTCCATCGAGAGCGGGCCCTTCTTGTCGAGCACGGCGATGAGGTGGTCGGGGTTGAGCACCGACAGACCCTCGACCAGCTGGATATCGCGCGCGTACACGGGCCCGGGCCCCTCGCGATCGATCCGCACCGAGTACGTCTTCGGGGTGGCCGCCTTGAAGACGACCTCCTTCACGTTGAGGATGATGTCGCTGACGTCCTCGACCACGTCCGGCACGGTCGTGAACTCGTGCAGCGCGCCCTCGATGCGGATGGCCGTCGCGGCCGCCCCCTGAAGGGAGGAGAGCAGCACGCGGCGCAGCGAGTTGCCGATCGTGATCCCGAAGCCGCGCTCCAGGGGCTCACACGTGAACTTGGCGTAGAACTGGGTCCCGCTCTCCGCGTCGATCGAGATGCCCTTGGGCCGGATCAGATCGCGCCAGTTACGGGCGATCATCGTGAGGTTCGGGTTGTTCATCGTCATGGCGATCTCCTTCCTTCATGAGGTTTGCGCGGAGGTCTCACGCCGCGGCCGCACTCGACCGATCGGCGCCGCCTCCTGCCCGCATCCTAGGCTCCATGCCCCCGCGCGAGAGCGCGGGACGGCGACGCCGAGGGGAGCCAGCAGCGAGCGAGCGCACCCTGCAAGGTGCGCTCGCGACGCCGCCCTCCTCCGCGCCGCCCTCGCGCGATCAGCGCGAGTAGTACTCGACGACGAGCTGCTCGCGGATCTCGGGCTCGTTGAGATCCTCGCGGATCGGCGCGCCCTTGATCGCGCCGGTGAACGCCGCGCGATCCACGTCGATCCAGCTCGCGACCGGCCGCTTGTCCGCGCCGCCGACGGAGGCGAGGACGCTCTTGAACTTGCGCGCCCCCTCGGTGAGCTCGACCCGGTCACCGGCCCGAACGACGTAGCTCGGGATGTCCAGCCGCTTGCCGTTCACGTGCACGTGCCCGTGCCGGACGAGCTGGCGCGCCTCGGCGCGAGACGAGCCGAAGCCCATCCGATGCACCACGTTGTCGAGCCGCCGCTCCAGCAGCCCGAGCATCTCCTCGCCCGTCCGGCCCTTGCGCCGGTTGGCCTCCTGGAAATACCCGCTGAACTGCCGCTCGAGCACGCCGTAGATGCGACGCACCTTTTGCTTCTCGCGCAGGCGCACCGCGTACTCGCTCAGCTTGATGCGCCCCTGGCCGTGCTGGCCCGGGGGATACGGGCGCCGCGTGTACGCGCACTTCTCGGAGTAGCACCGCTCGCCCTTGAGGTAGAGCTTCATCCCCTCGCGGCGGCAGAGCTTGCAGACCGGACCAATGTAGCGAGCCATCGTGAATTACCTCAAACCCTGCGCCGCTTGGGCGGCCGGCAACCGTTGTGGGGGATCGGCGTGACGTCGCGGATCAGCGTCACCTTGAAGCCAGCGGTCTGGAGCGCACGGAGCGCGCTCTCGCGCCCCGCCCCCGGCCCCTTCACGAACACGGCGACCGAGCGCATCCCGTGCTCCTGCGCCCGGCGCGCCGCCTCTTCCGCCGCCAGCTGCGCGGCGAACGGCGTCGACTTGCGCGATCCCTTGAAGCCGCGAGCGCCAGCGGACGACCACGCGATCGCGTTGCCGTTGATGTCCGTGATCGTCACGACCGTGTTGTTGAAGGTCGACTGAATGTGCGCGATGCCCGCGGAGACATTCTTCTTGACCTTCTTCTTCTGCTTGGCCTTCGTTGTAGCGGCAGCCGTCTTCGCTTGCGCCATGGCGTCCTAATCCCCGCTCGTCACTTGGTCGCGGCAGGACGCCGCTGCAACATGCCCTTGCGCGGTCCCTTTCGGGTGCGCGCGTTCGTATGCGTCCTCTGCCCGTTCGCCGGGAGCCCGCGCCGGTGGCGGAGCCCTCGGTAGCAGCCGAGGTCCATGAGCCGCTTGATGTTGAGCTGCACCTCGCGCCGCAGGTCGCCCTCGACCTTGTACTCGGCGTCCAGGAGGTCGCGGATCGCCTTCACCTCAGCGTCGCTGAGCTCCTCGACCCGCTTGTTCTGCGGAATGTTGGTCTTCTCGCAGATTTGCAAGGCGAGGGTCCGCCCGATACCGAACAGGTACGGCAGGGCGTAGGCGACATGCTTCCGACGCGGGAGATCGACACCAGCGATACGAGCCATGGTTACTCCAAACCGAAACGAGGGCGGGCTTCCGCCGAAAGAGCTAATTCCCCTGGCGCTGCTTGTGGCGGGGATTCTCGCAGATGATCCGAACGACACCACGCCGCCTGACCACCTTGCACTTGTCGCAAATCTTCTTGACGCTCGGGCGCACCTTCACGGGGAGCCTCCAGATTCCTCAAAAACTACGTTACTTGTGCCGGTACGTGATCCGGCCACGGCTCGGGTCATACGGCGAGACCTCGACGGTCACGCGGTCGCCCGGCAGGATCTTGATGTAGTACTGCCGCATCCGGCCGCTGATGGTCGCGAGGACGCCGAGGCCGTTGTCCGCCTTCACGCGAAACATGGCGTTCGGCAGGGCCTCTTGAACCACGCCGTCGAACTCGAGCTTGTCGCCCTTCGGTTCCTTCGGCGGTCTGGTCTGATTCTTACGCCTCATTCTCCACCCGAGCCCGGCCGGCCAATGGCCGACAGCACCCTGTGCGTCACGTCTTCAGGCTTCCCGACCCCATCGACGCGATGCAGCAGCTTCTTCTGCTCGTAGAACGGCAGAAGCGCGGCCGTCATCGCCTCGTAGGCATCGAGACGCTTTGCAACAGCCTCGGGCCGATCATCGGCCCGATGCTCTAGCTCCGCACCGGGGGGCGGCGGATTATAGACGAGATGATATATCTGTCCACTTCGTTTGTCAGTGCGGCGATGGATCAACCGTTCCTCGAGCAGGGGACGCGCCACGTCCAGCTGGATCACCGCGTCGATCCGGGTACCGCCCTGGCTGGCGAGCAGCTCGTCGAGCGCGTCCGCCTGCGGCACCGTCCTGGGAAATCCGTCCAGGAGGAAGCCATTGCTGCAGTCGGGCTCGACCGTCCTGCGCGCGATGAGGCCGATGACAGCCTCATCGGGCAGGAGTCCGCCAGAGTCCATGATGTCCAGATAGCGCTTCTCCAGCGTCCCCGACCGCTTTGCCTCGCGCAGCATGTCGCCTGTCGAGATTTGCGGGATGCCGAAGCGGGCGCACAGCAGCTTCGCCTGCGTACCCTTCCCAGCTCCAGGAGGCCCCACCAGAACCAAGATCATTTGCCCTCCATCACGCTTCCGGGAGCCTGCGGCCCCGGATGCGGGTGGCACCGGGGCCCGTCAGCCCCTCGTAGCTCCGCGTGATCAGGTGCGCCTCCAGCTGGTTCACGGTGTCGAGCGCGACGCCGACGACGATCATCAGCGACGTGCCTCCGAAGCCGAAGGGGACACGCAGGAGGTTGCCGACGATCGAGGGCACCACGCACACCGCGGCGACATAGAGCGCGCCGCCCACGGTGATCCGCTGGATCACGCGGTGGATGTAGTCCGCCGTCTGCTTGCCTGGCCTGATCCCGGGGATATTTGCCTGTTGCTTCTTCAGGTTCTCCGCGACGTCCACCGGCTGGAATGTGACGTTCGTGTAGAAGAAGCAGAAGAAGATGATGAGCAGCGCGTAGCCGGTGTTGAAGACCCAGTCCCCCCGGTTGATGATCGCCTGGAGGTGGTCGGCCCCGGGGACGTTCATGTTCGCGAGCGTCTGCGGGAACATCAGCAGCGACGACGCGAAGATGGGGGGGATGGTCCCGGACGTGTTCACCTTCAGCGGCAGGTGCGCCGTCTGCCCGCCGTAGACGCGGCGACCGACCTGGCGCCGCGAGTACACGATCGGGATCTGACGCCTGCCGTTCTCGAAGAAGGCGATGATGGCGATGACGAACACGATGAACGCGACGACCGCGGCCATCGTCAGGGGCTGGAGATCGCCCGCGTTCTGGGCGAAGTAGTTGCCGAGCTCCGCCGGGATGCGCGTGACGATGCTGGCGAAGATCAGGAGCGAGACGCCGTTCGAGACGCCGCGCTCCGTGATCTGCTCGCCGATCCACATCAGGAACGCCGTCCCGGTCGTCAGCGTGATGACCGTCATCAGCTGAAAGCCGATGCCGGGGTGGTTCACGATCCCGGCCCCGGTCTCGCTGCTCGACAGGCCCTCGAGCATCTTCGCGATCGAGAAGGCCTGGAACAGCGAGAGCGCGACCGTGCCGTACCGCGTGTACTGATCGATCCGCCGGCGGCCCTGCTCGCCCTCTTTCCGCAGCTCGTCGATGGGCTTGTAGACCATGCCCATGAGCTGCATGATGATCGAGGCCGAGATGTACGGCATGATCCCGAGCGCGAAGATCGACAGGTTCTCCAGCGCGCCGCCCGAGAACATGTTGAAGAAGCTCAGGAGCCCGCCGGACTGCTTCGCGACGTACTGCCGCATCGCGTTCCGGTCGACGCCGGGCGTCGTCACGAAGACGCCGACCCGGTAGACCGCGAGCATCACCAGGGTGAAGATCACGCGTCGCCGGAGCTCGGGGATCTTGTGAAAGTTGGTGATTCCCGCGAGGCTGGCCATAGGCGATCCTGGACTCCGGCTTGGTGGGTGCGCGTGCGCGCTGGCTACGAGGACGAGGAGTCCGTCGAGTTGCCCTGGGGTGCAGGCGCCGCGAGCACGACCGCCTTGCCCCCCGCCTTCTCGATCTTCTCGACCGCTCCCTTGGAGAAGCGGTGCGCCGTCACCGTGAGCTTCTTCGTGAGCTCACCGTCGCCGAGGATCTTCAGCACGTCGAACCGCCCCTGCACGAGGCGGCGCTCGTGGAGCGCGATCAGATCGACCTGGGCGCCATCGTCGAACGCCTCGAGCGCACCGACGTTGACGTTGACGACGATGTCCGCGAGCGGGTTGCGGAAGCCACGCTTCGGGAGGCGACGCTGGATCGGCGTCTGCCCGCCCTGGAAGTGCTTCTTGTTGATGTTGCCGCCGGCCCGCGCCTTCTGCCCTTTTTGTCCGCGGCCAGACGTCTTGCCGACGCCCGAGCCCACGCCACGGCCAACGCGGAGCCTCTTGGTTACGGCGCCTTCAGGGGCTTGGAGCTTAGAGAGAATGTCCATGTTTCACACTTCCGTACGCGGCGACTCCGCTGGATGACGATCTCGCTTCTCAGGCCTTCGAGGAGGTCGCACCGTCGGCGACCTCCTCGACCTCGACGAGGTGGAGGATCTTCTTCACCATGCCACGGAACGACGGCGTGTTCGCGACGACCACCTCGGACCCCGGCCCACGCAGGCCGAGCCCCTTGATGATCTTGCGGGTGTGCTCGACCTGGCCGATGTTGCTGGCCTTCTGACGTACCCGGAGCTTCACTGCGAGCCTCCTTCACCGCCGCCGCTCGGTGCACCACCACCGCCGCCCGGCTTCCCGGGGGGCGGCGCGACGCTCGCGCGCCGTCGACCCGCGGTGTTCGTGCCACCGCGGCGCTGGTAGTCGAGCGAGTCGAGCTGCATCGACCGCTTCCCGGCGACGCTCTCCGGGCTCTTGAGCCCACGGAGCGCCGCGACGGTCGCGTGCACGACGTTGTGCGGGTTGCTCGTGCCGAGCGACTTCGACAGCACGTCGTGGATCCCCGCCGACTCGACGACGGCGCGCACCGCGCCGCCGGCGATGACGCCCGTCCCAGGGCTGGCCGGCTTCAGCAGGACCTTGCCCGCCCCGACGTGGCCGAACGAGTCGTGCGGGATGGTCACGCCGTCCAGCGGGATGCGGAACAGGTTCTTGCGAGCCTGATCGTTCCCCTTGCGGATGGCCTCCGGCACCTCGTTCGCCTTGCCCAGGCCGATGCCCACGTGCCCCGCTTCGTCGCCCACCACGACCAGCGCCGAGAAGCTGAAGCGCCGGCCGCCCTTGACGACCTTGGCGACGCGGTTGATGTGGATGACTCGCTCTTTCAGCTTCTCTTCGTCGACATGATCGAACGCCATAACCGTCCTCTATCACGTTCTCCGCCGCGGCAGTTGACCGCGCCCGCTGCCCTCACCATCAGGGCAGCGGCTGTGGGAGTCAGAAATCGAGACCTGCCTCGCGCGCCGCCTGGGCGAGGGCGCTGACGCGCCCATGATACAGATAGCCGTTGCGGTCGAAGACGACCTTGTCGATCTGCCTCTCTTTGCAGATCCTCGCGATCAGCGCCCCGACCTTCTTCGCCGCCTCGACCTTGTTGTCCTCGTCGAGGGAGCCCTTGAGGTCCTTCGACAGCGTCGAAGCGTGGGCGAGGGTCTTGCCGCTCACGTCGTCGATGACCTGAGCGTAAATGTGCTTCGAGCTGCGGAAGACGCTGAGGCGCGGGCGCTCCGGCGTCCCCTCGACCTTCTTGCGGATGCGGAGCTTCCGGCGCTCCCGACCGACGATTTTCATGCCCATGACCGTCTCGTCCCTCGGTGCAGCGGCGTAAACGCCGCCGCTCGCCTTTACTTCTTGCCGCCCTTGCCGGCCTTGCCAGCCTTCTCCCGCACGCGCTCGCCGCGGTAACGGACGCCCTTGCCGCCGTACGGCTCCGGCGGCCTGAAGCCACGGATCGTCGCGGCCGTCTGCCCGATGAGCTCCTTGTCCGCGCCCGTCAGGACGAGGATCGTGCCCTTCGAGTCCGCCGGGATCGTCGCCGTGAGCCCCGTGGGCACCGGGAACGTCACCGGGTGGGAGAAGCCGAGGGCGAAGTTCAGCGTCGTGCCCTTGAGCTCGACGCGATAGCCGGTCCCCTTGAGCTCGAGCGTACGCTCGTAGCCCTCGGCGACGCCCTTCACCATCGCGGCCACGAGCGCCCGGGTGAGGCCCTGGAGGCGCGACCCGTCGCGCCCCGGCGCCACCGAGCTCACGTGCAGCTTGCCGCCGTCGAGCTTGATATCCACCTTGTCGGTGATCGCGCGGGAGAGCTGTCCCTTCGGGCCCTTGACGTCGATCTTCCGGCCGTTGACGGTCGCGGTGACCCCCTTCGGCAGCTCGATCGGGCGCTTGCCGACGCGCGACGTCTTCGGAGCGAGCCGGCTGTCACCGTTCGCGGGCTGGGCTGCGTTCGCCTGAGCTTCCATCACCACACCTCGCAGATCAGCTCGCCGCCCATCTTGAGGCGACGCGCATCCCTGTCGCTCATGAGCCCGCGGGACGTGCTCAGGATCGAGATCCCGAGCCCGCTGAACACGCGCGGGATCCTGTCGTGACGCACGTACACGCGGCGCCCGGGGCGGGAGACGCGGCGCACGCCGTCGATCGCGCTCTGACGATCGCGCCCGTACTTGAGCACGATCGTGAGCTTCTTGGGACCCTCGCCCTCGGTCTCGCGCACGTCGGCGATAAAGCCTTCGGACTTGAGGATCTCCGCGACCGCGGCCTTGATGCGGCTCGCGGGGATCTCGGTCCGGTCGTGCCGCGCGAGCGCCGCGTTGCGAATGCGGGTCAGCATGTCGGCGATGGGATCGGTCATCATAGAATCACCAGCTGGCCTTGATCACACCAGGGAGCTCACCACGGAGCGCGAACAACCGAAGGCAGACGCGGCAGAGCTCGAAGTCGCGGTAGTAAGCGCGCGCGCGCCCGCACACCTTGCAACGGTTCTTGTGCCGCGTAGAAAACTTCGGCGGACGGTTCAGCTTCGCAAACTCTTTTGCACGGGCCATCGAAAATCCCTCAATGCCGGAACGGGATGCCAAGCTCGGTCAGGAGCGCGCGTCCTTCTTCGTCCGTCTTCGCCGTGGTCACGAACGAGATGTTGAGCCCCTTCACGACATCGATCTTGTCGTAGTCGATCTCGGGGAAGATGATCTGCTCGCGCAGGCCCATCGTGAAGTTGCCCTTGCCGTCGAACCCCTTCGGGCTAACGCCCTTGAAGTCGCGAACACGCGGAAGAGAGAACGCGATCAGGCGATCCACGAACTCCCACATCCGCTCGGCACGCAGGGTCACCATCACCCCGATGGGCAGGTTCTCGCGCAGCTTGAAGGTCGCGATCGACTTCCGGGCACGGGTCACCACCGGCTTCTGGCCGGAGATCGCCCGCATGTCCTCGACGGCGGAGTCGATGATCTTCGGGTTCTGCACCGCGGCGCCGAGACCCATGTTGATGACCACCTTCTGCAGGCGGGGCACCATCATCGGGTTCTTGTAGCCGAACTTCTTCGCGAGCGCGGCCGTCACGCTCTTCCTGTAGTGCGTGCGCAGCCGGGGAGCGTAGTTCGGGTCGCGCGGGCGATCCTCGGCCGGCCCGGAGGCCTCGGCCTCGGAGCCCTTGGCCTTCGCGCCCTTGGCTTCCTTGCTCTTGGCGGGCGCCTGAGGCTTGGCCTGCTGCGGCTTGGGCTTGTCCTTGCCCTTGCCGGCGTCCTTGGCCGCCTTGTCCTTGTCCTTCTTGTCCGCCATGGCTAGCCCACACCGATCGCGCTGCCGCTCTTGCCGACGCGCGTCTTCTTGCCGTCCTCACCGACGCGCACCTTCACGCGCGTCGGCTTGCCCGTCGCCGGATCGACCGGCATGACATTCGAGGCGTGAATCGGCGCCTCCTTGGTGATCTTCCCGCCCTCCTGGTTGCGCGGCGTGGGCCGCTGGTGGCGGGTCACCGTGTTCAGGCCTTCCACGACCACGCGATCCTCGTCAGCGAGGATCTTCGTGATGCGGCCCTGCTTCCCCTCCTCCTTGCCGCTGATGACCTGCACGAGGTCACCGACCCTGAGGCGCTTCATCAGAGGACCTCCGGAGCGAGAGAGATGATCTTCATGAACTTCTTCGCGCGGAGCTCGCGAGCGACCGGCCCGAAGATGCGGGTGCCGATCGGCTCCTTCTCCTTGTTGATGAGGACCGCGCTGTTCCCATCGAACTTGATGTAGCTGCCGTCCGAGCGCTGGTACTCCCGGGCGGTGCGGACGACGACGGCGCGCGCCGTCTCGCCCTTCTTCACCTTGGTGCCCGGCAACGCCTCCTTGATCGAGACGACGATGACGTCGCCGAGGGCGGCGTACTTGCGGCGCGAGCCGCCGAGCACCTTGATGCACTTCACGATTCGGGCGCCGGAGTTGTCCGCGACCTCGAGATGCGTCGACACCTGGATCATGGCGCTACTCCTCCACCGGGCGGGCAACGAGCTTGGTCACGAGCCACCGCTTGTCGCGGGAGATCGGCCTGTGCTCCGTGATCTCGACGCGATCGCCCACCTTGTACTGGTTCGTCTCGTCGTGCGCCTTGTAGCGCTCCCGCTGACGGACGTACTTCTTGTACACAGGGTCGAGCGCGTTCCGGATGACCTCGACGGTGACCGTCTTGTTCATCTTGTCGCTGGTCACCTTGCCGACCAGCTTGCGCCGGAAGCCGTGCGCCTTCGCCTCGGTCTCAGCCTGCGCAGGCGCTGCGGCTGCCAGCTCGGGCGCCGCAGCGACCGGCTGCTGGGTCTCTGCCTTCTTCTTCGCCATGGCTACGCCTTCTCCTCGGCACGCGCACGCTGCGTGAGGATCGTCTTCACCCGCGCGAGATCCCGCTTCGACTTGCGGATCGTCGCCGTGTCGTTCAGCCGATTCGTGAAATTCTTGAACCGCGCCTCGAACAGGCCCGCCGCCAGAGACTTCTCGAGCTCGCGCAGGTGCTCGGTGGTGCGTTCACGCAAATCCTTCGCCTTCATCGCCTACCTCACGTCAGCCCGCGGGCGAGGAACTTGCACTGCATCGGGAGCTTGTGCGACGCGAGGCGGAACGCCTCCTTCGCAGTCTCCTCGCTCACGCCGCTGATCTCGTACATCACGCGGCCCGGCTGCACGAGCGCGCACCACTCCTCGGGCGCGCCCTTGCCCCCACCCATGCGGACCTCGAGCGGCTTCTTCGTCACCGGACGGTCCGGGAAGATGCGGATCCAGAGCTTGCCCGCGCGCTTCACGTGCCGCTGGATCGCCATACGAGCCGCCTCGATCTGCCGCGAGGTGACGCGGGCAGGCTCGACGCACTGGAGCGCAAAGTCGCCGAAGGAGACGTCGCTGCCCGTCATGGCGAGGCCGCGGTTGTTCCCCTTCTGCATCTTGCGGAACTTGGTTCGCTTCGGAGACAGCATTCTGCAATCCCTCTACTGGATCCGGCGCGCCTTACGCTGCAGGACCTCGCCCTTGAACATCCAGACCTTCACGCCGATGATGCCGACCTTCGTCTTCGCCTCGGCCAGGCCGAACTCGATGTCGGCGCGGAGCGTGTGCAGCGGCACCCGGCCCTCGCGGTAGGTCTCGACGCGGCTCATCTCGCTGCCACCGAGCCTGCCGGCGCAGCGCACGCGGATGCCCTTCGCGCCGAACTTCATCGCGGTGGCCACCGCCTTCTTCATCGCCCGGCGGAACGCGATCCGGCGCTCGAGCTGCGTCGCGATGTTCTCGGCGACGAGCTGCGCGTTGGTCTCGGCCTTCCGGACCTCCTGCACGTCGATGAACACCTCGTTGTCGGTGAACGACGACACGCCGGGGAAGAGCGTCTCACCCTTGGACGCGGTGCCGACGTTCCCGCTCTTCAGCGTCTCGATGCCCTTGCCGCCCTTGCCGATCACCATGCCCGGGCGGGCGGTGAAGACGATCACCTTCGCGCGGTTGGCGGCGCGCTCGATCTCCACGCCGGCGATGTTGGCGTTGTAGAGGTACTGCTTGATCGCGCGCTTGATGCGGATGTCCTGGTGGAGCCACTTCTGATACGCAGCGCCGTCCTCGTACCACTTGCTGCTCCACGTCTTGATGACACCGACGCGGAAGCCATACGGATGGGTCTTTTGTCCCATATCGGCAGGTCCTCTACTTACTTTCTCTCGTCGACTTCGATGACGATGTGCGACACGCCCTTGGTAATCCGGGTCGCACGGCCCATCGCGCGCGGCCGCCAGCGGCGGTTGAACTTGTTCGGCCCCTTGTCGACGGTGGCCTTGCTGATGAAGAGCGCGTCGATGTCGGCGCCCGCCTGCTGGGCGTTCGCGACCGCGCTCTCGATGATCTTCCGCAGGACGGGGGCGCCGCTCTTCTGCGTGAACGAGAGCAACTGGATCGCCTCGTCCGCGTCGCGACCTCGGACGAGATCGGCGATCATGCGAGCCTTGCGCGGGGCGATCCGCGAAAACATCGCACTGGCTTTGCTTACCATTCGAGATACCTCGCGACACCGGCGGGCGGAGTGACTCCGTACCGGGTTTCGGTTCGCTGCGAACCGGTTGCACCGTCGTACGCTTCCGGTCCCAGCCCGACGTCCATCGACGTGGGCCCCCTTCGCGTCACCGGGGGGGTTCCCGCGGCGGCCGAAGGGGCGGAGCTGGGATCGAAGCGCCGTTACGGCTCTTCTACTGGGAGACCGGGAGGACACCCGATCGCCCGGGAAAACGGAGCGCGGTGATTACCAGCGGGAGGCGCGGTACGCAAGCGCGATCCTTCCGCCCCCTTTCAGTTTGTTTCGCGCGTCCCCGCGGCCTGAGCAGCTTTTCAGCTCTTCCTGAACGGACGTCCGGAGGAGCCGGGCACGCCGGGCCTGGTGCCCGGGCAGGCGGACGGACGACCACGATGCTGAAATCTGTTCTTGACACTGACGAAATGCAGCTGAAACAAGCGGTCGACGGCGGCCTGCGCCGCCGACGGCGGAGGTGCGCCCCCGGAGCGTCGGCGTCGGACAGCTGGACCAGGCCGAAGAGCAGGATTGCGAGGGGAATAGGGGAGCCCCAGGTTCAGTCGAACGCACCAGGCCGTGGAACTCTTCCCTGACATTGTAGGAGGCACCGTGACCATGCTTGCTCGCCATCGCCATTCTTTCCTCGCGCTTACCTTCATCTTGCCCGCCATCGTCACCGGCTGCGTCGTGACCACGGAGGACACCGACAACGACGTGGACCAGACGGTCGGACCCGGCGTCACCCACGGGTCCACGAGCAGCGGAGGCGACGGCGGCGACGGCGGCCAGGGCGGCGACGGCGGCCAGGGCGGCGACGGCGGCCAGGGCGGCAGCGGCGGCGACGGCGGCCAGGGCGGCGACGGCGGCGGCGATGCGTGCGTCGAGGCGTCGGACGGCGACCTCACGGTCGCGGCCTGTGACGAGCTCAACATCTCGCCCGCGCAGGGGGCGACGAGCCAGTGCGGCGCGACCCGCGACGAGGACCCGATCGGCTACGGGCTCTGCAAGCACGGCTTCGCCGTCTTCTCCCCGGGTCACGCCGCGGACCTCGTGGACTGCCTGAGCGACATCGGTGTGGAGCGGGCGTGCGATGTCGATCCCGTTCAGGCGTGCATGAACCGCACGTACGCCAACGCGTGCCCGCACCAGGCCGACGAGATCTGCAACACCATCTCCGACTTCTGCGACGCCGGCACCTTCGACACCTCCAAGTGCGCGGCTCAGATGAACCCTCTCAACCGAGATGCAGCGGACGATCTCGTCGCGTGCATGAACGACAACCCCAATGTCTCCTGCCAGGAGGCTTACGACGGATGCTACGAGGACATCATGGCCTTCGAGTGATCCGGCCGCCGCCCCGGGTGCGCGGCCTGCGCGCCCACCGTGCGCGCTCTGCTCTCGCGGTTCTTTTCCCCTGGCAGTCGACGCACACCAGATGACCTCTGGGCCTCTCACCAGCTCACGCCCACCTTAGCGCCCCGTCGCGCGCACCCTCTCATGTAGGCCCGTTCGGGGAGCCCCCGAGCGCGGTATTCGGTTGCAAAAAAGATCGCGGGAAGGGATCCTCGGCTCCTCCGTGGCCAAGGACTCCTCCCGCCCGCGCCTGGCAGCTTCCGTTCCGCGATCGCCGGGGGCGCGTCCATTCCGCGGTGGAGCGCTGCTCGGCGTGCTCGTCGCGTCGGCCGGCTGTGCGCCGGGGTCGACGACAGCGGAGCAGATCACACCGCGCCTGATGGTGCGCGCGTCGCTCGAGGGGACCGCTGCCGTCCCGACCGAACGGCGCATCAAGGCCAAGGAGAGCGCGCTCGCTGCCGTCAAGGACAGCGCGGCGCTCGCGTCCGGGATGGAGTCCGAGATCGGCGCCACCCCGATGTCCTCCTCGGCGGGCAGCACGCGCTGTCCCGCGGAGATGGCCCTCGTCGACGATCGCGTGTGCGTCGACCGCTGGGAGGGCGCGCTGGTCGAGGTGACGCCGAGCGGTGAGCGCCCCTGGTCGCCCTACGATCCGATTGACGGGAACGAGCGCCGCGTCCGCGCCGTCTCCTGGCAGGGGGTCATCCCCCAAGGCTACATCAGCGGGCGGCAGGCCAAGATGGCGTGCGCGGCATCGGGCAAGCGCCTGTGCACTTCGGAGGAGTGGGTGACCGCCTGTCGAGGGCCGGACGACACGACCTTCCCCTACGGCGCGCTCCGCCAGCAGGGCGTGTGCAACGATGACGAGCGACGCGTTCACCCCGTCGCCCAGATCGCGGCGTTGCTCGACATCAAGCCCGAGGAGCGCTGGACGACGGCGATGAACAACCCGCTCATCAACCAGCTGTCCGAGGCGCTGCTCCCCACGGGCGAGCGCGCGGGATGCACCAACGCCTACGGCGTGTTCGACATGGTAGGCAACCTCCACGAGTGGGTCGATGACCCGAGCGGCACCTTCCGTGGCGGCTATTTCATGGACACGACGCGCAACGGCGAGGGCTGCAAATACGCCACGACCGCCCACTCCTTCGGCTACCACGACTACTCGACGGGCTTCCGGTGCTGCATGGATCCGGAGCAGGCCGACTAGTGCCGGCCGCGCGGCGTGCGGCCGGCGGTAGGGCAGACGCGGATCGAACGCGAAGATCGGGGCGATTCAGCGGGGAGACAGGGCGATCGCTGCGCGCGCATCCCTCCGTGACGCGACGGGCGCTCCGACAAGGCGGCTCGGGCGCGGCGCGAACGAGCGTGCGAGTCGTGGATAAGCCAGGGCGACACCAGCGAAGAGATTGCCGATGTTCGACTCCATAGTGAGCGCGCCCACGCGGCGCCGTGCCGCTGCGACCGCCCTTGCCGCCCTGATGAACCTCCTGGCGCTCGGCTGCGGGAAGAAGGAAAAAGCAGCGCCCATCACCGTCCCACCACCCCCGGGCGCAGCATCCTCGGATGAGCTCACCACCGCCATTGGCCAGGCGCGTGGCATCGATTCGGCGCTCGCGCCGTCGTCGACCCGATGGCGACGGGCGTTCGTGCTCGATGAGAGACGCGCCGTGGTGACAGGAGAGATCGAGAACGAGGCGATCGCGCTCGTGACCGAGAACGCAGGGCGGACCTGGCGATCTCTGCGGCGCGTCCGCGAGGGGTGGTCGACCTGGTCGGTCGGCGGAGACGGCGCCACGGTGCTCACCGCCGGTCCGCGCGGCCCGGCTCTCCCGGCGGAGACGCGCGGAAATCGAGGGACGCCGCCCGCGCTGGACCCGCCGAGCGTCTTCTTCGCTTCGTTCGACGCGACCGACCTCTCGGCGCCTTCACCGGTCACGCTTCCCGCGCTGAGCCGCGGAGCGCGGCCGCTGGTGAACGCGGTGCCCGCGGTGCTCTCCGCCGAGAGCGCCGCGCTGCTCGTGGAGCCCAAGCCTCGGCACGCGACCCTCGTCTATGCGGGGCCGGCGGGCGCCGAGCCGGTGCCTCCCGTCCCGCTCCCCACGCAGGAACAAGCGCTGCCCGTGCCTTATGGCCGCCCACCGGTGCTCCTGTCGGTGCGCGGACGCAACCTCCTCGTACGGCCCGTCCCCTCGCCGGGGAAGCCGCTCGACGCACCGAAGAGCGTCGAGGGACTCGCGATGAACCCAGCGGCGATTGCCGCGCTCTCCACGACACCAGCATGCGACTTCGCCGGGTGGTCGTTCCAGCTCGTGCCTCAGCCGCCCGACAAGACCGCAGTGGTCGCCGTCTCCGCTGCCCAGACAGCCGTGCTGAAGCTCCCGGCGAAAGCCGCGCCTGGAGCGTCGGTCGGCTGCGCAGCCGACCGGATCATGGTCGAAGTCATGACGCCCACAACCCGAGAGCCCACGCTCGCGACGTGTACCCTCCAAGGCACCTGCATCATCGCCGAGAAGCCGCCGTTTCGCCCCTGGCTGGAGCCGCATGAGCGGTCTGTCGCCCTGGCGCCCACACGCGAAGGGGTCACCGCAGTGCTGACCTCCCGCGCGGCAGCGCGATGGGGGCTCTATATCGCGCTATCGCCAGAAGCGGGGAAGATCTACGACGTCCCCAGGGTAATCGGCGAAGGCACAGGCGAGCGCGGCCGTATCGAGCTCGGCACCCTCCTCTCGTTCGGAAATCGACTCTTGATGCTCCTCCAAGCGGACGTCACCGGAACATCGCGCCGCGGCTGGTATGTCGTGGCCTCCGATGATGGCGGGCTCACCTGGAGCCCGCCCTGAGCTCCGTCTCGAACGGGACAACCATTCCAAACGCAACGCGTCAGCACAGCTTGCATCCCATCTGATGCTGACGTGCGCGGTGGTCCCCAGACCTACTTCGGAGGAGCGGCGGCCGGAGCGACGCGCTTGCGTCCCTTGGCGCTCGGCTTCTTCACAGGCGCAGGCCCCGCCGCGGTCTTGCGCGCGTTCGCGCTCGCCTGCTCGGCGGTCTTCGCGTCGCCTGCATAGCGGGCGAAGCGACGGTCGCCACCTTGGAAAATCCGCTTCTCCAGCTTCAGCTCCTTCAGCGCTGCGGCGGCGCGGGTCTGCGGGATACCCGCCTGCTTCGCCACCTCGCTCGCGCTGACGCCAGAGCTCGCTTTGACGACGCGCTCGACGGCATCCAGCGTCTCCTGACGCTCCGCCGACGCGGCCGGCGACTTGCGCGGGCGACCAGGCCGGCGCTTCGGCGCGGCGCCGCGCTTGGCCGCGACGGAAGACGTTTTGGACTGGACCGCTCCAGCGCGGGCGCGCGAGCGGCTGCGGCGCGGCGCCGCAGGAGGAACCAACGGCGCTTCCCCTGTCACGGCGCCCAGCTGATTCTTGACGAGCGCGAGGATCGCCTCGTCCGGCATCTTCCGCACGAGGTTTACAATCTGCTGTGAAAAGGCGTCCGTTGCCATGTGCTCTCCCTCGTCGCCGAATCCAGCTCGGCGGTTGGATACGACTATGCCGTTGCCACTTGCCTGGTCAAGCGAATTGAGGATAGAGGGCCGTCTTTTCTTTCAATAGGCGCTGCGGGCGGGCTCAATCGGAGAGCTCATTGGACGGGACGGCCCCGAACGGCTGGGCTGCTTTGCTCGACAGGCGCCGAGCGATGAAACCCTCGCCAGCGTCGATTGATGGCCGAGACCCCTCCCCCGCGCAGGACGGCCCCGAGGCCGCTCCAATCCTCTCTCGGCCCCCTTGACGATGCACTGCGGCATTGCGTGTCTCGGGTGCTCGGGTCTGGTCAGGTAAGCACCGTCCGAGAACCGAGCAACCCCGCGCCTCGGGCCGCGCCCGTCACGGGCGGCAATGCGGGCGCGCGCACAACCGCGAGGTGCAGCGACCCGGCGCGAGCTTCCTCACCCCCAATCATTGAAGCGCCTCACGCAGGGTGCGACCGCCTGGCGACCACACACAGGCGGCCGGTGCGTGGCTACATTGCACGCCCCGGGCGCACGACTGACCTATGCGGAGGCGTGATAGGATGCCCCGCTCGGCGGGTGGGGCGCAGCACGGACGCTTCGCTATGAGCGCCGGCGGGGGCGCGAGTCCGGGTCGAGCTCTCCGCACGACATCCGCTCATCACGCCGGGGATTGCGCGGACCCGGGCCCACTCTGGCCTCCCGATCGAGCGCCAACCCGCCGAGCTCTTCGAAATCACGACTCTGCCGCAGCCCCGCCGCCGGAGCCGCGCTCGGGTGGCGCAGTGCCGCTCTCCACGTCACGCGTGGCGGCTCCCGGCGGCTCCCGCTGGGTGGGCGCCTCTAGGCCGTCGTGTCCGGCGGACCGGTGTGTACGCGCAGCTCAGGCTCATCCCGCGAGACACCGCGTTACATAGCAGAGCGCCGAGGCGCGCTCGCCCTCGTCTTCGGCCGCTCCGATCGAGCCCTCCCGAGAGAGCTCAGCCTTGGGCCCCGCGCTCTCGAGCGCGAGTCCGCGCGTCCGCGCGTCCACCCTGGGGGCATGTCCTCTACGACATTGGCGCCCGCTCCAATGAGAGGAGGACGCCGGCGGGGAGCCGGCCCGCTCCGCCTCGACTTCTTCAAACGCCTTTCTGTCCATATCTACGACGCCCAGGATCCACCCCGCCCCCGCTCGACCTCCGTCCGACCGGCGGCCGAGATTGACCAGCCGCCGGCAATCGGTTGACACGCGCGTCGGCCGCGGAGAAGGATGCGCGCATGTCACTGGTGCGCGTGCTCGAGCCGGAGGTCATGGATA
Source organism: Sorangium aterium (assembly GCF_028368935.1). NCBI lineage: Bacteria > Pseudomonadati > Myxococcota > Polyangiales > Polyangiaceae > Sorangium > Sorangium atrum. The sequence goes on along the minus strand of NZ_JAQNDK010000005.1, from coordinate 444,807 downwards.
CCGACGAGGACGCGCGGGCCTACGACAGCATGGACCACGCCGTCGTGAACACGGCGTTCTGCGACGCGCTCCTCTCCCACAACCCCGGTCTCGCATACGCCCTCGACGTCGGCACAGGGACGTGTCTGTTGCCCATCGAGCTTTGCAGGCGCGTCCCCGCGGCGCGGATCAAGGCGATCGATCTCTCCGCGGCGATGCTCGATCTCGGGCGCCGCCACGTCGAGCAAGCCGGGCTCACCGAGGCCATCGCGCTCTCGCTCGTGGACGCCAAGGCGCTGCCCGAACCGGATGAGACGTTTTCAGCCGTGCTCTCGAACAGCATCGTCCACCACATCCCGGAGCCGGCGCAGGTGCTGCGCGAGATGCTCCGCGTCCTCCGGCCCGGCGGCCTCCTGTTCGTGCGAGACCTGCTCCGTCCGGAAGACGAGGCGTCGATCACCGCCCTCGTCGACACGTACGCAGCGAACGACACGGCGTACCAGCGGGCCCTCTTCGACGCGTCGCTGCGCGCCGCGCTCTCGCTCGGCGAGGTGCGTGAGATGCTGCGCTCGCTCCGGATTCCCCCCGAATGCGCGCAGGTGACGAGCGACCGGCACTGGACCCTCGCGTTCCGCAGGGCGTCATGATCCGGAGGCGCCGCGCGCCGATCCGGGGCGCGGCGCGGGCACGTCAAATCGACGCGACGGCCAGCCCGGCTCGTAATAAAAGCGTCCACGTGAACGCCACCGGAACACGAGCTCGCCGGGCGCGCGGCGTTGCCCCCGCGCTCTTCCTGTCCTTCGCCATCGTCCTCGCGGCCTGCGAGGAGAACCCGCCTCGTCCGGGCGAGCCGGAGCGGCCCGCGCCCCCGCCGCCTCAGCCGAGCGCGGCGCTCGCGCCGCCCGCGGCCAGCTCGGCGACAGCAGAGCCCCCGAGCGCGGGCACGCCAGAAGACGCGGGCGCCGCGACGGGCACGCCCGCATGGCAAGGGACATGGGAAGGGCGCTACGACGCCAAGAAAGGCAGCGTCGTGATGCCCCCGAAGGTCAAGGACGCCGCGCGCCAGAAGGACGACGGGAAGCAGGCCACCGGCCCCGGGACGGTGACGCTGACCATCGAGCCGAGCGGTGAGCTGAAAGGCACAGCGAAGGGAGCGCTCGGCGACGCGACGCTCGTGGGAAAGGTCGAGGACGGCATGGTCCGCGCATCGGTCTTCCCCGTAGATCCGCGCGCGCCGAACGCGATGACCGGCGTCCTGGTCGGCGAGCTGAAGGAGAACGCCATCCACGGCAGGATCCGGGTGACCGGGCCCGATGCCCTCCTGGTGCGCGAGTCCCCCATCGATCTGAAGAAGAAATGATCAGCGCAGCCGAGCGAGACGTCGGCGCCGGCGCCTCGCTCGGCGGCGTCGCGCGTCAGCTCGCTGCGCCGGCTCCTCCCGGCTCGCCTGCCGGCGTGCGCCCCTGCGGCTCCTGCGGTGCAGCCCCGGCCTCTCCCGCCGCGCCGCCGCGCGCGCCGCGACCCGCCTCCGCCCGCCGCTCCTCGCGCTGGCGAGCCACCTCGGCGTCCCGTTGCTCGTACGCCACGATGATCCGCTGCACGAGCGGGTGGCGCACGACGTCGACCTCGGTGAACGAGCAGATCGCAATCCCCTCGATCCCCGCGAGCAGCTCGCGCGCCTCCGCGAGGCCGCTGCGCGCGCCGTGCGGGAGATCGACCTGCGTGACGTCGCCCGTCACCACGGCGCGGGAGGCGTAGCCGAGGCGGGTGAGGAACATGCGCATCTGGTCGCTCGTCGCGTTCTGCGCCTCGTCCAGGATGACGAAGCAATCGTTGAGCGTGCGGCCGCGCATGAAGGCCAGCGGGGCGACCTCGATCTGACCGCGCGTCACGAGGCCTTGCGCCTTGTCCGCATCCATCATGTCATGGAGCGCGTCGTAGAGCGGGCGCAGGTAAGGATTCACCTTCTCGGCGAGATCGCCGGGGAGGAAGCCGAGCCGCTCTCCCGCCTCGACGGCGGGGCGGGTCAGGATGATCCGCTTCACGCGGCGCTCGAGGAGCGCGTGGACCGCCATCGCCATCGCGAGGTAGGTCTTGCCCGTCCCCGCCGGCCCGATCCCGAAGGTCATGTCGTGCGATCGGATCGCCTGGATGTAGCGCTTCTGCGCCAGCCCCTTCGCCGAGATAGGCCGGCGGCGCGCCGAGATGAGGACGACGTCCTCGAACAGCTCCCGCAAGGTCATCCCCGGGTCGTCCCGGAGCGCCTGCACGCCGCGCACGTAGTCCTGGGGATCGAGGACCACGCCGCTCCTCAACATCTGCGCGGCCTCTGCCAGGCACCGCTCGGCGAGCGCGACCTTGTCGGCGTCGCCGGCGAGCCGGATCGTGTTGCCTCGGACGCCCGACTCGATGCCAAGAGTGCGCGCAATGAGCTTGAGATGCTCGTTCCCCGGCCCGGCGAGGGCCACCAAGGTGCTGTTGTCGAGCACCTCGACATCCGCCGTGATCCGCACGCTGGTCGTCATCCCGTGATCCTTCCCCGCCGCTGCCCCGACGCTCCGCCGCTGGCACGCGCTGCCATTCCATGAGCAGGACCTTGACGCGGCTCACATCTCGCTCGAATGTCGCGGTCGCTCGCCGTATGGCCTACACAGAATCGTAACGTCCTGGTCATATTTTCGCGTTGTAGTGCGTGCGAGATCCGGCGAGCGGGCGAGCCGCACACAGGGAGAACTGCATGAGGTTAGCTACATCGGCGCTGCTGGGCATGACTGTTACGCTGTCGGGCCTTTCGGCGCTAGCACAGCCTGGACCCCAGGGCCCAGCGCAACCTGCCCCGGCGCCGCCTCCGGCCGCTGCCCCGGCTCCTGCCGGCGCGGTTCCGCCCGCTGCCGCTGCCGCTCCGGCCCCCGCGCCGCCGCCCGACGCGGCGCCGCCCGCAGAGCCGCTGCCGCCCCCTGGAGCGGAGCCGACCGCCGCGCCGCCTCCGCCTCCGCCTGCGCAGGTGTTCGCGCCGACCGCCGAGGCCGCCGTCGTGAAAGAAGAGCAGCAGCCGCTCGCCGGCTGGCACGGCGGCTTCTTCCTCCGGGACGCCAACGACAACTTCCGGCTCTACCCGAAGGGGAGGCTGAACTTCGACTTCGCCAGCAGCTTCGGCGCCGGCGTGTCGGACGTGTCGGCGACGGGCGGTGGGAGCGCGCTCAAGCCGCGCTTCTTCATTCGCCGCGCGCGGCTCGAGGTGGCCGGCGAGTTCCTGAAGAGATTTTCCTTCGATGTCGACGTCGACTTCGGCGGCCAGGGGCTCGGGAACGCCAACGGCCGGACCGAGAACGCCGCCGGCCCGGCCGGGCAACCGCCGACGGCCGATAGCGCGCGCTTCGCGCCTGTCGAGAGCACCACCGCGAACGCCGTGCTCGCCGACGCCTGGATCAATTACTCGGTCATGCCCGCGCTCAACTTCCTGTTCGGGCAGCACCAGGCGTTCTTCTCGATGGATAACCAGACGAGCGACAACAGCACGACGTTCATGGAGCGCAACATCGCGACCCGGAGCTTCGCCTACCCCGAGGGCAAGGACATCGGCCTGACGATCTGGGGCGACGTCGCTGACAGGATGGTCGTCTACGGCGTCAGCGTGGTCGGCGGCGACGGGCAGAACCGGCCGGGCGTCGACAGCCAGTTCGATTTCATCGGCCGCGTGGCTGCGCGCCCGTTCGCGAGCGACAAGAAGGGGTTGCTCGCGAAGGCGCAGATCGGCGTCAGCGCGCGCTATGGCGACCGCGACCAGAAGTACGTGGGCTACGACTATGCGCCCATCAGGACGGGGCAGGGCTACACGCTCTGGGGCGCCGGCTACACGGACTCGCTGAAGCGCCCGATCCACGTCATCCCGTCGGCCACGCAGGCCGCGATCGGCGGCGAGCTCCGGCTGCCCATCAAGATGGTCGAGCTCCGGGCCGAGGCGTACTACGTCGCGAACCAGACGCGCGAGGGCGTGGAGGGCTTTCAGCTCACCAACACCGAACGGCTCGGGCAGGTGAAGGGGCTCGGCTGGTACGTGCAGCTCTCGGCGTGGCCGGTCGGCGACGCCTTCGTCAGCGGCGATCCCGGGTTCAGCCCGCGCCCGACGAAGGTCGATCTGACGAAGGAGCTCGAGAAGCCGAAGTCGGGGCTCGAGGTGGCGGCGCTCCTCGCGGGGATCAACGCGACGTACGACGGCGCGTCCCGCGGGGGTGGGTACGACGAGAAGACGCCGGGCGCCGAGGGGGGGCCGGGCACCGACCTCAACGTCATGCAGATCGGCCTCGCCGCGAACTACTGGTACACGAAAAACGTGCGGCTCGGCGTGAATTACAGCGCCTACCTGACGCCCGGCAGCGGCTCCAGCGAGAACCTCCTCCGGGTGCCAGGCAATACGGTGACGCCCGCCAATCCGGACGCGCACGCGCTGCACGAGCTCGGCGCCAGGGTCAGCATGTCGTTCTGACGCGCCCCCGCCCCACCGCGGCCGGCGTCCCGGCCGCGCCCTTCATCCTTTTGCCCTCCAACGATCCGCGCCGCGGGCGCTCCGCGCGGCGCGCCGGCGGCGCGGGAGCCCCGCGGCGAGCTCGCGCGCCTCAATTTTGGCCCAGGACAGCGTGGCGGGGTACCCGTCGGGCCATGCGCGACATGCGTCAGTGGATCGCCGTCGGTGCAGCCGTGGGGCTCGTGGCCGTGACCCTCCCCATGCTGCGCGAGCACGACGTCCAGCTCGGAGGGCTGCTCGCCAAGAAGACGACCGCCGGGAGCCCGACGATCACGCGGACCGTGACGCCGCCGCCGCTCACGGACCTCGATCTGACGCGCATCGACGACCGGAGGACCCCGCCCACGGCGCCGGCGCACGGCGACCGCGTCGCGGAGCTGACCATCGATCCGATGTACCAGCGGGCGGCGATCGGCTTCCTGCGGGCAGGCCAGGTCCCCGAGGGCGCGGTCGTCATGACCGATATCCGTACCGGGAAGGTGCTGGTCTGGGCGAGCTACGTGAACGAGGGGGCGATGCACGACGTCGCCGCGGAGGCCACCGCGCCGTCGGCGAGCGTCTTCAAGGTCGTGACCGGCACCGCCCTCGTCGAGGCCGGCCTGAGCCCGAACACCAAGCAGTGTTATTCGGGCGGCGAGCACTCGATCCGGCCGGCGGACCTTGTCGACAACAAGCGTCGCGACAAGTACTGCGCGACGCTCGCGCAGGCGATGGGCCGGAGCATCAACACGGTGTTCGCGCGGCTCGCCGCGAAGAACCTCGACCGCGAGAAGCTCGGCGCCGTGGCCGAGAAGCTCGGCTGGGGGCAGGACACGCCGTTCGATGTGAAGGTCGCGACGAGCACGATCTCGCTCCCGGAAGACGAGCTCGGCTTCGCGCGGACCGCGGCGGGCTTCTGGAACACGACGCTGTCGCCGTTCCAGGGGGCGAACCTGGCGACCACGGTCGCCAACGGCGGCGAGATGATCCGGCTCCACGTCGTGTCGAGCGTCAAGGACGAGGTCGGCGACATCTACCAGGGCCCGAGCGAGCGCCAGGTGCTCAAGCGGGTGATGGACGAGAGCACCGCCAACGCGGTGACCGCAATGATGGAGGCGACGGTGGATAACGGCACGAGCTACCGTTCGTTCCATGATCGCAACGGCCGCCCCTACCTCCCGGATATCCGCGTCGCCGGCAAGACGGGGACGCTCACGAAGCCGACGCCCGAGGGGCCCTTCTACACCTGGTTCGTGGGGTTCGCGCCGAGCCGCAAGCCGGAGGTCGCCATCTCCGTGATGGTCGCCAACAGCGCGAAATGGCGCGTGAAGGCGACGAACGTCGCATGCGATATGCTCCGCACCTACTTCGCCGACAAGGGCGCGCCCGGCGTGAGCGATCCGAACAACCGGACCGGCGCGACAGCCCAGCGCCGCTGACGCGGAGCTGACGAGCCGCCGAGCCGCAGCGCGCCAGGCCGCTCGCGGTGCGCCGCGCTGCGCAGATGCACCTGAACGCCGCGCCGTGCCCCCGGGCAAGGTCCACGCGGCCGACGAGACCGCGCGCATTGTCGGCCCGTCAGGCAGACCACTGCGCGGCCTGCACGAGGCCTCCGCAAGGCGGAAATCGTTCATCGCGATTTCCGCCCTCACCAGGATCCGGCGATGACGGTGCGCAACGGACCGCTGTGCCTGTCTGGGGGCCGACAGGTGTGCAGGATCATCGTCCACGCCGCGGGCCGCGGCAGCGATCGATTCATGGAAACTTTCCGCTCGGGGGGCCCGGCCCCTCCGGCTGGCCGTCCGCGGCGCGAAGGTCCGGGCCGCTCCGATGCAGCCGGACACCCTGGGCCAGGGTGGGACCTAGTTGCGAGAGGCGCTGCTTGTGCAGCTTGTGCTCGGCCGAGATCTGCGTGCTAGCATCTCTGTTGTGCAGGTTGTGCTCCGCAAGCTCGGCCGGGGATCACGCGCAGTCGTTGGCCGGCTCGTCCGTGCACCACGGAAAGGCTCGGTCATCGTCATCGAGTTCTCCGACGGAATGCATGAATACGTCACGACGCCGGTCAAGCGCGTGCTGCGCCTCGCCGGGCGCGAGGTCTTCTACATAGAGACCGTAAACTCCCGGTACCGCCTCGAGGTGCGCGGCCGCGAAGTCGCGCTGGACGGCGCGGTCGGCGGCTGAGCCCTGGCGGGTGCGGCTCAGGCAGCGCGGATCCTGCGCGAACGTTGCGGATCCTTCGGATCCTTCGGAACGAGCGCGCGCGCCTCTGATGTGACGGATGTGACGGATGTGACTGCTGTGACCGCGTGACCATGCGGCCGAAGGCGGGGAGGCGGAGGTCGCGGACGTCGACACCTGACGGCGGCGCGATGCACTGCACACTCGTCTAGCACGAGAACCGCATCTCCGGGCGCATTGCCCCTTGCGCTTCCATTCGCTCTTGGGCAGAGTCCCGCTCCCTTTGAGGGGCCCCGCGGTAGGCCATCCACCGGTGCAGGATGGGGCTCGCCTGGCGAGCTGTCGTCATGATGCCGCGCCCCCGACCGTGAGGAGATTGAAGCAGATGGGCAAGCGCGATCGCCGCCAGTCGATGAAGATGAGGCGCCGCAAGGCGCAGGCTGCCAAGAAGGAGCGCGCGAAGCGCAGCAAGCTGGCGAAGGCCCCGACGGAGGTCGCTGGCAAGGCCAAGAAGCCCCGCGCTCCGAAGAGCGCCGCTCCTGCGAGCCCTTCGCCGGCTGCTTGATGGAGTGCGAGGCGCGGTCGATCGGCCGCGCACGGCGCACCGCCCGTCGCATCCCCGCGCTGTTGCGATCCCGGCGCTCACCGAGGCCGCGCACGCCGGCGTCGTGCTCGTCCGCGCGCGTCCCGCTGCGCACGGCCGTACACCTCGTCCGCGGCGGCGATCACTCGTCGCGAATCACACGCGTGTGGAGGCTCCGGCCGGGCTGCCGAACCATGTCGGTCGCGCTCGCCGAATCGCCAGCCCCGTTCTGCGTGGGCCGGGGCGCATCGGGCGGGGGCTCGCCGAGGAGCCCAGTGTCGCCCTCTCGTCGCTCCTCGCCGATGAGCTCCCAATGGCCCCGTTCGTCGCGCCAGCGCTGCGCCACCCGGGTGCTGCGGACCGTGGCCTCGTCGTCCCGCAGCCAGAGGACGTCGAGGTAGACCTCGGCTTCATCGCGCTGGGTCATCTCGAAGCCGCCGAACTCCACGTCGACGACCCGGAGGCGGGTGCCCCACCCGGCGTGACGATTCATGAAATCCTGGCGCGCGTTCGAGCCGACGCGCTCGAGCGCGACATCCATGCGGCCGAACCGGGCAGCCGTGTTCATCTCGAGCGCCGCTTCGGTGAGGCGCTGGGAGTTGCTCGGGGCGATGCCGCAGCTGGCGAGGGGCAAGAGGCTCAGGGCGAGGAGGACGCAGCGCATGCCGAGCACCCTCGGCGAAGCGGTCGGCGCGGGCAAAATTTCCAGCAGGCGCGCGGCGCTCAGAACGAGTTCGTCGCGACGAAATAGAACTGACCGCCAGGGATCGCGAGATCGCTCAGGCCATAGGCGTACCCGAAGCGCATCTGCGAGGAGAGGACGTACCCGAGGTTCAAGCTCAGCCACAGCTCGCCGCCGACCGAGGCGTGCAGCTGGGGCGAGTAGAGCAGGCTCTTCCGCGTGAAGAGGGCGAGCTCGTCCATCTCGAAGCGGTTGAATGCGCCGCCGTGGTCGAGGAAGAGGCTCGCGTCGATGCGGCGCAGGTAGATCGGCAGCGTCACGAGGCCGCGGTCAGGCTGCAGGACGGGCACGCGGTACTCGAACGTCTGCGAGAAATAGGAGCGGCCGAACATCGCGCCCGGCGCGTAGCCACGGAGCGTGAACGAGCTATTCGTGACCCCGGTGAGCAATGAGTCGACGAGGGTGAGGTTCTCGAGATCGTACCCGCCCACGCCATAGTTGGCGCCCCGCGGGAAGTTGCCGCCAGACACCGCCCCGGCGACGCGAAACGCGAGGGTGTGATCGCCTGACCAGGGCATGGCGACGTAGGCGGTGAGGGCCGTCGAGAACGCGTAGGACGTATAGCTGCTGCCCGTCTCCGGGCCGGCGTAATCGAGGCCAGCGTTCAGCGACACCCCGCGCGGCGCGCCGGCGGCGTCGATCGAGCCCTCGGCGTTCGAGAATGCGTAGCCGAGGTGCGCGAGGTTCAGCGTGCCCCGCGGCGGGAGGATGGTGCGGGGCGCATACGGGTCGAGCTTGTCACCGATGGGGAGCTGCCCCTTGAACGCGGCGCTGCCGAACGACGCGCTCAGGGTATGCCGCGAGAACTCGCCGCGGATCGGATAGCTGACGCCCGAGGAGATCCCGACCGTCCGCTCGTCGTAGACGACGTTTCGGCCGTTGAAGCGGTAGCCGCCGCGCGGCGAGATGTTGTGGTACGCGCGGACGCCGAGGTCGACAGGCAGCCGGCCGTAGTTGTACCCGAGCAGGACGTTCGGGGCCGGCGCGTCCGGCTGCACGGTGAGCTCGCCGAAGATCGTGTGGCGACCGACGATGTCGGTGCCGGTCACGCTCACCGTGAGCGCGTTCGAGCCATAGCTCCCGGGCGCGTAGTCGAGCGTGATCGCGCGCGGCGCGAGCGTGGGAAGCGGGTTGTAAGGAACGCGCTGGAGCCGCGCCGCCGAAGGCTCGGCGGCGGGATCGGGGCGATCGCCCGGGGGCGGCGGCGCCGGGAGGAAGCGCGCCGGATCGAGCGGCATGGCGAAGAGGTCGTGGCCGCGAGAGGTATATCCAACATAGACAAGCGTCTTGCCATCGGGGCTGATCGCCGGGTGCAAGGCCCCGAGTCTCACGTTCGTGACCTGGCGCAGCGCGCCGGACGAGACGTCGTAGGCGTAGACGTTGTGGATGCCGGTGCGATCGGAGGTGAAATAGAGCGTCTCGCCGTCGGGCGACCAGACGGGGTTCATGTCGGTCGCGCGATCGCGGGTCACCTGTCGGAAGCTGCCGGTGGCGACGTCCACCACGCGGATGTCGCGATAGCCGCCGGCGGTCCAGACGCTGTACGCGAGGCGCTTGCCGTCGGGCGAGAACGACGGGGAGTAGGCCTGCTCGAAGCGGGCGCTCGGGACGAGATCGCGCCGCTCGGACAGGGCCCCATCCCTGGAGAGCCGCGCGATCTCCAGGTAGCGGGTGCCCTTGCTGTTGAGGGAGAAGGCGACGAGATCTCCGGTCGGGCTCACGTCCGGGGCCGAGGATCGGAGGCCTTGCGTCAACCGGCGCCGCGAGGGCTCGTCGCCGTCCGGCGCCGCCTCGCCGCGCGGGAGCAGGACCAGATCGTTCCGGTAGTAGTGGTTGCGCCACGGCAGGAGCGCCGTGAAGACCAGGTCACCCGCCGGCGTGAACGCCGGTCGCGAGGGCGCGTTGGTGCGCGCGACAAGCGCTTCGCGGCGCTCGCTCCCGGGCGCGGGCGCGGCGAGGGAGACGCGGTAGATACCGGGGCGCTCCCTGCCGTCGTCGCGGAAGTAGACGATCTCGTCTGCGTCGGTCCGGCGCGCGGCGGGCGGAACGAACCGCGGGTAGAGCGCCGTGCGCCCGTGGTAGGTGAGCCGCGCGCCCTCGCGGAGCCCGCGCGCCTCGACGGCCGCCATCTGCGCTCGGTAGAGCTGGCGGAGGTGGTCCTTCCAGCCCTCGTACAGCTCGACGTAGGTCCTGCCGGTCACGCGGCGGATGGCGCGGTTGATCCCCCACGGGATGAGCGACGCCCCGTAGTCGGCGGAGACCGCGCGCATCGTGTTGGGCCCGTAGACGTCGATGATCCAGCCCAGGAACCTCGATCCGTAGAGATACCAGAGGTTGCCCTGCGGCCAGCGGAACGCGGAGCTCGAGATCTGATCGAGCCCCGCGATGTTGTCCTCGAGCACGTCGGCGCGCAGGTACATGTCGAACATGCTCGAGCGCATCCGGCCGCCGCTCGAGTGGTGGCTCTCGCTCACCACGGCGAGCCCCTCGATGATCCACCGCGGCTGCACCTGGTTCGGCGAGAACGTCTTGCCAACGATCGCGTTCAGGATCGCCGGGATCCCCGACGTGTTGTCGATGTGCGCGATGTGCGTGAACTCGTGCGTGAGGAGATCGAGGTACCAGTCGTCGTAGTCGCCGAGCGTCGACAGGTCGTCCGGACCGGACGCGAGGAGGTGGATCGAGTTGTAGGGGAGCGTGCCGGCCGACCCGTTCGCCATCTCGGAGTCGTCGGTGATCAGGATCTCCGTGCGGCCCTGCGGGGCGTAGCCGAGCGCATCCTCGACGCGCCCGTAGATCGTCTCGGCGAGCGAGGCGATGCGCGCCGCGATGGGCTCGAGGCCCTGTGGATGGTGCACGCGGAAGTGGGCGGTCTCGAACGTCCAGAAGGCGAGCTCGGGGTCGCCCGTCGCCTGGGCCGGCCGCGGCGCGAGGAGCAGCAGCGCCGCGAGGGCGACGGCAGAGAGGACGGACGCTGCGCGGTGGAGCGGCCGGCTCGCTCGCGAGCCGGCGCGCGCGGGAGAGGAGTTCACCAAGATCGATGCGGCGTGGCGACCTCAGAGGTCGTCGTAGAAGAGCGGCTCCCTGTTGCGCGTGAACCGGGACACGAGCTGCCGGCCCTCCGCCGAGATCTGCGTGATCCGGGCGCCGAAGCCTGGCTCGGCCGAGTCCCTCGATCCGCCGGCCTCGCGCGTCCACCGGACCGCGGCCTGCGCGGTGAACTCGTAGTTGCCCGGCAGGCGGACACGCAGGGTCACGACGGAGCCCGTCGGCGGGATCTTGTAGGTCGCGACGAAGATGCCCCCGTGCTCGATGACATCGTTGCCTGCGAGTCCCTTGTAAAAGTTCGACGGCGTCAGAGCGCCGAGCTCGACATCGACGACCGCGGCAGGCGTGCGGTGGTCGACGGGCTGCGGCATGGCCTGGGGCGGCGGAGCGACGCGCGGCTCCGCGGACGGGTGCGATGCGGCCGGGTAAGCGGGTGACGCGGGCGCCGGCGCGCGCCGCGGCTGCTGCGGCGAGGGCAGCGTGTGCTGGGCGGGCGCAGCCACGGCGACCGCGGGCACAGGCGCGAACGGCGCTGGCGAGGCCACCGCTGCAGGTGCAGCCGCGAACGGCGCTGGCGAGGCCACCGCTGCAGGTGCAGCCGCGAACGGCGCTGGCGAGGCCACCGCTGCAGGTGCAGGCACGAACGGCGCTGGCGCGGGCGCAGGTGCGATCGGCGCTGGCGCGACCGGCGCTGGCGCGGCCACCGCCACAGGCGCAACCGGCGCTGGCGCGGCCACCGCCACCACGGGCGCTGGCGCGATCGGCGCTGGGCCAACCGGCGCTGACGCGGCCACCGCCACAGGTGCAGGCGCAACCGGCGCTGGCGCGGCCGCCGCCACGGGCGCACGCGGCTGCGCGGAGGCGCCGGCGGCCTGCGCCCTGCTCAGCGCGTTGACCTTGCTCAGCGAGGAGGCGACGTGCTCCATCAGCACGTCCACCACCGGATCGGCCGCGGTGATCCTCTGCAGACGGTTCAGGACGTCGCGCACATGGCCGAGCGCGATCTCGCTGCCGTCGAGGGCCTGGCCCCCGGAGCGCTCGATGCGGTGCATGATGCCCATCGCCTGCGCTATCGGCTCGGCGAGCGCCTCGATCTCAGGCGACACCCCCCCGTTCGACTGGAGCGCATTGAGCGCCGCGGCGAGCAGTTCGCGGGCGCTTTTCGCAAGCTGCGCGGGTTCCGACATGAATCCTCCGAGGGGCGCATCCTACGCGGTCGCGCGCGCGTAGGCTCAGGATTCGATGGCCGCGAGCCGGCCAGGCGACCCCGCCGGCCGCCAAACGCCCCTGCCGGCGGTCACCCGCGCGACGCCCCCGACGCCACGAGGGCCGCGAGCTCATCCACCGACGCCGGCTCTCCGTCGATCTCCCCCTCCAGCAGCGCGACCGCCGTGTCGCCGGTCCGCACCAGGACCACCCCGCCCTCGACCACCGCCTCGCCGGGCGCAAGCGCTTCAGGGAAGCTCGCCGCCGGCGCGGCCCGCAGGACGATGACGCAGGCGCCCTCGATCTCGGTCCACGCGCCCGGGGCCGGCGCGAGGGCGCGGACGTGCCGGAGGACGCGCTCCGTCGGCCAGGACCAGCAGATGGCGCACGCCTCGTCGTCAGGCGCAGGCGCCTGCGTCGCGAGCGCCGGATCCTGGGCGACCCCCGCCACCTCCTCGCCGCGCGCAAACCGGGCGACCGTGCGCCGCAGGACCCGGAGGCTCGGCCGGTCGAGCGCCCGGGCGAGCTGCCACGCGGTCCACCCCGGATCGATGGGGAGCCTCTCCTGTTCAAGGATGTCGCCGGTGTCGTACTCCGCCTCGATCCGGTGCGCCGTGACGCCGCTCTCGGCGTCCCCCGAGGCGATCGCCCAGTAGGTGGGGTCCGGCCCGCGATGACGGGGGAGCAGCGAGGGGTGCACGCCGATCCCCCCGAGCCGCGCCGCCTTCACGAGCGACATCGGCAGGCGCGTGGTCCAGAACCAGCTCACCAGGAGATCGGGCGCGAGCGCCTCGACGCGCGACGCGAGCTCCGGGCGCTCGACGTCGGGACGCAGCAGGAGGCGCGCGCCGAAGATCCGGCGGGCCCGGCGGAGCCCCACGGCGTCGGCGCGGCTGATCGCGGCGAGCGCGATCTCGTGACCGTCGCCGTGGAGCAGCAACGCCGCCAGCGGGAGGCCAAAAAAGGCGACCCGCAGAGGGCGCTCGCCCGAGCGTCGGCCGAAAAGTTTTCCGTGTGCGAGCAGGCTGATAGGTGAAGGCTCCGATGGCGGCGCCCCCTCTGCAAGGCTCATTTCGTCCGGCGCTCCGGCCCGGCCACCGCTACGACGCGTCCGCCGCGCGCCGGCCGATCCTCGTCTTCGAGGACGTCTACAAATCGTACCGGGCCGATCAGCCGGTGCTGCGCGGGATGTCGCTCTCGATCGAGCGCGGCGAGTTCGTGTTCATCACGGGTCCGAGCGGCTCGGGCAAGAGCACGCTCCTCCGCCTCGTGCACCGCACCGAGCGCGTCGACGATGGCCGGATCCTGTTCCTCGGCCGGGACATCGCGCGCCTGACCGACGCGTCGATCCCCGCGCTCCGGCGCAACATCGGCTTCGTCTTCCAGGACTTCAAGCTGGTCCCGAGCTGGACCGTGTTCGACAACGTGGCCATCACGCTGGAGGTGCTCGGCCTCCCGTCGCGCCTGCTCCGGACCCGGGTCGGCGAGGCGCTCGAGCGCGTCGGCCTGGCGGGGCGCGGCGGCGACCGGGCGCAGGTGCTGAGCGGCGGCGAGCAGCAGCGCGTCTCGATCGCGCGGGCGATCGTCGGGGAGCCGACGCTGATCCTCGCGGACGAGCCGACGGGCAACCTCGACCCGCAGCTCGCGATCGATCTGCTCGGGCTCTTCGAGGACATCCACGAGACCGGCACGACCGTCCTGTTCGCGACGCACGATCGGACGCTGCTCGACGTGCGCCCCCGGCGCGTGGTCGTGCTCGACGACGGGAAGGCGACCGACGTGCCGCACGGCCTCGGGTCCGGCGGCGAGTTCGTCGACGGCGGCGACGAGGACGAGATGGATAGCGGCGTGCGCGGCGCAGCGTAGCGCCGAGGGCTCCGCCTCACGAGACGGATAGAGGGAACCGGATGCAGACCAGCGAGCGTGACGATCGGCGGAGATGGCTTCGCACCTGGCGGGCAGGGAGGAGCGATTGGCGGCTGCAGGCGCTGTCGATCTTCTCGCTCGCGGTCGCGTTCGTATGCCTCGCGTCGGCCCTCCTCGTGGTCACGAACCTCATGGCGGTGCGCGATCGCTGGTCGCGCGCCGGCCGCGCCACGGTCTACCTGCGCGACAGCGCGACCGAGGCGCAGACCGCGGAGCTGACCCGCGCGCTCGAGGGCACCGAGGGCGTCAAGAAGGTGCGGCTCGTGACGAGCGCCGAGGCGCGCCGCGAGGTGGTGCACGACGACGGCGACAAGGCCCTCGCCGCGCTTCCGCCGAGCGCGTTCCCCGCGTCCCTCGAGGTCGGCTTCACCGAGGAGGTCTCCGACGAGGCGCTCGCCTCGATGACGGTGAAGCTGCGCGCCCTGCCGGCCGTGGACACGGTGGAGACGTACCAGCGCTGGACGGAGCGGCTGTCGTCCCTCCTCAGCGGCGGCGTCGCCGCGAGCGCGTGCCTCGCCGCGATCGTCCTCTGCGCGGTCGTGAGCGTCATCGGCTCGACGATGCGCCTGCTCTTGCATCGCCGGAAGATCGAGGTCGAGGTGCTGAAGCTGGTCGGCGCGACCGACGGCTTCGTGCGCCGGCCGTTCATCGTCGAGGGCGCCACGCAGGGCGCGGCCGGCGCGGCGGGCGCGCTGCTCGTGCTGGGCGGCCTGTTCATGATGGTGCGCGGCCGCTTCGATCACGAGCTCGCCAACCTGCTCGGCATCTCGCCGTCGTTCCTGCCCTGGGAGGTCGCGTTCGGGATGGTCACCCTCGGCGCCGCGCTCGGCGCCACGACCGCGCTGCTCACGCTGCGCAAGATGGTGGCCGTGTGAGGCGCCGCATCCGGCTCGCGCCGCTCGCGCTGGCGCTCCTCACCGGCGCCGCGACGAGCGGCGCCGCGGTGCCGGCGGCCGACGCCCCGGCGCCCACGTCCGCCTTGGCGGCCAGGGCCCCGGCTCCGGCGGCGCGCCCGGGCTCGGCGCTGGCCGAGAACGATCTCGATCGCCTGCTCGCGAAGCTCGACGCCGAGGAGAAGGCGCTGCGCGCGGAGCTCGACGCGATCGGCCCCGCGCTGGAGCTCACCCGCCGCCGGATGATCGCGCGCGGGCGCGCGTACTACCGCCACGTCCGCGCCGGCTTCCTCCCGGTGGGCGGCGGGTTCGACGCGCTGGTGGACCACGCCGCCCGCGTGGAGCGCACCCGGCTCGCCCTCGAGCGCGACCTCGCCCGCGAGGCGGAGCTGACCCGGCGCAGCGCCGAGCTCGCGGACCGGCTCACGCACCTCGGAGCGGAGCGCGCGCCCCTCGAGGTGCACCGCGAGGCGATGAACCGCGCCCGGGTCGCGCTGGCCCAGGAGGAGGAGCGCCGCGCCGCGTTCTCGCGCGCGTTCGAGACGAGCGTGCGCCCCGACTACCTCGCGATCTACGGCGCGGACACCGGGCCCGCCGAGCTCGATCGCCGCGCCGGCTTCCGCTCGCTCATGGGGCGGCTCCCCTTCCCGATCGCCGGCCGCGCGGAGGTGCGCAAGGTGTCGCGCCGCGGCGCCGGCGGCCCCGGCGTCGAGCTCACCGCGCTGGACGGCGCGCCGGTCCGCAGCGTGGCGGCGGGGCGGGTGGCCTTCGCCGACACATACGCGGATTACGGGCTCACCGTGATCGTCGATCACGGCGAGCGGCTCTACTCGGTGTACGCGAACCTCGGCGCCGCGGACGTGCGCGCCGGCGATCAGCTCCCGGGCGGGGCGCGGGTGGGCACGGTCGCGAGCGGACCGGGCGGCGCGAAGCTCTACTTCGAGCTGAGGCGCGGCGCCGAGGTGATCGACCCGGGTCCCTGGTTCGGGATGTAGCGGCGCGGGTCCGCAGGGCTCCTCGCCCGCCGCCGCGAGGCGAGCCCGCGCGACGCGCGAAGTGTGCTAAGGCGGCCGCGTGAATCGCCCTGACGGCCGCGCCCTCGATGTCCACCGCCCCGTGGAGATGATCCTCGGGTTCCACCGCAACGCAGAGGGATCCGTCCTCTACCGCGCCGGGAGGACGGTCGTGCTCTGCACGGCGTCGGTCGAGCCCACGGTGCCCGCCTGGATGATGGGCAAGGGCGCGGGCTGGCTCACGGCCGAGTACCAGATGCACCCGCGATCGAGCCCGGCCCGCAGGGAGCCGCGCGACGGGCGGGGCAAGGCCCCGAGCGGGCGCACGCAGGAGATCCAGCGGCTCATCGGCCGCGCGCTCCGGGCGGCGATCGATCTCAAGCAGCTCGGCGAGCAGACGATCGCGATCGACTGCGATGTCCTGGAGGCGGACGGGGGCACGCGGACCGCGTCGATCACCGCCGGGTTCGTGGCGCTCGCGCTGGCGCTCGACCGGATGCGCGCGGCCGGGTCGCTCGAGGCGCCGGTGCTCCGCGATCAGGTGGCGGCGATCAGCGTGGGCCACCTCCCGGGCGGGCTCGCGCTCGACCTCGTCTACACCGAGGACAGCTCGGCGCGCGTCGACATGAACGTCGTGGCGACGGCCGTCGGCTCGATCGTCGAGGTCCAGGCGACGGCCGAGGACGAGGCCATCCCCCGGGCGGAGCTCGATCGCATGACCGACCTCGCGCTCGCAGGCGTGGCGTCGCTCGCGAGCGCGCAGCACCGGGCGCTGTCGAGCGCCGGCGTCGAACTCTCCGCCCTGTTCCAGACGGATCGCTGGAGGGTCGCGTGAGCCGGGAGCCGCTGCGCCTGCTCGCCGCGACGTCGAACCGAGGAAAGCTCGTGGAGCTGCGCTCGCTGCTCTCCGACCTCCCGATCGAGGTGCTCTCGCTCGCGGAGGTGCTCCCGGGCGCGCCGCCGGTGGTCGAGGACGGCGCGACGTTCCTGGACAACGCGCTCCTCAAGGTGCGCGCCGGGGCGCACCGGTCGGCGATGGTGACGCTCGCCGAGGACTCGGGGCTCGAGGTGGACGCGCTCGGCGGCCGGCCGGGCGTCCGGTCCGCCCGCTTCGCGAGGGAAGGCGCGACCGACGCGGAGAACAACGAGGCGCTGCTCGCGGCGCTCGCGGACGTCGCGGACGACCGGCGCCAGGCGCGCTTCCGCTGCGTGATGGTGCTGCACGATCCGCGGTCCGAGGCGCAGCCCATCGTGACCGAAGGGCGCTGCGAGGGGCGGATCGGCAGGCAGCCCAGGGGCGCGGGCGGCTTCGGATACGATCCGCTGTTCGTCGTGGAGGACTACGGCCGGACGATGGCCGAGCTCGACGAGGCCGAGAAAAACCTCGTGAGCCACCGCGGCAAGGCCGCACGGGCGATGCGCTCCTCGCTCGAGGCGCTGGTCGCGCGACGGTAAGCGACGGTGCGACGGTAGGACGACAGGCGCGGCGACGCCGGACGGCGGTTGACCCCGTCCGGGACCGCTTGTAATCGCGACCGGAGGCACCCAAGTACTGCCCGGTGATCGGATCCCCTGATGAAGCAGGACTGGAAGGCCGTCGGAAGCTACGGGACCGTCGGTCTCGAGGTGGTGCTGTGCATGCTGGTCGGCCTGTTCATCGGCCGCTGGCTCGACGGGAAGCTCGGGACAGATCCGTACCTCTCGGTGCTCTGGTTCTTCTTCGGGATCGGCGCCGCCGGCAAGGCGGTCTTCCGGGCGTGGAAGGACATGCAGGCCGTGGCCGAGCGCGAGGAGCGCGAGCAGGGGAACCCTGCGCCGAGGTTCGACGACCGGAAGACACGGCAGGACGAGCGCGCTCCGGACGACGACCGCCGGACAGGCTCGAGCGACGACGTCCGCGATCCCGACAGGCTGCAGGACGCGAAGGGGAACGATGAGCGCTGAGCGAAGGCCCGGTACGCCCGGGGGCGACCCGCCCCACGAGGAGCCCGACGCGGAGGAGCGGCCCGGCGTCGGGGACGCCACGATGCGGTCTGTGCTCCGCTGGGTCGCCGGCACGGCCGCGGTCCTGTCCGTGGCCGCGCTGCTCGCGTACGGCGTGCGCGCGGCGCTCGGCGTGTGCATCGGAGGCGCCATCGCGACGGCGAACCTGTACGTCTTCGCGCGCATCGTCGACGCATTCCTCTCGCGCCGGGGCCACACGGTGTCGTGGACGCTGATCGCGATGATCAAGCTCACCGGCCTGATGGGCGGCGTGTGGCTCATCCTGAAGAGCGAGATGGTCTCGGGCGTCGCCTTGATGGTCGGCTACGCCTCGCTCGTCGTCGGCATCAGCCTGGGGACGCTGTTCGGACCGAAGCCCCCGGAGGACGGAAGCCCGCCGGGCGCTCACGGCTGAGCTCCCGCCGGAACCGGCGCCGCCGAGGGCGACCCGCGCGGCGTGAGGAGACTTGGCGCGCTGCAGGGTGCCCACCGTAAACGAGTTGTGGTAGAGGCGAGGCCCCTCGCCCGAGGGCGAATTCCCACAAGGCTCGCCAGCGCTCGCGGCC
Source organism: Sorangium aterium (assembly GCF_028368935.1). Lineage (NCBI taxonomy): Bacteria > Pseudomonadati > Myxococcota > Polyangiales > Polyangiaceae > Sorangium > Sorangium atrum. The sequence continues at coordinate 426,186 of NZ_JAQNDK010000005.1, read as the reverse complement.
GTACCGGCACAGCCGCGCGGCTGCCGGCGCGGCGCATCGACGACGAAAGCCATGCCTGAGCACACAGGGTTCCTCACGTACCTCCTGGCGCAGCTCCCCGGACTCCGGGAGAACGCTCGCAACATCGGCAAGACGTTCATCGGTCATCACACGGTGGACTACCGCGGGACCGAGCCGATCTTCATGAGCCTGCTGATCATGGTGCTGTTCGTGCTCCTCGCCAGCGAGGTCCGCGGCCAGTACCGGCGCCTGAACGAGTCGGTGATCCCGGAGGACAAGCTCACGCTGCGCACGTTCTTCGAGGCGTTCTTCGGCTACTTCTACGGGATGGCCCGGGACGTGATGGGGCCCGCGAACGCGAAGCGGTACTTCCCGCTCATCGGGGGCTCGGCCGCGTTCATCTTCTTCTCGAACGCGTCGGCGCTCATCCCGGGAGTGAACCCGCCGACCTCGAACCTGAACATCACGATCGGGTGCGCGGTCGTGGTGTTCGTCCTGTTCAATTACTACGGGCTGAAGGAGAACGGCTGGAGCTACCTCGCTCACCTCGCCGGGCCGAAGTGGTACCTGGCGCCGCTCATCTTCCCCATCGAGGTCATCTCCACCTGCGTCCGCCCGGTCACGCTCTCGATCCGGCTCATGCTCAACATCGGCGTCGATCACCTCGTGGCGAGCATCTTCCTGGGGCTCGTCGCGCTGTTCGTCCCGGTGCCCCTGATGTTCCTGGCGATCATCGTCATCGTCGTGCAGACGCTGGTGTTCTGCCTGCTGAGCTGCATCTACATCGGGCTCGCGACCGAGAAGGCAGACCACCACTGACCGCTTCGCCTGACCGCCTGGTCAGCCGCCCACCGGCGCCGCGGAGAATGGCGCTGGAGGTGAAGAGAAGGCTAGCCAGCCCTCGAAAATCGGATTAGAGGGGCCCCGCTGTCGATGGGTTGCCCCACAAGGTGGTGGTTCGCGGAAGCGCGGCCCCTACCGAGCAGCAGCAGAGGTCCCTGGAGCGATCCCCGGATCTCGATGGGGGACCGCCCCGCGGCCCCCGACCCACGCAGATGTTTCGCATGCAGCCCCGCGGGCTGTGTGGCTTGAAAGGAGCAGATTCGGATGTCGCTGAAGAGCAAGCTGTCGCTGTCCGCCGTTGTCGGCACTGCGCTGGTACTGGTTCCCGCTATGGCGCTGGCGCAGGATGGCGCGGCGTCGAACAAGTACGACGCGAACTCGTGGCTCGCCGTCGCTGCCGGATTCGCGATCGGCATCGCTGCCCTCGGCGGCACCATGGGCCAGGGGCGCGCGGCAGCCGCCGCCCTGGAGGGCATCTCCCGGAACCCGGGCGCCGCTGCCCGGATCCAGACCCCGATGATCCTCGGCCTGGCGCTCATCGAGTCGCTCGTGCTCCTCTCCTGGGTCATCGCGTTCTTCCTCCAGGGCAAGATCGCCCCCTGAGCCAGCGCTCGCCGCGCCCATCGGGCCCGGCTCCGCTGCTCCTTCCCGCCCCCCTCACTGCTACCCCGACGGGCCTCGCGCCTGCCGCTACCTCACGCGCACGACGGTGCCCGGCTCGTGCGCCGTGGGGAGGACGGCCGTCCAGCCGGCGGGGAGCCGGGGCGACGTCCACCAGAACAGCCGCTGCGCGTCGAGCGGAGCCAGGTTCACGCAGCCGTGGCTCCGCACCTGGCCGAACGAGCGATGCCAGAACGCGCCGTGAAGCCCGATCCCCTTCGAGAAGTACTGGACGTAGGGGACATCCTCGATCCGGTAGTACCGCTCGGCGGCCTCGTCCTCGAGGTTGTCCATGTCCGAGGTGAGCAGCTTGGCCCAGATCCGGAAGGTGCCGGCGGGCGTCGCGCGCTGCGACCCGGGCGCGCCCTTGCCGGTCGAGACCAGCGTCGCGAACACGGGGCGACGCCCCTCGTAGGCAACGAGCGTCTGCGTCGAGCGCTCGACGTCGATCCAGCGCTCACCCGCCTCGACGTCGACCTCGGGCGGCGGCGCCACCGACGGGCGCCGGAGATCGCGGGTCGAGATCCACGCCGCGACGTCGCCCTCGGCGATCCGCGCGAGCTTCCCCGAGGCGCCCTGCGCCTCCTCCAGATAGGGGACCACCTCGAACCGCACCTTGCTCTCCTCGGTCCGCGTGAAGCCCGCCCCCGTCCGCGTGTAGAGCGGAGCCCGCTCCGACACGACCCACGCGGTCGCGATCTCGGCAGCGCCCGGCGCCACGTCCACCCCGTGGAACGCGAACGCGCGCACCGGACCGAGATCTCGCATCGGCAACCAGAAGCCGCTGTTCGTGCGGCCGTACCGGGCGCCTCCCTCGATCCGCTCCTCGACGATCGCCACCGCGAAGCCGGGCTCGAGCTGCGCGTCCGGCGCGTCGATGTCGGCCGCCTCGGCCCGCCGATAGCCGAAGGTCCCGTCGGGGCCGACGAAGTAGTAGCGGTACGGGAGCCCATCCGGCATCTCGCGCCACGTCCGCACCAGCGGGCTGATCGGAGCCGCGGCGGAGAGCTCGACGGCGTCGTCACAGACCCAGGCCGCGGCGCCCACCTCGAGCCAGCGCCCGAGGCATCCGCCGGCGCGCCTGGCCGCAAAGATGGGCAGCTGCACGTTGCGATCGACGGAGCCGCGCCGGCGCGCGCCCTCGCCGGGGGCGTCGAACAGCGGCTGGTCGCGCTTGAGCACCCGCGCGCTCCTGACCGACGCCGGCAGCGGGGCGTCGCCCGCCGAGACCCACGGCGGCAGCTGCGAAGCGAGGACCGCTCCGCCCCAGATCGCCACGCCGAGGCCGACCACCGCGGCGCCGCCGCGCAGCGCGCCCCGGCGCGCTCGTCGCAGCGCGCCCCGGCGCCGTTCCTGCGGGCCGAGCTCGGCGCCTCCACGCTTGGTCATCCTGCAGCGGGATCCTAAGCCCTCGCCTGCGCTCCAGCCAAACTCCCGCCTGCGCGCCTGCGGTCGGCGGGCTCAGCGGTAGGAGAAGCGCACTTCGTGATCGCAGATCCGGAAGAGATCGCCCTCGACGATGGCCTTCCGGGCGATGCGCTGGCCGTTGTACTCGACGCCGTTCGTCGAGCCCATGTCGACCATGTAGTACTGGCCGTTCAGGAACTCGACCATGGCGTGCTGGCGCGACACGTTCGGGTCCTTGATCGTCAGATCGCTCGACTGCTTGCCGCGCCCGATGATGAACCGATCCTTGTTCACAACGAACCGCTGCCCCGCGTAGAACGCGGCGAGCGTCGGGCCGACGGGCACCTGATTCGGCATCCCCATGGCCATCGGCGGCGGCCCCGACACGCTGCTGGATGCCTGCGGCGGAGCGATGTACGGCGGCGGCGACAGCGGGGGCGCGAGGGGCGGCGCCACCGGCGGTCCCATCGGCGAGGCGTAGCCGGCGGCGTTGCTCATCGGCGGAGGCGGCGGGGGCCCCGAGCGGCTCGCCGCGGCGCCCGGGAGGCTCTGGCGGCCGCCGGGGTTCGTGACCTGGGACGGGAGCGGCGGCGGCGCGCCGAGGCGCGTCACGCTGGTCGGCGGAGGCGGCGGGCCGCCGACGCGACCCGGGACGGGCGGCGGCACGGGCAGGCTGGGCCGCTTGCCGCCCGCGTTGCTGCTGCCGGGGGGCGGCGGGGGCGGCGGCGGCGCGCCCGCACGGACCTGCCCCGGAGGCGGTGGAGGGGGCGTGATCGCCGGGACCGGCGTCGGCCCTGGCCCGACGGGCGTCACGCCGTACGGCGACGGCGCGCCATACGCAGGCGCCCCGGCCGAAGCGCCGTAGGGCATCCCCGCTGCGGGCTGCTGCTGCAAGCCTCCCAGGGGCGGCGCCGAGCCGGACGTCGCCAGCCCGGGCGGCTGGGGCGTCGCGAGGGGAGGTGGCGCGCTGGCCTGATGAGCGTGCGGGACCGCCATGTGCCCGGAGGGGGGCACCGCGTCGCCCCTGGCGGGCGGCGGGAAAGGCGTGCGCGGGCTGTAGCTTCGCTGCCGCGCGTACTGCTTCATCGACTCATTGATGAGGTAGTCGATGGAGCACTCGAGCTCGCGCGCCATCTGCTCGAACGTCTCCCAAAGGACATCGCGACACTGGAACGTCCGTGCGCTTTTCTTGTTCGGATCCGCGCTCATCTCTACCCAACGATAATGGAGGATGAATTGCGCTGGGAAGCCTCCTCCCGGCCTCTTCCCTGCAAGCAACTGACGGCTCTGGGCCGCGCGTGCCGCGCGCGGCGGACGAAGAAGCGCGTCACTTCTTCTCGCCCTTCTCGAGCTCCGGCTTCCTGTCCTGCATGGCCGGCTCGATGCAGTACTGAACGAACTCGCCGACGGTCTTCACGTCCCTGAGCTCGCGCTCGGTCGATCCCTCTTTCTGCACCTCGCACGCCCACTTGCAGTCCGGGTCGGCCTCGCAGACCGGCACGCGCGTCGTGTCGCCCTCGAGCGGCTTGACCGCCGGGAGATCGGCCGCCGTGCCGAAGGTGAAGTAGTAGGCGATCGCGCTCGTCCGCGCCGCCGCGGGGCCCGCGGCGAAGTGCTTCTTCAGCGCCTCGACGGGCGAGCCCTCCTTCAGGTCGCCGAGCGCCGCGCCGTACGTGAGCGCCTCCGGCATGGCGAACCCCTTGCTGTCCTTGCTGTCGGGGAGCCTGCTCATGAACTCGTCGATGTGCTTCACCGTCGACATCTTCAGGATGGTCGCGGCGGCGGCGCGGCGGATCTTCCACTTGTCGGTCTTGAAGAGGCCGTAGAGCTTCTCGACGACGAGCTCACGCGGCATCTCGCCGACGCGACGGAAGGCCTGGTCGAGCACCGCGTCGGGCGCGTCCGCTGTCGCGATCTCGAGGATGCGCTGGATGTCGCTCGGGTTGTTGCGATCGAGCCGGCCTTCGAGCGCGGCGAGCGCGGCCTGGCGGCGCTTCTCCGGCTGATCCTTGTTCGCCGCGAACCCGAGGAGGAAGTCCACCGACGGCCTGCCGCCGAGCTTCTTCATCGACCCGAAGACCCGGAACAGCTCCTCCTCCTGGTACTGCGCGAGCTGCGCCTCGAACTGCTTCTCGGTCGGGTCGAGCTTCGACGCGGCGTTCGCCGCCTGGAGCTCGGGCTTCTTGACGGTGGTCCACTCGCCGGAGGTGACGAACCTGGCGATGGCGACCAGGTTCGCGGAGGCGGCCTCCTTCGTCGGCGGGTCGCCGTACTCGGCCACGAGCGACGCCAGCTGGTCGAGCCGCTTCGCCTCGCGGGTCATCAGCTTCGGCAGGCCGGCCACCGCGGCGGGGCCGATGAAGCGCAGGAGCTGCTCCATCCCGTAGGCCTGCGAGCGGTCCTCGAGCCGGTGCTCGAAGTCCGCCATCGCCCAGTCGATGAGGGCGGCTTTGAGCCCCTCCTTCAGCCCCTCGTCCGCGATGATCACGGTCCGATCCGACGTGAGCATCGCGTACGCCGTGTCCTTGTAAGGGAAGGACGTGTCCTGCTGGAGCGGCTGTCCTGGCTGCGCGACGGGCGGCGGCTTCCTGAGCTCGGCGATGATCGACGGCACGAGCGCCGCCACGATGGATTGCCGGGCCTCCGGCGCCATGGTCGCGAGGGTCTCGACCATGATGCCGATGCCCACGCGCCGGCCCTGCCGCGGCTTCATGCGGATGAGCGAGGTGGCCGCCTCGACGCGGAGCGAGCTGTCGTACTTATCGTGAAACAGCACCGCCCTCAGCTTGTCCGGGCCGTGCGCCGTGGTCTCCCACCGGTGGATGTCGTCCTCGTTGACGCGGCACCCGCTCGTCGCGAGCCCTGCGCCCGCGGTCGCGAGGCACAGCAAAAGAAGGCCCGCAGCGCCGACGCGCCGCCCTGCTCGTTCGACAGTTTCCATGCACGTCCCAGGAGGGTCGGGATGGTACCGCCCGCAGCGCTCTGTTTGAAAGAATTTCAAGGCCGGGATAGAGAGGAGCCTTTCCAAAGTCTGCGCGAAATCTGGCCAGAACTCCAGCGCGCAGGCGGCCTCGTTGCCCCCTCCCGGCTCCCCTTCCCTGCTTCCCCTGACCCACGCCGCCCGGAGGCGGGCGCGTTTCGCCCTCCAGGCGAGCTCAGGCGCGCGCGGCGCACGGCCCTCCCGTACTTCTTGCCCCCGGAGCGAAGTGCGCATATGTGAGCAAAGTAGGTACAGGTAGGTATGCACGTCCCCTTGTTCGCTCCTCGCCGTGCCCAGCCCGCCGCCGGCCTTGGCGAGCCCTTGCGGTCCGGGGCGCGCGGCGCCGCGCGGACCAGCCCAGCAGGGATCGCCGGTCCTGCTGCGCCGCCGGGCCATGGCTACGCCCGGGATGCGGCGGCGCTGGTTCTTCTTGTGTCGGCCCTGTACAGCGCGCTGGCGCTCGCCTCCTTCCGCGGGGATCCGATGCGGCCGGAGGTCGCCGGCGACGACTGGGTGGGTCCCGTGGGCGCCGCGCTCGCGGGGACGTCGATCGAGGCGATCGGCGTCATCGCGTGGTTCGTCCCGCTCGAGCTCGCGCTGCTCGCGATGCCGCTCCTCGGGGCGAGGCGCTCGATCGCCAGCCTGTTCCGGCTGAGCGGCGACATCGTGGTGGTCATCGTGCTCGCGGCGCTCGCGCACGTCGCGTTCCCGCGCGCGGTCGCGTTCGGCGCGATGCCGCTCGGCGGGGCCGTGGGCGAGCTGTTCGGGGAGGTGCTGCGCGCGCTCTTCTCGAACATCGGGTCCTACATCATCGGGCTCACCATCGTCGCGCTCATCCTGATGGGCCGCGCGACGTTCTCGTTCATCGAGCTCGCGCACCGGGCCGAGCAGCTCGCGATCGCCGTCGCGATGCGCGTCGCCGGCTGGGCGCGCGCGCTCTTCGGGGCATGGGCCGCGGCGCGCGACCTGGAGCGGCAGACCGAGGCCAAGACGCAGAGCGCGCCCCCGATCATCGCGCGCAACTCGAGCCCCGACGCGATCATCGCCGCGCTGGCCGACGACACCGACGAGCGGCCGTCCGATCCCTCCGCCAGGGCAACGCCCGTCGAGCCGACGCCCGTCGAGGCGCCGGCGCTTGATCTCTGGAAGAGCGCGCCGTTCGACGCCTCTCCCGAGGAGCCGGCCGCCCCGGCGAAGCCGCGGCGCGGGCGGAAGGCGCAGGCCAGGGAGCCGCGCGAAGCGGCGCAGCAGGGCGTCGAGCCGCGCGGGGCAGAGCCGCGCGACGCCGAGCCCCGCGAGGTGGCGATCCACGGCGGTGAGGCGCACGAGGTGGTGATCCACGGCGCCGAGCCCCGCGAGCTGGTGATCCACGGCGCCGAGCCCCGCGAGCTGGTGATCCACGGCGGTGAGGCGCACGAGGTGGTGACCCACGGCGCCGAGCCCCGCGAGGCGGCGCAGCGGGACGACGAGCCGCGCGAGGCGGCGTCGCGCGGCGCCGAGCCGCGCGGCCGGGCGCAGCGCGTTGCCGAGCCGCGCGAGGGAGCGCAGCGCCGAGCAGCACGGCGTCGCGCCGCATCTCCCGCGGCGCCGCGCGGCGCCGCCGCCGAGGAGGACGGCGATGAGCCGTCGTTCGGAGGCGAGGCGCACATCGACGAGGAGCAGGGCGACCTCGACGAGGAGCAGGGCGAGGTCGACGAGAATCAGGGCGACCTCGACGAGGAGCAGGGTGACCTCGACGAGGACGAGCTCGCGGCGCTCGATCCGGGCGACGACGAGATGGTGACGGCTCTCGGAGAACCGGAGGAGGTCGACGTGCCGACACCGTCGCCCATCCTGCCCGTGCGTCACCGACGCGAGCTGCCCGCGCGAGAGCAGAACGCCGCGGTGGCTCACCGCGAGCTGCCCGCGCGAGAGCAGAACGCCGCGGTGGCTCGTCGCGAGCCGCCGGTGCGTGAGCTGCCCGCACGCGAGCAGGACGCCGCGGTCGCTCATCGCGAGCTGCCCGCACGCGAGCACGACGCCGCGGTCGCTCATCGCGAGCTGCCCGCACGCGAGCACGACGCCGCGGTGGCCCACCGTGAGCTGCCCGCGCGCGAGCACGACGCCGCGGTGGCCCATCGCGAGCCCCCGCCCGCCATCGGCCCGGAGCGGGCTCGCGCGGTCGCGCCGCGCGATCCGACGATCGTCGATACGAGCCGCGCGCTCGTCAGCGAGAAGCCGGCCGTGGTGAAGGTCGTCCCGGCGACCGGGGCGGGCTTCCGCCTGCCGATGACGGACATGCTCGAAGCAGCCGCGGGCGGGCGCCTCCAGCTCGATGCGGATCAGCTGAAGGCGACCGCTCAGCTCCTCGAGAAGACGCTCGCCGACTACGGCGTCAGCGGGAAGGTCGAGGAGATCCACCCGGGGCCGACCGTGACGACGTTCGAGGTCTCCCCCGCCGCCGGCACCAAGGTGTCGAAGGTCGCGGGGCTCGCGGACGACCTCGCGCTCGGCCTCTCGCGCAAGGTCCGCATCGTCGCCCCCATCCCCGGCAAGAACCGCATCGGCTTCGAGATCCCGAACGAGCACCGCCTGCCCGTCAACCTGCGCGAGCTCGTCGAGGATCGCCGCTTCGTCGAGATGAAGGCGCCGCTGCCGTGCGTGCTCGGCCGCGACATCATCGGGACGCCGTACTTCGCCGACCTCGCGTCGATGCCGCACGTCATCGTCGCGGGCGCGACCGGCGCGGGCAAGAGCGTGGGCCTCAACGTGATGCTGGTGAGCCTGCTCTTCCGGAAGACGCCGGAGGAGCTCAGGCTCCTGATGATCGATCCCAAGGTCGTCGAGCTCGCGCCCTTCGATCGCATCCCGCACCTGCTCCTGCCGGTCGTGACGGACATGAAGCAGGCGGCGAACGCGCTCAAGTGGGCCGTCGACGAGATGGAGCGCCGGTACCAGCTCTTCGCGAACGCGGGGACGAAGAACATCACGACCTACAACGCCTGGGTCGAGCGCGTGCAGCGCGGCGAGGCGCGCCCGCCGAAGCCCCCGGCCAAGGTGAGCGCCGTCGGCGCCGACGGGCTCGAGGTGGAGATCGACGCGGCGAAGGACGGATCGGACGCGGCGCTGCCGGAGAAGATCCCCTTCATCGTGATCGTGGTCGACGAGTTCGCCGACCTGATGATGCAGCAAGGCAAGGACGTGGAGGCGAGCGTGGCCCGGCTCGCGCAGAAGGCGCGCGCCGCCGGCATGCACGTGATCCTCGCGACGCAGCGGCCGAGCGTCGACGTGATCACCGGCATGATCAAGGCGAACTTCCCCACGCGCATCGCCTTCCGCGTCGCGCAGAAGGTGGATAGCCGGACGATCCTCGACGAGCAGGGCGCGGAGCACCTGCTCGGCCGCGGCGACATGCTGATCAAGATGAACGGCTCGAACGATACGCGCCGCGTCCAGTGCCCGTTCTGCTCGGAGGAGGAGGTCCAGAAGATCACCGACTTCCTCCGGCTCCAGGGCGAGCCCGTCTACGACGAGGCGATCCTCCGGCCCCGAGACGACGAGGGCGAGGAGCCCGACACGTCCGACGCGGAGACCGATCCGATGTACGACGCCGCGGTTCGCATCGTGGCCGACACCCGGCGCTGCTCGACCTCATGGCTGCAGCGCAAGCTCGGCGTCGGCTACAACCGCGCGGCCAAGCTGGTCGAGGCAATGGAGAAGCGCGGGCTCGTCGGGCCCGCGAACGGCGCCAAGGATCGCGAGGTGCTGATCGCGCCGATTTGACCCCATGTAATTTATCTTGACGCCACTGCACAACGGGTATTGGCACGCGGCCGACCCGGGCAAGCGGGACAGACGGGATGTCGAGGAGCACACAGCGTCGAGGTGCCCGCCGACGGGGCTGCGCGCCAGCATGGCGGTTCTTTTGACTTTCCCGTTCGAATGCTTCATGGAGCACCCAGGATGGCGCCCGAGGAAACGCGCACGCGTCTGATTGCCCAGATCGCGAGCCTCCTGAACGACGGGACGATGCCCGCAGACGCCCGCGCAGCGGGGCTGACGCTCATCGGCTGGCTCGCGAGACGCATGCCCGGAGAGGCCGCATCGCGGGATGGTGTCGAGGAGATGTGCCGTCGCGCAGCGGTCCTGGGCTGCCGGCCGCGGCGCATCGGCGGACGGCGCTCCACCTGACCCGGCGTCATTGCACAGGCCGCGGATGCGCCCGCGCGTGCCCCGTGCTCAACCAGGATCGGCCAGACCCCCTGGCCGAGCGCTCTGCGGACGCACGCGGCGCTCGCTCCTTATAGGTCGGGCTGCGTCGAATTCACGTCGGAGCGTCGCCCCGGACCCGCGTTCGCCTCGCGAATGTGGGCCAGCACCGGGTTCTGACGGGCACCTGACGGGCAACGACAGCGAGGCGACGGCGAGGCGTGCGTTAAAAGCGACATCCGTACCGTAATTTGTACGTGCCGTAGCGAGCGCGGCTAAGCTCCTGGGTGGCGCGGCTTTCCGCGCCGCGGGGCTCGCGCGACGCCCGATCCGGGACGTCGGCTCGCTCGGTACCCTGGGGTAAACGGCCGCAGTGGGGCCTGTGATAGGTGGTGTTGCTCATGGCGAACCGCGTGGTCGCCCTCCCCGAACCGCACCCGAATGACGATGAAGATGTCGTGTGGGGGATCTCCACGGCCAGCGCGCTGTGGGCGCGCGGCGAGCGGCGCGACGCTATCGTGTGGCTGCGACGCGCGGCCGACGCCGCCGGGGCGGCCGGGCAGCCGTTCCGCGCCTCGGAGCTCGGGCTGTGCGTGACGGCGCTCGAGGAGGTGATGGCCTCGGAGGTCGGGCAGCCGAGCGATCCCGATCTCCTGGAGACCATCGACAGCGAAGGCGACAAGCCGCCCCCGTCCTCTGACGAAGCGCCGCCGTCGGACGAGCAGACCTGGCGCCGCCGCATGTCGCTCACCCAGGAGCTGCGCGCCTCGATGCCCTCGATCGAGATCGACATGTTCGAACCGCTCTCGCAGCCGGAGCTGGCGGCCGAAGCAGAGCGACTGACGGCATCTTCCCGGCCGTCGCCGCCGCTCGGCCCGGATGCAGAGGGCGGACCTGGCGCCGGAGCACGACCGATCGCGCCGTTTTCCCCCGCGCCGCCCGCTCAGCAGCCGCCGCCCCTCGCGCCGGCGGCTCCGCCCGTCTCGCGCTCGCAGCCGCCGCCCTTCGCTCCGGCGGCTCCGCCCGTCTCGCGCTCGCAGCCGCCGCCCTTCGCGCCGGCGGCTCCGCCCGGCGTGTCGCGCTCGCAGCCGCCGCCCTTCGCGCCGGCGGCTCCGCCCGGCGTGTCGCGCTCGCAGCCGCCGCCCTTCGCTCCGGCGGCTCCGCCCGTCTCGCGCTCGCAGCCGCTCCCCGCCGCGTACCCGCAGCGGCTCGACCCACCGCACGCGGCGCCGCCGGCGCCGCCGACGGCCCCCTCGGCACCACCGACGGCCGCGCCCAACGTCCAGGCCGGAGCGATGTACAGGAGTCAGCCGCCGCCGGCGGCTCCTCTGCCTGTCCCCATGGCGAGCGCCATTCCGCCGCTGCCTCCCGCGCCCGGGGTTCCGTCGTTCCGGCAGCAGCTCACCACGGACCCGCTTCTGGTGATAGCGCCGGCGAAGACACAGAGCGCGCCACCGCCCGCCCCGATACCACCGCCGGCCATCCCGCGGGGAGCATCGCGGCGGCCGTCTTCGATTCCCCCTCGGCCTGCTTCCGTGCCCACGCCGCAGGAGCTGCAGTCTGCCCTGCCTCCGTCGCCGGAGCGCGGCCGGTCCGACCCCGCGATGAGCCCCCTGCAGCCCCCGCGTCCCGCCGGGGTACGCTCCATGAGCGAGCCACCGCCCCCGGCACCGCGACCTCCGTCAGCGCTTCCGGCGGTACCGCCACCTGCTCCACCGCTGCCGAGCCTCATCGCGGAGCCGCGACCGCCGCCAGCGCCGGGAGGCGTCGCGCCCGCGTCGCGCCCGCCGTCGTTCAGACCTCCGCCAGCGCCGCATCCGGCGTCCCTCGGACTTCCGCCACCGCCGCACCCGCCGTCGTTCGGGCCTCCACCAGCGCCGCACCCGCCGTCGTTCGGGCCTCCGCCCGCATCGCACCCGCCGTCGTTCGGGTCTCCACCCGCATCGCACCCGCCGCCTTTTGCGCCCCCGCGCCCGCAGCCTGCGGCAGCACCGCATCCGCCGTCTTTTCAACCTCCGCGCCCGCAACCTCCGCCTCCATCCGCCGTGCCGGCGCCCGCTGCGCCGTCAGCTGGCGTGCTTGCACCCCCGCAGGTGCTCCCCCCGCCGGTGTCGCCGCCGTCCTTCGCGCCGTCGCAGCCGCCGATCAGCACGCCGCCACACCCGCAGGCTCTGCCTCCCCCGACGCCGCCGCCGCCCACGCTGGCCTCCGCCATACCGCCGCCCAGCGCGCTGCCGCCGCCCGGCGCGCTGCCGCCGCCCGGCGCGCTGCCGCCGCCCAGCGCGCTGCCGCCGCCCAGCGCGCTGCCGCCGCCCGGCGCACCTCCGGCGCCAGCCACGCGTCCACCGTCGCTCTCGGCCACCACCACGCCGCATCCGGCGCCCCTCGCGCCTCCGCCTCTCACGCCTCCGCCCCCCGCGGCGCCGCCGCTGGCGTCGTCGATGCCGGTCGCGCCGCCTGCTGCGCCTCCCGATGCGCCCTCGGGGGTCGCCACGCGACCGCCATCACCTGCTGTGCCGCCGCTCGCCGCGCCGTCGCCGGCGTCCGTCCCGCCGCCCGCGGCGCCCGCTGCGCCATCGTCGCCGGTATCCGCCGCACCTCTGGCCGCAGCGGCCTCGCTCACGACATCGGCGTCGCACCAGGCCCCGAGCCCGCCAGCCCCCGCCGACGAGCACGCGCCCAGCGACGACGACATCGGCGAGATCGTCGTGGAGGCTCAGGCCCCGACGCCCACCCCGGCCCGCACAGGCACGGCCGCGCCCGCACAGGGAGCGATCAGCTCCAAACGCAGGCCGCGCGAACCGATCCTCGATCCCTGGTCCGAGGACGCGGAGCCAGCCGCGCCGCCGCGGCCTCCCCAGGAGATCATCACGTCGAACGGCGACACGTACCTCGTGGCCCGCAGGCATCCCTCGACGCCACAGCCGGGCGACGAAGAGGAAGACGAGGTCATCACCTCGGCAGCGCCGCTCGATCTGACGCTCAAGCGGAAGCCGATCTCCGCGCGACCTCCGGCGCCCCCGACGCCAGCGGCGGCGCGCATCCGCCCGGCGACGCCCACCGGAAACGAACCCCCAGGACACCTCGGGGCCTCGGCCGACAGCGTTCCAGCAAAGGGCACCGCAAATTCCGCGAGCGACGACGCAAAGCTCGAGCCCCCTGCGAGCACAGACGCGTCGCCCGCGGAGTCGACGATCGAGGGGACGGTCGTCATCGAGCTCTCCGACAGCGACCTCGAAGCGCCGATGTCATCCCGGCTCGCCAGCCTTCCGCCTCCGCCACTGGCAGCGGAGCCGGATGACGACCTGCAGACGACGGCCACCCCGTCCCGCACCGAGCCCGCGTCCAGCAGCGCCGAGGTCCAGGCGCCGCGCCCGCGCGCGCTCGATGAAGCCTCGGGCGAGCCCGCGCCGGAACCCGTGGAAGAGCTGCTCGACGACGCGGACCTCGCGCTCGACGAGGAGCCCCCGGCCCAGGCGCCCACCGCCGCGCCGCGGCCTGCGCCCGCCGCCGACGCCCGCGCGCCGGCCTCGGTCGACGCCCTCCCCGATCTCGCCGAGGCGCCGCTCGTCGATGTGCCCGCGGTCGAGCGGCGGCGGTCGGCCGCAGGCGAGAGCGCCGACCTCGCCGCGATGGCGCTCGGCGCGCCGCCCAGCGCGCCGCCGGAGACGGAGGCGAGCGCGGCGCTCGACCTCGCCCCGGAGCTCGCGCCGGATCTGCCGCGACCCGGCGCGGCCAGCGCCGCGCCAGCCGCCGCCGGTGCCGGGGCCCTCACCGGCCGCGACCTGGAGCAGATCGAGGCGTTCGCGGATCTGCCCGAGGAGATGCACGACGAGCTCGCGCTCGCAGCGCGCGTGGAAGACCTCTCGTCCGACGAGGAGCTCGCCGTCGACGGGGCGGCGTTGGTCCTGCGCGGGGACGCCGCCGTGTGCGCGAACATCGTCGATATCCCCGCCGAGCGCGCCGCGACGAGGACGCTCGTGCCGTCCCGAGGGACGCTCGAGGAAGGCGTCCCGCTGCGCGTCGTCGCCGGCGCGGACGGCGCGCGGGTGGCGATCTGGGACCAGGCGACCATCGATCACGCGCTCCGCAGCTGCCCGTGGGTGCTCGACGAGCTGCGCACCGTCGCAGACCGGATCCAGTCGCTCGCAGGCGCCACGATGGGGCCGCTGGGCGAGCTCGAAGACACGCTGCTGCGCCGCGTCCTCGGCCAGCTCCGGCTGCGCGGCCTGGCGCCCGGCGAGCACTTCATCCATGCCGGCAACCCCATCCCCGGGCTCGTGATCATCGGCGCAGGCGCGCTGGAGCTGGTCGCGGAGCGATCGCAGACGATCGCCGGCACAGCGAGGCCCGGCGAGCTCCTGTTCGCCTCGGAGCTGCTCGGAGGCCAGCCGGCGCCGTCGATCGCTCGCGCCGCAGGGGGCGGCGCGCTCGTGCTCATCGCCGACCACCCCACGCTGCGCGAGCTGTTCGAGAGCACGCCCGAGCTGCTCTCCATCCTGGCGCAGTCCGTCTCGATGAACGCTCAGCGCGGCTGAGGCGGCGCGCGGAGCGAAAGCCGCGCGGGGCTCGGCTGGCTCCGCGCGTCGGCGAGCGCTGGCGGGATGGCGCGCGGCGCTAGAGCTGGCCGCCCTTCGGCCGCGGCGGCCGCGCGGCCCCCTGCTCCAGCTCGGCGGGATCGATGGGCTCCGCTTCCTCGTTGATCTGCCAGACGAGCTCGCTGTTGCCCTGCGCTCCGGCGAAGCGGAGCCCGAACCACCTCGCGCTCGGCGAGATCGTCGGCTTGCCGTCCGCGGTCGCGCGCGGGAAGCGGATGCGGAACGCCTGGCGCCACACCGTGTTGTACGGGAAGTAGGTCCGCTCGAGCGCGTTCGGCTTGGCGATCGCGACGATCTCCTCGGGCGCCGTCTCGTTCCCGGTGTCGTCGATCAGCCGCACGATCCACGCGCTGTTCGGCGTCGAGAGGTCGTTGTATTTGCGCTCGCCCCCGAAGATCGCGACGAAGAACTGATGGCGCTGGCGCGTCTCCTCGAGCGTCTTCTCGAGCAGCTTCTGCCGCTGCTCGATCGTGAGCCGGTAGTCCTGCGCGTAGCGGACCACGTAGGCCCAGCGGAAGTCCCACGACTCGAACGTCGCGGTGGCGGTGAGGAAGTTGTCGAGCTCGGAGAGCGCGAACAGGTGCTCCGTGCGCGTCCAGCTGCGCAGCACGTTCTCGTAGTCCGTCGCGACGTACTCGCGGGGCCCCTCGTTCAGGCTCACGAGCTGGGTGGAGCAGCCGGCCGAGCCGAGGAGCGCCGCGAGAACCAGACCGCGCCGGAGCCATGCTGCGTTGACCACGCGGCCAGGGTACCGAGCGCCCGCGCTGGATGCACGCACACTCGAAGCCGAGCCCGCGCCTTCGGCGCCTTCGGCCAGAGGCGCGCCCGGCGAGCGCGCCCGCCGCGCTCACGGGGGCGCCCGTGGAGCGCCTGTCGGGAAGGTGAACCCGACGCTGAACCGCGCGGCGTAGTACGAGGCGACGTCGCCGCGCAGCGGGGTCGTGACCGGCAAGAGCACGCTCAGCGCCGGCTGCACGTTCGACAGGATGAAGCGGACGCTCGGCGAGACCGCGAACGTCGCGCGCCGGTCGTCCGGCAGGTCCTGGGTCAGCTGGTAGACCTCCCACAGCTCCAGCCCCACCCCGACAGGCCGCGCGAGCCGGTAGCCGAAGTAGAACGCCGTGTGCGCCGAGATGTCGGTGCGGCGCTCCCCGGACCGCAGGCCGCGCACGACCAGCGACCAGTCGAGGCCCTGCCTGAGCTGGAAGATGAACGGCCCGGTGATGTGCCGCATGTCGAACCAGGGGCGGAACGTGAGCGTGAGCTCCCGGAAGCGCGTCTCGTCCCACGGCCGCACCACGCGCGCCGTCCGGAGCACCTCGGCCTGGTCGCGCGAGACGTCGCGCGGAACCGGGAGCACGAGGCCGAAGCCTCCGCCGGAGGCGAGCCCGCGCACGCTCGACCAGACGCCGCGCCCGTACAGCTCGGGGCTCCCGAGCAGGATCGACCGCTCGACCCCCGGGACGCTCGCCGCGGCGCTGTCATGCACCGCGCCGACGAACCACTTGCGCGGGACGAGCGGCACCTCCATCTCGCCGTGCGAGTACCAGGCGAAGGCGAGCTTGCCGCCCGCCCGGCTCGCCGCGTCCGGCTCGATCACGGCCGCCGTGTACTCGAAGGTGAAGGTCGGATCGCGCAGCGTGAGCCCGGGGAGCGTCGGGGGCGCGGGGACGTCGAAGACGGCCTCGTCTTCCTCGTCGGACCACGCGCCTGGACCGGGCGACGCGGCCTCCGCTGCGCTCGCCACGGAGAGCAGGCCGAGCCACGCCGCCGCGCGGGCGAGGCGCCTGAGCGACGCCGGGACCCGCGCGGGCGGCCTCGATGCCACGGGGTGCGCTGGCTCGACGCTACTTCGACCCGAGGCCGAAGTCGTTCGCCGTGACGTAGAGCATCAGCCCGATCAGCATGAACACGCCGACCAGATGGATATGCGCCTCGATGCGGGCGTTCGGCCGGCGCCGCGTGGCGGCCTCGTAGAACAGGAACATCAGCCGGCCGCCGTCCAGCGCCGGGAACGGGATCAGGTTGAAGGCGCCGAGGTAGGCCGAGAGCAGACCGAGGAACTCGAGCCCCTCGGCCCACCCGCGCTTGGCCGCGTGCGCGGTCTCCTCGATCATCCGCTTCGGACCGCCGAGCTCGCCGTCGACCTTGCCCGTGAGGTACTGGCCCAGACCGACGACCAGGCTCTGCACGACCTTCGGCGGCTTCGTCACGGCGAGGACCACCGCCTCCTTGGCGGTCACCGGCGCTGACTGGACCGGCCCGATGGCCATCACGCCGATCTTGCCCGCGCCGCCCTCGTTCGCCGGCGTGACCTTGGCCTGGACGCGCTCGCCGGCGCGCTCCACGACGACGTCGAGCGGCCGGCCCGGGCTACGGGAGATGATCTCGGCCATCTTTTCCCAGTCCTGGACCGGGGTTCCATCGATCTCGACGATGCGGTCGCCGTCCTTGAGGTTGGCCGCCGCGGCCGGCATGCCGGCGACCACGCCGATGTCGGTCAAGCGGTAGGGCTTGCCGCCCGTCATCAGGCTCGCGAAGAAGAGCACCGACGCGAACAGGTAATTGGCGAGCGGACCGGCGAAGATCGCGGCGATCCGGCCCATCAGGCTCGCGTTCGCGTAGCTGCCCTTGTCCTCAGGATCGACCTCCTCGAGGGGGTTCATCCCCGCGATCTGCACGTACGCGAGGAAGGGGATCATGGCGACCTGGAACACGGTGGGGCCGTGCTTCACCGGGTCGTGGCGAAAGAGCCGCACGCGGACCTTGTCCGCGGCGGTCGTGAACCAGTAGTACCCGTCCTTCGGGACAACCTTGAAGAAGGTGGGGCCGAAGCCGATCGAGAACTTCAAGACGCGCATGCCGTAAGCGCGCGCGGCGAGGAAGTGCCCTCCCTCGTGGACCACCATCAGCAGGGCGAGACCGAGGATGCCTACGAAATACCAGCCGACCATCTCCGGCTAGTCTAACCAGGGCGGGCCCCTTCCGCACGCGCCCGATGTCCGCGCCGTACGCCCGCCCCGGCGAGATGCCGCCCGCGGCGGAGGCCGCGCGCTCCCACCGGCCCTGGTGTGCCGGGAGAGCGCGACAGCAGGGCAGCGCCCGGTGCGGCTCAGCCCGCCAGAGGGCCAGCGCCAGCGGGGTGCGGCTCAGCCGACGAAGAACGAGACGCCGACGCTGAAGAAGGGATACCCGATCCGCATCGTGAGCGACATGCTGTCGTTGAAGTGGTAGCGGCCGCCGACCATGCCGACGAAGTCGAACCACACGTCGCGGTAAAATCCGTCGGTCCGGAGGGTAGCGCCGAGATCGGCGAACGCGCTCCACTGATCGTTGAAGAAGAAGTTCCACTGCATGGTGACCGGGCTCCAGATGGTGAAGTCGCGGCGGCAGTACCTGCAGTCGGTGAAATCCAGCCCGAACGAGATGGCGACAGTGTTGTTGAGCTTGGGGATGAACGCGGGATCGGCGAGCTCGATGCTCGCCCTGAAGCCGAGGCCGAACTCGGGGTCGCCGAAGTCGTTGTAGCGCCCGGGCCCGTACCGCCGCAGGCCGTAGTCGCGGTGCAAGAAGACGAGGTCTCCGTGCGGCTCGAGCTCGGCGAAGTAGCGGGGGTGATCGTTCGGATTCTTGATGTTCGCCTGCGCTTCGGGCGCGAGCGTGAGGAGGGTGGCGCCGGCAAGAGCGACGCTCACGAGCGAGGGCAGCGCTTTCATGAGCTCTTCGTACCAAAGGAAGGGCAGCGACGGAAGCAAACGGGCACGTGTCGGCCGCATGACGGCCGCCGCTGGAAGGCGATGTCGCACCTGGCTCGGCGCGCGGCGCGGGCCGAGCGCGCGCGGGCCGAGCGCGCGCGGGCCCTGGCCGAGGCGCGCCCTCGTCTGGCTGAAGCGCGCGCTTTGGGGTAAGCCGGGGTAGCCAGGGCCGAGCGCCGCGCGCGCGGCGCACCTCGGAGGGGCCGCCTTCCCCGGAGCGTCGAGATGAGAGGATCGACAAGCGTCATCCAGCTGGCCCGTGGCTGCGCGCGCATCGGCGGCGGGCTCGTCGCGGTCGCCACGCTCGCGTGCAGCGGGACGATCCAGGTCGCGGGGCCGCCGCCCGAGGAGGCGGCGCCCCCGCCGGCGCAGGCGAAGAAGCCGCCCGCGCCAGCGAAGGCCCCCGAGGCGCCAGAGCAGCCGACGCCCGCGGCGGTCGAGCCGTTCGTGATCACGCGGGACTCCGACGAGTGGGTGCGTCAGACGATGAAAGTGCAGGCGCGGTACGAGCGCGTCCTCGTCGTCGGCGCGCCGGCCCCCGCCGAGATCCGCGTGGCCGCGCTCGATCTGAACGCGCGGGGCGCTGCGGCCGAGCCAGGTGAGCTCCCTGTCACGCGCGCGTTCGCCACGCTCCAGGAGGCGGCGGACGCGGCGCGCGGCGGCGATCTCATCGCCGTGTTGCCCGGGACGTACGCGGGGTTCTCGATTGGCGACAAGCCGAGCGCCGGTCAGGAGTCGTACATCCATTTCAAGGCGATGGGGAGCCCGGGCGAGGTCGTGATCGACCGGGGGTGCGCCGCCGACCCGAACTGGATGATTTACCTGAAGGCAGCGCACCACGTCGTGATCGAGGGCTTCCGCCTCGCTGGCAGCAGCGCGCCTGGCGGGCAGAGCGCGGCTGAGCCGAAGGCGGGGATCATGATCGACGGCGCCTTCGGCGAGACCAGCAGGCTCGCGCACCACATCGCAATCGTCGGCAACCTCGCCCATCACCATCGGATGTGGGGGGTTCACTCCACCGACAGCCACACGGTGCTCCTGCAGAATAACCTGTTCGCCTTCTCGGCGGGCGAGCACGGCGCCTACATATCCGACGGATCGGACGACTATGTGGTTCGTCGCAACGTGTTCTTCGGCAACAACGCGAGCGGGCTCCAGGCGAACCTCGATCCGGAGGCCTCTCTCGACGCGGTGCTGGAGCACCCGTCGTTCCGGGATCATCCGCGCAAGGAGCCGACCCGCGCCTGGGCCGCGGAGCTGATGAAGCGCGCGACGGAGCGGTTCGGCGAGCACGGGTTCCCGGATGGCCGCGGCGTGAACTTCATCATCGAGCAGAACGTCATCAACGGCAACGGGCGCAGCGGCGGCGGGGCGATCAACCTCGCAGGCGTGTCGGACTCGGTCATCCAGAACAACCTCATCTATGGCAACCTCGCCAGCGGGATCGCGCAGTGGGACAACGCGAACCCGTTCGACCGCGCCTATGTGGAGCCCGGCCCGCGCGCTCCGGAGCAGGTGACCGGGCCTGACGCGCTGCCGCTCTGGGGCTGCCGCAACAACCTGATCCGCAACAACACCGTGGTGCTGAGCGCGAGGGCCCGGCCCGCGCTCCAGTGCGGCAACGGGAGCTGGGGTTGCCGCCTGCGGAACAACATCCTCGTGAGCGACGCCTCGCCGTCGATCGAGGTGCTGAGCACGAGCATCTACCGGTTCGACGCCGGCCACAACGTGGTGACCCAGGTGAGCTACGGCGGCATGCCGGAGGGGCTGAAGCGCCTCGCGGCCGCGCTTCCGGAGACGAGGGCGATCACGGGCATCACGCGCGCGCGGTTCGCGACGGAGGTGGTGCGCGCGAGCGAGGAGCCGTGGGTGATCCTCGACGGGGGCTGGTGGAAGCTCAACCCGAACCGCCCGGATTTCAGGCCGAAGCGGTCGTCGAAGATGCTGATCGGGCAGGGCGATGCGCGCGAGGTGCCGGCGCGGGATCTGCTCGGCGTGGAGCGCAGCGGCGCGGAGCTCGGGGCCCTGTCGCCAGGGCCGGGCTGAGGGGAGGCGGCGGCGAGGGATCGTCGAGCACGGCGTGGCGAGCGGGGGGGCGCGCCGGGCGCGGCCGTAGCGCGGAGGGCGACGTCGGGGCCGGCTTCGGGCAGGCGACGTCGCGGCCGGGAGCTGGTCGCGGGGATGCGCGCGCCTGGGCATGGGTTCCTCGGCGAAAAATCTTGCCGGGGGAATGAAGCAGGCGAACGATCCCGCGCCGTTGGGGCAATTACGTGGAACACCCGCGGCGTGCCCAAGGAGAACGGCGATGCGCAGCAGGACTTCTTCTTTGGTGTTCGTATTCTGTCTCGCGGCGGGCGCCGCGTTCGCAGCGTGCTCGGGCGAGACGACGGAGAACCCTGGCGGCGACGGGGGGAGCGGAGCGAGCGGCAGCGCGGGAACGACGAGCAGCACGACAGGGGCGAGCACGACGGGGGCGAGCACCGGCTCGACGACGGCGGCGTCGAGCGGAGCTGGCGGGGACGGCGGAGGCGGCAGCGACGGCGGCGCCACCGTGTGCGATCAGGCCTGCGACAAGGCAGACGAATGCGGCTTTCCCGTGTGCGACGCCCTTCCTTTCGACTGCGCAGATCCCGCAGCGGAGTGCGGCGCGCAGTGCGTGGTCGACGCGACGTGTGAGCAGCTCCAGTCGCTGGAGGGGGACACCGTCGATCCGGAGCTCGCCGGCTGCCTGAGCGCGTGCCAGGGTGGTGAAGGGGGCAGTGCCGTGGAGTGCCTGAGCTGTTCGACGCGAAACGGCTGCATGGATGCCTGCGGAGACGACTCTGCATGTCAGCTCTGGCTCCTGTGTGCGCTGGGGTGCATGAGAGACGACCCTCGCCCCGAGTGCTTCAGAAGCTGCGATGCGGCTGCCGAAGCCGGCCCGGGCGGTGAGGGCGTCGAGGCTCTCTACCGTGCTGTCTATGAGTGTACCTGCACGAGCTGCGCGGACACGTGCGAAACCATCGCAGACCCATGCAGCCCGTGAGTTGAAAGCCTCACCAACGCACAGATCGAACGCCACTCGCCGCCTGCGGCCGCCAGGCACCTGGCAATGATCTCGGGCGCCTCACGGGCTGAAACTTGCGACGAAGACATCCCCATCGCCCTGCGGGGTCATCACCCCGGCACCGAAATCAATCCTTCCCTCCGCAGCGCCGGCAATTAGTAGCTCACCACGGCCGCTGAGCACGCTCGCCATCGCGCTCACGCCGCCCTCCCCCACCAGACCGAAGGTCCTGGTCCAGAGAGGCTCACCTTCGGGCCCGACCTTCACGAGCACTAGATCTCGCTCGGATTTCGCGCGAAGCAGCTTGTCTCCCAACTCCACACTTTCGACCAAGCCGCCAACGATCAACACGTCACTCGCGGACTCGGCCAAGAGCCCCTCAACACTCAGGGCCGCATCAAAGGCCCGGCCCCACTCGTAAACATTCGACGTCGTATATTTCAGCAAGGCGTTCGCACGATCATTCGCGACGATCTCTCCACCGCCAAAATCAACCATCCCTTGGAACCCTACCGCGATAGCCGGACCCCCCAGCCTATCTAAAGCGATGGACCACAGCGCCTCGTCGTCGACGCCTCCCACAACCCTCGCCCAGCTCACGAGGCCACGGCTCGTGAGCTTCACCAGGAACACATCCGTGCCACCGGCGGACGTGTAGGAGAGGTCACCCAGAACCAGCTCGTTATAAAAGGTCCCCGCGAGGATGATATTACCAGCGGCGTCGACTATCACATCTTGGGCGATCTGTGCATTCTCACCACCCCAAACCCGAACCCAACCGCTCTCATCGTCGACTGAACCATCAGAAGACCGCAACCTGGCAACAAACATTTCTTCCCGATCGGCCTCGTTGGAAAGAACGTGATCATCGTCGAATCGGATTGTCCCGCAGAAGTTGCCCACGAGCACAATGTCCCCATCTGGAAGAAATTTCATTCCCGCCATGGTGCTCGGCACGATTCCGCACATCTTTCCGCCCAGCGGCTTCCGCCACAGCAACCGCCCATCCGGGTCGTACTTATGCAATACCATGTTCATCGAGCTCAGGTCATCCTCGAGCTCCAAGCTCACGGCAAAGGTATCACCCTGCGGATTGACCGCGAACGAGTACAATGTCTCACTTTTGACATCGCCAACCTGTCGACTCCAGACGTACTCTCCCGAAGCAGAGAACTTGACCAGGAACGCGTCTCTGTCTCGGGCAGCGATGAGCACATCCTCTCCGAACGACATCGCTCCCTCGAAGTTGCCGCCAACATAAATGTTGTCCGCCGAGTCTACTGCGACGGCACTCACCATCTCCTCCTCGGCCCCGCCGATGAACCTCGCCCATCCGACGCAGTCCTTCCCGTCGCAGTCCTCGTCGTCCGTGCTCGCGCACGTCTCGGCCGCCGGCGTCACCTCGCCCTTGCATGCCTCATACCCGGAGCCATCTCGCTTGCACGCCTGCGTCCCAGCCTGGCAGATCCCGACGTCCTTCGTCCCGTCGGGGCCGGAGTAACACTTGGCCACGCTCTCGGGCTCGCACGTGGAGCCTCCGCCTGTCCCCGTCAGCGTCGTGTCGTCCGCGGGTGCGGCGTCCTCGAAGTCGTCGAGGCCGAGCACCAGCCCGCAACCGGATGCGGTCATGATGCCGACACCTGCGAGGCATCGGAGCGATGTGAGCATTCTCATGCGCGCCATCGTAGTGCGAGAAGCGCGGGGCGTCAGCCTGAGCCCTTCTCTCGGACCGTTGCATCGAGACGAGACCACCGCTCCGTCGATCGAGCGCGACAGGCCTTGATTTCGAGGCCTCGCTCCTCCCCTCAGCGTGACCTCACTTACCAGGACGCGAGCCCACGGGAGCGGCACGCCAGCGCTGGCGGGTGAGGAGGAAGGGCATAGCGCAATCCCACGCAGCCGCGCGCGGGGCGCGTGTACACTCCGCCTCGTGCCGTCTGCGCCGTACCGCGATCGCCTCCGGGCTCGCCTGTCGAAAAGATCCTCGTTGCCCCGACGCCGTGCGTCACGCCCTGCAGGTTCAGCCTTGCTCGCCGCGCTGGTAGGGCTCACGGCGTGCTCCGTTCCGAACGACGGCGGCGCCAGCCCGGCGAAGAAAGCGGCGGACTCCACCAGCGAAACCCACATGACGCCCGCCGCCGAGGGGACGGCTCCCGCCGCGGCTTCCGCGCTCACGGCGCCAGCGTCTGCCGGCGGCGCGCACGCCGGCACAGCCATCCTGGGCGGCTCGGGCCCCGGTGCCACGCTGGCCGCGGGCAGCCCGAGCGCCGCCTCCGCAGAGCCGCACCCGCTCGGCTCGGCCAACGCCGCTCCCGCCACCAGCGCCCTCCCCGCAGAGGCGCGCCCGCTCGGCTCGACCGGCGCCCTGCCGCCCGTCCATCCCGCGCCGGCCCCCGGCCCCTGCCCCGCCGACATGGCCCTCGTCAATGGCTTCTGCATCGATCGATATGAGGCGCACCTGGTCACCGATGCCGGCGGGGAGCTCGCCGTCCACCCGCACTTCAAGCGCCCCGAGCCGGGCGTCCGGTACCTCGCTCGCAGCGCGGCCGGCGTCTTTCCGCAGGCGTACATCAGCCGCGTCGAGGCCAAGGCCGCCTGCGTCGCCGCCGGCAAGCGCCTCTGCACGCGGCGGGAATGGCTGCGCGCCTGCCGCGGCAACGGCGCCCACCGCTACCCCTACGGCCCACGCGGCGAGCGCGGGCGGTGCAACACAGGCAAACTTCACCTCCTGAGGGAGGTCTTCGGCGAGCACCCGCCGGGCGGGTGGAGCTACGAGCGGCACTTCAACAGCCCCGACCTCGACCAGAAGCCAGGGTTCCTGGCAAGGAGCGGCGAGCACGCCGGCTGCGCCAGCGAGCTCGGCGTCCACGACATGATCGGGAATCTGCACGAGTGGGTCGGCGACATGGTCGATGGCGAGCTCGTGATCCGGATGAGCACCGAAGGCGTCGAGCGCCGCGACCAGCCCTGGCACGAGGGCAACGGCGTGTTCATGGGCGGCTTCTTCAGCACGACCAGCGAGCTCGGCCCCGGTTGCTACTTCACCACCATCGCCCACGAGCCGACCTATCACGACTACTCCACCGGATTCCGCTGCTGCGACAGCGTCGACCCGCCCGCCGCCCCGGGGGCGACCGACGCGAGCCAGCGAGACGGCGGCTGACAGCGCGGCCGGCCGCGACGCTCGGCTCGGCGCCGAGGCCCCCGGCGCCCATGGGCACCGGCGCCGAGGCCCCCGGCGCCCATGGGCACCGGCGCCCACGGGCACCGGCGAGCTCGCCCGCGGCGCGATCCCCTCGCCCGCAGCGCCATCCCAGCAACGCCGCGCCCCGAGACAGCTGCGGCGCGCTCATCGCGGGCCGCAGTCTCTCATTGCGCGCAGCCGTCTCCGAGGATCGCCCGTCGATTCCTGCCCGCGCCAGGAACAGAGCACGTCCGCCAGATGTCCTGCCCTCTCGATGACCACGAGCGCAGCGACGACCCTGGAGGACGCTCGCGCGATCACAGCGCTTCGCCCTCGCTACGGCCGTTGGGCCGCAGCCGCCGCGACGCTGCTCCTCTCCAGCCTCGCGGCCATCGGAGCCTTCGTCAGCCAGCCCCTCGTGGCGGCGCTCCCGCCGCCCGCTCCGGCGCTCTCCGCGGACCCCGCTCGCATGGAGCGCGACGTCCGGATGCTCGTGGAGGAGTTCCGCCCGCGAGGCTACCGGCAAATCGAGCAGCTGGACCGCGCCGCGGCGTACCTCCGCGACGAGCTCAGCGCCGCCGGAGGACGCGTGACCGAGCAGCTCTACGATGTCGAGGGACAGACGTACCGCAACGTGCTCGCCCGGTTCGGCCCGGACTCGTCGGCGCGCGTCGTGGTCGGCGCCCACTACGACGCGGCGAACGACTTGCCCGGCGCCGACGACAACGCGAGCGGCGTGGCAGGGCTGCTCGAGCTGGGGCGAATGCTCGGCCGGGCGCCCCTCCGAGGCGACGTCGAGCTCGTAGCGTTCACGCTGGAGGAGCCGCCCTATTTCCGGTCCGAGCACATGGGAAGCGCCCACCACGCGGATGCGATGCAAGCAGCAGGCGTGAAGGTCCGGGCGATGATCAGCCTGGAGATGATCGGGTATTTCACCGACGAGGAGGGTAGTCAGGCGTTCCCGCTGGCGCCGCTCTCCATGCTCTATCCCACGAAGGGGAACTTCGTGGCCGTGGTCGGCAACCTGGAAGGGCTCTCGCTCGTTCGCACCATCAAGGGGGCGATGCGCGGCGCGACCGATCTGCCCGCCTATTCCCTGAGCGCTCCGGGGCTCGTTCAGGGCGTGGACTGGTCCGACCACCGGAGCTACTGGGAAGCAGGCTACCCAGCGGTCATGATCACGGACACGGCGTTTCTGCGCAACCGGCGTTACCACACCGACAAGGACACGCCGGATACGCTCGATTACGCACGCGCTGCAAAGGTCGTCACCGGCGTGGCCCAGGCCGTCCTCGCGCTCGCGAACGAGTGAGCGATCTCCGGTCACCGCGCCTCACGCCGCGAACATCCGATCGAGCACCGCCCTCGGCGCGCCGCCCTTCAGCGTCGTCTCGAGCGCCTCGAACACCCCCGCATCCACCCTCCGCGCCTTCGCGAACGCCACGACGCGCGGGATCAGCGGGATCGCCTCCACCCGCAGCCTGGCCTCCGCGACCGCCTCGTCGAGCGTCCTCCCACGCGCGAGCGCCTTGCCGAGCACCACCTCGGGGCGGCCCTCGAGCCGGATCGAGGCGAGCAGGTCGCCGTAGCCGCCGAGCCCCAGCATCGTCCGCTCCTCCGCGCCCGCCGCGGCGGCAATGCGGGCCGCGCTGTCGACCGCCCTCGAGATGAGCGCGGCGAGCAACCCGGGCCCCGCGCCCGCCTGCTCGGCGAAGCCCACGCCGATGGCAAGGCAGCCGACCAGCGCCGACGCCCACTCCAGGCCCTGGAGATCCGGCGTCGTGTAGACGTGGAGCGCGTCCGACTGGAACGCCGCGGTCACCGCGGCGTGGACCTCCGGGAAGCGCGAGCCGCACACCATCGCCGAGGGGCGGCCCTCCCGGAGCTCGTCCTCCTGCACAGGGCCGCCCAGCGCGCCCACCCGGCGCGCCGGCGTCTCCTCGCGCACCAGGTCCGAGACGGTCTTCAGCGCCTCGCCCTCGAGGCCGCGCACGCCGTGGATCACGAGGTGCGAGCCGTCCATGTGATCGCCGAGCGCGCGCAGCGCCGTCCGCGCCGCGTTCGACGGCACCGCGATCACGAGCAGCCGCGCCCGGGCGACCTCCGCGTGGTCGCGCACGATCCGCGGGCCGCCCCTGAGCTGCGGCTGCTCGCGGCGGGAGTAGAGGAGGACCTCCGCCCCGGTGCGGCTCGCCGCGAGCGCCAGCGCCACGCCCCAGAAACCGCCGCCGATGACCCCCACCGAAGGCGCCGGAAGCGCGCTCCCCGGGGCGCTCACTGGCCACCCCCGGCGCCGTTCATCGAGCCCACGTGCGCGTCCGCCTCGCCCGCGCGAGACGAAGCAGACGAGGACGACGAGGCCGAGCCCCGCGGCTCCTCCAGGGGCGGCGGCGACGAGGCGGGCTCGAGCGGCGGGAGCGGCGGCTGGACCTGCAGGCCGGAAGGGACGCCGGGCGGCGCGATGACGTCCCACGCCACCCCGTGGGCGGCGAGGCGGTTCTGGTAGTAGAAGAGCAGGTTGGTGTCGCAGAGCGCGATGCCGTCGGGCCGCGAGTCGAGCACCGGCGACGAGTGGTAGCCCGCGAAGGCGCGCATCGCGCGCTCGACGATGTCCCCGCCCGAGCCGAGCCGGACGTCCTCCCCCAGCACGATGCACCCCCGCTGCTCGAGCGCGCGCAGCCGATCGCAGAGGGCCACCACGTCGGCCGCGAGGTCGTCGCGCGGCACCGTGATCACGTCGCGCTGCCGGAGCACCGTGAAGAGATCCGCGGCGGGCGCCTGGCTGCGGAGCCGGGCGAAGCTCGCCGCCGCGACGACGTGCGTCGCCATCACGACCGTGTCGCGCGCGTACGCCCGGCAGATCTCCTCGCCGAGCTCGCGCGCGTACTGGGCGTCGCGCGCCGCGTCGATGACCGCCTTGCCGGCCAGATCCTTCACGTAGCTCGCCGGATCGACCTCGCGACCGCGGGCGTCGAACGAGCGGCCGAGCTCGTCGACCCGGTTGCCGAACGGATCGAGCGGCTCGGAGAAGCGGATGACCACCGCCGCGTTCATCGCGAGGAGCTTGCGCAGGAACGAGGCGATCCGGCCGATGCGACTCGACTCGTCATCCTCGATGATGAAGCGGCCCTTGCCGGCCTCGGAGAGGAAATCGGCGATCAGCGTCTCGGCCTCGAGCGTGATGAGGTAGTTGATCGTGGCCGGGACGAAGAAGACGCGGCGCTCGCGGCCGCTCTGCAGCGTCCGCGTGTAGGCCTCGAACGCGCTGCCTACAAGGCCCAGCTTGAGCTTCCGCTCCACGCCGCCCGAGCGAGACCGCGTGCCCCCCGGGAAGAACAGCGAGTGGTAGCCGCGCTCCAGGAGCACGCCCGAGTACGTCTTCAGCACGTCCTTGTAGAGGTTGTGCCGGATGCGCCGGTCGACGCGGTAGGCGCCGAGGTTGTGCATGAAGAACGAGAGGACCGGGTTCGTGAACAGGTTCTTGCCGGCGCCGTACGTGGCGGGCGGCAGGCCGGCGCGCTCGAGGGCGTAGCCGAACACGATCGAGTCCATGTTCGACAGGTGGGTCGGGACGTAGACGGCCGTGCCGCGCTGCACGAGCGAGCGGAGCTTCGCGAGCGGGCCCTCCACGAGCACCCGGTCGGCCAGGAGCTCGAGGCTGACGAGCTTGAGCGGGTCGCGGACCACCGTCATGAGCTTGCGGGGCGCGAGCAGGGCGCTGACGACCGGCGGCAGGAGCCGCGACGACAGCTGGTAGACACGCCGGTCGAAGTTCCCGGCGATGTCCCACGCGTACTCCTCCGAGAGCTCCCGCAGGCGGCGGCGGCGCTCGCCGTCGTGCATGCGGCCGAGCGAGCGGGCGAGCCGCTGCCACTCGGCGAGCTCGCGGATGTCCTGCGGCTTCCGGGACCCCTCGAGCCGCTTCGCCTCCTGATACGCCGCCTCGTTCATGGCGAGCAGCGGATCCCTCGTGGAGCCGACGACCCGGTCGACCACGGTGCGCACGATCTCGTCGCGCGCGTCGTTGAACCCGAAGATGGGAGCGCGGGAGTCCATGGGCCTAGTCGTATAGAAATCGGACGGCGGGCGCGAGCGGAATACGGCCGCGCGCGACGTCGAAAGTCAGCGGTAATCGTCCTTCGCGCGACGCACGGCGGCGAACACGTCGGACGGCGTGGCCCCCGGGAAGCGCGCCTGCAAACGCGGCTCGCCGCAGCGCAGGAACGGGTTCGTCGCGAGCTCGTCGGCCATCGTGCTCCCGACCGTGGGCTCGCCGCGCTCCCGCGCCGCACGGGCAGCCGCGAGCTTCTTGCGGACAGCCTCGTTCTCGGGCTCGACCGTCTCGGCGAAACGAAGGTTGTTCACTGTGTACTCATGACCGCAGAAGACGCGCGTGTGCGCCGGGAGCGCGGCGAGCTTGGAGAGCGAGGCGTGCATGACCTCCGGCGTCCCCTCGAACATGCGGCCACATCCGGCGATGAAGAGGGTGTCTCCGGTGAACACAACGTCCTCGACGCAATACGAGACGGCGCCGAGCGTGTGGCCGGGGACGTGCAACGGCTGGAGCGTGAGGCCGGCGACCTGGACCGGCGTGCCCTCCTCGACCCGCTCCGTCTGCGCGGGGACGCGCCCGACGTCGCTCGAGTGCGCATAGACCGGGAGGTCGCCGTAGCGCTCGCGGAGCGCCTCGTTGCCGCCGACGTGATCGTGGTGGTGGTGCGTGTTGACGATGGCGACCAGACTGAGCTTCTCGCGCTCGAGCGCCGAGATGATCGGCTGGGCCTCCGAGGGATCGATGACGATCGCCTCGCGCCGCCCGTCCGCGGCCACGAGGTACGCGTAGTTGTCGCTGAGGCAGGGCACGGGGAGGATGCGCATGAGGCGTCGACTATAGCGGCGCCCCCGGCGGGAGCCGGGGAAAAGGTGCGCGCGGCGCGGTGGATCGCGCATGAGCTCGAGAAAGTTTGAGAATTTTGGGACCGAACCGGCAAGTGGTCCCGAGCGGGACGGCGGGTGGCCTGACGGAGATCCGCGCGGTGACGCGGGCGTCATGGTGTGGCAGAGGGGCCGTGCATGACGTCCGCCGAGCCCTCCGTCCGCTACCGTATCGGCGTCGATGAGAACGGGCTGGGCCCGCGGCTCGGTCCGATGGTGGTGACGGCGGTCCTCACGCGCGTCACGGAGGCGGGCTGGCACGTCGCCGGCCGCGCCCCTCGCGGTGCGCTCGCCCAGCGGCTCGGCGACTCGAAGCAGCTCGTTGCGCACGGGGATGTCTCGCTCGGCGAGGCCTGGGCTCGCGCGCTGGTCGCGCGCGGATGCGGCCGCGCGGGGATGGTCAGCGGCGCGTCATCTGTGGATGAGCTGCTCCACGCCGTCGCGCTCGACGATCGCCCCGCGCTCCGCGCGCTCTGCCCTGGCCACGTCGAGGAGCAGTGCTGGTCGGCGGAGGGCGAGGCGTTCACCGCGCCCGACGAGCTGCTCGGCGCGGTCGGTAAGGACCTCGACAAGCTGTCGGGGAAGGGGGTCGAGGTCGTCGCCGTGCGCTCGGTGCTGCTCTGCGCGAAGCGGATGAACGACGGGGCGCGCGCCGGGAAGAACAGGTTCGTGCTCGATCTCCACGCGATGGAGCGCCTCGTCCTGGAGCTCCGCGGCCTCGCCGGCGCGGAGGTGTTCGCGGTGTGCGGCAAGGTCGGCGGCTTCGGCAAGTACGGCTCCGCGTTCGGCCCGCTCGCGGGGAGGATGCACGCCGTGCTCGAGGAGAGCCGCGCCCGAAGCGCCTACCGCTTCCCCGGCCTCGGCGAGATCGCGTTCGTCCGCGATAGCGACGCCTCGGATCTTTGCGTCGCGATGGCGTCGATGGTGGGCAAGTACGTCCGCGAGGCGCTCATGGAGCGGGTCGCGCGCCACTACCAGCGCGCGGTCCCGGGCCTGCACGGGGCGAGCGGCTACTACGATCCGGTCACGTCGGCCTTCATCGGGGCGACCCGCCTCGTCCGCCGCGCGCGCGAGATCCCTGCCGAATGCTTCGAGCGGGGCGCCGCCGAGAGCGACGCCTCGCTCGAGAGCGGCGGCCCGTAGCGCCGAGGCCGGCGCCGCGCGAGGCTGCGCGGGCCGTGCTCGCCGGGCGAAACCAGCGGCGCCGCGGGGCGTAGGAGGGTTAGGTGCGCTACCCTCGACAGGCCAGGTGGATGATGAAACGGCTCCGCGCTGCTGGTCTTCTCTTCGCGCTCGTCCTCATCGCGTGCGCCGCCGTGTTCGCGTGCTTTCGCGCCGGCGATGCAGGGAGGGCGAGCAAGGTGATTCCGGGGTCCAAGGAGGCTGTGACGATGTCGGACAGAAGCTATCGCAAACCGTCGGATGAGGAGCTGCGCAAGCAGCTCACGCCGCTCGCATACGAGGTCACCCAGCGCGACGCGACCGAACCGCCGTTCCGCAACGCCTTCTGGGACAACCACGAGGCGGGCCTCTACGTGGATGTCGCGAGCGGCGAGCCGCTCTTCTCGTCGCTCGACAAGTTCGACTCGGGCACCGGCTGGCCGAGCTTCACGCGCCCCGTCGAGCCGGAGCGGGTCGTGGAGCGCTCGGACAGGGGCCACGGGATGGTCCGAACGGAGGTTCGCTCCAAGGCCGGCAACTCGCACCTCGGGCACGTCTTCGAGGACGGGCCCGCGCCCGAAGGGCTGCGCTACTGCATCAACTCCGCGTCCCTCCGTTTCATCCCGCTGGCTCGCCTCGAGGCGGAGGGTTACGGCGCCTATCGGGCGCTGTTCGAGGGCCGCGGCGGCGCGCCTAGGGAGCAAGCGAGCGCGAACGCCTGCGCCGTCCCGGCGCCGGGCGAGGCGCCTGGGTGCCAGACGACGCTGGAGACGGCCGTCCTGGCGGGCGGCTGCTTCTGGGGGATGGAAGAGCTCCTCCGGCAGATCCCCGGTGTCCTCGAGACGGAGGTCGGTTATGCCGGCGGCCGGACGAAGGCGCCGACCTATGAAGACGTGAAGACCGGATCGACGGGCCACGCCGAGTCGGTGCGCATCGTCTTCGATCCCGCGAAGCTGTCCTATGCCGAGCTGCTCGAGAAGTGGTTCTTCCGCATGCACGATCCGACGACGCGGAACCGCCAGGGCAACGACGTCGGGACGCAGTACCGCTCAGCGATCTTCGTCACGACGCCCGAGCAGCGCCGCATCGCCGAGGAGGTGAAGGCGCGCGTCGACAAGAGCGGCAAGTGGCGCGCTCCGCTCGTCACCGAGATCGTGGAGGCCGGCCCGTTCACGCGCGCCGAGGAGTACCACCAGAAGTACCTGGAGAAGTACCCGGCCGGGTATACGTGCCATTTCATGCGCGACTGACGTAGACCGCCATCACGTCAAGAAGCCGCGAAAATCGAAGGGCGGCGGGAAGGCTGAGAACTCCACGCCTCCCGGAACTCTCTGCTGGTTTCGAGCGCTCCGGTGCTCGAAACCGGTTTCCGCCCACCTCTGCTTAAGTGCAGAGCAGAGCGGCGGTCTCCCGCACAGGAGACGGGCCCAGATCGGCGTTTTCGGCGCGCAAGCGCACTCCGGTGCGCTGAGCACCGAAAACGTCGAGGTGGGCCCGTATCCGAAGCGGGTGACCGTCGCTCTAGCGATTTGCGATGTGGATCGCGGCGCCCATGGCGTGGGCGGCGGCTTCCATCAGCGACTCGCCGAGGGTCGGGTGGGGGTGGATCGTGAGCGAGAGATCCTCGAGGAAGGCCGCCATCTCGAGCGAGAGGGACGCCTCGCTGATCATGGTGCTGGCCTCCGGCCCGACGATGTGGACGCCGAGCACCTGCTTCGTCTTCTTGTCGGCGACGATCTTCACGAAGCCCTCGGTCTCGTTCATGGCCATGGCCTTGCCGAGCACCGAGAACGGGAACTTGCCGATGCTGACCTCGAGGCCCTTCGCCTTCGCCTCCGCCTCGGTGAGCCCCACCGTGGCGATCTCCGGATCGGTGAAGATCGCGCCCGGGATCGCGACCCAGTCCTTCTCGGCCTTGTGGCCCGCGATGACCTCGGCGGCGATCTCGCCCTCCTTCGTCGCCTTGTGCGCGAGCAGGGGCGGCCCGCTGACGTCGCCGATGGCGTAGATCGAGGGCACGTTGGTGCGGCAGAACTTGTCCGTCGGGACGAACCCGCGCTGATCGACCGTGACGCCGACCTTCTCGAGGCCGAGCCCCTTGCTGCTCGGCCGCATGCCGACGGCGACGAGCACGGTGTCGACGACGATCGTCTGCTCCTTGCCGTCGGCCTGGATCTTCACCCCGACCGAGCCGTCCTTCTGCTTCTCGTACCCGAGCGCCTTGGCGTTCTTGTGGATCGTGCCGCCGCGCTTCAGGATCTTGCGCTCGACGATCTTTGTGCAGTCGGGGTCGACGCCCGTGAGCAGCTCCGGCAGCGCCTCGACGACGATGAGCTCGGCGCCGAACGCCTGGTAGACCATGCCGAGCTCCAGGCCGATGACGCCGCCGCCGATCACCATCAGCCGCTTCGGGACGCGGCGCAGGCTGACCGCCTCCTTCGCGCCGATGATCGTGTCGCCGTCGAACTTGAACGTCGGGATCTCGATGGTCGTCGAGCCGGTCGCGATCACGATCGCCTTCGTCGCCTCGAACTGCTCCACCGAGCCGTCAGCCCGGGTCACGTCCACGCGCTTCGGCCCCACGACCGTGGCGGTGCCGTTCACCACGTCGGCGCCGTTGCCCTTGAGCAGCGACCCGACGCCGCCGGTGAGCTTCTTGACGATGCCTTCTTTCCAGTCCTGCATCTTGTTGGCGTCGAGCTCGACGCCGCTGACCTTGATGCCCATCGCGGCGCCGGCCTGCGACTTCTCGTAGAGATGCGCGGCGGAGATCAGCGCCTTGGAGGGGATACACCCCCAGTTGAGGCAGACGCCGCCGACGTTCTCCTTCTCGATGCAGAGCACCTTCTGCTTGAGCTGAGCGAGCCGGATGGCGCAGGGGTAACCGCCGGGGCCGGCTCCGATCACGATTGCGTCGTAGGTCTTCATCCTTGTCCTTTTGTGCGCTTCGAAGACTGGAACTAGGGGCGCCGGGGTTCGTCAGGCAAGCCCCTCGCCGACAGCCCTGAGGCCGCGCCCGCACCCGCGAGCCGTCCCTGGGTGCCCGGGGGCTTACACGACCTCGCAGCGAGGGGAAATCCCTCCCCGAGGTCAGCGCCCGCCGCCGTGCGCCGGCGCTTTCGGGGAGCGCAGGAGCTCTGCGCGCTGGTCCCGCAGGTGCCAGGGCAGCTCGGCGTAGACGTCGTCGAACAGCGTCTCCCGGGCAGGCGGTCCCATCGCCTCGACCTCGGCGACGGCGGCGGCGATCTCGGCGTTGAGCTCCGCCTCGAGGGAGGACTCCGCGGCGTCGTCGAGGAGCCCGCGGCCGGCGAGGTGGCGCCCGAGGCGCAGCAGCGGGTCGCGCTCCGTCCAGCGATCGACCTCCTCTTGCGAC
Organism: Sorangium aterium; assembly: GCF_028368935.1. Classification (NCBI taxonomy): domain Bacteria; kingdom Pseudomonadati; phylum Myxococcota; order Polyangiales; family Polyangiaceae; genus Sorangium; species Sorangium atrum. Next base: position 392,056 of record NZ_JAQNDK010000005.1, on the reverse strand, counting down.
CTGTAGCGGCTCGGGTCGTCGCTCGAGGAGTGCGCGCCGACGCGGTAGGTGAGCGCCTCGATGAAGCTGGGGCCGCCGCCGTCACGAGCCCGCGCGACCGCCTCGGAGACGGCGCGGTAGACGGCGATGACGTCGTTGCCGTCGACCCGCACCGACGGGACGCCGTAGGCGCGCCCCTTGATGGCGATCGTCCTCGAGGCCGTCTGCCGGTCCGTCGGCACGCTGATGGCCCAGTGGTTGTTCTGGCAGATCATGACGCACGGCGCCTTGAAGACCGCCGCGAAGTTCATCGCGCTGTGGAAATCGGGCTCGCTCGTCGCGCCGTCGCCCATGAACCCCACCACCACGGTGCTGTCGCGCCGCAGCTTCGCGGCCCACGCGGCGCCGACCGCCTGCGGGAGCTGCGGGCCGATGCAGCTCGACCAGGACACCTGGTTCACCTGCCGCCCGCTCATGTGCGACGGCATCTGGCGCCCCTGGAGGAGGTCGCCCGCGTTGCCGAACACCTGGGCCACATAGGTGCGGAGCGGGAAGCCGCGCACCAGCATCATCACGCTCTCGCGCAGCGCGGGGAAGATCCAGTCCGTGGGCTCGACCGCGAGCGCGGTGGCGATCGGCGTCGCCTCCTGGCCGGTGCACGCGCCGTAGAAGCCGACCCGCCCCTGCCGCTGGAGCAGGAGCATGCGCGCGTCGAGCAGCCTGAGGCGCTTGATCTCGCGGTACGCGCGCAGCAGCAGCGCGTCGCTCAGGCAGGGGTCGGTCGCGGGATCCAGGGTTCCGTCGTCCCGGAGGACGCTGAGCAAGCCCTCGTCGCCCCCCTCCCCTGGTCGCGACGTGGGCGCGTGAGGTGGAGGGGCGTCGGCGGCGGACCTCGCGGAGGCGCCGGGCGGCGTGGCTTCCAGCTCGCTCATGACCGGACCATACCGCGAAATGACGGCGCTCGTGGCCCCTTCGGCCCGCGGCGACGCGCCTCCCGCGCCCTGCGGCATGCCCGAGCGAAGCGGCTCACATCCCTCGCGCACGAGCTCAGCCGAGCAGGACGCGGAACATCCGCTTGCTGTCCGAGAGGTAGTAGTAAGCGGCGCGGTCCGCGTCGCCCATCAGATCGAGGATGGCGCGCTCCATCTGATCGGGGCTCAGCGTGTTCGACACTTCCCAGGTGTCGGGCGTGACCTCGTCGCCCTGCCACGGTCCGGCGCAGAGCGCGACGAGGCGCGCCCGGTTCGCCTCGTCGGCGATCGAGAAGGTGATGATGTAATCGTGGTTGACGAAGCCGCTATAGAGCTTGTTGTCACGCGGCATCCGATCCCTCCGTGTGGGCGCGATGCGCGGCGGCGCGCGCGCGACGATCGCGCCCCTCGGAGCCTCGATCGTCGCGCGTGCGCCCACGCCCGAGGCGACGGCGCAGGTGGGGCGCCCCCGGCGTCGTCACCGCGGGCCGGGCGGCAGCGGGGCGGCCGCTTCCTCGTCGTCGTGCTGCTCGGGGCGGCGCGCGCCGAGCGTGAAGACGTGCAGCAGGACCAGGCTCGCGCCGAGGAACACCTCCGACTTGCTCACGAGCTCGGCGCGGCGATGGACGCGTTCGAGCTCCATGCCGAGCTCCCCCTCGCCGCGCTGGACGCCCTCGCGGTGGAGCGCCGCGATGCGGGGGGTGAGCGCCAGGCCGACGTACGCGGCGCACCCGGCCAGCACCATGGCGACGACCCGGCGCACGCGCGCCGCGCGGCCCGCGCCGTGGCGGTACGCGGCCCAGGTGCGGGCCACCTCGGCGCCGAGGAGGATCACCGCGGCGCCGAGCGCGAATTGATCGAAGCGGGCGAACGCCGCGCTCATGGCGTCACCGGAGAAGGGGGCCGGGGCGAGCCGGAAGACGAACGGGGCAGCGCAGGCGCCCAGCGCCACGATGCCACCGACCCAGGCCCCCGCCGCGAGCGCGGCCACGCTCGCGGCCACGCGATCGATGAGGGAGCGGCGCGACGCGGCGCGCTCTTCGGGGCTCGGAGCGAGGTCCGCCTCGCTGAACTGCGCTTCATCGTTCATGCATCCACCTCGGAAGCGAGGACGGCGAGCGCCTCCTCGACGGCCCCCTGATCGGCCTTCCGCTCGTCTCCCCGCATCGCCGCGATCGCGGCGCGGGCAGCCGAGAGGCGGGCGCGACCGGCGGCCGCGACGGCGAGCGTGCGCCGGTGGCGATCCCACGCGCCGAGCTCGCTGAGGATCTCGCGGATGGCCCGCTCGTGGCCCATCCGCGCGAGCGCGACGCGCGCGTGCCAGCGCAGCGGGTCGCGACCGAAGCCGAGCTTGAGCCCGAACGCGCGCCGCTCCAGGGCGCTCCGGGAAGCGGCGAGGCCGAGCTCGCCGCAGAGCTCGATGGCCGCGGCCTCGTCTTCGTGATCGACCCCGTGGAGCTTTCCTCCCACGATCTCGGCGAGCACGGGGTGGCCGACCGGATCGCCGAAGCGCGCGGTGACGACCGCCGCCGCTGCCCGCACGAGCGGGGACGCGTGGCCGAGCAGCGCGCGCGCCCGCTCCATGCCCAGCGGAGGCAGCTCGCCGCCGGACTCCCCCAGCTCCTCGAACATCCGCAGCGCGATGTGGCAGACGAGCGGGTCGTCGTCGTGGGTGGCCTGCATGACGGCCTCGATCGCGTCGGCCTGCTGGGCGCAGACGCGCGGGAACGCGATCACCGCCTGGAACCGCACCTCGGGCCGCTCGTCCGAGAGGGCGCGCCGGAGCCGGCCCGTGGCCCGCATGTCCCCGATTTCACCGAGCGCCGTGATCGCCATCTGCCGGACGTAGGGATCCACGTCCTCGACGGCGAGGAGCAGGGCGGGGAGCGCCTCGACGGCCTTCGTGTCGGCGAGGGCGATGGCCGCTGCCGCGCGGACCGCCGCGTGCTCATCGACGCGCAGCGCGCCTTCGATCGCGCGCACGACCTGCTCCCGTGCCGTTGCGGCATACGGGACGAGGTCGCTCACGGCCTCCGCGCGCATGGCCGGCTTCTGCGAAGCGACGTCGCGCAGCGCAGCCTCGAGCGTCCTTTTCGCAGGGGCCGATCCGAACACGCGGCCAACGCTAGCACGGTCGACGCGCAAAGCCGGACCGCACCGAGCGACGCTCAGCCGCCGCCCGAGCCGCCAGCGCCGCCCGAACCGTCAGCGCCGCCCGAGCCACCAGCGCCCCCTTCGCCACGCGAGCCGCCGCCTTCGCCCTCCGAGCCGCCGGCGCCTCCCGCGCCACCCGACCCTCCAGCGCCGCCGGCGCCTCCAGCGCCCGAGGCATCCGGCGTGTAGGGGGGCCACTCGTCCTGTTCAGGAGCGGCCCTGCACACCCCAGGCTCGCTCTCGACGCCGCCCGGCGGCTCGCTGGCGGCGCTCGACGCGGACGGCGGGTTCGGCAGGCAGGCCTTCGAGCCTTCCGGCCTGGCGTCGACGATCGCGGCGTTGCGTTCGCCCGGCGCGATCCCTGCGGCATCCTGGATCTTGCCCAGCGCGACGCACGAGTAGCCGCGGCGGCAGTCGTCGTCCTCATCGCAGGTGGCCATGCAGAACGTGCGCTCGAAGCGCGGCCAGCGGACGTTCTCGAGCTCGCTGCACGCCGGATCGATCACCGGGTTGAACGCGACGCAGACGCTGCTCCCGGAGCAGCCGTCCGGATCGCAGTTGAAGACCGTGCAGTAGCCGCCAGGCTGCGTCCCATCGCAGAGGAGCTGCTGCTCTGCCTGCACGCAATCGAGCGACGAGGTGCACGGATCGCCGATCTGGGGACCGCATCCGGCGAGCAGCGAGGATGCGCCAAGGACGACGAGCAGGAGGGCGGGCTCGGTGAGGCGGAGCATCGAGGAGGCCGCTTAGTACCGGCAGGGGCGCCCGCGCGCAAGCGCAGGCCCGCGACGCCCATGACACCGTGCCGGAACCGGCGCTCGCTTCCGCCCGAATTGACACCCTGCGGTCAGGCCTCTACAAACGAGCGGACCGGGGTGACCCCGGAGAACGAAGCGAAGGCCATGGCGACTTACATCACCGAAGACTGCATCAACTGCGGCGCCTGCGAGCCCGAATGCCCGAACGAAGCCATCAGCGAGGGCGACGAGATCTATGTGATCGATCCGGAGCTCTGCACCGAGTGCGTCGGCTTCTATGATCACGAAGCGTGCCAGGCCGTATGCCCGGTCGAGTGCTGCCTGCCCAACCCGCAGATCGTGGAGACCGAGGAGGTCCTCATCGCGCGCGCGGTCAGGCTGCACCCCGACGATGCGGAGCTGAAGAAGCGGGCCGCTGCCAACGATTACCCCTCGCGCTTCCGCAAGTAGCGCGCCTCTTCGCGCACCATCGCGTCGCCTCTGCGGCCGCGTTTCCCATGCCTCCGCCGGCTCCGTCGGTTCGATGCGGCGCCCGGGTCACACCGTGATCCGGCGCTGGGCCGCAGTGGTCCTCGCGGGCGCCTGCGCGGGCTGCCATGGCAGCGGTCCGCTGCTCCACCCGGCCCACGTCCTCCGCCCCGGCGCCGTGCGCCTCGGCGGCGGCCTGTCGGGTGACATGGTCGTCGCCGGAGCGGCGGACGCAGGCGCGAGCGCCGCCGACCCCGCAACGGCGGAGGGCGCCGCGCGACGAAAGCTCTCCGAGATCGCCGTCTCGCCGGGCGTCGCGCCGTGGGCCAGCGCCCGCGTCGGGATCGAGGGCGAGAACGAAGCGGGGCTGACGTACACGGGGCGAGCCATCCGGCTCGACGGGCGCCACGCGTTCCCGCTCGGCGACGCGGCCCTGTCGATCGGCCTCGGCGCCTCGGCGCTCCTCGCGGGCGGGCCGGGCCCCAGCGCAGAAGGGATCGACGTCCACGGCGCGGGGCTCGACGTCCCTCTGCTGCTCGGCTTCCGGTCGGACGCGGATCTCTACGCGGTCTGGTTCGGTCCCCGGCTCGGCTTCGAGCTCCTCGGCGGCGAGGTGCGGCTGCCCGCCGCCGGGGCGGCGCTCCGAGGACCGCTCGTCGACGCGTCGGGCCAGCATCTCCAGCTCGGGTTCGTGCTGGGCATCCGCGCGGGGTTCCGCCACGTGCACGTCGCCCTCGAGGCCACCGCGACCTACCACCACGCCGAGGGCGAGATCGCCGGCAGTCCGGTCGCGATCGATCAGGGCACCGTCGCCCCGGGCGGCGGCCTCACGGTCACCTTCTGATGGGACCGCAACAAACGCAACGACGTTGCAACGTCGGCAGCGCGACGTTGCACGACGTCGGGGCGTTTCCGGACGTAACCAAACGGAACAAGGCGCAGCAAGCGTAACAAAACGCAACAAAACGCAATGAAGCGGATTCCCGGCCATTTTTGGTGGCAAGCGCAGGCGCTTGCCCGGCCGGAGGACCCGTCTTAGACTCGGCTCTATGCGTCCCCACGGCGCCCTCGCCACCTCATGCCTGCTCGCCGGTGCGGCTCTCGTCGGCTGTTCGGCGCCTGTCGCGGGCGACGCGACGGAGGTCAACGGGGTGGTCACCCAGGGGGTCGTGCGCGTCGAGCGCGCGATCAACCTGAGCCGGGACGCCGCCTCGACCGCCACCCCCGGTGAGCTCGACGACGCCGCGCCGCCGAGCGCGGGCGTCGAGGGGGCGGGGGCGGTCACGAACGTGCTGGCGAAGTTCATGCGCCTCTCGTCCGCGATGGATCCCGAGCTCGCCGAGGGCGCCGTCGGGAAGCCGTTCGTCCTCCCCTCCGCCGGCAGCTGCATGGTCCTCTCGCCCGCCGCCGACGACGAGGCGGCGAGCAGCATCAGCTCGCTCAGCCCCATCGAGCTCCTCGACGCGGGCGACGTGACGATGAAGACCGAGAGCACCGAGATGCCGCTCGCAGCCCGCGCGTTCCCGGACGTGGGCGCCCTGGTCTTCGGCGTGTTCTACACGTCGCGCGACGCCACCAGCGATCTGCCTGCGCCGGCGCGGTACGTGTTCGAGAGCTCCGGCTCGGGGCAGCTCGACCGGTTCGCGTTCGAGGCCGATGCCCCCGCGGGTCCCGAGGAGGTGCGCATCGGCGACGCCGAGCTGGCCGACGGCGTCGATCTCGACGCCGGGGTCGGCGCGGTCGTGCAGTGGCGCGCGGACGAGGGCGGCCGGGCGCGGGACGTCATCTACGTCGACGTGACCTCGGCGCACGGCGCGACCGTGCGGTGCGCGTTCAAGGACACCGGGAGGGGCGTGATCCCGGGTTCCTTGCTGGATCCCTCGACGCTCGGGCCCCTGCCGGCGAACGCGACGCTCGCCCTGCACCGGACGCGGCAGGTGCCGTTCAACACCTCGGGGATCGACCTCGGCGAGGTGCGCTTCGACCTCTCCGTGAACGGCCGAGCGCGCATCGCCGCGCGCTGACGGCGCTCCGACCGACATCGGCGTGGCGCACGAGGATCTGCGACGTCGCGCGGCCGAGCTCGCCGCCATCGGGCAGCGCGACCGCGGCACCGCGCTCCTCGTGGCTGCCGGAGATCACGCGGGCGCATCGGAGCTGCTCGAGCGCGTCTGCGATTTCGCCGGCGCGGCCCGGGAGGCGCTGGCAGCCGGGGACCCGGCCCGCGCGGCGCTGATGGCCGCGCTCGGCGGCGACGAGGCGCTCGCGCGCGAGGCGCTCGATCGGATCGCCGCCACGTCGCCCCGGGACGCTGCGCTGCGCGCCGCCGCCGACCTCGCGGCGCGCGGCTTCTCGCGCCACGCGGGCGCGCTGTTCGCGGCGCTCGGCGCTCACACGGCGGCCGCGGAGGCGTTCACCGCGGCCCACGACGCGTGCCGCGCCGCCGAGAGCTTCGAGCTCGCCGGCCGCCCGGCCGACGGCGCGCGGGTGCTCGAGGCCGCGCTCCGCCGCCGCCCGGGCGACGCGGCGGCGTGGCTCGCGCTGGGCGAGCTGCTCGCGCGCCACGGCCGCACAGAGGCCGCCGTGCGGGCGCTCCAGCAGCTGCCGCCCGCCGCCGCCGAGCGGGCCCGCGCGCTGCCGCTGCTCGGCCGCTGCCTGAGCGAGCTCGGGCTCGAGGACGCCGCGCGGACCGTCCGCGACGAGCTCGCCCGGCTCGATCCGCCCGGCCAGGAGGCGCTCTCCTCGCGAGGCGCCGCTCCCGGCAGCCCCGCCGCAGGCCCTCCCCCGGCAGGACCCGCGCCCGTCGGGCCGCTCCTCTTCGGGCGCTACGAGACGCTGCGCGAGGTCACGTCGACGCCCCACGCGCGCGTGGTGGAGGCGCGCGACCGGATCACGGCGGAGCGCGTCGCCGTGAAGATCTTCGCGGGCGCGGCGTTCGGAGCGGGCCGCGACGCGCTCCTCCGGTTCGAGCGCGAGGCGCGCGCCCTCGCCCAGCTCCGGCACCCGAACGTCGTCGCGCTCCGCGCGTACTACCCCGAAGGGCCGGCGATGGTGCTCGCCTGGATGACAGGCGGGTCCCTGATCGAGCGGCTGCGGGGGGATCCGGTCACCCCCGCGCGCGCCGTCGAGATCGCGGGCGCGCTCCTGTCCGCGCTCGGCGAAGCGCACCGCCTCGGCATCCTCCACCGCGACGTGAAGCCGAGCAACGTGCTCTTCGACGAGATGGGGACGGCTCACCTCGCGGATTTCGGCGCGGCGCACCTCGGGGATCTCTCGTCCACCGCCACGGCGGGCGCGATCGGGACGTTCGCGTACATGTCGCCGGAGCAGCGCATGGGCCGACCGGCGACGCTGGCGAGCGATCTGTACGGCGTCGGCGCGGTGCTCGCCGAGCTGCTCACCGGAGAGCCGCCCGCCCCCGCCGTGCGCGGGCAGCTCGATCCCGCGCCGAGCGAGATCCATCCGGACCTCACGGCGGCCCACGACGCGGCCGTGGCGGCGCTGCTCGCGGAAGACCCCGCCGCGCGGCCGGCCGACGCGTTCGAGGCGCGGCGCGCGATCACCGCGATCTCCTGGCCAGAGCGCCCGCGGCCGCGGCGGTCGCGCGCGAGCGGCCGGCCCCGATCGAGCGACGCGCCGCCCGCCACGGCGGCGCGGCTCGCGGCGACCCTGGAGGTCGGCGACGGCCGGGACACGGAGGGGCGCTGGCACGACGCCTGGCTCGATCGCGACGTCCTCGTGCTGCAGCTCGACGACGCGACCCTCGCCCGGGCCCGGACCTTCGCGCGCGCCGGCCACGCGGCCTTGGCGTCCGTCCTCCGGGTCGATCTCGCCAACGGCGAGGTCTGGGTGGCGCTGCCCCAGGGCCGCGCGCTCGCCGACGAGGCGCGCGCGCTGACGAGGGCTCAGCGCGCGCGCCTCGGCGAGGGTATCGCGGCGCTCCACGCGGCCGGAGGCGCGCACGGGTGCATCGACAGCCAGCACCTTTACGTCCACGACGGCGAGCTCACGCTGGCCTACCCGCGCGAGGCTCCCGGCGACGTGGAGGAGCTCGCAGCGCGGGATCTCGCGGCGCTCCAGGAGCTCGACAGGAACGCGCTGGACGAGCTCTAGATCGATGAACCAGGGCGGAGGCGGCGCCAGACGCGGGGCCCGCGATGCGCGGGCGTTGGGGGTGTCCGGCGCGCCGGCTCAGTTCGGCGGAGACGGGGCGGGCGGCGGCGCCGGCTGCGGCGGCGAGATGCGCCCGCCGGGCGAGGTGCAGAAGCCCCCGTAATCGTCGCGCTTGGTGATGTCGTAACAGCAGTAATCGCCGTCGTACTCGGGCTCGCTGTCGACCGACTCGACCTCGCCGCTGCACGAGTCGCTTCCGAAATAGGCGAGCGCCTCGTCCTGGGAGGGGCATTCCCCTTCGATCTCGGTCCACTCGAAGCACCCGACCTTGTCGCACCCCGTCGTCGCGAGGGTGAGCGCCAGGGCTGCGAGCTGGAGGGCCCGGACCGGGCAACGCGCGAGGGCCGAACGGATCGTCGAGATCATGGATTCTCCCGGACACACGGGCGCTGCGCGCGCCCCGAGCGAGCATACTCCGGTTCGGACGAAGCCGGCTGCTCCGGAGAGGACCGAGCAGGCTCGCGTCGCGCGCCGGCGTGCCCGTCGCCACGCGTGGCGGCGGACGCCGCGCCTTCTGGTCGATCCGGACCGGGTGGAGTACACGACAGCATGACGACCGGAGAGCAGGGGGCCCGGGTGGTGCGCGCGCCGCGCGGGAGCGAGCGGAGCTGCAAGGGGTGGATCCAGGAGGCCGCGCTCCGGATGCTCCACAACAACCTCGATCCGGAGGTCGCAGAGCGCCCCGACGATCTCGTGGTGTACGGCGGCACCGGGAAGGCGGCGCGCTCGTGGGAGGCGTTCGACGTGATCGTCCGCGAACTCCGGGAGCTCGCGGACGACGAGACGCTCCTCGTGCAGTCGGGCAAGGCGGTGGGCCGCTTCCGCACGCACCCGGACGCGCCCCGCGTGCTCCTCGCGAACTCGAACCTCGTGGGCCGGTGGGCGACGTGGGACGAGTTCCGCCGGCTCGAGGCGCTCGGCCTGACCATGTACGGGCAGATGACCGCGGGCTCGTGGATCTACATCGGCTCGCAGGGCATCGTGCAGGGCACCTACGAGACGTTCGTCGCCGCGCGGAAGGCGCACGCGGCGCGCGCCCCGGGCGGCGGGCGCTGGGTGCTCACCGCGGGGCTCGGCGGCATGGGCGGCGCGCAGCCGCTCGCCGCGACGATGGCGGGCATGGCCTGCCTCGGCGTCGAGATCGACCCGGCGCGCATCGAGAAGCGGCTCCGCACCGGCTACGTCGACGAGCGCATCGACGATCTCGACCGCGCCCTCGACGCCGTCCTCGAGAGCGTCCAGCGCGGGGCGCCACGCTCGATCGCCCTCTGCGGCAACGCCGCCGACGTCTACCCGGAGCTCGTGCGCCGCGGCGTCACGCCCGACCTCGTCACCGAGCAGACCGCGGCGCACGATCCGCTCGTCGGCTACGTCCCGCCGGGGCTCACGCTCGAGCAGGCGGCGGAGCTCCGCGCGCGCGACCCCGGGGAGTACGTCGCGCGCGCGAAGGCGGGGATGCGCAGGGAGGTCGAGGCGATGCTCGCGATGCAGCGGCGCGGGGCCGAGGTCTTCGACTACGGCAACAACATCCGCACCTGCGCGACGGAGGCGGGCGAGGAGGACGCGTTCGCGATCCCCGGCTTCGTTCCGGCGTACGTGCGCGAGCTGTTCTGCCAGGGCAAGGGCCCGTTCCGGTGGGTCGCGCTCTCGGGCGATCCCGAGGACATCCTCGCCACCGACCGCGCGGTGCTCGAGGCGGTCCCGGGCGACGCCGATCTCCGCCGCTGGATCGAGCTCGCACAGCGGAAGATCGCGTTCCAGGGGCTCCCGTCGCGGATCTGCTGGCTCGGCTACGGCGATCGCGCGAAGGTCGGGCTCGCCTTCAACGAGCTCGTCCGCGCCGGCCGGGTGAAGGCGCCGATCGTGATCGGGCGCGACCACCTCGACTGCGGATCGGTCGCGTCGCCGTTCCGGGAGACGGAGGCGATGAAGGACGGCTCGGACGCGATCGCCGACTGGGCGATCCTCAACGCGCTCGCGAACACGGCGGGCGGCGCGTCGTGGGTGAGCTTCCACCACGGCGGCGGCGTCGGGATCGGCAACTCGCTGCACGCCGGGATGGTGATCGTCGCCGACGGCACCGAGGCCGCGCGGCAGAGGCTCGAGCGGGTGCTCACCATCGATCCGGGGATGGGGATCATCCGGCACGCCGACGCGGGCTACGAGACGGCGATCCGCGTGGCGGACGAGAAGGGGGTCCGGGTGCCGCACCGGGTAGGGTGACCGGCTCCGCCGCGCCCTCGAGGGCGCGCAGCCGCGCGATCTCCTCCATGTAGCCGCGCCGCTCCTTCGAGAGCGGCGGCAGCTCGATCACCGCCGGCACGCGCGCGAGCCGCGCGTCGTTCGCGAGGCGCCAGAACGGCGCGAGCCCCATCTCCCCGTCGCCGATGCGCTCGTGCCGATCGAGCCGCTGGCCGAGCCCCGCCTTCGAGTCGTTCATGTGCATGCACCTCAGCCGCTCCAGCCCGAGCAGCCGGCCGAAGTCGCTCCAGAACCGCTCGTAGCCGGCCTCGCTCCGGAGGTCGTGCCCCGCCGCGAAGGCGTGCTGCGTGTCGACGCAGACCCCGAGCCGCGACCCCTCCGGCCCGGCGCGATCGATCATCGCGGCGATCTGATCGACGCGATCGCCGAGGGTCGACCCCTGCCCGGCCGTGTTCTCGATGCACAGCTGCGCGCGGAGGCCCTCCGCGCGAGAGAGCACGATCGACAGGCTCTCGCCGATGCGATCGAGGCCGACCTCCTCGCCGAGGCTGCGCGGCGCGCCCGGATGGAACACCACGAAGTCGATCCCGAGCGCGTCGCACCGCGCGAGCTCCTGGAACAGCGCCTCCCGCGAGCGCTCGAGGATCGCGGCGTCGTCGGCGCACAGGTTGATGAGGTAGCTCGCGTGGGCGAGCGTCCGGCCCGCGCCGGCCCAGGCCGCGCGCGCGGCGCGAAACGCGGCGATCTGCTCCGCGCTCAGCGCCGGCTCCCGCCACTGGCCCGAGACCTTGGTGAAGATCTGCACCGCCTCGCAGCGGTCCTCCCCCGCCAGCGCGATCGCGCGGTGAAGGCCGCCGGCCACGGACTCGTGCGCGCCGAAGATCATGGGCCGCACTGCTTGGGGCGCTTCCCCGCCGCCGGCAAGGCATTGCCCCGAGCCGACCGGATCTGCCACGGCCCCCGCCATCCGCGCGCGCCCGCGCGCCCTCCACGCGCCCTCACGCGCTCTCACGCATGGGGGCAACGCCCGGGCCACCTCGTCCGTCCCCTGCGATGACCCCGATTCCGCGAGCAAATCGAGCAAACCGCATGCCGGGAGGGCGCGAACCCCGGTTCGCGGCACCTCACCCTTGACGCGTTCCTGCCCAGGCGCGAATTGAGCGGCCTTCCTGGAGTCTCGATGAGCCATATGGGTGTTACGAACGGGGCCGGCGCCGGAGAGGCAGTGCCGGGGTCGCCGGGTGGGGCCAAGGGCGAGGAAACCGCGGCGGCCCCGCCGCTGATGCCGTCGCATGTGCTCTCGGGCAAGCGGCTCGTGGTGGTCGGAGGGACCGGCTTCCTCGGCAAGGTCTGGCTGGCCATGCTGCTCGCGAGGTTCCCGGAGATCGCCCACATCTACCTGCTCGTCCGGGCCAAGGAGAGCCAGTCGCCGGAGGAGCGCTTCTGGTCGCAGATCGTGACCTCGCCGGTCTTCGACCCGATCCGCGAGCAGTACCCCGGGCCCGCCTTCGAGGAGTACCTGCGGCAGAAGATCACCCCCATGAACGGCAACGTCGGCCTGCCGCTGCTCGGGCTGGGCGACCGCGTGGGGGAGCTCACGGGCACGATCGCCGCGGTCGTGAACGTGGCCGGCGTCGTCGACTTCAACCCGCCGCTCGACGAGGCGCTCGAGGTCAACGCGTTCGGCATCAGCAACCTCGTCGAGCTCGCGCGGACCCTCGGGGCCAAGGTGATGCACACGAGCACCTGCTTCGTCGCGGGCTACCGCTCGGGGCTCATCGAGGAGAACCACCCGGCCGAGATCCCCTTCCCCCGCGCCGCGGGCGAGACGTGGTTCGGCGCCGCCTGCCCGAAGCGGACCCTCGATCGGTCGCACTGGGATCCGCAGCGCGAGATCAGCGAGTGCCTCGACCTCGTGCAGCAGGCGCGCCAGCGGTGCGAGGACGCCTTCCGGCAGAGCGCCTTCCTCGACGAGGCCAAGGCCAACCTGGCCGCGCGCAGCGAGCCGTGCCGGGGCAGCGCGCTCGAGAACGAGCTCGCCAGGGTGAAGCGCAAGTTCATCAAGGACCGGCTCATCGAGGCCGGCAAGGAGCGCGCGCTCTTCTGGGGGTGGACCAACATCTACACCTACACGAAGAGCATCGGCGAGCAGGTCCTCGCGAGCTCCGGGCTGCCCTTCACCATCGTCCGCCCCGCCGTCGTCGAGACCGCGGTCGAGTTCCCGTTCTGCGGCTGGAACGAGGGGATCAACACCTCGGCGCCGTACCTCTACCTCGCCTCGAAGGGGCAGGTGCAGTTCCCGGGCGACCACGACGTGCGGCTCGACCTGATCCCGGTCGACATGACCGCGAGCGGCATGATCGCCTCGCTCTGCGAGCTCATCGAGGGCCGCGCGCCCGCGGTGTACCAGTACGGATCGACCGACACGAACGGCTGCCGCGTGACGCGCTACCTGGAGCTCGCCGGGCTCTACAAGCGGCGGCAGGTGTTCGAGGGGAAGAAGACCTCGCTCTTCGACGTCGTGTCGTCCCGCTTCGAGCCGCGCGGGCTGACCCGGCAGCAGTACGGCGCGCACGGCGCGCGCGCCATCGAGGGCGCCCTCCGCGGCCTGGGCGGCCTGCTCAAGACGGCGAGCGTCGGCCCCGCCGCGGCCCTCCTCAAGCCGGCGGCGGCCGCGCTGGAGAGCGCCGCCAGGACCGAGCAGAAGACGGCCACGCTCCTCGAGGTCTTCATGCCGTTCGTCGCGGAGGGCGACTGGGTCTACTCGTGCGCCAACACGCGCGCGGCGATGGCCCGCATGCCCCCCGAGGAGCGGGCGCGCTTCGTCTGGGCGCCCGAGAAGATCGACTGGCGCGACTACATCTGGAACGTGCACCTCCCCGGCCTGGAGAAGTGGGCCTTCCCGCTCATGGAGGAGATGCTCCGCCGGGAGATCAAGCCGCTCCGGCCCTACGACAGCCTGGTCGACCTGCTCGACGAGGTCGCCGAGCGCTTCGATCACGCGCTGTCGGTGCAGCGGTTCGAGCAGGACGGGCTCTCGCGCACGAGCTACCGCGAGCTCCGGGACGCCGCCTGCATGACCGCCGCGCGCCTCGCCGCGCTCGGCGTCCGCCGCGGCGATCGCGTGGCGCTCTCCGGCGCGAACCAGCCGGCGTGGCCCGTCGCCTACTTCGGTATCCTCCGCGCAGGCGCCGTCGCCGTCCCGATCGATCCCGCGCTCGACGCGAAGGCGTTCGCGGACGTCCTCCGCTCGTCGACGGCGAAGGTCGTCCTCTGGGACAGCGGCGTGGCGGAGAAGCTCGGCGCCGACGTGCGCGCGGCGCTGCCGAACCTGGTCGCCTTCGACATGGGCGGGTTCGCCGAGGGCCAGGTGCCCGACCTGGGGCCGGCGTCCGGCGACGGGCTCGCGCCCCCGGACGTGCGCGTGGGCAGCCAGGACGTCGCGAGCGTCGTCTACACGAGCGGCACGACCGGGGAGCCGAAGGGCGTGCTGCTCACGCACGGCAACTTCACGGCCCTGCTGGCCTCGCTGGCGCCGCTGTTCCCGCTCAAGGCGAGCGACCGCGTGCTCAGCGTGCTGCCGCTGCACCAGACCTTCGAGGTGACCTGCGGCCTGCTCCTGCCGCTGTCGCAGGGCGCGCGGATCATCTACCTCGACGACGTCTCGGCCGATCGGGTGAGCGACGGGCTGAAGAGGGCGCGCGTCACGGCGATGGTCGGCGTGCCGGCGCTCTGGCAGATGCTGGAGCGCCAGATCGTCGCCAGGGTGAAGGAGCAGGGGCCCGCCGCGGCCACCGCGTTCAGCTGGGCGATGGAGCTGAACCGCATGCTCGGCAAGCGCTTGGGCCTGAACGCGGGGCGCCTCTTCTTCGGCAGCGTCCACGACGCGCTCGGCGGCAACGTCCGCTTCCTCATCTCGGGCGGCGCGGCGCTCCCCAGGGACACGGCCGCCGTGTTCAAGGGGCTCGGCCTGCCGCTCGCCGAGGGCTACGGCCTGACCGAGGCGGCGCCGCTCCTGACCGTCGCCAGGCCCTCGCCGGCGGCGAACCCAGGGAACGTCGGCAAGCCGATCCCCGGGGTGCAGATCAAGATCGCGAACCCGGACGCGAACGGCGTCGGCGAGGTGCTCGCGCGCGGCGCCAACGTCATGAAGGGCTACGCCGACGACCCGGGCGCGACCCAGGCGGTCCTCGACGCGGACGGGTGGCTCCGCACCGGCGATCTCGGCAAGCTCGACAAGCAAGGGCGGCTCGTCCTCGTCGGCCGGCAGAGCGAGGTGATCAGCGCGGCGAAGGGCGAGAACCTGTACCCGGCCGACATCGAGCGAATGCTCGGCAAGGTCGAGCACGTCAAGGAGCTCGCCATCGTCGGGATCGACAACGGCCGAGGCGGCGAGCAGGTCGCCTGCCTCGCCGTCCCCACGGCGCCCGGCGCGAAGGACGGCGACGGCGACGAGGCGCTCGCGCGGGCCACGCAGCACGAGCGCGCGCTCGACGCGCTCCGGACGGCGATCCAGGGGCTGCCCAAGCCGTGCCACCCCATGGCCCTCCACCTCCACGACGCCGACCTGCCGCGCACCGCGTCCGGTCAGGTGAAGCGCTCCGAGGTGAAGGCGATCGTCACGCGCCTCGCCGCCGAGGCCGGCGCGGGCGCGGCGGCCGTCGCGCAGGACGCCGGCGCGGCGATCGCAGAGCCGAAGGCGCAGGGCCCGGGCGAGGAGCCGATCCACATCCCTCGACCGGTGGCCGACTTCGCCAAGCACTGGATGAACAAGGTCCAGTCCGGCTTCTACGGGAACGTCATGCGCCCGAAGGTCTACGGGCGCGCGTTCATCCCGCACAACCGCAACACGATCGTCGTCTCGAACCACGCGAGCCACCTCGACATGGGCCTCGTGAAGTTCGCGCTGGGCAGCTACGGGGACGGCCTCGTCTCGCTGGCCGCCCAGGACTACTTCTTCGAGGGCAACCGCTGGCGGCGCGCCTACTTCGAGAACCTCACGAACCTGGCGCCCTTCGACCGCAAGGGCGGCCTCCGCACGGCGCTGCGCCAGACCGGCGAGATCCTGGACCGCGGGCGGACGGTGCTCCTCTTCCCGGAGGGCACGCGCAGCCCCGACGGCGGCATCCTCGAGTTCAAGCCGGCGATCGGGCACCTCGCGCTCACGCACAACGTCGACATCCTGCCCCTCTACCTGGGCGGCACCTTCGAGGCGCTCCCCAAGGGGCGCACCGTCCCGATCCGCCGCGACCTCGTCGCGCGCATCGGGCCGCCGCTCACGATCGGCGACCTCCGGCGGCTCACCGCCGGGATGAAGTACGCGGTGGCCTGCCGCAAGGTCGCGGAGCTCACGCAGCTCGCCGTCATCAAGCTCAAAGAGGGCGGCGCCCTCGATCTGAGCCGGGTCGAGAGCATCGATCAGGCCGCTACCACCACCAAGGAGCACCCGCTCACGGTCCTGTTCCGCGAGCTCGAGTCGAAATACGTCGCCGGGCGGGTCACCCAGCCGATCACCTACTACGTGACGCTCGGCACGGAGGACGAGGCGAAGTGGACGCTGCGGATCGACCCGGCCAGCTGCGAGGCGCGGATCGGTAAGCCAAGCCAGCAAGCGGACTGTGTCCTCAAGACGACGCCCGAGATATTCACCAAGATCGTCCGCGAGGCCTACACACCGAGCCCGATGGAGTTCATGACGGGCCTCGTGAAATCGAACGACATCTCCCTCCTCCAGACCTTCCAGAAGGTTTTCGATCTCGCATGAGCCGCTATCTCGTCACCGGGGCGACCGGTTTCCTGGGATCGCACCTCGTCACGGCGCTCCGTGGGGGTGGCCATGACGTGGTGGCGCTCTGCCGGACGGAGGCGCCCGCGCTCGCCGAGCAAGGCGTGGAGCTTCGCCGCGGAGACATCTTCGACGCGGGGTCGGTGCGCGGCGCCGCCGAGGGCTGCGACGGGGTCTTCCACTGCGCGGGGCGCGTCTCGCGGCGCCGTGAGGACGCCGAGGCGCTCTACCGGACGCACGTCGAGGGGACCAAGATCACCCTCGACGCCTGCCGCGACGCGGGGGTGAAGCGCGCGGTGATCGCGAGCACGAGCGGCGTCGTCGCGGTCAGCAAGGACCCGAGCGACGTCCGCGACGAGACGGCGGCGACGCCGATCGACCTCATCGCCGGCTGGCCCTACTACCGCTCGAAGCTGTACGCCGAGCGCGCGGCGTTCGATCGCAGCGGGCCCGGCTTCGAGGTCGTCGCCGTCAACCCGAGCATCCTGCTCGGCCCGGGCGACGTCCACGGCGCCTCGACCGGGGACATCGTGAGCTTCCTCGAGCGCCGGCTCCCCTTCACCCCCGCGGGCGGCCTCTCCTTCGTCGACGCCCGCGACGCGGCCCAGGGCATGGCGCTGGCGATGGACAAGGGCCGCGCGGGCGAGCGCTACCTGCTCGGCGCCGCCAACATGAGCCTGGAGGTCTTCTTCCGCCGCCTCGCGCGCATCTCCGGCGTCCCGGCCCCCGCCCTGCGGCTGCCGCGGAGCATCGCGCTCGCGAAGGCGGGCGCGCACCTCATCGAGCAGGCGCGGAAGCGGCTGCCGTTCGATCTGCCGGTCGATCCGGTGTCGGCCGAGATGGGCCAGCACTTCTGGTACCTCGACGCGACGAAGGCCCGGCGAGAGCTCGGCTGGACGCCGCGCGACCCGCTCGAGACCCTCGCGGACACCGTCGCCGATCTGCGCGCCCGCGGCGTGGTCTGGCCGCAAGCGTAGCTAGACGGCCCGGCGCAGCGGGGTCGGCGGGAACAGGTCCTTCATGTCGAGCGGGAGCTGACCGCGGAACCCCTCGATCTCCCCCGCGGACACGCTGTCGGCGACGGCCTCGCAGATCGCCTGCAGCACGAAGCCGGCGGCCTCGCGGTCCATGCGCAGCTCGCGCGCGACGTCGGCCTCGATGGTCGCGGTCGTGATGCGCTTGTCGGGCCCGTCGAGGAACGGCTCGAGCGACGGGTGGAGCTTCGAGGGCAGCTGCGCGACGAGGTGCCGCGCCTCCTGGGGCGTCACCCTGCGGCAGAGGCAGCCGAGGACGATCTGCAGCGCGAGCTCCGCGCGGTCGCGCTGCTGGAGGCCGCTGTGGCGCTCGACGGCGTGGATCAGCCGGCCATACGCGCTGTCGGCGCGCGCCTTGCGCCGGGTGAGGGCGCGCACGCGGCCGTGCGAGCGCTCCGGGCGCGCGGTCGCCTCGGGGTGCATCGCGCCTTCCGGCTTGAACCGGGCGGCCACCTCGAGCTGCGCCTTCACGACGGAGCCGGCGACCTCCGCGTCGATGACCCCATCGGCGAGCAGATCGTCGAGGGTCACCAGGCCGACGGGCCGCCCTTGCTCGGTCACCGGCACGCGCCGACACGCATGATCGCGCATGGTGCGCACGGCGTCGTCGATCGACGCGTCGAGCTCGAGCGTCGCGATCTCGTCCGACATGATGTCGCGCAGCATCGTGCTGCGCGCGTCGAGGTCGCCTGCCACGACCTCCAGCGCGATATCGCGGTCGGTCACGATGCCGGCGAGGCGCTGGCCGTCGTGGACCAGGACCGCGCCGACGTGGTTGTCCATCATCGCCCTCACGGCGTCATAAGCGGTCGAGCGCGGGCTAAGAACGATCATTCGCGGGCGTCGGTACTCTTCGAGCGACATGGCGAGTCCCTCCCCTGGGCAGCGCGTTCGGGGTTGTGCGTGCGTACGACAGGGATCGGCTAGCCAGAACGGTACCAACCGCGATGGCGCGCGTGGCCGGCGGGTGGACGCGGCGCGCGGGATGGCCGATCGCCGCCGCCGCGAGCGGACGAGCAAGCGCCTGGCGCGCCGCCCGCGCGAGGGCGAAGCCGCTCGTCAGTGGATCGCGCCGCGCGCCTGCGGCGGCGCCGCACCGGCGCCGCCGCCTGCCTCGGTGTCCAGCGCGCTGCGCGCCTGCTTGGTCGCGGGCGCGACAGGCGAGAGCCGCACCATCCGGTGCAAGAGCCCGTCGACCCGCTGCAGCCAGCCGCGCCAGGCGGCGTACTGCGCCACCGGGATGGTCGACTGATCGAGGATCACGCGCTCCTTCACCACCACCGCGTTCTTGCCGGGCGCCTTCGCGAAGGAGATCGTCGCCCGCCCGAACGCGCCGCCGTTCTCGTCGCCGCCCGGCGGGAGCTCGGCGAACACGTACCCGGGCGGGGCGGTGATCGTGATCGTCCGGTTGTGGTGCCGCGGCGCGAAGCTCGGCGGCAGGACCACCGGCAGCGTGCGCTTCACGAGCGGCGCGAGCTGCGACGTCATCGTGGACGCGCCCGAGAGCGGCACGGAGAGCTCGGCGCCCTCGCGGCGGGCGAGCCCCTCGGAGCGCGCCTCGTACTCGAGCGTCGCCGCCCCGTGCGGGAGATCGGCCTGGAACGCCACCTTGGGCTTCACGTCGACCGTCGGGAACCAGCCGTACGCGAGGTACTGCTCGACCCACTGCGCGCGCGCGTCGGCCTCCGCCAGGTTCGACCGGAGCTCGAACGCCGCGTCGCCGATGTGCCGCTCCTTCGCCGCGAGCTCGCCCGCGCCGGAGGGGAGCAGCGCGATCGTCCACTCGGCGTCGACGCCGTGATCGGCCGGCGAGCTCGCCGGCGTCTCCACGATCTTCGGCGGCCCCTCGTCGACGAACAGCGCCAGCGTGCGCGCGTCCATCGCCGGCAGCGGACCCAGGCGGCTCTGCGGGCTCGTCGCGTCGAGCCACAGGCCCGGCGCGCCGCCCGCGCCCGGGAGGTACGCGATGCCGTGATCGAACACCGGGATCGCCGCCACCTCGCTCCGGAGCAGCGAGGGCTGGCCCGTGTAGCGCGTCTGCACCAGCACCTCCGTCGCCTCGATGCCGATCGACTTGAGCAGCGTGATGAGCAGCATCGCCTTGTCGTCGCAGTCGCCCTGGCGCCGCGCCAGGAGCTCCTGCGGGCGGTTCGGCAGCCACCACTCGCCCGACACGAAGTTCACGTACCGGATGTCGTCCGACACGAAGTCGAAGAGCGCCCGCAGCTTGTCCTCGCGCGTGGCCTTGCCCTTGGTGAGCTCCGCGGCGAGCCGGCGGACCTGATCGTCGGGCTCCATGAAGCCAGCGACCGCGCCCCGGTACCACTCCCGGAAGTCGTGCCATCCGTGGAACGTCGAGCCCACGACGACCGGCAGCACCTCCGCGAGGTGCGGGGCGAGCGGCTCCTCGGGCACCTCGGGCGGGTCGTCCCAGATGTACCGCGTCACCTGGCGGCCGTCCTTCTCGGACCTGAGCACCCGCTCGGCCTTGCCGTTCAATACGTCGATCGCCAGGGGATCGCTCGCCGGCGAGTCGACGACGACCTCGTTGTAGAGGATCGGCCGCGTGTCGGTCGAGCCGACGTAGTCGATGAAGTAGAACGGCGCGTCGCCCCGGCGGCCGACGGGGCCCCGGGTCCACGAGCGCACCGCGACCTCCACCACGTCCCCCGCCTTGAGCTCGGGCCAGCGCACGAACGGCTTCTGCCCTCCCGCGCCCTGCTCGTCCGGCTGCGCCACCGTGCCGTCCTTGCGGTGGACCCGCGCGAACAGGAGCTCGGTGTCCTCCCCCTCGGCGGGGATGTCGCGCTCGTAGAGATCCTGATCGGTGCGCGGCTCGATGACGATCTCGCGCGCGTAGTGCATGAGCTGCGAGACGCGCTTGTCCGGGTGGTACGTCACGACGCGCACCCAGTGGAGCTGCCGGTCGGCCACCTCCCCCTTCTTCGCCGGGGTCTGCCGCGCGCGTGCGAGGAAGACGTCGGGCGCGACGATGTGCTGCTCGTCGCGCATGCGCTGCCGGCCCGGCGCGCCGGCCGAGCCCTCGCCGAGGCGGAGCGCGAGCTCGGCCTTGAGGAACGGATCGCCAGGCGTGAGGTCGCGCGCCCGCGCGAGCGCCGCCGTGGCCACGCGCGACGCGGCGGCCGTGGCCGTCGCCCGCGCGCCCGCGCCGCCCTCGCGGACCGCGGCGAGCGCCTGGAACGCGGCGGGCTGGTTCGGCGCGACGTGCGTGGCGTACGACAGCACCTCGCGCGCCCACGCGACGCGCCCCGCGTCGTGGAGCGCGCGGCCGATGCGGATGACGTCCTCGGCCGACGTCTGCTGCGCGAGCGCCCCCGCGGCCGCCACCTCCAGCGCGGCGCCGCCGTCGGGCTCGAACGCGAGCACGTAGGACGCGCCCCGCGACTCGGGCGCGATCTCGGCGAGCCTGCGCGCGGCCCGCAGCTCGAGCGCCGGGTCGAGCCGGGCCGCGGCCGCGATCTCCTGCCAGACGACGACCGGCGTCCGGTCCTTCTGCTCGCGCTCGACCGCGAGCAGCTCCTCGAGCCCGGCCCGCGTGAGCCCCGCCGTCGCGAGCTTCTTCTTGACGAGCGCCCTGAGGACGCGCGCCTCGGGATCGCGCGCCGAGCGCAGCGGCTCGTCGCGCAGCGCGGCCGCGGCCCAGTCGACCCGCTCCGAGGCGAGGTGGGCGGCGACCAGCCGGCGCTGCGCGAACGCCGCGGTGGCCCGGTCCTTCTCCGCGAGGCCCCGGGCGCGCGCGGCCTCGAGCCAGCCGCTGCGGTTCGCGCCGAACGGGGACACCCACCCCGCCAGGGCGAGCGCGTCGGCGGAGATCCCGGGCGACCGCGTAACACGGTCGAGCAGCCCGGGCGCGCGGGGCGACCGCTGGTCGTCGGCGCCCCCGAGCGTGCGCGCCACGACGGCCGTGAGGGTCTGCTCGAGCGACTGCGACGCGCCCGCGTCGAGCGCCCTGTCGAGCGCCGTCGCGACGGCGGTCGCGGCGCGCGCGCCAGGGGGCGGGGCCGGCGGCAGCTTGAGCGGCGTGAGGTCCGACGAGGTCGCGAGCGCCACAGGCCGGCGGTCCTCGTCGGTGAAGCGCACGCGGACGCGCCCCTCGTCGGCGATGGCCCCGGTGCACACCTTGAGGGCGAGCAGGTGATCGCCGGCGGGCGCCTCGACGCGCGCGGCGATGCGGTCGAGCACGAGGCGCTCGTGCGCCGCCTCGCTCGCGGCGACGTGGGCGCCGTCCCACGCGAGCCGCACGGCGCCCGTCGCGGCGACGTGGGCGAGGATCGGCTTGCGATCGAGCGCGGCCGGGACGGTCACGCGCGAGGCGAGGTACGTGCAGGTCTCGGTGCGCGGATGGATGTAAAGATCGAGCGGCACGCCGCGCGCGGTCGACGCGGCGGGCAGCACCCTGCGCCACGCGACGTCGTACACCCCCCAGGCGTAGCGGGCGCTCATGTCCGAGAAGCGCTGGCCTTCCGCCTCGGGCCCCTCGCGGCGCGCGAGCCCGCCGCCCGAGTTGTCCTGGAAGGGGCCGAGGACCGCGAACGCCTTGACGAGCCCGGACGGGTCCGGGGGCGCGTCGTACGAGACGGCGCGCGCGCCGGGCCACGTCGCCGCCGGCGGCTCCGGGGCGAGCGAGGCGGCGAGCCAGCGCGCCTCGTCGGCGAGCGGCGAGGAGGACGCCCCGATCTGCGCGAGGCCTTCCCGTGCGCGGCCCTGCGCGGCGCGGTCCGCGAGCGCCGCCGCGATCACGAGCCCGGCAAACGCGTCGTCGCCGCCCCGCCGCGCGCGGGCCAGCGCCGCGCCGAGCATCTCGTCGGGCGTCGCGGCGGTCCACCGCAGCGCCAGCACGATGGGCGCGCGCTTCTCGGAGGCCGGCGCGCCGCCCGCCGCGGGCGCGCCAGCGCCTGCCTTCGCGCCCCCCGCGCGCGGCGCCGGCGCGCTGCCGGCTGCAGGCGCGCTCGCGCCCGCCTTCGCGCCTCCCGGACGCGGCGACTGGGCGTTGCCCGCTGCAGGCGTGGCGGCGATCGCGAGCAGCGCGGCGAGCCATCCGCCCCCGCGGAGCGCGCGGGCGCGCGCGCGTCGATCTCGTCCTCGTCGATCCCGTCGATCTCCCCCCGGCGAGCTGCGCTCCATCGAACCTCGCTTCCAGGCCACGGCATAGCGCGGGCCCGATCGCGGCGCGAGCGCGGCGATCGCGCGCGCGGCGCCCGCGCGCCGTGCGCGAACTTGGCCGGCGAGCCCGCGGCCCCCTACCCTGCGCGCATGCGCCGCGCGTCACGATGGCTGCTCTCGGCGGTGATGGCCCTGACCACGCTCACGGCCTCGCCAGCATCGACCTTCGCCCGCGACACCAAGGTCGAATGGAAGAGCGTCGACGTCCCCGCGGGCGAGGGCCAGGCCCAGCGGGCGCGGGCGCTGCGCGGCATGCTCTCCAGCGCCGCGAAGAAGGCGGACTTCGGCAAGGCGAAATCGGTCGTGCTGAGCGCGCGTGTCGTCGAGTTCACCTCGACCACGCGGGGCGACGTCCACCGCGTGAGCTGCACCGTCGTCGGCCGCGTCGTCGGCGGCCCCACCGCCCGCTCGCACATCTCGTTCGGCGGCAGGCCGAGCGAGCGACAGGCGCTGGAGAAGCAGGTGCTCGCCATGGTCGCGAGCGGCGTCGTCGGCCGGCTCGCCGCGATCGTCCGCGCCCGCGCGCATGACTGACGCGCGCGACGGAGCCGACCTGCTCCGCCGCGGGATCGCGCAGCGCCCCGCTCGACCCTCCACGGGATCTGGACTACGACGGCCCGCACCTCATGGAACTGGACCGGATGGTGAGCGAGCTCTTCCAGGAGGAAGAGCTCGCTCGCGACACGGCGAAGAAGCTGATCGAGCTGGCGCAGCGCTCCGCGGACGAGGCGAGCGCCGAGCGCGCGAGCCTGCTCGCGTTCCTGCGTGGGCCGATGGAGCGACACATGCGCTACGAAGAGACCGCCATATTCCCGCATTTCCAGGCGCGCGGGCTCGCCGAGGAGGTCCAGGTGGCGCTGAAGCAGCACGCCGCTGTGCGTGAAGCGACCGACGCCCTGGCGGGCGTTGCGCAGGGCGGCGACGTCGCGCGGGCCATCGTCGATGTCGCCCGGTTGCTCCTGCACCATACAAATTTCGAGGGCGACTACATTTATCCAGAGCTCACCCACGACGAATGGCGCGAGCTGATGAAGGAAACCGTTCCGCAGGGCATCTGAGGTGGTACGCAGGAACTCGACACGGATGTTGTCCTCGACGTAGGCTTTTGCCGCCGTGTCTATTGCAGCTGGTCAGGTGCTGAGCGAGCGCTACCGCCTCATCCGACCCGTGGGGCAGGGCGCGCAAGCGGCGGTGTGGGTCGCCGAGCACCTGGCGCTCGGCACGCATGTCGCGGTCAAGCTCATCGATCCGGAGCTCGGGAAGCAGGACGACGCGCGCGAGCGGTTCCGCCGCGAGGCGACGGCCGCCGCGCAGCTGCGCAGCGCGCACGTCGTGCAGATCATCGATCACGGCATCGACGGGGAGCAGCCGTTCATCGTGATGGAGCTGCTCGAGGGCGAGGACCTCTTCGATCGGCTCGCGCGCCGGCGCCGCCTCTCGCTCCAGGAGACGTCGAAGATCGTGACGCAGGTCGCGCGCGCGCTCACCCGCGCGCACGGGGCCGGCATCGTGCACCGCGACCTCAAGCCGGAGAATTTTTTCCTCTGCGCGAACGAGGACGACGAGATCGTCAAGATCCTCGACTTCGGCATCGCGAAGGTGAAGGGGCAGGGGAAGCGGGTCGCCCAGCGCACCAGCGTCGGCACGCTCATGGGCACGCCGCACTACATGAGCCCGGAGCAGGTGAAGGGGCTCCGGGAGGTCGACTACCGCGCGGATCTCTGGGCGCTCGGCGTGATCGCTTACCAGTGCGTGACGGGCGAGCTCCCGTTCGACAGCGAGGGCGTCGGCGACCTGCTGATCAAGATCTCGCTCGGCGAGATCCCGGTCCCGTCGAGGGTGAACCCGGAGCTGCCGCCGAGCTTCGACGCGTGGTTCGCGCGCGCCTGCGACCGCGACCCGTCGCGGCGCTTCAGCAGCGCGCGCGATCTCGCGGAGTCGCTCGCCCGCACCGCCGACCTGTCGGCCGATGCTCCGAGCAGCATGAGATCGCCGCCGTCGCCGCAGCCGCCGCCGCTGCCGCCCCGGGCCGCGCCCACGCGCCCGCCGGCGGCCCCGCCGCGGCCGGCGACGGGCTCGGTGATCCCCAAGGCGCCGCCGCTCCCCCGGGTGGCCGACCCCACGGGCGCCGCCGCGACGCGATCGCCCGAGCGAGGATCAGGCGAGCCGCCGGCGGACATGGCGGCCGCGCCGTCGTCGGCCAGGCCGAGCGCGCGGATCCCCGCGGTGCCGAGCGAGCGGCCGCAGACGCCGCCGCGGCTCACCGAGCGGCCTCCGCTCAGCGAGCGCCCGCCGCTGTCGTCCCGGTTCGGCGAGCGGCCTCTCGCACCGCCGCGGGCCACCGAGCGACCTCCGGCGCCGCCTCGGCCTACGGTGCGGCCTCAGACGCCGTCGCTGGCTCAGATCAGCGAGCAACCGCCGGGCTCGTCCGAGGTCGGCGAACGGCCGCCGCTGAGCCAGCGGCCGCCGCCCTCGGCTCGGCCCGGCGAACGACCTCCGGCGCCGCCGCAGCACAGCGACAGCGCGTCGCAGAAGCCGCCGGTCGCTGCCGAAACGTTGGTCGTTGCCGGAGCGCCGGTCGCCGCCGAAACGCCGGTCGTTGCCGGAGCGCCGGTCGCCGCCGAAACGCCGGTCGCTGCCGGAACGCCGGTCGCTGCCGGAACGCCGATCGCCACTGGAACGCCGGTCTCCGCGCAGCCGAGCAGCGTGTCGCCCGCGACGGCAGACAGCGTCGACGCCTCGCCAGGCGCGCCCGCACCGGCGCTGGCGCCCGGCGACACGTTCCGGAAGGCGGCGGACAGCGCGTCCTCGCTCGTCGACGTCGACATCGACGAGTTCGAAGAGGACGCGATCGACACCGACGTGGACGAGCCCGGGGCGGCGCCAGCCGCATCTGCAGCGCTCGCTCCGCGCGCAGACGCGACGCCGGCCGAGCCCGCAGCCGCAGCCCATGCGCCGGTCGAGCCCATGGCCGGCGTGCCGGCCGAGCCTGCGGCCCATGCGCCGACCGAGCCCGCGGCCCACGCATCGGCCGAGCCCGCGGCCCATGCGCCGGCCGAACCCATGGCCGATCTGCCGGCCGAGCCCGCGATGACCGCGCCCCAGAGCGGCGTGCCCATCGCGCCGGGCGCCACGGCCGAGCCGCCGCTCTCCTCGCAGACGCCGCGCGCGCTCTCGCAACAAGCGGCCGATCCGCACGCGATCGCCGCGGAGCGCGAGGCGCCGCCGAGCCAGGACCCGCCGTCGGAGCAGCTCCGCGACAACGTCAGGCGAGCGGTCGCCGGGACGGCCGCAGCCGCCGCGCCCCCCGCGTCGGTGCGCGCGCCGCACCCGCTCGATCCACCGCTCGTCCCTCGGGCTCGCGCGTTGCCCTCCGGCCAGTCGCCGGACCAGTGGATGAAGGGGTCCAGCGTGAGCGGGGTGGCGCACGAGGCGCGCGAGAGCGAGCCTCCGGAGTTCGACCCCGGCTCACGTCGGCGCCGGCGCGCTCGCCTGGTAGCCTTCGCGCTGGTGGCCTTGGCCGGCGTCGTCGCGTGGCAGGTGGTCCGCTCGCAGCGCCTGCCGCAGAGCACGCCGGCGGCCGAGAGCGAGGCCCCGCCGCCGCCCGCCGTCACGGCAGAGCCCACGCCGCCGCAAGAGCCAGCGCCCGAGCCGGCCGTCACGGCGCCGCCTGTGGAAACGGCCACGTCCACGCAGCCGTCGGCCAAGGCCGCCGCGACGACGCCGCCGCGGAAGCGGCGCCCGCCGCCGCCGCCGCCGAAGAAGTCGCGGAAAGAGCCGGGCAAGGTGGACGATCTGACGATCGAGATCCCGACCCCCCCGGAGCCGGCCGAGGCGGAACCAGCGGAGTCGCCGCCCCCGGCCGGATCGCCCCCCCAGGGCGATCCGGCCCCGCATGCAGAGTGAAGAGCGGATGGGAACGACGGTAGTTCAGCGCGACTTCGAGGAATCCGGCGACTGGTTGAAGAAGGGGAGGGCCCGGTTGCCGGTCCATCGGGTGAGCGGGTTCGGCCTCGGCGCCGAGGTCGACCTCATCGCGCGCGGGTACCGGCCGGGCTTCGGCCCGTCGGTCTTCTGCGTGGCGAAGCGCTGGCCCGCGTGAAGGACCGATCTGCGTCGCTCGTCGACCTCACCAGCACCCCGCCCGCCAGCGCCCCGCCAGCGCCCCCGATGATCGCGGCGGATCCACCCGAGCCCGCGCGCGACCCGCCCGGCCCGCCGCAGGGGATCGGAGGCCCGCTCGCGAGGGTGCGCACGACGCTGCGCCCGGTCATGGTCGTCGCCGTAGCCTTGTTCATCGGGCTCGCTGCGCGGGATCTCGCTCGCAAGTGGGAGAGCGGCGAGCCCGTCGACGTCCGTCCCGCGTTCGTGGCGCTCGCGGTGCTGCCCCTCGCTCTCGGCGTCGTCGTGCTGGGGCTCGCCTGGGCCTTTGTCCTGGAGGAGCTGACCGGCCGGCCCATCCCTCGCTGGCCGGCGATCGCGCTGCACATCGAGTCGCAGGCGGCGCGCTACATCCCAGGCAAGCTCGGCGTGCCGCTGGTCCGCATGCTCGGCGCCCCGCGGATCGGGACGACCAGCGCGGTGGTGGCGTCCTCCTTCGCGGTCGAGTTTGCCAGCTTCGTCGCGGTCGGCGCCATGGTGGGGTTCGGCCTGCTCGCGGCGGGCGGCGAGCAGTTTGCGGGCGCGAGCGCGCTCATCGGTCGATGGAAGCTGCCTCTGCTCGTCGCCCTGGGCGCGGTGCTCGTCGCGCTCATGACCGTGGATCGTGCCCGCGCGCCCGAGCGCGTGCGCAAGCTCCTCGCGGCCGAGGGGCGCGGGCCGCTCATGCCGGTGCGACTGCCGCTCGTACACGCGGCGTACTGGCTGACCTGGGCCGCGCATGGCGCGTGCGCCGCGCTCGCTGTCGGCGCGACGCCGGGCGCGGCGCTCGGCGGCTCGGGCCTCTTCGTGCTGGCGCCCGTGGCCGGTTTCCTGGCGATGGCCACGCCGGGCGGCATCGGCGTGCGCGAGGCGCTGCTCTCCGTGGGCCTCGCCCCCGCCGTTGGACCCGCCGCAGCGCTGGGCGCTGCGGTCATCTCGCGCGCCACCTCGCTCGCCGTGGACGTGGGCGGCTTGCTCCTCGCACGCCTGCTTTGCCGACGCCCCCCGCCTCGCTAGGATGCGCCCCCTCTCATGCTGGCTCACCTGCGTGTTGCCCTGAACTCCGACTCCCCCCTGGCCCGCTTTTGTGCCGCCCTGACCTCGAGTTCGCCCCGGCCAAGGCTGCTGCGCAACGTCTTCGCGGCCATCGCATGCCTCACGGGCCTCGCCGGCTACGCGCTCGTGGTCCACGCGCACATTCCAATCCAGCACTGGCTCCTGTGGCGGCTCGCGCCGCTCTGGGGCTATTCGCTGCTGTTCCTGCTCTCCAGCCTCGGCGTCGGCCTCGTGCTGTTGCGCCGGGGGCTCCGCGTCGCGCACTTGCCGCCGGTCGAAGAGGGCCTGTTCGGCATGACGCTCGGCACCATCGCCTTCGTGTTCGGCATGTACCTCGCGGGCGTGGTCGGCTGGATCCGCCCCTGGTACGGGCTCGCGATGCCGGCGGCCCTCTTCGCGGGCGGCCTCCTGGAGCTGCCACGCTGGCTATCGCGTCTGAAGCACGATCTCGACGCCTCGACGACGCCGAAAGGGACGATGCGCTGGCTGTGGCTCACGGCCACGGGCGTCGGCGCCGTGTGCCTCGTGCTCCTCTACCTGCTGTCGCTGACCCCGGATTCCATCAGCTTCGACGCGACCTGGTATCACCTGCCGATCGGGCAGGACTATGCGCGCGCCGGCCGCATCGTGCCGTTCTACGGCGACGTGAACCACTCGTTCCCTCACCTCGCGAGCATGCTCTACGCGTGGGGTTTCAGCGTCCCCGGGATGCTCGTGGAGCAGCGGTGGATGATGGCGCTCCACCTGGAGCTCGTCTTCGTCCTGGGGAAGGTGGTCGGCGTCGCAGCCCTGGCGCGGTACCTGCTGCATGGCGAACGCGTCCCTGGCCTCTGGGTGGCTTTCTTCCTGTTCCCATCGCTCTTCGTCCAGGACCAGAACCCCGGCGGCTCGGCGGACCATTTCCTGGGCTTCTTCGCGGCGCCGGTCCTGCTCGCGTCGATGCGCTTCGCCGAGCGCTTCGACAGGCGGTATGCCGTCCTGCTCGGCGCGTCGCTCGGGGGCGCGATGCTGGTGAAGTACCAGGCGGTCTATCACCTGGCGATGGCGGCGGCGGTCGTCGTGCCGCGCGCCGCGCTCCTGCTCGCGCGCGACGCCTACCGCGCCGTGAAGAAGCGCCGGCGGCCGCTGCTCTCGGCGCGCCGCGTCCTCGTGGCGGGGCTCATCGTGTCGGGCGTGGCGCTCGGCACGGCCGCGCCGCACTTCATCAAGAACGCCATTTATCATAACAACCCCGTTTTCCCGATGGCTCAGCGGGTGTTCACGCGGTCGTACCCGCAGCACGCGCGCTCCGCGGAGTTCATGGAAAAGGCGTATCCCAACGAGCCTTACCTGCCCAAGGGGAAGGGGCTGGAGCGGCAGCTCATCGCGGTCGGGAACTTCTTCACATTCTCGTTCGCTCCGCACTACTCGTTCACTCGCTACGTCCCCTCGATGGGCTCGCTCTTCACGCTCCTCCTGCCGATGCTGCTGATCATCCGCGGTCGGCGCAGGCCGGCGCTCGCGGCCTGGGCGACGTTCGCTGGCATCTGGATGTGGAGCAACACGTACACCGCGGACCGGTACCTCCAGGGCCTGCTCGCGGTGCCGATCGCCGTCACCGCGGCGCTGCTCGTCCGCACATGGCAGCTCGGGCCCATCGCGCGGCTCGGCCTCGTCCCGCTCGTGGCGTTCCAGATCGTGTGGAGCGGCGACGTGCCCTTCTACTCCGGCCCCCGCCGGCTGGAGAGCGCGCTCTCGATGATCCGCTCCACCTTCGACAAGCGGTGGAGCGACGCGCAGCGGTTCAAGTTCCGCGAGGAGCACCGCGCGATCACCCGGGCGACCCCGCCGGACGCGCGCATCCTCGCGCGGAACTACCGCACGACGCTCGGTATCGAGCGCGAGATCATCTTCGATATCCAGGCCTGGCAATCGCTCATCTTCTACGAGCCCTTGCGAGGGCCGCGCGAGCTCTACGACCATTACCGGAGCGTCGGCATCACCCACATCCTGTACCCGCCGGGCCAGCGCCCGCCGGACACGCTGCAGGCGGCGGTGCTGTTCAACGAGCTCGTGCACCGGTACGCGACGGACAAGCGCCGCTTCGGCAGCCTCCAGCTCGTGACCATGCCGAAGGCGCCGCCGCCGCCCGACGAGCTGCCGTATCAGGTGCTCGCGCTCGGCGCGCCGGGCTACACGGACGGGCTCTACCCGGTCGAGGCGCTCCACATCATCCCCAAGCTCCGGCCGCCCAAGGGCCAGGAGCCGAAGCCCGCGCGGGCGTGGCCCAGCGACGCGAACACGCAGGCCGCGCTCCTCGACGCCGCGCAGGCGGTGGTGGTCGGCAAGAACGCCGCGCGGAGCGGCCGGAACGTCAAGCTGGACGGCGCGTTCTTCGCAGCGGAGCGCTTCAAGAACTACACGGTCTACCTGCGGCAGCAGCGCGACGCCGCCCGGCCGGAGCCGCCGCTCGAGCCCCCGGCGGCGGACACGTCATCCGGACCGGAGCCAACCGGCCCGGCGGATCCCTCGCAGGAGGACGACGACCAGGAGGATTCGGACGGTTGAGCGCCAGGCCGAAGGCTACCCGCGCCGCTCGGCCAGCAGCCCGGTCCAGGGGACCGGGCTCTTCACCTCGCGGACAGCGAGCTCGCCCCCGACGAGCGCCACGAGACCGCGACCACGGCAGCTGACCACTCGATGCTTCCCGGAGCCGGAGCAGGAGATCCGATGTTCTCCGGCATGGCCCTCACCTCGCGATCGCTCGCGCCTGCCGCACCTGCTGGTTGCGCCAAGGCTTCGCGCCCGTGGTCCGGATGCCCTCCAGCCCGAGGGCCGACTCCCGCCCCGCGAGCTCGGTCTCGATCCGGCGCACGCGCATCAGCACCTCCTCGACGAGGCGGCGGTTCGTCGCAATGAGCTCCGCGAGCAGCGCCACGGCCACCAGGATGCACGCCATCACGACGGCGCCCGTGCCGACGATGAGCGACTGAATATAGCCGCTGTGGTCCGGATTCCGCAGGTAGAAGTAGAGGAACCGGACGCCGAGCGCGACGCCGAACACGAGCAGGACCGTCGCGACCCAGCCCACGAGCTGCACGGGGCGGTACATCGCATAAGCCCGGAACATGACAGGACCGGCGCGGCGCAGGTAGTCGGGGATCGAACGAAAGAGCCGCGACTCGCGCGTCTTCGGGTTGGTCGTGATCTTCACGTTCTCCACGGCGAGGCCGCGGCGGCCTGCCTGGATCACGGTCTCCAGCGTGTAGGTAAAGCGGTTGTGCACGAAGAGCTGCAGCGCGGCCTTCCGGCTCACCGCGCGGAAGCCGCTCGGCGAGTCGGCCACCTCCGTGGCGGACAGGCGCCGGATGAGCCGCGAGCCCCACCGCTGCAAGACCTTCTTGAGCGGCGAGAACTCCTCGATCCTGTCTGTCTGCCGGTCGCCGATCACCAGGTCGGCCCGCCCGTCGAGGATGGGAGCGATGAGCTTCGGGATCTCCGCGCCGCGATACTGGTTGTCCGCGTCGGTGTTCACGATGATATCGGCGCCGAGCCGCAGGCACGCGTCGATGCCGGCCATGAACCCGGCGGCGAGGCCTCGATTCCTCGCGAAGCGGACGATGTGGTGGATCCCGAGCTGCTCGGCGAGCGAGCTCGTCCCGTCCGTGCTGCCGTCGTCAATGACGAGGACCTCGATCTCGTCCACGCCGTCGATCGACCGCGGCAGGTCCGCGAATGTCTGCGCGAGCGTGTCGCGCTCGTTCAAGCAAGGGATTTGGATGATGAGCTTCACGGGCGATTTCGCGGCGCAGCGTAGCACGACGTGCGTCGAGAAATTCACGTCGGAGCGCAGCGAGCTCCCCCGCGACGCGGGGCTCCCGGGCCGGAACGCCGCCCCGCTCGCGCTGAGCGCCGGGCGGCCAGCAGAAACCTGTCCACACCGCTCCGCCGGTGCCCTGGGGCACCGTGCATCGCGGAACATCCCGGAGACGATGGCCCGCAGCCCTGCGGCGGGCCAGCGGGACCATCGCTCCGCTCTAGTTGAGCAACTTCTTCGAGAGGTGCTTGACCGCCTCCTGCGCCGCGTTTCGCAGCGCGACCTCGACCGCCTTCGAGGACGTGTCGCCTCGCACGAGGATGGCGCAATTGTCCCCTTCAGCCTCGAACGATGCGAGCGGTAGCTCTGTCGCCGCTGCGGCGGCGCGGATCGGCACCTGCACAGCAAGCGAACCGACCTCGAGCTCCACGAACCCCACCAGCTCCGACTTGGATAGGTT
Source organism: Sorangium aterium (assembly GCF_028368935.1). NCBI lineage: Bacteria > Pseudomonadati > Myxococcota > Polyangiales > Polyangiaceae > Sorangium > Sorangium atrum. Next base: position 359,896 of record NZ_JAQNDK010000005.1, on the reverse strand, counting down.
CTGCATGCCTTCGAACGTGGGTCGCCAGCTGGGCCTTAGCAAGGTCAGGTTTTTCCTGCTTGTCGCTGGGATTGAGCTCCACGTGAAGAAGCAGGGCGCGGGCGTGTCGAGCGCATCGCCTGGTCGGCGATCGGCGTAGGCGATCCGCATCGGCGCGCGGTCGACGTGACGCGCGTGACGCGCGCGGGCGCGTGACGCGGCGGCCGCCGGTCCGAACGTCGCGCCCATCGCGCGCGTCACGCGCGTCACGTCGACCGCGCGCTTCCGCACGGATGACCGCTCTCCCGTCAGTTCTTCAGGGATGTCAGCTGGTCGGCCATGATGCTTCGGTGGTTGCGGTAGACCTGAAGCACGATGGCCAGCGCGATCGCCGCCTCGCTCGCCGCGAGGACGATGATGAAGACCGTGAACACCTGGCCAGCCACGCCGCCGGCGACGAAGTGGTCGAACGCGATGAAGTTGAGCGCCGCGGCGTTGAGGATGAGCTCGACGCCGAGGAGGATTCCCACCGCGTTTTTCCGCGTCATGACGGTGAACAGCCCGAGTCCGAAGAGCACCGCGGCGACGCTGAGGTAATGGATGAGACCGACCTCCATCGCCTACTCCCTCTCCCAGGCGCGCCTGACGGCTCGACGCGCGAGCACGACCGCGCCGATCATCGCGGCGAGCAGCACGACCGAGCCGAGCTCGAACGGGAGCAGGTACTCTCCGAGGAACGCGTGCCCGAGCTTGGCGGTGGACGGCATCGGCGGCTTGGCCTCGGCGGGCCAAGGGGTCTGGGCCGCCACCCTGCCGAGCAGGAGCAGCACGGCCGTGACCAGGCCGAACGCCACGGCCGGCCCGCCGCGCGGGTTCGAGATCTTCATCTCTGCGATGCGGCTCGTGAGCATCACGGCGAAGAGGATGAGCACGAGCGTGCCGCCGACGTAGACGAGCACCTGCGTCGCCGCGATGAAGTCGGCCGAGAGCGTGACGTACAGCCCGGCGATGCCCAGGAACGTGCCGAGCAGGGCCAGCGCGGAGTGGATGATGTTCCTGGAGAACGCCACGAGCCCGGCCGAGCCGAGCGTCAGCGCGGCAAGCCCGAGGAAGACGAGTGCGCTCAGGGAGGGCATGGGGTGAGGGCCGCGACGTTAGACCGCTGCCCACCGCCCATCAAGGGCGACCCCTGGGCGTCGCTCGCGGCGCGCTTCTGCGCCCTTCTACGCGCCGCGCCCTCCCTCAGGCGCCCGCTCCGGTCCCCGCTCCGGCCCCCCCGCCCGCGGGCTCCGCGCCCTCGGCGCCCTGCTGCTTGCCGCGCTCTTTGCGCCAGATGGCGCGCAGCTCCTCCAGCGCGGCCGGGTTGTCGCGCATGGCGCGCTCGCGGGCCTCCCGGGCGTGCGGCCCGTACTCGCCGACGGGCACCTCGCCGAGGTCCTTCGGCGCCTTGTACAGCGGCACGAGGCCCTCCGGGATGAAGCGGAACGTGAGGTGGTCGAGCGTCGGCGCCGCCCCCTCGAACTCGCGGGTGTGGCGGATGGCGCCGGTCGACTCCGTCTTGCACGCCTCGACGCAGAGGCCGCAGTACATGCACTTGCCCATGTCGATGTCAAAGCGGCTCATCGCCTGCTTCTTCGTCGCCGGGTCCTTCTCCAAATCGATGGCGATGCACTCGATGGGGCACGCGCGCTCGCAGCGCTTGCAGCCGGTGCAGATGTCCATCTGCACCTCGAGGAAGCCGCGGTACCGCGGGGGGAGCATCTCGCTGACGGGGCGGTCCGTCTTGTCGGGGTACTGGACGGTGATGGGCTCCCGGAACAGATGGGAGAACGTGACCGCCATCCCCTCCAGGATGGTATTGGCCGCGCTGGAGATGCTCTTGATGTACTGGGCGAGATCCATGGCCGGTGCCTCTCAGGGACCTGACGCGCTCGGGCAAATCCCCCGAAGGAGCGAGGCGCTACACCGCGGACGATAGCAGACGCGGACCTGCCCTGGAGCGTCCGGCCCGCTCCCCGCAAGCCCCGGGGGCTCCCGCCAGCCCGCGCCGTACAGGCCCAGCGGGCTCCCGGCAGCCCACCCCCAAGGCCGCGTCCGTTCGGCGTCGCCCCGCGCAGGAACCAGCGGAGAGCGGGGAGTCCGCGGCGAACCTGTCCTCTCCTGTTGACGCGCACCCGGGGTGGCGATCATGGTCGTCTGATGTCGCAGCTCCCCTTGTCGGGAACATTCACCGCCCTCGTCACGCCATTCACGCCCGATGGTGAAGCCGTCGACTTCGACGCGCTGGACGCGCTCGTCGAGGCGCAGATCGCGGGCGGCGTCAGCGGGCTCGTGCCGTGCGGGACCACGGGGGAGTCGCCGACCCTCAGCGAATCCGAGACGACCGCGGTCATCCGGCGCGTCGTCGAGGCCGCGCGCGGCCGCGTGCCGGTGATCGCGGGGACGGGCTCGTTCTCGACGAAGAAGACGATCGAGGCCTCGCGCGCCGCGCTCGCCGCCGGCGCGGCGGGCGTGATGATCGTGATGCCGTACTACAGCAAGCCCTCGCAGGACGGGCTCCGCGAGCACACGCTGGCCGTGGCCAGGGCCGTCCCGGCGCCGATCGTGCTCTACAACATCCCGGGGCGGACGGTGGTCGACCTCTCCGCCGAGACGACCGAGCGCATCTGCGCCGCCGCGCCGAACGTCGTCGCCATCAAGGACGCCTCGGGCAACGTGTTCCGCTGCCAGGAGCTCGTGCGGCGCCTCGGCGACCGGCTCACGATCCTGAGCGGCGACGACGCGCTGACGCTCGCGATGATGGCGCTCGGCGCGCAGGGTGTCATCAGCGTCACGTCGAACGTGCTGCCGCGCGAGACCAGCGCGGTGACCCGGCGGTTCCTGGCCGGCGACCTGGCGGGCGCGCGCGCAGCCCACCTCGCGCTCCTCGAGCTGCACGGGCTCCTGTTCGTCGAGCCGAACCCCGCCCCCGCGAAGGCCGCGCTCGCCGCCCTGGGCCGCATGAGCGCCGCCGTCCGGCTGCCCCTCGTGCCGGCCGGTGAGGCGACCCGGCAGCAGATCGCCGAGGCGATGAGGCGGCTCGAGGCGAGGCGCGAGGCGTCGTGAAATCGAACGGAGATCATCGAGGTGTTCCGATGAGCGCGCTCCTGGGGGCCGCCCAGGGAGACGACGCCCGGCTGCTGAAGGTCGCGATCCACGGCGCGAGCGGCAAGATGGGGCAAGCCATCGTCCGGCTCGCGGCGAACGAGCGAGCCCAGGTCGTGGGCGCGATCGTGTCGCGCGGCTCCTCCCGCATCGGCCGTGACGTCGGCGAGCTCGCGGGGACAGGCAACATCGGCGTCGCGATGAGCGACGACACCAGCGCCGGGCTGCTCGGCGCGGACGTGGTCATCGACTTCTCGCGGCCCGAGGCGCTCCCCCGTCTCCTGCACCTCGCGATGCGGGCCAAGGTCGCCGTGGTCAGCGGCACGACGCGCCTCGACGGCACGTGCGAGCGGCTGCTCGACGAGACGGCGCAGCACGTCCCGGTCCTCTGGTCGCCGAACACGAGCATCGGCATCCACGTGCTCGCGGAGATCGCGGCGAGCGCGACGCGGCGGCTCGGGCCCGGCTACGACGTCGAGATCGTGGAGGTGCACCACCGCGCCAAGGTGGACGCGCCGAGCGGCACGGCCGTGCGGCTCGCCGACGCCGTGCGCGCGGCCCGCGAGCCGACCGCGACGCTCGCCGACGTGCACGGCCGCGAGGGCAACGTCGGCCCGCGAAAGGCGAACGAGCTGGGGATCTTCGCCGTACGCGGCGGCGACGTCATCGGCGACCACACGGTCCACCTGCTCGGCCCCGGCGAGCGCATCGAGCTCACGCACCGCGCGACCAGCCGTGATCTCTTCGCGCGCGGGGCGCTGCGCGCGGCGTGGCACCTGCACGGGAAGCCGCCCGGCCGATACACGATGGCCGACGTGATCGGCGGCTGACGGCGGCGCTCCAGGGCCGGACGCGGGCGATCCGCGATCCGGCGCGCCGCGGGAGAGCCACAATGTGGTCAGCGGCGGTTCGCCGCACTACGCTGCGGCGCTCGTATGGAGACGCTCGCTGCGAGGATCGCACGCGCCGGTCCGCTGCCGGACAGGGACGCGGTCGGCTGGGTCGTCCGCCTGGCGAAGCGCGTCGAGAGCCTGCACGCGCGCGGGACGGTGCACGGCCGCCTGTCGGCCGCGTGCGTGGTCATGGAGGGCGAGCCGTGCACGTCGACGGGGTGGCTCTCGGACCCGCTCGCCACGCCCGCCTTCGTGGGTTACCGCTCGCCGGAGCGGGCCGCGGGCGAGGGGCCGTCGCGCCGGGACGACACGTGGGCGCTCGCGGTCACCCTGTACACGGCGCTCTCGGGAGCGCTCCCGTTCCCTGCCGAGAGCGACCAGGAGCTCCGCCGCAAGCAAGGCGCCGGCGCCGCGCCGCGGATCACGCCGCCAGGCGCTGCGGGCGACGCGCTGTGGCGCGTGCTGGACCAGGCGCTCGCGCGCGGCGCTGAGCAGCGGATCACCGAGGTCGCGGCGCTCCGTCGCGCGCTGGAGGCGGCGCGGCCGGACGACGGCCTGGAGGAGCTGCCGCCGCTCGATGAGCACGCGCTCGCGGCGCCGGCGAGGACCATTCCAGCGCCGCGCCCGTCGAGCAGCGGGGTGCGGGGGACGTCGAGCTCGCAGCCGCCCCGCAAGAGCGCGCCGCCGCGCGAGGGCACAGGCTCGCAGCCGCCCCGCAAGAGCGCGCCGCCGCGCGAGGGCACAGGCTCGCAGCCGCCCCGCAAGAGCGCGCCGCCGCATGGCCACTCGAGCTCGCAGCCGCCGCCCATCGCGAGCGCCTCGGCCCGCCGGACGCCGTTGCCCCTCCACGGGCTCGCGAGCCTGGGCCTCCGGTCGACGACCGGCGCGCCGACCACCCCGCCTCCGGAAGCGCCAGACCGTCCCTCGAAGGCGCAGACCGCGCTGCCTGCCGCATCGCCGCGGCTCGCCGGCGCAAGGACGGAGGACGGCGCGCGAGCGGGCGCAGTGGCTGCCCCGACCGCGCAGGTGCAGCCACCGCCTGTCGTGCCTGCGGCGACGGCGCAACCGCCCGTCGCCCCCACAGGGACGGCGCAGCTGCCCTTTGCGCCCGTAGCGACGGCGCAACCGCCCGTCGCCCCCACAGGGACGGCGCAGCTGCCCTTTGCGCCCGTAGCGACGACGCAACCGCCCTTCTCGCCCACCGCGGTGCCCCTCTTCGACGCGGATGCCCCGGCGAGCCCGCGAACGTTCGACGATCTCCCCTGGCTCGGCGAAGACGACAGGCACGAGCCGTCGCACCCCTTCCCGATGGCGCCCGGCGGCGCCGCAACGCGCGTCGGCGCGCCCGAGCTCGGCGCACCGACGCCCCACGTCCCGGCCGTCGATCTCCTCTGGCTCGGCGAAGACGACACGCATGAGCCGTCGCACCCCTTCCCGATGGCGCCCGGCGGCGTCGCCGCGCGCGGCGGCGCGTCCGGGCTCGGCGCGCCGCCGCGCGCGGCAACGCCGCCGTTTCGCGCGCCGGCGCCGGCGCCCGGGGCGAGCCGCGAGGCGCCGTCCGCGGCGCGCCGGTGGGTGACGCTGGCCCTCGGGGTCGTGGCCATCGCGGGCGCCGCGGGGGCAGCCTGGTTCTGGATTCGCCACCGCGACGCCGCGCCGCCGTCCCTCCCGGCGCCGCCGTCCGGCTCGGACGCTGCGCCGGCCGCATGCGCCGCCCCCGCAGCGCCGAGCGCCCCGGCGCCCGGTGACGCGGGCGCGGAAGACGCAGGTACGGCGACGCCAGCGGACGCAGGCACCGCGAGCACAGCACCGGATCCTGCGGCCACGGCGGACTTCGCCGCGTGCGCGATGCCCCTCTTTCCCGGCAAGAGCGTCGACGCCGCCACCGCGGGCCAGCTGTTGTCCGTGTGCGCCGAGATCGACCCGATGAAGGGCGTCGCGGCGCTCAAGAGCCACCTCGCCCAGGCAGCTGGGCCCAAGGGCGTCTCGGACGCCACGAAGGAATGGGCCGTCCTCGGCTGGCACGACATGGCGACCCTGGCCACCCTGCGCGCCCGCTGCTGCCACGCCCCGCCCCCCCTCGAGCTGCCCCCCACGCCCGAGGGCTGCACCCCGCTCGACGAGGCGCTGAACGAGCTCGGCGCGGCCGTCGCGTCGGCGTCTGCTCCGGGCGATCGGGCGGTCGCGAAGGCGGCCCGGCGGTACATGCGCGCAGCCCAGTGCGTCGCCCGGGTCGGCGCGGCGACCCGTTACGGGCGCAAGGACAAGCCGAACGGAGGCGAGGCGAGCGCCTTCAAGAAGGTGCTCTCGCGCGCGCTCCGGAGCGCAGCACAGGCGCGCTGAGCCGCGCGGACGTCACGTCGCCCGTGGCGCACGCCGGTGGTGCGCGCCGCGCCACGGCCTGACGTGGCGGACGGCGCGGCCGGCTGAACAGCGCGGCGCGATCGCTCGACCACCTCGCCGAACGAGCGGTTCTGGGGTAGCGTCCGCGGTCCCATGTCCAACGAAGCGAGCGATCTCCTGCTCGAAATCGGCGTCGAGGAGCTCCCCTCGTCGTTTGTCGAGGCCGCGCTCCGCGCGCTCCCGGATCTCGCAACGAAGCGCCTCGCGGAGCTCAGGCTCCGCCACGGCGCGGTGCGCGCGCTCGGCACCCCGCGTCGGCTCGCGCTGCTCGTCTCCGGGGTCGCGGCGCGCCAGCCGGACCTCGAGGAGGAGGTCACCGGCCCGCCGGTCAAGGCGGCCTTCAAGGACGGCGCGCCCACGAAGGCGGCCGAGGCGTTCGCGCAGAAGCTCGGCTGTACCGTCGCGGAGCTGCGCCGCGTCGAGGGGCCGAAGGGCGAGTACCTCGCGGGCACCCGCCGCGAGGCCGGCAAGCCCGCGGCCGAGCTCCTCCCCGACATCCTGACGTCGCTCGTCGCGGCCATCCCCTTCCGCAAGTCGATGCGCTGGGGGCAGGGAGATTTCGCGTTCGGCCGCCCCATCCAGTGGCTGGTCGCGCTCTCCGGCGGCGAGGTCATCCCCGTCGAGATCGCCGGCATCCGCAGCGGGCGCACGAGCCGCGGCCACCGCTTCCTCGCGCCGGGCGAGATCGCGATCGGCGCCGCGAAGGACTACGTGGAGGCGATGCGCGCGGCGCACGTGCTCGTCGACCCCGAGGCGCGCGCGAAGCTCATGCGCGAGCGCCTGCTCGCCGCGGCGCGGGACGCGGGCGGGGCGCTGATCGAGGACGACTTCCTGATCGGCGAGAACCTCTCCCTCGTGGAGGAGCCGCACGTCATCGTCGGCAGCTTCGAGGAGCGGTTCCTCGAGCTGCCGGAGCGGGTGATCCTCGAGGTCGCGCGCGGCCACCAGCGCTACTTCGGCGTCCGCGACGCGAGGACGGGGGCGCTGCTCCCGAGGTACCTGGCGGTCGTGAACACCGCGGAGGCGCCCGAGAAGATCAAGCGCGGCAACGACAACACGATGCGCTCGCGCCTGTCGGACGCGCAGTTCTTCTACCGGGAGGACGTCAAGATCCCGCTCGCGAACCGCCGCGAGAAGCTCGGCGGGATCGTGTTCCAGAAGCGGCTCGGCAGCGTGCTGGCGAAGGCCGAGCGCGTCGAGCGGCTCGCCCGCGAGCTCGGCCTGCTCCTGATGCTGCCCGAGCAGACGCTGGTGGCGGCGGCCTCCGGGGCGCACCTCGCGAAGTGCGATCTCGTCGCGCTGATGGTGGGCGAGTTCCCCGAGCTCCAGGGCGAGATGGGGCGGGCGTACGCGCTCGCCCAGGGGGTCAGCCCGGAGGTGGCCGACGTCGTCCGCGATCACTACCTGCCCAAGGGCGCCGCGGACGCGACGGCGCCGACGCACGCCGGCGCGCTGGTCGCGATCGCCGATCGGCTCGACACCCTGGTCGGCTGCTTCGCGATCGGGCTCGTCCCCACGAGCACCGCCGACCCGTACGGGCTGCGCCGCGCGTGCCTCGGCGTGCTGCGCACGCTCCTGGATCGCGATCTCGATCTGCGCCTCGGCGCCGCGTTCGGCGCCGCCTACGACGGCTACGCCGGGGTGGAGCTCAACGTCTCGCGCGAGGAGCTCGCGACCCGCCTCGGCGAGTTCTTCTCCGAGCGGCTGCGGGGCCTGCTCTCCGACCGGCTCCCGCAGGACGCGGTCCTCGCGTGCCTGCGCGTCGCCGCGGACCGCCCGCTCGATCTCAGGGCCCGCGTGCGCGCGATCGACGCGCTGAGCCCGGAGGTGCGCGCGCGGGTGGGCGAGGTCTTCAAGCGGGCCACGAACATCGCCGACAAGGCGCCTGCCGGCGAGCCGGTGGCGCCGTTCGGACAGGACGTGCACCCGAGCGAGACGGCGCTCTTCGCGGGGTACCTCAAGCTGCGCGAGCAGATCGCGTCGGACGTCCGGAGCGGCTCGTACGACGCCGCGTTCAGGGCGGTGGCGGATTTCGCGCCCCTCTTGCACCAGTACTTCATCGACGTGTTCGTGATGACCGACGACGCGGCCGTGCGGGACAACCGGCTGCGGCTGATGCGCGCCCTGTCGGAGACCTGCGGGAGCCTGGCCAGGCTGGAGCTCCTCGGCGAGGCGCCGCGCGCGGCGTCGTAGCGGGGCGGGCGCGGCGCCTCGGCCTCGCCATGGAGGCGCCGCCCCTCGGTCTGGTGGTGGCTGGCGCCATCATCGACGGTGGCTCGATAGGGGCGCGTCGAGCGCGACGCCACGCGGAGCGGCCAGCTCGTCGGCTGGAGCGCCTGGCTGCGGCGCCTGGCACCGCACCTGCACCAGCACGGCACCAGGCGCCGCGCCGCCCGCGACAACCCCCGGCGGCGCAATCGACCAGGCGACCAGGCGTCGGGAGCCGATCTCAGCTCAGCCGAGCGGCGATGCGCTCTCAGCATGACAAGAGGAGGGTGAGCAGCGATGTCTTCAATCGAGGCGAACAAAGCGATCGCGCGACGGTTTCTCGATCTCGTGAGCGAACACAAGATCGAGGAGCTCTGCGAGATGATCTCTCCGTCGTGGAGGATGCACGGCGGGCCGCCCGCGCTCCCCGAAGGGCCGGAAGGGATCCGCGCGCTCTTCGGGACATTCGGCGCCGTCGAGCAAACATGGTCGATCGAGGACGTGATCGCCGAAGGGGACAAGGTGGTCGTGCGCGCGAAGAACACGTGCGCACAAGCGAGCTTCCTCGGCATCCCGAGCCACGGACGGCAGCAGACGTTCACCGCGATGTTCATTCACCACATCGTCGAGGGCAAGATCGTCGAGACATGGCGTAACGCCGACGATCTCGGCCGGCTCTTGCAGCTCGGCGCGCGGTTCGAGCCAGGGGTACCCAAGGCTCCGACGTGAGCAGGCTGGCCGCGCCTCGCGTCCATCTTCGCCTGGTCAGCGCTGCTATCGAGTTGAAGAGGATTCCATCCGGGCGACCTCGATGGATCACGAAACGGCGACTCCCAAAGAGACGTGAAGCCACGTCCATGCACTCCGCTTCGCGGGGCCGATAAGCCCACCGGGGGCGATGAGCAGCGCCTCCGGCGCCTCGCCGGGCCGTCGGGCGTCTGGACCTGCACGCTCGCCAGAAGCTGCTGTACCGTTCGCCCCCATGCCGGGATCTCAGCCCTATCCGTTCGCGTTCTTCGGGGCAGCGCCGAGCGACTGGTTCGATCTCGAAGGGGACCTGTTCTCCTATGAGCTCTGCTTCGTGGCGCCCCCGGACGCGGCCGCGCGGCGCGCCGTCGGTGAGGCGTGGGAGCGGGCGCTCGACGCGCGCGCGGTGGAGCACTGCGAGCCGTTCCAGTGGGCCGATCGCTGGGCGCTCGTGCGGGCGCGGCCGGCCGGGTGGAGCAAGGCCTGCATCGCCGACATGGCGCGCGCGGTCCAGCGGGCCCTCACTGCGGTGCACGGCGCGCACCCGATCGAGGTGGCCTCCCTGGCCGAGGCGATCGAGGCCGACAGCGACTGGGACGCCTGGTCCGCCGAGCAACGACCCGAGCCCCCGGCGGGCCCGAGGTGGCCCGTAGAGCTGCCCCGCTTCGGCGGAAGCCAGCGCTTCGAGGCCGCGTGCTCGGTGGATCCGGAGGTCGAAGCCGCGCGCGAGGCGGCGCGCGCCGCGGCCCCCGAGGAGGAGCGCGCGGCGGGCGACGACCACGACACGGACGAGGCGGACGAGGCGGAGACCGGCGACGACGACGACAAGCCCAGGGTCATCTCCGGCGGGCTCCGGCTGGAGCGCGTGCCGGGCTACACGGCGCCCGAGCCCTCCGACGAGCAACTGAAGCTCTTCGGGCAGAGCAGCGAGTGGCTGATCGCGCCGAACGGCCTCGTCTTCGGTGTCTCCAAGCCGAAGCGAAAGCCGCCCGTCGCCGCGTGGATCCAGGACGGCGAGCTCCGCACCGCTCAGGGCGATCCGCTCGCCACCACGCACGGCATCTCCCTCGCCGCGCGCGACGACGGCGGCGCGGCGCTGATCGGGGAGGACTCGGAGGCCGTATGGGAGGTCGTATTTGCGGCGGGCTCCGTGCGGCGCCTCCTGGAGCACGGCGAGCCCTTCTCCGACGTCGCCTACGGCCCGGACGACCGGGTGCTGGTCGCGAGCGACACGATCGAGGTCTACCGCCGGGAGGGCTCGGGCGTCGCGCTCGAGGGGCGCTGGGACCTCGACAGCTACGGGATGCGCTCGGTCTTCGGCGGACGCCTGCTCCTCTTGAAGTGCTTCGACGACGAGGACGAGAGCGCGGATGGCGTCACCCTCCTCGGCTACGACGGATCCACGGTGCGCCGGCTGGCGCGCGTGCGCATCGCGGTCGGCGAGATCGTGATCGACGGCGCCCGCGTCGTCGTGATCGACGGCGACGACGGCTACGTGCTGCGCGGCCTGGAGGAGCTCGCCGCGCGCTTCGCCGCGCAGCCGGAGTCCTTCCCCGAGCTGAAGAAGCACGAACCCGGCAACGAGGACGAAGACGAGAGCGCGTCCGGCGAGGGCGACGACGAGGGCGAGAGCACGTCCGGCGAGGGCGATGAGGAAGAGGGCGACCGGCCAGAGGTGCTGGAGGGCGCGCTCCGCGTGGAGCAGCGGAGGTCGCGCGAGGTGCCCCCGGAGCCCGAGATCGAGCGCGCGCAGCGCGAGCTGTTCGGGTCGACCTCCTGTGTCTCGGTCGCGCCCGGCGGCCGCGTTTACGGCATCGCGAAGCTCCGGCGCAAGCCGGTGACGGCCGCCTGGATCGAGGGCGGTGAGCTGAAGCGCGCCGAGGGCGAGGCGCTGCCCAGCCCCCACGGTTACATCGCGGCGCGGGAGGACGGCGGCGCCGTGCTGTACGGGTTCGACTACAAGCTCGTCGCCGAGCTCTCCTTCGCGGACGGCAAGCTGCGCCGCCTCTTCGAGCACGAGGCGTCGATCTCCGACATCGCCTACGGCCCGGAGGACCGCATCCTCCTCTCCACGGGCGAGTCGCTCGACGTCTACCGCCGCGAGGGAGAGGGCGCCGTCCTCGAGCAGCGCTGGGGCGTGGGCGGTTACGGCCTGACCCCCGCCCTCGGCGGCCGGCTGCTCCTCGTCAAGAGCTACGAGGGCGAGGACTCCGAGGACGGGCTGACCATCGTCGGCTTCGACGGGAGCAAGCTGCGCCGCGTGGGCCGCGTGAAGGCCTCCGTGGGTGAGGTCCGGATCGCCGAGGGCCGGGCCTTCATGGATCACATCGGCGACACCTACGAGCTGCTCGGCCTCGACACGCTGCTCGAGCGGCTCGCCACGAACCCCGACGCGTTCCCCGAGGTCGCCGTGTACACGCCGTCCGAGGAGGACGAGGACGACGACGAGGCGCCCGAGTCGGGCCCGAAGAGGGCGCCCGAGGAGTACGCCATCGAGCCCGCCCCGGGCCGCGTCGGCCTGCGTTACCTGGGCAAGCAGCGCCCGCTGCCGGAGGACGAGGAGGACATCCCGAAGGACGTGCGCGCGCGTTTCGGAGCGGGCGCGCGGGAGATCGAGCGCTACCGCCCCGCCGACGTGTACATCGGGTGGAAGAAGGAAGCCCGGCGCTCCTTCGTCTTCGCCGTGCTGAAGGACGGGGAGCTCATCGAGACCGCGGTGAAGGCGAGCTCCCCCTCGTCGACGGGCCTTGTGAACGCGGATCGGAGCGCCGCGCTCGTGGCGACCGACGGCGACGCCAAGCTCTGGTGGGTCGACCTCCCGCACGGAAAGCCGGTCCTCGTGCACGACTTCAGCAAGGAGGACAGCGAGGACGAGGTCTACACGCTCGAGGCGCTCGCCTCCGGGCGGGTGATCGTCGGCACCTCGTCGGAGACCTGGATCTTCTCGGTCAGCGGCGGCGCGTCCAGGCTGGAGGCGCGCGGCGACCTGGATCTACGCGTCGTGGAGAGCGCCGCCGGGGGCCGCGTGGCCGTGCTGGAGGCCTCCGAAGGCAAGCCCATCCGCATCTGGGGCGTCTACGACGACGGCGTCCGCACGCTCGCCGAGCTCGAGCCGGAGCCCCTCAGCTTCGAGCCGAGCGCTGACGGCAGGTTCTTCTTCGAGGCCGTGAATCGCCTTGGCTGGTATGAGCTCGTCAACCTCGAGGACGCCTGGGAGGCCGGGCGCCGTGACACCTCCGGCGAGCACTACCCGCGCGTGGCGCTCGCGCCGAAGCCCCCCGAGCAGGACGAGGACGACGAGGACGGCGCTGGCGACGACGAGGACGGCGAGGACAGCGACAGCGACGACGAAGATCCGCAGTCTGGCGAGTGAAGGCGGTCCCCTCGATGCGTGGGTGAGCGTTCGAGCTAGCGTCGCTCTTCCAGGAGGGGGAATCGCATCCAATCTCCTCCGTCACGGGCAGCAAGCGTGACGAATCGCGGTTGAACTCCTCCAATCGTTTTGCTTTTTCTCGTCTCTTTCCTTTCCCCTCTGTGGTGACCGAAGGACCTCGCCAGAAGCCGTGATGGGCCGGCGGGCCGCTGCACGCCGTCAGGCCATCGAGCTCGAAGAAGCCCGCGCCGTCCAGCCGCTCGACGCCATCGAGAGCAGCCGGCTCACGCGCTCCTCGGTCGCCGGGTGCGCGGAGAACCACTTCAGCGCCGAGCCACCCACAGCGAATGGTGGTGAGGGCCAGCGCGGACGGCTCCATGATGGGCAAATACGGGCTAACGAGCAAACCAGTAATACGATTCACAGCCAGTGAGTTGACGCTCGGCGCTCGCTTTACTCGCGTGCAATGCCCGATGTAGCCTGTCGGAAAGGGGGTCTCGCTGATCCCCGTGGGAGGGCGCCGATGCGGTTCTCGCTGTTTCCGGTCTTGCTCGCGTTCTGTATGGGGGGCTGCTCGTGCGGGAGCGACACCGAGGCGGAGGGGACGCCTGCGGGCAGCACAGGTGTCGTTCCAGGCAGCACAGGCGGTGCAGATGGCGGAGGTGGCGCAGGTAGCGCAGGTAGCACAGGCAGCGCAGGTGGCGGACACGTAATGTGCGTCCCAGGGCTGCAGTCCATCGCTCTGTCGCCTGACGACTCCACGGTGGAGATCGATGGCCACTCCGCTGCGCCGATCACGTTCACGGCCACCGGGACGCTCTCCGACGGCACCACGAGGGCGCTCGAGCCGGGGGCGCTCCTCTGGTCAGCGACGCGCGGCGACGACACGCCTCCGGGGACGATCGCGGGCGGTGTCCTGGCGCCTTTCGCCTCAGCGGGCGGCACGGTGCGAGTCACTGCGAGCGATGGATGCGTGATGGGAGAGACGACCGTCGTGCTCCACCTGAGCACGGTCCTCGGCACGCCGAGCGATCAAGGCGCCTGGGCGGGGACCCCGGTCACGGGCGCTCCTGCGCCGAGCATCGTTTACCCGAGCGATCAAACGCGCTTTCCGCGGAACGTCTACCGCACGCTGTTCCAGTGGCGGAGCCAAGGGTTCACGGAGTTCCGGCTCGTATTCACGGGCGCGAGCTCCACGGTCACCATCTTCACGGACGGCGCGCACGGCCTCTGCGAGCAGGCCAACCCCGCCGCCGGGTGCTGGGAGGTGGACGAGACGACCTGGAACTACATCGCTGGCTCCAATGCCGGCGGGACCGCGACCTGGACGGTCGACGCGCTCGATACCTCGACGACGCCAGCCACCGTGCGCCGCTCGGCCGCCATCGAGATAGGCTTCTCCAGGCAGGACGTGAAAGGCGCGATCTTCTATTGGTCGACGACCTCTGCCGGAGTGCGGCGGGGGAAGATCTCTCGCCAGACTCCGGAGGACTACATCGTGGGCAAGCCCCCGACGACGTACTCCGACGGCGACAAGGTGAAATGCGTCGCATGCCACGTGGTCTCGCGCGATGGCAAGTACATGGCAGCTCCGGTGTCCGCCAACTCCGGGAACAGCCTGTGGATCCTCGCGGTGACGCCGGACGCGCCGCCCGACCCGCTCGTCAAGAGCGTGAAGGACACGGACGGCCACGTCTTTGCGACGATCTCGCCCGACGACGCGCGGGTCGTCGCCGCGTCGAAGGGAGCCATGTGGATGGTCGAGCGGGAGACCGGCGCCTATGTCAACGATCTCCCGACCGGCGCGCTGAAGGGGACGCATCCGGACTGGTCCCCCCTCGGGACGGAGGTCGTCTTCGCCACGGGCGACGGCGATGCTCCCGGCGGCTCATCGCTCGCGCATATTCCGTACAGCAATGGCGTCTGGGGGCAGGCATCGGTCCTGCTCGCGCCGCCCGCCAAGAAGAGCGACCTCTTCCCGAGCTTCTCTCCGGATGCGGCATGGATCGCGTTCTCGCGGGGGAAGGGCGGCCACGGTGACAACACGGCCCAGCTCATGGTCCTCGGCGCGAGCGGCGGCCAGCCGGTGGAGCTCCTCAACGCGAACCGCGTCACATCGAACCGGATGACCGACGGGCAGTATCAGAACAGCCAGCCTACGTGGGCGCCGCCAGGCGATCTCAACTGGATCGCCTTCAACACGAAGCGGGAGTACGGCGTCGTGCGCCCCGAGGGGACCCAGCAGATCTGGGTGGCCGCCATCGATGTCCAGAAGGCTGCTGCAGGCCAGGACCCGAGCTACCCGGCGTTCCGCGTGCCGTTCCAGGGTCTCGACGAGAACAACCACCGCGCCTACTGGACCCTCGACATCAACGAGGACAGCGGCGGCGCGGGCGGGAGCGGCGGCGGCACAGGCGGCGCGGGGACGGGGGGCGCGGGGGGAAATCCGACTGAGCCCGTATGCTCGACGATCCTCGACGTTGATGATCTCTGCGATCCCGTGAACGACTGTTGCCAGACCGGCTCTTACTGCGACACATCCGACGATGGCGTGACGTACACCTGCATCGCAGCGATCAGGTAGTCGCGCCGCCGCGCATGGGCGCCGAGAGGGCAGCGCCCGCCGTCAGGCCATCACGCTCGAAAAGCCCCGCGCCGCCCGGCCGCTCGACGCCATCGAGAGCAGCCGGCTCACGCGCTCCTCGGTCGTCGGGTGCGTCGAGAACCACTTCAGCACCGAGCCGGCCCCGGCGAGCGGGTTGACGATGAAGAGGCTGGCCGTCGCCGGGCGCGCCGCCTCGGGGGGCACGAGCGCCACGCCGTGCTCCAGCTTGGACAGCGCGCTGGCGAGCGCCTCCGGGTCCCCGGACAGCTTGGCGCCGAGCTCGTCCGCCATGTACTCGCGCGACCGCGAGATGCCGAGCTGCACGAGGGTCGCCGCGATCGGCGCCACGATCGCGAGGGCCAGCCCGCCGAGCGGGCTCGCGCCGTCCTCGTCGTCCGACGATCCGCCGAATATCCCGGCGAAGCTCACGGCGTGGGCCACCCACGTGATGCCCGAGGCGAACGCCGCCGCGATCGTCGATACCAGGATGTCGCGGTTCTTGATGTGCGCGATCTCGTGCGCCAGCACGCCGCGCAGCTCACGCTCGCTCAGGAGCTGCATGATGCCCTCGGTCACCGCCACGACGCCGTGCTCCGGGTTGCGCCCCGTGGCGAAGGCGTTCGGCTGCGCGTCCGGGATGACATAGACGCGGGGCTTCGGGATCCCCGCCCGGCTCGAGAGCTCCTCCACCATCCGGTGCAGCCCCGGGGCCTCGATGGGCGAGACCTCGGCGGCCCGGTGCACCGCGAGCACAATGCGGTCGGACATGAAATACGCACCCAGGTTCATCGCGAGCGCGAGCACGCCGAACAAGACGAGGTACCCGGGCCCCAGCGCCCCGCCGATGGACACCAGGATTGCCGACATGACGCCGAGCAACAGGATCGTCTTGATCTGATTCTTCATGAACTTCGTATCCTCCTCGAAGCGGAGCGCTGCAAGAGCCGCTCCCCCGGGATCGATGTGTCGCGCGCGTCGCATTGCAATACCGTGCGCCCTCCGATCAGCAGGCGGCGGGTCCGCTGGATTCCCTCGTGTGGATTCGCTGCCCCGGCCGGCCCGCCCCATTTCGCCCCAGCGACCCATTTCTCCCCTGCCGGGGGATGCTCTCGCGGCGCGCCTCAGCTTGCCAGATCGCCAGCGGCCCCACCGCGGCCCCGCCGCGCGGGCCGCGCGCCCCGACACGTCTCGCGACCACACCTGACGGTCTGTCACCGTGACCGCGCGGCACAACCCAGCTCGCGCCGGCGACCCACGCCACGAACGCCCCGGCGAGCGCCGCAGGCGACAAGCGCAGACCTCTTCGCTGTTTATTCCGCGCTGAGTCCGTATTTTCGCATCAGGCGATAGAGCACGTAGCGGCTCGACAGCCCGAGCGCCTGCGCGGCGCGCGTGATGTTCCCCCCATGCTCCTCCAGGCTCGCCCGCACACGATCGGCGGACGGATCCGGGATCTCGGGGGGCGGCTCTGCCGCGCCTGCCGGCGAGTCCGACGCCTCGATCGCCGCCGGCGGTGGAGCAGCGACGGAAGGTGAGCTCTCCGACCACTCGATCTCGCTGCCCTGGCTCGTCGACATCGCGCGCCACAGGAGGGCATCGAGCTCCCGGAGGTTCGTCGTGTACCGGCGCCGCATCAGGTGATCGATCAGGGTCGCGCCGACCGCGGGCTCCGGATCCCCGTCGCCCCTCGCCGTCAGGAAGCGCCGTACCGCGTCGGGGCTCTTCGCGGCCGCGCGCCGGAGCAGGTGCCGCGCCAGGAAGGGGATATCGTCGCGCCGCTCGTCGAGCCCCGGGACCTCGAGGCGCAGCACGAGGCGGGCGCCGACGTCGTGCTTCAACGCCGCCGGGTCGCGGTTGGTCGCGCCGATCAGGCGGAAATGGGAGCGCTTCGCGACCGCCGCGCCGAGACAGTGATATTCGCCGCCCTCGTCGAGGACGCGGAGCAGGTTCGCCTGAAGGCCCTCTGGGAGCTCGCCTATCTCGTCGAGGAACAGCGTGCCTCCGTTCGCCGCGCCGATGAGGCCCGGCCGCTCCGGCATCCCGGGGTTCGGATACCCCTTCACGTTCCCGAAGAGCTCCGCGTCGATGAGGCTCGCCGGGATCGTCGCCGCGTTGCGGGCGATGAAAGGCCCCCTCGCTCTGGCCGACAGCGCGTGCACCGCGCGCGCGGCGAGCTCCTTGCCGGAGCCGCTCCCGCCGAGCAGCAGCGTGTGCTCGTCGGCCGTCGCCATCCACGCGATGCGATCGCGGAGGCGCCAGACAGCGGGGCACTCGCCCACGATCCCGTGGCTGTCCGGCGCGCCGAACACGGGCGCATCGGCGAGCTTCGCGCTGGTGAGCGGGGCGAGCTTCCGGGGGCGGCGCGTGCAAAAGAGCAGGAGCTGGCCCTTGAGCAGGAGCGTGTCCCCGGGCTCCAGGACACACCGATCCACGCGCTCGCCGCGGACCTCCATCGCGCATCGTCCGATCCGCTCGATCCGCAGCCGGCTCCCCTCCGGACGAACGCGGAGCTGCTCCCTCGACAGGCCGGGGCCGGCGAGATCGGCAGTGCGCTCGACGCAGCCGGGCCGCTGGCGATAAAAGACCGTTCGTTCGACGCCGGAGCCGTCCCGAGGCCCGCCGCGGCCGAGGATCTGCGCTCCCCCTTCGGACTCGAAGAACGCCAGCTCGCCTATCCGGTGCGGCTCGGAGGCGGCCCAGGCGATCATCAGCGCTGTTGTTTCACCCTGGGATCGCTCGGTCGAGGCCGTCTGCGAGCTGCCGAGGTCGAGGGTGGAGGCTGAAGCGGCCATGCAACGTGGCTCCGTGCGCCGGTCCGCTCGCCAAGGTAACCCGACGGGAGGGAAAGTACATCCCCCCGAGCTCGCCCGTGTGTCCGGCGCCGAGCGCAGCTGCTAGTCTGCCAGGCCCGCAGGGACGCTCATGAAGGCCGGCCACCACGAGGCGACCCAGGACGCGCGCGGTCCTCAGGAGGACACGCTCGCCGCGGACGGCAGCGGCGTCGTCCGGACAGGCTCGCCCGGGCGGACGGAGGCCTCGATCCAGGCGGGCCTCCCCGGTCGCTACGAGGACCTCGGTCCGATCGCGGGCGGCTCGTTCGGCGAGGTGCGGCGCGCGCGCGACACCGTGCTGGATCGCGTCGTCGCGATGAAGCTCTTGCGCGCCGAGCACGCGGGTGAGCCTCACCTGCGCCGCCGCTTCCTCGTCGAGGCGCAGATCACAGCGCAGCTCCAGCACCCTGGGATCGTCGCTCTCTATGATCGCGGCGAGCTCCCGGACGGGCGGCTGTGGTTCACGATGAAAGAGGTGCGCGGCCGCACGCTGCAAGACCTCATCACCGAGCTCCACGCGAGCGCGAGCCCCGCGGGCTTTCGCGCCGCGCCCTCGGGCTGGACGTTCCGGCGCGTGGTCGACGCGTTCGCGCGCATCGCTCAGGCGATGGCCTACGCGCACAGCCGCGGCGTCGTGCACCGCGATCTCAAGCCGGATAACCTCATGGCCGGCGAGTTCGGCGAGGTGCTGGTGATGGACTGGGGCCTCGCGCGGCGGGTGGGCTTCGCGGACGCGGCCGAAGGCGGGATCAGCGGCCCGCCGGACGACGCGGGCTCGGCCGGGCTGACGCGTCATGGAGATATCGTCGGCACGCCCGCGTACATGCCGCCGGAGCAGGCCCGCGGGGACACTCGATTGCACGGCCCCGCCAGCGATGTCTATTCGCTCGGCGCTGTCCTTTATTGCCTGCTCGCCGGGCGGCCCCCTTATCGGGGCGACCACGCCAGGGAGGTGCTGTCAGCGCTCCTCGCGGGCCCGCCCGTGCCCGTGAGCGACGCCGCCGCCGGCGGGCCTGCCGTGCCGGCCGAGCTCGCTGCGATCGTGGAGCGCGCGATGCGCCCCGAGATCGAGCGACGCTACGAGAGCGCGGAGGCGATGGCCCGCGACGTCGTGGCGTGGCTGGACGGCGTGCGGCGGCGGGAGCAGGCGCTCGCGGCGCTGGAGCACGCGCGGGCGTTCGAGCCGGAGATCGCGGCGCTGCGCGCGCAGGCGGCGGCGGCGGAGGCGCGGGCGCGGGCGGTCCAGAGCGAGCTCAGGCCGTTCGATCCGGTCGAGAAGAAGCGCCCCGCGTGGGAGCTGGAGGACGAGGCTCGGCGAGCGGGCAGAGCCGCGGCGCTGCTCGAGACGCGGTGGTTGGAGGCGGTGCAAGGCGCGTTGAGCCTGGATCCCGACCTCTCCGAGGCGCGCGCGATGCTCGCGGATCACCACCGGGCGCGCCTGATCGAGGCGGAGCTCTCGCATCGAGACGAGGACGCGGCGCGCGCCGAGGAGATGTTGCGCGTCCACGATCGGGGCCGGAACGCCGCGTTCTTGCGGGGGGACGGGGCGGTGACGGTGGTGACGGACCCGCCGGGCGCGGAGGTGATGGTCGAGCGGTTTGTGCTGGAGGACCGGCGGCTCGTGCCGGTGCGCGAGGGGGTGCTCGGGCCGACTCCGCTTCTGGAGGTGCCGTTGAAGCGGGGGAGTTATCTGCTGCGGCTCCGCGCGGCGGGGCGGGCGGAGGTCCGATATCCGGTGCTGATCGGGCGGGACGAGCACTGGGACGGCAGGGCTCCGGGGGAGGAGAGGCCGTATCCGATCATCCTGCCGCGGGAGGGGGAGCTCGGGGCGGACGACGTGTACGTGCCGGCGGGGTGGTGCTGGATCGGCGGGGATGCGGTCACCCCCGACAGCTTGCCGCGCCGCCGGGTCTGGGTCGACGCGCTCGTGATGCGCCGGTTCCCGGTGACCACGGGCGAATACATCGCCTTTCTGAACGATCTGGTCGCGACCGGACGCGAGGCGGAGGCGCTCGCCGCCTGCCCCAGGGCGCAGCTCGGCCTCGCGGAGGGAGGTGATGAGCTGGCATTGCTCCGGGACGAGCGGGGTCTCTTCGGGCTGCCTCCGGATCGCGAGGGGTTGTCCTGGCGGCTGGACTGGCCGGTGGTCCTCGTGGACTGGAATGCGTCGGCGGCCTACGCGCGCTGGCTGTGCGAGCGGACCGGCTTGCCGTGGCGGCTGCCCAACGAGCTCGAGCGTGAGAAGGCCGCGCGCGGCGTCGATGGTCGCTTCTTGCCGTGGGGCAATCACGTCGATCCGACGTTCGCGTGTGTCGTCGACGCGACCGCGGGAGAACCGGCGCGTGAAGGCGTGAACGGCCACCCGTTCGACGAGAGCCCGTACGGGGTGCGAGGCCTCGCCGGGAACACGCGGGACTGGTGCAACAACGTGTGGAAACACGAGGGGCCCGCCGTCGAAGGAGACCGGCTCCGGCCGGACGCTGCGGCGCCGGACGAGCCGGATTTCATGGTCATCAAGGGCGGCGCGTGGGCCAGCACGATGATGTACAGCCGCGCCGCTGCTCGCTTCGGCGGCCGTCCCCATGTCCGCCGGCCCGTGGTGGGGCTGCGGGTGGTGCGGCGCGCGCCTTTCGCGTGACGAGGCGGGGAGGAGATCTCAGGGTCCAGATACAGACGTGGACCAGACCGACAACGACGAATCTTGGAAATGCATGGGCAGCGTGTCACCGACCACCTTGAACACCATGTTGCTATCGGTCGGCGGCTTGGCCCACGAGATCCTTCCGGACCACGTACCATTGAGCTTTGTCACATCGATCCTGAAGCCGCACACCCAGCCCCCTTGGCTGCGGAAGACGTGAAAAGTGGCAGTTCGAACAGAGGGCAGCGACCAGGCCGGATACACGGCGCATCTGAAGCTCACGTCGCTCATCGGGAAGGAAGGCCCATTGGCCCAGAGCTTCTCCGTCCTGGTCACCTCGATCCCCCCGGTGTACGCCGTTGAATCGAGCCTGGCGCCCGTGATGTTCCAGTGCTCGGCGTTTGGAGTCCAGTTGTCCTGGACAGAGGTATTCGTGACGAGGACCTTCGCCAGCACGGCCTTCGTTATCTTGTCCTTCATCACATATTCGACGTAGCTGTTGGCGAGCTTGACCGAAGGGTCGAGCTGTCCGCCCGTCCGCGCCGCGTCGGGTCGCGCGCTCGTCGCTGCGCCGTCAGGCGGCCCATGGTGAAACACCGGCAGGCTCCCCAGCTCGTCCACGAGGATCGGGTGCTGCCGGAACGACAGCGCCTGGAGCAGCATCCTCGACCGGAAGAGGAGCTCGGTGTGCGACATCGTGCTTCGCCTGAACTGGCCGTCTTCTTTGATCTTCCACTGCTCCAGCGCCACGGTGATCGCCCACGTGAACGCGCCGTGCCAGTGCCCGCCGAGCATGGCCTGGTACGACGGCTCGTCGCGGCTCGACGCGCAGAACACCCGGCTCCCGATCTCCTTGTTCGCCCGAGGCGCGTTCGCCGAGGCCGACCCCGCCTGCGTGAGGGTGGCCGCCCGCTCGGCCTTGCCGGTCGGGTCGCTCGCGGCCGCGAAGCAACAGTCGAGGATGACGGTGAGGTTATCGGTAGAGCGCTTGCCGAAAGCGGCGCCGTCGTCTTCGTCGAAGATCCCGCGCAGGTCCGTGAAAGGTACGGCGTTCTCGAGGCCGGGGCCGGTGTCGGTCGGGCAGAGGGCGAGGTCGCCCTCCACCTGCGCGCCGTGCCCGGAATACGTCATGATCCCCGGCAACGTCATCCACGCCTCGTCGACCTGAAAGTCGCCCCACGACAGCTTCAACCGGATGATGAGCCCCCTGGCCAGCCAGCGGGCGCCCTCCTTCAGCTCCGACGAGGTGGCCTCCCGCAGGACCACGCTCAGCGCGTCCGGCTCTTGCCGCACGCTCTCCAGCCATCGCGCGACGGCGTCCGCGACCTCGTCCGCTGTCTCGCCCCGGATCTCGGCGCGCGCTGTCGCCTCCTCGTTCGCCAGCCACCGCCTGACACGGGCTTTGACCTGATCCTCGGTCTCACCGGGCGAGAGCTCGGGGACCAGCTCCAGCTCGGCCCGGACGATCTCGTCTTCTGTGAGCGCCGGGCTCGTGAGCACCCGGATGTGCGTGAAGCCTAGCCGGCGACACACCTTCCAGTAGGCGAGCACGTCGTTGCGCCCCGCCAGCAGGTCCTTGCCGCCCGTCGCGTCGTGCGCCTTGTAGTCCTCGACGCCGACCAGCAGGGCGCCGCCGCGGAGCCTCGACACAACCTCCCTGGCGGCGGCGAGCGCGGGCTTCACGGCGTCCGGAAGACCCGGGTGAACTGCGGTGTCCTTCTCGATCATGGGGTTCTCCATGGGGGTTGGATGCGCTGCGTGGTCCGCGGGCGAGGAGCGCTCCCGCGCCCCGGGCAGCGCGACCATCGTGCAGCGACGCGCCGGCTTTCGCGCTCGTCATCCGCCATCGCCCATCGTCCGTCGCAGGGCAATCCCCATGCCGCCCGTTGCTCCTCGTGCTGTCGCCTTGTCCTCTTCCGGGTTCCGGGCGCCCGACCTCATGGGCCGGCGCGCGAGGATCGACCGTGCGCACAGCTGTGGCGCACGCTGTGCGGCCACCGTGGCGCACGCTGTGCGGACGGCTATGGCGCACGGCGGGGTCGTCGAGGCGCGCGCGCCGCGCGCGACAGCAGCGCTCGCGGCGGCCGCGAAGAGCAGCCGAGAACCAGCGCTCCGCCCCCGTGAGCGCGCTGGCACGGCTGCTGCAATCGACCTAAGCGACGCAATCAACGCAAGTGACACTCACCGCGGCTCGCCGCCTCTCACGGCAAATCGACACGAAGCGAACGTGAGCCGGCAAGTCGGGTTCAATCATCAACCACGAGGAGATCACCATGGGACAGGGCGCCAACATGACGGTCAACAACTTCTCTCCCTACGACATCCAGGTGGCGGTGGTGCGGAAGCACTGCATCTACCCGCAGAGCCCCAACGGCTACGGCGCGCCGGGCATCGACGCCTTCAACGTCCGGCTCCCGCACGGCGAGAGCCACGGCGGGTACATCGAGGACAAGAACACGTCGACCGGCGGCGACCTGTGCGCCACCGACACGGGGTACTTCGAGCTGAGCTTCACGGTCATGCGAGGCGACGTGCCGGATCCGCGGTACACGCTGTCCACCACGACGATCGCGATCCCGCACGATCATTTCCAGCAGGGCGACGGGCACAAGGACGGGGCGGTCAAGGTCGATCTGATCTTCTTGCCCGGCAAACAGGACTCGATCACGATCGGCCTCAAGGACAACGTCTGACGCTCCGCCCGGGGGGCCGGGCGGCACGAGCGAGGAGGGCGAGGACCGGAGAGCGCGACAGCGCCCCGGTCCCTCGTCCTCCGCCCCCGTTCGAAGCCAGCGCGGAGGACGTTCCATGAGATACGCCGATACGGAAGCATGCCAGTCTGGAGGGCACTGCCGCATCTGCCGCGATCCGGAGATGGGGCGCAAATTCCGCCTGCTCGTCCTGCAAGACTTCGAGGTGCCGGGGGGCACCGCCGATTTCGAGTGCCCGCACGGCATTCCGTGGGACACGGACGTCGAGGTGAGCCGGTTCGCGCGGGCGATCGAGCGCGGTCGGGCCGCGGCGCACGGAGCCCTGTCGGCGTTGAGGACGTCGCTGGGGGTGGGCCTGTTGCCGCGCCAAGCGGTCGAGGCGAGACTGGCGGTGTGCCGCGCGTGCCCCGGCGGCCTCGCGGTCATGCGCGGGGACGACGTCTACACGTGCGGCAAGCTGCTCGAGGTCCACAGGGAGCAGGGGCGCTCGACGTGCGGGTGTGTCCTTCGATTGAAGGCCGCTGACGCCGACGAGGACTGTCCCAATGGATGGTGGCCACGAGGTGGGTAGGCCAGCGATCAGGCCTGCCAGATCGCCAGGAGCCACACCGCGACCCCCGCCGCGCACACAGCGAGCCCCGGCGCCGCCCGCGGCCACACCCACTGCCCCGTCACCGTGACCGCGCGCCGCACCACCCAGACGGCGCCCGCGACCCACGCCGCGAACGCCCCGACGAGCGCGACGACCCGGGCGCTGCGAGCGGTGGCCCAGGCGCCTGGAGACGTGTAGAATTTCCTTGTGAGCACCGAGGCCACGCTCCGCGAGATTGCAGCCAGGTACGTGTGGTGGCAGCCCCCTGAGGTCACCCTCGCTCGCCGGCATCACTTCCTCTGCCAGGTGATGGCCCTCGGAACGGAGGAAGACGTGACGACCCTGCGGCGCGCGATGGGCGATCCAGCGTTGCTGGACGCGCTGGAGCACGCACCTCCGGGCGTGATGGATCCGAAGTCCTGGAACTTCTGGCATCTCTTCTTTGGCCGGCGCCCGCCGCCCCTGCCCGAGCGACCGCTGCCGTGACACACCTTCTACCGCGGCTCGACATCCTTCCTCCCGCCCAGCGAGCCCTCTGGCGGCGGGAGCGTGAAGGTGTCGCTCTTCGGCGAGATACAGTTCGGGCGCGTGGGGGAGCCGGCGCTGACGGAAGACGGTATCATCCGAGTGGCGTCCATCCTGGACCTGGCGGGGACCAAGGTGAAGGCGCTGCTCCAGCGCGTCGAGTCCAAGGACTATCTCGACATCGCGGCGCTCATCAGCGCGGGAGTGGCGATCGACCGGGTCCTGGGGTCGGCGCGCTCGCTCTTCGGACCCGCGTTCAACCCGCTCATTGCACGGAAGACGCTCGCCTATTTCGAGGGCGGGGATCTTGCGAGCTTGCCGGAAGCCGTGAAAGGGCTGCTCATACAGCATGCGACACGCGACGTCGAAGTCTTGCCGCTGCCCAAGCTGTCTGAGCGGCTTGATTGAGTGTGCTTGTTCCGCAGCCGAGCGACCACGCCGCAGCCACCTCGAACAACGCACGGAAGAAGGACGTGAGCTGGGCGAGGGGCGGTGCATGAGCGCCCGCGCGCCTCACACCTGCCCGCCGCCAGCGCGCCTCACGCCTGCCAGATCGCCAGGAGCCACACCGCGACCCCCGCCGCGCACACAGCGAGCCCCGGCACTGCCCGCGGCCACACCCACTGCCCCGTCACCGTGACCGCGCGCCGCACCACCCAGACGGCGCCCGCGACCCACGCCGCGAACGCCCCGACGAGCGCGACGACCCAGCCGACCCGCGGCGCCTCGTCGCGCGCGAGCGCCGCGAGGTGCTGCCGCTCGACCGCCGCGGCAGGCTCGGTCCGGGTGCCCGGCGGGCGCGGCGCGGCCGCCGACAGGCGGGCGATGGCCGCGTTGGCCAGATCGAGGTCCTCCGCGTGCGGCGTCGTGAGCCACCGCGTCTCCAGGGCGGCCGTGCGCACCGCGCGCCACGCGAAGAGCGCCGTGTCGGCCTGACCGAGGCCCTCCGCGGCCGTCGCGAGCGCGATCAGCCGCTCGTACGCGACGCGGACGTGCGGCGCCCCGGGGGCGTACCAGCCCGCCGCGCGCCGCGCGTGGAGCGCCGCCGCGTGCGCGTCGCCGGCGCGCAGGGCGTCCGTGCTCTCCGCGATCTCCCGCTCGCCCGCGGCCACCACCCGCAGCGACGCCGCGCCGACGAGGAAGCCGGCGATCGCGAGGCCGCGCAGCGCGCCGAGCACGACAGAGAGCCTCACAGAAAGTCGCGTCTCTTGAAGACGAACGCCGCCACCAGAAGGAGAATGAGCGCCCACCCGGCGCACGTGATCGCCGCCCAGCCCAGGTACACGAGGAGGTTCGCGTCCGCGACCTCACCCGCGAGCAACGGGCGCGGCGGCACGTAGATCTGAAGGTTCGGGACGACCTTGGAGAAGGCGTGCGCCGCGGCGCTGATCTGGGGGCCGAAGTACTTCACCGGCAGCCGGGCGAGCGAGTCGGCGTTGCGCCCGATGAGGAAGACGCCCAGCGTGAGCAGCGACGACAGGAACGGCGTCGAGAACGACGAGAACAGCGTCGCCACAGCGGCGACGATGCCGACCTCGAGGAACGCGAGCGCGCTGCCCGCGAGCACGACGCGCCGCTCCGTCGGCGCGCCGCCCGAGAAGAGCACGCCGAGCACGAGGAAGACCGCCGCCCAGGGGATGAACCCGTACGTGCGCGCCAGCGGCGAGCGCCACGCCACGACCCCGAGCGCCGCGAGCGAGGCGGCCCCGGCGCCCGCCACGAGGGCCAGCGAGCGGCCGGCCAGCACGGCGCTGATCTGCAGCACGAGCCCGGCGTCGGCCAGGATGAACACCGCGAGCGTGAGCAACGTGCCGAGGTACTTGCCGACGAGGTGCTCGCCGCGGCGCACCGGGCGGGCCAGGATCGGGAAGATCGTCTTCTGCTCGAGCTCTCGGTACAGCGACGTCGCGCCGATGATGACCGCGACCGCGATGCTGAAGACCGAGATCGACGCGACGCCGAGGTCGCTGACGACCCGCGCCCCGTTGCGGAGCGTGTAGGCGCCGACGATGATCGAGTAGAACGCGACCGCGAAGGCGACGCCCGCGAGGCCGATGAGGATGCGCGCCCGAAGCGATTCCCGGTAGGTGTTGAGGGCGATCGCAGAGATGCGGCCGAACATCGGGGCGACGTTAGCAAGGGACGGGGGGAGCTTGAAAGGGCCCCGGGTCAGGAGCCGCGGTCAGGGGCCGGCGTCGTCCCCGGGGTCGACGACCCACACGTCCAGGAACCACAGGCCTTGCGCGAGCGCGTGGCCGTCGATCTGGAGGTAATAGACGCCAGGATCGAGCACGAGATCGAGGAAGCTCCGCTGCGGATCCGTACCGATCGTGCAGGAAAGCGGCATTTCGACCCCGGGACAGCCCGGGCCGCGGCGGACCGAGAGCAGCGTCTCGTAGCTCGATCCGGCCATGTCGAGCACGACCCGCCTGCGCCCGGTGAGCGTGAGCCGGAGGAGCTGGTCCCGGGCGCCCCCCTCCTCCGTGCCGGCGCGGTCGCAGCCGGCATTGAAGTCCGCGGCGGCGTTGGCCGTGTTGCCCTGGAAGAAGCCGCCGCTCTCCGGGATCTCCAGCGCCCCCGCGCACGCGTCGGAGAACGGCACCAGCGTCGGCGGCACCGCCGGCCGGACGAACGCCGTCACGCTCACGGGCTGGCCGAGCTGCGCCTCGGCCACGACGCGGTACGACCCCGGCGCGACGTTGCGCCGCGCGCTCCGGAGCGGCGTGACCTCGCCCACGCCGCACGCGAGCCGATCGCCTTCGCCGCCGCACGCCGGCGCGGACAGGGCGATCGCGCCGGAGTCGCCGGCCGACAGCTCCTCGACGAGCAGCACGTCGGACGCGATCGGCAGATCGAGCGCGTACACAGCGTCGACGGCCGCCGGGCCGCAGCCGAGATCGACGTCGTCCTGGTGGCCGAGCAGCGACACGGAGACCGTCCGGTTCGGCGCGAGCTCGGCCGCTTCTTCGCACCGCTCGTCCGGCGGCGGCTCGGTCGGCGGCGAGAGCTCCAGCGTGACGAGCGCCGAGGTCGGCGCCGTCGCGGAGACCGCGACGGCGTACACCCCCGCAGGCAGCGCGCGCCGGAAGAGGTGCGGCGCCGCCGCCGTCTGGCAGGCGAGCTCGTCCTCCGGCAGCGCGCACGCGGCGCTCCGCAGCGAGAGCGAGGGGTCGCCGTCGCCGTCGGTCGAGATCGCGTAGAGGTCGACGTCCTGGGGCTCGGCGAGCTCGAACGTGTACACGAGCTCCCCGAGCCCGGTCTCGCACGCGCTCCCGAGATCCCGGGCGGCGTCGAGGATCGTCGCCAGCGCCGGCGCGCCCGGCGAGAGGGGCGCCGCCGTGCCGCACGTCTCGTTCTCCGGCGCCGGCGTCGGCGGCAGGAACGCCACGTCGACGACGACCGGCGCGCCCACCTTCGTCGTCACGTAGAGCGGCAGCACCGTGGCCCGCTCGGGATCGCCGAGGCCGCGGGCCCGGAGCTTCGCGAGCTTGCCGCCGTCCGCCGTCTCGTGGGGCCCCCCGCACGCGATCTCGGTCGCGGCGTCGCCGCACTGGCCGGCGAGCGTCACGGCGACGTCCGTGGCCTCCGTCTCCTCGTCGGGGGCCTCCGTCCGCGCGGTCACCTCGACGTCGACAGGCGGCCCCGGCGGCAAGATCACCGCGGCCACGACGTCGTGCGTGCTCGCAGGGCGGGGCAGGCCGCACG
Organism: Sorangium aterium; assembly: GCF_028368935.1. NCBI lineage: Bacteria > Pseudomonadati > Myxococcota > Polyangiales > Polyangiaceae > Sorangium > Sorangium atrum. The sequence goes on along the minus strand of NZ_JAQNDK010000005.1, from coordinate 331,539 downwards.
AGCTCGCGTAGTGGAAGCCCGCGCCCGCCGTCGTCATCGCGTACGAGCCCGGCGCGGAGATCTCCAGCGCGTCCAGGCACGTGTCGTGCTCCGGAGACACGCAGCCGGCCTCGTCGGCGCGCCCGTCGCAGTCGTCGTCCCGATCGTTGCCGCAGACCTCGGGCTGCGCCGACGACACCGTGGGATCGGCGTCGTCGCAGTCGCCCCCGCCGCAGTGCTCGTCGGGATCGCCGTCGAGATCGGCGTCGCGCGGCGCGCTCTTGCACGCCTTGGTCGCCTCGTCGCAGGCGTCGATCGTGCAGGTGCTCTGATCGTCGCACGCGATCGGCGCGCCGGGCACGCAGCCGAGCCGCGGGTTGCAGCGCTCGACGCCGTCGCAGTAGACGTCGTTCTGGCAGGCGCTGTCGTCCGGCGTGAAACGGCACCGCCCGAGGGCGGTGTCGCACGCATCGAAGGTGCAGGGAAATCCGTCCTCGCACTGATCGTCGTCGACGCACGGGCCGCCCAGCGTCGGGTCCGCTGGAGCCTGCTCGCCGCCGGCGCCGCCTTCACCTCCCTCGCCGCCCGCTCCACCGGCGGCCGAGGGGAAGGGGCTCGGGGCGCTCGAGGCGCAGGCGGCGCCAGAGAGCGCCGCCGCAGCGAGCGCTCCCCAGAGGAGAGCGAGACGCGTCAAGGAGGAAGGCGTCAAGAAGGAGGAAGTGCGAGTCCGCATCGAACGAGGTGAGCGGCAATGAGCGTAGCAGGGCACCGCCACGTCTGGCATCATGGCGCGCGATTCCGCCGAGCGTCGCGGATAGAGGGAAAAACAGGGTGACCAGCGACAGATTGACCCGACCCGAGCTGACGTGGCTGCTGGCGCAGGAGGCGCGGAGCGCCGCCCAGAAGCTCCGCCAGGGCGTGGGGATGATCGCGACCGAGAGCGCGCCGCCGCCGACGCCGTCGCCGGACGACGGCTCGGGCGGCGTCGAGAGCACGCTCAACCGGCTCGACGAGGCGGTGAGCATGCTCGCCTCGCTCCACGGCCGCCCCATGCCGCGCGGGCGGCGCGGCCGCGTCGACCTGACCGCGCTCCTCTGGGAGGTCGCGCCCGAGGCGCGGGTGCAGATCGAGATGGGCGAAGGGACCACCGTGTTCGGCGACGAGACCGAGCTCCGGCGGATGCTCCAGGTGCTCATCGCGCAGGGCGGCGACCCCACGAGCCTGACCGGGGCGCCCGAGGTGAGCATCCACCGCGTCGGCGACGAGGTGAGCGTCCGGGTCAACCTCGGCCCGGAGACGCCCGTGAACTTCGAGACCGAGCGGGTGTGGCTGTCGCGCATGGCGCTGCGCTACGGCGGCCGGCTCGAGCTCGACGGCCAGATGCAGACGCTGACGCTGCCCGCCGAGGTCGATCTCCAGCGCCTCGAGGTCGAGAGCCTCAGGAAGGAGCTCGCCGCGGCGCAGGCGCAGGGCGAGGCCTACGCGCGCGAGCTCGCCGCGGTCTTCTCGCGGGCCGAGGGCGAGCGCGAGCGCGGGTCGCTGTCGGGCGTCATCTCACGGCTCGGCGGCAGCGAGCCGGTGTCGCACCTGCCCCCGAGCGGCGACAGCCTCGCGGTGCTCGTCGCCGCGGTGCGCGTTCTCGGGACGCAGCTGCGCGGCATCCTGTCGGCCATCGGCCGCGACATCGCGCCGCTCCGGACCCACGGCGGCGACGCGGGCGAGACGGCCTCGTCGGTGGGGCGCCACGTGACCGCGGCGTCAGAAATTGTCAGTGATCTCGCCAGGTTGGGCGCATGTCCGCTCCACGAGTTCCCGCGCCACTGCGACGTCGCCGACGTGCTCCGCGACGTCGTGAAGGACGATCTCGCGCGCGCGGCCCGCCACGACGTGCGCGTGGTGGTCGAGGCGCCGGAGACAACGCAGGAGGTGGTGCCGCAGGGCGCGCTGACGGTGCTGCTGCACGCGCTGCTCGATCACGCCATCAGCGCGTCGCCGCCGGGCAGCGAGGTGCTCGTCTCGCTCACCGAGGGCCCGAGCGGGGTCGAGATCACCTTCGACGACGCCGGGCCGCCGCTCCCGGCCGCGGCGCGGAGCGTCGTGCTGAGCCGCGACTTCGAGGCGGTCGCGCAGGGCCGCCCGCCGGCGCTGCCGCTCATCGCGGCGCACGCGATCGCCGCCCACACCAACTACGGTATCGCCATCGAGGACGGGCCGCGGGGGGATACCCGGGTGCGGCTCACGATCCCGCGATCGGGGTAGCGCCTCTCCATCCACATCCACGCTCGTCTCCGGGTGAGCGGGAGGTCTCGCCGAGCTGCCCGGCCACCTGGGAGTGTGCTCAGGGACGGAATGGAGCGACCTGCTATCGCAGGAACGAGCTCGGCGGGAAATCGACGTCGAGGTTGAGCGTGGCGCCGCGCACGATATGGATGTCCTCCACCTGCAGCGTCGTGGTGACGGGGCGGTCGTTGCCACGCTCCACGAGCGTCGCCGTGGCCGTGTAGTCATCGGGCGGGAGATCCACGGTGATGCTGAAGTCGTCGCAGCGCGCGTAGTCTCTCGCCACCTCGCTGCTGCCACGGTAGATGATCAGCTCGAAATCCGCCCCTCCGCGGCTGTGCTGGGAGCAGGCCCGCGAATCCACCCGGTTGGCCACGGTCCACTCCATCGTCAGGCTCCCGACGGCCTGCATGGGCCGCGGCCGGCGCTGGGCGCTCGGCTCCACGTCGAGTATACACCCCAGGGCCAGGAAGCTCGATAGCGCGAGGCCGCAGAGGGGAAAGACGCTCTTCTCCAGATTCATCCTCGTACCCGTCCTTTCGCTGCTACCTCGCCGTCAGCGCGGTGTGTAGTAACGGCGCCCCCGCTCGCGCGGATAGCTCAGCTCACGCTCCGGCACGTACCGCGGCGACGTCCGGTACGTCTGCCTGTAGTGCTGGAGCTCCGTGGGCTCTTCCTCGAAGATGACCCAGCCCCGGTTCGTGGGGTAATACCAGCGGCCGTCGACCAGGTACGCATACGTCCCGCGGAAATAGACGCGCGGATAGGCGGCGATCTCCACCGGGACGATCTCGGCGCGCACCGCCGGAACGCCGGACACGACGAACCCACCCTCGGTCCCGACCGTGCCCATACACCCCATGAGCAGCGAGGCGCCGACCGCGAGCGCAGCCGCGGCGAGCGAGGCCCTCGTCATACAGAGAGATCTGGACCGCCCTCGCACGGGCGGAGTCACGTTGTTGCTCTGCTTCACGTCATTGCTCCTCGGAGCGCAACTCAGCAACGCGAGTGCCAGCGCGGCGCGACTCGAGATCTCCGGATCTCCGCCGGCGCGGCGCTCAGCGGGCCGCGCGGAGCGCGCCGGCGAGCGCGAGCGCGCGCTGGATCTCCGCCGACGTCACCAGGCCGATCACGCGCTCGCCCTCGTCGAGCACCGCGACCACGCTCGCCTCGCCGCTCGCCAGCGCGTCGAACGAGCGGGACGCGTCGTCGTCCGCGTGCGCTCTCGGCACATCCACGGGCATCACGGCGCCGACCGTCGCCGGCGCGACGCCGCCCTGCAGCAGGCGCGCGAGATCCCAGACCGTTATGACGCCGATCTCGCGGCGCCCCTCGCCGCCCCGGGGATCGTCGATCACCCGCGCGCCGACCAGGTTGTGGCGCAGGAGCCGCTCGGCCACCGCGCGGGGGCTCTCGTCCGCATACGCCTCGCCGAGCCGATCGGTCATGAACCGCGCGACCGGGATGCCGCGGAGGAGCTCGTTCGTGCTGGAGCGCGCCTGCTCGGCCGACGCCCCCATGTAAACGAACACCGCGATGAGCACCAGGATCATGTTCCACGACAGCAAGCCGAAGAGCCCGAAGGCCACCGCCATCGCCTTGCCGGTCGCGGTCGCGATGCGCGTCGCGCGGGCCCGCCCGAGGCGGCGCAGGAGCAGCCCGCGCAGCACCCGGCCGCCGTCCATCGGGAAGGCCGGCAGCAGGTTGAACGCGCCGAGGAGCGCGTTCGTGATCGCGAAGGCCACGAGCGCGGCGCCGATCTCCGCCGGCGCCGGGAGCAACCGATACGCGGCGTAGCTGGCGAGCGCGATACCGAAGCTCACGAGCGGCCCGGCGAACGCCATCCACGCCTCGTGCTCGGGATCGTCGCGCTCCATCTGCGAGACGCCGCCCAGCATCATCAGCGTGATCGCGCGCACCCGGATCCCGTTCTTGAGCGCGACGAACGAGTGGGCCAGCTCGTGCACGAGCACTGCGACGAACAGCCCGACAGCCAGGATCGCCCCCCAGGCGAGCGGCGGCAGGCGCATCTCCTCGCGTGGGATCCCGAGCGACGACGCGATCAACGAGAACTGCGACGACGCCGCCCACGCCACGTACGGCAGGAAAATCAGCAATGTGATGTGCAGCCGTATCGGGATTCCACGGATCCGCAGGACTGTCAGCCCCTGGTCGAACATGTGCCTCCTGATCCACGGGTACAGATGGGGCCGACAAGCACCTTCGCAAGCCGCCGAGATGGCGCCAATGCGCGGAAGACCAGGGCGCCGCGCAGCGCCGCCGCACAATGCAGAGAGGCGCGCGGCGCTGCGAGGGCGCCAGCGCGCGTCCGTCCCAGGCGGGAATCACGGCGAGGAGCGCGTTCGGTGACGCGCGGCGCAGCGCGGCGCCCACGCCGCGCGCGGATTGGCGTAGCTTGGTGTGACCGAGGTCGTCATGCGCCAGCGCGTCCCCGATGCATTGATGGCAGCGAGCACGGAAGAGCTGACGAAGGTCGAGCTCGCGGTCCTGGATTCATCGCACTCGGGCGGCGTGCCCAGGGACCTCACGGGCCACGTGTTCGCGATCGGGCCCGTCGGCTCGGTGGACGGCGACCTGCCCAGATCGGACGGCGCGCCGATCCTCAATGGCAATGGGATGATCTACCGGCTCGACTTCGGCCGCGGCGGGGCGGTCCGGCTGACCTCGAAGATCGCGCGCACGCCCTGCTATCACGCGGACGCCGCCTCGCGCCCCGGCACGCGCTTCGAGGCGCTGGGCTTCCGTGACGCAGGGCTGCTCCGCTTCTCGCCGCACCTCGGCCTGCGGAACCACCTCAACACCGCGTTCGTGCCCCTGCACGGGCCCCGCGCCCCCGCGCGCCTGCTCGTCACGAGCGACACGGGCAGGCCCTACGAGATCGACCCGGCCACGCTGGAGCTCGTCACGCCGGTCGGGCGCAACAGCACGTGGTACCCGGCCGCGCCCGTCGATCACCCCTTTCCGATGACGCTCTCGAGCGCGCATCCATGCTTCGACGCGGAGCGGGGCGAGCTCCTCACCGTCAACTACGGCCGCTCGCTCCTCCCCCTGTTCGTCGCGTCGCTGCCGCGGCTCGACGAGCTCCCGCGCTCCTGGGATCGGCTCGCCGCGGCGGCCGCGTCGATGATCGAGCAGCAGCTCGTCCGCCCGAGGGCGGATCGGATCGAGGCGTTCGCCAAGCGGGCGCTCGAGCTCTTGCCCGCGCGCCTCCGCTCGAGCGCGCCGCCGGCGCCGGGCGACCTGCTCGCGCGGCAAGCGGCGCGCTTCGGCGGCGTCGCGCTCGACGAGCCGGCGGGCGACTTCGTGCACCTCCTGCGATGGGACGGCCACAACGAGCCTGAGCGGCACGCGCTGGTCCTGCCGAGCGGCGCGCCGGTGCGCATCGAGCAGAGCGTGCACCAGATCGGGCTCTCGCGGCGCTGGGTCGTGCTCGCGGACACGGCCTTCAGGATCGGCCTGGAGAGCGTGGCGTTCCGGGGCTCCAAGGAGAGCCCCGGGGTCGAGCGCCTCGTGCGGTCGCTCCTGACGATGCCCCACGAGCCGAGCACGACGTTCTACCTGGTCCGGCGGGACGCGCTGCGGCCGGGCGGCGGGCCGGTCGTGGTGAAGCGGGTCGTCGTCCCGCTGGAGACTCTCCATTTCCTCGTCGACTACGAGGACGCGGGGGACCGCATCACCGTGCACGCGGCGCACAACTGCGCGACCGATCACGGGGAGTGGCTCCGGCCCTGCGATCGGCACGCCGCCGACAGGACGCCGGCGCCGCCGCGCCTGCGCGGCCTGTTCCCGCTCGGGCAGGCGGACGTGAACCGGATCGGCCGGTATACCCTCGACGCGGCGGCCGAGCGCGTCGTGGATCAGGCGGTGTTCGCCGATGCGGCGCGGGCGCTCGGCGTCGGCCTCTATGCGTACCGGGAGACGGGCGCGTCGTGGATGCCGCCCGATCGCCTCGAGAACGTCTACTGGCGCGGCGGCGGGATATGGGATGAGCTGTCGACCGAGTTCATCGACAGGCTCTACGCGGCGCACCCGCACAGGTCGCTCCCCCTCCCGGCGCTCCGCCGGATGCGCGCGGAGGGCGGCCACCCCGACAGCCTGTTCCGGTTCAACCACCGCGCGATGCGGATCGAGGATCGCTACGAGTTCCCGCGGCGCGACGTGGGGTGCTGGCTCAGCTCGCTGCAGTTCGTCCCGCGGCGCGGCGGCAGCGGGGCCGACACGGACGGGTACGTCGTCGCCATCGTCGCGACGCCGCGCCGGGCGGAGGTCTGGATCTTCGACGCGACGAACCTGGCGCGAGGTCCGCTCTGCAAGCTGGGGCACCCGGCGTTCCGGCCAGGGCTGACCCTCCACACGGCGTGGCTCAACGCGGTCGCGCCGTGGAGGTCCGGATACAGGGTGCCGGTGCGGGAGGATTACGAGGAGTTCGTGGCAGAGGCCCCCGGGGACCAGGTGAAGGCGCTGTTCGAGGAAGAGGTCTATCCGCGGTTCGCGTGAGCCGCGGCGCGGGATGGCCGCGAGCTGCGAGGCGGGGGCGCCTCGGCGCAGCGCGGGGGCGCCTCGGCGCAGCGCGGGGGCGCCTCGGCGCAGCGCGGGGGGACCTCGGCCCCGAGGCCGTCGACCCGCTCGAGCAGCACGCCCGTGGCGCCGTCTCCCAGGATCTCCGAGATCTGGTGGTTGCCCCACGGCTGCCCCGCGCGCAGGCGCCGCGACCGCACGTCGCTCGCCACGATGAGCACGCGCCGACAACCCCTGTCGAGGTGCCGATTCGCCAGCTCGACGGCCGCGGAAAAACCGCCCTGAGCGGGCGTGAGATCGATCGTCAGCGCGGGCACGAGGCCGGCCATGCACGCGGCGAAGGCCGCCTCGCCGGCGTCCCCTCCCCCGCCGTCGTCGGTCGTCATGATGAGGACATCGACGAAGGGATCGCGGAGCCGCCCCACCTCGATGAGCTCCCGCAGCACCGCCGCGGCCATGGAAAGCGTGGTCTCCGCGGCGCCGGCGAAGCGCCGCTCCGCGACGCCCGTCGTCTCGTGCAGCCAGTCCGCCGAGTGAGGGAGACCGTAGCTGGTGACGAGCTCGTGGTTCGTGACGACGCGCTCCGGCAGATAGGCGGCGACAGCCGCGATGCGACGCTGGAACATGTTTCTGCTCTGTTACGGCGCCGCGACCGACGCGCGCCGCTCCTGCAAACCTTGGCCAGGGCAGCTCGATCCGGCGCTCCACCACCGCCGTTCGGCCAGCGCCGAGCACGCTGGAGAGCCAGCGTCCCGGACGACATGAGACAACCCGCCACCGAGTCGTCGAGAGCCGTGGGGCAAACTACACAACCGGATGCTCCCTCCCCGTCACCGACATCCTCCACTGGACCATTACCAGAACGTCCTGCGCAAGTGGGAATAACAGCCGATTCGACTCCGTCCGCCGCCGGAGCAGGAAAGCGGCGCAGCGGGAGGGGCCTGTTGCGACGCGGGCGGCATCGTCGCCGATGCGCGCCGCATCGCGTCGCGCGCTGGCGGCCAATTCCGACCAGGAGCGACAATTCCGCTCTCACGGGCGAATGGATGCACAAACGTGTCGGAACGCGAGGCGCTGAGCAGGCAGGGCGCAGGGCGCGTGTCTCGCCTGGACGTCGCCATCGAAGTCACCGGATCACGCCCCTTTGTGTCCAATCACATCCACCTGCGTCCGATCACGTCCGATCACGTCCGTTTGGGTTCGATCACGTCCAATTGCGTCCCGTGATGTCGATGGCTTCGTGAGCCCGCTCTTTTCTGGATCCGGAGGGAGGTTTTACCTGTTCGAGGACACCTCCGCTCGCCACGACCACCGCGCGATCCACGCCGCGGGGAACCGCCTTCGCGTCTTCCTTGTTCCCGCGCGGCCCCGCGGCGCGCGGCGGGACACCTTCTATCCTATCCATCGTAATCGCGACGCCGCTCCAGCGCGCGCCGCGCTCGCCCGGATCCACCACGATTGAATCGCGGAGAAATCCCAGGGGAGCGCAGATGCGAGGAGCGCCTGATTCGCGGGCGCCATCCCGCGAATCCATGCTGCTCGAAGCGGCAGCCTCTGCACAGAAGAGCGAGGCACACAGCCTGCTCTGGGGTGCACCAAGGTGTTCGGGGGCCGCAAGGCTCATCAGGGACACCGGGGAGGACCAATGATCTCGATTCACAAGACGATGGGCTTTGCGATGATGCTGGCGCTCGGTGCCGGGTGCGCGATCGGCGCGGACGACGACTTCAACACGGATGACGAGGGCGTCGACTCCGCGAACAGCGCGCTGGAGGCGGACGAGCGCGGCGGGTACGCGACCCAGTCGCAGGCTCAGGCTCAGGTCGGCCAGATGGGGCCCAGCAAGCTCGGTCTGCCCCCCAGCAAGGGTCTGCCCTCGAAGGGCGTTCCGATGCTCCCCAGCAAGGGCGAGCTGCCCAGCAAGGGCGGGCTCCTTCCCAGCAAGGGTGAGTTTCCGACCAAGGGCCTCCCGAGCAAGGGCGGCTACCCGACCAAGGGCGGATACGCGCAGCAAGGCCCGGCGCAGCTCGGCCAGGCGCAGCTCGGCCAGGCGCAGCTCGGCCAGGCGCAGCTCGGCCAGGCGCAGCTCGGCCAGGGGCCCGAGCTCTCGCAGGCGCAGATCGGCCAGGCGGGACCGGCGCAGATCGGCCAGGCGGGCCCGGCGCAGATCGGCCAAGCCGGCCTCGGGCAGACGGGCGTGGTCGGGCAGGAGACCGGGCAGCGTGAGGGCGAGCGCTGCTTCGGCGGCTTCGGCGGCGGCTGGGGCGGCTTCGGCTGGGGCGGCTTCGGCTGGGGCGGCCTCGGCTTCGGCGGCTGCGGCTTCGGCGGCGGCGCCATCGTCTCGTCGTTCACGAACTGCACGACGTCCATCATCCCGATCGGCGGCTTCGGCGGCTTCGGCGGCTGCGGCGGGTTCGGCGGCTTCGGGTGGTGATCTGACCCCATCGTGCTGGCCGGCGCCTGGGACTCCGCGTCGCAGGATCCCTCGGCGCCGCGCCAGCCCTCTCCTTCTACACACCTGCACGACACACCTACAGGGCTCGTGAGCGCCGGCCGCCCGGGGTTGGATATCCCGGGCTGCCGGCAGCCGTCCTCTCCCCTCCACCGCTCGCGCTTGAGAGCCACGCCCCGCCGCTCGCCGGCGGGGGGCGCGCGAGGACCCAGCTCCGACCTTCAGCCGCCCTGACCGAGCGCGCGATCCAGGTAGAACGCCGCGCTGACCAGGCCGAGGTGGGTGAACGCCTGGGGGAAGTTGCCGAGCAGCTCTCCGCTCGGCCCGATCTGCTCGGAGTAGAGCCCGAGGTGGTTGGCGTACGTCAGCATCTTCTCGAAGATGAAGCGCGCGTCGTCGAGGCGGCCAGCGCGCGCGAGGGCCTCGACGAGCCAGAAGGTGCAGATGCTGAACGTGCCCTCCTTGCCGGTCAGGCCGTCGCCCGCGCCCTTGCCGAGCTCGTAGCGGTGGACGAGCGTGTCGCTCGCGAGCTCCTCGAGCGTGCGGTCGAGCGTGCCGAGGATGCGTGGATCGGTGGGGGAGATGAAGCGCATGAGCGGCATGAGCAGGTTGCTCGCGTCGAGCGCGGCCCCGCCGAAGGCCTGCACGAACGTCCTCCGCTGCGCATCCCAGCCGCGCGCCATGATCGCCTCGTAGATGTCGTCGCGCGCGCACGCGACGCGCTGCCGGTCGAGCGGCAGAGAGCGCTTGCTGCTGAGCCGCAGCGTCCGGTCGAGCGCGACCCAGCACTGGAGCTTCGAGTAGACGAACTGCTGCTTGCCGCCGCGCACCTCCCAGATGCTCTCGTCCTCCTGCTCCCAGTTCTGACATATCCAGTAGGCCATGCGCCGGAGCTCGCGCCAGAAATCATAAGAGATGGGAGATCCGTATTTGTCGAAGAGATACACCGAGTCGATGAGCTCTCCGTAGATGTCGAGCTGGAGCTGCGTCGTCGCCCCGTTGCCGACGCGGACGGGCCGCGACCCGCGGTAGCCGTCGAGGTGGGTGAGCGCGACCTCGGGGAGCTCGTGGCGTCCGTCGATGCCGTACATGAGCTGCAGCGGCCCGGTGGGGCCGTCCTCCTCGGAGACACGGGCGCTCAGCCATTCCATGAAGCGCGCGGCCTCCTCCGTGTAGCCGAGCCGGAGGAAGCCGTAGAGCGTGAACGCGGCGTCGCGCACCCAGACGTAGCGATAGTCCCAGTTGCGGACCCCGCCGATCTCCTCGGGCAGGCTGGTCGTCGCCGCCGACGATCGCGCCGGTCGGCTCGAACGTGAGCAGCTTGAGGACGAGCGCCGAGCGATCGACCATCTCGCGCCAGCGCCCCTTGTAGCGCGAGCGGGCGAGCCACGACCGCCAGAAGGCGACCGTGCGCCGGAGGGCGTCGTCGCCGTCGATCGGCGTGGCGAGCAGATCGGCGCTGGCCGTCCAGTCCTCGACCTGGCGCAGCGAGAACGTGGCCGACTCGCCGGGCTGGAGCACGAAGTCGGCGGTGACGCCGCCGGCGCCGTCGCTCGACAGGGGGACCGGGCTGATGAGCGCCAGGTCGACGCCATCGGAGTCGAAGACGGCGCCGCGCGGGTCGTCGAGGATCAGGCGGTGGGGGCGGCGGGCGAAGTCGATCGCGGGGCGGCAGGCGAGCCGGAAGCGCACCGCGCCGCGGACGGCCCGCGCGACGCGGACGATCTGGTGCATCCCGCGGCGGTAGGCGCCGTGCGGGTCCCGGTGGATCGGCATGAAATCGCAGACCTCGCCGACGCCTTCCATGCCGAGGAACCGCGTGAGCAGGACGTTGGTGTCGGGCATGTACATCTGCTTGTTGCGCGACGTGCCGTTCGCCGCGGAGAGCGCGAAGCGGCCGCCGCGCTCGTCGTCCAGGATGGCCGCGAACACGCTCGGCGAGTCGAAATTCGGGAGGCAACACCAGTCGATGGATCCATCCATCCCGACCAGCGCGACGGAGTGCATGTCGCCGATGACGCCGTAGGACTCGATGGGCTTGTAGGGCATGGCCTCTCCATAGGGCTCGCTCGGCGGAGCGGAACCCGCCTCTCGTGGACCCTCCGCTCTACCCCCTCGCGCCCCTCACGATCTCGGCGGCAGGCGCGAGAGCTTCCGCTGGAGCGAGCGGCGGTGCATCCTGAGCTTGCGCGCCGCCTCCGAGATGTTCCCCTCGCAGTCCGCGAGCACGCGCTGGAGGTACTCCCACTCCACCCGCTCGAGCGACGGCAGGTCCTCGTCGCCCCGCGCGGCAGGGTCGACGCCGAGCAGCGACCGCGCGCACCGGGCCGCGTCCACCGGCTTGGTCAGGTAATCGACCGCCCCGGCCCGGATCGCCGCCACCGCGTTCGCGATCGTGCCGTATCCGGTGAACACCACGATACGGATGCCGTCATCCATGCTCCGCAGCGTCCCCACGAGGTCGATCCCGCTCTGCCCTGGCATCCGGACGTCCACGAGCGCGTACTCGAACACGTGCCCTCGCGCCATCGCCGCGGCCTCCTCGGCGCTTTCGGCGAGGGACACCGCGAACCCGCTCTTGCCGAGCGCCTGCCCGAGCGCGGTCCGGAAGGTCGCGTCGTCATCGACGATGAGCAGCGTCGGATCGCCGGCGGCCTCGGAGCTCATGAGTCCACCGGCGCGAGGCGCAGGGCGACGCGCGTGCCGCGCTCGCCAGACCCCTGCCTCGGCGACACCGTGAGGCAGCCGCCGACCTGCTCGATGAGCGTCCGCACGAGGTAGAGCCCGAGGCCCATGCCCTCGCCGGGCGCCTTGGTGGTCACGAACGGCTCGCCGAGCCGGCCTTCCAGGCCCGGCGCGACGCCCGCGCCGCCGTCCTCGACGCTGATCACGGGCGCGCCGCCCTCATCCCCGACGGTGACCACGATCGGCTCCGCGACCGCGGGGCTCGGCCCGAGCGCCTCGAGCGCGTTGTCGAGCAGCGCGAACAGCGCCGCCTCGACGTCGGCCGCGTCGAGCGGCACCGTGCGGCGCGGCGCGAGATCGCCCCGCACCTCGACCGCGACGCCGGGGTGCGCCGCCTGCCAGGCCTGCACGCCGCGCCGGGCCGCCTCGCCGACCTCGACCCCGGCGCGCAGGTCGCTCGCCCGGACGTCCGCCCGCATGCGCGCGATCACCACGCGGCAGCGCTCGACCTGCTCCGCGATCGTCCGGGCGCGGCGCTGCGCGGCGTCGCTCGATCCGGGGTCGCGGAGGCTCTCCCCGGCGAGCACCGCGATCGTGCCGAGCGGGGTGCCGAGCTCGTGGGCGGTGCCGGCCGCGAGCGCGCCGAGCGCCTGGAAGCGGGACGCCTCCTCCGCGCGCCGGCGCAGCGCCGCGTTCTCGGCCGCGCTCTCGTCGAGCGCGCGGCGGATCTTCAGGAGGACGTGGGCGACGAGCGCCGCGCTCAGCACGAAGGCGAGGAGCATCCCGTAGAGGTGGGTGGAGAACGCGCCGTGCTCCGGGTGGCTCGGGCAGCACGCGCCGGCGGGGAGCGCGAAGAGCGCCGCGAAGAGGCAGGCCGCGAGCGCGGCGAGCGCGAAGGTCGTCCGCGGCGGCAGGAGCGCCGCGGCGAGGGCGACGTGCACGAAGAAGAGGGCGCTGAACGGGTTGCCCGCGCCGCCCGACGCGGCGAGGACCCCGGCGATCGCGACGAGATCGAGCGCCACGACGCCGGCGACGAGGGCCGTCTGCGCGCCCCGCTGCGAGCGCACCCGCCGGTCGAGGGCGAGGTTGAGCCCGGCGGCCAGCGCCAGGATGGGTACGGCGATGGCATACCGGACGTGGTAGCCGAACAGCGCCTCGTCGACGGCCAGGGTCGCCGCGAGCAGCGCGAACACCGCCCAGCGCAGTCCGACGAGCCACCGGAGGACGATCCCTCCCGCCGGCGCCCGCTCCAGGGAAGCTTCGTGCGTCACGGCGGGAGCATAGCGCGAACACGGACGATCCCTCCCGTGCGACGGCGCGCCGTCAGGCCCGCGCCGGTCCGCGCCGAGCGGCAGGATTGCGATGCCGAGCCCCGCGTCATCGTATAGGAAAGGGAGCCCATGGCGACGTGTCCCCACCTCCGACGCGCGCGCGCGGCCGCGCTGCCGGCGCTCCTTGGCCTCAGCGTGCTCCCCGCGGCCGCCGCGGCGCAGCCGGCGGCCGGAGAGACGCCGGCCGCTGACCCGCTGTTCGCGCCCAGATCGGCCGCGCGGCGCAGCGGGCTCGCTGCGGGCATCGCCGGAGGTCTGGCGCTCGGGAGCGCCGCCGGCTTCCCGAACGACGTCCAGAAGATCGGATTCCAGCGCCATTACACCGAGACCGGCGTGGGGATCGGCGCCGGAGGCTACGTCTGGATCGGCGGCGCGCTCGCGGACTGGCTCACGTTCGGCGCTGGCTTCGGCGGACACGGCCTGAGCGCCGCGGACCACGCCTCCCTCGCCGGGGGGTTCATGCTCCACACCGAGGTCTTCCCGCTCTTCTCGCTCGCGGATCGGTGGAGGGACGTCGGCGTCGCCTTCGACGCCGGCACGGGCGTCGCGTACACGACCTCCGACGCCGACGGCGCGGAGGTCATCGACGGCGCCCTGCCGGCCCGCATCGGAGGCGGCGTGTTCTACGAGGGGATCCGGCTCTGGAAGGTGGCGATGGGCCCGTGGCTCTACGCCGACTACACCTGGAGCACGTCCGTCCGCCAGCCAGGGTTCTACCTGGGGTGGCGCACCGCCCTCTACACCGGGCCCTGACCGGACGGCCTCCTGGTCCCCGGCGCCGCGGCGCTGAGCTCGAGCGGGCCCCGCCGCGCCTGCGCGTCCCGATCCGGCAGCGCCAGCGTGAGCCGGACGCCGCGCCGGATGAGCTGTATCGCCACGAAGGACGCCATGCCCACCAGGATCCTCCGGCCGATCTCGCGGGACACGCTCGGCTTGCCGCGCGGCGCCACCCGCTCCGGGTGCCGCCAGAAGCGCACGAGCGCGCGGAGGCGCTCGCCGCCCGGCCGCTCGTTGCGCGCGCGCACTTCCTTGATCAGCGCGATCGCCGCCGCGCCGCCCGCGATCGCGAGCAGCAGCCCTCCGGCGAGCACCTCGGGGCCGTGCCGGCGCACCCGCGACCGCACGTCGACGAGCACGTGGCGGCGCCGATCGAGCGCCTCGATCGTGTGCATCAGCCGGTCGCGCAGCTCGTCCGCCCTCCGCTCGAAGTCCGCGCGTTGACCGTTCAGCCCCTTCATACGAGCTCCCGGACCAGCCGGACGTCCGCCCCGAGGCGGCCCCGGGTCCTCTCGAGCGGCCTCCTCGGCACGCTCTTGTAGCCGACCACGCCCACCACGATCGCCAGCGCGATGAACGCGAGCCCTATCAGCAGCGCCGGCAGCGGCTCCGGCGCGATGGCCAGCGCGATCGCGACGAGCACCAGCGCGACCCCGAGCAGCGCCGCGGCCGCCGCCGCGCCGAGCGCGACGCACGACGCCTTCGCCCGCGAGATCTCCTGGTTCATCTCGTCGCGCGCCAGCGCGACCTCGACCTGCATCAGCTCCCTGGCCTCGGCGATCGCCTCCTTCACGAGATCTGCTGTCGAGCTCTCCGGCCTGGGATCCAGCTGCCTCATGGGACACCTCTCCGCTTCGCGGCGTGAACGCGCTCGGGGGCGGCGCTGGCAGCCGGCGGCGCGCGGGTCGCCCCGAGCCCCCGCCACCGACTGCGCCACGCCCCCCTCGCCGTGCGTCGCTGTGCATACAGCGCGCCAGCCCCATCCTCGCGGTCGCGGAGGCGCGCGCGCTGCGCGGCCGCGGCGGCCTCCGCCCTCCCGGGCGGCGGGCGATCAGGGCAGGGCGCCGGAGACGACGCGCTCGTGCCCGCCGTAGTCGAGGTGCCTCGAGACACCGCCGAACCCCGCCGCGGCGAAGAGCTCGGCCACCGCGCCCGCCTTGCCGGCCTCGACCTCCACCGCCAGCACGCCGCCGGCGGAGAGCAAGGCCGGCGCGCCCGCGACGATCCGGCGCGTGAAGACGAGGCCGTCCGGGCCCCCCGCGAGCGCGAGGTGGGGCTCGTAGCCGCGGATGTCGATCTGCAGCGCGGCGACGTCCTCGTCCGGAATGTACGGTGGGTTCGCGGTGATCAGGTCGAAGCGAAGGCCGGACGGCACGCCGGCGAAGAGGTCCGAGCGCACGAACCCCGCGTTGACCGCGCCGAGGCGGAGCGCGTTCTCGCGGGCGACGGCGAGCGCGCCGTCCGAGATGTCGACGCCGAGGACGCGGCTGGTCGGCCGCTCGCACGCGAGGCTGACGGCGACGCAGCCGGACCCGGTGCACAGGTCGAGGACGCGCGCGAAGAGCGCCAGGTGCCTCGTCCGGGCGAGGCCGACCTCGACGAGGATCTCGGTGTCGGGGCGGGGGATGAGCACGCGCGGATCGACGCGGAACGGGCGGCCGTAGAACTCCCGCACACCGAGGAGATAGGCGACCGGCTCGCCGGCGCGGCGGCGCTGGTGCAGCTCGCGGTAGGCGGCGAGCTCGGCCCGATCGAGCGGCCGCTCGGCGTCGATGAGCAGCCCGACGCGATCGAGGCGCAGCACCTTGCCGAGCAGGAGCTCGGCGTCGAGGCGCGCCGAGGACGCGCCGCGCTTCTTCAGGTCGCCCGTGGCCCAGGTGATCACGCGCCGGATCGTCCAGGCCTCGCTCTGCTGCTCGCCTTCGGACATGGTCACGGGAGCGGGGCGACGGCGTCGCGGACGGCGGCGGTGACGACGGCCTCGACCTCGGCGCGGGCCGCGTCGCGGTCCGCGACGGACCGCCCCTCGAACCGCAGCACCAGGATCGGGCCCGTGTTGGAGGCGCGGCAGAGGCCCCACGCCCCGCCGCCGAAGTCGATGCGCGCGCCGTCGATGTCCACGACCGGACGGACGCGGCGGAAGTGCTCGGTCACGCGGCGGACGACCTCGAACTTCACGGCGTCCGGGCAGTCGACGCGGATCTCGGGGGTGGCGAAGGTCTCCGGCACGTCGGCGAGCAGCTCGCCGAGGGGCCGCCGCGCCCGGGCGACGATCTCGAGCAGGCGGACCGTCGCGTAGATCGCGTCGTCGAACCCGAACCACCGATCGGCGAAGAACATGTGCCCGCTCATCTCGCCGGCGAGCAGGGCGCCTTCCTCTTTCATCTTGGTCTTGATGAGCGAGTGGCCCGTCTTCCAGAGGATGGGGCGCCCGCCGCGCGCGGCGATGTCGGCGTAGAGCGTCTCGGAGCACTTCACCTCCCCGAGCACGGCCGAGCCGGGGCGCTCCGCGAGGAGCGACCGCGCGAACAGGAGCAGCAGCTTGTCCCCCCAGAGCACCTCGCCGCGCTCGTCGACAACGCCGATCCGATCGCCGTCGCCGTCCCACGCGACGCCGAGCGCGGCGCCGGTCGCGAGCACGCGGGCGCGGAGCGCCTCGAGGTTCTCGGGGACGGTCGGGTCCGGGTGGTGGTTCGGGAAGAGGCCGTCGATGTCGCAGAAGAGCGCGTCCGGCGCGAAGCCGAGCGCCGCGAGCGTGCGGACGCCGAGCGGGCCGGCCGCGCCGTTGCCGGCGTCGATCACGAAGCGGACGTCGGCGCCGGACAGGCGGGACGCGGCGCGCACCGCCGCGATGTAGTCCTCGGTGAGGTCGACCTCGGTGAGATCGCCCCGCGCCGCCGCGGCGCTGTGGCCGTCCGCGCCGCCCTCCTCGATGAGGTCGGCGAGCGCCTGGATGTCCTTGCCGAAGAACGAGGCCTTGCCGCGCATGAGCTTGAACCCGTTGTCCGGCGCCGGGTTGTGGCTCGCCGTGATCATGATCGCGCCGTCGGCGTGGAGGTGGTGCGCCGCGAAGTAGAGCAGCGGCGTCGGCCCGACCCCCGCCGAGATCACGTCGGCGCCGCCCGCGAGCAGGCCGTCCGTGAGGGCGGAGAACAGCCGGTCGCTCGAGAGGCGGCCGTCCCGGCAGACCGCCACCTTCGGCCGAGCCCGGCGAGGGGGCGCCCCCGCGGCGAGCTCGCGGCCGAGGAGCAGGGAGAACGCGGCGCCGAGCTCGCGCGCAAGCCCGCTCGTGAGGTCGCGCTCTGCGGCGCCGCGGATGTCGTACTCGCGGAAGATGTGTCGGGGGACCTTCATGGACCGGGCAGAGGAGCGCGCGTCGCCCGCGCTGCAGGGGCGGGCCGGGGCCCAGGACGCTCTGACACGGCGCAATCGTGGGCGAAACGAAAAACGCCGCGCGCAGCGTGGGCTCGCCGGCTCGTCATCGCGATCGCCGCCGCCTCGCCGCCGCGCCGCCTCGCCGGCTCACGGATTGCGTTCCTGGCCGCCGGACAGGTACCTTGGGCGCGTGGAGCCCAGGACCACATGATGACGCGCGCACAGAGGACCGGTCTCGCTGCCGTGGTGGCCCTCCTCGCCTGCAGCAACGCCGCCCAGGCGGCGGAGCCGTCGCCCACCGCCTTGCCGATCACCGTCGTCGTCCTCCGGACAGACGACGCCTATGACCAGGCCGGCGCGCTGACCCAGGCGCTCCGCTCCGCCATCAAGGATGCGCCGGGGTGGTCGGTCAGCGAGGAGGATTTCTCGCTCGAGGTCCTGACGCTCTCCCTCCAGTGCGACGATCGGCCCGACGCGGCCTGCCAGGCCCGCATCGCCGACCAGATCAAGAGCGACCGGTACATCTGGGGCATGCTCCGCAAGAGCGACACCGAGGTCGAGGGGGAGCTGCACCTCTGGACCCGCGGGAAGCCGGAGTCGAGCGTGCCGGTGAAGTACAGCGCGAACCTCACCGAGGCCAACGACGAGCCGCTCCGCAAGATCGCCGCGGAGGCGATCGCGAGGCTGACCGGCGGGCCGCCGAGCGGGGCTCTCCGCGTGAGGACGGGCGCCGCGCAGGCGAGCGTCTTCATCGACGGAAAGCCTGTCGGCAACGTGCACAACGGCGAGGCGACCTTCACGGTCACGGCCGGGCCGCACGACGTGCGCGTCAAGTCGGCCGGCTTCCTCGACTCCCAGGCGTCGGTCGTGGCCCTGCCCGTCGCCACGACCGACGTCGCGCTCAGCCAGATGCCGGCCGAATCGACGCAGACCAACTGGAAGCGCATGGGCGGGTTCATCGGTCTCGGCGCGGGCGCGGTGTTCGGGTCCGTCGCCGTCATCAGCTCCGTCCAGGTCGCGAGCATCCAGAGCGACGCGCGGTACACGGCCTATCGAGGGCTGTTCACGGAGAACGTCGATGACGTCTGCGCGATCGAGAACCGCAAGGCCATCCAGGACGACTTCACCGCCGACGCGAAGACGGCCCGTAAAGGCATCCAGCTCTGCGAGAAGGCCGACACGTTCATGGCGCTCCAGTACGTCTTCTACCCGCTGGCGGTGGTGTCCGCGGGGGTCGGCGCGTACCTGCTCGTCACGAACAACAGCCAGACCGCGGAGCGCACCGGCTGGAGCGTGCAGCCCAGCGTCGGCCTCGGCGCAGGCGGCGTCGACGTGACGTACCGCTGGTGAGCTCTGCCTCTCTGCCCGCGGCGACGGGGGGACGACCGTGCGGGTGATCGCCGGCCGGCTCGGCGGGCGAAGGCTCGCCGCGCCGCGCGGGGAGGGCACGCGGCCGACCGCGGACCGCGTGCGCGAGGCGCTCTTCTCCTCGCTCGGCGACGTCACCGGCGCGCTCGTCTGCGACCTGTACGCCGGCACCGGCGCGCTCGGCATCGAGGCGCTCTCGCGCGGCGCGCGGCGCGCCGTCTTCGTCGAGAGCGGCCGCCCTGCGCTCGCCGTGCTCCGCGAGAACCTCGCCGCGCTCGGCCTCGACGAGGCGGCGCGGGTCGTCCCGCTCCCCGTCGAGCGCGCGCTCGATCTGCTCCGCGACGAGGGCCCCTTCGACCTCGCCCTGCTCGATCCGCCCTACGCCGTCCTGGCCAAGGCCGCCGCCGCGGCCGCGCGCCTCGCCGGGCCGCTCGGCTTGCTCGCCCCGGAAGGGCGCCTCGTCCTCGAGCACGCGCGCCGCGATCCCTCCCCGGAGATCGCCGGGCTCACCTGCGCTGCGAGCCGCGCCTACGGTGACACCTCGGTGTCGTTCTACACGCGCTGAGCCGCCTGCACGCGCCAGCCGCGCGCGCTGAGCCGCCTGCACGCGCGCCAGCCACGCGCGCTGAGCCGCCCGCAGCCGCGCGCGCTGAGCCGCCTGCACGCGCGCGCCAGACAGCCGCCCGCCGCTGCGCCGAGCAGCCCTCCGCACGGCGCTGTCGTGTTCATCCGGGGCGCATCCAGTTTCCTGGCGCGCTTCCCTGCCCGCCCTTGTAGACTCGCCCCCGCCGGACGCGCCCGCGTCTCGGCTCCGGCGCACGATGGTCCCGCAGAAGCGGCCGGACCTCGGGCGTCTCTCCGGGAGGACTTCTCAACGTGTCCGCATCGATGCCTCCGTCGTCCCAGCAGATCCCGGGAAAATCCGGCGGCCCTGGGCCCTACATCGCAGGAATGGTCGTCCTTGCTGCGCTCATGGCGGGCCTGCTCTACTGGAAGCTGCGCCCGGAGCCGGCCGCGCCGCCCGTGGCGCCGACCGCCGCTGTCCCCGCCGAGACGAAGCCCGCGGAGCCTCCGCCGCTCTTCGCGCCCCCGCCGCCGCCGCCCGTCGACGAGGTCGAGGACGCCGGCGTGGACGCCGGCAAGGTCGCGTCGGGGCAGGGCCCGGCCACCACCGGCAAGTCGCCTTGCTCCGGCAAGTGCGGCGACGGCGCGACCTCGCCCGCGCTCGACTCCGCCGTCCTGGGGCTCGCTCGCTCGGCGCAGGGTTGTTATAACCGCGCGCTGCGCACCTCGGAGGTCTCCGGCAAGCTGACGGTGAGCGTGCAGGTCGCCTCCAACGGCGCGGTGTGCAGCGCCTCGATCCTCAACGACACGGTGGGCTCGGGCGAGATTGCGTCTTGCGTCTTGGGACGTTTCCGCGGCAAATCACTGCCTCCGCCGCAGAGCGGATGCGTCGTGGTGAACGTTCCGATCAACTTCACCATCAAGCAATAGGAAGCAGCCGATGCGAACGCTCCCCCCCCGGATGGCCAGCTTGCTCCTCCTCGCGCTCGCGCCGCTCGTCCTGCAGAGCGCCGCGTGCCACGTCGATGAAGGGACCACGGCGCTCTGCAACAACAACCTCGACGGCGACCAGGGAATCGAGAACGACCCGGCCGGTTGCTATCAGCTCCCGTCCTGCGTGGTGAATGGCCAGCTGTCGGCCCCTGAGGAGTGCTGCAAGAACGCGGAGGGCCTCGTCAACCCGGAGTGCGTCAAGGGATATGCGTCGCGGACCTCGTCGGCCAGCTCGGGCGGCGACGGCGGCTCGGGCGGCAACGGGGGAAGCGGCGGCTCGGGCGGCTCGGGCGATGCCGGCGGCTCGGGCGGTGCCGGCGGCGCGGGCGGCTCGGGCGGCGGGGGGAGCGGCGGCTAGGCCGCGCGCCTCGATCGCGCCGTGGCGAGGAGCACCGCTTCGAGCCGGGGGATCCTGCTCTCGGTCGCCTACGACGGGCGCCCGTTCGCGGGCTTCGCCCGCCAGCGCGACCAGCGCACGGTCTCGGGAGAGCTGCTCGGCGCGCTGCGCGTCATCGATCCCGGCATCCGCGAGATCCGCGGCGCGAGCCGCACCGACGCGGGCGTCCACGCGCGCGACCAGCGCGTCGCCTTCGACACGACGGCGCCGCTGCCGCCGCGCGGCTGGGTCCTCGCGACCGCGCGCCACCTCCCGGAAGAGATCGTGATCCGGCGCGCGGCCCTGGTGCGCCTCGGGTTCTCGCCGCGCTTCGAGAGCCTCCGCAAGCGCTACCGCTACCTGGTCCTCCGGGATCTGGTCCGCGACCCGTTCCTCAGCCGTCGCGCCTGGCGGGTCGAGGGCATCACGGACGAGGCGATCGAGCGGGCGCGCGCCGAGGCGCTCGCCGCGAAGGGCACCCACGACTTCGCCGCGTTCCGGACGAGCGCGGACGAGCGGACGACCACGGTGCGGACGCTGTACGGCGTCGAGCTGTCGCTCGATCCCGCGGATCCGCGCGTCGTGCGGATCGACGTCGAGGGGAACGCGTTCCTGCACAACATGGTGCGCATCCTGGTCGGCACCTTGATGGACGTGGCGCGCGGCCACCTCGCCCCCGGCGCGATCGCGCGCGCGCTCGCGTCGCTGGATCGGCGCGACGCGGGGATCACGGCGCCGCCGGACGGGCTCTACCTGGAGCGCATCCACCTGCGTGACGATGGGCAGGATGCCTGGCCGACGGGGCCTTCGGACGGATGCTCGACGGACGACGCCGCGCCGACGGACCTCGGCGCGCCCGCGGAGGGCGCCCCCGAGGAGTGACGCCGCCCGTCGCCGCACGCGCGTCACACAGAATCCAACGCGGACGCATGGACGGCCCGCGCTCGCCTTGGTAGCACAGCGATGTGCACGTCGGACTGGACCGCCTCCCGGATCTTCCGCAGCTCCAGCGCCTCCGCTCGACTCGCCTGGGGGTCCTTGCGCACCCGGCGAGCGTCGATCGCGAGCTGACCCATATCGCCTTCGTCCTCGAGCGCCTCGGCCTGCGCCCGCGCCTCTTCTTCGGCCCCGAGCACGGCTACGGCGGCGAGGCGCAGGACATGGCGACGGTGATGAGCAGCGTCGACGCGCGCTCCGGCGCGGGCATCGTCAGCCTGTACGGCGAAAGCTTCGAGGATCTCTCGCCTTCCGCGGCGGATCTCGCGAAGATCGACGTGCTGCTCATCGATCTCGCCGACGTCGGCGCGCGGTACTACACGTTCGTCTGGACGGCGCTCCTCGCGCTGCGGGCGGCTCACGCGGCGGGCGTGCACGTCGTGCTGCTCGATCGCCCGAACCCCCTCGGGGGCGCGGCGGAGAGCGTCGAGGGCGCGACGCAGGCGCCGGGGTTCCTGTCGTTCGTGGGCCTGGAGCCGGTGCCCGTCCGCCACTCGCTCACGGTGGGCGAGCTGGTCGCGCTCTTCGCGCGGCGCGAGGGCATCCCGCTCGGCGACGTCGCCTGCGGGCTCCAGGTCGTGGCCGTCGAGGGTCATCGCCGGGAGGCGCTCGCGTCCGGGTGGGATCGCCCGTTCGTCCTCCCGTCGCCCAACATGCCGACGGCGGACACCGCGCTCGTCTACCCGGGCGGCTGCCTGCTGGAGGGGACGAACCTGTCGGAGGGCCGCGGCACGACGCGCCCGTTCGAGATCGTGGGCGCCCCCTGGCTCGACGGCCGCGATCTCGCCGCGCGCCTCTCGTCCACCGCGCTGCCGGGCTTCGTCGCGCGGCCGCTCACCTTCCGGCCCACCTTCCAGAAGCACGCGGGCAAGATCTGCGGCGGCGTCCAGATCCACGTCACCGATCCGCGCGCCTTCCGCCCGGTCGCGACGTACGTCGCGCTCATCGCGTTCGCCTTCAGGCAGCAGCCCGAGCAGTTCCGCTTCCGCACCGAGCGGTACGAGTACGTCGACACGATCCCGGCCTTCGATCTGCTCACCGGCTCTGCTGCCGCGCGCCTCGCCATCGCGGCCGGCGAGGATCCGCTGGCGATCGCCGTCGAGGTGTCGCGCGCGGATCCGACCTGGCCCGAGGTGATGCGGGAGGCGCAGGCGGCCGTCTCCGCCTGCTGAGCGCCGCCCGCGCGGCTCAGCGATCGTAGCGGTCGTAGGGCTGCTGCCGGGAGGCGGCGCCGGTCGCGTACCTCGTGCCGAGGGCGACGAGCACCAGCGCGAGCCCGGTGACCACGAAGAAGGTCCGCGCCGGGAGCTCGGCGGAGAACCCGAACAGCCAGGGCGACGCGAGGAGAGCGGCGGCGAGGGATGTCTCCAGCGCGCCGTGCACCGAAAACGGGATCTTCCTGGCGGCGCCGAGCGGCTGATCGGACAGCAGCGTCACGACGAGGTGCGCCACGGCGGCGACGTAGCAGACCGCCGTGGGCACCGGATCGAGGCGGAGCGCGAGCGGCGCGAGCGCGAGCACGACGACGACCGCGTAATCGACGTATCCATGGTGGCGAGGAGAAAGGAGCTTCATCGGTGCCTCCTTGGAGGAGCTCCCCTCGCGCCGGTGCATCGCATGTGCCGGTGAGCGCCTGTCGATGCGCGCGCCCCGGCCGCTCCGGAACGCAGCGCCGCCCGGGATCAGCGTGGTTGTCGCGCGCCCGGGACGGGCAGGAGGGGTGCTCGTCGTGCTCACAGGAAGGGAGCGGAGGGCCCGAGTGAGCCCGATCCGGCACGGAGCGGGGCAGCGTGGCTCACGGGAGCTCTGGTCCCTTCACGCTGGCTCTCGCCGATCGCGCATCCCCGAGAGGGCCACTCCGGAATCCAGCGCGCTCCGCCCTCGCCTCGTTCACGTTCGAGACACACCGTGTCTCCGAGGCCTCGGTCCTCGGGATCTCCCGCGGGCGGAGCTCCGCTCGCCGCCGACCCCGAGGCTCCGGAGCGCGTCGTCGAGCCCCCGCAGATCCGGCGCTCAGCCCGTCGACAGGAGCTCGTCGAGCACGGCCCCGTACTCGTCGAGCAGCGGGTGCGGCGGCAGGCCGCGGCACATCGCGCGCAGCTCTTCGAACCTCGCGATCTGCATGTCCCGACCGCGCTTGAACATCGACCACGGATCGCCGTGCTCGCGCGCGCAGACGATGATCGACTGGAAGTTGTCTATCTTGTCGGCCAGCGTGATCGCCTGCGCCTCCCAGGGCTTCTTCGGGAACGCCTCGAGATAGAGGCGCTTGCGGTCTTCCCAGGGCAGCGCCCTGTCCTGCTCGGTCACGTGGCGGACGAGCGTGGCGACGCGATCGCCGAAGCGCTGGCTCAGCTCGTCGAACGTGACGCCCTGGTCCTCCATGGCGTCGTGCAGCGCGCCGGCCGCGACGACCTCGTCGTCGAAGCCGTGGCGCGCGAGCAGGACCGCCACGCCGGCGAGGTGGCTGATGTAGGGGACGTCGGCGTTCGGATACTTGCGCTTCTGGGCTCGATGCCAGACCGCCGCCTGGTCGAGCGCACGCTTGAGGAGGGTGCCCATCGCGATGTCCCGCCAACCATAGCCGCTCGGCGTCCGGAGCGCAGGCGCCCGAGCGCCCCCTGTCCCGTCCGGCAGGTCCTCCGTCCCGATCCGACCCTGCGCCGTTCGAAGCGCGCCCTCGAAGGCCGCGGCGGTTCGCGCGCCCAGCGCACCAGGAGCTCGGTGTGCGGCGTGCGCCGAGCGCGCTCGGCGTGCGGCGGGCAGGCGCCACGAGGGATGCGCCGGGCGAGGTGTGCGACGCGCCGCCGCGCCGCGGGCGAACGCGCCGCCCCGCCGCGGGCGAACGCGCCGCCCCGCCGCGGGCGACCCCGGGCTGCCGGCCCAGGCGCCCGCCTCGCGCCGGGGCCGCCGCGACGAGAGGGGCTCTCCCGGCCCTCTCGTCGACTCGACGGTCCCTCTCGTCCTCCAGTCGTCCGGCGGGCAGCGCGGGATAACCGCTCTTCGCCGAGGTCGACTGGCCTGATTTCCTGTCTTGTTGTGCCACGCGGGCAGAGGCCCGCGGCGATCGCGGCCGCGCTGCAGCGGCACCGCCCGCTCGCCGCGGCGTCGCTGCGATGGCGCGCGCGCCGCCCGCGCGCGATAGCCTCTCGTTCGTTCAGCGGATCGGGGAATGCGCGGGGGGTGGCGCGGAATGGTCGGGGAATGGTCCGGTGAGGTGCGCGCAAGTCCTACGAACATGCCGTCGACGGCGCTCGTTGCTCAAGACTCCGCACTTGCCGACCTGTATACTCGTCCGCGACAGCGTCTTATATCGTCATGCGAAACCCGCCGATGCAGGGTGCCACCTCATGAGACTTTGGGCTCTCCGTTCGCTTGCCGCCGCGCTGGCCGCTCTCGTCGTCGCCCTCCTCCTCCTCCCTGCGCCCGCGCGCGCGCAGGACGCGCCGGTCAACCCCGGAGGCATGGCCCTGAGCCGCTTCGTGCCGGCGCCGGCCGGGGACCGCATGTTCAGCGTGCCGTCGCCGTTCGCGGCAGGGCACCTCACGCCGCATGTGATGCTGCTCGCCGATTACGCGAGCAACCCGCTGGTCCTGCGGCGCGAGCGCGACGGCGCGGAGATCGGCGCGGTCGTCAGCGATCAGCTCACGTTCCACCTGGCCGCGTCGCTCCCGCTCTGGAACAAGGTGAGCTTCGACCTCGATGCGCCGCTCACCGCGGTGCAGTCGGGGGAGAGCCCGAGCGGCGGCGGCCAGCAGTTCCCGTCGCCGAGCGGCGCGGCGCTCGGCGACGTGCGGCTCGGCGCGCGCGTGCAGCTCCATGGTACGTACCATGACCCGTTCCAGCTCGCCGTCGGCGCGTACCTCTGGTTGCCGACCGGCGCGGACGACTCGTTCGTGAGCGACGGGAGCGTCCGGGCGATGCCGTATGTCGCTGTAGGCGGCCGCATGGAGCGGCTCGTCTGGTCGACCGCGCTGGGCACGGAGGTCCGGCGCTCCCAGTCGTTCGGCGGCGTGGCGCAGGGGACGATGCTCACGCTGGGCGGCGGCGTCGGGTTCCTCGCCGCGGACGGCCGGCTCCAGGTGGGGCCGGAGCTCAGCGCCGCGATGGTGCTGGAGGACCTCAGCAGCCGCTCGACCAACGCGGAGCTCCTCCTCGACGCGAGGTATCGATTCCTGCCCTTCATGGAGGCGGGCATCGGCGTCGGTCCGGGGATCACCTCGGGGATCGGGACGCCGGACGTGCGCGCCGTCGCGATGGCCGCCTTCACGCCGGAGCAGCCGACGGACCAGGACAGGGACGGCATCGGCGACCCCGAAGACGCGTGCCCGAGCGTGCCGGGCGTGCGCAGCGGCGACCCGAAGAAGAACGGCTGCCCGCCGCCGCCGGACCGCGACGCCGACGGCATCGTCGACGCCGAGGACGCCTGCCCCGCCGTCGCCGGCGTGCGCAGCGACGATCCGAAGAAGAACGGCTGCCCGCCGCCGCCGGACCGCGACGCCGACGGCATCGTCGACGCCGAGGACGCCTGCCCCGCCGTCGCCGGCGTGCGCAGCGACGACCCGAAGAAGAACGGCTGCCCGCCGGACCAGGACGACGACGGCGTGGCCGACGCCGAGGACGCGTGCCCCGACATCAAGGGGTTCCGCTCGAAGAACCCGGAGAAGAACGGCTGCCCGCGCGACACGGACGGCGACTCGTTCCGCGACGACAAGGACGCCTGCCCGAGGGAGAAGGGCTTCGCGGATCCTGACCCCGAGAAGAACGGCTGCCCGAAGGCGGTGCGGGTGACCGAGAAGCACGTCGTGATCCTCCAGCAAGTGCAGTTCGACACGAACAAGGCCACCATCAAGCCGGTGAGCGATCCGCTGCTCGACGAGGTCGCCGAGGTGCTGAAGGAGCACCCGGAGATCGAGCTCATCGAGATCCAGGGTCACACCGACAACCGGGGCACCGTGGAGCACAACAGGGTCCTGTCGCAGAACCGCGCCAACTCCGTCATGGCGGCGCTGGTCCGCCGCGGCATCGACTCGACGAGACTGACGGCCCAGGGCTACGGCCGGGACCAGCCCATCGACGACAACGCGACGGAGGCCGGGAGGCAGCGGAACCGACGAGTCCAGTTCAACATCATCAAGCAGGCCGCGTACAAGCCGCAGGCCGAGACCGGAGAGGATCGATGAGAAGGCAGTTGAGCATCACGGGGCTCGCGTCCCTCACGCTGATCGGGCTCACGACCGCCAGCGCGACGGCCGAGCCCAAGCTGCGCGTACAGGTCGATCAGCAGGGCGACTTCGCCCTCATCGGGAGCTCGCTCGGGCAGGAGTGCCGCTCCGCGACGCCGAGGCCCACGGAGGGCACGGTGGGCGCATGCGGCCAGTCGACCGTCGAGTCGGGGCCCGATCTCTTCTGGCGGTCCGACTCGCCTGCTGACGGCAGGGCGGAGGCGAGCCTCGATATCACCCCGGAGATGGCGCGCACGACCGCTGTGCTGACGCTGCCCGAGGGGGCGACGGTGACCCACGCGTTCCTGTACTGGGCCGCGCGCAACACCGCCGGCGCCGATCCGGACGTGGAGCTCCACCACGAGGGCGGCTACGACGGCGCGGTGACCGCCATCGACTCGGTCGAGACGGTGATCAACCAGGGGAAGCCCAACGAGTCGCACAACTACCAGTCCGTCGCCGACATCACCTCGATCGTGAAGGAGAGCGGCGCCGGGGCCTACCGGGTGGGCGGCGTGGACGTCGTCGACGTGAGGGACAGCGACGACGACGTGGTCTTCGTCGCGTGGTGGATGGTGGTGTTTTACGAGGCGCCGAGATCGCCGATGCGCAACCTCGCGCTGTTCGACGGGCTCGACCGGGTCTCCGACGTGGGATGGCAGCAGGTCGAGCTCTCGGGCTTCAAGGTGCCCGACGCCGGCTTCGTGGCGAAGCTGGGCATCGTCGCGTTCGAGGGCGACAACTCGAACACCGGCGACAGCGTGTTCTTCAACCCCAAGAACCCGGGGAAGCCCGATCTGGCCGAGGCGCTGAGCGACGAGCTGAACCCCGCGGACAACTTCTTCAACAGCACCCGTTCGGCGCTCGGAAAGGCCGTGTCGATGGAGGGCGATCTCCCGAGGATCCCGGGCACGCCTCAGAGCATGTCGGGGGTCGACATCGACATCGTCGATGTCAGCGCGAAGCTCAAGCCGGGGGACGATCGGGCCACGCTCGTCGCCACGAGCAAGGACGAGCTCTATTTCCTCGCGGGGTGGGTGACGTCGATCTCCAACTACGGGCCTGATTTCAGCAAATCGAGCAAGGTGGCCACGGATCTCGGCGGGCTGCCGACCTACCGCGGAGACGCCGTCGAATACCGCATCACGGCGACGAACACGGGCAATGACGAGGCGGTGGGCGCGGTGCTGACGGACGCGCTGCCTGCTGGCGTGACGTTCGTCCCTGGCTCGCTGTCGATCGTCGACGGGCCGAACGCCGGTCCCCAGACGGACGCGCCTGGCGACGACCTCGGGCAGTACGATCCCGCGACGCGGACCATCACGTTCTGGCTCGGGGATGGGGCGGACAGCGCGCGAGGCGGGAGCATCCCTGTCGACGGCAGCGTCACCGTGCGCTTCGAGGTGACGGTCGACGCGGACGCGCCGGACCTCATCAAGAACCAGGCGAAGATCTCCGCGGCGGGCGCGTTCGGCGCGCCGGTCAGCGACGATCCGACCGACGGCAACGGCGACGCCCCGGGCGCGCCGCCGACCGAGGTGGCCGTGGTGCCGGAGGCTTTCTATGCGGCTGGCAGCGGCATGCTCGGCCCCTGCGCGGCGAGCCCGCGAGGCCGGGATGGGAGCGCCGGCTGGCTCGCCGGGCTCGCGCTGGCGGGTCTGCTCTGCCGGCGGCGGAGGGCGTAGCCGCGCGGCGAGGGGGTCGTCGCGGGCGTAGCGCGCGGCGAGGGGGTCGTCGCGTGGCGCACGGCCGTGTGTGTCACTCCGACGCGACGGAAGCGGCCGCGCACGGGCTCGGGTCGGCGACGTACTCCGGCTCGGCAGAGGAGGTGTCTCCGGCCTGGACCTTCGCGAGCAGGTCCTTGACGTAGACGCGCTCCTCGCACACGTCGATGGGGAAGGCCAGCGGACCGAAGCGGCAGATCGGGTAGACGCGGGCGGCGCACAGATCGGCCCCCGTGAAGTCGATGTGCTCGCGGGTGAAGACGTAGCCGGCGTCCTTGTCCTCGATGGCGCGGAGCGTGGCGAGTCGACTCCCGCCGGCGACGCGATGGAGCATCGCCGATCCGTCTTCTGCAGCGGACACGAGCACGTTGCCATCCGGCGAGAACGCCAGTGCGGTCACCCGGCTCGTGTGCCCGTCCAGCGTCTCGAGCAGCGCGCCCGTGCTCGCTTCCCACAGCCGCACGGTATTGTCCGCAGCCCCCGAGGCGAGCCGCTTGCCGTCCGGCGAGAACGCCACCGCTGTCACCCCGCGGTCGTGCCCCTCCAGCGTCTTGAGCAGCGCGCCCGTGCTCGCTTCCCACAGCCGCACGGTAGCGTCCAGATCTCCCGAGGCGAGCCGCTTGCCGTCCGGCGAAAACGCCACCGCTGTCACCCCGTCGGCGTGCCCCTCCAGCGTCTTGAGCAGCGCGCCCGTGCTCGCTTCCCACAGCCGCACGGTCTTGTCCCAGGACCCCGCGGCGAGCCGCTTGCCGTCCGGCGAGAACGCCACCGCTGTCACCCCGCCGGCGTGCCCCTCCAGCGTCTTGAGCAGCGCGCCCGTGCTCGCTTCCCGCAGCTGCACGGTCGCATCCCAGGACCCCGCGGCGAGCCGCGCGCCATCCGGCGACAGCGCCACCGTGCTCACCAGGCTGGTGTGCCCCTTCAGGTCCTTGAGAAGAGCGCCCGTGCTCACGTCCCACAGCCGCACGGTATTGTCCAAGGCTCCCGATGTGAGCCGCTTGCCATCCGGCGACAACGTCACCGCCGTCACTCCATCTGTGTGCCCCTTCAGCATCTTGAGCAGCGCGCCCGTGCTCCCTTCCCACAGCCGCACCGTCCCATCATGAGATCCCGAGACGAGCCGCTTGCCATCCGGCGAAAGCATCATCGCCGTCACAGGGCTTGTGTGTCCCCTCAGGGTGGTGAGCAAAACTCCCGTGCTCCCTTCCCACAGCCGCACGCTCTTGTCCCCGGACCCCGAGGCGAGCCGCTTGCCGTCCGGCGAGAACGCCACCGCTGTCACCCCATCGGTGTGCCCCTCCAGCGTCTTCTGCAGCGCGCCCGTGCTCGCTTCCCACAGCCGCACGGTATTGTCCGTGGCCCCCGAGGCGAGCCGCTTGCCGTCCGGCGAAAACGCCACCGTGAGCAGCCGGCGGGGGTGCCCGCTCAACGTGGCGAGCAGCGCGCCCGTGCTCGCTTCCCGCAGCCGCACGGTATTGTCCGTAGCCCCGGAGGCGAGCCGCTTGCCGTCCGGCGAGAACGCCACCGCTATCACCCCACCGGTGTGCCCCTCCAGCGTCTTGAGCAGCGCTCCTCTGCTCCCTTCCCACAGCTGCACGACCCCGCTGCTGGACCCCGACGCGAGCCGCTTGCCGTCCGGCGAGAACGCCACCGCTGTCACCCCACGCCCCTGCAGGGTCCTGAGCAGCGCTCCCGTGCTCCCTTCCCACAGCCGCACGGTCCCATCGTCAGACGCCGAGGCGAGCCGCTTGCCGTCCGGCGAGAACGCCACCGCTGTCACCCCGCCGGTGTGCCCCTCCAGGGTCTTGAGCAGCGCTCCCGTGCTCCCTTCCCACAGCTGCACGACCCCGCTCCTGGCCCCCGAGGCGAGCTGCTTGCCGTCCGGAGAAAACGCCACCGCATTCACCAGCATGGAGTGCGCCCGCAGGCGAGCTCGCTCCCTCCGAGTCGTGGTATCGACGATCGAAATCTCACCTCCGTGAGCAACGGCCAGACGCGTCCCATCGGGCGACCAGGCAACCGAGGCGACAGGTCCTGAGAATCCATCGGGCACTTCCAGCGAAAGCGCCTCCCCCGTCGCCTTCTCCAGGTCCACCATCGCCCGATCGAACAGCCGCTGCGCCATGGGCCGATCCCCTACCCTCCTCGCGCACTCCCCCGCGGCAACCAGCGCCTGCCCGTTGGGTCGCCACGCCTGCCACGCGGCGACGAACTTCTCCATCGCGCCTCGCAGCGACGCCTCATCGCCCTTTGCGTACAGCCTGTCGGCCTCTCCGTACAGCCGGCGCATCGCCGCCTTGGCCTTGTCCGTATCGGCAAAGCTCCTGTCGAGCCGCGCGCTCTTCTCCATCGCCGCCGTCGCCGCCTTCCTGGCGTCCTCCGGCGCCGGCCTCACCGCCTCGATCTCCTGCGCCACCCGCCGCGCCTCGGCGTAACGCCCCAGCTCCGCCAGCGTCTCGACCTCCGCTGCCCACGTCGCCGCGGCCGTCGCAGGGCACAGCCGGTTCGCCTTTCCGATGACACGTACCGTCCGATCCAGCCGGCCCTTGCCGAGCAGCGTGGGCACGAGCTTGCGCAGCTCCCCGGCTGACTGGCATGGATCTGGCGGCATCGGTGGTGGCGGACGCTGCGCCGTCCCGGCCGCGGACGGCTCTACCGGCTGCGGCGGTGCAGATCCGGAGCAGGCGAGGAGCAGCACCAGCAGGCCGAACGGCAACCAGAAGCTCGGACGCAACGCACGCTGCATCGCGCCAAGCTATCACCGCGGCATCAGCATGTGCGCACTCCTGGGCTGCGGCGGCGATGTTGACCCAGCTCGGGCAGCTCGCCAAGGCACGGTGACCTTCGCGCTCGCACGCCGGACCGTGCGGACAGGCTCGCGTGCACCGAGACCGCGGAGAGCGGCTCGTGGTTGGATCCTGGCGGTCCGAGAGAGCGCGGCGACCGTGTCGCGTCGACGAGGATCCGGTCCCTGTTTCTAGTCCTCCCGGAGCATGGGCCTGTAGCTCAGGGAAGCGTCACCGCGGCTCCCGGTCTAAAGTGTTACCAGGGCTCCCGGTCGTTCACACCTGCGCGCCCTCGGCGCCCTCCTGCGCAGCCCCGGCGGTCCTGCTGCGCGGTCCCGTCAGCCCTCCTGCGCAGCCCCCGCGACCTCCTGCGCGATCCCGCCGACCCTCCTGCGCGCCCTCGGCGCCCTCCTGCGCAGCCCCGGCGGTCCTGCTGCGCGGTCCCGGCGACCCTCCTGCGCGCCCTCGGCGCCCTCCTGCGCAGCCCCCGCGACCCTCCTGCGCACCCCTCTTGGTGTCCTATCGCACGATCGCGTGGCTCCTGCGCAGCCCCCGCGACCCTCCTGCGTACCCATTGATGTGTCCCATCGTACGATCGCGTGGCTCCTGCGCAGCCCCGCGACCCTCCTGCGCACCCATTTTGGTGTCCTATCGTACGATTGCCTGATTCCTGTGCAGCCCCAGCGCCCCTCTGCGCGCCCAGTTTGTGCCCCGCGTTACCATGGCTCGACGCCTGCGCCCGGCCGTCGCCGCTGCCGCGCAGCCTCGGCGTCCACTTGCGCGGCGCCTCTGTCTCCTTGCGACCTTGCGACAAAAGCGTCGGTATCGTGCTCTCCCGTGACCCGATGCCTTGGCGCCGACCGATTCCCTCATTGAGCGACCGCGCCTCTGCTCGGAGGGGCGCTGACCTCGATAAGGAGACATCTCATCGCCATGGCAACGAAGGCACCCACCGCCGCTTCATCCAGGACCAAGAACACCAAGAACACACGCGCTTCGAGCGACGCCGGAGGCGCGCACCGCTCGTCGGGCGGTGCGCCCGAGTTCACGCTGAGCGCCGAGCGAGAGGCCGAGCTGCTCCGAGAGGCCGAGTCGCTGGGCGATAACGCCTCCCTGTTTCCAGGCAAGCTCGCTCGACGCGTCATCTGGGCGAGCCGCATTCAGCTCGCTGCCGAGCGCGACGCGGCGGATCTCGTGCTCACCCCGTTCGCCGAGGGCGAGCCCCCGCTCACGGGCGAGGAGATCAGCGGGCTTCGTGAGAAGATCGAGCTCCTCCGCGTCGTGCAATCGCGCTGGCAAGCGGCGCAGCAGCGCCAGGAGCGGGCCTCGGCGGCCTTCCAGAAGCCGGCCGCCGAGGCCGTCCAGATCAAGCAATCGCTCCTCCGCTTCTTCGATCTCCGCTTCAAGAAGAGCCCCGAAGGGCAAAAGCGGCTCATGGCGATCCGGGCAGGCAGCGGTGACCCCGATCTGGTCCAGGACACCTCCGATCTCCTCTTGCTCTGCTCCGAGCACGCGGAGGCCGTTCAAAAGGCGCCTCGCGGCGAGGCCGCCGCGGCGGACCGCCTCCGCGAGCTCTCGCCGCTGCTCGCGCGCATGCTCGCCGACAAGACGCTCTCTCTCGAGGCGGTGCGCTCGCGCAAGCTCCGCGACGCCGTGTACACCCTCGTCGTGAACGCCGAGCGGAGGCTGCGCGCCGCCGCGGAGTACTGGTATGCGGGCACCGACAAGATGAAGGACTATGCGCCGTTCCCAGCCTCCCGCGGCGCCTACGGCGGAGGAGGAGCGGAGGGGGAGGATGGCGGCGAGTCGGAGGAGGCCGAGCCGGAAGACGGCGAGTCGGAGGAGGGCGAGTCGGGTGACGACGAGGCGGGCGATGACGGGGAATCGCCCTGAGCTCGGGGTTCACGGATCCCTGAGGGACGACCCCGAGCCCGCCCGACGTCCGACCGACCAGCGCCGGTCCCGGAGAGCTCCCGGCAGCTGACTCACCTCGGGCGCCGTGAGGACCTGCGGCGCCCGAGTCTCCGCCCAGCGTCGGTAGCTCTGATCGATCGTCCGGCAATGCAGGAGACGCCGTCTCTTGGTGCAATCAGCATCGGCTCACCAACGGCGCGCGCATCGATTCGAGCGCCAACGTCCCCGCGGTGTCCCGGCGACACGCGACGCTGGAGACAACATGCACGAGGGAGCCGCGTCAGCGCTCGGCCAACGTGTCGTCGAGCGGGGGCACCGCATCAGCGCTCGGTCAGCGCGTCGTCGAGCGTAGGCGCGGTGATCACGCGCTCGGTCCAGCCTTCGATCTGCGCGGCATCCGCGGCGCCGATGCGCGCCTCGATCGGCTCCGGCAGCTCGCCGAAGCGCAGCCGGAGCTGCTTCAGCAACGTGCTCCGCTGCCCTTCGAGCCGGCCCTCTCGCTCGCCCGCCAGCCGGCCCTCTCGCTCGCCCGCCAGCCGGCCCTCTCGCTCGCCCGCCAGCCGGCCCTCTCGCTCGCCCGCCAGCCGGCCCTCCCGGCGCCCCTCTTCGCGAAGGTAATCTGCGATGGTCACGATCTCCTCCTTGGCCTCCGGTCCCGCTGCCGCGAGCAGCGCCTTCAGCACTTTCTCGGGGTCGCGCAGGTCGGCGATGCTGAACATATAATGCCACAAGCGCGCGAGCGCAGCCCCTCCGCTGGGCGCCCGACGCACCTCCTCGAGTACGTCGCGCCACGCCGGCAGGAGCTTCACCAGCTCGTCGAAGTCGCTCGAATGCCGGAAGCACCACAGCACCACCCGCCCCAGCGCCGTCATCGCCCGCGCTCGCAGCGCCTCGTCCGTCTCGTGGCTGATGTCGTCCAGCACGAAACAGAACTGCGGCACATGCTCGGCCATCTGCGCCAGCGTTTCCGGCGGCACATCCAGCAGATCCTGAAACGAAACCGGCGCGTTCCAGGCAATCGCGCCGTGAACCAGCACCACCGGCAGGATCCCCGGGAGGAGCGTCGCCTTGGGGTGACGCTCCAGGTAGCCCTGCCAGATCCGCACCATGTACGCGAGCAGCCGGGACGCCATCAGCGGGTGCATCGTGCTCTGGTGCTCGAAGAGCACGTAGATGAACCGCGACCCTTGCTCCAGCCTCGCGGTGAAGAGCAGGTCGCTGTGGCTCGCCACGAGCGCTTCGTCGATGAAGCTGCCAGGTTGCAGCGTCAGCGACCCGAAGTCGATCTGGGCCGCAAGCGCCGCCGGCAGCGCCTCGCGCAGCGCCCCGGCCGCGTGCTCCGGCTGGCTGAACGTGGACTTGAACAGGGCGTCGTGAGGGGTCGGCGTCATCGAGACTCACTCCCCGCCCGCGCTCTCCGTGCCGGCGAGCTCGCCGATCTCGCGCATCGCCGCCTCGTCACGGCGGATGGCCATCGCGTAAGCCCGGAGCTCCGCGTTCTCGAGGAACGCACGGCAGACCTCCGACGCGTCCAGCTCGCTGGCCCTCAGGCCGACGAGCGCGATCCACCACGCGACGACCTCCGGCTCACGCTCCGCGAGGACCCCGTCCCACGCGTCCTCGGTGAGCAGGAACTGCCGCTCGATCAGCAGCTCTGCGAGCAAGCGCTTCCCCTGCGCCGCGTCGTCGAGGATCCCCGCCATCTTGGGGTCCCCATCACGGAGGCGCGCGAGCGCCTTCGCCGCGCGCCACGCCATCGCCCGCACCCAGGTTCGCTGCTGCGGGCCCATCGCCTCCGCGGAGCAGAGCGCCGCAAGCGCTTCCGTCGTGTCGCTGGCAGCGCCGCCGATCTCCGCGAGGATCGTGTTCGTGTCGTCCGCCAGTTCGCGGAGCTGCGCCTCGAGCTTCGCGCTCTCCTCGCGCAGCTGCTCGGCGAGCGCAGGACCTCGATCGCCGAAGACCGCCGAGAGGTCGGCGCTGAGCGCGGCCGGCTCGATATGGATCCGAAGGCGCCGTCCCGTCATCGTCGCGTCAAGGAAAAGGGCGCCGCACCACGATGCCGTAGGGTGCGGCGTCTCCAGCGGCTTGCACAACGCGCTGAGCGGCCCGCGCGCAGGAGGCGGCACCGCGACCCACGTCGACGCGAGGATCCCGATGAACTCCTCCGGTGAGATGCGCGGGCCCTCCGGCGCGAGGCACGCGAGCCGGCACGCCTCACGCAGGCCGCGCCCTGCGTTGAGCCAGGCGATCACCAGACGGACGGCATCGGACGAGGCCTGCGACCTGGACTCGGCGAACGCACGCAGCGCACGCTGCCATTCCTTCGCGGCGTCCTCGCCCGGGAACACGCGCAGCACGGCCTCGTACCGCTCGCCCGCCTCGCCGAGGAACACCCGCTTGAACGCACCGAACAACGCGCCGGCAGCGTAGCGAGCACGCAAGCGCTCGATCAGCCGCGGCGCATCGACGCGCACGGGCAGCGGCAGCTCGCGGCCGAGGAGGGGCGCCGAAAGCCGCCTGGCTTGCTCGACCTGCCCGCGATCGATCTCGCCCCACACCATCGCGTGCTGGGGAAAGCGCTCTTCAATGAGCATCGCCGCCGCGAGCACGGCGAAATGGTACGGGTACCCCCGCGTCCTGCCGCTGAAGACGCGCACGGGGCCGCTGGTGTCGCCCCTGTCCGGCATGGCGGCGGTGACCACGATATCGCCGTCGGGGCATTCACCCAGTTGCGCCGCATACCGGCCGAGATCGCGGTAGAACACCTGGCCCTCGGCCGTCTGCAGGCTGTCGCGATCGCCGACCACATGCCAGCGCGCCCGCTTGGGGTCGTCGACATCACGGCCGAGCGAGCGCATGTACATCGGCACGCGAACACGCACACCCTCGATCGCGCGCCAGCCCCAACCCAGGAGGCGCGGCTGCCACGCCGAAACGAGCGCGAGCGTCTCCTCGTAAGTGGCTGCCCACTCGGCCTCGTCGATGCCTCGCGGATCGATGTCGAGAATCACGTGCACGCCCATGGGTCGATCCTCCTGGCCGACGTGTGCAGCCGGCCGTCGTGATGGGGCAAGCGCCTCCGCGGCGCGGAAGGACAAACGTCGGCCTTGCGCCGCCGAACACGGGCTCGGCGGCGCGCCGTCTCCGAGGCCGATTCGCTAGCAAGTCACAGATGGATTGACCATGAAAAAGAAATCTATTTTTGGATGCGATTCATGAGATGACATCGAACGGTGTCGCGCAATTACGGCGAGGCAAACCATCTCATCTCTCAATCGTCTTTCGCGCACGCCAGTGCTGCCAACCCAACCTGGTTCGGGTCGCCTCGGAGCGGTTCGCCTCGGGCCCAGATCGCCCGCTCCGCTCAGCCCTGGT
Organism: Sorangium aterium; assembly: GCF_028368935.1. Classification (NCBI taxonomy): domain Bacteria; kingdom Pseudomonadati; phylum Myxococcota; order Polyangiales; family Polyangiaceae; genus Sorangium; species Sorangium atrum. The sequence continues at coordinate 294,800 of NZ_JAQNDK010000005.1, read as the reverse complement.
CACGCCCGCCTCACCTGCCGTATCCTCCTCCCAGGTGCAGACCCTCCACATCTCCCGCCTCTCCGAGCTCATGGCCCTCCTCGAAGCCGCGCCCGGCTCGCGGTTCTGCTACCGGGGCCACGCGAGCGCCGCGTGGAGCCTGGTGCCGACGCTCTACCGCGACGTGGAGCGCACCTCGCCCCGCTTTCGCCCGTCGACGGCGAGTGGCTCGGCCCGCGCGAGCGCGACATCGCGCGCCGCTTTCGGCTGGCGGCGCGCGGCGAGCCGGACGTCCTCGCCGACGAGTGGCGCGCCCTGTGCCTCGCCCAGCACCACGGCGTACCGACCCGCCTTCTCGACTGGACCTATAACCCCTCGTCGCGGCGTTCTTCGCGCTCTCGGAGCGCTCGCCCGACGACGCGGCCATCTATCGACTCAACCTCTCGGACTACCCCTTTCCCGCGGCGCTCGGCCGGCGCCTCCCGGAAGGCGCCTTCCGGATCGAGAACCTCCGCTCCTTCCTCGGCGGCAGGACACCGCCCTTCTTCACGCCCGTGTCGAGCATCCTGCCCCGCGAGGACGCCACGGCCGCGCCGCCCGCCGTCGACTCCGCGCTCGTCGTGTTCCGGGCCCCGCTCGACGTGGCCCGCATCGAGCGGCAACAGGGGATCTTCTCGGTCTATCTATCGAGGAACGACCACGATTTCGCGCTCGATCACCTGGCGCCCATCCTCGGCGCGGAGGCGTCGGCCGGGCGAGAGCTGCTCACCAAGGTGATCATCCCCAGGGCAGCGGCAGACGGCATCCGCAGGCAGCTCGCGAGCCAGGGAATGACGGCGAGCGTGCTCTTCCCCGACCTGACCGGGGTCGGCCTGGAGCTCAGGGCGAAGCTGCGAGACGAGCTCGAAGAGGAGCTGCAGGACCGGCGACGCCGGCGGGTCGAATGAGCCCTCACCCGCCGAAAGGCCGCGTCGTCGCGAACTCCGCCGGCCGCAGCACCACGCCGCCGCCGAGCGCGTCGACCACGCGCACCCCGGTCGGATGGAAGCCGATCGCCACAAGCCCGGGCGCGCCCTCGGGCTGCGCGTGGTACCGCTTCCAGACCGGCACCCCCGCGCCGTGCCGGCGCAGCACCTCGCGCTCGGTCACGAGCCACGGCACCCCGTCCTCGTCGAGGCCCATCGCCACCGGGCGGCCGCCGCCCTCCGACGCCTCCATCGCGGCGCCGCTCTGATCGAAGCGCATGACCACCCCGGCGCCCGCGGCCCACGCCGCGCCGTCGGCGCCGGCGACGGCCACCTCCAGCGGCGGCGCGTCGGTCATGCCCGTCGCGAACACCTGCGCCTTGCCATCGTAGCCGAGCCACATCGCCCGTCCGCGCTTGCCCCGGTAACCGCCAGCCACGAAGAAGCCGAGCGGCCCCGATGCGACGGCGTGGACCTCGCCCTTGAGCAGCAACAGCAACGGGTCGCTCCAGCGCTCGCCGTCCTGCGACAACCACAGCTCCGGGCCGCCTTCGCCGTCGTCGGTCTCCGCCGTCACGACGCCGAACGTGCGGCCGTCGCCCAGCACGGCGACGATGGGCCCGACCGCGCCCCCACCCGCGCGACGCGGCAGGGGCATGAGCGCGAAATCGGCGTCGCGAAACAGGGTGCCGCGGAACAGGAGCACGTGCGCCGGGCCGACCAGCGCGACGCCGCCACCCGGCCCGCGCGCGAGCCACCTCGTCGCGGCCAGGGATGGGAGCACCTCCTCCGGCACCTCCACCTCGAACAGCTGCGGCTCCCGCTGAGAAAAGCAGTAGAGGCCGCCGCCGCTGCACGCGAAGGCGAAGGTCCCCGGCGTGAAGACGACCTCGCCCGGCGCGAGGAGCAGCGCGCGACCACCGGGGATCGACGACGGCGGAACCACCTCCACGGCGGCGTGCGCGCCCTCGTCCGACGCGACCATCCGGGTCCGCCGGAATTGCGTCACCGGCCGCTGCCCCTTGCTCTCGCGCTCGATCCACCGCGCCGCCACGGCCTCGAGCGGCGACAAGACCGCCGCGGCGAGCTCGTCCACGCTCGCATACCGCGCCGGCGCATCGCCGAACACCGACGCACCGAAGAGCTGGCGCGCGCGCCGCTCGTAGAAGCTCGCGCCCTCCCGATCCCAGGTCCCCGGCGGCAGCTTCGGCGACGCGCCCGGTCGAGCGCCTCGAGCAGGTCACCATCCGCGAGGAAGCCCCGGTGCAGCCGCCGCGACGTGCGCAAGCTGCGGCGCTCGCCGGCGTTCCAGGCCGGCTCCGAGCGGCACCACTCCTCGCCGGCGATCACGAAGAAGATCGTCGCGGCGAGCGCGTGAACGTCGCTCCACGGTCCGACCAACGGGTTCTGGTGGCTCGGCCGCAGCGCCGAGAGGCTCTGCTCGGGCGCGCCGTAACCTGGCGTCATCGCCTGCACCGTGGCGAGCCGCAGCCCCTCGACCCGCGCGATGCCGCAGTCGGCGATCTTCGGGGTCTCGACGTCCACGGGGCCAGCTACGAAGACGTTGTTGGGCTTCAGGTCGCGGTGGATGACGCCGAGTCGGTGCAGCACGCGTACACCCTCGATCATCCCGCGCGCCAGCCGGTGAACCCGCACCGGGTCGACGCCACCCTCCCCGGCGAGCTCGATCCGCTCGGCCAGCGTCGTCCCAGCGTTCGATCCTTCGACGTGCTCGAGTGCGATCCAGGGCAAGGAGAGCGCCGAATCGTTCTCGAGCTGAACGAGCGCGCTGCCGCTGCCGTAAAGGCCGATGACGAACTCGCTCGGTGGACGCAGGTTTTTCACCCGCACGAGGGCCTCGATCTCGCGGAGGGCGACGTCCATGCTGCTCATCCCGAGCTGAGCGAGCCCGTGCTCCGTCTCGGGTTTGACGATCTTCACGGCAAGGAGCGTCGGCGCGATGTCGGAGAGGAGACTCGATGCAACCGTCGGATCCCGCTCGGCAAGGAACACCGCCGACATGCCGCCCGCGCCGATCCACCGTAACAGGCGCAGCCCAGAGGGCGCGCCGGTGCGAGCGTCGGCGAGCACGGGCCGGCCCTGGGCGAGATCGCGGAGGTCCGGCGCGCTGCTCCGCGGGGACGAGCGTCATGGGGCACGATGCTACGCGGAATGGACCGCAAGCGGGAGCCCGGCCGAGTAAAGGGTGCTGCCTCCGCAACGACCTTGTCGTCCGCAGGAGCTCGCGGAAGCGCCGCGCGCGAACCCTTGCGGTTCAGCTGCATCGAGGTGGCAATTGCCCGAGCAGCCCGGAGCCGCGCGAGTGCTCAGGGTCCTATCGACCCCTCCTTCATGGCAGCCAACCTCGCTCGATACTCCGGCGGACCCATCGAGGAGGCGGCAACCCAATCGAAGCGCGGGAGCGCCCGCGCTGGGGCCGCGATCAGTTGATGGTGAAGGACTTGCTGACGGAGATCGGGCCCCCGCCGAAGGCAGGCACCCGCGCGCCGCGGAACAGCCTGGCGACGCATCCGCCGACGCTGGTCCCGGCGAACGGCGCCCCCTGGACTTCAGCCGACGTGACGCTGCCGCTCGGCGCGAAGGTGACCTTGACCCTCCCGGTCCCGGTCGGTCCGCCGGCCTTCTTGCAGCTCTTCGCAGAGCCAGCGGCGGCGCCGAGCGCCGAGCTCGCGGCGCCACGGTTGAACTCGGCGCCTCCGGACGCCGCCGGCTCCGGCTTCGGTGCCGCCGGCTTCTCTGCCGCGGCAGCGGGCGCGGACGCCGGCTTCTCCGCCGCGGCGGCGGGCGCGGACGCCGGCTTCTCCGCCGCGGCGGCAGCAGGCGTCGCGGCGCTCGGCGCCTCGGCGCTGGCGGTGGGCTCCGCGGACGGCGCCGCCGTCTCCGCCGTGGACGGCGTTGCGGCCGCAGCGGTCTCGGCGGGCGTCGGCGTCGGCGCAGGGCTCGGCACCTCGGCGGGGGCGGTGTTCGCCTGCTCCGGCGTGGCCGTCGACGTCTCCGGCTTCGGCGACTGCATGAAGAAGAAGGCGACGCCGCCGATCAGCACGACCGCGGCGACCGCGGCCGCGATGAGACCGGTGCGGCCCTTCTTGGGCGAGGCCTCCGGCGCCGTGAGCGGAGAGAGCGACGAGAGCGACGCGGGCGGCACCGACGCCTTGGACGGAAACGGCATCGAGGGAGGCGGCCGCGAGTCCGTCACCGGCGCGAGCAACGGCGGCGGCGCGAGCATCGGCGCGGAGGCGATGGGGCCGCCGCCGAGGTTCAGCAGATCGTCGTAGCCGGCTCGACCGTTGTTCTTCGAGGGGCGGTTCGAGGGACGCCGGCCCGCCGGGAGCTCGTCTTCATCCTTCTGCTTGGCCGCAGCGTTCTCGGTCGCGGTGAGCGCCGAGAGCGAGAAGAGGACCGAGTTCTCGTTGCGCTCGCCCACCTGGCGATCGAGGCCCGGCGGCGGGGCGGACGCGCCGGGGTCCTCGGCGCGCTCCGCGGCGCTGAAGACGTCGACCGCGGCCCCCCGGGCCGCGCGACGCGCAGCCGCTGGCGCCGGTGCGCCGCCTGGGGCCGGCGCCGCGGCCGCTGGATTCGCTGACGCCGCGGCCGCTGGATTCGCCGGCGCCGCAGCTTCCGGGGCCTTCGCCGATGCGACGGCTGCAGGCGCCGGGGTCGCGGCCCCCGCCTGGTTCAGGGCGCGCCGCGAGTCCTTCATGACCACGGTCCCCTCGGGCCCGAACCTGAGCCCAGCAGGCGCCGGAGCCGTGGGGACAGCCGCAGGCGCTGGAGCGGCGGCCGGCGCAGAGACCGCTGCGGGCGGAGGCGCCGCTGCGGCCGCAGGCGCAGCTGCAGCAGGGACGGCCGCCGCGGCAGGCGCAGCTGCAGCTGACACAGGCGTCGCGATCGCGGGCGCCGCGGCAGCTGGCGCCGCCGCGGCGACGGCTGCTGCGGGCGCGGGAGCCGCGTCTTCCCGCGAGGAGAAGCGCTCCTTGAGCTCCGGGACGCTGGCGATCGGCAGCCAGTCGCCCATCCCGTCCTTCCACACGTACGTGTCGTTGCTCAGGCCTCCGCGCGCGTACTCGGCCACGAGCTCGGCGGTCGTCATGGTCCGCTCGTCGCCCTCGGCGACGTTGACGGTCCACGTGTCGGGCGCCGCCGCCGGGGGCGCGCCGCCCGCGTCGGCCACGAGCTTCGCGTCGGCGTCATCCGACAGGTCGCCCTGCTGCTCCGCGGTCGCGTCCTGCGGCGCGGCCGGGGTAGCCTCATTCGCGCCGTGGACCACCATGGAGTGGTTGCACTTTTTGCATTTGATCTTGACCGTCTTGCCGGCGACTTTCTCGTCGGCAATCGTGTACTTGGCCTGGCACGACTCACACGTAATCTTCATGCGACTGTCGCCCTTCCCGTTCCGGCATGCGGGCATGGGTTCAACGACCACACACGCGCACGTTCACGCGGCCCGGTCGGTCGACGCAGAATAGCGGGACGGCGCGAGGCCGATCAAGGCGGCGACTTCTTTTATGATCGCGCCGGCGCAGCGCCGCCCGATGACGCAGCGCGCGTCCACGTCCCGCGCAGCCGCAGCGCGCAGTGTGGCGCGATCAATTGAGCAGGAGCAGCTGCGTGCCGTCTTTCCCGCAGAACATCGCCTCGCTCGGATAGCGGTCGCCGCAGGTTGGGCAGATCTTTCCACGAGCCCGCAGCGTCCGCCGGACCGGCGCCGCGGCTGACCCTGCGACGCCCGCGAGCGAGGCCTCCGAGGGCGCCGGGGTTCCCTCGGCGCCTGCGCTGTCGTGCTCGCCGGCGGCACCGGCCATGGAGGCCGGGCCTTCCACCTCGCCTCCTGTCCGCCGTCGGCCTCGGCGGAGCAGGATCAACCCGGCAAATCCGAGGCAGGCCGCGACCCCACCCACGATGGCGACGAACAGGTTCTTGCGCTGGCGTCCCAGGTCCTCGCCCGAGGTCGTGCGCCCGCCGATGGTGCCGGCCGCGATCACCACGACGGCGGCCTGCTCGCTCTCGCCCGCCTCGTTGAGCCCGCTCGTCGCGAGGAGCGCGTCGTAACGATCGGGGCTCGTCACCTCGATCGCGACGGTCACCCCCTTTCCGGCGACGGACGCGACGAGGCCGAGCGCCCCCTCGCCCGCGCCGGCGCCGAGCGAGAGGGCGCCTGTCGCGTCGACCGTCGCGGCGGACGCGAGCGGCCCCGGCGCGATCGACCACGTGGGCCTCGTCGGGAGCGCGCACCCCGCATCCATGACCAGCGCGCGGAACTGAGAGCGTTCGCCCGGCCGCATGAGCTTGCGCGACGGCGTGACCTCGAGGCGCGCCGGCTCGCCGGGGGCGTCGCAGGTGCGCGAGGCCGCGGGCTTCTTCTCGGCTGCGGCGGGCGCCGCGGACACCGCCGGCGGCGGAGCGCTCGCCACCGGCGGCGGGGCGCTCGCCGCGGGGGGCGCCTCGCCCTCGCGCCGGACGAGCGTGTAGGCCCGCGTCCTCGTCACGGACGCGCTGCAGGTCGTGTCCTGGATGATGAACTGGTACTGCCCCGTCTCCACCATGTTGATGCTGGCGTCGGTCGCCTGCGTCGTGGTGGTGACCACGGCCCGGCGGGGGTCGCTGGCCGGCGTCGTGCAGCGGGTCTGCCAGGAGCGCGCGTTGCCAGAGGCCGAGTGCTTGCTCCGCGCGAGCCCGGGCATCTGCTCCCAGCACTCGGCGGTGCTCCACGACCGTCCGGCGCCCGAGATCGAGAGCTCCGAGCCGTGCTGCTGGATCTGCACGGCGCCGCCCGGGGCGCCCTGCGGGCGCGGCCTGGGCCCGCACGCCTGCCCCCAGGCGGCGACCGACCACTGTTCCGTGAGGGCGCTCGCCGTCCAGGACCCGCTCAGCGTCGGCAGGTCCTGCGCGGCGCCCGCGCGGGGGATGACGACGGCGAGGACGATGGACGCGAGCGACGCGAGGCGAAGCGCGTCGAACAGGGCGGACGAGGCGAGCAGCGGGCGTCGCACAGCCGAACCGTAGCAGCGCCCGCGCGCGGGCGGCAGCCGGCAGGCTTGGAGCGCCGCCCGCGCGGCGCGGGATGCGCAGGATGCGCAGGATGCGCAGGATGCAACTGACGCCAGATGATCGCAGCGAACCGCGACGCAGCCTGCTCGCTCCGCCTAACGAGCGCCGCGTGACAAGCAACGCCCGGGCCCCCCGTACCCGAAACCAAGAGCCACACAAAATGCTCACGCCCCGAAAAAGGATCTAGACAGGCAAAGTAAAGACTCGTTATCTTTAAAAATGGTCCTGTGTGCGTTCTGCATCAAATCTCGTCAGGCACTCCCGCGTACCTGATCCGATCCTGTTCGTCCCTCGACCCCTGCGAAGGGTCGGAGAGGGCTGCTCAGCGTCGCCGTACGTCGCCGAACGCCCGGCGCCCCCCGCCGCGAGCCGCGAGCTGCGCACCGACCGTCGAGCTGGCGAGTGTTCTGGCGATCGAACTCGATGGGCCAAACTGCGCTCGTCGCCACGAACCGTGAACAGACGGCGAACAGACGGCGAACAGACCGCGAGAAGACGAAAAGCGTCACCGCACGACCCAAAATTGTCACCGTACAACTCGATAACTTTCTCCCGTCTACCACCAAAAAGACCTGGACACTTTCATCTCTGAGTTGCTAACTTGAATACTGTCACCTTGCGCATCCGCTTTCCGATCGAAGCAAAAGCACCCGCGTACTCGATCCGATCCTGATCAGCCCGCGGGGCTCATTCCGACCGGAGCCCGCGAAACCGACCTCGCCTGACCCGTGAGTCATGGTGCCTGCTATTCGGATGACGCTCCAGCAATGGTTCACCCGTGAGGACCTCAAGGAGCTACCCATGAAGCAGTTTGCAATCGCATCTTCTGCCGCGCTCGCCACGCTGTTCATCACCGCCACCAGCCTCGCCAACACCACCGCTCCGTCTCCCACGTGCACCGTGATCAAGCGGGGTGTCCTGGGCGACGTCTACAACGCCGAGATCTGGAGCCTCGCCCCGAGCTACCACGTCCCGACCCCGTTCGAGGTCAACACCGGGTACTCCAGCTCGGTCGGAGAGAAGCGCGCCCTGTTCCGCTTCGATCTGAGCTCCATCCCCGCCGGCTCTCTCGTCACGTCGGCCAATTTCTACGCGCTGACGTACACGAGCACCGCGAAGACCGTGTACGTCCACCAGGTGCTCGCCCCCTGGAGCGAGGAGCTCGTCACGTGGAACAGCTTCGGCGGCATGGACCCCGCCGCGTTCACCTCGTTCGTGCCCAACGTTACCGGGTGGAGCACGGTCGATCTCACCGGCATCGTGCAGGACTGGGTGAACGGGACGTCGCCGAGCTACGGGATCCTCCTCGAGGAGGGCGCCAGCGGAAAGACATCGTACAAGGGCAGCGCCCACACCGACATGGGCTACCGCCCTCTCCTCGAGGTCTGTTACACGGCGCCGAAGGGCTCGATCGGCGACAAGGTGTGGTTCGACGCGAACGCGGACGGCGTCGAGGACGCCTCCGAGCTCGGCATCTCCGGCGTCGTCGTCGACCTCTTCGGCGACGCCAACTGCGACGGCGTCGGCGACGGCGCCCTGCTCCAGACGGCCGTGACCGGCGCGAACGGCGTCTACCGCTTCACCGAGCTCGAGGCGGGCTGTTACGTCGTCGACGTCGACGACACGACGCTCCCGCTCGGCCACATCCTGACCAGCGACGACGAGCCGATCGGCGTGTCCCTCGACGCGGGTGAGAACGTGGCCAACGCCGACTTCGGCTACGTGACCTACTCGTCGATCGGCGACACGGTCTGGCTCGACAGCGACGCCGACGGGCTCTACGAGCCGGAGACCGGCGAGCTCGGCGTCAACGGCGTCCGTGTCGAGCTGTTCCAGGGGGCCCAGCTGATCGACTTCACCATCACCGGCACGAGCCCCTACACCGGCCAGCCCGGCTTCTACCTCTTCGACACGCTCCCGGCGGGCACCTACTCGGTGGTCATCACGCCCGACAACTTCATGACGAGCGGCCCGCTCGCCGGGCAGGAGCCGACGGCCGATCCCGATGGCGGGCTCGACAACGTGGGCGTGGTCTCGCTCGGCTGGGCACAAGACCTCCTCGACGCGGACTTCGGCTACCGGCTCTCCTGCGGCAACGGCGTCTGCAGCGGCGACGAGAGCTGTTCCAGCTGCGCTGTCGACTGCGGCGTCTGCCCGCCCCAGTGCGGCAACGGCACCTGCGAGATCGGCGAGGACTGCGGCAGCTGCAGCGCCGACTGCGACGTCTGCCCGCCGGTCTGCGGCGACGGCACCTGCAACGGCAGCGAGAGCTGCAGCACCTGCGCGGCCGACTGCGGCACCTGCCCGCCGGTCTGCGGCAACGGCACCTGCGAGGCCGGCGAGGACTGCGGCAGCTGCTCGGACGACTGCGGCGCCTGCCCCGCGGTCTGCGGCAACAACGTCTGCGAGAACGGTGAGGACTGCTCGAACTGCACCGGCGACTGCGGCGCTTGCCCCGCGGTCTGCGGCAACGACAGGTGCGAGGCCGGCGAGAACTGCCTCGAGTGCCCGAGCGACTGCGGCATCTGCCCGCCGGTCTGCGGCGACAAGGTCTGCGCGGTCGGTGAGACCTGCTCGAACTGCGCCGGCGACTGCGGCGCCTGCCCGCCGGTCTGCGGCGATGGGGTCTGCAAGGCGGGCGTCGAGAACTGCTCGAGCTGCGCCGCCGACTGCGGCGTCTGCAAGTGCTCTTCCCCCGGCACCGGCTCCCCCGGTTACTGGAAGAACCACCCGAACGCCTGGAAGATCACGAAGCTGACCATCGGCGGCAAGACGTACACGAAGTCCCAGCTGCTCGATATCATCAGCCGTCCGACGCGGGGCGACGTCACCTACATCATCGCGAAGCACCTCATCGTCGCCAAGCTCAACGTCGGTATCGGCAACCAGTCGAGCTGCATCGAGGACACCATCGCCAAGGCCGACGCCTGGCTCAAGAAGTACCCGCTCGGCAGCAACGTGAAGGACAACTGCAGCAGGAACGCGCCCTGGGCGACCGGCGAGCCCCTGGCCGAGAGACTCGACAAGTACAACAACGGCTTTCTCTGCGCCCCCCACCGTGACGACCTTGACTGCGAGGACAACCGCAACGATCGCGACCATGACCGCGGCTGCGGCCGCTGAGACATAGTGGCGAGCGCCCCCGGGCCAGCGCGCGCTCCAAGCGACCAGCCTGGAGAGCCGCCGACGCTGGCCAGCCTCCCCCTCCTCGCCTCGCCTCCCCTCCTCGCCTCCCCTCCTCCTTCCCGCCTTCCTCTGCCCTCCGCCTCCTCGCCGCGCCTGGCGGGGATGGCCACCCCGTACTCAGGACGGAACATTCCTCGACGCGCGTGGACACCCTATGCCCCCTTATGGGCGTGATCTGCCCCTTCCGCGGCAAATTGCCCCTGCCGCCCCGAAGGGAGCCCCCGCCGGCGCCGCCTACGCCTCGAACAGCGCCCCGCCAAGGAGCGGGGTCGAACCCGTCGAGGCCGCTCCACCGCAAGGCAGGACAGCATGGCACGGGCGCTGCAAATCCTGCGGGGCTGAGCTCCGAGGACCGCGGTAAACGGTCCAACACGCAGCATTGGCGGGCCAGAAGAAGGAGAAGTTGCCATGAACCTGACGGAAAGCTGGATTGGCGATAAGCCCCTGGTCCCGCCTTGCGGCTTGTTCGGCAAAGGCCGGCATATCGTCCTGGCCGAAGACGACGAGGACTTCCGGTCCACGATCGCCATGGCGCTCCGCAGCGACGGGTTCGAGGTGTCCGAGGCGCGCAACGGCCTCGAGCTGCTCGACAAGGTGGCGCCCTGCCTGGGTGGGGAGGACCCCCCGAAGCCGATCGACGCGATCGTCAGCGATATCCAGATGCCCTGCTTCTCGGGTATGGAGATCCTGGAGGGCCTCGCCGAGGTGAGGCGCCGGCCGCCGGTCATCCTGATCACGGCGTTCGGCCAGCCGCACCTCCACGCGACCGCGCGCAGCCTGGGCGCGTCGGCCGTCTTCGAGAAGCCGTTCGATCTGGACGACCTCCGCAGCGTCCTGTTCAACCTGAAGGACGCGCCCGGCTTCGACGGCGGTTACTGACGTGGACTGACGAGGACTGACGAGGGGGCGCGCCTGCGCGCGCCGGGGCCGCCGCTCAGCCGTCCGGCCGCGGGAGCGGGGTCGCCGCCGCCCAGCGCGCGACACAGCCCCGCTCCTCCTCGGTCATCTCGAGCATGCTCGCCACCGTGCCGTCCAGGTGGCGCCGGGCGTCGGCTGGCAGCCCCGCGTTCGCCGGGCCGAGCTCCCGTCCGAGCGCGTCGAGCGCCGCGATCAGGGCGGCTCCCGCCGGCGGGGGCGCAGGGATCGCACGCAGGTGCGCGATCTTCACCTGCGGCATGCCCTCGCGCGCGTCCCGGTGACGGGTGTAATGCCACCAGCGGACAGGAGAGGAGTTGAGATAACAGAGCAGCGCGAACTCGCTCCAGGTGGCGTCGGAGAAGCCGGCCAGGATCGAGTTGCGGAACGGGAGGCCGTCGCTCAGCGCGGCGATCGGATAGCGGGCGGTCTGGCGGATGAGCAGCCGCACCGCCTTCCAGTCCTCGTCCTTCCGGAAGCGGCCCTTCACGCCGGCGCGATCGACGTGGTGGCGCGGCGCGCGCGCGATGAGCTCGCCCACGTCGGCGCCCTCCCGGATGGGGCAGGAGTAAGGCGGCTCCGGGGTGTCCGCGCGCCGGATGCGCTCGGCGTCCTCGGCCGTCGTCTGGAACCCGCGCTCGCCGAACAGGGCCGCTGGCAGGGGGGGCAGCGCGCCGAGCCGCTCGAGGAGCCGGCGGGACACGACGTCGAGATCCGAACGCGCGAGCGGCCACGAGGCGATCGCGGCCGCCCGCGGGGCGGCGGGGGCGAGGCGGGTCGAGAGGAGGCCCATGCACGGCTGGAACACGCCGTCGAAGGCGTCGCTGCCGAAGCTCGGAAGGTCGGAGTCCACGGCGCAGAGCGCGTCGTGCGCGCGCCGCGTCGGGCCGTATCCATCGAGATCCGACACCGACGTGGGGATGACGAGGCCGAGCCGCCCACCCGGCCGCAGCAGCGATGCGGCCCGGTGCACGAACAGGCCGTGCAGCGAGCGGTAACCGTGGAACGCCGGGTTCCTCCGGAGGTGGAGGTGGAAGACCTCGGGCGCGATCGGCTGCGCCGCGCGGCCGACGTACGCGACCCACGGAGGATTGCCGATCACGGCGTCGAAGCCCGGCTCGGGGCGATCGAAGGCGCCGGGGAACGCGAGCTCCCAGTGCAGGAACCGGCGCTCCTCGGCGATGCGCCGCGACAGCGCCGCCCGCGGATCGGCCGGCTCGCGCGCGGCGGCCATGTAGCGCGCGAACGTGGCAGGGGCCGGCGCCAGGGCCGCGAGCTCGCCCGCCGGCGGCCAGAACCACAGGGCCATCCAGGCGTCGAGCGCCGCCTGGTCCGCCCCCTCGGGCCCATCGCCGAGCGCTCGCTCGGCGCCCTTCGGCCCACCGCGGGGCGCCACCTCGGCGCCCTCTGGCCCACCGCGGGGCGCCACCTCGGCGTCCTCCGGCCCAGCGCGGGGCGCCACCTCGGCGTCCTCCGGCGGCGCGCCCTCCGGCCGCGGGGGCAGCGGGGCCTGCCGCAGCAGGGCCCGCCGTGTCTGCCGCTCCCCGCTGCGCCCGGGCAGCCTCGCGGCGGCCGGGAAGCCGCCGACCTCCGCGCGCTCGGCGCCGATGAGGCTATCGCCGCAGCGGAGCTTGCCGTCGAGGAAGCTCAGCGGGAGGCGCGCGTCCTGCACGACGAGCCACAGCGATAGCCTGGCGAGGTCGACCGCGAGCGGGTCGAGGTCGACGCCGTGCAGACAGCGCTCCGCCACGAGCGCCATCGCGCGAGCGAGCGGCGGCTGCGGCGGCTCGGCGCGTGCGAGCGGCGGCGCCGCGCCGGCGCTCTGCCACGCCTCGACGAGGCGCGCGGCGAGCTGGCGGCATGCCTCCACCAGGAACGCGCCGGACCCCATCGCGGGATCGCACACGGCGAGCGCGAGGACATCCGCGGGCGCCGCCGGCCGGCTATCCCTGTCGAGCAGCGGCGACAGCGTGCGCTCGACGACGTGCGACGTGATCTCCCGCGGCGTGTAGTACGAGCCCGCGCGCCGCCGGAGCTGCCCCGGCTGCAGGTAGAGCGCGCCCCGCGCGATCCGATCCGGGTGCCGCGGGGACGCGCGTCGCGCGAGCGCCTGCGACAGCTCGGCCACGCTTCCGGCCGCGGCGACGCGCGCTGCCGGCCGCGCGCCGAGCTTCAGGTCCGCCGCCTCCTCGAGCCGCGCGAGCCGGTCACGGCCGGGGAGGGCGAGGAGCGCCTCCAGATCGACGACGATGTGCGACGGCAAGAGCGCCATCGACTCGCCCTCGGCGATCTCGAGGTCAAAGGCGATCAGGCCCTCGTAAAGCGTGCCGAGGTGCTCGACCTCGAGCTCGCCGTAGCGCAGCGGCACGCCGTCGTGCACGAGGAGCGCCGAGAGCACCCGGTGGAGCGCGCCGTCGCTGAGCCACGGTCTCCCCTCCAGGAAGGCATGGGCGTCCGGATCGCAGAGGCCGCCGCGCGCGCTCCCGGGACCGCGATCGCGGAGCGCGCGGAAGAGCGCCGCGATCCTCGCCCATGCGCCGTGGCGGCGCTCGAGGTCGTCTCCCTGCCGTCGCCGTTCTTCCTGGAGATCCTCGAAGAGCCGAGCGAGCGGCGCGCCGCCGCCTTCCGCGCCGGCGAGCAGGCCGCGCGCCTCGGCGTAGAGGAGGAAGATGAGCCGCATCAACGCGGACACGAGTCCGGCGCGGAGGCGCCGCCGCCCTTCAGCGGAGCCGGCGCATGCGACGTCGCCGCCCTGGGGATCCGCCGCCTGAAAGCCGCGGAGGACCTCGCCGAGCGCGCCCTGCGCCTGGTCCCGGAGCTGCCGCGCCACGCCGTCGGCGGACGGCCCGGATCCGTCGAGGGACGCGCCCGTTCCCCTCGCGGCGCCGCGCGGGGCGAAGGCGCCGCCCCGTTCACGGTCGCGGCCCAGGGCGGCGCTGAGCTGAGGGCATTCCGAGGACACGCAGGTTCCGCAACAGCATTGCGGATGAGACCGGGTGCAGGCAAGCGCCCCGGCGCGGCGTCGCGCCCCGCCGTGGCGGTCCGCGCGGCCCGCGGCCGGCCGCGGGCCGCGCGGACCGCCACGGCGGGAGGAACGCCGAGAGGAGACCTCCATGCCCCGACCCCTTCCGGCGATCTCGGCGCTTGCCCGTGCCGCTCCTCGAGCCGCGCGGCGCGCTGGAGAGGAGTCCTTCCTCGCCCGGAGGTCCTCACCCAGCACGGTTTACCGAGATCCTCGTGAAAGCATCTCTGTCACGCGGCCCATGGAGGTATGGTTCGTGCCGCATGCTCAAGAATGAATCCTGAGCTGTTCGAACGATACGCACTCGCTCATTCACGCAATTCACGCGCTGGCGCCGTGGCGCGGCGCGGCGCCCTGCTCGCCGCGCTCCTGCTCGGGATCTCGGCGTGCCACGGCGCGAGCGAGGACCCTGCGCAGGAGCCCACCGGCGCGGTCGCCGGCGGGATTGACCTCTATTCCGGCATTCCCCAGGACGGCATCGTCCTCGGGGACCCGGACGCGCCGATCACGCTGGTGGAGTTCTCGGATCTGCGCTGCTCGCATTGCCGGGATTACGGGCTCGAGATCTTGCCGGTGGTCCTCGAACGCCATGTGAGGACGAAGCAGGTGAAGCTCGTATTCCGGAATCTCGCGTTCCTCGGTCCGAGCTCCGTGCAGGCTGCGCGCATGGCTGCGGCGGTCGGGATGCAGGATCGACTCTTCGATTTCGTCGACCGCTTCTTCCGGCTCCAGGAGCGCGAGCGCCCGGCGATCACGGACGAGCTCCTGTTGCGCGTCGCCTCCGAGGTGCCGGGCGTGGACGCCGATCGAGCGATGGCGCAGCGCGACAGCCCGGAGGTCGTGAAGCAGCTCGAGGCCGCGCGGGCCGAGGCGGTGGCGCTCCAGGTCCGGGGCGTGCCGGCGCTGTTCCTGATCCGGGAGGGGCAGGAGCCCCGCCGGCTCCGCCTCACCTCGATGTCGCCGGAGCCGATCTCCCGCGCGATAGAGGAGATCATGCTCGAGCCGCAACCGCCCGGGTGAACCGCCGCGACCGCCGCGACCGCCGCGACGGGCACCGGCGCCTCGCGCGCTTTTTGGTACGCTCGCGCGGGGATGACCGCATCGCCGCTCGTGTTCCCTCCCCGCCCCCCCTCGCTGCGCGGCCGTCGCCGCGAGCTCGCGACGCTCGTGGCGACGGTCCGCGCGTCGCGCCCGACCCGCGTCGCGCTCGTCGGCACCGGCGGCAGCGGCAAGTCGACGCTCGCGTGCGCGCTCGGGCACAAGCTCGCGCGCGAGCTCCCCGGCGGGATCCACTGGTTCCGGGTCGGCGCATGGGACGCGCGCACGCTGCGCGGCATGCTGTCGCTCCGCTTCGGGGCAGGGCCGTCGCCATCGCTGCCTGCGCTGCGGAGCCGCCTGCGGGCGCTCGGGGAGATGCTCATCGTGCTCGACAACCACGAGCACGACCGCGCCGTCGCCGAGCTGCTCGACGGCCTCCGCGACGAGGCGGTGACCTGGGTCATCACGGCGCGGCGCTGCCTCGTGGCCGGCGTCTCCATCTTTCCGGTCATCGCGCCGCTCGTGACCTCCGGGCGGAGCCCCTTCCCTGCGGTCGCCTCGCTGACCCGCCTGCTCCGCTGGAACCCGGTCTCCCTGGAGCTCGCCGACGCGATCGTCGAGAGCGGCGCGGCCGACGTCGCCGAGCTCCACCGGTGGCTCGTGGCGGGCGGCGTCGACCGCGTGCAGGTCATCGATCACGAGGACGACCTCCCCGAGGTCGGCTTGCTCGTCGCGTGGGCTTTCCGCGGGCTCTCGCCGCCGGCGCGGCGGATGCTCGCGGTGCTGGCGCACTCGAACGGCGACCACATCGACGAGGGCTCCCTCGCAGAGCTCGCGCGGGCCGGACGGCGCGCCGGCGACGCGCTGGCCTCGCTGCGCCGCTTCCGGCTGGTGCAGGAGCCGTTCGCGGGCCGCTTCGCGCTGCACGCGACGGTGCGCCACGCCGTGTTGAAGCGCACGCAGATGGATCAGCGCCGCTTCTTCGATCACTACGTGGCGCTCCTCGAGCGCTCTCCGGAGCGGCTCGATCTCGAGCAGACCCACCTGTTCGCGGCCATGGACTACGCGCACGACATCGGGAGCGTCGCGGCCGCGCTCCGCGTGAACGAGCTGCTGTCGCGGCTCTCGCTCTGAAGCCCGCGCCGGCTCCGAGAGCCCGTGCGAGCGCGAGCGTCGATGGACGCGCTCGCTGCTCTCCCTGCTCGATCCCCGCTCGACTTCAGGTCACCGCGGCGCCTCCGGGCCCCCCACGTGCTGGCGGCAGAGCTCGACGAGGCGCTTCAGCACCCATTGCCCCGCGGGCCCCTGCACGAGGCCCGGCCTGTGGACCACGGCGAGCGGCAGGACGTGCTCGTCGTCTCCCCACGCCGCCGGCCAGAGGCGGACCAGGCGCCCGGCGCTGAGGTCGTCGCGGATCATGTGCTCTGGCAGGTTCCCCCAGCCGAGCCCCGCGCACAGGAGCTCTCGCTTGGTCTGGAGATCCACGACGCGCCAGGTGCGGGGGGACAGGACGGCCTGCTCCGGCGAGCGCGCTCCGCCGCGCTCGCTCAGCACGATCTGCACGTGCTCGCGCAGCTGCTCGGTCGCGACGCGCGCGCCGCGCGGCCCTGCGGCGGCGAGCGGGTGTGTCTTGCCGACGACAGGGACCATGCGCACCGACGTGAGGTGCTGGCGCTCGAGCCCCTGGGCCGTCGCCGTCGGCCCCACGACCCCGAGCTGGCATGTGCCGTCGAGGACGCGATCGGCGACGGCGGCCATGGTCTCGGTGTGGACGACGAGCTCCACGGTGGGGTAGACGCGCGCGAACTCGACGCAGAGATCGACGAGCGCGGACAGCGGAAAGACGGCGTCGACGCACAGCGACACGAGCGGATCGAGGCCGCCGGCGAGCCGCTGCGCCGTGCTGCTGAGCGCGTCCGCGTCGGCGGACACCCGCCGCGCGGCCGCGAGCAGGACGCGGCCGTGCTCCGTCAGCGCCGGGATCCTCGTCGACCGATCCCAGAGGGCGACCCCGAGCTGGCTCTCCAGGTTGGCCATCGCGTGGCTCACGGCCGACTGGACGCGCCGGAGCTTCCTGGCCGCGGCCGAGAAGCTGCCCTCGTCGGCGACCGCGATGAACGTGCGCAGCTGTTCGAGCGTGATGGAGTCGTGCACCGCGCATCACCATGCCACGGCGCGCAGCGGTGCGGTCGCAGGGTGGGTGGGTGCGTGCGCCCGCCCGCCAAAGGCCGCGGGCCCTTTGCTCTGGTGATGTCCCTGAAAACGGCGCGGCGGCCAGGACAGGCGAGGAGCGTTTTTCCAAGGGGTCTACCCTCCAGCGGGCCCGCGTCGTCCGCGGGAAGGTAGACCCCTTTTTCTCACGCTCCTCGCCTGCCCCGGCCGCCGGCCGCGCGCTCAGCCGAGCGCGCTCGTCACAGCTTGAAGCAGGCCGACCCGCCCGTCAAAGCGGCGGATTGGCGTTCTTCACGCACTCCACGAAGTAATCGTGGAACCACTGCCCCGCCTGCGGCGCGCGCGTGTCCGCGTTCGGCATGCCGCAGAACGAGTCGTAGCGCGGCTGGCCCGACTGGCCCACACCGTCGGAGTCACCCGGCGGCTTGACCCACACGTAGGCGTCGAGGTTCGTCGCGCCACCCGGGTTGGCCTTGGGCCGCTGGCCCATGCCGGCGCCCTTGTTGTTGCACCAGTAGCCCCAGTCGTCCCGGATGTTGCCGACGCCGTTGCGGCTCGTGTCGATGATGAAGTGCTTGTCGCCGAGGCCCTCGGCCGAGAGCGCCGAGGCCATGGCATCGACGTAGTCGAGCTCGCCGTAGCAGGGATTGCTCTGCTGTTCGTACTTCTCCGTGGTGTAGCTGAGCTGCGTGTAGTTCGCGACGTTCGTCGCGAAGCCGCGGACGTTGGCCGGGCTGCCGGCGGCCTTGATGACCTCGGCGAAGATCTTGGCGCCCTTCTTCTGGTTGTCAGGCCACCCGAGCCAGCCCGAGTGCGCCGCATCGATGTACTGGTACACGTGCGGCATATTGAGCTCCTTGAGCGCGTGCGCGACGTTGTCCCGGTAGCCCTGCGCCGTCGCCTCGTCGCAGTTCTCCGTGCCGAGGTTCGTCGCGATGTTGGGGAGCGAGTCGGGCTCGATGACCGCGGCGATGCGCTGACCCGAGTGAGCGGCGAGGATCTGCTTGATCGGGGCGATGTACTCTTCCTTGTACCGCTGGGCGCCGTTCTCATTGAGGTGGAGCTCGCCGTTCGACGCCTTGGCGTGGCAGTCGCGGTTCGGAAGGTCGTAGACGACGATGAGCGCCGTGACCGGCTTGCAGAGCTCGTTCTGGAGCTTGAGCGCCGCGTCGAGGTAGGCCGGAAGCTTGCTGACCGCCGAGATCGTGTCGAGCCAGAACGCGGTCTGGATCTCCTTGACCTTCTCCATCTTCGCCTTCAGGGCCGTATCCGTGACCATCGCGATCGACGAGTCGACCTTGGTCACGTAACCGGGGTCCACGAACAGCGTCGCGTCCGCGAACGGGTTGCCACTCGGCGCCGTGATGTCGACCGCAGGAGAGCAGTTGCCGCCGCCCGAAGCCGCGCTGGTCGTCGGGTCGACGTTGCCGGTGCTCGTCGTCGTCGGGTCGACGTTGCCGGTGCTCGTCGTCGTCGGGTCGACGTTGCCGGTGCTCGTCGTCGTCGGGTCGACGTTGCCGGTGCTCGTCGGGGTGCCCGCGCCCACGCCGCTGCTCGTCGGGGTGCCCGCGCCCACGCCGCTGGTGTTGCCGCCCCCGCCCGTCCCGTTCGTGTCACCGCTCCCGCCGTCCCCGCCGCACGCGGTGAGCGCAAGGATCACCGCAACCGACGTTGCCAACCCCAGCTGATGCGCATTCCTTCTCAGCATATTAAGCCTTTCATTACTTCAACGAAGAAACCAGGCCAATTCAACGCGTCAAATAGCGGGCCGAATTTAGACCAAAGGCATCTCTCGGGCAAGGACAAACGACGGCTATCCCACGCCAGCGCGGCTGCGTTAACAGTGCGCCATGTAGGTATTTTTCCACGGACGCTGAAACGACCGACCCCTCTCGACGCGCGTCACACGTGCCTCCTCCGCGCGGCCAGCCGCGAGCAGCTGCAGCGGTTCTGCAAGGGGAGAACGCACCGGCGGCGGGGGTGAGCGCCCTCCGCTCATCCACTCATCCACTCAACGCAACGCGCAACCACCGCGACTCCACAGTTGCGAGCACGGCTGCGCCCGGATGTGACACGGCAGTGTGACACGGCAGACCGATAGAAGGGTTTCAGTTCTATTTCCAAGGTTGCCAGCGACGACGAACTCCGCCTCTCCGAGCGTCAACGCATACTGGGGCTGCTCGGCGCTCTGCGCCAGGCGTCATGCGAGATGGCGACGCATGGCGCCATGGCGCGTCCGAGGTCGAGGGGCGGAGTGCGCCGCTCGCCCGCGGCCTGCGCGTGGACCGCTTCCCAGCCGGGCGCTCATGACGTGACGGCGAGCGGGATCGCACGCCACGTCCGCGCCTCGCTCGTGTCGCTCGATCCGTCGCAGCGCGTCGGCGTCACCCGGCCGTCACGGAGCGCTTTCTGGCCGGCCGTCGCCGATCGGTTAGGCTTCCGTCCCCCCTTTCGTGCAGAGCCCCCCCATGCGCATCGCTGTCGTCTCGCTGATCCTCGCCCTCGTCGTCGGCGTCCTGGGCCTGTACGTGCATCGGCGCGCCTCCGGGCTGCTCGGCCTGGGTGTGCGCGCCCGGCGCGCGCTCGCGTGCCTGCTGGCCGCCGGCATCATCGCCATGATCTTCGCGCGGCTCGGGCGCGGCGCGCTGCCCGACGGGGTGCTCCGCGGGATGGGGCTCGCCGGCAGCACGCTCTCGCTCGGCGTCCTGATCTCCGCGGTCCTGCTCGCCGTCGTGGACCTCGGCCGGCTGATCGCCCGGCTCGGGGGCGCCGCGCTCCGGCGCGCGACGGCGGCCGGACCCGCGGAAGGCGGGACCAGCCGCCCTGCCGACGCGACGCCTCGCCTCGAGGAGGGAGCAGCGCGAGAGGAAGGCGGCCCCGCGGCCCTGCCGCTCCCGCCGCCGGTGGAGCTGCCGGCGCTCGCCCGCCGCGACTTCCTCGCGACCGGGGCCGCTGGCTCCGCCTTCCTCATCGGCGGCGGCAGCGCGGTGTATGGCGCGCTTCTCGGGCGACACGACTACACCATCGAAGAGGTCGCCATCCCGATACCGGGCCTGCCGCGGAGCCTGGACGGGTTCACCATCGTGCAGCTGTCCGACATCCACCTCGGGCTGTTCGTCGGCGAGCCGGAGATGCGCGCCGCCGAGGATCTCGTGCGCGAGGCCCGCGGCGATCTCGTCGTGATGACGGGTGATCTCGTCGATTTCGATCCGAGGTACGCCGACCACCTCGGGCGCCTCACGCGGAGGCTCGGCCCGCTCGCTCGGCATGGCGTCGCGGCGATCCCGGGCAACCACGACCACTTCGCCGGCATCGACGCGGCGCTGGGCGCGCTGGAGCGCGGCGGCGCGCGCGTGCTCAGCAACCGCGGGTGCGTCGTGGGTGGGCCCGGCGGCGCCTTCGCGCTGCTCGGCGTCGACGATGTGTGGGCGCGAGGGCGGGTCCCCGGCGGCGGTCCGGACCTCGGCAGGGCGCTCGCGGACGTGCCCCGCGATCTGCCGCGCGTGCTGCTCTGCCACAACCCCGTGTTCTTCCCGGAGGCGGCCGGCGAGGTGGCCCTGCAGCTCAGCGGCCACACCCACGGAGGCCAGATCAACCTCCTCGTGCGGCCCGCCGAGCTGCTGCTCCCCCACGGCTACGTCGCCGGGCTCTACCAGCGTGGCAGTTCGCATCTCTACATCAACCGCGGCTTTGGCACCGCCGGACCGCCCGCCCGCGTCGGAGCGCCGCCCGAGGTGAGCCGTATCGTCCTCGTCGCCGCCTGACGTCGCGCCCGACGAGCTCGCATGGCGCCGGCGAGCAGACGGCCGAGCTCGGCGTCGATCTGCAGAAGGCCCCCGCGAGCTCCCGGGCACTCCGATGGTCTCCGGGACAGGCATGTTCTCGGATCCTTGATTCCCGTGCTGAGGGTGTTCACCCTCCGATGTGCGATGAGCGCAACACGTGCGACCCGTACGACACGCGCGATGCCTGAGAGGCGTGCACCACGCGCGATGCGCGCGGCACGTCAGCGCGCGCCGACGGCCTCGGGTCCCCGGCGGGCGCTCCTCCTCGGGATCGCGCTCGCGATCGGCGCCGAGGGGTGCGCGCGAGCGCCGCTCGCCGCTCCTCTCGGCCGTGTCGGCCGCAGCGATCCGCCCGCCGCCCCGCAGGAGCGCGCTCCGCAGGGCGCGGCTCCGCCTGCGCCGGATCCTCCGCCGCCCGCGGACGAGCCCGAGCTCATCGAGCTCGAGGTCCCGGACTTCGGCCCCGCGGTGGTCGTGACGCCGCGAGGCGTGGGGCCGCGGCCCCTGCTCGTGGTCGCGCACGGCGCGGGCGATCGGCCCGAATGGCACTGCGACATCTGGCGCGGGATCGTGAGAGGGGCCGGGTTCGTGCTCTGCCCGCGCGGCAAGCCGATCGACGTCCGGGCGCCGGACGCCGGGCGGATCTTCTACTACCCGGACCATCACGCGTTGAGCCGCGAGGTCGCCGCGGCGGTCTCGGCGCTGTCGGCGCGCTTCGGGGATCGGGTGGATCTCCGCGACCCGATCTATGCGGGGTACTCGCAGGGGGCGATCATGGGCGCGCTGCTCTTGCCCGGGCATCCCGCCCGCTTCGCGCGAGCGGCGCTGATCGAGGGTGGCTACGGCAGCTTCGACGAGTGGACGCCCGGCGCCGCCCGGCGCTTTCACGGCGGCGGCGGGGCGCGGGTGCTCCTCGCGTGCGGACGAGCCGACTGCGCGGCGCGGGCGCGCAAGACGCGGGAGGTGCTCGAGCGCGGCGGCGTCACGGCGCGCGTCGTGCACGCTGTGGGGGCCGGCCACAGCTACGGCGGCCTGATGGAACGCGCGCTCCACGAGGCGTACCCGTGGGTCGTCGAGGGCGATCCCCGCTGGCTCGACGGTGGGGCCGCGTCGCCCGCGGACGGGGCCGCGTCGACCGGCAAGGCCGCGCCGACCCCGGACGAGGCCGCGCCGACCGGCAAGGTTGCGCCGACCACGGACGGGGCCGCGCCGACCGGCGAGGCCGGCGCCCGCTCAGCAGGACGCGGCGGCGATGCTGCGCGCGCGCTCGGCCAGCCCCTGGACGACGGAGTGGAAGCTCCGCAGCTGCCTCACCTTTCCCTCGCCGAAGCGCCGCTCGATGCCGCGCCGGAGCGCCGGCACCCTGGCCGTCCCGCCCGTGCAGCACACGACGTCGATGTCGTCGAACGACAGGCCCGCGTCCGCCACCGTCCGGTCGAGCGCGC
The DNA here is from genome assembly GCF_028368935.1 of Sorangium aterium. NCBI lineage: Bacteria > Pseudomonadati > Myxococcota > Polyangiales > Polyangiaceae > Sorangium > Sorangium atrum. The sequence continues at coordinate 272,224 of NZ_JAQNDK010000005.1, read as the reverse complement.
CGAGGATCGCGTCGATCGGCCGCTCGCTCCCGGCCTCGAACTCCTCCCGGGCGACGCGCTCGCGGATGTGCATCGACGGGTAATCGAAGCGGAACTCCGTGGCCGCCTCTCCGGACAGCGCGCACTTGCTGCGCTCGATCTCCTCGAAGAGCCGGAATGCCAGCGAGTCCTCCACGAGGCAGAGCAGGTTGTCCATGCGCTGCCGATCCTCCGGCCCGAGGGACCACGCCTTCACGTCGCGAAGGAAGGCGAGGACATCGCGGTGCTGGAGCACCGTCATGTCGGCCGGTGAGCAGAGCTTCTCGGCGATCGATCGCGGCATGGTCAGCTGGTTCGAGCCGAGCGGGACGCGGTAGGTGACCTCCGCGCCGAAGTGACGGGCGATCTTGTGGCGCATGAGGCTGCCGTCGAGCGCGTCCCCCGCGACAGAGACGCCGCCGAGCGACAGCACGTCGGACGGCGAGAACCCCTCCGGCCGCATCCGGACGATCGTGTAATCGGACGTCCCGCCGCCGAAATCGGCGACGAGGACGACGGCCCCGCGCTCGAGCTCCAGGTGGAAGTCGTGCGCGGCGGCGACCGGCTCGGGGCAGAAGGAGACCTCGCGGAAGCCGGCGACGCGCGCCGCACGCTCGAGGCGCTCCTCGGCGAGGCGATCGTCCGCCGGATCGGCCGAGAACTTCGCCGGCCTGCCCAGCACGACCCGCGCGACGTCGGCGTCGAAGTGGCGGTTCGCCTGCTCGCGCATCTCCCGGAGGAAGCGCCCGATCAGGTCCTCGATGGTCACGACCCGGTGCCCGATCTGCGTGCCGGAGAAGCTCCGATCGGGGAGGTATTTCTTGATCGAGCGGATGAAGCGGCCCTGCATGCCGTTCGCGACGAAGTCGCTGATCGCCGCCGCGCCGCAGGAGAACCGCTCCTGCCCGAAGAACAAGAGGCTCCGGAGGACGGTCGGATCGGCGGCCGCGGCGTCGAGCGGGATGGGCGGGCAGGTCGCCTCCGCGCTGGCCGCCGAGAGCAGCGAGTTGGAGGTACCGAAATCGACGGCATACACCTCGGGCCTGAATCGTGCGGACATGATCTCGCCTCCTCGTGGGGTGCTTCGCGAGCACGCGGATCTGCCCGACATGGCCACCTATTTACAAGCTATCGAATGCATGCGAAAATGCCCGCTGGCTCGCTGGATGAGCAGAATTTGCTGCCCCGCCCGCGTCGCTACGACACGCGGGTCACGCGCCGCAGCGCCACGGTGAGCACGACGAGCGCGATCAGGGTCGGCAGGGCGATCACGCCGACGTCGATCCAGCCGAGCCAGTCGGCCGGATCGAGGCCCAGGGCGGGGATCGGCAGCGCGAACGCGTTGTAGGCGGCGGCGCCGAGCGCGAGGGCGCCGCACGAGACGAACAGCCACACGAGCGCGCCGAGGAGGCCGTTGCCGAGGCGCTCCATGGCCGGCGCGCTCCGCCAGCGGCCGACGAGGACGCGGAGCGTGGCGACGAAGGCGATGAAGGCCAGCGCGCCCGCGGCGCCCGCGGCGAGGAGGATCTCGCTCTGGCTGAGCGCCCGCCGCTCGGTGATGCCGTAGACCCTGCGGAGGACCATCGCCGCGCTGGTGAAGACGGCCGCGCCCGCGGCGACGCTCACGGCGATGGACAGCAGCGACGCGAGGGGGCGAGCGCGCCGCGCCTTGCGCGTCACGTCGTCCGCGCTCTGGCCCTGGGCGTTCGGGATGACGACCGTGGCCCGCTCGTCGTTCGGGGCGCCCTCGGTCACCGCGACGCCCACGCCGAGCGCGCGCGAGGGCGCGAGCGGATCCTGCAGATCGAAGTCCGCGAGCAGGCGATCGAGCTCCTGGGCGGACGGCGGACGGTCCTCGCGCGCCCGGGCCATGGCGCGCTGGATCAGCGCCTCGAGCCCCTCGGGGATCGTCTTGTCGATGTCGCGCGGGCGCCGAGGATCCTCGGTGAGCAGGCGGAGCATGGTCCGCGTCGGCTCCTCCTCGGGGAAGGGCCGCTCGCCGGTCAGCATGCGGTACAGCACGGCGCCGACCGCGTAGATGTCCGCGCGCGAGTCGACGTCGGCCGAGCCGCGCGCCTGCTCCGGCGCCATGTACTGGGGCGTACCGACCACCGAGCCGGTGCGCGTGAGGTCGGCGCCGTCGAGCACCTTGGCGACCCCGAAATCGAGGATCTTCACGTGGACGCTGCCCCCTTCGCGCCGGACGAGGAACAGGTTCGACGGCTTGAGGTCGCGGTGGACGACGCCGGTCGCGTGGGCCGCGGCCAGGCCGCGGCAGACCTGGCGCGAGATCGTGATGGCGGTGGGGAGCGGCAGCTTGCCGACCTGGTCGAGGAAGGCGCCGAGGTCCTCGCCCTTGAGCAGCTCGGTCACCATGCACGGGCGCCCGTCCTTGAGGCGGACGATGTCGACGACGTCGATCACATGCTCGTTGCCCACGCGCGCGATCGTCTGCGCCTCGCGCTCGAAGCGCGCCATCGCCTCCCGGTGGCTGGCGAAGTGCTCGTGCGGCACCTTGACGGCGAAGCGCTTCGGCAGGCGGATGTGCTCGGCGACGTAGACGCGCCCCATGCCGCCCGCGCCGATCACGCCGGTGATGCAGAAGCTCCCCGCGAGCAGCTCGCCGACCATCGGGTCGGTCGCGGTCACGCCCTGGAGCTCCAGGGCCGTCGCGTCGATGGGGCAGACGAGGAAGTCGAGCGGGTACCGGACGCCGCACACGGGACAGCGTCGGGTGGGCCTCTCCGGGGGTACTTGCTGCCGTGCCTGGTCCGGGGCGGCTTGCCTGGCTAGGTCGGCCATCGACGGCGAGTCTAGACGAGAAGCGGGTTCCGGGCGCGACGGATCGGCCCCGCCTCGGCTGACGCAGGGCGACGCCGGAGAGCCCCGCCGGCGTCCGCGCGGCGCCCTGGCGGCGTCGGCGGCGCGTTCCGGTGTCACGCGGGCATGGCGAGACGGCCCTCCTGGCCCGGCCTCGTCGCGTCGATGCCCACCCGTGGGGAGCTGTCGCCTTCGCTGGCTGCGCCGATGGGCGGGTGGTCCTAGACCAGCGAGCGACCGCCGGAGCCCCGTGGCCCCACGACACGGGCCGCGATGTGCGCGTGATCCGAGCGTGCCTGATCGCGGTGAAAGCGGAAGTCTTCAATGGCCTCCGTCCTGTCCTCCTGGGGACCCCCTGGATTGCCGACACCGGTGGACACCTGACCCCACGACGTCCGTTCGAGCCGGCAGGAGAGGAATCGCGACACGGAGGACGGGTATCGAGCAGGACCTGACAGATCCCTCATTTCGTCGGCATTTTTTAGAGGAATATTGAACAGGGAAGCGGGGAGATTCATGGGGATTTATTTCCCTTCTCCCCGCCTCTCCGCCTCCCTGTGAATTCTCCCGGACCATTCGTGGAGAGGCTTCAGGAGCAGGCCACCTCGGAGCTCAGGCAGGGCCCGAGTCCTCCGCGGGCGCGGCTTCGCGGCTCATGAGACGACGAAGGAAGCTTGAGGCGCGAGCGTTGTGCCGATGGGCTCGCTGGGGTATAGCGAGCTTCGATGGCATCTTATCACGGCGCCCCGACCGACGTCGCCTCGGTCCTTCGCCAGGTTCGCAGGCCCAGGCGGGCGGTCGTCACCGCAGGCATGCCCTACGCCAACGGGATGTTGCACCTTGGGCACCTCGCGGGGGCGCACGTCCCTGCGGACATCCACGCGCGGTGGCTGGGCCTGGTCATCGGCCGCGAGAACGTCCTCTTCGTCTGCGGCACCGATGATCACGGCTCCGCCAGCCAGATCGCGGCGCGGCAGGCCGGGGTGCCGATACGCGAGTTCATCGACGGCATCCACGAGAAGCAGCGCGCGAGCCTCCGGCGGTATGACATCGATCTCGACGTCTACTCGGGGACCTCGCGGCCGGAGTGCTTCCCGATTCAGCAGGAGCTCGCGCACCGCTTCCTGAGGCGCCTGCACGAGAACGGCCTGCTGGAGAAGCGCACGAGCAGCCAGTGGTTCGATCCGGAGCTCCAGTGCTTCCTCCCCGACCGCTTCGTGCGCGGGCGCTGCCCCAACCCGAAGTGCGACAATGGAGACGCGTACAGCGACGAGTGCGATCGCTGCGGTCACCAGCACTCGCCCTCGGAGCTCGGCAGTCCGCGGAGCGCGCTCAGCAACGCCACGCCGGTGATGCGCGACACCGCGCACTGGTGGCTCGACATGTGGGCCGTGTCCGAAACGCTCCGGGGCTGGATCCAGGGCAAGCAGGGCGCGTGGCGCCCGGCGGTGCTCGCGGACGTGCTGAACACCGTGATGCCTTCGCTCCGCTTCGAGGCCGACCTCGCCCCGACGTACAAGGAGATCAAGGCGTCGCTGCCGAAGCACAAGGCGAAGTTCACGCAGGATCGCGAGGTCCTGCTGCAGCTCGGCAGCAAGCCGGAGATGGAGGAGGCGCGCGCCGCCCTGGCGCGCCACGGCGTCCCCAGCGAGCCCGTCGAGGACTGGGCTCACCGCGCCATCACCCGCGACGTCGCCTGGGGGCTCTCCTTGCCGGTGGATCTCGATCCCGAGCTGGCCGGCAAGACGCTCTATGTCTGGCCCGACTCGCTGATCGCGCCCATCGCGTTCTCGCAGGTCGCGCTCGCCCGGAGGGGCGTCGATCCGGCCCGGTACGTGGACTTCTGGTGCGATCCGGAGGCCAGGATCTACCAGTTCCTCGGCCAGGATAACGTCTTCTTCTACGTGCTCATGCAGGGCGCGATGTGGCTCGGCGCGCAGGCCGATCCGCGCCGGCTGCCGGCGCCCGGCGAGCTGCAGCTCACCGACGTCCTCGGGTGCTTCCACCTGCTCGTCGGGGGCGACAAGATGAGCAAGTCGCGCGGAAACTTCTTCACCGCCGATCAGCTCCTCGACGAGAAGGGGTATTCAGCGGACCAGATCCGTTATTACCTGGCGCTGCTCGGCCTCGCGGAGAAGCCGTCGAACTTCGAATTCGCCAAGCTCGACGAGCGCAACCGGTTCCTCGCCGGGCCGCTCAACGCGGCGTTCGAGCGGCCGATCTCGGCGACGCACTCGAAATTCGGCGGGCGCGTGCCCGAGGGGGCGCTGCTCGACAAGGTCGTCTCGGATACCGTCCGCATCGTCCAGCGCTACGTGCGGGCGATGGATCGCGCCGACTACCCGACGCTGCTCTTCGAGATCGAGAACTACGCGCGCGTCATCAACAGCCTCTTCGCGCAGTTCAAGCCGCACGACGACCGGCACCCGGAGCAGGGCCGGCGCGACGCCCTCTTCTCCTCATTCTACGTGCTCAAGAACCTGATGATCATGCTCTACCCCTTCGTCCCGGCCACGATGGATCGGCTGCGGGAGTCGCTCCGACTCCCACCGGACGTCTTCCGCCTCGACGAGCTCGGCACCCCCATCCCCGCCGGGCACGCCATCGGTCCCAAGCAGGTCTACTTCGCGCCGGTACCGGCGGAGTAGTTCTGCGTGTCAGAAATCCCGCCAGGATTCCGCCACGGGGGCGAACCGTCGCGATCCGTCGCATCTCCAGGGATTTTACGAGCGCGTGACGACGGATCGCACCCCCTCAGGAGGTATGGACCCAACCCCGGCCCAACCGCCGAGCCCTGGGCCCGGAGAACTCGCGACGGTCGATCCATCGCCTCGAGCCGCCGTGGTTGCGTCGCTCGCCGGCACCCTGAGCCGAGCCGTCGCCCTCGGGGACGCGGAGGCAGCCTGGGTCGTGCACGAGGCGATCGGTCAGCTGCTCGGGCTGCCGGTGGCACCGGAGCGGTGAGTAAGCTTGGGCCGAACGTCGAGCCCGCCGCTCGCGTCGACTCGCTGCCGGAGCCTTGCCGCTCGCCAGTGCCCGCAGGCTCTACTGGGATCGCCCGCACGCGGCGGTTGCGTGCCGAAGCGCCCCGGAGGCATCCGGAAAGTGATGCCGGCAAGCACCAGGCCTGTGCCGGGAGGCAAGCGTGGCGGCGTGCGCAGGCGACGACCCTCTCGCCGCGATGCTGCGTGGCGACGCCATGGCGGAACTGCGGACGCCACGGGGAGCGGTGGGGAAACGAGTGGCGAAGCGGCTCCTGCATGCTGGCACGGAGGCGGCACGCGCACCATGCGCCTCGGCGCCAGAGAGCGCAGATGCAAGCACGTGCCCGGCACGCTGCTCATCCATGGTCCCAATGAGAGGCATGACCATCACGTGCTCGGTGATCGGGATCATCGGCGTGGACAGCTCCGCTAGCCGGCTCTGCTGCACCCGGATCATCTCCTCCTGCAACGCTGCGCGCTCGCGCTCTGCGTTCTCGCGCGCCGACATATCGAGCGCGAGCCGGGTGCTCGGCGAGCGCCTCCGCCGCCGCGGCAGCGAGCGTCGCGGCCCGCCGCCCCCCGGCCCGCCGCTCCGCCCTGGCGCCGCCATGGGCGATAGCCCGGCGGGTTGTCGAAATTCGCGGCGAAAACGCGCCCTCACCGCGTGGCGTGCGGCGTGCGGTGTCCGCGCCGTGTGGCCAGCGCGGCTCGCACCACGGGCGTCGTCTACGAGCGCCGTCGCCCCGAGAAGACGACGCTCTACGAGATCGTGCGCGACAACGTGGAGACGCTGTACGGGGCTATCGACGACGGCGCCATCGCCGTCCGGATACCCAAGCACGCGAAGAAGGAGCTCGAAGCCTACCTCGACTGCGGGCTGCTCTGCCGCGGGTTCGCGCGGCTCCGGTGCGAGCGCTGCGAAGAGAGTCGGATGGTGGCCTTCATCTGTAAAGGACGCGGTTTCTGCCCGTCGTGTCTGGGCCGACGCATGTGTGCCACGGCGACGAACCTGATCGAGGACGTCCTGCCCGAGGTGGCGTTCCGGCAGTGGGTGTTGACGTTTCCGTTTCCGTGGCGGCGCAGGCTCGCCCAGGACGGGGCGTTGTTCGGCGTGCTGACCCGCATCTTCGTCGAGAGCGTGGAGCGGTTCTACGAAGAGCGCGCCGAGGCGCGTGCGGCGCGGTCAAGAGCGGCGCGGTGACCGTCGTGCAACGCACGTCCGGCGACATGCGGCTCAATCCGCATCTGCACGTGGTCTTCCTCGACGGGGCTTATCACGAAGACGGCACCGAGCTGGTGTGGAACGAACTCGGTCACCTGCGAACGCGCGAGGTCGGTCAGGTCATAGAGCACGCCGTCGGGCGGATGCTCCGTTACCTCCGGCGGCACGGGCATCTCGAGATCGAGCACGACGTCGAGGAGGACGACGAGCCCGAGGCCGCGCTCTGTGCCTCCGCCGTCTCGGGACGAGAGCCGCGCCACACGTCGTCGCCCCGCGATGGCTCCGCGGGCTCTCGTCGTATTGTCCGAGCGCGCTCGCGTACGACAAGCCGCTGTGCGCTGCGCTCGATGGCTTCACCTTGCACGCAGCGACGCGCGCTGGTGCGCACCATGCCGCGGCGAGGGAGGCGCTGCTGCGTTACGTGCTGCGACCCCCGATCGCAAACGAGCGCGTCGAGCCGCAGCAGGACGGCCTGGTGCGGCTGTCGCGGAGGCGCGCCTTCGCTGACGGGACTGTCGCGGTGGACATGGATCCGCTCTCGGCCCTGTGCCGTCTCGCGGCCAGCGTTCCGCCGCCGCGCTTTCACACCGTCAAGTACGCTGGCGTGCTCGCCTCGGCAAGTCGCCCACGTTGGCGCGCAAGCGCATCGGACCGCGCCCTGCGAAGCCAGAAGTGCCTACGAAGGCGGACGATGACGTCGCTCCGAAACGCAAGCGTGGCGGCTATCGACCGTGGGCCGAGCTCTTGCGCCGCACATTTGCGATCGACATCCTGCGAACGCAAAGCATGAAAACCTGCTGAGGCTGGTGCTGCACCGGCGTGTTTTCAAGATCCGCAGGAATTCCGGGAAGGGTGGGAATGAGGCTGCGGATGGGTCGCTCCCGTCAACGGGCTGGGGTCGTGAGGGGGTCCCCGAAAGGATGGCGGGGATCCATGACCCAGCGTGCGTGGAGGATCGAGTGGAGAGCGCGGCCCCAGCCCGACGGTTCATCTCGGCTCAGCCTGGCGGTCGGCCTCGTGATCGACGCCGCGGAAAGCCCCCCGATCGGGCTGCGCAGGAGCGGGGACGACGGCGCCAAGAGGAGCAACGAACCCAACGCCAGCAACAGCAACGAAAGGAGAGACCATGAGCCAACGAGCCGCCCTCTATGCGCGCGTCTCGACGGCGCGGCAGGAACAGGAGCAAACGGTGGCGTCGCAGCTCGAAGCGCTCGAGAACGCAGCGACCGCCATGGGGCTCACGGTGCCGGCAGAGCGACGGTACATCGATGACGGCATCAGTGGCGCTCGCCTCGATCGGCCGGGATTGGACGCGTTGCGCGACGCAGCGGCCGATGGGCTGATCGACGTGGTGCTCGTACATGCTCCCGATCGGCTCGCGCGCAACTACGTGCATCAGGTTGTGCTGGTCGAGGAGCTGACGAACCGCGGAGTCCACGTGCACTTCGTCGAATGCCCCGCGACCGAGCGTGCCGAGGACCGCCTGCTCGTGCAGATGCAGGGCATCATCGCCGAGTATGAGCGCGCGAAGATCATGGAGCGCACGCGCCGCGGTCGTATTCACAAACTGCGTGCCGGGCAGATGCTGCCTTACAGCTCTGTCGCACGCTATGGCTATGCCATCGAACGCTCTGCCGATGGGCTGCGGCGCACGGTCGTCATCGACGAGGTCGAAGCCCAGCATGTACGGGCGATGTACCGGTGGGTGCGCGAGGAGGATCTCAGCTCACGCGCCGTCGCCAGGCGACTGAACGCACAGGGGATACGTCCTCGCAGGGCGGCGCGGTGGACCGAGGGCCGCGTCTATGGGGTGCTGACCGACCCCACCTATACTGGCATGGCGACCTACGGTCGTCGGATGTCGGTCGAACCGGCACGACCGAAAAAGCCGGGTTCCTACCGAAAGCACCTCAAGAGCTCCAGCCGCTTCCGTCCCAAGCAGGAGTGGCTCATCATTCCGGTCCCTTCGATCGTTGACGAAAAGGAGCAAGCCGAGGTCCGCGCGATCCTCGCGAAGCACCGGTGGCAGGCGCCGCGGCACCTCAAGCACGACTACCTTCTCCGGTCGCTCGTCGTCTGCGGTGAATGCGGGTGGCGCATGGAGGGCCATCGACAGGCCCCGCGGTCCGGCGTGCCCTACGAGTACTTCTATTATGGATGCCGACGCCGCCTCGCCGAAGTGCGCGGCCATGACAAGCGGTGCAAAGCCAAGTACATCCGTCGCGACGAGCTCGATGCGGTGGTATGGGACGCGCTGGTATCGTGGATTCAGTCCCCGGAGATGCTGCTGCAAGAGGTTGAGGCATGGCGTTCGAGCCGCGCGGGAGAGGACCAGAGTCGCCGTGACCGTGCCCGTCTCGAGAGCGCCGAGCGCAAGCTCCAGACTCAAGTCGAACGGCTGGTCGACGCCTATCAGGCCGGCGCGATATCCGTCGAGGAGCTCAAGGCGCGGCGCGATCGCCTCGATGCCGAGCAGCGCGCGGTGCGCGTTCGCATCGAGGAGATCGCGGCCCAGGACCAGGACCGAACTCGGCTCAATCAGCTGGCCGACGACCTGACGGCCTTTGCGGCGACGCTGCGGGAAGGACTGGATAAGCTGGACTTTGCAGGGCGGCAACGCCTCGTCCGGCTGCTGATCGAGCGTGTCGTCGTGACAGGCGACCACGTCGCTATCGAGCACGCGATCCCGCTCTCCGGCCGGTTTTCGGCTTTACGTTCGCAGGATCGATGTCCTCGAGTGCCCAACTTGCAAGGGGCGGATGAAGCTCGTCGCCATGGTCACTGAGCCCCGGAACATCGTCCGCTTCCTCTCCGCGCTCGGCTAGCCGACCGATGTTCCAGCACGCTCTCCCAGCGTCTACGCGGCGGCCACCGTACTGGAAAAGCACCGTTGTGCGCCGCAAGGCGCCCGGTGACGCCGCATAGCGTCTCGCGACGCGCCTCCCGGGCCAGACCAACGCCCGGACGGACACGTGTGCCCACGGCGCGCCGATGCGCCCCGTAGCGCGTTCGGCGCCGCCCGGACCACGCTCTTTCGACCCAGGACCGAGCCATCACGACGCTCGCGGTCCCACCCTTTCGCTCTGCCGCGCTACACTTCTTCGCGCTGCGATCCGGCTTCTTTTACCTACGGTGCGCCAAGCACAGCTTCGATCAGGAGGATGCCATGTGAAGTCCACACCAACTGAAACCTGATGTAGCGACCCAGCGGGTTGAATTCCTGCCCGACCAAGGTAGGGCCGCCAGTCGGAAGCGAGTCTTGCGTGGTGACCGAGGGCAACCCGGACTACGAAGCGTAGACAGCGAGCACGCGGGCCGCGGAATCGGGCTCCGAAAGAAAGAAGTCGTGGAAGCCGACGGGACCGTAAGCCCGGAAGGCAACATCGAGGGAGCGATGCGTAGGGACATGTTCCCGGAGGCCTGCTCCTGAGATTCCACCGGAGTCGAAGAGCCGGGGCATGCGTGGCGAGGGTCGCCGAGGAACTTGGGAGGTCCCATTGGCTACGTCGTGAGACGGAACCGTGAAGGCGAGCGCGAGCGAAGCCGAAGCGGAGCAGCGGGACGTCGGAGCGCGCCATAGTAGCGACGAATCGGGGGAACCGAGCCGTGGGACCCCGTGGAGCGAAGGGCGCGCCGGGACACGGAACCGTACGAGGGAAAGATGGAAGAGACATCGGGTTTGGTACCCATCTCAACGCGACTCAAACGGATAGCAGGGCTGGCGCGGCAACTCCGCGAACAGCCGCTCACGACGCTCGCTCATCACATCGACCTGGAATGGCTACGTGAGGCACACCGAAGGACGCGCAAAGATGGCGCGATGGGCGTGGACGGACAGAGTGCGGACGACTATGCGGCACACCTGGAGGACAACCTCCGGTCGCTTCTCGAACGCGCGAAGTCCGGCACGTACCGTGCGCCGCCGGTGCGCAGAGTCCATATCCCGAAAGGGTCTGGCTCGGAAACGAGGCCGATCGGTATTCCAACTTTCGAGGATAAGGTGCTGCAACGCGCAGTTGCCATGGTGCTTGAAGCCGTCTACGAGGAGGAGTTTCTGGACTGCTCGTACGGCTTTCGTCCCGGCCGGTCGGCGCAACAAGCGCTGGACGAGCTGCACCGAGAGGCGACGAGGATGGCTGGCGGTTGGGTCATCGAGATCGATATACGGAAGTATTTTGACTCGATCGATCACGAGCGTCTGGGCGAAGTGCTATGTCGCCGGATACGCGATGGAGCGATTCTACGCCTGATAGGTAAGTGGTTGAATGCGGGAGTGCTCGAGAACGGAAGTCTGAAGTACCCGGATGCGGGTAGTCCGCAAGGCGGGGTCGTTTCCCCGATTCTTGCAAATGTCCTTCTGCACGAGGTGTTCGACGTGTGGTTTGCCAGAGAGGTGCGACCGCGCATGCGCGGCCAAGCCCATCTGATGCGCTATGCCGATGACGCTGTGATGTTGTTCGAGTACGAGGAGGACGCGCGCCGCGTGATGGCTGTGCTACCGAAGCGATTCAGCAAGTACGGTCTGACGCTGCACCCGGACAAGACCTGGCTTCTGCCATTCAAGCGGCCGGACCGGATGACGCGCCGACGCGACGCGGACGAGGGGCCGTACAAGCCGGCCACCTTCGACTTCCTCGGCTTCACCATCCACTGGGGCAAGAGCCTCGCGGGCAAGTGGGCAGTGAAGACACGAACGGCATCGGATCGCTTCCAACGGGCATTGAGGGGTACCTCGCAGTGGTGCAAGGCCCATCGCCATGAACCACTCGAGAGGCAGCAGTACGTCTTGAACCTGAAGCTCCGAGGCCACTACGGCTACTATGGCCGCCCTGGCAATCGGGCGAGGCTCTGGACTCTTCTGCATTGGGCCACGCGGGTGTGGTGGCGGTGGCTGCATCGCCGCTCCCAGCGTGGTCTCTCCTGGGCGGCAATGAATCGGCTCCTGAAGCGCTACCCGCTTCTGAAGCCGACCGCCGTCCGAATCGTGTAGCGAAGCCGTGTTTCGAAGAGCCGGATGCGGGAAATCTGCACGTCCGGATCCGTGGGGGCCCCGGGAAGGCGACGACCCGGGGCTACCCGGCCGCTATACGACGGTCTGGTTCGGCAGCAAGGTGAGCGGCGAATCGCTCCTGCAGCCGCCGGGGACGCCCTGACTGAACTGCAATGGGAACAGGTTGCGCCAGGATGAATGCCGAAATCCTACCCGAGCAGAGGATCAGCATGCTGGCAATTCTGGATCGTAGGAAGAGCTGACGGTCACGGCGCTGCCCGAGACTGTGAAATTGATTTCTTTTGGTGTATCGGTGTGCGATTTCCAGGAGTCTGTTGAGTAATTGTATTCTGCTCTGAGGTAAACTGTGTCATTGACGCCAAATTGGATGGTCGCGTCTCCGCTTAGAGAAATGGTATAGCTCTTGCGTGTCGAGCCAACTGTGACACTCTTGTTGATGACGTTTTCCGAGTAAATCGACCATTCCTGTTCTTTCTGCTTCGAGGTGTTGTAGATAAACAAGGTCTTGTTGCGTGCCATTGCGAGCCCTCCCCTGTGATCTCTACTCAGTGCTGTGTGCGATCGGTCGTGGTGCGCGAAGTACTATGTAAAGCGGTGGCTCTTCGTCCACCAGGGCGCAGGTGCGCCTGCAGATGCGCCACGCACGATTTAGGGAGGTTTTCCGACGCAGCCGGCAAGACTCCCGAAGGTTGACGTTCCCTGGAGTCTCGAAGCGAACCCTGTCGCGTGAACTGCTCAATTTTTGCAATTGTTTTTGCAAAGAGAAATCTTGAGTAGACGAGCGCGAGGTTCTGGAATCGCGCGAAGCGGTAGTGTGAATGTCACGGGTCTGCAAGAGTACTGGTCGCGCGTGTGCTCGGTGGTATGCAGCACGGCGTCGCGTTCGATGCGATCGACAATAGTGTCGTTTCTTGCGAAGCTCCCGAGCTCGCGCAGCGGCTCGCCGACGGTCTTTCCGCTGTAACCGCCCAGCCAAGGGCATCGTGACCGTCCGCGCGCCGCCGGTTACCTGTTCCCATCGCGACGAAGGAGGAAGCGATGGCGACGAGAGTGGAGTGGGCCGAGCGGGTGGGGCGATGGGAGCGGAGCGGGCTGAGTGCCGAGAAGTTCGCGCGCCGCGAGGGGTACAAGCCCAAGCAGCTCTATTGGTGGCGCTGGAAGCTGCGGGCTGACGGGCGCTCGCAGCCCTCGCCGTCGTCGTCGACCGAGCCGCCGCGGTTCCTGCCGGTGCACGTAGTGATCGACGCATCGCCGGTCGCGGCCGAGCCGATCGAGATCGCGCTGCCCAACGGGCGGGTGGTTCGCGTTCGGCCGGGCTTCGACCCGGCCACGCTCGAGCGGGTGCTGGCGCTGGCGGCCGAGGAGTCGCCGTGCTGACGCTGCCGCCGTCGGTGCGCGTCTACGTCGCGGCCGAGCCTACCGACCTGCGCAAGAGCATTGTGGTCCTCCCCCGCTTCCGCTGCCGTGCAGGCACCGCGCGCAGCGCGGATCCAGTCCGCCGCAGGCGCCCGCGCAGCGGGGCGAAGCACCTGAAGGCGCGCGAGCACGGTGCCACGCTCGCCAGGCGACGGCGGAGCTTCTCCGACCTGTCCGGTTGCGCGGCCACGATCGGCAGGTGCGGGAACCAGCAGGATCGACCTTGCGGACGCCACGTTCCTATGATGCCTAGCCCCAACTTCACCTCGACCGGGACCTTCTACATCTGGATCCGAGGCACGGGCATCAACGGCAACGATAACTCGGCCTCGGCGGGCGTCGACGATACCGTCATCGGCACCAACGACTCGCCGGACGAGACCGGAACGCTGACCTGGCAGAGCCAAACCATCAACGTCGCCAGCACCGGCATCCACACCGTGAATGTCTAGGGCCGCGAGGATGGGTTCCGCCTCGACAGGATCGTCGTGAACAAGAGCGCGACCGCGCCGAGCGGCAGCGGTCCCGCGCAGAGCGTGCGGCAACAAGCGATGCCCGGCGGGCGCTCTTCGCGCCGAGCTCTGCTGCGCCCGTGCGGCGCGCTCCTGAGATGGGGCGCGCTCACGGGCGCGGCGCCATCGCGCGCCTTCCGATCAGCCGGTGAGCAGGGCCCCAGCCGGTCCGCATCCCTCGAGAAAGGTGATCAGGATGCGCGAGAGGCTGTCATCGGTAGTGCACCGCGCAGCGCAGGTCGACATGGCCAGAATGATCGGGTCTTCGCTGTCGTCCTATCCGGGCGCCTCGTCAATGCGGCTTGCTACGGTCGGCGCGACCTTTCTTTCCCCTCCGGCGCTGGCACCAGGCCGAGCAGCCGACCGATCGTCTCGTGAACGATCCGCGCCGCCTCCTCATCCCCAAGGGCGATGGCGCGGTTCAGGGTGCCGGCGAGCGAGGCAACCACGACGGCCCGAGGCGACGCGTCGGCCGACGCGAGCTTCCCAGGATCGAGGCTCGCCGGTTGGGCCCGGGTTGGGCCCACGCCCACCGACCGGCTGCGATCCGTCGTCACGCCTCCCTGAAATCCCGGGCAAAGCACCGGATCGCGACGGTTCGCCACCGCGGAACAGTCCCGCCAGAGAAACCGATCGGATATGAGCAGCCGTCGAAAACAACAGTAATCTCCAATGCTTCCGCCTGTTTCGCCGCCGAGGGCGGCTCCGGTGTGGCCCGACGGGGCGCCCTCCGCCGCTGCGTCGCCCGCGGTGAAGGGCTCGCGGCATCACCGGTCCCACCGTACGGCCACGCTGCGCGCGCTGGGAAGAAAGAATTACCTACTTGCGGGCTCGGACAAGTGGGCTGAACGCCTCGCCATCCGCCCCGCGCCCAGCATCTCGACCCCGGCGAAAGCCGCAAGGGACCAGGCCATGGCGGTTGGTGGGCGGTTACGGCTGAACGTCACGACGTGACGTCCAGCAGGACCTTGCCGACCGCGCCGCTCTCCACCGCCCGGTGCGCGTCGGCGGTGCGATCGGGCGGAAAGCGGACCAGCGGCAGGCCGTGCTCCTCGACCCTCGCGACCATGCTGCGCACGGACGCTGCAAGGACCGAAGCCGCAAGGACGCAAGGGGCTCGAGCGAGAGAGCGCACGCGCGTCTACTGGAGCCTGTGGAGCAGCTCCGTGTCCTGGTCGCCCAGCAGGTAGGTGGCGATGAAGGTCGCGGGGGCCGAGCTGGAAGCGTTGTCGAAGCGCTCGATGGGCGCGCTCGCGGGCTCGAAGATCGTTTGCCCTGCCGTGTAGTACCTGGCCGGTTGGCCTTTTACCTGGAACAGAATACGCCCTTCGGTCACATAGCAGACGACCGGACCGGGGTGCGTGTGCGGCCCTGCCTTGAACCCAGGGGGCAACGTCAGCCGCTGCACCTCGACGCGAGTCACGGCCTTCCCGCCCGCGACCGCGTGAGTTCCAAGCGAGGCTCGCTCCAGGACCGAGTCCCGCGTGCATCCCGCGCCGGCACAGAGCAAGGCTGTCGCCATCGCGAGCGCAGCCCGGGAGAGGCGGCGCCCGCTCCCCGGGAGCGCGCTCCCCGGACGCCGCGTGCGACGAGGGCTGTCGGCGAGATCGCGAGAGAGGTCCCCTTCGCGCAGCGGCGGCTCGCCGTTCCGCCGTGAGACGTGAGCGAAACGCATGGAGTGTGGGTCCTTGTGCTCTGTCAGGCGGCTCCGGCTCGCCTTGACGCCACCAGCATGACGGAGCACCATCATGCTGAAAATCAGGAAGTTTGGTACGGATAGTTCAGAAAAACGGGACGGTTGGCATGCAACGCGTCACCTTCGATCTCGACGTGCTGCGCAGCTTCGTCACGGGGATGGAGCTGGGCAGCTTCGCCAGGGCGGCGAACCGGGTGGGCCGGTCGACCTCGGCGGTGAGCGCTCAGCTCAAGAAGCTGGAGGAGCAGGCGGGCACGCCGCTCTTTCGCAAGGCCGGGCGCGGTCTCGCGCTGACGGAGGCAGGCGAGACGATGCTGGCGTACGCCCGCCGCCTGCTCGAGCTGAACGACGAGGCGGCGGCCGCGGTCCGCGGCGTCGATCTCGAGGGCTGGGTCCGGCTCGGCCTGCAACAGGACTTCGGTGACGTGCTGCTCTCCGAGGTGCTCGGGCGGTTTTCGCGCGCCCACCCGAGGGTGCGGATCGAGGTGCGGGTCGCGCGCAATGCGGAGCTGCTCGAGCGGGTCACGTCGGGCCGGCTCGATCTCGCGCTCGCGTGGGGCGACGGTATGGGCGCGCCGCACGGCGAGCGTCTGGCCGAGCTGCCGATGCGCTGGATCGGGTCGGCCGCGGGGTGCTCTGCGTGGACCGGGGCGGAGGGCGAGCCGCTGCCGCTCCTGGCCATCGAGGCGCCGTGCCGGTTCCGGGATGCCGCCGCGGCGGCGCTCGATCGCGCTGGCATCCCGTGGCGGCTCGCGTTCACCAGCCCGGACCTGGGCGGGCTCTGGGCCGCGGCGGCGGCAGGGCTCGGGCTCACCGTGCGCACGCCGATCGGCCTGCCCGCCGGCGTGCGGGCGCTCGGCTCCGGGGAGGCCGGGCTGCCGGCGCTGCCCGCGCTCCCCCTGGCCCTGCACAAGGCAGAGGCGGCACCGGGGCTCCCGACCGCCCGCCTCGCGGCCCTCGTGGTGCAGGCGCTGCAACGTCCCGTCGAAATCGCTCGTGGAGTCCGGCGCGAAGCCCTCGTGGAGGGCGGCGAACGCATCGCTCCCCTCGAGCACGTTGGCCGCCTGGTCCGGAAACCGGAGGCGCAGGTCAGAGGCCACAGGCACCTCGACCTCCTCAGCGCAGCCGGGCCCCGCGGCGGACGCGGTGCCGAAGAATGATGTCATGAGGTTCTGTATCAGGGGCTGAAGCGATGCTTTGTACCGAGTCATGGGATCCTGCATCACAACGAGCCGGTGCGGCTTTCCCGAGATCCCGGGGCATCCGATGGCTCGAGACGGTTCGCCCCTGCGGGACAGTCCCGCCAGAGACACCGATCGCTGACGAGCGGCGGCCGGGAACAGCAGCGATTTCGTAGCTTCCGCAACCCGGGTGGCGGCGCCCCGCGGGTGGGGGCGCCACGCCCTCACCAGGCGCTGATCGGCGCGCTCCTGTAGATGCCCGACAAGCAGGCGACCATCAGGCCCCCGTCAGGCCGCTGCGCTACCACCGCGTCGACCAGCCCGGGCAGCCCTGCGTTGCGAGGCTGCCACGTCGCGCCCCCGTCGCGGGAGATGTGGAAGGCGAGGTCCGGGCCCGTGCTCGGCGTGTAGGTGATGAGCTCGCCGTGCGGCCCCGCGAAGATCTCGGCGGCCCCCCGCGGGAGCATGCCTTTCGAGGTGAACGTCGCGAAGGTCTCGTTCGTGACGAAGAGCTCGGCCTCGCTGACGGCGTAGATCGTGTCGCCGGCGATCACGACGTTCTGAAGGGGGCGGCCGATACCCTGTAGTTCCACCGGTTCCAGCTCGTCCTGGGCAGCGTTCATCCTCCCGACACCGTGGTCATGGACCGCCAGGAGGCGCTGATCCGGACCCACGAGCAGGCGCGCCCACGAGACGTTTCTCAGGAGCCAATCCCAGGATTGCCCGTCCGCCGAGCCGAAGATGCCGTCGTCGAAGAAGCCGAAAATGTGGCCGTCGGGCATCACCGCGAGCTGCCTCGGGTTCGCGGGCATGCCCTCGCCCGCGATGAGCGACCAGGTCTCGCCGTCGTCGTCCGAGACCTGCAGATAGCCGGGGACGAGCGCGTAGAGCCTCCCGGCTTGCTCCACCTGCGGCACGGCGAAGCTGTCGGCGAGCGCTCGCCAGGTGTTGCCTTCATCATCGGAGCCGTCGAGGCGGCCAAGCACGCCCTGCGAGTACCAGCGCCCCGTCGACGAGACGAAGATCCCGCGATGCGCGGCGCTGCCGTGGAGCGTCCAGTCCTCGCACATGCCGCAGACGCCGCCGCAGTCCGTGCGCTCCTCTCCCTCGGACAGCGCTCCATCCTTGCACGTATCCGGGCGAACCACCGCCGGCGCCGAGGACGCGGGCGCCTCCCCGGCGAACGGCGCGCTGATGTACAGCCGGCCCTTGGTGCTTCCAAAGTCGCTGTGATACCACGACACCAGCAGCGAGCCGTCGGAGAGCTGCGCCGCCGTGCTCCAGGGCCCCGGCTCCGGCGCCCTCAGCTTGGCCCAGGAAGAGCCGTAGTCGTGCGAGTACCACAGGCCGGAGGCGGTCACGCCCACGTGGCTGCCCGACCGGAGCTGCACAAGCTGGTGGGGTTCGCCGATCGGCTCCATCCCGGGGACGATCGTCCAGCTATCACCGTAGTCCCGCGAGCGGACCATGTGCTGGCTCGTGTCGCTGCCGAGCAGCGTGCCATCCGCCATGCTCTCGAGGAACACGAGGCCGCGAGCGGGGCGCGTCAGATCCTCGCCGACGAGGTACTCGAACCACCGTTCCTCCGGGTTCTTCCGCGCGACAACAGCGCTGGACGCGACGTGGACAGCGCCGTTCCGGTCGAGGGTGATCCCCTGGAACTGGCCGATGGCAGGGCCGAGGAACTCCCACGTCCGGCCCCCGTCCGTCGACTGCTTCACCCCCTCGACCGTCGTCACGAGGAGGCGCTCGGCGTTCACGACGAGCAGCTCGCCGATCGCGGGGCCGCCCTCGTCGATCAGGGCGGACCAGGTGACGCCGTCGTCTTCCGACACGTAAAGCCCCCCCGAGGTGTCATTCGTCCGGCCCCGGTACCAGGAGAGGGCGAACAGGCGCCCGCCGGCCTCGGCGCGCACCGTCAGATCGATGGGCATCAACTCCCCGAGGAGGTCGGTTCCGCCGCCCGGGCCGACCCCGTTGTTGGTGACCCCGGTCCACGTCGCCCCGCGATCCGTCGACCGGAAGAGACCCTCGCTGTCCTGGCCGACGGCCGTGCCGAGCACCGTGTCCTTCGAGGTGACGAACAGGCGGTTGAAGCCATAGAGTTGGTTCCCGAAGACGTTGCCCACCGTCCGGACGGGGTCGATCTTCGTCCACTGGAGCGGCAGCTCCTCCGCGGCGCCGCCGCCTGGCCCGCCCGAGCCGCCGGCGCCGTCCGAGCCGCCAGCGCCGCTCGCCCCGCCTCCGGTCGCGCTGCCGGCGCCCGCGCCGCCCGTCCCGTTGCCGCCTCCACCGCACCCGCACGCCATGGCGAGGAGCACGCACCCCGCCGCTCGGATAAGCCAGATCATCGAATCGCCTCTCTTCTCGAGCCCTTCCGTCGATGGACGGCGCGACATCGCAGGCGCCACCTGGGCCGCACCGGCATACCACCTCACGGTCCGCGGGCGACAGGGCTCGTCAGGTCCAAGCAATAGAGCGGCGGCGTGCGCTCCGGAAGGCATCGGACGGCTGTTGCCCGAGGTAACGCGCGCCATGCGCTCGTAGATCGGCGCCGCGAAGGGGTCCGCGAGGCGCCGCGGCCTTTGCACCGACGTTCGGCCCGCTGACCGAGCCTCGCTCGTCTGCGGTCCTCGCGAACTAGGGACGCCCGGGGTCAGGGGGCGCCGTCACGCCGCTACCTGCACGATCCGGTCTCGATCGAGCGCGGGCGCACCGACGTGTTCTGGATGCTGTTCGGGTCGGTCACCGCGACCTCGCGACCCCAGCCGGTGAGCCCCGCGAAGGTCCCGTTGGTCGTCATGTCGAACGGCCCGTCGCTCTGACAGTCGCTGTTCTTGACGGCGCCCCACGACCAGGCGAGCCACCCCACCTCGAGCTCGACGCTCTTCGCCAGGAGCGTCTTGTAATCGAACGGGTGCTTGCCGCACTCGTACACGGCGTGCTGCGCGAACTCGCCGACCATCAAAGGCAGGTTCAGCGCCACGGACTCCTGCAGCTCCTTCGTGATCGTGGCGCCGCTCCCGTCCGTCCACCACATGTGGACGCTGAGCAGGATGTTCGGGTCGTGCTTGACGAGCGCGGGGCCGACGGCCTGGAGCTGGTCGATGTTCTGCCCCCACTTCGAGGCGTCGATCACGAGCGGGACCGTGATGCCGGCGCCGCGCATCCGGGTGATGGCCTGCTTGTAGCCCGCCTCCCACGCCGCGTTGTCCACCTGGTCCCCGACCTCGTTGCCGATGTTGACGAGCAAGCTCTGCTCATGCTTCTTGATCACGGCGACGACATCCGCCCTCGTCCAGTAGTCGACGAGGCTCGGCAGGAGATCCCATTTCCCCGTGGCGTCGTGGAGCTCGACGATCGGAATGAGCTTCTGCGCGAGCGCGTTCGTGATGGCCTGATCGAGGCCCGCCGAGGACTCCGTGGCGAGCCAGACGATCCGCACCGCGTTGGCGCCGGTCTTCGCGATCTCCGCGAACTCCGGCAGGCCGTCGGGCCCCGACGACAGCCACACGACCATCTCGTTGATGCCCCGGAGCAGCACCTTCTCGCCGCAACGGTCGTAGAGGAAGCGGCCGCGCACCGAGAACCCCGGCGACTCCTGGTCACCCCCGCCCCCGGCGCCCGCGCTCGAGGTGGCGCCGCCGGCGCCGGACGTGGCCCCGCTGCCCGACGTGGCGCCGCCGGCGCCCGACGTGGCGCCGCTGCTCGAGGTAGCGCCGCCGGCGCCGGACGTGACGCCGCTGCTCGACGTCGTGCCATCGGCGCCGGACGTGGCTCCCGTGGCCCCCCCGCCCGCGCCCGATGCGCCGCCGCCCGCTCCGGTCGTCTCCTGCCCCGAGCCCTGCTGGTCATCCGAGTCGCCTCCGCATCCCGCGGAGAGGCCCAGCGCCATGAGGGCTGCTCCGGTCCAACCAGCCACCGACCCATGAAGAACGCGCATCGTGATCTCCTTCTGCCTCTCCCCTGACTGCACCTGGCGACGTCCGGCTTCGACCCTGCGTGACCGCACGGTGAATCCTTCGCGTTCTGCAGGTCGACCGGGCCCTGCACGCCGCGCAGCACCGCGGGCAGCGCGCGAATGGCGCAAATGCCGTGCTGCATGGCCAGACCTGGGAGGAACCCACGGTGAGGAGAGGACCTAGTCAGTCCGCGGGCCCACGAGAATGAAGAAACCAAGAAACCGCGGACCGGGGCTCACAAACGACTCCTACGACATGGCCCGTGGCACGCGGGAAGCGCGGAAAGGAAACCACTTAATCGGTTCATTGTCCAGCGCCACGAAGGGCGGCGCGGGGCCTCGGCGCCTGCCGGGACGAGCGCGCCCCGGAGCTCGTGGAGACGGTCACATCTGTGAGCTGGCTCCCGCTTGGGTTAACCGGTAAATTTCTCCCTGCAGCGTCGAGCGCGGCGAGGGAGATCTCGCGGCGCGGTGCGCTCATACGAGGCCACGCGCCGCGGGCGCTGCGTGCATTCAGGCGGCGCGCGGGCGCACGCCGTAGCCGGCCCCGCGCACGGCCTCGACGAGGGCGTCCACGGGCGCGCTCGCCGGATCGTGCTGCACGACGACGATGCCCTCGCGCAGGCGCACGTCGACCCTGGTCACGCCGCCGCCGAGCTCGCGAAGCGCGCTGTCGATGTGGCGGACGCAGGACGGGCAGCTCATCCCGTCCACCTGGAGCATGGTCTCTTTCATGGCTCTTCCTTTCGGCGACCCACGGGCCGCTCATCCCGGGAGACGCAGCCATCGGGGCTCATTACACCGCGCAGGAGCCGCTGCGTCCCTTCGCGCGTGGCGCGCGTGGCGCGCGTCGCGCGTCGTTAGGGAGCGGCGGGTCTGCGGTGGACGCCGTGAGGCGCTCGCGTCGCGCACCCATGGTAGAATGGGCCCCTGGAGGACAATCCGCGGACCGCCGTCGCTCTGGCCGAGGCTCCGCCGCGGCCCGGTGAATCGGATGGCTCGCCCGACCCGAATGCTTCGCGCGCTCCGCTCCGCGGTCTCGGCAGACGCGCGACGGCCGCTCGCCGGAGAGCCGATCGGGGGTGCGCCGGGCCCCGGAGCACGGAGCGACGCGGCTATCTCCAGGACAAGGAATGGTTGGCCGCCTGGGCAGGAACAGGAAGAAAAGGCGTCGCCGCCACCCGGAGCGGTCAGCCGCCACGGCAGCTGGTCGAGAGGCGCTCGACATCCCGGCCGAGACCGTTCACAATGCCATTAGATTTGAAATTGATTTTCAAAATCTGACGGGGCCCATGGTTTCCAGCGTTCCTCCCCAGTTTGACGTGAGCTTCGCCGATGTGGACTCGGCCGGCGGCGTGGCCGGCACGGAGGCGCGGGCGCACGACGCCAGCGCCGCGGCTCCTGCGGGTCCGCTCTCGGAGGTGCGCGCCGGTGAGCGCGTGATCGTGGTCGAGGTCGGCCTCGACGCCGAGCTCGCCGCGTGGCTCGGCGCGATGGGGCTCGGTCCCGGCCAGACGCTCACGTCGATGCGGCGCGCGGCGTTCGGCGGCCCGCTCCACGTGCGCACCGGGTCGGGCGGGGAGCTCGCGATCAACGCGACGCTCGCGCGCTCGATCCTCGTGGCACCCCTGCCCTCGCAGCGGCGGGTCGGATGACCGCCTCGCTCGACTTTTCAGGCGCACGCGCGGAGCGCCTCCCGGCGTCGGCCGAGCGGCCGCTCATCGCGCTGCTCGGGCGGCCGAACTCGGGCAAATCGTCGCTGTTCAACCGGCTGACCGGGGGCAGCGCGCACGTCGGCAACTTCCCGGGCATCACGGTCGAGATCCTCACGGCCGACGTCCGCCTCGCGGGCGGGGCCGTCGCGACGATCGCGGATCTCCCCGGGCTCTACTCGATCGAGGCCGTCGTCGATCCGGCGACGGACGAGGGCGTCGCGCGCCGCTTCCTCGATCGCACCGGCGCGGAAGAGCGGCCGCGCCTCGTCGTCCAGGTGGTGGACGCCACGCAGCTCGCGCTCGGGTTGCGGCTCACGCGTGAGCTCGTGCGGCGCGGGCTCGCCCCGCTCGTCGTCGCCACGCAGCGCGACGTGCTCGAGGGCGAGGGGCGCGGGCTCGACATCGGCGCCCTCGAGCGCGCCATCGGCCTGCCGGTGCTGCTCGTGAGCGCGAGGGACCCGGCCGCGCGCGGCGTGGTGCTCGACGCTGCGGCCGCGCGGCTCGACGCGATCGCGTCGGGCGCCGTGAAGCCCCCCGGCGCCGCGGCGTGGGACCCGGATGAGGTCGCGCGCGCCGCGTACGTCGAGCCGCCGCGCCGCGATGCCGGCGCGGAGCGACGGAGGACGTTCACCGCGCGCGCGGACGCCGTGCTGCTCCACCCGGCGGCCGGCCCGGTGCTGTTCCTCGGGCTCATGGCGCTCCTCTTCGCCGCCGTGTTCCTCGTGGCCACCCCGGTCACCGAGGCGCTCGACGCGGCGATCGGTCAGCTCGGCAGCCTCGTGTCCCGCACCCTCGGCGGGGGGCTCGCCGCCTCGTTCGTCGTCGACGGCCTGCTCGGCGGCGCGGGGACGGTGCTCGCGTTCATGCCGCAGATCGTGATCCTCACGATCGCCATGGAGCTGCTCGAGGCGAGCGGGTACCTCGCGCGCGGCGCCTTCCTCGTCGACCGCCTGCTCCAGCTGATGGGGCTGAGCGGCCGGGCGTTCCTCCCGCTGCTGATGGGGCACGCGTGCGCGGTGCCCGCCGTGCACGCCACGCGCATCCTGCGCGACCCGCGCGAGCGGCTCACGGCGATCCTCGTCCTGCCGCTCATGGCCTGCTCGGCGCGGATCCCGACCTACGCGCTCCTCCTGACGACGTTCTTCGCGGCCCACGGCCCCTGGGTGCAGGCGCTGCTCTTCGTCGCGCTCTACGTCGCCGGCATCTTCTCCGGGCTCGTCGCCTCGCTCTTGCTCCGGCGCACGGCGACCCGCGGGCGCTCGCTCCCGATGGTGCTGGAGATGCCGGCGTACCGCAGCCCCGAGCCGCGGCTCGTGGTCCGCAAGGCGGGCCAGGCGGCGTGGCGGTTCACGCGCGACGTCGGGACCGTGATCCTGGCCGTCTCGGCCGTGCTGTGGGTGCTCTTGAAGGTCCCTATGCCGGGCGCCGCGCCGCACGAGGCTCCGGCCGCAGCGGCCGAGAGCGCGGCGACGTCGCTCGAGTCGAGCATCGCCGGCAGCGTGGGGCGCGCGCTCGAGCCGGTGACCGCCCCGCTCGGGTTCGACTGGCGCATCAACGTCGGCCTCATCGGCTCGTTCGGCGCGCGCGAGGTCATGGTCGGGACGATGGGCGTCATCTTCGGCGTCGAGGACGCCGACGACGAGCCCGCGCCGCTCGCCGAGCAGATCCGCGAGGCGAAGCGCCCGGACGGGGCGCTCGCGTACTCGTCGCGCACCGGGCTCGCGCTGCTCGCGTTCTTCGTCCTGGCCTGCCAGTGCATGAGCACCGTGGCGGCGATCCGGCGCGAGACGAAGTCGTGGCGCTGGCCAGCGTTCGTCCTCGCCTACACCTACGCGGCGGCGTACGTCGCGGCGCTCGTCGTCTACCAGGGGAGCGGGCTGCTCGGGATGCCGTGAGGCGGCGCCGCGCCCGGCGGAGATCGCCGGCGCCTGCTGGACGCCAGGGCCCGTAGCCATCGAACGCCGGCCGCGAGACCTCGACCGCGCCGAGCGCGTCGTCGAGCGTCGTCCAGGTGCCCCTCCTTGACAAATGCCACTCGGTAGCACATTCTTTCTGCTATCGCGGCTTCCCGAGGAACACCATGGAACACGACAAGGTCGCGCTCATCACGGGCGCAAACCACGGTATTGGGCTCGAGCTCACGCGTCGTCTGCTGTCGGAGGGCTTCCAGGTCATCGCGCTGAATCGCTCGGGCTTCCCCGAGGAGGATCCGTTGATCCGGGAGGGCCTCGAGCGCCGGAGGCTCCGTGTCCACAACGCGGATCTGTCCGATTTCGAGGGCCTCAGGCGGGCGCTCGGCGCCATCAAGGAGAGTGAAGAGAAGATCGACGTGCTGTTCAACAACGCCGGCGGCAGCGCCCCGGAGCTGACCTTCTCCAGGCAAGGCCGCGAGCTGCACTTCGAGCTCCAGACGGTGGTGCCGTATGTCATCGCGATGGAGCTCAGAGAGCTGCTGCGGAAGGGGGACTTGAAGACGGTCGTGAACACCTCCTCCAATGCATTCGAGATGACGAGGCGCTTCGACCCCGAAGCCCTGGAGCGCCCGGCGTCGTTCAAGCAGCTCTTCGGCCCCTACGCGACCTCCAAGCTCGCGCTCTCCCTCTGGACGCGTGAGGTGGCGCCGCTGCTCGCGGGGGACGGGATCAAGATCCGGAGCGTGGATCCCGGGCCCAACAACACGCTGAGGAAGGGAAAGCGGTCGGGGCTGCCGTTTTACGTGCAGCCGCTGATGAGGTTCCTGTTCCCGCCCCCGAGCCAGGGGGCTTCGCGGCTCTACGAGGCGGCGTTCGGCGCGAACCGGGAGCTCTCGGGCGTCTATCTGAAGAAGGACCGCGCCAAGGATCTCCCGTTCCGGGAGCACGGCCCGAGGGTGCTGGAGAAGGTGAGATCCATCCACGAGCGGGAGTTCGCCGCCCGCTGATTCCTCGAGATAGCCGCGCCGACACATATCGCCTCTCGCCAGGCCAGCGCACGTCACATCTCCTCGAGCTCCTTGCCCTTCGTCTCGGGGATGAAGGCGACGACGAACACGAGCGAGGCCGCCGCGGCGGCGGTGTAGAGCCCGTAGGCGATGCCCAGGCCGGCCGCCTTGAGCGCGGGGAAGGTCGCGCTCACGAGGAAGTTCGCCAGCCACTGCGCGGCGGCCGCGATCGAGAGGGCGAGGGCGCGGATGCGGTTCTCGAACATCTCGCCGAGCAGCACCCAGGTCACCGGGCCCCAGGACGCCCCGAAGCAGAAGACATACAGGTTGGCGGCGAGCAGCGCGGCGGGGCCGGCAGCGCCCGTCAGGACGGGGTTACCCGCGGCGTCCTCGCCCGCGGCGCCGAACACGGCCGCCATGGCGCCGAGCGTCAGCGTCATGCCGATGGATCCCGCGAGGAGCAGCGGCCTGCGCCCGACGCGGTCGACGGTCGCGATGGCGACGAGGGTGGTCACGATGTTCGTGACGCCGGTGATGACCGTGATGGCAAGCGAGCTTCGCTCGGAGAAGCCGACCGCCTGCCAGAGGACGCTCGAGTAATAGAAGATGACGTTGATGCCCACGAGCTGCTGAAACGCAGAGAGGCCGATGCCGATCCAGACGATGCGGAGCAGTCCAGCGCGCCCCCGCAGATCCGCGAGCCTGGGCCGGCGCTCGGACGAGAGCGTCCTCTGGATCTCGACGAGCTTCGCCTGGGCGGACGCGCCGAGGAGGTCACGGAGCACGGCGAGCGCCTCGTCCACACGCCCCCTCGCCACGAGGTGGCGCGGAGACTCCGGGATGAGCAGCGCGCCGAGCCCGTAGAGGAGCGCCGGTGGGATGGCGCTCCAGAACATCCATCGCCAGGCCTGTGCCCCGAGCCAGAACGGGCTCGCCGCCGAGCCCGCGGACGTCGCGATGCCGTAATCGCCGAGCAGGGCGACGAA
This sequence comes from Sorangium aterium, assembly GCF_028368935.1. Taxonomy (NCBI): domain Bacteria; kingdom Pseudomonadati; phylum Myxococcota; order Polyangiales; family Polyangiaceae; genus Sorangium; species Sorangium atrum. Next base: position 245,782 of record NZ_JAQNDK010000005.1, on the reverse strand, counting down.
GATGCCGAGCACGATCGCGAGCTGCTGGAGCGATCCGAGGCGGCCGCGCAGGTGGGCCGGCGCGATCTCCGCGATGTAGGCCGGAGCGACGACGCTGGCCGCGCCGATGGCCATGCCGCCGAGCACCCTCCACGCGCTGAAATCCCAGGGCGAGATCGCCGCCCCCGAGCCCGCCGCGCTGACGACGAACAGCAGGGAGGTCGCGATCATCGTCCGCGTCCGGCCGTAACGGTCCGCCAGCCTGCCCGCGAGCACCGCGCCGGCAGCCGCGCCGAGCAAGGCGGAGGACACGGACAGGCCCACGGTTCCCGGGTGCGCAGTGAATACCCTCTCCAGCGCGCCGATAGCGCCGTTGATCACGGCGGTGTCGAACCCGAACAGGAAGCCACCCAGCGCGGCGACGGACGCGATCAGGGCGATCCGTACCGTCGATAGGGGCTCCTCGCCGCGTCCATGCCCCTGCTGCGCCGCGGGCTCTGCCATGCCCCCCCGTGAACCACGAACCGTGCCGCCGGGACTCGTCAGCTCGACCGACGACCGCCGGTGTGACCAGCTACGGCGCCGCTGTCGGTGCCGCCACGATCGCTTCGAGGCGGCCGAGCACCACTTCGAGCCGCTCGATCGTCGCCTTCAGATCCGCCCGGTAGGCTCGATCGTCGGTGTGGACCAGCTCGTCTCGCATCCCCACGAGCCGGGTCGAAAGGGCTGTCCTCGTGTCATCCGCTTCGCGCTCGCTGAGCTCGAGATGAAGCTTGCTCATATCTCCTCCTGACTGACGATGGCATGTCCCTCGGGCGAGCGTTCGCTCACGGGCGCTCCCGCGGCTGGTTCGGGCCGCCGGCCAGCGACCCTCGCCTGTTCGCTCGCCTGCCGTTCACCGCTGCTCCTTTCGACAGTGCACGAGGTTTGCGCTGCCCGAGTTCCGGGGGAGAACATGGTGACGCGAGGCCTCGCCGTCAGCGGCCGCGGCGAGCGAGCAGCGCTTCGGCCCGCTCGACACGCGGCCGCAGACCGATGAGCCCGTGGACCCAAATCGCATCGGCGACCCGCAGCGGGGCGCAGAACATGCAAGCCAGAGGCGCGTAGCCGCGGCGAGGCCACACCACAGGATGGGGGAATCATGCAGACGCTAGGACCCGAGGAGCGTGAACGGTTTACACAGCAGGAGAGCCCGATCGCGCCGATATCTGGCGCGCGGCGCAGGCCGGAGGAGGAGAGGGAGGCGCCGCGGATCGTGCTCGGCGGCTCGCTCGCCGAGGTGGTGTGCGGCGCGGGGGCGATCGTCCTCGCCATCCTTGGGCTGACGGGGGTCATGCCGGGAGAGCTCACCTCGATCGCCACGATCGTCTTCGGCGCCGCGCTGATCGCGCACGGCGGCGCGATCGCGTCGCGCTTCGGCGCCTTGACGCGGACCACGGCGCCCGTCGAGTGGGACACGCGCGCCGAGCTCGGCGGCGGCATGGGCGCGGAGCTCGTCGGCGGCGCGGCGGGCATCGTGCTCGGCATCCTCGCGCTCCTCGGGCTCGCCCCCGGGACGCTGACGTCGGTCGCGGTGATCGTCTTTGGCGGCACGCTGCTGCTCAGCGGCGGCGCGACGGCGGACCTCGGCGCGCTCGACGCGCGCGGCGCGCACCTGCACCTCGCCCACATCGCTCGTCAGGCGGCGATGGCCGCCGCCGGCTTGCAGTCGCTCGTCGGCGCCGGAACGGTCGTGCTCGGCATCCTCGCGCTGGTCGGCATCTATCCCATGGTGCTCACGCTCGTCGCCCTGCTCGCGCTGGGGTCGGCGATCGTCACGAGCGGATCGGCCGTCTCCGGGCGCGCGGCCGCGGCGCTTCGGCGCTGAGCCGGGGCGACGCTCCCCTCACGAGACGGCTCACCCCACCACGCGCTGGGCGACGTCCTCGATGTCCGATGCGATGCGCGCGGCGATCGGCAGCGGGCTGCGGGGCAGCGCCGACCGCCCCACGAGCGCCGCGGCGGCCGCGAGCGCGAGCAGCCCGAGCCCCACGGCGGTCGAGCGCGCCGGATGATTGCGGCGCTGCCCCACGGCCAGCGACACCATCAGCGCGTCGATGCCGGCGAGCCCCGCGACCCCCGCGACGCCGAACGCGATCGCCGAGCGCGAGAGGGCAGCGGCCGACCGGCGGAGATCGCGCCTGGCGAGCGCGAGCTCCGCGCCGAGGAGCTTCTTCGCCTCGTGGACCGCGTCGGCGGCGAGGTCCTGCGCGCTGCGATCGGTTTGTGATGGACCGATGGACGGCTGTCGTTGCATGCGGGCTCTCCCTGCCGGCGTGAGCACGCGCCCGGCGCGCCCCGGGATGCATCGTCTGCGCCCGCGCGCGCCGGGCCCGCCCGAACGCGCACCGGAGGCACGCAGCGCGGCGAGGCGGCACGGATGTCGCACGCCGCCCAGGTCGAGCTCACGCTCCGAGCTCGCGGGCGTCGCAATCACGGCTCACCTGGCAACCGATCATGGGAACCGCCGATGAAGCATGTCGTGGGCTGGATCAGCTCCCTGCTGCTCCTCGTGACCTTCGGGTCACAGACCTACAGGGAGTGGAAGGGCGAGAAGGATAAATCGGAGAAGTACACCCTTGTCTTCTTCATCGCCGCGATCGCCGGGACGGCCGGGAACCTCCTCTACAGCCTGCTCGTGAGAAACTGGGTGTTCACCGCCCTGAACGCCGCGCTGGTGGTCAACAACGCCGCCGGGCTCTGGATCGCACTCCGGCATCGGAAGCAGGCCCGGCAGGCAGGGGCGGCCTAGCGCTGCTGTGCGATGCGCTGGCGAGGAACGGCGGTTGCAGCGCGGGAGACATGGAACCGTCCACTGCAATCCGATTCGATGAGGAGAGGGTCTCCCGTCCCCTCAGCGAGCGAGGTCACGTAAGCGCCGGCGCAGGCTTCGCGGCGCCCACGAGCCCGGCCGAGCAGATCGAGCACAGCAAGCAGCGGCTCGCGGGCGACCTGGTCGCGGCACGGGCGAGGTTCCGCGGTGCCAGGAGCGAGGCAGAGCATACGGCCTGGCGCGTCGCCGTCGTTGCGGCGGCCGTGCTCGCCCTGGGTGGTGTCGCAGCGGTGGCGGTGAGCTCACGCCGCAAACGCCGGCGCGTGTGGTGGTGACGCCGCGCCTCGCAGAGGAGGCTGCGAGCGGCCTCTCCACTCTCCACGCGCGCGTCATGGCCTTGCGCGCCCTGGGAATGACCTGGCCTCGACATAGATGTGCTTCACATCGGGTCGCTGGCTCCGTATCCGCGCCTCGATCCGGTCGATCGCCTCCGCCACCTCGGAGGCCGTGAGCGCGGGGTCGAACTCGATGCACAGCACGACAAGGACGTCGTGCGGACCGAAGTGCATCGTCATCGGTCGCCCCACCTCCGACACGCCAGGATCCGCCTTGGCGAGCGCGCGGATCGCGGCAAGGAGATCCCTGTCCGCGCTCTCCCCCACGAGGAGCCCGCGGCTTTGCTGCGCGAGGAAGATCGCGACCGCCGCGAGCACGAGGCCGATGCCGATCGACGCCGCGCCGTCGAGGTAGGGGTTTCCAGGCGGTGCCCGAGCCAGACGCCGAGGAAGGCGATGGCGAGCCCGGCGAGCGCCGCGGAGTCCTCCAGGACGATGGTGAACGTCGTCGGGTCCTTGCTGGATCGCATCGCCGCGAGGTAGCCCTGTCCGTCCTTCTTCTTGAACTCGTGGACCGAGATGGCGAGCGACGTTCCCTCGAAGAGGGCCGCTGCGCCGAGGACGACGTAGTTCCACGTCGGATCCTCGATCGGGCGCGGGCGCAGGAGGTGCAAGATCCCTTCGTAGATCGAGACGCCGCCGCCTGCGGCGAAGATCATGAGGGCGACGATCAGCGTCCAGAAGTAGAGCTCCTTGCCGTGGCCGAACGGATGATCGGCGTCGGCCGGGCGGGCGCTCCGGTGCTTGCCGAGCAGGAGGAGGAGCCCGTCGGCGGTGTCGACGAGAGAGTGCACACCCTCGGAGAGCATCGCCGAGCTGCCGGTCACGGCGGCGGCGATGAACTTGACCGCCGCGATCGCCACGTTGGCGCCGACGGCGCCATAGATGGCGATCCTCGACCCTTCCCTCATGCGCCGCCGATCCTCCCAGCGATGTGCAGGCCGCGCCAGGCGCGCTCCTGTCGTGAAGTCGTGAAGTCGTGAGGGGAGAGCTCTGCTCGCACGGCGGCCGCACGGACGCGATCGTCGCTAAAGGAGAGCGCGCAGGGTGGATGGGAAAGGCCTTCGAGGCAGGGCGCCGGGGGCTCCTGGCTACCCGACCGATGTCGGCCCGATGACGGCAGCAGACGATGGGGATCGAGGGCTGCTCTGCTTCTCGACGGTGATGAGCAGATCGAAGCTGGCATGCGGCACGCTCATCTGGGCCAGCTTGCCTCTTCGGCTGTCAGCATTGTAGTCGAGCACTCCGACCCGTTTCCACGGAGACTCGGAGCTCGGGCGCTGCCAGACGACGAAATGCTCGCTGCCGGCCTCGATCCGCTCGGGCGGCGAGAGGTGAACGACGTCCACCACGAGCCGTGTGGTCGCGGCGTCGGAGTCGATGTCGGCGGTGATGTGCGCATCGGCGCCGGGCGCGAGCCGCGTGCCATGAACGGTTTGCTCGCTCGGACCGCCGCAGCCCGCGAGCGCCATGCTCGCGAGAAGACCGAGCGTGAGCCCTATCCGGCGGCCGGTTCGTCGTCCCATGTCCGTGTGTTTCATATCGCCACCTCGATCGCCTCTCTGCTTCACGGCAGATCCGCTGTCCCCCTCGGGCGTCGCGTCCGGGCTGGCCGGTACCACAGCCTCTCGGCTGCATCGTCGGCTGCATCGTCGCAATTTGAGCAAGCATCATGCCGAGGTGGGATGTGCGTCGGCGGGTGGCGGCGAAGCGAGGACATCCACGACCGCGCAGCGCTCACTCCGGCCTGCCGAGGCGTCGGCGGGCGTCGTGACGTCCTACGACGAGCGGGCGGGCGTGCTGGGCAGTCCTACGGGCGCCTTTCGTCACCGTGAACCTCGCCGCCGGGAAGACCGGGGAGTGGAGCACCGACCGGACGGGGTACAAGTCGTCGCAGGGGATCTACCGCTATGAGCGACAGGCCCGGACCTACGGCGAGCTCAACGCCGGCGCCCTGAAGCCGTTGCGCGAGGCGAGCCCCGAGCTCGCAGAAGTGGGCGTCTACCTGACGCACCGCTCGGAGCGCCGGAGTGACGTCGACCTGACGCGCCGCTCAAAACACCGAAAGCCCGACACCCCCCTGGGTCGTCAGGCTTTTGAGCGTCTGTCCTGTGCTGCTTCTTCGATTGTCCCAGCCGTTGTCCCGGCTGCCCCAGCCAGCCTCTCGGGCTGACTGGATTCCGCAATCATCTCGGGTGGGCCATGAAGGACTTGAACCTTCAGCCAATGGATTAAGAGTCCACTGCTCTACCAATTGAGCTAATGGCCCGAGTGAATTGTCAAACCGACTGAACCTGAAACGGCTCCCGGGATCTCGCCGGAACGCTTGAGTCGCCCGTTGAGCCCGGCACGCCCGGCCTGATTCGAACAGGCGACTTTCGGATTCGAAGTCCGACGCTCTATCCAGCTGAGCTACGGGCGCTCCTGCTCGCCCCTCGGCGGGGCTCGCGGAACGCTTCTAACCGCACCGGCGGCGATATGTCAAGACGTTGTAGCAACATGATGCGCAATTCTTAGGCCGCCACCACCGCCGAGCCCGGACGGACGCGCTCGACGGGCGCATCCCGTCGCTCCCTCCTCCGGCAGCACCCCGTCCGCCGGCGCCGATCGCGGCCAGCGCAGCGCCCTCGGTGGGCGCGCCTGGCCCGGCACGGCGGCGTTTGGCCCGACGCGGCTGCGCCTGGCCCGGCGCGGCTGTGAAAGAAGTTCTCCGTCCGCGGCGCCGCAGGGTAGGGTCCTGCCCGTCATGCCGCTGCTCCGCCCGCCCTCTCGGCGCTGCCTTGCGTTCCGAGGCCCCGTCGCCGCCCTCCTGCTCGCCCTCTCGCTCGCTGCGCCGGCCCAGGGCGCTCCCTCGACCCATACGGGCGCGCAGCCGGCCGCGGCCGAGCAGCAGCCGGGCAAGAGCCCGCAGAACAAGCGCCGCGCCGCGCGGCGGAGCTCGGCCGACGGCGAAGGTGAGGCGCGGGCGGCGCGCAGCAGCCGATCCAAGGAGAAGGCCCAGGAGCGGGCCAGCAAGAAGCGCGCGGCGAAGCGGGACGACGCGTCCCGCGCGGAGCGCGACGGCACCGCCGCCGACGCCGACGAGCGGAAGCCGCTGTCGAAGGGCGCTCCGAACCGCGGGCGGCTGACCGGCGCCGTGCGGCTCCGATCGTCGAGGCACCTCAAGGCGCGCGAGGGCGCCAGGACGTGGGGGCTGCCCGTGCTCGTGAAGACCCTGCGGCGCGCCGCCTTCCAGGTGGCCAAGAAGCACGGCGACTCGGCGCTGCTCGTCGGCGACCTCTCCGCCAGGACGGGCGGCGCGCTCGACGGGCACAACTCCCACCAGACGGGGCGCGACGCCGACGTCGGGTTCTACGTCGTCAACTCGAAGGGCAAGACCCTCCGCATGGATCGGTTCGTGGCGTTCGACGACGAGGGCAACGCCATCGGCCTCCCCGGCGCGCGGTTCGACGACGCGCGCAACTGGGCGCTCGTCCAGGCGCTGCTCGAGGACCGGCAGGCAGGCGTCAAGTACCTGTTCGTGACCGACGCGCTGCGGGCGCGGCTGCTCGCGCACGCAGCGAAGAAGCGCGTCCCGGCAGACCTCCGGGCCCGGGCCGCGGCCGCGATGATGAGCCCCAGGGACGCCGACCTGCACAACGACCACTTCCACATCCGCGTGATGTGCCCTCCGTCGATGCGCGGCGCCTGCATCGAGGAGTCGCTGGCCCGCCCCGCGTGCGCCGCCGATGAAGCGAAGCAGGCGCTCGCCTCCGGAGCGCCCGCGGCGACGGACACGGACATCTACGGCGTGCCTTCCACGGCGGCGCCGACGGTGGCCGACGGAGCGCGCGCCACGGCCGCACCGGCGGGTGCCGACGGAGCGCGCGCCACGGCCGCACCGGCGGGTGCCGACGGAGCGCGCGCCACGGCCGCACCGGCGGCCGCGATCGCGCCGCCCACCACGGCCCCAGGCGCTCGCCCGATCGCCGCGCCCCGCTGAGGTCCGCCCGCGCTCAGGCCGCCGGCGCGGCCCCAGGCGGCGCGGCGCCGTCCGCGAGCTCCACCACGACCGGCGCGTGATCGGAGGGGCGCTGGAGCTCCCGCGGGCGCGTGTCGATCGACACATCGGTGCAGCGCGCGGCGAGCGGGCGCGTCACCAGCGCCAGATCGATGCGGAGGCCCTTGTTGCGCCTGAACGCGCCCATCCGGTAGTCCCACCAGCTGTACGCCTCCTTGGCGGGGTGGCAGGCGCGGAACGCGTCCACGAGCCCCCACTCCATCAGGCGCCCCAGCGCGGCCCGCTCGTCCGGATGGAAGAGCACCTGCCCCTCCCACTTCTTCGGCTCGGCGACGTCGATCGCCTCGGGCGCCACGTTGAAATCGCCGCAGATCACGATCTCCTGATCCGGACGGTAGCGCGCGTCGAGCTCGCTCCGCAGCCGCTCCAGCCACGCGAGCTTGTAGGCGAAGGCCGGCGTGCCCACCGCCTGGCCGTTGGGCACGTAGACGTTGATGACCCGGATCCCCTCGATCGTCGCCGCCAGCATCCGCCGGGCGACGTCCTGCTCGTCGCCGTCGAGGCCCTTCTTCACGTCGTCGACCGAGAGGCCGAAGCGCGTGGCGATCGCGACCCCGTTGTAGGACTTCTGGCCGAAGACGACCGAGCGATAGCCCACCTCGGAGAGCGCGGCCTCGGGGAAGCTGCCGTCCTCGACCTTCGTCTCCTGCATGCAAACGACGTCGGGCGCGGCGCGGACCAGCCAGCTCGTGAGCTGCTCGAGCCGCGTGCGGATGGAGTTCACGTTCCAGGACGCGATGCGCATAGGTCCTCCGGGCGATAGCGGATGAAGAGGCGGGCGGAAAGCCTGGTCCAGGGGCACGCGCGCGGTTCACGGCTCCCGGTCACAAGGCCGCCCGCATCACGTCGAAGAGGCCCTCCGGATCGTCGACGTGGAGCCAGTGGCCGGCGCGCGGGAGGACGTGGACCGAGAGCCAGGGCGCGCGCGCCGCGAGCGCCTCGAAGCGGTCGCGCGAGGCCGGTGAGATCGACGCGGATCTGCCGCCGAGGACGACGTGGATGCGCCGCTCCTCCACGCCCGGGCCGGCCGGCGCCGGCGGGTCCTCCAGGACGTGCCACAGATCGCGGGCGAAATAGTCGGTGAGCAGCTCGTTCAGGATGTCGAGGTCGAGCCGGATGCGGAAGCCGTCGCCCTCGCGGCGGACATTCATCGCCAGCCAGTCCGCGATGCCGCGGCTGAACCCGGCGGCGTGCACCGCCTCGAGGAACGCCTCGCGCGACGGGATCGGCTGCGGGATCGCGCGGAGCATCGCGAGCACGCCGGGGCTCTCCGATCCGCTCTCGCCGGCGGGCCTCGCGCTCGGATCGGCGTCGAGGATGAAGCCGCGCTCGATCCCCGTCGGCCGGCGCTCGAGATAGGCGAGCGCCACCTTGCCGCCGAACGAATGGCCCATCACGCCGCGGATATCGAGGCCGAGGCGGTCGCCCAGCCGGAGAAGATCCTCCGCGGCCGCCGCGATGGTGTGCGGCGCAGGCGGGCTCTGCGACATGCCGTGGGCCCGCAGGTCGACAAGGATGAAGCCCCACGGCCGGGCGGCGGCAGGAGGCGCGCCCTCGGCGGCTTGCGCCTCGGCGAGGCGTCGGATGAAGGTGCGCCAGTTGGCGCCCGAGCCGAAGATGCCGTGCAGCACGAGCATCCAGCGGGCAGGCGCCGCGGAGGGGGCGGAGACGAGGGCGTGGTGGGGCACGAAGCCGGCGTGTGCGTTCATGGCTCTCCGGACCGCGCGAGCGCGCGGCCTGCGCCTAGCGCTAGCATGGACCCATGGCCAAGAAGCCCCCCATCGCGCCGCCGAGCGCGGGCGCCACGCAAGACGAGGGCACCCAGCCGGCGAAGCCCGAGCAGTTTCACGGCTCGGCGCTCGCCGGGGCCAGCTTCGACGACGTCGACCTTCGCAACGCGCGCCTGCACAACGTCTCGCTCGCGGAGGCCGAGCTCGACGACGTCGACCTTCGCAACGCGCGCCTGCACAACGTCTCGCTCGCGGAGGCCGAGCTCGACGACGTCTCTCTCGCCGGCGCGCGCCTGCGCAATGTCTCGCTCGCGGAGGCCGAGCTCGACGACGTCGACCTTCGCGACGCGCGCCTGCACAACGCGACCCTTGCCGGCGCCTCGCTCGACGACATCTCGCTCGCCCGCGCGCGCATCGACGACGCCGACGCCGCCGAGACCCGCTGGTCCGACGCGAGCCTGCGCCGCGCTCGCTTCGAGGGGTCGGACCTCCGCGAGGTCGAGATCGTCGGCTGCGCGATCGACGGGCTCACCATCGACGGCGTGCGGATCGATCGCCTGCTCGAGGAGGCGAAGGATCGATCACGCGCGAGCCAGGCCCCGAAGGCCACCGAGAAGGAAGCGCCGCCGAAGAAGCCGAAAAGGGAGCGAAAACCGTAGCGTCCCACCCGCGGAGCGAGCGGGCAGCGCCCCGCGCGACCGCGGGTGGTTACGCCTCGATGAGCCCGGTGCGGACCGCGATGCGGGTCAGCTCGACCGCGCTCTTGCACCCGAGCTTCGCGTAGATGCGCACGCGGTGGGTCTCCACCGTCTTCGGGCTGATCGTCAGCCGCGCGGCCGTCTCGCGCGTCGACACGCCGGCCGCGAGCAGCCGCAGGACCTGGCGCTCGCGCGGCGTCAGCGCGTCGAGGCCGCCGGAGCCCTCGCTCGCCGGCTTGCGCATCGCGCGCACCACAGCCCCCGCGATGCTCGAGGAAAGCGGCGCTCCACCGGTCGCGATCCGGCGGATGCCCTCGATGACCTCCTCGAGCTTCGAGGTCTTCACGAGATACCCCTGCGCTCCCGCGCGGAGCGCCTCGGCGACGCGGAACTCGTCGTCATACCCGCTCAACACGAGGAGCTTCGCCTGAGGCAGCTGCGCTCTCAGCGCCCCGAGGAGCTCGATGCCGTCCCGGTCGGGGATGTTGAGATCGACGAGCACGACGTCCGGCTTGCAGCTCGCCGTCTCGCGCAGGGCATCGGCCGCCGTCCCGGCCTGGCCCACGACGACCATGTCGGGCTCGTCCGAGAGCGCTCGAGCGAAGCCTTCGCGAACGACGGGGTGATCGTCGATCAGATAGATGTGCAGCTTGCTAGCAGGGGTTTCCGCCATGATGACCACAGGGGGATTGGAGTGTCCTTCGGACCACAATTCGATACCCGTGAGCAGTTCAAGTCAAGCTGCTCGGGTCGTCCTGGGAGGAACCTTACAGGGGTATCAGGTGCTCAACGATCTGCAAGGAGCGGCGCGGCGGCAAGCCCAATTGGTGAGGAAAACTCCGTCCTGAGCGAGTTTCGGAGCTCGACGGAGATCCGCGCGACGTGGAATGCGCAACGGAGGACGTGACGGGAGGTGCAACGATGCGTCCAGAGCGGCCTGCGCATGCGGTCTCGGCAACCCTCTGGTATCCTTCGCGCGCCTCATGCGCCGGAATGGCCAGCGATCCAGGGAAATACGATGAGCTCGCCGGTCCCCGCTCCCGGCCCGGCCGCCACCTCCTCGCCGCGCGCGACCGCGGAGATCTTCGTCGTCGATGACGACCCCGCGCTCGTCGAGTCGCTTCTCGACCTGCTCTCCGACGAGGGCTACCGCGTTCAGGGCTTCACGCGGCCGCTGGAGGCGCTCGATCGCCTCGCCCGCGGCGCGCGGCCGCGGGCGGTCCTGCTCGACTACATCATGCCCGAGATGACCGGCGACGAGTTCCTCGCCGCGCTCGCCGCCGCGGGCGTCGAGGTGCCCGTCCTCCTGCTCTCCGGCGTGAACGAGCCCAGCATCCGCGGCGCCGTGGCCGGTGTGCTGGCGAAGCCCTTCGACGTCGACCGGCTCCTGCTCGTGCTCGATCGCCTGACCGGCGCCGTGCAACGCTAGCGCACCGACGCCACGGCCCTCCGATCCCGGCTCGCACAGGCGCGGCGGCACGCTCCTCGCGTCCCCTGGCCCCCAGGAGAAGCCGAGGATGTCGTCGCTGCTCGTAGAAGACAGCGCCACCGGGCAAGCCGTCCTCGCGCGAGGCGGATCGGGCAACCCCGCCATCGCGAACGCGCCGGCAGCCTCGATCAAGCTGCCGGCCGAGCTGCACCACCGCTTCCGCTTCATCGCGATCGACGCGGGCCTCCTCGGGGAGGCGGTCGACGGCGCCGCGGCGCTGCTCGACGCGCTGCTCGCGATGGGGGTGCGCGTGGCGCTCTTCACCGACGAGGCCATGCCCCACCTCGCTCGGCGGCTCGCTCGCGGCGTGCGCGCCGAGAACCGCAGGCGGCTCTTCCTCGGCGCGCTCGAGGGCGCGGAGCTCCACGGCTTCGATCGCCGCGGCGCCGCGGTCGCGCTCGCCGCCCGCGCGGAGCGGGACGGGCGCTCCGCCGTCGCCGCGCTGCTCGCTCAGGTGATCGCGCCGCTCCGCATCGAGCCGCACGATCGGCTCGCGATCTCGCCGGACCCACGCGAATCACGCGAATCACGCGACGGCGCGGCGGCCGGAGAGGCGCGCGGCCTCCGCGGCGCGCCGGAGCTCGCGGGCGCCGTCCATGCGACGGCCGGCGCGCAGCGGCTCCACGAGATCCTCGCGCTCCAGCGGGATCTCGAGGGCGAGCTCGGCTCCCTCGCGGCGCCCCGGGACGCCGCGTGGATCATCGAGGAGCCAGGGTTCGACATCGCGCGCGAGCACGAGATCGAGTCGCTGCTCGCGATCGCCAACGGCTACCTCGGCTCGCGCGCGTCGCTGCCGGAGGGGTCGAGCGTGTCGCGGCCGGCGACGTTCATCGCGGGCGCGTTCGAGCCCTCGGCCGACGTGAGCCGCGTGCCGGAGCTCGTCATCGCCCCCGACTGGGGCCGGCTGAGCGTCGCCATCGAGGGCGAGTCGTTCTCCGCGGAGGCGAGCGGCGTGCTGCACCACCGCCGCGCCCTCGACATGCGGCGGGGCGTGCTGCTGCGCGAGTGCCTGCGGCGCGGCGAGGGAGGCCACCTCACGCACCTGCACACGCTCCACGCGGCGTCGCTCGCGAACCGCCACGTCCTCATGGAAGCGCTCAGCATCGCCCCCCTCAACTTCACCGGGACGATCCGCGTCGACGCGATCCTGAGCGGCGACGTGAAGAGCGCGAGCGGCGCGGCGCACTGGGCCGGCTTCGCGGCGGACGCGCGCGCGAAGAGCCTGCTGCTCGTCGGACACACCCACGGCGGTCTCGTCACCGCGATGACCTCGCACCTGCGGGAGCTCCCGGAGCAGGCCCCGGAGAGCTCGCCCCGGCTCGAGGCCCTCGAGGGCGCGCGCTGCGAGCGCACCACAGGCGCGCGATCCATCGCCGAGCGCTGCGACGTCGGCGTCCGCGTCGCCGAGCGGCGCCGCCTCTTCCGGACGACGACGCTGCACACGTCGCGCGACACGCCCACGCCGCGCGAGGCGGGCGAGGCGCTCCAGGACGAGCTCTCGAGCCGCGCCATGGCCGACGTGCTGGGCGAGCACACGCGGGCGTGGGCGGAGCGCTGGCGCCACGCCGACGTCGAGATCGACGGCGCCCCCAGGATCGAGCGGGCCCTCCGGTTCGCGCTGTACCACCTCATCGGCGCGGCGAACCCGGACGACCCGCGCTGCTCCATCGGCGCGCGCGGGCTCAGCGGGGAGGCGTACCGCGGCCACGTCTTCTGGGACACCGAGACCTTCCTCGTCCCGTTCTATACGCACTGCTACCCCGAGGCCGCCCGCGCGCTGCTCCTCTACAGGCACCGCACCCTCGCCGGCGCGCGCCGCAAGGCGAAGGCGCTCGGCTACGAGGGCGCGCTCTACGCGTGGGAGTCGGCGGACACGGGCGACGAGACGACGCCGGCGCTCGTCGTCACGCCGTTCGGCGAGGTGGTCGGGGTGCTCTCCGGCGAGCAGGAGCACCACATCAGCGCCGACATCGCGTACGCGGTGCACGCGTACGTCCGCGCGACCGGCGATCTCGACTTCCAGCGCTGCGAGGGGGCCGAGATCCTGATCGAGACGGCGCGCTTCTGGGCGAGCCGCGCCGAGCTCGGGCAGGATGGCCACGCCCACATCCGGCGGGTGATCGGGCCGGACGAGTACCACGAGACCGTGGACGACAACGCGTTCACGAACTGGATGGCGCGGCACAACCTCCGCGTCGCCGCCGCGCTCGTCCAGCGCAACGTCGCGCGAGCGGACCTGCTCGCGCGGCTCGATCTCCGGCCCGACGAGCCCGGCCACTGGTGCGACGTCGCCGACCGCCTGCTCCTCGGGATCGACCCGCAGACCGGCCTGATCGAGCAGTTCGCGGGCTACTTCGGCCTCGCGCCGTTCTCCATCGCCGACTACGCCGTGCGTAGCGCGCCGGTCGACGTCCTGCTCGGGCGCGAGCGGACGCAGGCCTGCCAGGTCGTGAAGCAAGCGGACGTCGTGCAGCTCATCGCGCTGCTCTGGAGCGCGGTGCCCGCGAGCGCCCGGCGCGACAACTTCCTCTACTACGAGCCGCGCACCGCCCACGGCAGCTCGCTGAGCCCCAGCGCCCACGCGCTCGTCGCCGCCCGGCTCGATCTCCACGCCCACGCCGAGCGCTACTTCGAGCAGACCGCCGACATCGACCTCGGCAACACGATGGGCAACGCCGCGGGCGGCGTGCACATCGCCGCCATGGGCGGCCTCTGGCAAGCCGTCGCGTTCGGCGTTGCCGGCGTCACGCGCGTGCCGCGGAGCGCGCTCTCGGAGGCGCTCCCCCACGCGCCTCCGTGCCCCGACGAGGACGAGGCGATCGGGATCGAGCCGCACCTCCTGCCGGGCTGGCGGCACCTCAAGATCCCGATCGCCTGGCGAGGCCGCGCCCTCGAGATCCACGTGGAGGACGGGGCGGTCGAGGTCGCGCTCGAGGGGAGCGCGCCGCTGCCGATCTGCCTGCTCGACGCGGGCGCGCCCGCCTGCGCCGTGCTGGCGGAGCCGGGCCGCCGCTATGCGACGCGGCTGGGCGGCCGCGTCACGCCATGGGAGGAGGTCACGCCATGCTGAGCGCCGTACGCAACGGATCCCCGGTCGGGCTCGGGGCGCCGCCCGGGCCGGCGCCCGCGGTCGAGCCGCCCCCTGACGCGTTCGAGGAGGCCGACGAGCGCCCGCCGCAGAGCGGCTTGCAGCGCAGGAGCGTGGTCGTCGCGCTCCACGGCCGCCGCGCCCACCTCGGCGCCGTCGCGCTCGGGCGGCTCATCGCCCACGGGCTCGAGGCACCGCTGCGCGGGCTGTGCCTCTCCACGGAGCCGATCGACGCGAGCGAGGTGCCGGCCCACTTCGGGATCGCCCCGGAGGCGCTGCAGGGCATGGTGCTGGACGTCGAGGCGAGCGACGATCCGGCCGGCGCGCTCGCTTCAGCCGTGGCGAGCTGCGGGACCGCGCTCGTGATCGTGGCCTCGCACGCGGACGAGCCCATGGACGAGCGCTTCGGCGTCGGCCAGCTCGCGGCGCGCGCGCTGGAGTCCGCCGCGCTCGGCGTCCTCGTCATCCGTGAGGAGCCCTCCCCGCCGCGGCTACAGCGCATCCTGCTGCCGCTCGACGGGACCCCCAGCACGGCCAGCGCGATCGGGCCCGTCGGGGAGGTCGCCCGCAAGCTCGGCGCCGAGCTCGACATCGTGCTGGTCGGCTGCGCCTCGCCGCGGGAGGCCGCGGACGAGGGGCCGCCCGTCTCGACGCCTGTGCCATTCGAGCCGGGCGCGATGGTGGCGCCCCTCTACGTCGACCAGCCTCAGCACGAGTGGCCCGCGTTCACCGAGGAGTTCCTGGCCCGGTTCCTGAGCGCGATCGGGCACTGCCCGCACGGCGTCGCCACGCGGTTCTTCCTCGGCAAGGGCGAGCCGGCGGCGGAGATCGCGCGCCTGGCCTGGCAGCTGGCGAGCGACCTCGTAGTGCTGGTCTGGCACGGGCAGCTCGCCGATCACCATGGCGGCGTCATCCGCGACGTGCTCGCTCGGGCGCCGTGCCCCGTGCTGGTCCTGCGGCGCTAGCGCGCGCCCCACGTGACGCGTGACGCGCCCCAGCGGGGGCGAGGCGCCCCCTCGCGGCCCTCGATCGGCGCGCGGGCGCGCCGCCGGGCGGGCTCCACGCCAACGGACAGCGAAAGGCGCTATGGTGCGCCGCCATGGTCTCCCGGAAGCTGCCCCCCAGCGAGTGCCGCAAGATCGTAGAGCCTCAGAGCTTCCGCTTCTCCACGACGGACGAGGTCGCGCCGCTGTCGGCGGGAATCGGCTCGCAGGAGCGCGCCCTGGCCGCGCTCGCCTTCGGCCTCGACATCCGCCAGCCCCGCTTCCACGTCGTCGTCGTCGGCGCGCCAGGCACGGGCCGGACGTTCTGCGCTCGCGCCGTCGCGAAGCGCATCGCGGCGAGCCGCCCCACGCCCGACGATATCCTCCTCCTGCCGAACCCGCACCGCCCGAGCGAGCCGACGGTCCTGTCGCTGCCGCCCGGCGAGGGGCGCCCCTTCGTCGAGGCGATGGAGGAGCTCCACGAGAAGCTCGTCGACGCCCTGCGCGGCGCGACCGAAGGCGAGCGCTTCAAGCAGGCGCGCGGCAAGATCCAGCGCCGCGTGAACGCGGAGGAGCGGCGGCTCGAGGAGCAGCTCAAGTCCGCGGCGCGCGAGCTCGGCCTCGACCTCGTGCGCGGCGAGGACGAGGTGCAGATCACCTCGATCGAGGACGCCGCCAACGCGCCGGACGGCGAGGCCCTGCTCGCCATCGCCGGCTCCATCGAGGAGTTCGAGATGCGGCTCGCCACCGTGCAGGACGAGGCCGACGTCGAGCTGCGCGGCGTCGTGAAGCAGCTGCTCAGCGACGGGGTGAAGGGGTGCTTCCAGCCGGTGCGCGCGCGCTTCGAGGGGCGCGACGACATCAGCGCGTTCCTCGCGGACGTCGAGACGGTCGTGTCGAAGGAGTTCCGCCTGCTCGTCGACGAGGCGCGCGGCGAGGAGGGCGGCGCGACGCTCCCGCGCGGCGTGGTCGTCCCGACGCTCCTCACGGAGCACACGCCCGACTCCGGCGCCCCGGTCGTCGAGGTCCCCTACCCCACGCTGACCGCCCTGTTCGGCCGCACCCACGCGCCGCCCGACTCCGGCTTCCCGCCGGAGCCCGGCTTCGCGGTCGCGGGCGCCCTCCACGAGGCGGCCGGCGGCTTCCTGATCCTGCCCGCCGGCGCGCTCCTCAAGAACGAGGCGCTCTACGAGCAGCTCAAGGCCTGCCTCCTCGCGGGCAAGTTCATCGTGCCCGAGCACAACCCGTCGTACTTCCGCGGCACCGCGGAGGAGCTGCTCTTCCCGCCGATCTCGATCGACGTGAAGGTCGTCCTCGTCACGAACCCGCAGCTCTACCAGGACCTGCACGACGCCGATCCGGAGTTCTCGCAGCTCTTCAAGGTGCAGGCGCGCTTCGAGACGACGATCTCGCTCGATCAGGCGCTCCTCACGTACCCCGCGTTCCTCGCCGGCTTCGCGCACGATCGCGGCCTCCCGCCGATCACGGCCGACGGCGTGACCGCGCTCCTCTTCCACGGCGGCCGCCTCGCGGAGAGCCAGACCAAGGTGAGCGCCCAGGTCGGGCTCATCGCCGAGGTCGCGACCGAGGCCGGCTACCGGGCCCAGCGCCGCGGCCGCAAGGTGGTCGACGGCCCCGAGGTCAACGAGGCGCTCGAGGCGGCGCGGCGCCGCGGGAGCCATTTCCGCGACCACGTGCACGAGCTGCTCTCGGACGGGACGATCCGCATCGACGTCACCGGCCGACGCGTCGGGCAGGTCAACGCGATCTCGGTCCTGTCCGACGGCCCGCAGACGTTCGGCCGCCCGTGCCGGGTGACGGCGGTCGTCTACCCGGGCCTCGAGGGCCCGGTGAACATCGCGCGCGAGGTCGAGATGTCCGGCCCGCTCCACAGCAAGGGCGTGCTGGTCCTCACGGGCTTCCTCGCGGCCCGGTTCGCCCAGCACCGCCCGCTCTCTTTCGGCGCCTCGCTCGTCTTCGAGCAGACGTACGAGCCCATCGAGGGCGACAGCGCCTCGTCGAGCGAGCTGTACGCGCTCCTGTCAGCGCTCTCCGGCGTCCCGATCCGGCAGGAGCTCGCCGCGACGGGCAGCATCGATCAGCAGGGGAGCATCCAGCCCGTGGGCGGCATCAACGAGAAGATCGAGGCCTTCTTCGATCTGTGCGCCGCCAAGGGCCTGACGGGCGAGCAGGGCGTGCTGATCCCGAGCGCGAACCGCGACGCGCTCATGCTGCGGGGCGACGTCGTGACGGCGATCGAGTCCGGCCGCTTCCACGTGTTCGAGGTGAGCTCCGTCGAGGAAGGCATCGAGATCATCACCGGCGTCCCTGCGGGCGTCGCCGACGCGGACGGGAGGTACCCGGAGGGAACCGTGTTCCACGCGGCGGACCAGCGGCTCGAGCGCTTCCACCAGGCGATCGCCGAGACGCTGAGGAGCGGGACGAGCGTGGATCCTCGGCGCGTGCTCAGGGAGCGCTGAAGAGGACCGATGGCACCGAAGCGCACGGCCGACCCCGCGCCGATCCGCGCCGGAGCCCGCCGATGATGCGGCGGCCGATCTTGCTCGCGGCGGCCGGCGCGGCGGCGCCTCTGCTGGCGTGGGGCGCGCTCGCCCGGTGGCGTGGCGGGTCGCTCTCGCTCGGCGCCGCCTGCGCGGCCGCCGCCGTGATCGCGCTGCTTGTCCTCCTCGGCGGCGACGTCCGGCGGCTGATCGCCGCGAGGCCCGGTCGATCCTCGCGCGAGGCGCCCGCGCCTCGGCTCCCGCGTCCGGGGCAGCCGGCCGCGCGTCGCGCGGATCGCGCCTCGATGCCGCCGACCGAGCTCGGCGATCCGCGGATCATCTACGCCTTTGCGGCCCAGGCCGTCGGCCAGTCGCTCGCCTGGGAGGGGAGCTACAAGGCGGCGGCCGCCTCGCTGCGCGACGTGCCTCGCGACTGGATACCTCCGCAGGTCCGGGTGCTCGTCATCAGCAACCTCGCCCAATGGCAGCTCTGCGCTGGCGACATCGAGTCCGCCCGGCGGCTCCTCCCGGACCTGGACGAGCAGCGCGCGCCAGCGTCGGCGCGGCCGCTCGTGCGGGGAGCGCGCGCCGCGGTGCTCGTGCGCACGGGCGACGTCGAGGGCGCGCTCTCCCTGGTCGGCCTCCGTGATGGCGAGCGGGAAGAGCCCACCGAGGTGCGCCAGCGCTACCGCATCACCCGCGCGCACGCGCTCACCGCGCTCGGCGAGCCCGCCGCCGCGCGCGCGGAGCTCCGCCGGGTGGTCGATGACGTCGGCGTCGACGAGCTCTGCCGCTGGATTCCCGCGGGCGGGCCCGCCCGAACCACGATGATCGAGCTCATCGACGAGGGCTGACGGATCCGCGCGTTTCCGACCTTCCGCGCCGCCCGTGCCTGGCCTCGCCAAGGAGCCAGGGCGGTGATGAGCTCCGCTCCTCGCCGCGCGCTCACTGCCTCCTCGACGCCGGCGCGCCGCCGCGAGGGCGCGACTCGCCAAGCGCGGATCTCGAGTCGCTCGAGTCAGGCGCAACTCGGATCGTCACGCCGCTTGTCAAGCGTCATTTCCCTGGTTTGTAACGCGGGAAGCCCCCCTCTGCTGGCTCCGGGCGCTCGAAGCCCACAGCGCGCATTGTGTGCGCTTCCCCAGGGATTTCGGATGGCGGTGGGGGACGCAACGTTGCGAGCGCCTGGCGGCTGGTAGAAATAGGATGCTGTACGCAAAGTGCATGGGGCCAGGTAGCCTTTTCGCGTCGACCGGGGGAGAACGCATGCCAACCTGTATGGGTGGCCAATGAGGGTGGAGGCGCCACGGGGGGTGATCGGCGGGTGCTGCACCGGTTTAACCAGCCCCACGCGCCCCGTCATGGCGACTGCCCTCGCTCACAGGAGCCCGCCCCGGAGGCTCTCGTGAACCGCCCGTCGGACACGCCGTCCCACCGCATCCTGATCGTGGACGACAGCCCCACGTACCTGAACCAGGTCGCGGCGGCGATGCGCGACGAAGGCTACTTGCCGGTGCTCGCCCACTCAGGGGAAGAGGCGCTCGCGCGGCTCACGGTGGCGCGCATCGACGGCATTCTGCTCGACATGGTGATGCCGGGTCTATCGGGCCCGGCCACGTGCCTCCGCATCAAAGCGAACGCCTCGTGGCGGCCGATCCCGCTGCTGATGCTCACGGGCCGCGACGATCACAAGGCGATCCTCGACGCCCTCTCGGCCGGCGCCGACGATTTCGTGACGAAGACGGGCGAGCTCACGGTGCTCAAAGCGCGCCTGCGCGCCCAGCTGCGCAGGAAGCATTACGAGGACGAGAACCGCAGGATGCGCGAGCTCCTCCTGCGCCGGGAGATGGAAGCGGCGGAGGCGCGCGCCGACCGGCGCCTCAAGCAGAGCGAGGAGCGTTTCCGCCTCATCGTGGAGGGCGTCCAGGACTACGCCATCTTCATGCTCGATCCCGCGGGCCGCATCGCCAGCTGGAACCCGGGCGCAGAGCGCATCAACGGCTACCGGGCCGACGAGATCATCGGCTGCCACTGCTCGGTCCTCTTCCCGCCGGAGGACGTCGAGCTCGGCAGGCCCGCCGCAGAGCTCGAGTCCACCGTGGAGACCGGCCGCTCGATCCAGGAGGGCTACCGCGTCCGCAGGGACGGCACCCGCTACTGGGCGAACGAGGTGATCAGCGTACTCTTCGACGAGGCCGGGCAGCTGCGCGGCTTCGCGAAGGTCACCCGCGACGTGACGGAGCGCCGCCGCGTCCACGAGGCGCAGCGCATCCTCGTCTCCGCCGGGCAGATCCTCGGCGAGTCGCTCGATTTCGAGGAGACGCTGCGGCGCGTGGTCCGCGTCGCGCTCCCCGACTTCGCGTCGATCTGCGTGCTCCTGTTGCAGGACGAGTCCGGCGCGATCGATCGGCAGGTGACCGCCCACGCGGATCCGTCGATGGCGATGGCGACCGAGCTCCTCGGCAGGATCACGGCCGACTCCGCCGGGCGGGGCATCGGCAGGGTCCTGCGCACGGCGCAGCCGGAGCTCATCCCCAAGGTGACCGACTCGTTCGTCCGCGCGATCTCGTTCGATCAGGCGCACTACGAGGCGCTGCGCTCGCTCTCGCTCGCCTCGCACCTCACGGTCCCGCTGACGGCGCGCGGCCGCACGCTGGGCACGCTCTCGTTCGCCTCGACGCACCGGCGCTACGACGCCGTCGATCTCGACCTCGCGCAGGATCTAGCGCGGCGCGCGGCGCTGGCCGTCGACAACGCCCGGCTCTACCGGGAGGCGCAGCTCGCGGTGCGCGCGCGCGACGATTTCCTCACGATCGCCTCGCACGAGCTCCGCACGCCGCTCACGCCCATGCAGCTGCAGGTCGACGGCCTCCTGCGCGCCGGCAAGCGCGGCGGGCTCACCGCCGAGCGCGCCACGCCGCGGCTCGAGATGATCAAGCGGCAGGTCGAGCGGCTTGCCCGGCTCATCACGAACCTGCTCGACATCTCGCGCATCTCCGCGGGCCGCCTGCAGATCGAGCTCGAGGACGTCGATCTCGCGGCCACGGTGAACGAGGCGCTGGAGCGGTTCCGCGAGGAGCTCTGCGCCGCCGGCTGCCCCGTCAACCTGTCGGCCCCCGCCTCGATCGTCGGCCGGTGGGATCGCCTGCGGCTCGATCAGATCGTCACGAACCTCCTCTCGAACGCCATCAAGTACGGCGCCGGCAAGCCCATCGACGTCACGCTGGAGGACCTCGCGGACCGCGCCCGCCTGACGGTGCGGGATCGCGGCATCGGCATCGCCCCGGAGCAGCAGGCCCGCATCTTCGAGCGCTTCGAGCGCGCCGTCTCCAGCGAGAACTACAGCGGCTTCGGCATGGGGCTGTGGATCGTGCGGCAGATCGCCGACGCGCTCGGGGCGACGATCCAGGTCGACAGCCGGCCGGGCGAGGGGGCGACCTTCACCGTCGACCTGCCGAAGGAGCCTTCCTGACGTCCTCCGCGCCGCGCGCCGCGCGGCTACAGCGCCCGCCGGACCCTGCGGCGCTGCTCGATCATGTGCTGGGTGATCTGCTGCCTGCCCTCGGCGCGCTCCACCAGCGTCCACACGTTGTCGCCGCGCTCCCTGCCCGCGCAGTCGAGGAGCGCGTCGGCCGCCTGCTCGGCGGGGATGAGCCCGTCGTGTCGCCCCGGGAGCTCCACCACGGCGGCGCGCGTGCAGAGCCCGCCCATCGTGGCGAGCATCCCGCGCACGATCTCGCGGAAGATCGCCTCGTCGAACGCGTCGCGCCGGCCGGCGCCGAACAGGACGAGCTTGTCGAACGCCATGCGCGGCTTGCACGGGATCATGACGACCTCGCCGAGCTCGCCGGTGATCAGGCCCTGCCGCCTCAGCTCGGAGATCCGGCCGCCGAGCCGCCAGTCGCAGAGGCCGGCCACGCCGTGGACCGGCCGCGCGTCGCTGAACGGGGCGCACGCGAGCACCTCCGAGTCGAGCTCGTCGAGGCTCTGCAGGTCGGGGGAGATGAACCGTAGCTCCACGTGGATCAGACGCTGATCGCGCCCTTGCGGAAGTCGCTCTTCGCGATCTTCACGTTGATGCAAGCGGGCCTGCCGCACCGGAGCGCCTCGTCCAGCGCGGGCCCGAGTTCCTCGACGCGCTCCACGCAGGCCCCGAAGCCGCCGAGCGCCTCGACCACGCGGTCGTACCGGGTGAAGTCGAGCGACGTCGCCGGCGCGCGGCCCTCGCCGTAGAGCTCCACCTGGCCCCTTCGGATCTGCGTCCAGGCCGCGTCGTTCCCGATCACGCTCACGACGGGGATGCCCTGGCGCACCATCGCCTCGAACTCGAGCGCGTGGAAGCCGAACGATCCGTCGCCGTACACGAGGACCACGTTCGCCTCCGGCCGCGCGAGCTTGGCCGCCATCGCGTAGCCCGGCCCCACCCCGAGGGTCCCGAGCGGGCCGGGGTCCATCCAGAGCTGCGGCCACTCGAGCTTCAGCACGTTCGCGGCCGTGGCCACGAAGTCCCCTCCGTCGCCGATGACGATGTCGTCCTTGCCGAGGCGCCTGCCGATCTCCGCGCAGACGCGCAGCGGGTTCGGCGGGTCGCCGTCGCTCGCGATCTCCGCCAGCATCTTCGCGCGCGATCGCTCCTCGGCCTCGCGCACGGCCGAGAGCCACGCCGCGGCCGTCTTGTCGGGCACCTCCGCGAGCAGCTGCTCCAGGACGACGCCGCTGTCCCCGTCGATCCCGAGGTCGACGCGGCGGTTCCTGCCGAGCTCGCTCCCGTCGAGATCGATCTGGACGACCTTGGCCGCCGGGCTGACGGCGCGGCCGTACTCGAGGCGGAAGTCGAAGGGGGTCCCGAGCACGACGCAGAGGTCGGTCTGCGAGAGCGCGAAGCGGCGCGAGCGGCTCATCAGCCCCGGGTGCGCGTGGGGCAGGGCGCCGCGGGCCATGCCGTTCAGGTAGAAGGGCGCCTTCACCGCGTCGGCGAAGCGGCGCAGCGCGTCGCGCCGCGGCGACCACCGGAGCTGGCTCCCGACGATGAACATGGGCCGCTCGGCCTCCCTCAGCATGGCCGCGGCCCGCGCGACGGCGGCCGGGTCTCCCCCGGGGCGAGGCGGGGCCGTGGGCGCGGTGGCCGGCGCGTCGTCGCCGGCGTAGTTCATCAGCAGGTCGAGCGGCATCTCGAGGAAGACCGGGCCTGGCACGTTCGCCTGGGCGACGCGGAAGGCCGAGTCCACGTACTCCTGGATGCGATCGGTCGAGGGGACGGAGACGCTCCACTTCGAGATGGGGCGCATCAGCTCGACGTGGTTCATGTCCTGCAGCGAGCCCATGTCGGCGAGGGCGCGCGGGCCGGCGCCCCCGATGACGACCATCGGGACGCCCGCGCGCTGGGCGTTGGCGACGGCCGTCACCACGTCCGTGACGCCCGGCCCCGCGGTGACGGCGCACACCCCCGGCCTTCCGGTCACCCGCGCGTACCCGTCGGCGGCGTGTCCGGCGGTCTGCTCGTGTCGCACGTCGACCACCCGGATGCCGTCATCCAGGCACCCGTCGTAGATCGCCTGGATGTGCCCGCCGCACAGGGTGAAGAGGTGCGTCACCCCGTGCCTCGCGAGGGCCTTGGAGACGAGCCTGCCGCCGTGCACCTGCGCCATGGCGCCGGCATATACCATGTGCGACCCAGCGTCCCGCCGGCGAGCGGTCGGTTCGCGGCGCCGCCCGGGCGCGAGCGCGCGTCGCCCCGGCCACGTCGCCCGCCCGGCCGCTCGGCGCCCCGAGTCGGCGCCCCGGGGCCGGGCCCCGGGTCACGCGCCGTCGGCCCCATGGCCGTCGCGCTGCGGCGCCGCGTCGAGGTGTCCACTCCTCAACATCACAGGAGCTGGCGGGTCGTGTCCGCCCGAAACCCTCATGTTCCGGGTGGTAGGCAAGTGTTCTTCCTAACCTCCCGACCTCGTCTGAGCTCTCTCGGGATCAGGGCACCACCCGCTTGCTGGCGCGGCGCCGCCTCCCTGACGGGTGATCCACGCTATCGCCCGATCAGCTCGGCTATCCGACCGCCGAGAAGGATAACCCCCCTTCGCAGGACGTAGCTGTAAAAATACAGCTCCGCTACAGCATCGACTCCGACCTTGGATGCGAGGTCGGCGCCCCACCGCAACGGCCGACGCCTTTGCGATCACGTACCCGACGCTGTTCTCTTCTATCCCGGCCACGAGATGATATAGTTGGAACCTTATTGCAGGTGCCAGCTCGACACCGCCACCTCTCTCGACCTCTCCCCGGTGCTCCTGCCCTGCAGCCGCCGGCGTGGGAGACGGCCCGGTCCTCTGCCGACGCGGCGATCGCGCCGCCGGCGACCACCTCCGCCGCCGGCGTTCCCCGCAACCTGCCGGAAACATTTCGAAGGGGACTCGATAAGCCACGCCCCCGAGCTCCTGTGAGGAACGTAACCGGTTCATGGCCGTTGCGGCGCTCGGCGAGCACTGGGTGGTTGCCAACAAAGGGCGTGTCGAGCTCACCGAGCCCTCGCAGGGAGCGCGCGGCGCGCCCTGTCGCGACGCCTGGCGCGCGGCCGGAGAGGGCAGCAGGCACCTGGGGGCGGCTCCGGCCGATGGCCGCGTTGCCGGGGCTCGCCCGCCGCGCGGCGACGACACACGATCTCCATTACGTGTGCTCGCCAACTCCTTTGCGGCGTGCCGACCTCGACCGGCGGGAGGCGTCGAGCCGCTGCGGCGATCTGGGCAGCATCAGGGGTGAACACGAGCCATCTTGTGCGACGGTCTCGTGGACGCTGCCTTCACAACCTACGTCCCGAGCGGCGTCTACCACGTGTGCGCTGACTTCACCCGTCCGGGCATTCCTGACATCCGATCGCCATGTTGCTTTCACTGGTGTGCGCCGGGACTTTCTCCGTCCATGGTGCATCATTTCATCACCACGCGATCGCTCAGGGCATCACGCGCTCCTGTTGCAGCGCAAGGAGGCCCGAATTCTCGGCGATTTTGCGCGAGGTCCCGCGGGGGCTGTCGTGCGCTGGCGCCTCCCCATCTCGCAGCGTTCATTTCAAATATCCTGCGCTCACAGAACGTTACCCGATACACCAAAATCACGCGTGACTGCTTACATGAGCTGGCGAGCTTGTTGTTTTTTTATTTCGGGAAGGCTCTGTATCGGTTATGCGGGATAAGAGGACGCGCAATCGCGCTTCGCTGGAGTAGCATCGTCCTATGTCGGAGCCCCCTAGTAGCAGTCAGTTGATCCGGATACCCATGGTGCTGGCGCTCGACTGCAGCCCCCATTTTCTGGCTCGTTGCCGGAGGGTTGCAGCGCGGGCTCGCTTCCTCGTCCGCTCCTGCGATGCGGCCTCGGCGTGGGGGGTGGCCGTCCGCCTCCGCCCGCTGGCGATCGTCTTGCCGAGCCACTTGCACGATCGTGCGCCGAAGACCTTCGAGTTGCTCGCGGAGGACGCGGGCGCGCGCCTCGTCGTCGTGGAGTCCGAGCAGCTGCCCGCGGGCGAGCTGGAGGGGCACATCACCCACGCGATCGGCGAAGCGAGCCGCGCACGCGGCGCCTAGAGCGGGTGCGGACGCGGGTTCGTGCGCTGCGGGCTCGGCCGCCAGGCAGGCGCGGCCCGTCGCCGGGCGCCTCGGCCGCGCGCCTCAGTCGACGTGGACACCGGCGGTGAAGTGGAAGCCCCATGTGTGGTCGAGCGGCGGGCCGAGCTCCTCGTCGAAGGGCAGCAGCAGGCCCGTCCGGAGGAACGCGAGGTTGCGCTCGATCGCGAGGAAAGGCTCGATGGCCAGGACGTAGAGATTGCGGGCGACGGCGTGCCGGATGCTCACGTTGTCGAACGTGGGCAGCGCCATCCCTTGCACGCGCACGCCGCCGCCGATGCCGTGGCCGATCTGGAGCTCGACGGCGTGCTGGATCGCGACCTCGTACTCCTTGTTGCGGCCGAGCGGGATGTAGAGCACCGGCTCGAGCTGGAAGCGCCCGATCATCAGCGAGCCGACGTGGGCCTCGGCGCCGAGGCGCGCGTGGATGGGGAGGATGCTCGGGAAGTACTCGTGGAGATCCCAGTACGCCCGGCTGGCGCTGACGGGCTCGTAGCTGGCGTGGTCGTGGGTCTTGCCCGAGAGCGTCGCCAGCCCGACGTCGCCGCCTACCGTGAGCCAGAACGTCCGGCCGACGCGGGCGACGTGATGGGCGCCGAGCGTCACGTTGCCGAGCACGGCGTCGGTGCGCTCGGCCATCGCGAGCCCGAACGGGAGTCGGACATCGAGGAACGTGTGCGGGGCGAACGGCATACGGGCGAAGAGGGCGACCGAAAGCCCGGAGACCTCGCCGTCGCCGCCGGTGAACGAGGAGGTCTCCAGGCCGATCGCGCCACGCCGGCTCAGCGGGACGATCCCCTCGTCGATCGCTCTGCCGCCTCCCGACGCGCGCGCGGGCGGCGGCCCCAGCTCGGCGTCCGAGAGGGACACGGCCCAGGACGCCGGCGTGCTGCCCTTGCGGCCCGCCTCCGGCCCGCCCGCCTTCCGGTCGGGCGGCGCCGAGTCCGAGGGCGGCCCGGCTGCTCCCGGCGCGGTTTGCGCCTCTGCCGGCGCGAGCGGCGAGGCGTCTGGCTCAGGTGCGCCCGCTCCGGGCGCGCCGGGTTCCGGGGGCTGCGGTGGCCCGCCGGGCAACGGCGTCGCGGGCGGCTGCGGTGCGCCTGAGGCAGGCGGCTGCGGTGCGCCCGGCGCCGGCGTCGCAGGCGGCTGCGGTGTGCCCGGCGCCGGCGTCGCAGGCGGCTGCGGTGTGCCCGGCGCCGACGTCGCGGGCGGCTGCGGCGTCGCTGGTCGCTGCGGTGTGCCCGGCGCCGGAGGCGTTCCCGCCGACGCGGAGGGCGCAGGGCTAGCTGCCGGGCGAGACGTCGCGGGCTGCGCAGCAGACGACGCGACCACGAGGGTCGCCGCCAGCCAGGAAAGCGAGGACAAGACCAGGATTCGACGTGGCATCGTGTCTCCTTGGAGCGCGCATCCTATCGTCTCGGCAGGCAGACGCGCTCTGCTCGGGCGAGCGGTGGACGCATCTCCGGCGGCCAGCGCCGTCCCGCGGCCGCCGGTGCCCACAGCGCCCGTGCCATCCCGCAGCGAGACGGGCATGGGGCGACCCGGAGGAATGAGGCGAGCGCTGCGCGGCACCCCGCTGCGGAGCAGCGCGCGAGGCCGGGCCCTCCCGCGCGCCGCTACAGCAGCGCGAGGCCGGGCCCTCCCGCGCGCCGCTACAGCAGCGCGGCGAGAGCGGCCGCGAGCCGCTCGTAGTGCGGCCTGTCGTTGTAGATCTGGGCCGAGATCCGGAGGTGCCGCCGGGGCGACGCGGGCCAGGCGAACACCGGCACCTCGATCCCCCACCGCTCGAGCAGCGCGTCCTGGAGCGGATCGAGGCGCAGCCGGGACGACGGCGCGTCGGGGAGCGGCACCGTCGCGAGCGCGCCGATCATCGCGTCGGGGCTCGGCGGCATGCAGCCGAGCGCCTCGCACAGGAGGTCGCGCGCGGCGAGCGCCGTCGCCCGGTTGTGCGCCTGGAGCGCGGGCCAGCCGCCGGGCACGAGCGCGGCCATGGCGCGGAGCGCGTCCGCGGCGCAGAGCGCCGCGCTGGGGTCGGCCGTGCCGGTCCAGTCGAACTCGAGCAGGAAGCGCGACCTGTCGGTGCGCGGCGAGTTGGCGCCGTGGCTGATGGAGAGGGGGCGGACCGCGCCCTGCCTGTCCCGCCGCACGTGGAGGAACGCCGCGCCCTTCGGCGAACAGAGCCATTTGTGGCAGTTGCCTGTGTAGTAGGCCGCCCCGAGGGCGCGTAGATCGAGCGGCACCATGCCGGGCGCGTGCGCGCCGTCGACCAGGACGTCGACGCCGCGCTCCGCGAGCGCGGCGATCAGCGAGGCGACCGGGAACACGAGCCCCGTCGGGCTCGTCACGTGGTCGACGAGGACGAGCCGCGTTCGCGGCCCCACGCGCGCGAGCACCGCCTCGACCACCTGCTCGGGCGCCTCGATGGGGAACGGCACCGGCGCGATCACGACACGCGCACCGGCGCGGGCCGCGACCGCCTCGGCCGCGTTGTTGCAGGCGTTGTACCCGTGATCGGTGATGCAGAGCTCGTCGTCGGGCCGCAGCGAGAGCGACCGCAACACCGTGTTGACCCCGACGGTCGCGTTGGGAACGAACACGAGGTCGTCGAGGTCGGCGCCGACGAAGGAGGCGAGCGCGCCTCGGGCCGCGTCGAGCAAGGGCTCCAGCTCGCGAAGGAAGAACCGGACCGGCTCACGCTCGAGCCGATCGCGGTAGCGCTGCTGCGCCTCGAGCACCGCGCGCGGGCAGGCGCCGTACGAGCCGTGGTTCAGGAAGGTGACGGCCGGGTCGAGCGACCAGAGCTCGCGCACGGCGGCGGCGCGCGACTCCGGGAAGGCGTTCGGGTTCATGGCGAGGAGCGGGCCCCGAGGAGGCGACGTGCCGGAGGGCCCGGAACAATGTCTCGCGGGCCCCGACCCCTGTCGAGGGGCACGCGAGGTGCAGCTTCCAATCCATGATGGACTGTACCGTCAATGTTGAATCATGGATCAACCATGACCGGATGCCGGCGGCCATGCAGAGCCGGTCAACCCGTCCATGATGGACATCGCGTCCGGCCGTCCCACGACGGACATTGCATCTTCGGTCCCATGATGGACACCGTACCTGCCAGCTCATGATGGACACCGCACCTGCCAGCTCATGATGGCTTGTCATGAACGGGCAGGGAGCAGCGACGGGAAGCCGCCAGCGGCGACGGGCAGGGAGCAGCGACGGGAAGCCGCCAGCGGCGACTGGGAGGCGCCAGCGACGCGCCTCGGCGGGTGTACCGGATCAGCGGCCCGACCAGACCGGGGAGGCGCTGTTCATCTCGAGCGCCTCCATGCGCCGCGCCGCGGGCGAGGGCGGGGCCGCCGCGGCCGCGCGCGCGGTCTTCCGCGCGCTCGCAAGCGCCGAGGCCGCCTGGACGGCGCGCTCCTTCTCCTTGTCCGAGCGGGCGCGCGCCGCCTGCTGCCGGAGCCGGTCCTCCGCTGCCGCGAGCTTCGCCTCGGCCGCGCCGAAGTTGCCCGCGCTCACCTCCTGGGCCGCGTCGAGCTGCATCATACCCGCCTCCATCACCGCGGCGATCGTCTGGGTCTTCTCGTTCTGGTGCGCGGCGACGAGGGCCGGATCGCTCGTCACATCGTAGCTGGCGACCACCTCCTGCACGCGCGGGAGGTTGCCGCTCTCGGCGTCACGGAAGTGGAGCCGCACGCTCGCCAGCGGGTGCGAGCCGGCCGCCGGCGCGGTGACCCGCGCCCGCACGAGCATCTCGCGGTGCTGCCCGCCGAACATCGTGCCGAGCAGCACCCGGAGCGCGTCCCCGGAGCGCTCGGTGCGCTCGTTGGGGACGTCGAGCAGCTCCACGCCGGGCGCCGGGACGATCTCGACGAACGCGCCCGTCGCCGCCGTCGTCTGGAGCAGGGCGAGCTCGCGCTCGAGGACGGAGGACATCTCGCGCGCCTCGGTGAGGTGGTACAGCCGGCCGCTGGAGCCGATGGCGAGCGCGTTGAGCGTGCGCTCGTCGTAATCGGCCCCCACCCCGATCGACGTGACCTGCACCCCGTGCGCGGCGCCGCGCTGGGCGAGCGCTCCAAGGATGTCGGGAGAGGAAGGCCCGATGTTCGCCTGGCCGTCCGAGATGAGCACCACGCGCCGGACGGCGTGCGTCGACGGCGCGGCGAGCGCGTGCTGCTCCGCGAGCTGGAGGCCAGCGAAGAGGTTGGTGCTGCCGTCAGGGCCGAGCGCGGCGATGGCGCGCGCCACCGCGGGGCGCGTCGACCGGCCGAGCACGGTGGGCGAGACGCGCGCCTGCGCGGTGTCGGCGAACGACGCGACCGAGACGAGGTCTCCGTCGGGGAGCCTGTCGACGAACGCCTGCGCGGCCGCGCGCGCGTTCTCCATCTTGGGGCCTTGCATCGAGCCGGAGGCGTCCACGAGCAGCACGACCGCCGCCGGCGCGCGCTGCTGTCCGCGGGCCGCGCGCGCCGCCGGGACGTCGATCCACACGCCGAGCTGCGTCTCGCGCCTCCCCGGCAGCACGAAGTCGCTCGCGCCCGCGGCGCCGATCCACACGCCCTGGTTCCCCGAAGGCCGCGGCTCCGGGCGGGACGACGGCGCCTCGGCCGCCGCCGCGGAGGGCTCGGCCGGCGCCGCCGGGGCCACGGCCACGGCGACCCGCTTCGCCTCCTCCCCCTTCGTCGCGTCCTCCCGAGCCGCTGCGCCCGACGCGGCCGCCACCGCCGCGGCGCTCGTGCCCGGAGGCGCCGCCGCGCTGGCCGTGCAGCCCAGAGCCGCCCATCCCATCAGCAATCCAGCGAGCATCGTCCGCATCGAGAAGCTCCTTCCGCCGCAAGCCATGGCGCGGCCCACGGGGGGACCGCGTCCCTCCGCCGCGATCTCCCGGACCCCGCAGCGCGCGGCTTCTACGGACCGGGCCGAAAAAAGATCTCCGGGAGAGCCCGCGCCGACAGCACCACCGCCGGCGCTCGCACCGGCGGAACGCCGCCGCTCCGCGCCCGGAGCCCCCTCCGAGCACACATCCATGGGTCGTCCCTGCCTGACTCCAGGGCACATCTCGAGATCTCGCGAGATCCGCGACTCCCAACGTCCCTCTGTCGATGGTTCAGGTCTTGCTCATTCACGACCATCGACAGGCGATCGCCGGAGCGCGGCGCCCAGACACGATGCGCCGCACGGAGCGGCGATGCCGGAGGAGGTCGATCCGATGCAACTCGCGCGCAGCAAATCTCCAGCTCTCCTCGCCGCGTTCGCGGCGGTCTTCCTCGCTGTCGGGAGCCTCCTTGCTTTGCCGGGCTACACGCTCACCGGCACGGGCGTCCGCGTGAGGACCATCGGCGTGGTCAACATCGATGTCTATCGGATCAGCCATTACATGGATCAGCTCCCCGCCACCAAGTCCAAGGAGGCTGTCATCGACATGGACACGGGGAAGAAGTTCGTGTGGACGATGCTCCGCGACGTCGACCGCGCGAGCATCGTCAAGGCGCTGCGGGACGCCTATGCGTTGAACCGATACACGGACACGCCGAAGATCGAGAGGTTCGTGGCGGCGTTCAACGGAGACCTCAAGGCGGGAGAAGAGGTCACCATCGCGTACGACCCGGGCGCGAAGACGACCACCGTCACGGTCGCCGGCGGCGGGACGGCAACCGTGGCAGGCGTCGATTTCATGAAGGCCACCTGGCGGATCTGGCTCGGCAAGATCGATCAGCCCACGCTGAGCGACGCCCTCATCGCCAGGCTCCGCTGAGGCAGGCGAGGCCCCGTCAGTCCGCCGGCTTGTCGCGCACCACGAGCACCGACCGGTTCGTGTGGTTCACGACCTTCGCCGCCGTCGTGCCGAGCACCTTGTCGATGCCCGAGTAGCCGTGCGACCCGATGACGATGAGATCCGCGTTCTCCTCGTCGGCCGTCCGGCAGATGACCTCCCAGGCCACGCCGACGTGGATCACGACCTTGGCGAGGAGCTCGGGCGGCACGTCGCGCGCGAGCTGCGAGAGCTCCTCGCGGTCGCTCCGCTCCAGGATCTCGGGGACGCGGGTCGGCGACTCGTTCAGCGCTTCCGCGGGCAGGCTGTGGTGAAGCCCGATCCCGCGCACGAGCACGAGCTTGCCGCCGAGCTTCTGCGCGAGGTCGACGCCCTCCGCGAGGACGAGCGACGCCTTGGGGGAGCTGTCCAGTGCAACGAGGATGGTCCGGGGGTGCTTGAGACTCATGGCGTCCGCCTTTCGTGCGGTGACGTACCGCACCTTCTTTAGCCGACCTGGCGCCGGACGCGCAGCGCATCGCTCGGCGGCGGCGCCCCGCGCCTTCGCGCTAGCCCGGCCGCCTGCGCCGAGCACGGAGGACGGTGCGTCCAGCGTGGATCAGGCCCGGATCGTCACGCCATGGCCTCGGTCGTCCGTGAGGATCTCGAACGCCGCGCGCCGCGCCGTCGTCAGGGTCTCGATCCCGACCTCGCGGCCCAGGCTCTTCCGCCGCAGGGTGACGGTGCAGGCCCCGATCTTGGTGTTCAGGCAATGCTTCACGCCGCCGGGAGGGTTCCTGTAGGCCAGGCCGACGAAATCGCCGGCGGACCCGGAGATCTGCCCGTCGACGCTCAGCCGATCGGTCTCCGTCCGGAAGCGCCAGGTGAAGTAGTCGAACGAGGCGTCGGCGCGGACCGACTGGACGAGCGAGGTGAGCGCGATCTCCTCGCCCCGGTGCCGGAGGACCAGCGGTGTCATGTTCGGCGTCCAGAACGGTCCGACCTTCAGTCGGGCCGTGGCGACCTCGAGGAAGCTGTCCGGGTGGCTGTCGAACCCGGCGACCTGCCCCCAGGCGTAGAGGTCCGTGTGCTTCGTCCCCCAGTTGTGGTTCTGGCTGCCCACCCAGCCCGAGACGTCCACCCCGCGCCCGGCGACGCGGAGGAGGCCGCTGTAGACGGCCATCGGCGCGCCGACCAGCGCCTTCGCCTTCGGCAGCGGGGCGCCGTAGAGGGCCGCGGGGAGCAGCAGGAGAGGCTCCCCGCCGCCCTCGTACGCGAGGTCCCAGGTGATGGCGTCCTCCCCCTCCCCCGCCGCGCCCGTGAGCCTGCCGAGGCTCAGGCGGGCGCCGTCGATGGCGACCGACAGGCTGTCGCGGGCGAAGGAGCAACGCCCGGCGAACGGGACCTCGCGCTTGGCGACCACGTGGCGCCCCGACTCGCCGTCGAAGTAGACCGCCCAGAGCTCACCCTCCGCGGCCTCGGGCCTCCCGGCCGGGCTGAACAGCGTGTACCGGATCCAGAAGGCGAGCGGGCGCGTCGGGTGGTTCGCCCGCTGGAAGAAGCTCTCGTAGAAGCCGCCCCGCTGCCCCGGCCGGTAACGCGCGTGGTTCGCCCGCTCCCGGATCGTCCTCGCCTTCGCGCGCGCCATCGAGCCCCCGCTCCTCCAGCCTAGTGCCCCCGCTTCGACCCGCCGCTGAGAAGATCGCCGATCACCCGCTCCAGATCGTCGAGCGAGATCGGCTTCGCGATCTTCGGGTTGTCCACCCGCTCCACGAACTCGCGCGCGCTCGGCGTGAAGGCGCCGCCCGACATGAAGGCCATCTTCGGCAAGAGCTGCGGGAACCGCTCGCCGATCTCGTCGTACAGCGCCATCCCGCTCATCTGCGGCATCAGGAGATCGCAGACGATCGCGTCGATCCGGCCGCCGCGGTCCCGCAGGAGGTCGAGCGCCTCGTGGCCGCTCTTCGCCACGAGCACCTCGTGCCGCTCCTCGAACGCGCGCGCGAAGGCGTTGAGCAGCATCGGCTCGTCGTCGACGAAGAGGATCGTCCCGCGCGGCGACGCGCGCGGCGGCTCCGGCGGCGGCCGCGGCGCGGGCAGATCCGTCGGGTTGAGGCCGGTCAGGCGGATCGTGAAGACGGTGCCGACGCCGGGCGTGCTCGACACCGTCATCGTGCCGTGCTGCTCCTCGACGATGTTGCGCGACACCCAGAGCCCGATGCCCGGGCGCGCGCTCTCTTCCTTCGTCGTGAAGAACGGGTCGAAGATCCGCTCGACGACCTCCGGGGTCATCCCGCGCGCGTTGTCCTCCACCTCGACGTGGTGGACGCCGGCGTCGAAGCGCGTCGTCACGCGCACCATGTTCTCGTCGCGCGGGCGCTTCGGCATCGCCTGCGCCGCGTTGATGAACAGGTTCACGAACACCTGCGAGAGCTTGCCCGGATAGCCGACGAACGGCGGCATCTCGCCGTAGCTGCGCTCGATGCGGCAGAGCTGGCTGAGCTGCGGGCCCGTCATGCGCAGCGCGAGCTCGATCACGTCGACGAGATCGACCCGCTCGGGCTTGCGCTCGCTGCTGCTCGAGAAGAGGTTGAGGTCCGTCACGATGTCCCGCATCCGCTCGACGCCGGCGAGCGCCTCGTGGCACGAGCGATCGATGAGGTCGATGGCGCGCAGCAGGTCCTCGTACGAGCCCGAGGCGACCGGGCGCGCCGCCGAGACGAGCTTGTGCGCCCCGCTCCGGATCTGCTCGAGGTTCGCCATCACCCACGCCATGGGGTTGTTGAGCTCGTGCGCGACGCTCGCCGCGACCTGGCCGATCGAGGAGAGCTTCTCGCTGTGGAGGATCTGCGCGCGGCGCGCGACCTCCTCG
This sequence comes from Sorangium aterium, assembly GCF_028368935.1. Lineage (NCBI taxonomy): Bacteria > Pseudomonadati > Myxococcota > Polyangiales > Polyangiaceae > Sorangium > Sorangium atrum. The sequence continues at coordinate 211,822 of NZ_JAQNDK010000005.1, read as the reverse complement.
GTGACGTCGCGCATGAGCGCGAGCGAGGCGTCCTCGCCGTAGAGCCGCGTGATCCGGACCGTCATCACCTTGGTCAGGCCGGCGCGCGTCCCGCAGCGGATGGTGGCCTCCCGCGGCGCCTCGGCCCGCGACGCCGACAGCACGAGCGTGCGCAGGGCCGGCACGTCCGCCGCGACCGCGAGCGCGGTGATCGGCCGGCCGATCCACGCCTGCCGCGAGTGACCGAAGAGCGCCTCGAACCGCACGTTCAGCCGCGTCAGCATGCCCTCCTGGTCGATCGTCGCGAGGACGTCGGACGAGAGCTCGACGATCTCGCGGTAGCGCTCCTCGGAGGCGAACAGCGAGCGCTGGGCGTACGCCTCGGCGAAGCGGTGCTCGAACTGGAGCAGCAGCGCGTCGACGGCGCGGAGCACGTCGATCGAGGACGAGCCGTCCCCCTCGGCGTCGTCGTGCGTCGTGTCGAGCACGCCCGCGACCGCGGTGCGGAACTCGGACGCGGCGATCAGGGGACCGCTGATCGAGTACCCGGTCGCGTAGCGCTGCTCGACGAGGTGCGTGATGAACTCGTCGAGCAGCGTCTCGCTGCCGTCCTCGAGGATCCTGGTGAACGCGGCGAGCCAGGAGCGCACGTTCTCCGTGACCTCGCCCACGGGCCGATCGGTGTACCGGCCCCGCTCCGGCGGCAGCGCCAGCACGTTCTCGATCCAGTCGTCGATGAGCTCGTCCTTGTGCCGCTTGCAGAGGTCCAGAAGCCGCCGGCGCGCGAGCGCCATCGACGTCTCCGCGTTGGTCGGCGGCCCGTGGATCTGCGAGCGCCGCTCGCCGTCCCCCCCGCCGCGCGCGCCCCGCGAGTCCGGGACCTGCGAGCGCCGCTCGCCGTCCCCTCCGCCGCGCGCGCCCCACGACTCCGGGATCTGCGAGCGCCGCTCGCCGTCCCCTCCGTTGCGCGCGCTCCGCGCCTCCGGAAGCTCACGCTTGGCTTCCTCGTCCGCTGCCATCGCCGTTACCTGCCGCGGAGGACCTCGCAGCCCATGAACGCCCGGAGCGGCTCCGGCACGACCACCGTGCCGTCCGCCTGCTGGTACTGCTCGAGGATCGCGATGACCGTCCGCCCCACCGCGAGCGCCGACCCGTTCATCGTGTGGACCAGCCGCGGCTTCGCCTTCGGCTCGGGCCGGTAGCGGATCTGGGCGCGGCGCGCCTGGAAGTCGCCGAAGTTCGAGCAGCTCGAGATCTCGCGGTACACCCCCTGGCCGGGCAGCCACACCTCGAGATCGTACGTCTTCTGCGAGCCGAAGCCGAGATCGCCGGTGCAGAGCGCCGAGACCCGGTAGTGCAAGCCGAGCCGCTTCAGGACCTCCTCCGCGTGCGCCGTGAGCATCTCGTGCTGGCGAGCGGAGTCCTCCGGCGCCGAGAACCGCACGAGCTCGACCTTGTCGAACTGGTGCTGCCGGATGAGCCCGCGGACGTCGCGCCCGTGGCTGCCCGCCTCGCTGCGGAAGCACGGCGTGTAGGCCGTGTACGCGATCGGGAGCGACGCGCCGTCCAGGATCTCGTCGGCGTGGAGGTTCGTGACCGGGACCTCGGCCGTCGGGATGAGGTACAGGTCGTACGCCCTCTCCGGGTCGCTCTTCTGCGTCTTGAACAGGTCCTCGGCGAACTTGGGCAGGTTGCCCGTGCCGAACAGCGCCGTGTCCTTGACGAGGAAGGGCGGCAGCACCTCGAGATAGCCCTGCTCGCGCGTGTGCAGGTCGAGCATGAACGAGATCAGCGCCCGCTCGAGGCGGGCGGCGGCGCCCATCAGGACGGTGAAGCGCGCCCCCGAGAGCTTCGCCGCGCGCTCGAAGTCGAGCAGGCCGAGGGCCGTGCCGATGTCCCAGTGCGACTTCGGCGCGAACGAGAAGGTCGGCTTCTCGCCCCACGTCCGGACGACCACGTTGCCCTCCTCCCCCGCGCCCACGGGCACCGACGGGTCAGGCAGGTTGGGCACGACGGAGAGCTGCTCGGTCATCCGCTTCTCGAGCTCGGAGACGACCTGCTCGGCCTCCTTGATCCGCGTCGACAGCGCCTTCAGCTCGTCGCGCTTCTGCGCGAACTCCGGCGATTTCTTGTCGAGGCGCGCCATCGCGTCGTTCGCCGCGTTGCGCTCCGCCTGCCACCGCTCGAGCTCCTGGATGTTGGAGCGCCTCGCGCTGACCGTGGAGGCGAAGTCGTCTCCGAGGCTGGCGGCGGCGGCGGGCGAGCGAAGAGCGAGCGCCGCGCGCACCTCATCGAGGTGCTCCGCGACGTAGCGAGGATCGAGCATACCCCAGGGTTTAGCCGAAGCCTGCACGCGCGTCAGCAGCCGCGACGCGCCGCTCCGCATTCAAAGATGGGCCCGCTCCCCGCCGGGCGGAGCGGCGAGGAGCGGCGTGGCAAGACGCGTCAGGCGCTGGCGCCCAGGCTGCGCAGCACGAACTGGAGGATGCCGCCGTGCTGGTAGTAGTCGACCTCGTTCGGCGTATCGATGCGCGCGGTGACGGTGAAGGTCTTCTTCGCCCCGCCTTCCCCGGTCGCGACGACGTTGAGCTTCTTGCCCGGCGTGAGGTTGTTCGAGATGCCGTCGATCTCGAACACCTCGCGCCCGGTGAGCCCGAGGGTGGACGCGTCCTCGCCCGGCGCGAACTCGAGCGGGAGCACGCCCATGCCGACCAGGTTCGACCGGTGGATGCGCTCGAAGCTCTTCGCGATGACCGCGCGCACGCCGAGCAGCTTGGTCCCCTTGGCCGCCCAGTCGCGCGACGACCCGGTGCCGTACTCGGCGCCGGCGATCACGAGCAGCGGCACGCCCTCGTCCTTGTACTGCATGGCCGCGTCGTAGATCGTGGTCTTCCCGCCGTCGGGCAGGTGCACCGTGATCCCGCCTTCCTCGCCGGGGCGAAGGGCGTTCTTGAGGCGGATGTTCGCGAACGTGCCGCGCATCATCACCTCGTGGTTGCCGCGGCGGGCGCCGTACGAGTTGAAGTCGGCGGGCGCGACGCCGTGCTCGACCAGGTACTTCGCGGCGGGGCTGTTCTTGGCGATGTTGCCGGCCGGGGAGATGTGGTCGGTCGTCACCGAGTCGCCGAGCAGCGCGAGCACGCGCGCGCCCCGGATGTCGGTGAGCGGCGCCGGATCCTTCGACAGGCCCTCGAAGAACGGCGGCCTGCGCACGTAGGTCGAGCCCTCGTCCCACACGAACGTCTGGCCGCCCGGGACCGCGAGCTTCTGCCACTCCTCGTCGCCGGCGAAGACGTTCTCGTACTGCACCTGGAACTGCTCGGGCCGCACGGCCGTCCGGATCGCCTCGTTGACCTCGGCCGAGCTCGGCCAGATGTCCTTGAGGTACACCGGCTCGCCGTTGCGATCCGTGCCGACCGGCTCCTTGAAGAGGTCGGCGTCGACGTCGCCGCGCAGCGCGTACGCGACGACGAGCGGCGGAGAGGCGAGGAAGTTCATCCGCACGTGCTGGTTGATGCGGCCCTCGAAGTTGCGGTTGCCCGACAGGACGCTCGCCACGACGAGATCGTTGTTGCGGATCGTGTCGCCGATCACGTCCGGCAGCGGCCCGGAGTTGCCGATGCAGGTCGTGCAGCCGTAGCCGACCATGTGGAAGCCGAGCGCCTCGAGGTACGGCAGGAGCCCCGCCTGGCGCAGGTAGTCGGTGACGACCTTCGACCCGGGGGCGAGCGACGTCTTCACCCACGGCTTCACCGTGAGCCCGCGCTCGACGGCCTTCTTCGCGAGCAGGCCCGCGCCCAGCATGACCGCCGGGTTCGACGTGTTGGTGCAGGACGTGATCGCGGCGATCACGACCGAGCCGTGGCGCAGCGTGTAGCGCGTGTCGCCCTCGGTGATCTCCGCGGGGCGCATGACCTTCTCGAGCGCCGGGACGCGCGCGGCGGCGTTGCCGGCTCCCTCCTCGAGGAACGCCTTGACCGCGGGCGCGTCGGCCGCGGCGAACTCCTTCTCGAGCATGCCCTGGAGCGAGGCGCGGAAGGTGCGCTTCGCGTCGCGCAGCGGGACGCGGTCCTGCGGCCGCTTCGGGCCGGCGATCGACGGCACCACGTCGCCGAGGTCGAGCGAGAGGGTGTCGCTGAAGACGGGGTCCGGGGTGCTGTCCGTGCGGAACAGCCCCTGCTCCTTGTAGTAGGCCTCGACGAGCGCGACGAGCTGCGCGGGCCGGCCGGTGAAGCGCAGGTACGCGATCGTCTCGTCGTCGACGGGGAAGAAGCCGATCGTGGCGCCGTACTCGGGCGCCATGTTGGCGATCGTGGCGCGGTCCGGGAGCGAGAGCGCGCTCAGGCCGGGGCCGTAGAACTCCACGAATTTCCCGACCACCTTCTTCTGCCGCAGCAGCTGCGTCACCGTGAGGACGAGATCGGTCGCGGTCGCGCCCTCGGGCAGGCTGCCGTGGAGCTTGAAGCCCACGACCTCGGGGATGAGCATCGAGAGCGGCTGGCCGAGCATCGCCGCCTCGGCCTCGATGCCGCCGACGCCCCAGCCGACGACGCCGAGCCCGTTGATCATCGTGGTGTGCGAGTCGGTGCCGACGAGCGTATCCGGGTAGACCAGCGTGCCCTGCCGCATGACGGCGCCGGCGAGGTACTCCAGGTTGATCTGGTGGCAGATGCCCTGGTCGGGCGGCACCACGCGGAAGTTCGTGAACGCCTGCGCCCCCCAGCGGAGGAACGCGTAGCGCTCCTCGTTGCGCTCGAACTCGAGCGCCGCGTTCACCTTCACGGCCGTCGAGGACGCAAACTTGTCGACCTGGACCGAGTGGTCGATCACGAGGTCGACGGGCTGGAGCGGGTTGATCTTGAGCGAGTCGCCGCCGAGCTTCGCGAGCGCCTCGCGCATGGCGGCGAGATCGACGACGGCGGGCACGCCGGTGAAGTCCTGGAGCAGCACGCGCGCGGGGTGGAAGGCGATCTCCTGCGAGGGGCGGGTTTTCGGGTCCCAGTTGAGGACGGCCTCCACGTGGTCCTTGCGCACGACGCGCCCGTCCTCGTGGCGGAGGAGGTTCTCCAGGAGGATGCGGAGCGAGAAGGGGAGCTTGTCGATCGACGCGCCGCCTTGCGCCAGCGAGGTGAGCTTGTAATAGGTGTATGTTTCGGCTTGAACCGTCAGCGTGCTCTTGGTGCCAAAGCTGTCGACCATGCGGCCTCCTCCAACGTCCGGAGCGCCCTTGTAGGCGCCCCGAAGCCGCTAATCTAGTGTTATGTGCGCGCGTTTCACCCTCGCCGTTCCGGACTTTGCGACCCTCATCGCGCTGCTCGAGTCGTCCTCTGGCGGGGGCCGAGCAGGCGGCGGTCCGGCTCGGCCGATTGCCGCTGATCCGGAGATAGCGGCAAGGTTTCGGCCTCGTTTCAACATCGCACCTGCGACCGTCCACCCGGTGCTGCGCGCTCGGGACGGCCGGCGCGCGCTGGAGGCGGCGACCTGGGGTTTCCTGGGTCGATTCGCGAGGGGCGGCGCCGGGCCTTCGCTCCTGGCCAACGCGCGGGCGGAGAGCGCGCGGGCGAAGCCGACGTTCCGCGAAGCGTTCGCGGCGCGCCGCTGTGTGGTGCCGGCGGACGGCTTCTACGAGTGGACCGGGCCCAAGGGCGCGCGGCGGCCCACCTGGTTCCACCCCGCGGAGGGCGGGCTGCTCCGCCTGGCGGGGCTGTACCAGCCGGCGAAGGACGCCGACACGGGGGAGCCCGACCTCCGCTTCACGCTCCTGACCACCGAGGCGAACGCCGACGTCGCGCCGATCCACGACCGGATGCCGGTCCTGCTGGGCCCCGGGGACGTGGACCTCTGGCTCGGCCTCGGTGACGGCGCGGACGCGGATCGGGCCGAGGCGCTGCTCCGGCCGGCGCCTCGCGGCGCCCTCGCGGCGCGCGCCGTCTCGCCGCGGGTCAACTCGGTCGCCCACGACGACCCCGCCCTGCTGCAGGAGCTCGCGGCGGAGACCGCCGCCCCGAAGGCCGCTTCTCCGAAGGCCGGCGGCACGCTTCCGCTGTTCGATCTCGATGGCGGCGCGAGGCCCGCCGTCCCCTCCGGCCGGACCTCGCGCCGCTGATCTGCGGCAACGTACGTTGATGTGCGCTCGTGACGGTCAGCGCGCGGAGGCGCTGCTCGCGCGACCGCCCTTGCGGCCCGTGCGGCTGGTCTTCGCCGGCCGGCTCGCCTTGCGCGCGGGCGCGGCTCGCCCGGTCTTCGTGGGCGGCGTGGCCGCCGCCTTCTTCCGTCCGGTCGCGGCGGTGCGGCGCCCCTTCTGCGCCCCCCGCGCCGGCTCGGCGCGCTGCGTCGACGCGCGCTTCGGTGCGCGCTTCGCGGGTGGACGCTTGGCCGCCGCCTTGCGCGCCTGCGGCTTCGCTGCGCGCGCGCGGCGGCCGGCGGCGGGCATGCTCTTCGCGACGTTCCGAGCGAGGAGCGCCTCGACGTCGCTCTCGCGCACCTGGCCGAAGCGCATGGCCAGGCGGCTGCCGAGCTCCTCGAGGCGCTCGGCGCCCATGGCGCTCTCGACCTGGGGGAAGAGCTCCTTCTCCTCTTCCTCGACGTGGTGCTGCACGAGCTCCTTCAGCACGTCGAGCCTGGCGTGAAAGGTTTCGTCACCCGGCTCGGCGCTGAGCAATTTCTGCAACATGACGTCGACGAGCGCGTGCTCCTCGTACGAGGTCGGGATCAGGGGGGAGGCGCCGAGCGCCTCCCGGCTCTCGGGATAGAAGAGCTCCTCCTCGATGGCCGAGTGGCTCACGAGGGTCGCCACGAGCTCGTCGCGGAGCGCGCTGATCTCGTCGTTGTCAGCCTGCGACATGCGCTCGAAGAGCTCTTCGACTTCCTGGTGATGCTCCTTCAATAGGTCGGTCGCCTTCATGCGGGGACTCCTCTCACGGAATGATGAAGCGCCGTCGAGGCGCTTGGCCTGTGCGGTCTGCGGGGTTTGCGCGAAGCATGCCAGGCGCCTTCCGCGCGCGAAGCGAGCGCACGACGCGCACGCGCGGGCGCGGGCGTACGTCGATCGGCCAACCCGCGCGGGGGCGTCACGGCGCGCGCGACGCGGGGCGTGCTGCCCCGCAGCGAGGCGTCATGGCACCGCTGGAGCGTGATCGCGCGCGGCCTGCGCGATGTCGCGGACGCCTTCGCCCGCGCAGGGCGCCGGCGCGCCGCCGGGCGCCGTCAGCGGGCTCTCCCCGGCTCGCAGGCGCGGGCGTGCGTCGATCGCGCGCGCCTCAGTTCGCGCCCCATACGTTGAGCACGGCCGCCGTTTCCGCGTCGATCGTGGCCGGCTCCCGTTGCGCCGCGGGCGCGCGCACGGACAGGTCGAACGTCACGGTGCGCCGGAAGAGCGACACGGTGGCGAGGGGCATCACCTCGCGACGGTTGAAGGCGCAGGTCGGGTCCACGTCGAGGTCACAGAGAAAGGGGGGAACGCCGAGTCGACCCGAAAGCACGAGGTTGCCCCAGCGGGTGGAGTAACGATCGCCGAGGGCGGCGATCTGGGGGCCGCGCTCGACGCCCTCGAGGCCGGAGGCGACCGCCGCCAGATCCTTCCCGAGCGGCTTGCGGGCGAACGACAGGCCGAGGGCGGCGATCGCCGTGCGCGCGACGTCGATGATCTCGGTCGGGGCAGCGACGCGCTGGCCGGCGTACAGATCACCGGGAAAGTGGACATAAAGCGGGAGCGTCAGGACGGGCTCTTGGAGGTCCATGCCCTCGCCGTAGAGCGCGGCGTCGGAGCGCCCGCTGGCCAGATCGCCTGTCACGATGAAGAGGGTGTCGTCCCACAGGCCAGCGGCCTTGAGGGTCCCGATGAGGTTGCCGAGGGCGCGGTCCTGGCCGGCGAGGGCGATGGAGAAGAGGTCGCGGATCCGGTCGCGATCCTCGGGGCTGAGCACATCGCGGCGCCGGCTCCTCAGCCTGGCCAGCACCTGGGCGGCGCGGCGCGGCTCGACGGGGCCGGCGTAATCGGCGGGCTTGAGGGCGTTCAGCTCCTTCGGGCTGACCTCCCAGGGCGGATGGCCGCCGCGCGCGTGGACGAACGCGAGGAGGCGGTTGGAAGCGTCCTGACGGACGGTCTCGCTGATCCAGGCGGCGGCGGCGTCGATCGGGGTGGTGGCTGGCTCGCCGCTCGTCGGGGGATGCTCGAGGACCCGGGACCAGCCGGGCCCGAAGCCGAACGCCCGGAAGGTGGTGGGGACGCCGGTGAAGAACCCGGTGCGGATGCTGCTGTCGCTCGCGATGGCGCCGATGGTGGTGACATGGGCAGGGAGGCGGGCCCCGGTGTCGGCGACGGTATGGGCCGGCGGCGGAAGACCGGTGAGCAGCGACGCGGCCACGGCGGACACGACCGTGCTCGGCCCCCGGTGGTGATCGAACGTCGTCGCCGACGTCGCGAGCTCCGAGAGCGTGGCGAGGTGCGGCTCCGGACGACCGCTCCAGGGGGGCAGATCGGGCCGCTCGACCCCGTTCATGGCGACGATCACGACGGCGCGCGCGGCGGGCACGGACGGAGGAGGCTCCGGCGATCCGGCGAGGACGGGGTCGCCGAAGAGGATGCGCCCGCCGCGGGCCGCGGCGGCGGCGCGGAGCTCGAGGGAGATGAGGGACCCGGCAAAGGGCGCGAGCGGCAGCTCGACGTCAGTCCAGGCCGCCTTGTCGCCGCCGTCGACGTGGACGCGCTGGATCACGAGCGGCTCCTGGCCGTCGCGGAGGACGCGGATCTCGGCGTCGCCTTCTCCTGAGCCCAGCGCGCCGATGGCGGCGCGGAGGCGGGTCACCCTGGAAGGGCGAAAGGCGCAGCGGACCGCGCCCGGCGCGCGCAGCGCGATGGACCGGTGGGGGACGCCCGACAGGGCGGCGGCGGGCGCCACGACGTCCCGCAGGGTCGGGGGGCCGTACGTGGCCGGGTCCTCGTCGGGGATGCCCACGCGCACCCAGTCGACGTCGGCGAACGACTCCCCCTGGCGGAGCCGGCCGGAGAACTGGAGCGTGAGGGTGTGCAGGCCGGGATCGGCGGGGAGCGTGGTGGTCGGGGTCGAGGCGATGCGGATCTGGTCGCGCTGGAGGCGGAGCGTTCCGAGGAGCTGATCGTCCAGGGAGACGGTGGCGTACTTGGAGGTGAGCCCGACGGCCCGGGCGGACACGAAGATGGGGCTCGCGGACGGCAGGACGAACGTGAGCTTGATCTGCCGCTCCGAGATCCGCGCCCAGGTGGATCCATCGTGCTCGACCGCCTGGATGCCGGTGGGCACGGTCCCTTGCCACGCGAAGCGGCCGATGAGCGCGTTCGCGCCGGTATCGAACAGGAGCCCGCGGTGCTCGAGATCGCAGCTGGGCAGCTCGTCGATGAGGTGTACGACGTCGCGCGCCGGCGGCGGAGGCGCCGCCTGCGGGCTCGCGGACGCCGTGGCCGGGGCGCCGGCGGGCAGATCCCGGGTCGACGACTCGCACCCGGTGCAACCGGAGAGGAGCGCGGCCGCGGCGGAGACGAGCGTGAGCGCGGAAGCGGAAGCGGAAGCGGAACGGCGGGTTCGGATCACGCGGGCGCGCACGGGGCGTCCTCTACCACGAGCGGGGTCCCCTGCCTGTGGCTGGGCACCCCGGGGCGAGCGCGGGCTCCTCGATTGCCTGGAGGAGCGCTCGCGGCGCGCTCAGCGGCGCCACGGCGGCGCGACGCGGAGCCGGGTGAGGCGGCCGGCCTTGACGACCGCGAACCGCACCCGCTCCTCGTCCCGGAGCTTCGCCCGGATCTCGTAGGCGCCGTCCTTGGGCGCGAGCGGCAGCTTGACGCTGCCGGTGCCGACCTTCCGGCCGTCGACGAAGAGCGTGTCGCCCGCGCCGGCGATCACCTCCAGCATGCCCTGCCCCTCGGGCACCTTGTGCTCGGCGGCCAGCGGCAGCGTCTCGGGGAGCACCGGGTTGGCCGTCGTCTCGCCGATCGGCCCGGCGGCAGCCGCGGCCGGCGTGGCGGCGACCGCCGCCGCGACCACGCTCGACGAGCCGGCGGCGGCAGGCGCGGCAGCGCCGGCCGGGGCAGCGGTCGCGGGCTCTGCGGCTGCCGGGCCCGGCTGCTCTGGGGGCGGCGGAGCGCCCTGCAGCTCGTGATCGCGCGACAACCGCGCGGCCACCGCGAAGACGAACGCCGCCACCGCGAAGAGGACCCACATCGTCGTGCGGTTGTCGCGGGCGGGCGGCTGCGGCGTCGGCACGTAGGCCGACGGCCGGCGCACGCGGCGCGGCGTGGGCGACTCGTCGAGGGCGGGCGCCGGAGCGGGGGCCGCGAGCCGCGCGGCGGGCGGCGCCGCGGGGACCTTGAGCGCCGCGGGCGCCGGCTCCTCGACGACGGGCGGCGGTGGGAGCGAGCCCAGCGTCAGCAGCCGCTCGGGCTTCGGGTACTCCAGCGCGGGCAGCGTGGCCTCCGGCCTGCGGGGCGCGGGCGCCACGCCGGGCACGGCCGGCGTCACGCCCGCCAGCGCAGCGGCCTCCATTTGGGGGCTCCGCGCCGCGCGCACGCTGACCACATCGCCTCGAACCTCGGCGAGATCGCTCGGAACCCGCGCGCTGACCAGCGCGCTGGCGAGATCGCTCGGAACCCGCGCGCTGACCAGCGCGCTGGCGAGCGCGCTCGCCTCCTCCTCGGGCGCGCTCGCGAACGCCGTGTCCTCGTCCTCGCCGTCCACGGACAGCACGGGGATAGACATGGCCGAGCCCGGCCCCGACACCGCCGAGCTCGGCGCCGCCGAGCCGCGCGCCGGCATGGCCGATCTCGGCGCCACCGAGCCGGGCACCACCGTGAGCTGGTCGTCGGTGAGCTCGACCGACGCGCGCGACGACGCTGCGGCGACGTCGCCGGCGAGCTCCGCCGGCAGCGCCACGACCGGGGCGGCCCGCTCCGGGAGGCGCCGCACGCCGCGGAGCGTCTCCTCCTCGTAGGCCACGGCGGGGGCGAGCAGGTCGTCTCCCTCGCGGCCGATCACCCGACGCACGCCGCCGCGCGCCGCGACGTCGTTCAGCACGTCCTCGACGAGGCTCGCGGCGAACTCCCCCGAGGTGATGACCGATCGCGGCGACGTCCCCCGGGCGAGCGCCCTCAGGAGCGAGCGCGCCGGCTCGGGCGTCGCGTCGGCGGTCGCGCCCATCCCCTCCAGGTCGAGGACGACGCGCTCGACCTGCATCAACGGCGGCCCGTGGAACAGCCGCTGGGCGGCCCGGGCCGCCGCGATCGCGGGCAGGAGCTGCTCCGCGAGCGTCCCCTCGAACCCGGGGCGCGGCGGCGCGGCGAGCTCGCTCTCCGGCGCGGGCGCCACGACGAAGCGGCCGGAGCCGACGCCGAGGAGCGCCGCGAGCACCGAGGGGCCGCGGTGGAACGTCCCGTCCTGCGCCGTCCGCGTCGCGCCGGCGGGGCGGCCGTCCTTGAGCAGCACCTCGTACAGGAACGCGGCGTCCCGGACCGACACGAGCGCGTCGGGCCGGCGCGCGCACGAGAGCGACAGCAGCGTCCGCGTCGTCATGCCGTCGAGCCGCCCGCGGACCTCTCCGCCCGTCGCGATGCGCTCCGCGACGCGCCGCCTGCCCCGCAGGACCTCGTGCACCCGCTGCACGAACGCCGCGGCGCTCTCCTCCTTGCGGAGGTAGCCGTCGGCCTGGGCGCCGAGCTCGCGGAGCCGCTGGAGCAGGTCCTCCTTCCAGGAGAGCAGGATGACCGGCACGTCGCGCAGCGCGACGTCGCGCTTGAGCGCACGGCAGAGGGCGAAGCCGTCGAGCCGCGGCATCAGCACGTCGCTCACGACAAGGTCCGGCGTCGTCTGGTACGCGAGGTCGAGCGCCCGCGCGCCGTCGTGCGCCTCGTGCACGTTCGCGCCCGCGGCCCGGAGCACGCCGGCGAGGAACCACGTCACCGCCGGATCGTCGTCCGCCACAACGATGTCGAGGGCGTCGAGCGCCGCGTCGCCCGGCGCCGCGCTCGACGCGCTGATCGTGCGCGCCGGCGACTTCGCGCGGATCTCGCTGTGCAGCCGCGAGCGCTCGCCCTCGGGCGTGCTCGGCGCGATCATCCACGGGGCGAGCGGCAGCGCGCCCTCCGGCCCGTTCGGCGAGAAGCGCACGCCGCCCTGCGAGCGGATCGTCACGAGATCGCGGATGCGCGCCACCGCGCCCCAGAGCGCCGCGAGGACCTCCGCGCCGTCGCCGAGATCCACGTGCGCCCCGCGGCTCCTCGGCTCGGCGGCGTCGCAGAGGCCGCGGCGCAGCTCCGCGGCGAGGCGCGCCCCGAGCTCGTCGAGGTTGACGGCCCCGAACGGTCCGCGCACGGCGCGCGAGGCTTCAGCGCGCACGCAGGCCGCCGCTGCTTCCGCGGCGGCGCGCCGGAGCGCGTCCGGCGACACGGGCTTCGGCAGCGCGCGCGCGGCGCCGAGCGCCAGGTACGGGGCCGCGTCCTCCGGCCGCGCGAAGCGGCCGACGGCGACGACGGGGACCAGGTCGGTCAGCGGATCGGCGGCCAGCGCCTCCGCGAGCCCGCGCGCGCCCGGCATGTCCGCGTCGAGCAGGACCAGATCCGGCGCAAAGGCCCGGGCGAGATCGATGGCCGTCTCCACGTCGTCGGTCCGCTCCACCTCGAACGACGGCCCGGCGTCGGCGCTCGCCGCGTCGAGCGCCTCGGCGAGCGGCGCGGCGCCCACGACGAGGACCGTGATCGGCGCGTCGATCGACGCGGCCGGCGCGGCCTCCGGCGCCTCGGCGGGGGGCGCCTGCTCCACGCCGCGCGTCGAGGACGCGCGCGCTTCCTCTTCATCGTCGAGCGAGAGCGGCTCGGGGGCGAGCGCGCGGCCGTTGCTCACGCCCGCGATCCACGTCGTGGCCTGGCCCTTGGCCGCGGCCGCGTCCGTGGCTTTCGGCCGCGCGCCGGCGCCGCGGGCGTTCGGCGGATCCGCGGCAGCGCGCGCGCGGGGCGGCGCCGACGCCTGCTCGATCGGCTCGGCGGCGCGCGGCGCCTGCTCGCCCATGGCCGACTGCCCCCAGGCCAGGGCGGGCAGCTCCTCGAGCAGCTTCCGCAGGGCCGCCGCGGCCTCGCCGCTGAGCCGCGCGCCGTTCGCGGCGGCGAGCTGCGACTCCCCTTCGGCGAGCCGCTCGGCGACGCGCGCGAAGCGCAGGAGGCGCGCCCCCGCGCCGAGCGAGTGCAGGCGCCGCTTCAGCTCCTCGACGAGCCGCGGCGCATCCCCGTCTGCCTCGATCCGCCGGACCATCTCGCGGAGCTCCGCCACGCGGCGACCCAGGTTCGCCACGAACTCGGCGCGCGCTCCGCCCAGCCGCTCGTGCCGAGACTCGCTCGCTGCATTGCTGCGCGGCCCCGCGTGCTCCACTGCCCTCGATCCTACGCCCATTGGCGGTCCCGTATCACAGGAGGATCGGACACCCGAACTTCTCGGCGATCGAGCCCCCGCGCCCGTGGCTTCCGGCCGCGCGCGGGCGCCCCGGGTCACCTCACGGCGGTCCCAGCTCGGCGGCGATCTGCTCCCGGACCCATGCGCCGGCAGCGCGTGTGCCGAGCGTGCCGCCCACATCGACCGTGCACATCCCCTTGTCGAGCGCCTGGGAGACCCAGCGCTCGATGCGGCGCTCTTCCTCGGGCCACCCGAGGTGAGCGAGCAGCAGCCCCGCGGTGAGCATCGCCGCGAACGGGTTCGCGACGTCCTTGCCGGCGAGCGGCGGCGCCGACCCGTGCACCGGCTCGAACAGCGCGACGCGCCCCGGATCGGACGCGTGCACGTTCGCGCTCGCCGCCATGCCGAGCCCCCCCTGCAGCGCCGCGCCGAGGTCGGTCACGATGTCGCCGAACAGGTTGTTCGTCACGATCACCTGGAACTGCGCGGGATCCTGGATGACGTACAGGCAGAGGGCGTCCACGTAGACGTGGTTCGACTGGATCTCCGGGTACTGGGCGCGCACCTCGTGGAAGACGCGCAGCCAGAGCTCGTGCGCGTGCCGCATCGCGTTCGACTTGTCCGCCATCGTGACCCGCGTCCGGCCGTTCGCTCGCGCGTAGTCGAAGGCCGCGCGGATGATCCGCTCGACGCCCTTCCTCGTATTTACGTCCTCGTTGATCGCGACCTCGTCGGGGGTGCCGCGTTTGAACTGCCCGCCCATCCCGACGTAGATCCCCTCGGTGTTCTCGCGGAACACGACGAAGTCGATGTCCTTCGCCGTGCGGCCTTTGAGCGGCACCAGCCGGTCCGACAGCGCGCGGACGGGCCTCACGTTGGCGTAGAGGTCGTAGCCGAAGCGCATGCCGAAGAGGATGTCGCGCGCGTGCTCCAGGTTGGGCACGCGGGGATCACCCAGGGCGCCGAGGAGCACCGCCGAGCACTCGCGCTGGATGGCGATCTGGATCTGGTTGGGAAAGGTCGTCCCGTCGCGCAGGTACCGATCGGCGCCGAGATCGAGCTCCCAGAGGTCGATCGGCAGCCCTGCTCGCGCCTGATAGAGCTCGAGCAGCAGCTTCGCCTCGTCGATGACGGACGGGCCGATGCCGTCACCACCGATAATCGCTATTTTCTTGTTTTTTCTGGCTGCCACGAGATCGCGCTCCCGTCAGCCGAGCGCGCGTTCGACCGGCACGTACTCCAGCCGGTGGGCCGCCGCGACGGGGCCGTAGGTCACGTGGCCGCCGTGGGTATTGATCCCGAGGGCCACGGCCCTGTCGGCCTTGGCCGCGGCGACGATGCCCTGGTTGGCGATCGCCACCGCGTAGCCGATCGTCGTGTTCGTGAGCGCCCAGGTGCTCGTGTGCGAGACCGCGCCTGGCATGTTGGCGACGCAGTAGTGAACGACCCCGTGCACCTCGTAGGTCGGGTTGTCGTGCGTCGTCGGGCGGCATGTCGCGATGCACCCCCCCTGATCCACGGCGACGTCGACGACGACCGTCCCCTTCTCCATGCGTCGGATGAGCTCTTCGGTCACGAGCTGGGGCGCCTTGGCGCCGGGCACGAGCACCGCGCCGATCACGAGATCGGCGCGCTCGCACATCGTCTCGATGTTCTCCGCGTTGGAGTAGAGCGTCTCGATCGCGCCGCCGAACACGTCTTCGAGGTAGCTCATCGTCTCGGCGCGGACATCGAGCACGGTGACCTGCGCCCCCATCCCGACCGCGATGGTCGCTGCGTTCCGGCCGACCACGCCGCCGCCCAGGATCGCCACGCGGCCGCGCCGCGTCCCCGGCACGCCGCCGAGGAGCACGCCCTTGCCGCCCCGCTCCTTCTCCAGGCACGAGGCGCCGACCTGAACGGCCATCCTGCCGGCCACCTCGCTCATGGGCCGCAGCAGCGGCAGCGAGCCGTCCTCGAGCTGGATGGTCTCGTACGCGACGCCGGTCACGCCTCGCTTGGCGAGCTCCCGGGTGAGATCCGGCTCGGCGGCCAGGTGCAAGTAGGTATAGAGGAGGAGACCCGGGCGAAAGTGGCCGTACTCGGCGGGGAGCGGCTCCTTCACCTTCACAACCATGTCGGCGCTCCACGCTTCTGCTGCCGACCTCGCGATGAGCGCGCCCGCGCGTGCGTAGGCTTCGTCGGAGAGCCCGCTGCCTTCGCCGGCGCCGGTCTCCACGAGGACCTTGTGCCCGTGCCCGACCAGGGCCCGGACTCCCGCGGGCGTCATGCCGACGCGGTACTCACGTGTCTTGATCTCTTTGGGGACTCCGATAAGCACGATCGCGCTCCTCTCCTCGCCGGACTGCTGAAGCGAGGCGTGTGCGACGATAGCAGAAACCTGTTCTCGCAACGCCGTGAGCCGCCGAGTCGAACGCCGGTTTCCGAGGTGAGAAACCCGGAAGATCCGTTCTAAAGCGACGTTTTCGTCGGCCGGTCACACGCCCGCGGCGGCTTCGAGCGCGGCGCGGACGAGCAGCGTGATCTGTCCCGGTGAGGCGAGATCGAGCGGCCCCATCATGGCCTCTGCGTCGAGCAGCAAGAGCTCCAGCGCTTCGCAGTGCGCCGCCAGCGCGTCCTCCCCGCCATCGCCGAGCCGGACGACCGCGGCCGCGCCGTGCAGGGCGAGCGGCCAGGCCGGCGAGAAGCTCTCCTCGATGGGGAGGCCGACCAGGGCGAGCTCGACGGCGTCGCCGAGCCGGATCACGCCGAGCGGCCTTGGGATCGCCGCCTGCGGCGGAGGCTCGGCGGGGACGACGGCGTCTCCGATGCGGCGGACCGCATGAGAGAGCGTCGCCATACGGCGCGTGCTCGCGGCGATGACGAGGTGAGGCGGCGGCGCGAAGCCCGGCCGGGCCAGGCGGGTCACGAGGGACCGGAGGACCGGAAGGTGCTCCGACGGCGCGAACGGCGTCGTGAGGTCGGCGAGCGAGATGCGGCGGATCTTCCCGGAGGCCGTCAGCTCCATCAGGACCTCGAGGATCAGGAGATCCGGCCCGCTGATCTCGTCGAGCAGCTCGTCGAGGTTGTGCGGCATCTGGAGCAGCGCCGTCAGCTTCTCGGCCACGGCGGTGCGCTCCGCGGGCTCCCCGAGGGGCGCCGGCGGCGACGTCGTCGGGGTGCGGAGCGCGTCGAGCCGGAACGCGGCCGGCTCGGCCGCGCGGAGCGTGGGCGGCGGCGGCATCGACCCGACGCGGTTGCCCTTCACGTCGCTCGCCGGCATCGGCGCGGCGGTGAAGTCGGGCACCGAGCTCATGGCGTTCGCCAGGGGTGCGGCGCTCGCTCGGTCCGCCGCGGCGCTGTCGCCGAAGGTCGCGTCGACGCTGAACGTCTCGTGGTCCGGGAGCGGTGACAGGTCGAGATCGTCGCTCGCGGGCTCGGTCACCAGGAAGGCCTCACCGGCCGGCGCGAGCTCGGCTCGCCGGCGCTGGACCTCGTCGACCTGGCGGAGCGCTTCCATCAAGAGACGCGAGGTCGGCGCCATGATGCGGCGCGCGCTCGCCGGTTCGCCGGGCGAGAACGCGAAGTGTCCGTCCCGCTCTCCGAGCAGCCGATAAAGCGCCTTCTCGCCCTCGAGGCGGCGGTAGACGGCATCGATCACCTCCCCTGCCGAGAGCCGGAGCTCCGCTGCCCCGGTCGGCGTGGTGATGCCGAGGGTGCCGCTCCGGCGGTTCATGGCGAGCAGCTGGAGCAGGTCGACGAGCGGGGCCTGCTCGAGATCGCCACGGATCTCCTGCGGCACCGTCGGCTTGGAGCCGCGCGGCGACGCCTCGGTGATCCGCGAGACGATGTGATCGACGTCGCCGCGCAGGACCTCGTCGAAGCTCGGATCGCCCTCGGCGCCGTCGACGAGGAAGAGGATGGGGGTATCGGCGAGGTCGGGGACGGCGGCGAACGCGTCCGCGAGCGCGTTGTCCTCGTCGAGCGCCCTGGCGGCGAGCACGACGTCGGGCCGGCGCTTGAACGCCTGCTCCACGGCCTCGAACGCGCCGTTCGCGTTGGTCACGGTGAGACCACGCGCCCTGAGCGCCGACGCGAGCGCGCCGAGCGCGTCCACGTCCGAATCAACCAACAGCACCCTGCGAGACACTGGATCGGCGCCCTCCGAGTCAGCCGAAGACCCGCAACCCGGCCGCGCGGCCAAGCCGCTCCGCGAGGAAGTCCGCGAGCAGCGGATCGGCGGCGTGGATACCCTTCACGAAGCCCCCCTGGTTACGCCCGATCAGGGCATACGCGCCGTGCTCCGCGAGGACACAGA
Source organism: Sorangium aterium (assembly GCF_028368935.1). Taxonomy (NCBI): domain Bacteria; kingdom Pseudomonadati; phylum Myxococcota; order Polyangiales; family Polyangiaceae; genus Sorangium; species Sorangium atrum. The sequence goes on along the minus strand of NZ_JAQNDK010000005.1, from coordinate 194,137 downwards.
GCGCCTCGATGTCGTCGCACCCAGGCGAGGAGCGGAGATCGACGGTGTGCACCACCACGTCGTCGCGCGGCGAGGCCAGCAGCGCCTTGACCTGCGCTCCCAGGCTCAGCCCGTCGTGGTGAGCGACCAGCACGAACACCGCGCCCCCGCGGAGCGCGTTCCTGACGACCGACGTCGCGAGCAGGATCGTATCGGACACCGACAGATCGAGCGCGCGGGGCGCCGAGATCGCGGAAGCTCCACCGGGCGCGGGGGACTCCCGGAAGAGGAGGTTGATGATCTCGCCCATGCTCCGCCGATCCTGAGGGATGCGATGGACGATCGAGGACTTGGTGGCGTCGGCCCGCCGCCGGGCGATGCGGAGCAGCTGAGCGAGGCTCTGGCCGTCATGGGGGAACGTGGCGACGCCGACGAGCAGCCCCTTCGGAAGGTACCCGGCCCGCTTCTCGCTCTCGGCGACGTTGGAGAGCATCCGTCGATGGCAGGCGTGAGCCTCCAGGGCGGCCGTCTCCGGCATCAGCAGGTGGAACTCGTTCTCATCGACGCGGGCCAGGATGTCGGTGTCGCGCACGGCGCGGAGCAGGTGCTCGACAACCTGACCCGGGTTGTGCGTGTTGGCAGGGGGCGCCGGCGTGATCCTCCAGAAGGCGAGGTCGCCTGGGCGCTCCGGTGCGGCTGCCGCGTCAGGCTCGATCACGATGGTCGCGATCGTGAACCGGCGGCCGTACCGCCTGGCCTTGTCGATCTCCCGGCCGGCGACATCGACGTAGTAGGCGAACGAGTAAGCGCTCGACGCCGGATCCTTCATCGCTGCGCCGCCCGTCGAGCGCTCGCGTTCGCCGAGGAGGGCGAGCGCCGTCGTCGCCTGCGTGGCGAGGAGCTTGACCAGGCCGTCGAGGAGGGGGGCGCGCCGCGGGGTCGAGGCGGCGCTGTCCGGGCGCCTGACCGAAGGGAACGCGGAGCTGCGGCCAGGCTCCTTCTGGAGAAGGAGGTGCCCTGCGGCGAGCTTGCGGAGAGCCAGCGGGACGACGATGAGCTGCTCGCGCCGGGCGAAATCGAGGATGTCGGTCTCGGTCCCGTAGGCGGGCGCGCGCTCGAGCGGCCCCATCGCCGCGGAGCGGACCAGCTCGCTGGAGCGCTCTCCGGCGGTCAGGTACACGGCGGCTGCCGCCGCGCCCGTCGCCTCGACGAACACCTCGGCGAGCTGCTGGGCCGCCGCCGTGCGGTCGCGCGCGTCGGCGAGCTCGGCCAAGCGGGCGATCCACCCGGCCGCGCGCGCGCTGCGCGCGGATTCCTGCTCGAGCTGCATCCGGAGAGCCCGCTCGGCGAAGCGCAGGCGCACCGAGCCGACCGCGTTCAGCACCTCGTCCCCGCCGAGGGGCAGCAGGAAGAGCCCGGCGCCGCCGAGCGCGACCGCATGGGCGCCCGCCTCGAGCTCCGCCCTCGTCGCCAGCGCGAAGACGGTGGCCTCGGACGCGAGGGCCTTCAGGTGGTGGACCATGGCGAGGCCGGCCCCGTCCCCGAGCCCGACGTCGATGAAGGCGATGTCGGGCGCGGCGGTCTCGGCAAGGACGATCCCCTCGGCGAGATCGCCGGCGAGCAGCAGCTCATCGGACGTGATGACGCGCGAGAACAGCGTGCGCGTCGCCTCGTCGGCGATGACGGCGAGCACCTTGAGCGAGAACTCGTGGGCCGGCGCCCGGCCAGGACTCCAGACCCCCTCGAGCGAGGCGGTCACGCGATCACCACCTCGCCCGAGAACGCCCGGCGCGCCGGGCCTTGCATGAGCAGCTCCAGGGATCCGGGCGCGACGGTGATACGCAGCGAGCCGCCCGGCAGCGCCAGGCGGAGCGGTGCTCCGTACGGCGCGCGGCCCTGCGCGCACGCCGCGGCCGCTGCGGCGCAGGCGCCCGTGCCGCACGCGAGCGTGCGGCCCACGCCGCGCTCCCAGACGGTCACGTCGATGCGCGCTGCCTCGCCGTGCTCGGCAGGTCGAACGCGGCAAAACTCGACGTTGACGCCTTCGGCGGGCGTGGTCGCGACGATCGGCCCGAGCTCATCGATCGCGTCCTCCGTGTAGGGATCGAACGTCACCGCGTGCGGGTTGCCGACGTCGACGGTGGCGAACCGGTGCTCCGCGCCGAGCGCCGTGACGACGAGCGTCTCGCCCATGCGGGCCCGGCCCATGCCGACGAGCACGTCGAAGCGATCGCCCGCCCGTGTGACCTCGCACCGCTTGTCGCCGGCGTCGGTCGCGATGGTGAGCGCCTTCTGAGGGGTGCCGCGGGAGACGAGATAAGCCGCGACGCAGCGGATCCCGTTGCCGCACATCTCGGGGCGGCTCCCGTCGGCGTTCCAGACCTGCATGCGCGGCTGCTCGCGATCGATCACGAGCACGCCGTCGGCGCCGATGCCGAACCGCCTGTCGCAGAGGCGCCGCGCCGCCTCGGCGGTCATCGGGACCGCCTCGACCAGGATGAAGTCGTTGCCAAGACCTTCCCACTTCTCGAACCGGACGACGTTTTCCTTCATCGCTTCGCCCCGGCGAGCCGCTTTCGCGCCTCGGCTTCCTTGAGCCCGCGGACGGCGACGACCTTGCTCCTGCCGCTCGCGCCGAGGGCGATCTGGACATCGCTCTGGCGCACGTCGAGCGCGCGCGAGAGCAGCTTGACGAGCTCCGCGTTGGCGGCGCCATCCACGGGCGGCGCGGTCAACGACACGTCGAGCGCGCCCTCGCGCACCCCGACGATGGCCGAGCGCGACGACTTCGGACGCACCTGGACCGAGATGCGGACGCCTTCGGCGCGCTCGGTGATCGCGAGGCGACTCCACTCGCCGACGGCGCCGCTCTCCTCGGGTTTGCTCATCTGGCCGGCGGCATCGTAGCGTATCTGGAGCTCACGCGTGGTTCCCGCGAGGCGGGGTGATGTCGCTCTTCGGGCGGCGACGGCCATCGCGAATTTGCCGGTCGGCGGCCTGACCCGCTACTCTTTTCGCCCCGGCCGTGGGTCGGCTCGCGCAGTACGATCCGGCAGGTCGACTTGCATCGGCGGCTCTCATTGTTCGCTGCTGATGTTCATTTCCGCGGTGGAGGCGTTGGACATGACTGATGAAGGAGAAGGGTCCGTGAACGCAACGCCCAGCCTCGCGAGGAGGTTGTGCGCGCTCGCGCTGCTCGCGACGTCGGGTGGCCTGCTCGGGCCTGCGTGCGCCGACAACGAGAGCAGCCTGTTCATCCGCATGCGGATGGCAGAGACGGGAGACTGCACCGTGAGCTGCGGTCCCAGCGAACCGTTCTGGACCGAGGACGCGGTGGACTCGGCCTATGCGGGCAGCCACAGCGCGATGCTCCTGGTGGGCAACCAGATCGTAGAGCGCGGCGACCCGGACGTCCTCCGCACGGAGACGTCCCGCGTCCAGCTCTACGAGGCCGAGGTCCGCGTCGCCGACATCGAGGGCAACGACGTGACGCCGGGATACGTCGTTCCGATCACCGGCGCGGTCGACCCGAGCACGTCCGGCGACCCCGGCTACAACTGCACCGAGGTCCTCCTGATCGACGGCGCCACGATGGACACCTTGCGCGTGCAGGCCGCGCAGCTCCGGCGCGACATCCAGGTGTGGGCGACGGTGGTGTTGCGCGGCAGGACGCTGGGTGGCCAGGAGGTCGAGACCAAGGAGTGGACCTACCCCGTCAGGGTCTGCTTCGCCTGCAGCCGATGCGTCGACACGTCGCCGCCGGACTGCTGCTCCAGCTCCGCGAACGAGGAGTGCGAGGACGCCAAGGAGCTCGAGGGTGCCTGCCCTGGCGCCCGGGGTCCTCAGGACTGTCGCGACCTCGGTCAGCCCTGCGCCGATCACATCGCAAGCTTCGGCCTGTAGAGGCGCTCCCCAGCAGGCGCCGGATCGAGGCGCCTTCAGGGCGCCGGTTTGGCGCGGCGCACCGGGGCTGCCTCGGGTGACGGCCCTTTCGCAGCCTCGAAGAGGTAGACGAACGGGAGGGCGAGCAGCGCGAGATCGAGCTGCGCCGCGAGGACGACGGCGGTCTCCTTCGAGCCGCCGAGCCCGAACCGCACCTGGGCGAGCAGCCCTGTGCTCATCCCGTAGCGCGAGTGGAAGTTGTAGCTGCGTCCGCCCCAGAAGATGGCGGCGGCGATCCCTGGCTCCACGCCACGGGCGTCGCCGCTCCACCGGCCGTAGGCGCCGGTGGACAGGACCAGGGGGAACGTGTCGTGGATGGGCGCGAGCACGGAGACCCCAGCGCCGGTCTGGATCTCATCGAACGCGTGGGTGAGCACCTCGGCGTAGGGACCGACGCCGAAGTCGGCGTTGGCAGCGCGACCGAACAGGACATCTCCGCGCAGTCCGACGTGGAAGACCGTGGAGTCCCACAGCTGCCGATCGAGGCCAACGCCGGCGAGGCCGACGGTGACGCCGGCGCTCGCCTGGGGCTCGGCGCGGGCTGTGCCGTGGAGGAGAAGGGCTCCGAGGAGCGCGGCAACCAAGGCAGCTGGGCGGCCCGCGGTGGCCATGATGGAGCCATGCTACAGGGCGCTGGCGGGGAGCGCGCCTGAATTCTGCGGCGCAGAGCCTGCGCCCTGCGTGAGGATGGCCTGAGTTCGTTTTTGGTGCGTCGCGTGTGTCCCGTCCGTCGCATCCGTCGCGGGTGAGTCGCTCCGTTCGCACCGCGCAGCCCGCCCTGCGCGCCCGCTGGCGTTCATGGTAGCGTCCGGGGGCAATGGCGCGCCGCACAGTGCAGCTACGGGTAGGAGGTCAGACCTACCGCGTGGTGACGTCCGCGAGCGACGAGGAGCTCCAGCGGCTCGCCGCGGTCGTCGATCAGAAGCTCGCTACCGTTGTGCCCGCCGGCCGTGCCGTGACCCCCCAGGCCATGTTGCTCGCCGCCATCGCGCTCGCGCACGATCTCGAGCAGGAGCGGACCCGGGCGTCGGCGATCGCAGGGCGCGCGCGGGACGCATTTGGCCGTATCCTGCAGCGGGTCGACGCGGTCCTCGGCGCCGGTCCGGAGTCGCCCTCGTCCAGCGGAGCGAACGACAGCACGCGCTGAGCTGGAGTGCCCATACATGGCGGGGCGGTCCTGCCGATCGGCCCCTGCCACTGACTGGAGATGGCATGCCCGCACCCATGGATGAAGCTTTCCAGGCCCTCAACCCCGCGCCTGGAGGCGTGAACGCCCTTCGCCATCTCCAGGACGAGCTCTCCGAGATGGAGCGTGCCGGCCTACTGCGCACGCCTCCAGCGGCCCCGGCTCCAGCGCGAATGCTGGTCCTGTGCTCCAACGACTACCTCGGCTACGCCGGGCTCGCCTTGCCTTCCGAGGTCGGAACCGCGAGCGGTGCGGGGGCGTCCCGCCTGGTGAGCGGGACCCACGAGGCCCATCTGATGGCCGAGAGGGAGATCGCCGCCTGGTTGAGCGTGGAGGCGGCGCTGCTGTTCTCCTCAGGGTATGCGGCCAACGTCGGCACCGTCGCCGCGCTGGCCAGGCCGGGGGATGTCGTCGTGTCGGACGCGCTGAACCACGCGTCGCTCATCGACGGATGCCGTCTCTCGGGAGCGACGGTCGAGGTCGTGGGCCATGTCGACGTGGAGGCGGTCGAGAGCGCTCTCGTGCGGGCCAGGGGCGCCCGCCGCCGGTGGGTGGTGACCGAATCGCTCTTCAGCATGGATGGCGACACCCCCGACCTCCGCCGCCTGCGTGAGCTCTGCGATCGCCACGATGCCGCGTTGATCGTGGACGAGGCGCACGCCCTGGGTGTCTTCGGACCGCGCGGCGCTGGCCTCTGCGCCGAGGTCGGGGTTCGCCCCGACGTGCTCATCGGCACGCTCGGCAAGTCGCTCGGACTCCACGGCGCCTTCGTGGCGGGCTCCTCGACGTTGCGAACTTACCTGTGGAACCGTGCCAGGAGCTTCGTTTACTCGACAGGCATCAGCCCGGTGGTGGCGCTCGCTGCAGCGGAGCGGGTCCGCCGCGCCGCCGCGGACGACCCGGCTCGGGCGCGCCTGGCGCTGCTCACCCGCCGGCTTCGCTCCGGTCTGCAGGCGCTGGGGGCCGAGCTGCTTCCTGCCTCCTCGGGCCCGATCCTCCCGTGGATTCTGAAGTCGACGGGGGCCGCGGTGGAGATGTCTCGACGCCTCGCGAGCGAGGGCGTCCTCGTCCAGGCGATCCGGCCGCCGACGGTGCCGGCGGGCACGTCGCGGCTCCGTATCGTGGCGAACGCGTCGCTCTCCGAGTCGGACGTCGAGCGTGCCCTCGCAGGGTTCCGGGAGGCGATACGATGAGGGGGCATCCTGTTTCACGTGAAACAGGACGGATCCGGGTCGCGGTGGTCGGAACCGGGACCGGGGTGGGCAAGACACACGTGTCGGTCGCGCTGGTCGCAGCGCTGGCAGCTCGCGGCAACAAGGTCTGCGGCTTGAAGCCCATCGAGTCGGGCGTCGACGGCACCTCGACGACCGACGCCGAACACCTGGCGCTCGTCAGCTCGGTCCAACCCGAGCCAGCACCCTACCGCTTCGCCGAGCCGCTCTCCCCTCACCTGGCAGCGCGCCGTTGCGGACGCGCCATCTCGCTGGAGGTCGCCGGCGCGTGGGTCGACAGGCAGCCAGCTCCCCTTGCCATCGTGGAGAGCGCCGGCGCGCTCCTCTCCCCGCTCGGACCAGGACTGACGAACGCAGACCTCGTGCGCGCACTCTCCCCCGATGCCGTCGTGCTGGTCGGCCTCGACCGGCTAGGCATCCTTCACGAGGTCGCTTGCTGCACGCTCGCCCTCCGTGCGCTCGCTCCTGGTCTTCCGCCAGCCGTGATCGTGCTGAACCCGCCGGCAGCGCCCGACGCATCGACTGGCACAAACGCGGGGGAGCTTGCCGCGCTCGGCATCGCTTCCGGCGCGGTGGTGATGCCGCGCGCGGCTCCAACCGCACCGGCTTCACTCGCCGCGGCGCAGGTCGCCCTGGCACGCCTCGCAATGTCCTAACGAGACATCGTCACGTTCGAGGGGTGGCCAGCCTCGACGTCGTGAGAAATCAAGCCGGGCTACCGGACCCGAGTACCTGGTCCTGAGCTCCGGTCCGAGAACACGCTCGGTGGGTTCGCGGGACTTCCGAAAGATCGGTGCGCGTCGTCAGGGAGCGTCGGTGACGACGCGACCCCGCTCCAGCACCAGACGGGCAGCCGCCCGCTCTCGGAAGACCTCCGGCTCGTGGGACACCACGACCACCGCGGCCCCTCGCTCGACCTCCGCCTCCACGACCGTGAGGAGTCGCGCGACGCCGCCGCGGTCAAGACCCGTGGTCGGCTCATCCAGCAGCACCAGCGACGGGTGGTGCACCAGCGCTCGCGCGAGCGCGATTCGTTGCCGCTGGCCGCGCGAACACGTGCGGAGCGGCCTTAGCGCAAAGCTCCCGAGCTCGAAGCGCTCCTCGGCATGACGCCACGCTTCGTGCGCGTCGAGCCCGTGGAAGCCGGCCGCCAGCTCGACGTTCTGCCGACCGGAGAGGTCCGGGTACGCCAGCGACTCGTGGGACAGCCAGCCGATGGTGCCGCGAGCCATCCCGGCATCGTCGCCGAGCGGCTCGTAGCTCACAGCGCCCGACGTGGGACGGATCACGGTCCCGAGGATCCCGAGCAGCGTCGATTTGCCGGACCCGTTCGCCCCCTCGATGAGCGTCAATCGCCCTGCCTCGATCGTCGCGTTCACTCCGCGCAACGCCGCCGTCGCTCCGTAGGTCTTCACGACGCCACGGGCCACCACGCGCTCGATCGTCCTCACAGCGCTCACCTCGCTCCTGCGCTCGCGTTCCCGTCAGCTCTTGTCGCCGCCTCGAGCGCGACCTTCGCCCTGAACGACCGTGGTGATGTCCTCCGGGAACGCTGGCGGATCAACGACAGTCGCCTCGGAATCGTCGGAGAGCTCCGCTTCCGCTTCGAGCGGGCTCAACGACGGAATCGTCGGTCGATCTTCCGACTCATCTTCCCGAGACTGCCCGTCACCCGTCTCCGCGACCGGCTCGCTCGGCCTGCGCACAGCGCTGCCATCGGACGACCGCAGCGACCGCGCGCCATGAGGGACCTGCAGCCCTGTGCTGCAGTCCGCCGTCTGCGGTTCCTTCCTCGCCGCTGCCTCCACGCCGCGATCGCCCGCCACGACGACCCTGCCAGGGTCACTCCCCTGCTCACCCTCTCCGAGCCGAGCGAACATCATCGTGCCGTCGTCGGACTGTTCGCCGACGACATCACGAACGGCGACGCGCTCCGCCACCTGGCGCTTCTGTGACACCGGCACCTGGTTCTTGAACCGCCGCAGCGCTTCCAGGAACTCCCGCGCGCTCTGGAATCGTTCATCCCGCGCCTTCGCCAGGGCGCGATCCACGAGGCGAGAGAGGCCGGGCGGAATCGTCGGATCGAGCTCCGTCATCGGCCGGTGCCACAGCGTGAGGATCTGGACGAGCAATGCGTTGTAGTTGCGGGCCACGAACGGGCGCTGGCCTGTCAGCGCCTCGTACAGGATCACGCCCGCAGCCCACAGATCGAGCCGGCGGTCAAGCTCCGCGTCGCCCCGTGCCTGTTCGGGCGCCATGTAATACGGCGTGCCCATCACCATGCCGGTGCGGGTCAGATCCATCATCACCCCATCCACGCCTGGGGCCTGGGAGATGCCGAAATCGAGCAGCTTGGCCACCGGCAACATGCCGGCGCGCTCCGAGAGGAAGATGTTCTCTGGCTTCAGATCACGGTGGACGACCCCCCGATCATGCGCCGTGACCAGCGCCGAGAGCACCTGAAGCATGATGTCGACGAGCTCGTTCGGCGGAACGACACCGCAGCGCTCGATCCGCTGCGCCAGCGTCTCCCCATGGAGGCGCTCCATCACGAGGTAGGGGCTGCCGTCAGGGAGCCACCCCATGTCGTACACTTCACAGATGTTGGGATGACCGATCCGTCCGGCGACACGAGCCTCGTGCTCCAGCCTCGAGATGGCCTCGCGCTTCTGGGTCTCCCGCGGATGCATCACCTTGACGGCGACCAGCCGCCCGATCTGGAGGTGCTCCGCCTCGTACACAGCGCCCATCCCCCCCTCCCCGATGATGGCGGTGACCGCGTACTTGTCGCCGATCACGTGGCCGAGCAGCGAGCGCCCGGAAGAGGTCGGGCTCACGCCGGGGTTCCTCGGCCACGCCGGCGTCCGCGAGCCCGCCGCGGGAGACGACGAAGCGCGCGGCGCGATCGCCCGCTGCTCTGGACCCGGCGCCAGCGCGCCACGCACCGATGAGCTCGGTTGCACGCCCGCCGGCCACCTCAGCAACGGCGGCGCCACCCTCGACGGAGGACGCGCTGCTGGCCGAGGAATCGGCTGCAACGGAGCCACGCCAGCGCGAGGGCCCGGGCGCGAGGGCGGCGCATCGCTCGGAGCGACGACCAGCCCGGTCGCCGGACACACGACCACCGCGAGATCGTGGTGGCTACCGCAGTGGATACACCGCACCGAACTCAAGTCCGTACAATTTGAAATACTCCATCCAGGTGCCGCTCGGAACTGCACAGCGCATCGGGCAGAGCACGTGGGCAGCGCTCGGTTCCACATCACCCCGCACGCCCCCTGGGGGATCCTTGGGGATAACCCCGCCGGCAACCCTGGGGGCAAAACGGGGGAGATCGGCCATCCGCCAGCTCTCCCCTGTCCACCTACCCCTGAGGACGGTCCATTTACCCCAGGGCGTCCGCTTCTAACTCATTGGATTCGTTGCGCATTCTGAGTTATCCCCGCCCTCCACAGCGCCTACGACGAAGACGATGTCTTTATCTATCTATTTCATGGAAGAAAGAGGCGTTGCGCAAGGTCACGCGAGCGCTCATTTCCGGCGCACCCCCGGGCGATAACCCTGCTAAAGGGAGCGGCTCCGGAGTCGGCTATGGACCTTGTGATCCCCAAGAAAGATCTGCTTCGCCTCGTCGCGCGCTGCCAAGGCGTGGCGGACAAGAAGAGCGCCATGCCCGCGCTCGCCAACGTCCTGCTGGCCGCCGAGGGCAACGCGGTCCGCGTCGCCGCGACCGACCTGTACCTCGGCGTCACCGGCCAGACCCACGCGGACATCAAGACCGGCGGCACCGTCGCGGTCCCCGCCAGGGACCTGCTGGAGCGCGTGAAGGCCATGCCCGATGGCCCGATCCAGATCACCACCACCGAGGGCGCGCACACGTCGCTCAAGGCCGTGGGATCGCCCCGGCGCTACACGCTCCCCGGGCTCCCCGGCTCGGAGTTCCCGCAGCTGCCTGCCCCGGCGCAGGACGCGCCCTCGCTGGAGCTCCCCGTCGAGCAGCTCGCGCTCCTGATCACCCGGACCCACTTCTCGATCTCGACCGACGAGACCCGCGCCCACGTGAACAGCGCCCTGTTCGAGTGGGCCGGCGATCGCGTCAGGATGGTGACCACCGACGGCCATCGGCTCTCCAAGATGGAGGCGACCGTGTCGGGCAGCTCCGCGACGGCCACCATGCTCATCCCGCTCAAGGCGATCACGGAGCTCCGCCGCCTCGCCGAAGAGGCGCGCGCCGAGAAGGAGACCCCGATGGTCGCCATCACCCAGAGCGGGCCGAACGCCTTCTTCAACATCGCCGGGATGCAGTTCTCGGTGAAGCTCGTCGACGCGCAGTTCCCGCCCTACCAGCAGGTCATCCCGTCCGTCACCGAGCGCTCGGTCCGCGCCCCCCGCGTCGCGTTCGCCGAGGCCCTCCGCGCCATCGCGCTCGCCGCCAACGACCGCACCGGCGGCGTCAAGCTGTCGATCGCGCCGGGGACGCTCCGCATCACCAGCGAGAGCCCCGACACCGGCGCCGGCTTCGACGAGGTGGCCGTCGACTACAGCGGACCCGAGGTCACCATCGGCTTCAACGCGAAGTACTTCCTCGACGTGCTCGCCTCGATCGACGACGAGGAGGTCATCCTCGGCATCTCCGGCGAGCTCGACCCCGCCGTGATCCGGCCCGGCAGCGAGTCGAACCAGCAGAGCTACGTCGCCGTCATCATGCCGATGCGGATTTGAGCGCGCCCTCCGACGAGCCCGAGGGGCGCTCCCCGAGCCTCCTCCTCGAGCGGCTCCACATCCGCGAGTTCCGGAACCTCGGTCGCGTCGATGTCGAGCCAGCGCCGCGCATCAACGTGATCGCGGGCAACAACGGGCAGGGAAAGACGAGCCTGCTCGAGGCGATCTACTTCGCCGCGACCTCGAGGAGCTTCCGCACCCACCGGCTGGCCGAGCTGGTCCGCCACGGCGCCCCCATCGCAAGCGCGCGCGCGCGCTTCGTCGAGCGACGGGACGCGCTGCAGCCGCTCGCGCGCGAGCAGACCGCCGCCGTGGAGCACAAGCGGTGCGTCGTGCGGATCGACGGCAACCGGCCTCCGAGCCTGGCGAGCTTCGCGACGCGATCGCCGGTCGTCGCCTTCCACGCGGAGGAGCTCGCGCTGTCCACCGGGCCCGCGAGCGCGCGGCGCACGCTGCTCGATCGCCTGGCGCTCTTCATGGACCCGCAGAGCGCCGACCACCGGGCCCGCTACGCGCAGGCGCTCCGCGCGCGCCACGAGCTGCTCCACCGCGGCGGGGGAGCGCAGGCCCAGGCGAGCCCCGAGCTCGACGCGTTCGAGGCGCTCTGCGCCCTCCACGGCGCGGCGCTGACCCGCGCCCGCGAGGCGGCCGTCCAGGCGCTGGCGCCGGAGCTCACGAACGCCTTCGCCCGCATCGCCGCGCCCAACCTGACGCTGGCCGCGCGGTACGCGCCGGGCGGCAGCGGCGCCGCCGAGCAGGCGCGCGAGGCGCTGCGCGAGCAGCGCCGCCGCGACGCGCACCGGCCGAGCGCGGGCTTCGGTCCCCACCGCGACGACCTGGTGCTCGAGCTCGACGGCCACCCCGCCCGCGTTGTCGCCTCGCAGGGCCAGCACAGGGCCCTCACGCTCGCGCTCAAAGCAGCCGAGACCGCTGCGATTGCTTCCGTCCGGGGCGTAGAACCGATCCTCCTGCTCGACGACGTGTCGAGCGAGCTCGATCCCGACCGGACCGCGGCGCTGTTCATGTTCCTCGGAATGGCGCGCGGACAGGTATTCCTGACGACCACGCGGCGCGATCTCATCGTCACGCCGGGCGTACCTTCCTCGGAGCGGCGCGATTTTCACGTCGAAGGCGGCGCGGTCGGCTGACGTTCGTTCGTCGCGGGCGCGCCGGGCTGCCGCCGGGCTGCCGGACGCACGCGGCGCGCGGCGCCCGGCGCGCGCGACGAACGTCAGCCGACCGCGCCGCGACCGCCGTCAAACGCGTTGATCCCGGCCCCGGAGCGCGCGAGTTGGGATGCTCCGGACGCGCCCGCGATGGGCACCGAAAATACGGTGTTACGAGGCTTCCGGACCCGGCGAAACGCTTGCCCGAGCCCCTGATTTCGGCTACATTTCCGCAGTCTTTACGGGGCATCGACGAGCGGTCCGCGCGTGAACGCTCATGGCCCCGGAATCGATCCGGCGCCGCGGCCGCGGCGCCCGGGTCTCACCAGACGAGCTGCCATCGAGCCGGCCCCTCCACTGCAAGAACTCCGGCAATCCGAGCGGCCTCCGCCGCTCTGCGCCCCCGGTGAGAGGCGGCGGGCGCGCCACCAGGACCGAGATGACGGAACCCACCCTGAGCCAGCCGACCGACCTCACCAAGGCGTCGTATGACGCCCACAGCATCACGGCGCTCGAAGGCCTTGAAGCGGTGCGAAAGCGACCCGGCATGTACATCGGCGATGTGCACGACGGATCGGGGCTCCACCACCTGGTCTGGGAAGCCATCGACAACGCGGTCGACGAGCACCTCGCCGGCGCCTGCACGGAGATCAGGGTCACCGTCCACTTCGACGGCTCGGTGTCGATCGAGGACAACGGCCGCGGGATCCCGGTCGGGATGCACGCCAAGGGCGTGAGCGCGGCAGAGGTCGTCATGACCGTCCTCCACGCCGGCGGCAAGTTCGACAACTCCAGCTACAAGGTCTCTGCGGGCTTGCACGGCGTCGGCGTGAGCGCCGTGAACGCCGTCTCCGAGTGGCTGAAGCTCGAGATCAAGCGGGAAGGAAAGCTCTGGTTTCAGGAGTACGCCCGGGGCGTGCCGAAGGCGCCGCTCAAGGGGATCGGCGTGACGGACAAGACGGGGACGAAGCTCACCTTCAAGCCCGATCCGCTCGTCTTCAGCACAGTCGAGTTCAGCTTCGACATCCTGGCGAGCCGCCTGCGCGAGCTCGCGTTTCTGAACGCCGGGCTCATCATCCACCTCCACGACCAGCGCCCCGACGGGAGAACGGAAGTCTACGAGTACAAGGGGGGCATCTCCGAGTTCGTGTCGCTCCTCAACAAGACCAAGGAGCCGATTCACGACGACGTGATCAGCTTCGTGTCGCAGCATGAGGCCGGCGCCACAGGCGACGGCGCGAACGGCCGCGGCAGCTCCGCGGCTCCGCCGGTCGGCGTGGAGGTCGCGCTGCAGTGGAACGGCTCCTATACGGAAGCCATCTTCTGTTACACGAACAACGTCCACAACAAGGACGGCGGCACCCACCTCACCGGGCTCCGCGCCGCGCTCACGAAGACCATCAACAACTACGGGAGCGCGCACAACCTCTTCAAGGAGCTGAAGCAGGGCCTGCAGGGCGAGGACGCGCGTGAGGGCCTGACGTGCGTGCTCAGCATCAAGCACCCGGACCCGTCGTTCGACTCGCAGACGAAATCCAAGCTCGTGTCGAGCGAGGTCAAGGGCATCGTCGAGGCCGCCGTCAGCGACAAGCTCGGGCAGTACTTCGAAGAGAACCCCCAGAGCGCGAAGAAGATCATCGAGAAGGCGGTCGTCGCCGCGAAGGCGCGCGAGGCGGCCCGCAAGGCCCGCGAGGTGATCCGCAAGGGCTCGCTCGACGTGACCTCGCTCTCGGGCAAGCTCGCCGACTGCCAGTCCAAGGACCCGGAGAAGAGCGAGATCTACATCGTCGAGGGCGAGAGCGCCGGCGGCAGCGCCAAGATGGGGCGCGACCGGCACTTCCAGGCGATCCTCCCGCTGAAGGGGAAGATCCTGAACGTCGAGCGCGCGCGGCTCGACCGGATGCTGAGCTCCGCCGAGGTGGGCACGCTGATCACCGCGCTCGGCTGTGGGATCAACGACGCCGGCGGCTTCGAGATCGACAAGCTCCGCTACCAGAAGATCATCCTGATGACGGACGCCGACGTCGACGGATCCCACATCCGCACGCTGCTGCTGACCTTCTTCTTCCGGCAGATGCCGGAGATCATGGAGAAGGGGTACCTGTTCATCGCGCAGCCGCCGCTCTACCGCGTGCGCAAGGGCAAGCGGGACCTGTACCTGAAGGACCAGGGCGCCCTGGACGAGTTCCTCGTGGGCAACGCCGTGGACGGGCTCGAGATCGTCGCCAGCGGCGCCCAGACGGGCATCGCGGGCCAGCCGCTCTACCGGCTGGCGCAGCGGCTGAAGCGGTTCCGCGCCGTGCTCTCCAACATCGACAAGCGCTGTGACGCGCGGATCGTGGCGGCGCTGCTGCGGTCGAGCGGGCTCGGGCGCGACGATCTGCGCGAGACCAAGAAGGTCGCCGCGGCCGCCGACGAGCTCCGCGCCTACCTGAAGCAGCGCTATCCGGACCTGTTCCCGCTCACGCTGTCGACGCCCCGGGACACGGAGCACGGGACGAGCCGGATCGAGGTCGTGCCGCGCCCGGGCGCGAGCGCGCGAAAGAGCGTCATCGACTGGGATCTGGTGAACTCGCCGGAGTACCAGGAAGCCTGGTCGATCGAGCAGGACCTCCGGTCCATCGGCGCGCCCCCGTACCGGGCGCGCACCTCGAGCGGCGAGGAGACCCTGGAGAACGGAGAGTCGCTCGTCGAGTACATCGAGGAGCGCGGCAAGAAGGGCATCTCGATCAGCCGTTACAAGGGCCTCGGCGAGATGAACGCCGACGAGCTCTGGGAAACGACGATGAACCCGGACGCTCGGACTCTCCTCCAGGTCCGCATCGACGATGCGGTGAAGACGGACGAGCTCTTCACGATCCTGATGGGGGATCAGGTCGAGCCGCGGCGCAACTTCATCGAGCAGAACGCGCTCAACGTGAAGAACCTCGATATCTGAGCCCCACGGCCAGGGCGCGCGGCTCCTGCGCGCCCGGCGCGGCTCCTGCGCCCGGGCGCGGCGCCTCGGCCCCGCGCCCGGGCGTGCGTGCGTCGAGCCCCTCGCTCGATGCGCATGGCCGGGGGGTTGACACGGCGCTGCTGCTGCATCGCTCACCTGCCCTGTTCGCTCGTCATCCCTTCAGCGCCTCTTCGGCGTCCCATCAGCGCCCTTCAGCGTTTTTGGCAAGCCGCTTGCCTGGCCGTCCCCTTGCTAGGCGGGGCACCCGCCTTAGCTTCGAGGGGCCATGAAAATCGAGCGAATGACGACGAAGGCCCAAGAGGCCATACGAGAGGCTGTCGACTTCGGCAGCCGTCGGGGAAACCCCGAGCTCTATCCCGAGCACCTTGTGCGGGCGATCGTCAGCCAGGACGGCGGCGTCGGCGCGCCTCTGGTGCAGAAGGCAGGCGCCGATCCGGCGGGCGTGCTGCGCCTCCTCGACGCGAAGATCGACACCTATCCTCGCGTCAGCGGCGGCGCCGAGCCGAACCTGTCGAGGCGCGCGCTCACGGTCCTGCAAAAGGCCGAAGACGAGGCGAAGGCGCTCAAGGACGAGTACATCTCGACAGAGCACGTCCTGCTCGCCGGCATCAAGGCCGACAAGGAGATCCAATCGATCTTCGAACGAGCGGGGCTCTCGTACGACAAGCTCCTCTCGTCGCTCGCGGCCGTGCGTGGCAATCAGCGCGTGACGGACCGGGACCCCGAGGGGAAGTTCCAGGCGCTCGAGAAGTACACACGGGATCTCACGAAGCTCGCTCGACAGGGCAAGATCGATCCGGTGATCGGGCGAGACGAGGAGATCCGGCGCGTCATCCAGGTGCTCTCGCGGCGCACCAAGAACAATCCGGTGCTCATCGGCGAGCCCGGCGTCGGCAAGACGGCGATCGTCGAGGGCATCGCGCAGCGCATCGTCGCGGGCGATGTGCCGGAGTCGCTCAAGGACAAGACCATCGCCGCGCTCGATCTCGCCGCCATGGTCGCAGGCTCGAAGTTCCGCGGGGAGTTCGAGGATCGGCTCAAGGCCGTGCTCAAGGAGATCGAGGGCTCGAACGGCCGCATCATCCTGTTCATCGACGAGCTTCACACGCTGGTGGGCGCCGGCGCGGCCGAGGGCGCCATGGACGCGGCCAACATGCTGAAGCCGGCGCTCGCGCGCGGTGAGCTCCGGTGCATCGGCGCGACCACCCTCGACGAGTACCGCAAGCGGATCGAGAAGGACGCGGCGCTGGAGCGGCGGTTCCAGCAGGTGCTCGTCACGCAGCCCAGCGTCGAGGACACGATCGCTATCCTGCGAGGCCTCAAGGAGAAGTACGAGGTCCACCACGGGATCCGCATCCAGGACGCGGCGCTCGTCGGGGCCGCCGTCCTGTCGAACCGGTACATCACCGAGCGCTTTTTGCCCGACAAGGCGATCGATCTGGTCGACGAGGCGGCGTCGAAGATCCGTATGGAGATCGATAGCCTGCCCACGCCGATCGATCAGGTCGAGCGCGATCTGCTCAAGCTGCAGATGGAGGAGCAGGCGCTCAAGCGCGAGAGCGACAAGGCGAGCAAGGTCCGCCTCGACGAGGTGCGGCGCGAGATCGCCGAGCTCCAGGGGCAGCGCGACGCGATGCGGGCGCAGTGGATGCGCGAGAAGGAGCTCATCTCCGAGCTGCGCCGGCTCAAGCCGCAGATCGAGGAGCTCCGGCTCGAGGAGGAGCGGCTGAAGCGCGCCGGAGACCTCGGGCGCGCCGCGGAGATCCATTACGGCAAGATCCCGGAGATCGAGAAGCAGCTCGAGTCGATCCGCGCCACCCTCTCCCAGGTGCAGTCGAAGCAGAGCTACCTGAAGGAGGAGGTCACCGACGAGGACATCGCCGCGGTCGTCTCGAAATGGACCGGGATCCCCGTCTCCAAGATGCTCGAGAGCGAGATGCAGAAGCTGCTGCGCCTCGAGGAGGAGCTGCGCCGGCGGGTCGTCGGGCAGGAGGACGCGCTCCGCGCGGTGTCGAACGCCATCCGGCGCTCGAGGGCCGGGCTCGGCGACGAGCGCCGGCCGATCGGATCGTTCCTGTTCCTCGGGCCGACCGGCGTCGGCAAGACCGAGCTCGCGCGCGCGCTCGCCGAGATCCTCTTCGACGACGAGAAGGCCATGGTGCGGCTCGATATGAGCGAGTACGGGGAGCGCCACGCGGTGGCCCGCCTGATCGGCGCGCCGCCCGGGTACGTCGGCTACGAGGAGGGCGGCCAGCTCACGGAGCCGGTGCGCCGACGGCCGTACAGCGTGGTGCTGTTCGACGAGATCGAGAAGGCCCACCCGGACATCTGGAACACGCTCCTCCAGGTGCTCGACGACGGTCGCCTGACCGACGGCCAGGGGCACACGGTCGATTTCAAGAACACGATCATCATCCTGACATCGAACCTCGGGACGCCGGCGGCCGCGGCGATCGAGGAGCGAGCGAACCTGCCGGCGGACGAGAAGGCCGAGCTCGTGAGGAGGGCCGTCATCGAGGAGGTGCGGAAGCACTTCCGCCCGGAGTTCTTGAATCGCCTCGACGATCTCATCGTGTTCCGGCGGCTGGCGCGCGAGCAGATGGAGCAGATCGTCGATATCCAGCTCGACCTGCTGCGAAAGCGCCTGGATCGACGCGGGCTGCTTTTCACCATCTCGTCCGAGGCGAAGGGCTACCTCATCGAGCAGGGGTGGGATCCGCAGTACGGCGCGAGGCCGCTGAAGCGCGCCATCCAGCGGAGCATCGAGGACGAGCTCGCGAAGCGGATCCTCGGCGGCGAGTTCAAGCAGGGAGACACGGTGCGGATCGACCGCGGGGCCGGAGGGCTCACCTTCACGCGCGCAGCGCCGAACTGACGCTCGCCGGCCCGCGCCTGCGTCAGCGCTCGGCCTGCGTCAGCGCTCAGGGAGATTGCCGGCGATGCGGCGGAGGAGGTCGAGGACGGCGTAGGCGGCGCCGAGCTGGACCTCCTCGCGATCCCCCGAGAACACGCGGTCTCGCACGACGAGGCCGCCAGGGTGCGATACAGCCCAGTAGCAGAGGCCAACCGGCTTGGTCGCGGTGCCGCCCGTCGGGCCGGCGATGCCGGTCACGGAGATGGCGACGTCGACCTCGCAGAGGCGGCGGACGCCCTGCGCCATCTCGGCGGCGACCTCGGCCGACACCGCGCCGTGGCCGCGCAGGGTGTCCTCCGCGACGCCGAGCAGCCGCGTCTTGGCGCTGTTCGCGTAGGTGACCGCGGCGCCAACCAGGTAGTCGCTCGCCGGGTAACTGGTGAGGAGGTGAGAGATCAAGCCGCCCGTGCACGACTCCGACACGGCGAGCCGCCAGCCACGGGCGCGCACGGAGCGCCCGACCATCTCCGCGAAGGCGTCGCCCCCCTCCCCGTACACGGCGGTGCCGAGCCGCTCACGGACATCGGCCGTCGCCTTCAAGGCCAGCTCGTGCGCCATCGACTGCGTGGCGGCGCGGGCGTGGACCTTCACGTCGACCTCCGGGTAGTGCACGCGGTAGCCGAGCGTGATGCCGGGGTGGGCCTCCTCCACGCCTTTCAGGAGCTCGCCGAGCGTCGCCTCGGGCAGACCGTAGGTGCGAAGGCGGACCTGGAAGGTGTTGTTCGGAGCAGCCGGCCGCACGCGCGGCAGCACCTGCTCGGTGAACATGCTCTTCATCTCCCGCGGCACACCCGGGAGGAAGAACACGGTCGACTCGCCAAGGTGGATGCCGAAGCCGGGCGCGGTGCCGGATGAGTTCGGAAGGATCTCCGACCCGGCGGGGACCTCGGCCTGCTTCTCGTGGCCCGCGTTCATCACCTTGCCACGGGCCTCGACGCGGCGGCGGATGGCGAGCAGCGTGCTCTCGTCGCGCACGAGGTCGGCGCCCGTCGCGCGCGCCGCGGCCTGCGCGGTGAGGTCGTCCGTCGTGGGGCCGAGGCCGCCGGTGGCGATCACCAGCCGGTGCGCGCTCGCGAGCTGGCGGACCGCGGCGACGATGCGATCGACGTCATCGTCGACCGTGCTGGACTCGCTGACCGTGAAGCCCGCTGCGGTGAGCTCGGCAGCGAGCCAGGCCTCGTTGGTGTTGATGATCTCGCCCCGGGTGAGCTCGGTCCCGATCGAGAGAAGCGCGACAGCCATTGGGACTCGGGACTCTAACTCCATCCGGCGCCGCCGGAGCGCGTTTCCGGATTGTTTTGCGGTCGGAAAGCGAGGTGGGTTTGTCCCCCTACGTGGGTTTGTCCCCCCTCCCCACCCAGCCCGCCGCCGAGCGGGGCGCGCTTGCGAGCGCTACGGTGGATAGACACACCGGAAGCCAAGATCCGGGGCTCGGGTGGATACCGGGACAAGCCGACGATTCCAGGTGCGAAGCGCGGCCGCGGCCCCATCCGTCCATGATCCGCCGTGAGTTTCCGAGAACTCGCCCTCGAGCGCATCGGGGGTCGCCCACTCGGCAACATTGCCGGCCAGATCGAACACCCGCCCCCCCGGATGCACGGCGGCGCCGTCGGGGCGCGAGCCGGCGAGCTCGGGGCCCGTCGCGCCCCAGCCGCAGGGGCCCGCTCGCAGGCCAAAGGCGGCGCGCCGGCAGACCGCGCCGGTGTCTCCCCACGGGTACCGCCGGCCCGAGTCGCCCGCCGCGGCGAAGGCGAGCTGATCACGCGAAGGGAGCGCCCCGCCCGCGAACGCGCAGTACCGAGCCGACTCGGCCAGGGTGACGCCCGTGACGGGGACCCCGGGCTCGCCGCGCAGCGGGAGCGGGGCGCACGCGCCGGCCTCGACGCAAGCCGCGTAGCGCTGCTCGGTGATCTCGAACGCGTCGAGCGAGAACGCCGGGACGAACACCGCGCGCGGGTCGACGATGCCCTGCGCCTCCCAGTCGCTTGGCCCGAGGCGCAGCGTCCCCGCGGCGATGCGGACGGTTGCGTTCGGCGCGACGCAGCCAGCGGCGGTCACCGTGAGGTCGGCGCTGCAGCGCCTCGGCGCGCCTGCGCAGCGGCCGGCATCATCGAGGCGCTGGCCCTCGCCGCAGCACCTCGGGCCGAGCGCGACCATCCCCGGCGCGCAGCGCGCCGGCGGCTCCGCGCGACGGAAGGCGAGCGCGACGACGGCGCCGATCAGGAGGGCCGCGCCCGCGGCGAGACCAGCCTTCCACCCCGGCATCCGCCCGGCGTCCGGTGCTGCCCGCACCCCTCAGGAGCGCGGCGATCCGGCGGCGTCGGCCTTGAGCGCGCCGGCCGGCTCGCGCGCGCCAGCGGCCTTCCCGCGCGCCGGCCTGGCCTCGATCATGGCCACGATGCGCGCGAGCGCGTCGAGGAGCGCGGCACGGACGCGATCGTACGTCTTCGGACCGACGTCGCCCCGCTTCCGCGCGCGCTCGAGCTCGACGAACTCGTCGAGCAGCGCGTTCCGCGCCTCGAGCAGCTCCCGCCGCTCCTCGTCGTCGGGCCCGCGGTCCTGGTCGCGCCGCCGGACCAGGTTGAACGCGGTCCCGCCGATCACGGTCGCGCCGGCCAGCAGCAGCGCGATCCACCGGCCCACCCCCGGCGTCGGCAGACCGCCGAGCGTGATCTCGATGACCTTCATCCCGCCGTCCGTGCGGGTGCCCTGCATCTCGGTGATCAGGATCTTCTTCCCGTCCCTGTTCTGGGTGCGCTGGGCCGCGGGGAAGCCGGCGACGTTCAGCGTCATCGACTTGGACGCCTCGGCCATCACCCGCATCTGGGCGATGCGCGGCGGCAGCTCGATGCGGATCGTCTGCCGCTCCTCGTCATGGAGCGGGACCTGCCAGCGGAACTGCCCTTCATGCCGGCCGGGGCTCACGGTGCCGCGCAGCGCCACGCCGGTGCCCTTGACCTCGTCGAAGCGCATCTCCTCGCCCATGCCTTCGCTCTTGTTGAAGGCCTTGTAGTCGCGCGGGAGCGCGAACGTCTCGTCAGGCAGCCAGGCGACGCGGCCGAGGTTGTAGACCTGGAACAGCTGCTCCACCGCGATCGAGTCTTGCCGGAGCTGGAGGTAGACGATGCCCTGCGTCCCGACCATCAGGCCGCTCACGTTCGGCGTGGCGTCGTAGATGTGGAGCACGGCCCGCTTTCCGGCCTCGGCGCTGAGGCCGAAATGCGGGATCGAGAACGTCGCGCCGTCGCGCGTGATCGAGATGCCGTAGCTCGTGCCGCCGGCGATCGCGAGGTTCTCGAGCCGGAGGGTGCCCGCGTCGTCCGTCTCTCGGCTCATGCGCTCGCGCGAGTCGCCCCTCGACACCGAGCTCTGCAGGATGTCGATATCGACGGAGATGCGAGGAACGGGGTTCCCGTCCGCGTCCTGTACGGTGAGCACGAGGACGCCGGGCGGAAGGCCTGTGTCTTCCTGGACGGTGTCGTCGGGCGCATCGAACAGGCCCGTCAGCTGCTCCGAGGCGCGCCGGGAGGCCGCGTCTGCCGCGGGAGGCTTCCCCACCGGCGGATGGCCCGAAGGCAGCCCCTGCCCCACCTCGGGATGCCCCGGCGGAAGGGCGCCCGCTGCATCGGGCGCGCCCGCGTCCGCCGCCGCGGCCGTCGAGGTCGCAGCAGGAGCGCCGCTGCCGGCAGGCGCGGCTCCGCCCGAGGGCGCCGCCGGCTTCTCCCCCTGCTTCGCCGCTGCGGGCTGCGCCGGCGCGGCCTTCCCGGCTGCCGGCTGCCCTGGAGCAGCCTTCCCAGCTGCGGGCTGCGCCGGAGCGGCCTTGTCCGCCGCGGGCTGCGCCGACGCAGCCGGCTTCGCCTGCACCGCCTGCGCGGCGGTCAGGCTCAGCGAGGCGATCGCGGCCAGCGCCGTACACCCGGTCCAGCGCATCACGAAGCCCTCCTGCGGTCGTTCTCATCGGCGCTGGCGGCGGCGTCGTCCGTCGCAGCCGGGTCGTCCTGAGGCGCGTCCGCCGCGCGCTTCGTCCCGCACTTCTTGCAAAACACAGCGTCTTCGTCGTTCAGCGTGCCGCACGCCCCGCACGCCACCTGCGTCGCCGCGCGCTCCACCGTCGCCGCGGCCTTGTCACGCTCGCCGTCCGCCGCCGGCTCCCGATCGCCCTCCGGCTTCTCCAGCGGTCGGGCCTTGGCGCGCCTCCGCTTCGCCGGCCTGGCCTCCGCGGCGGCGCCTTCCGGATCGCTCGCGCCGGCGTCCTCGTCCGGCTCCCTGGGCGCGCCGTCGTCCTGGAACCCGGCGCGCCGGAGGTGCTTCGCCACGAGCGCCGCGACCTGCTCGCGCCGCGGCTGCGCGTCGGCGTCCAGCAGGCGGAGGAGCCGCTTCGCCTCGGCGCGGTACTTCGCGACGAGCTCGGCGTAATCCTCATCGCTGATCTTCCCGACGCTCCGCTCGAACTCGAGGTCCTTGAGCGCGCGCAGGACGGCCTGCTTCTGCTCCTCCTCCGCGCGCGGCGCGCCGATCGCGTACGCGTCGGCCCCGCTCAGCGGCGTCTCCCCGATCAGCACGCGGAGGCTCGCCCAGAAGATGGCGATGACGGCGACGAGCGCGCCGCCCGCGAGCACGAGGATCGCCGCGGGCGGCCCACCGACGAGCCCCGCGACGCCGGCGCCGACGAGCGCCACGAGCGGCGCCCCGAAGCGGGCGTAGTGAATGATCTGCCGCTCCAGCGGCGAGTCGGTACCCCTGGTCACGGTCTCGTCGGCCGTGGCCGGGGCGGCGCTTTTGGCGGGCTGTTCGGCGCTCATTCGCGGTCTTCGCGGTCCAGGCTCTTGAGCTCCTCGTCGAGCTTGTCGTCGTAATCGTCACGGGCGCCGGGGACAACGCCCTTCGCGGGTGGCTGCTGGCCAGCGGCGCCCGCCTCGTCGCTCCGCCGCTTCCATCGGCGCAGCGTCGCGATGACGATGCCCGCGCCGACCACGATGGCGCCGAGCGGGAGGAGGTAGAGCAGCCGCTGGCTCCCCTTGTTGGGCGGCACGGCCAGCGCCTCCGCCCCGTAGCGCTCGGCGTAGGCGGTCTGAATGGCCTCGATCGACAGCCCCGACGCGAGCGCCGCGCGGAGCTGGTCGCGGCGCTCGTGCGCGGTGCCGCACGTGCACGTCCCGAGGGTCTCGCGCGGGCAGCCGCACGTGCAGATCAGGCTCCAGAAGAGCTTGCGCTCGATGTCGTTCGCGATGCCGACGACGCCCGTGCGCTCCATCCGCTCCCCGAGCTGCTGCCCGTGGGCGAACTCCGGCGAGCGAAGCAGGACGACGAGGGCGAGGGCGCCCGCGACGAGGAGGGTGATGCCTTGGATGAGTCTTCGGGTGCGGCTCATTCGAACGCCGGCTGCCTCGAGTCGACAGCGGTCGGGAGCATGGCACCGATCGCGGGCGCCCGCCCGGGATCGACCGACGCGTCGGAGCCTGGGGCGCGGACGTCGCCGTCCGCCGCGCCCGGCGCGAGCAAGACCGGCCGCCCGAGCCCCTCCTGGACGGTGTGCCCGTAGGCCTGCGACGGGCCGCCCGCGAGCAGGAAGGCGAACACGACGGAGGCGGTGACGGAGCCCGCCGCCCGCACATAGCCGAACGCGCCGGCCTCCTCGAGCGCGATGTCGGGCCACATCGCGACGAGCGCCCCCAGGATGAGGATGCCCGCCCCGAACCACATGAACGAGATCAGGTTGTTCACGTGGATCTGGAACGAAGCGACCTTCGTCTGGGGGTTCGCCATCCCGATGATCACGTAGAGGTCGTTCTTGACGGTGATGTGCCGCGCGACCTCGGTCGACGGCGCCTCCGGGGACGCCTTGTAGATGAACTTCGCCGGGCTGATCCGGCCGACCGGCGCGCCGTGGCGCTCGACGTCGAGGTCGGCGAAGACCATCCGCTTCTCGCTGTCGACCTCCATGCGCGGGCCGGCGTAGGTGAGGCGGTACTCCTCGAGCTGCACGGACTCGCCCGGGTGGAGGCTGATCTCCTTGTCGACGCCCCACGCGCGGCCGGCGAACCCGAGGAACATCACCGCGATGCCGACGTGCACGATGTAGCCGCCGTAGCGGCGCCTCGACCTGGCGATCAGGTTGTAGAAGGAGGCGAACAGCGGTTCTTTCCCGCGCTTCTGCCGCGCCGCGATGCCGCGGGCGAACTCCTGCACGACCACGGCGACGTTGAACGCAGCGATGGCCACCGTGAAGAACGGGTAGGTCGACGCGAGCTTCGCGAGCGCGTCGCCGAGCTGGCCGGGGTAGATCGGGTCCACGGCGACGAACGGGGCGAAGCCCACCCGCTTCCCGAATACGAGGTGGAGCGCCGTCGTGACGACCGTGACCAGCACCGGCCAGCGGAAGCTCTTCCGGAAGAGCTCCGGCGACGTCTTCCGCCACCCGAGCAGCGGCGCGACGCCCATGAGCAGGAAGACCACGAGCGCGACCGGGGGCAGCCACATGTTGTAGAACGTCGGCCCGAGCGTCGACTTCTGGTCGAGCAGCCACTCGCTGATGCGCGGCCACACCGTCGCGACCGCGATGAAGATCATGATGCTGAAGAGGCCCCAGTTGTTGAAGAGGAACGCGGCCTCGCGCGACAGCATCGACTCGAACTGCCCGTCGCTGCGCAGCCGCGGCAGGCGGTAGACGATCAGCGCGGTGCACGTGGCCACGATCACGGCCATGAAGCCGACGAACCAGATGCCGATGCCGGACTGGGCGAACGAGTGGACGCTCGCGATGAGGCCGGACCGCGTGAGCCAGGTGCCGAAGATGGTGAGGAAGAACGTCCCGCAGATGAGCGAGACGTTCCACACCTTCAGCATGCCGCGGCGCTCCTGGATCATCGTCGAGTGGACGTAAGCGCTCGCGGTGAGCCACGGGAGGAACGCGGCGTTCTCGACCGGATCCCAGGCCCACGGGCCGCCCCAGCCGAGCTCCTCGTAGGCCCACAGCATCCCGAGCACGTTGCCGATGGAGAGGAACAGCCAGGAGAAGAGCATCCACTTGCGCGTCGCCACGATCCACTCGCTGTCGAGCCGGCCGGTGGCGAGCGCGGCGATCGCGAACGCGAACGGGACCGCCGCGCTCGTGAAGCCGATGTAGAGGCTCGGCGGGTGGATGATCATGTAGAAGTTGCGCAGCTGGTAGTTCAGCCCGTTGCCGTCGAGCGGGGCGCCCGCCACGCTCGTCCGGAACGGGTTCACCGCGAAGATCATCAGCGCGGAGAAGAAGATGAGGACGCTCATCAGCGTCGCGATGACGTAGGGCTGGAGCTCCAGATACCGGCGCTGCAGCCAGATGACGCAGGTCCCCGAGAAGAGCGCGGTCAGGAACATCCACCAGAGCAGCGAGCCGTCCTGCCCGCCCCAGAGCGCCGCGATGAGGTACGGCGTGCTCATGGACCTGTCGCTGTACTGCGCGACGTAGGCGATGCGGAAATCGTGGCTGACGAAGGCGTACGCCAGCACGAGAACCGCGAGGCCGACCAGCGCGATCGTGCCGTACGCGCCGAGCCGCGCCGCCTGGAGCAGCCGCGGCCGCCCGCGCGCCGACGCGAGCCCGACGGCGAAGGTGTACGCCGCGGTCACCAGAATGGCGTAAAGGACGCCGGTCCCGAACTCAGGTAGGGATTGCCACATCGTCGTGGTCGCAAGCTTAGGCTTGCCAGGCGCGCAGGGCCAGCGCACCGCAGCGATGCGTGGTGGGTGGTGCGTGGTGCGTGGTCGAAAACGTTTGCGTCTTCACCTGCGCCGTGCGTCATGTCGAGAGCCCCGGAAGAGCTTCGTTTCAGGCCCGGCGTCGAGCGCGGCGCACTATAATAGTGCATGGCGATCGCTGCCTCCGGTACCCGCCCGACCGAGCTGATCTACGACTGGAACGAGGTGGGGCGCGTCGGGCGGGTCATTCCGGAGAACATCGGCTTCTTCGACGAGACCCTGCGCGACGGCCTGCAGAACCCATCGGTCGCCGACCCGAACATCGAGCGCAAGCTCAAGCTGCTCCACCTGATGGCCAAGATCGGCATCCAGATCGCCGATGTCGGCCTGCCCGGCAGCTCGCAACGGGCGTTCGAGGACGTGCTCCGGATGTGCAGGGAGGTGGCCGATAACAACCTGCCGCTCCGCGTCGCCTGCGCAGGCCGCACGGTCGTCTCGGACATCACGCCCATGATCGAGATCTCCCAGCGCGCAGGGATCCCTGTGGAGATCTACGCCTTCATCGGATCGAGCCCGATCCGCCAGCTCGCGGAGGCGTGGGACGTCGACCTCATCGCGCAGCGGAGCGCCGCGGCGATCGACGCGGGCGTGAAGGCCGGGCTCCCCGTCGCCTACGTCACGGAAGACACGACGCGCTCGCGCCCCGAGGTGCTGGCGACGCTCTTCAAGGTCGCCATCGATCACGGCGCGTCCCGGCTATGCCTGTGCGATACCGTCGGGCACGCGACGCCGGACGGGGTTCGCAACCTCATCAACTTCACGCGGGCCATCGTCGCGGGGGCCGGGGCGTCGGTCGGCATCGACTGGCACGGCCACAACGATCGCGGCCTCGCGCTCGAGAACGCGATCTGGGCGCTCCAGTTCGGCGCGGACCGGGTGCACGGCACCGCCCTCGGGATCGGCGAGCGGGTCGGCAACGCCGCGATGGAGCTCATCCTGCTCAACATGAAGCTCCTCGGCCTCCTCGAGCACCAGGACCTCACCCACCTCCTCGAGTACTGCACGACGGCCGCGCAGGCGGTCGGCTGGGAGGTGCCCATCAATTATCCCCTGGTCGGACGGGACGCCTTCCGCACGGCGACCGGCGTGCACGCGGCGGCCATCATCAAGGCCGAGTCGAAGGGCGACGCCTGGATGGCCGACCGGATCTACTCCGGCGTCCCCGCCGGCATGTTCGGGCGAAAGCAGGAGATCTGCGTGGGCTACATGTCCGGGGCCTCCAACGTGAACTACTGGCTCCGGCAGCGGAAGATCGAGCCCTCGAAGGAGCTCGTCGACGCCATCCTGGCGAAGGCCAAGGCCACCGACCACATCCTGTCCGAGGAGGAGATCCAGGCCGCGATCGAGCTGCACCGCGGCCGCCAGGCCTGATCCCGGGACGCCTGCGCGGCGCCGCGCGATCGGGCGACGGCGGCGGGAACGGCGCCTGGACGTTCGGCGTTTTCACGGATCCAGAGTAGAAATCCAGGCCGTGGCCGAGCAGGACAAGCAACCCGCAGCGGAAGCCGACCGGGCCGATCGCCGGTCGCGACTCGATACCGTCCTGGCCGCGCTCGCCGCGCTGGTCTGCTTCTTCGCCGCGACCACGCTGCGCGATCTGGGGCCGCGGTTCCTGCCGCGGGCGCCGATCCCGGCGCCGCCGGTGCCCGCGTGGGTGGAAGGGCGCGCGGCAGAGCTCACCGCCACCGTGCGCGACGAGCAGGGGCGCCCGCTGAAGGACGCCACCGTGCGCGTCTTCGCGATGCGCGAGGACCGCGCCTATTTCGCCGGCGAGCAGAAGACCGATCCCTCGGGCGAGGCTCGCTTCGCCGGGCTGCCGTCCGGGGAGGCCTGGATCATGGCGTACGGCGCGGAGCGGGCCCGCGCCTCGACCCGCGTCGCGCTCGAGCCAGGCCCCCGTGCCGTCGACCTCGTGCTGCGGCCCGCGAAGGTGCTGGACGTGCTGGTCGTCGACGAGGCCGAGCGCCCGATCGACGGCGCCGAGGTGACGGTGGCGACCGCCGATCCCCTCCCCTTCGTGGCGACGACCGCCGAGGGCGGCCGCGCGCGGTTCGATCGGCTCGGGGCGGCGCCCTACGTCGTCCGCGCGTCGGCGCTCGGCTTCGAGGACACCGTGCGGACGGGCATCGTGCCCGGGCCGGCGCCGCTGAGGCTCCGCATGGAGCGGCTCGGCGCCCTCACGGTCCGCGTTGTGGACGCGGAGGGGCAGCCGGCAGAAGGCGCGACCGTGCTCGCCGCCGGCACCGGCCTCTGGCCAGCGCGCAGCACGACGACCGACGCGACGGGCGCCGCGAGGATCGCCGGGCTCCGCGACGGGGTGTACGACCTCAAGGCCCGGCGCGGCGCCGCCGTCAGCGCGACAGCGCTGGCCGTGCCCGTGAGGCGCGGCGAGGGCAAGGAGGTGAAGCTCGTCCTCGGGCCCGGCCGCCACGTGCGGCTCCTCGTGACCGACGGCGACGGCGAAGACGCGCCGGCCGTGAAGGGCGCGAACGTCGTGCTCGTCGAGCAGGGCCTGTCGGCGTTCCCGCTGCACGGCCGCACGGGCGACGACGGGTCCGTGACGCTCGGGCCCATCGCGCCGGGATACGCGAGCGCCTCGGCCCTGGCGGCCGGCTTCGTGCCGAGGAACGCCGTGCAGGTCGACGCAGGCGCCACCGAGGTGCGCATCCCCCTGCTCCGCGGCGGCGCGCTCGTGGGCGAGGTCGTCGACGACCGCGGCTACCCGGTCCCGGGCGCGACGATCGAGGTCGTGGGCGCCGACGCCGAGGGGATGCCCATCGACGAGACCACCGCGATGTCCGAGTTCAGGGAAGAGCAGTTCGAGCGCGCCCTGCCCGGCCCGGCGCCGCTGGTCCCCGCGGGCGAGCTCGGGGTCATGCCGGGCCCCATCCCGGACCTGCCGCATGGCGATGCGGTCCTGCCGACCGCCTCGGTGCGGTCGGGCGAGCCTTGGGTCACGCGCGCCGACGGCACGTTCCGGGCCGAGCCCGTCACCCCCGGGCGCGTCCACGCGATCGTCCGGCACCCGGAGTACGTCGAGACGCCCAGCGAGATCGTGACCCTGCAGCCGGGCGGCGAGGCCCACGTGCGCGTGGTGATGCGCCAGGGCGGCCTGCTCGAGGGCCGCGTCCTCGAGGAGGACCGCAAGCCGGTCGCCGGCGCGCGCGTGGAGCTGGCCGCGACCGCCGGCTCGCTCGAGCGGGTGACGTACTCCGCGGACGACGGCACGTTCGCCTTCGCCGCGGTCCCCGACGAGGTGCTCGTCTCCGTCTCCCGGGCCGAGTCGCCGGGCGACGTCGTGGCGCGGCTCGTCGTCGAGGTCCCGGAGCGCGACCGCAAGGAGATCGAGGTCGTCCTCCCGAAGGTGCGCGAGGCGGTGGCCATCCACGTCGCCGACGATCGCGGCTACCCGCTCGATCGCGTGGAGGTGCGCGTGCTCTCGCTCGACGTGGCCGTTCCGCTCCGCAAGACGCTGTTCACGGACGACGACGGCGACGCGCTGCTGCCCGACGCCGCCGGCTTGCCGCTCCGGGTAAGCCTTGTGCGCTCCGGCAAGTCCCCGCGCGTCGAGCAGGTCGACGCCGCGCCGAAGGAGCTGCGGCTCGAGATGGGCGCCGCCCTCAAGGCCACCGGCACGGTGACCGGGCGCGGCGGGCGGGAGCGGCTCGAGGGCGCGCGGGTCACGCTGTTCTCGACGACCGGGCCGCGCCGCGCCACGAGCGACGCGGAGGGCGCGTTCACCCTCGCCGACCTCGCGCCGGGCCAGTTCCGCGTGACGGTGAGCCGCGACGGGTACGCGCCGGCGACGCTTCGGGTCACGATCGCCGGCGATCCCGATCGCCCGACGGACCTCGGGCGCATCGACCTGTCCGAGGCGGGAGAGGTCGCCGGGCAGGTCGTCGATCAGCGCGGCGACGCGGTGGCGGGGGCCCGCGTGGCGCGCGACCGCGTGCCGACGTACCTGCCGCTCGGCCCGCTGCCGCCGGGCGTCGTGACCACCGACCGCGACGGGCGGTTCCAGCTCGGCGGGCTGCCCGAGGGCACGGCGGTGATCGAGGCGTACAGCGCGGATCTCGGGCGCGCCGAGTCGCAGCCGGTGCAGGTCCGGGCCGGCAGGACGACCGAGCGCGTGAGGATCGCGCTGCCGGGAGACGCTGCGCGGCAAGACCCGAAGGGCGCAGGGAGCCTGGCGGTGACGCTCGGCGAGGAGCGGAGGACCGTGACCGTGGTGTCGGTGCCCCCGGGGAGCGAGGCCGAGGAAGCCGGCATCGAGCCCGGCGATCGGCTCCTGTCCGTGAACGGCGTCGACGTGCGCTCCATCGAGGAAGCGCGGCGGCGCCTCACCGGGCCGCTATCGGAGGATGTCGTGGTGCTGCTCGCGCGGGACGGCGCTCGCGGCGAGGCGCGGTGGCTCACGCGGGTGCGGAGGGAGCGGGTGCGGCGATAGCCGGCCGGGCGCCCGCGGCGCCGGCCGCGCTCAGTTCTTCGCCTTCGTCAGCACGATGCTGCGGCCGTCGCCGATCTCCCAGAGCAGCGTCTGATCCGCGGTGAAGCGGAACGCCGCCTCGTCGAGCCCGCCCTCGGGGCGGAGGAACGCGACGGTCACCTGATCGCCGTCCGCCTTCGTCACCTTGAAGGTGCCGCTGCGCGGCGTCTCCGCGGGCACGGTCACCGTCACCTTGCTGCCGTTGAACTCGAGCGCCGTTCCCTTCACCCATCCGGTCGCCTTGGTGAGCTGATCCGCAGGGGCGTTCTCGATGGCATCGCCATACCAGCGCCCCTGCAGACGGTCGCGAGGGGTCTTCGAGCAGCCCACCACGGCGGTCGTCGCCATCGCCAGGGCCAGAGCGGTCTTGATGCGGTTCTGCATGGGCCTTCCTTCGGAGCCTCGAGGGTCCCGGTTTGGAAAATCCTACGAAGAGCGGAATGAATAGGCCAACAATGTAGGATATTTCTGCACACTTACGCAGGGTCGCAGGGCCTGGCGAGGGGGTGGGCGCCGCCGCTTCTGGGGAGGGCGAGTTCGCGCTAGGGTTCCGCCCTGAGGATCCGCGCGGAGGACGCGCGTTTCCGCGGCGCGACGACCTTGAGCACGCTGTTTCACGAGAAGCGCCTCGTCCCTCTCGAGCGGACGCGGCTCCTGAGATCCATCGTCGAGCGCGCGGCCGATCGGTCGGAGGGGCCTCCCGTGATCGTCTTCGATCTGGACGGCACCCTCATGGACAACCGGCCGCGGGTGGTCGCGATCCTCCACGAGCTGGCGGAGGAGTGGCGCCGCAAGCACCCGCACGCCGCCGGCCTGCTCGAGCGCGCGTCGCCCGACGGCATCGTGTACGGGTTCCAGGACAACCTGCGGCGGCTCGGCATCGACGACGAGGCGCTCCACCTGCACGCGTTCGATTTCTGGCGGGCCCGCTTCTTCAACGATCCGCACATCCGGCACGACGTCGAGGTGCCCGGCGCGAGCCAGTACGCGCGCGACTGCCACGCGGCGGGGGCGACCCTCGTGTACCTCACCGGCCGCGACCTGCCGAACATGGCGCTCGGCTCGTTCGCGAGCCTGCGCGATCTCGGCTTCCCCATCGGGATCATCGGCACGGAGCTCGTGGTGAAGCCGAGGTTCGAGATGCCCGACACCGAGTTCAAGCGGAGCGTCGCGCCGCAGCTCTCGCGGCTCGGGCAGGTCATCGCGGTGTTCGACAACGAGGCGGCCAACTGCAACCTGCTCCTGGGCTGCCATCCCCGCTGCACCGCGGTCTTCCTGGACACGCAGTGCGCGCCCGACCCGCCGCCGCTCGACGCGCGCGTGCAGGTGATCCACACGTTCGAGCGGGAGCCGTGATCGCCGCGCGCGTCGCCGCGGCCTTCCTGCTGCTCGCCGCCGCCGGGTGCGAGCCGTCGCGCCACGCGCCCGTCGATCCCGTGGAGGCCGGCGCGAGCCCGAACGCGAAGATCCTCCCCGCGCCGCTCGCGAACGAGACGCCGGACCTGCTCGACGCCTCCGTCGCCGAGGCGACGGCGAAGATCATCGCCGACGACTACGGCCGGCTCATCATGTCCGAGGCGAGCCCGCAGTCGCCGCTGCCGCTCTCGCCCGCCACCCCCCTGCCGGACGACGCGCTCTCGCCGCGCGAGCTCCCCGGCGTCACGCTCGAGGCGGCCTTTCGCTTCCGCGACGTGCCGCAGCCTCCCAAGGCGCCCGAGGTGGCGTCCTCCGGGATCCACGCGGCGCAGAAGCTCACCGAGCTGACGTGGAAGGTCGAGCTCGCGGAGACGGGCCGGATGCGGGTCCAGTTCACGTCGCGGGCGCTCCCGCTGCCCGCGGGCTCCGAGCTCCGCGCGCGCCATGACGTGTACGGCGAGGTGCTGCTCTGGCCGTCCCTGACCCAGTACCGGGTCGTGCCGCCGGGGGCGCTCCGCACGCTCCTCGGCGAGCGGCGCGTCGACGTGACGCCGCTGTCGACGGGCTCGGCGCGCCCGGTCGGCGACGGCAAGCGGCTCGATCTCGACGTCCGCAAGGTCGAGGTGCACGGGAGCCTCGGCGCGCTGTACATCGAGCTCGGCAGGGTCCCCGAGGCCGGCGACGGGGGGCCGCTGCTCTGCCGGGCGCTGCTGGAGATCCTCGGCGTGGATCCGAAGTCGCCCGAGTGCGTGGCCGGCGAGGTGCCGCTCTACGCGAGTTATGCCTGGCAAGGCGGCGGCGGCGTCGCGTTCGAGGTCACGTCGATCGCCCGGCGAACGGACCTGATCTCGACCGACATGCTCATGCCGCCCCCGAGCGCCGCGTACGCCGCCGCCGGGCTCCCGTCGGCGCAGGGCGGCGTCTTCCTGACGCGCGACGAGCTCGCGGCCATCCGAGAAGAGCCGCTCCAGCTGCCCGCGAGCGTCGACCCGGGCGCGCCCGGCGAAGGGTTCGTCGCGGTCAACCAGACCGACGCGCTGCTCTACCTGCTCGTCGACGGCATCCCCGCGGTCGCCGTTCCTCCGACGAGCGAGCGCTACGTGATCGGGCCCCTGCGCGGGCGCTACGTCGTCCAGTGGCGCACGTTCCTCGGTGAGCGCATCGAGCCGCCGCAGACGGTCGAGATGCCGGCGCGCATCGTGCGCAGCGGGGCCGAGGCGGCGGACGGCGGCTGAAGCGGGGCGGCGGACGGCGGCTGAAGCGAGGTCGGCGTCCCCTGCCCTAGCGATCGGCCGCCGTCTCGTGGCTCGCCAGGAGCTGGACGATGTCGTCCGGGATCCGCGTCAGCGTCAGGTTCGAGCCCAGGCACGCGAGGAGGATGTCGCCGTCGCAGATCACGTCCTCGCCCCGGAGGATCCGGTAGCTGAAGCGCGCGGTGACCCGCTGGACCTCGCGGCAGGTCGTCTCGATCACGAGCTCGTCGCCGAACCGCGCGGCCTGGCGGTACTTGATCCGCAGCTCCGCGACGGCGAGGTGAAGGTCGCGCCGCACCATCTCCTCGTAGGAGAGGCCGCGGCGCTTCAGCCAGTCGATGCGGCCAGCCTCCAGGTAGATGACGTAGTTCGCGTGGTGGACGATGCCCATGAGATCCGTCTCGCAGAAGCGGACGGCCAGGGGCGTGCGCGAGGTGAGGTGCGGGGGCGCGTCGGGCAGAGAGGGGAGCGGCATCGCGGAAGGCGCAGAGACTAACCCAGTTTCGACCCGGGCAGCAGCAGAGCGACCGCGCGACATCTTCTGCACGGCATGGGATCGCGGCGCGCGGCGACGGCGGGCCCGCCTCGGCGCTGGTGGCGCGGGCGCCGCGATGTTAGCGGGCGGCATGGCGAATGTCCGGACGCTCCTGTCCGCCGAACAGATCGGCGCTCGCGTGCGCGACCTCGGCGCGCAGATCACCCGGGACTACGCGGAGCGCCGGCTCGTGCTCGTCTCGGTGCTCAAGGGGAGCTTCGTGTTCACCGCCGACATCGCGCGCCACATCGACCTGCCGGTGCGCATCGAGTTCCTCGGCGTGCGCAGCTACGGCGAGGGCACGGCCTCGACCGGCGTCGTGCAGATCACGCAGGACCTCACCCGCCCGATCGAGGGTGAGGACATCCTCCTCATCGAGGACATCGTGGATACGGGCCTCACGATCTCGCACTTGCTCCAGCTCTTCCGCACGAGGATGCCGAACAGCGTCAAGGTCTGCGCGCTCCTGCACAAGCCGGCGCGCGCGCGGGTCGAGGTGCCGATCGACTACCTGGGCTTCACGATCGAGGACAAATTCGTGGTCGGCTACGGG
This sequence comes from Sorangium aterium, assembly GCF_028368935.1. Classification (NCBI taxonomy): domain Bacteria; kingdom Pseudomonadati; phylum Myxococcota; order Polyangiales; family Polyangiaceae; genus Sorangium; species Sorangium atrum. Next base: position 160,054 of record NZ_JAQNDK010000005.1, on the reverse strand, counting down.
CTCGACTGGGCCGAGCGCTATCGGAACCTGCCGTTCATCGGCGTTGTGGAGGCGACGTGAGCAAGCGGCTGCTGATGCTCGAGAAGATGACCCGGGACGGGTCGAAGGATCCATTCCACTGGTACGCGCTCGCGCTGGAGTACGCGGGGCAAGGCCGCCACGACGACGCGCTCGCCACGTTCGTCGCGCTCCGGGCGATAGAGCCGACGTACGTGCCGATGTACCTCATGTGCGGGACGACGCTGGTGAAGGCGGGCCGCCTCGACGAGGGACGCGCGTGGCTGGCCGACGGCATCGGGGTCGCGCGCAGCAAGGGAGATCAGCACGCGCTGAGCGAGCTCCAGCAGGCGCTCGCCGGCGCGGGCGGCGGCGACGACGACGACGCGTGACGCCCTGACGGCTGGGCCGGCGCCGCGCCTCAGCCGCCCTCGCCCTCCCCCTCGCCGCGGATCCGGCGGAGGCGCTCGCCGATGGTCCGCTCGTAGCCGCGGTCGGTCGGCTCGTAGAACCGGCTGCCCGCGAGCGGCTCGGGGAGGTAGGCCTCGCCCTGCGCGACGCCGCCCGGCTCGTCGTGCGCGTAGCGGTAGCCTTCGCCGTAGCCCTCGTCGCGCATCAGCCGCGTGACGGCGTTGCGCAGCGTGAGCGGGACCGGGAGCGCGCCGTGCTCGCGCACGGCGGCCTGCGCCGACTGCCAGGCGGTCTTGCAGGCGTTCGATTTGGGGGCCGTGGCGAGGTAGAGCGCCGCCTGCGTGAGCGGGTAGAGCCCCTCCGGCATCCCCATGCGCCGGAACGCGGCGTCGGCAGCGACGGCGATCTCCAGCGCGCGCGGGTCGGCGTTGCCGATGTCCTCGGAGGCGAAGATCATCATCCGGCGCAGCAGGAAGAGCGGGTCGTCGCCGGCCTCGATCATGCGCATCAGCCAGTAGATGGCGGCGTCGGGATCGGAGCCGCGCATCGACTTGATGAAGGCGCTGATGACGTTGTAGTGCTCCTCGCCGGCCTTGTCGTAGAGCAGCGTCTTGTGCTCGCCCGCGCCGGCGATGAGCTCGCGCGTGATCGTGGGGGCGCCCGCGCGCGCCGCCTCGTCCGCGGCGATCTCCAGCGTGGTGAGCGCCCTGCGCGCGTCGCCCTGCGCGAGCGCCGCGATCGCCGAGAGCGCGTCGTCGTCGGCGGCGATCGCGCCGGCGAGCCCGGCGGGCGACTCGAGGGCGCGGCGCAGGAGCTCGACGAGCTCCGAAGCGCCGAGGCCCTGGAGCCGGAAGACCTTGCAACGGGAGAGGAGCGGCGCGTTGACCGCGAACGAGGGGTTCTCGGTGGTCGCCCCGATGAGCGTGATCGTCCCGTCCTCGACGTGCGGGAGGAAGGCGTCCTGCTGGGCCTTGTTGAAGCGGTGGATCTCGTCGACGAACAGGATCGTCCGCTTGCCCTCGTAAGACCGCGCGGTGCGCGCCTGGGCGAGGATCTCGCGGAGCTCCGGCACGCCGCCCAGCACGGCGTTGAAGGGGACGAAGCGGGCGTTCGTCGTGTGCGCGACGACGCGCGCCAGCGTGGTCTTTCCGGCGCCCGGAGGGCCCCACAGGATCATGGAGGGGATCCGGTCGGCCGCGATCGCGCGCGCGAGCAGCTTGCCCTCGCCGAGGAGGTGGCCCTGGCCGATCATGTCCTCGAGCGAGCGCGGGCGCATGCGCTCGGCGAGGGGCACCGTGCCCCTGAGCTCGGGCTCCCGCTGCCGGGCGGCGTCGAAGAGCGTCGGCTCGTCGCCCGCGGGCCGCCGTCGCGCGCCGCCGCCGCCGCCCCGGGGCGCGCTCATTCGAAGACCGACCGCGCCCCCGCGGGGCGCTCCGAGAGGAGGACCTCGACGGCGCGGCGCGCGCTCGCCGGATCGTGGCCGACCCAGCGCACGGTGCCCGCGCCGTCGACCACGAACGTGAGGGGGACCTGCGCGACGCCGTAGGTCCCGGTGAGCCGCTGATCGAGATCCGCGACGATGGGAAACGTCGCGCCGAGCTCGTAGGCGGCGGCCTCCGCGGCGGCCTCCGAGTCGTCGACGTTCACGCCGATCACGGCCACCCCGTCCGCCTTGCGCTCGCGCCAGAGCCGGTCGAGCGCGGGCATGGTCCGGCTGCACGACGGGCACCAGGACGCCCAGAAGTCGATCACGGTGACCCGCGTCCTCCGCGTGCCGGGGACGCCAACGGTGACCGCCGCCGTGGACTCTGCGTGGAACTCCGGCGCGGCGCTGCCGACGAGCGGGTGGCGCACCGACGCGGGCATCGCGCCCGGCCCGCACCCGAGCGCGAGCAGCGCGCACGTGGCCAACGTGGCGCCGCGCGCGGCGGCGCCGGCAGGGATGGCCGAGCCGAGGCGCGACGCGGCGGACCTCGCCGTCATCCGCGGGCTCCGAAGATGGCGGTGCCGACGCGGACCCACGTCGCGCCTTCCGCGATGGCTGCCTCGAAATCGTGAGACATGCCCATCGAGAGCTCGGGCAGCGCGGCCCGGCCGCCGTGCGCGTCGCGCAGGGCGCGCAGCTGCGCGAAGAACGGCCGGACGTCGTTCGGGTCCTCGAGGAACGGCGCGATGGTCATGAGGCCGATCGGCCGGAGGTGGGCGCACCGGGCGATCGCACCGAGGAGCGGCGCGAAATCGCCGGGGGCGCAGCCGCCCTTCGAGGCTTCGCCGCCGACGTTCACCTCGAGCAGGACGTCCAGGGTGCGATTGAGCGCGGCTGCGCGCCGATCGAGCTCCACGGCGAGCTCCTCCCGGTCGACCGACTGCACGACGTGCGCCGCGCGCGCGACGAGCTTCGCCTTGTTCCTCTGGAGCTGGCCGATGGCGTGCCACACGAGCCCGTCGAGATCGGCGAGCGCCTCGGCCTTTTCGACGAGCTCCTGCGCGTAGTTCTCGCCGAAATCGCGCTGCCCGGCGGCGTAGGCGGCGCGGATGGCCTCGGCGGGCTTCCCCTTGGATACGGCGATGAGCCGGACCTCCTCTGGCCCGCGCCCTGCCCGCGCGACGGCGCTCGCGATCCGGCGCCGCACCTCTTCGAGCCGCGACGCGACGTTCCCCAGGTCTTCCGACATCACGCCGCACGATACCGCGAGCTGCCGCCGTGGACACCAGGGGGACGCCCTGCAGCGGACGGGTCCGCGCAGGTCGCGGCGCGGAGGGAAGTGTCGGATCCCTCCGCCCGAGCGGCGTGCCAGAGTGTGCCTGAGCACCGCGTCGACAGCGAAGCGATCGAGGCGCTTTTCGGCTATTTTCACGTGGCATGTTGATTGCCATACTCGGTGCACCCGCCATGCGAAGCCTGCTGTTCCTCGCCCTGCTCCTCGCGGTTGGATGCTCGTTCAACCCGCAGCCTGAACCGCCGTTTCAGGATCCCTCCACCACGGCGTCATCGACGACCGGCGCGGCGGTCGGCAGCTCGGGTTCGGGTGGCACGGGCGCCGGCAACGCAGCGGCAGGGACCAGCACTGGCAGCGGCGAGGCCGCGGGCGGTGGCGATGGGGGCGCAGCGGGCGGCGCGGGCGCTCAGGGCGGTGCCGGAGGGGGCGAGGGCGGCGCGGGCGGTCAGGGCGGCGCGGGTGGTCAGGGTGGCGCGGGCGGTCAGGGTGGCGCGGGCGGCGAGCCCTGCGGTGTCGGGGGCGCTGGAGGCGCTGGAGCAGTGGAATGCGGCTGAACGAGCACGCGGCCCGGGTGTGACGGCGGCGTCGGCCCGGCGGTAGAAGCGAGCGAGAAGCAGCCGACGGATCGCGCTCGACGCAGCAGCGTTCCCGCGGACGAGAGCGCCGCGCAAGCGGGCGGGGAGATGCGCAGGGTGCTATGAGGAGGGAGCTTATGCGCCAGCTTGTCGTCCTTGTGTTCGGGGTCGTCCTCGCGGGCTGTGTCTTCAATCCACAACCTGAGCCTCCCGCCGAGGGGGGCATCGGGTGCGATTGCGACGACCTCGGCGCGACCGGCGCAGGAGGGGGCGTCGCCGCCGGTGATCCAGGACAAGAGCAAGGCACGGGCGGCGGTGGCTTGCTGCCAGACGCGGGCGGTCCGACCGGGGCCGGTAGCAGCACCGGGTCCGGTGCTAGCACCGGCTCAACCAGCACAGGGGGCGAACCGACCAGCCCAGCCGGCAGCGGTGGTGCGGGCGGCGCGGGTGGCAAAACCAACGACGGTGGTGCGGGCGACGCAGGCGGCGAAGCCGGCGCCGGTGGCGAAGCCGGCAGCGGTGGTGCAGGCGGCGCGGGGGGCGACGCCGGGGGCGCGGGTGGCGAAGCCGGCGGCGGTGGAGCGATCGGTCCAGACGGCGGATGAGGCGACGGATGGGCCCGGCGCCCGCCGGCAGAGCGCTCGACGTCGGCTGACGCGGCGGCGCCGGCTCAGATCGCCGGTCGCCGTGGCCGCGCGTACTCGTCGAGCATGTTCGCTACCAGCTCGGCGAGCAGGCTGTCCGCCACGCGAAGGCGGCGCGACATCTCGCGCGCGATGTTCAGCACCAGCAGCGTGTACGATTTGAGATCGCGCCGGTAGAGCGTGTCGAGATCGTGCGCGGTGACACGCAGCAAGCGCGACGGTGCGATCGCCCGGACGGTCGCCGAGCGGGGCATCACGTCGAGGATCGACATCTCGCCGAACCAGTCGTTCGGCCCGAGGATCGCGACGCGCGCCTCGACGTCGCGCTTCGACCGCTTGAGCACTTCCATCTCGCCCGAGAGCAGCACGAACATCTCGCGGCCGCTGTCGCCCTCGCGAAAGGCGACGGCGCCCGGCTCCAGATCGAGCAGCTCCAGCGTGTCGGCGAGGCCCTGGAGGACGTGGTCGCCCAGGCCTCCGAACAGCCCGATCTCGCGCAGCTGCGTGATCAGCGCAGGGGGATGGCTCACCTGGATGCACCGAGGGCGCCCGCGGCGACCGTCCTGTCGGCTGACCCGACAACGCCTACCACCACGTCGCGAACATGCCCGCCTTCTCGCATCGCTCCACCTCGCGGTTCCGAGGAGATGTACCCCGTCGAGAGCGTACGCCGCAACACGAGCGTGCTCCGCGCGATCTGCACCAGAGGCCGCACTAGAGGTCCTTGGTGAACACGATCCGCGGACGCCCAGGCCCGGCGTAGTCCTCGACCTCGGCCGCCGACCAGCCGACCGCGGCGTGGAAGCGCACGGAGCCCTCGTTGCCCAGCGTCGTGATCGCCTTGAGCTGCCGGCAGCCCTCGCGGCGGCAGTCCTCCTCGAACGCCGCGTAGAGCATCCTGCCGACGCCGCGGCGGCGATAGTCCGGGTGAATGCCGACGAGGTGCACGTACCCGACCGCCGCGTCCGGGCACCTGAACCCGAGCAGGAAGCCGACGAGCAGCCCGCGATCCTCGACCACGCGCGCGAGCCTGCCGAGCTCGTAGAAGAAGATCGGGTGCGCGAGCGCGCTGGTCGGGCCTGCCCACCACCGATCGATCTCGCCCACGATCCGGTCGTAGTCGGGCTTCGTCAGCGGCCGTGTCTCCATGCATCACCTCACTCGAACGGTTCGGATCCCCTGCCCTCGATCTGCCGCGTCCGCGCACACGACACGAACGCGTCGCGAAGACCCTGCGCAGCCTAGCAGCCGCGCCGGCCTCCCCGTAAGCGCGCTCGTGGGATGCTCGGCTAGCCGCCGCGCGTCACGCCTGCTAGCGCTACCCTGTGCGTCACGAGAAAATCATCGTCGCTCCGTCGATCCTGTCGGCTGACTTCGGTCGTCTCGCCGAGGAAGTACGGGCCGCTGAGGCCGCCGGCGCCGACTGGATCCACGTCGACGTGATGGATGGCCGGTTTGTGCCAAACATCACGATCGGGCCGCTCGTGGTTCGCGCGGTCCGCGCCGCGACGCGTCTTCCCCTCGATGTCCACCTGATGATCGTCGAGCCCGAGCGCTACGTCGCGGAATTCGCGGCCGCCGGCGCCAATCGCATCTCGGTCCACGTCGAGGCGTCGCCTCACCTGCACCGGACGCTCCAGCAGATCAGGGACGCAGGCGCGAGCCCGGGCGTCGTGCTGAACCCCCACACGCCGGAGGAGTCGATCCGGCACGTGATGGCGGATATCGGTCTGGTGCTGGTGATGAGCGTCAACCCCGGGTTCGGCGGCCAGCGGTTCATCCCGGAGGCGCTCACGAAGCTGCGGAGCCTGCGCCGGACGATCGACCAGGCAGGCCTGGACATCGCGCTCGAGGTCGACGGCGGCGTCGCCCCGTCGACCGCCGGGCAGGTCATCGCCGCCGGGGCACGGGCGCTCGTCGCGGGCTCGGCGGTGTTCGGCGCGGTGGCGCGGGACGAGGATCTGCCGTTCGACGCGCGCGTGGCGCGTTATGCCGAGGCGATCCGCACGCTCCGCGCGCCCGGCGGGGAGCCGTCGTGACCCGGCGCGTCGAGGACACTGCCGCGGCGGGCAAGGAGGGCTGTGAGATGGGCGCGGCGCGCGCGGCATGCGCAACGTCGAAGCGCGGCCGCGGCCGCGGGCGCGGCGCGGCGCTCGTGGCGGTGGCGGGGCTTGCGGCGGCGGGGCCGGTCGGGGGGGGTGGGCTGGTCGGGGTGGTCGGGGCGGCTGTGCTTGGCGGGTGCGCGCCGGCCGCCGCGCCTGCGGCGCCGCCGCGAGCGCAGGCCTCGGCTGCGGCGCTTCCTGCGGCATCAGCCGCGCCTGGGCCGGTTGGGGGAGCAAGTCCGGTCGACGAGGGCGAGCTCGACGAGGACGCGGCTCGCCTGAGCGACGGCGAGATCGCGCGCGTGCTCGCGCGCGTGGCGAAGGCGCGCGGCCTGCCAGTGCGCCGCGATGTGCGGAGCCGCGTGCTCGCCCGCGGGCAGATCCTGGAGCGGGTCCGCGCGCACGTGGAGCGAGAGATCCCCGAGGGCGTGCTCGATCACCAGCGCGAGGTGCTCGCGGCGCTCGAGCTCATCCCGGCCGATTACGACTTCACCGCCGGGATGTACCGCCTGCTCGAGGGCCGCATCGCCGGCTTCTACGAGCCGGAGGACGCGACGATGTACCTCGTCGACGATCTCAGCGAGGCCGAGGCCGAGGAGACGCTGGCGCACGAGCTCGTCCACGCGCTCCAGGACCAGAGCTTCTCGCTGGGGAAGCTCCTCGATTTCAAGCTCGGCGACAGCGATCGTCTGGCGGCCACACACGCGCTCGTCGAGGGCGAGGCGATGAGCGCGATGTTCGATGTGCTGGTCGGCTCGGCGTTCCAGGTCGACGAGTCGATGCTCCGGAAGCTCGTGGCGATGTCGACGGCGCTGTCGTCCGTGGGCGACACGCCGCTCGTGCTGCAGGAGTCGCTGGGCGCCCCGTACACGGACGGCTTCGCGTTCGTGCAGGCGCTGCGCCGGGACGGCGGCTGGGCTTCGGTGGATGCGGTCTGGCGCGCGCTGCCGGAGACCACCGAGCAGCTGCTCCACCCCGAGAAGCTCGCCGCGCGGGAGCCCGCCGTCGCGGTGGCGGTGCCGACGGCCGCGGCGCTCGGCCCGGGGTTCCGCGTCGTCTTCGACGATGTGATGGGCGAGCAGGCGCTGCGCATCGCGTTCGCGGCGTATGCCCACCGCGACGCGGCGATCGGCGCGGCGGCGGGGTGGGGAGGGGATCGGTTCGCGGTGGTGCGGCGGGATGATCCGGAGGACCCGTCGCGGAAAGAGTTCGCGCTCGCGTGGCGGCTGCGGTTCGACAGCGCGGGCGATGCGGCAGAGGCGGGGAAGGTGATCGAGCGGCGCTTCGGGAAGGCGTGCAGACGGCGGCCGGCGCTCGGGCCGATCGCGTGGACGGCGCGAGGGAGCGACGTGGCGATCGTGGCAGGGCCGTACGCGCGGCGCGGGGGAGGCGGGGGAGGGGAGGTCAGCGCGGCGGGGACGTGCGCGGGCGCGGGGAAGTGGCTGGCGGAGGTGATGAAGGGCGGGGTGGGGGGGCAGGGCGCCGGGACGGTGGCGGGGAGGATGAAGTAGGGGCGAAGGGCGATGGGGACATGCCGGTGGGCGCGGAAGCGGCAGGGTTGGGGCTGGAGAGCCCAGGCGCTGCCCGGAGCAGGGTAGGGGAGGCGGGTCTCAGGGCGGCGTTGACAGGGGGCGGTAGAAGAGGCAGAAAAACGAGTCGTTCTGGATGTTTGGAGGAGTGGCCGAGCGGTCGAAGGCAGCGGTTTTGAAAACCGCCGTTGGGGCAACTCAACCAGGGGTTCGAATCCCTTCTCCTCCGCCGAATTCTTGAAGTAGCACTGACACTTGGCGAAGTTTCCCCGCGCGTCGGGAGCGGACGGCTGAGGCCACAGAGGCCCGGAGATTCGGCAACCTCTCGGCGCAGCGGCACCGTGTCTGACCCCGGCTCAGGGACGATTACAGCGCTCGAGATGCTCGCGCTGGATCCTTGTTGTTCGCCGATCATGCCTTGGGAAGGAACTCCTCGGGGAGCTTCCAGACCAACACGAGCTCCGCCTCTTCAGTCGCCAGGGTCATGTGAAATCTACTCGCAGGGGAGGCCGGCACGGGGGGCGAGGATGGCGCCCTCGGCTCGGAGCCGCAGGGAATCGGTGCCGATGAGCACGGCCGCGCCATGTGCCTCACAGGCGACGACGGTCAGCCTCAAAGAGCAATACGCCTGCCCGCGCAAGTAGGTCGCGGAGTACGACGAGTCCTACCAGCTTCCAGAAATATCGCTGCTGAAGTGGCGTTTCGCTCTCGGCGGTCGCGAAGCGGCGCATCTTGGCCAGGAACTCCGTGCGGGCAGGGGTCTTGAACGAGCTCACTGCCGCCGACTCGGTGTCTCGTTGCTGCTCGCCTGGCCTCGCGAAGCCGCAGGGCGCATCCACTGCCGCCCCGTACACACCAGTTTTGTCGCACAGGCGGGCCGACCATTGCCGCACCAGCGCTGAGCGCTCGAGAATGTTACCCACGCCCAGCTCGACCACTGGAGTGAGCCAGGTGCTGCGAGCGAGATCCAGGAAGCCAGCCGCGTTGTTCGCCGGCCATCTTGCATCCCCAGGTGCCTCACGAACCTGGCCGCGCTCGAACGTTACCGTGACGGTTCCTGCGCCGTCGGATGCGATGAGGCACAGGCTCCCGACCTTGCTCCGTGATGAGCCGACGTCGATCCCCAGCCATGCTCCCTTTCGGAAAGTCACGTCTTGCTCATGCTGTGCTTCCGCCGCGAAGTCACGCCGCTGCCGGGGTAGCCATGAACGAGCTCCTCGGGAAGTTGCACGTGATGGCGACCAGAAGACACCTCGCGCCCGCTCCGAAGTACCATCCCCCGGCCAGTGACTTCCCCGTTCCTCGAGGCCCCCGAATCCGCCTGGGTGGCGAGCAACGCGCTCGCCTTCGCGCTGCGCGACCGCTTCCCGGTCAGCCTCGGCCATACGCTCGTCGTCCCGCGCCGCCTCGTCCCGACCTGGTTCGACGCCACCGCCGAGGAGCGCGCCGCGATCTTCGAGCTGGTCGACACGGTCAAGCGGGACCTCGACGCCGAGCTCCACCCGGACGGCTACAACGTCGGGATCAACGCCGGCGAGGCCGCAGGGCAGACCGTGATGCACCTGCACGTCCACGTGATCCCGCGCTTCCGCGGCGACGTGGACGACCCGCGCGGCGGCGTGCGCCACGTCATCCCGGGCCGGGGGAACTACCTCGCCGGGCGAGCCCCGCCGCTCGCGACAGGCGGCGCCGAGGACCCGTTCTTGCGCCACCTCGCGCCGGTCTTCGCGCGCGCGACCGACATCGCCATCGTCTCGGCCTTCGTCCAGGAGCGCGGCCTCGATGTGCTGGAAAGCCACGTGTTCGCGGCCCTCGCGCGCGGCGCTCGCGTCCGGCTCGTCACCGGCGATTACCTCCACATCACCCAGGCCACGGCGCTCGCCGAGCTGCTCGACTGGGCCGGCGGCAACGCCGCCCTTTCGGGCGCCGAAAGTACCCGGGGCAGCTTCGAGGCGCGCGTGGTCGAGGTCGACGCGCTCCCCGGCAAGATCCGCTCGTTCCACCCCAAGTCGTGGCGCTTCGAGGGCCCGGGCTTCGGCGCCGTATTCGTCGGATCGAGCAACATCTCCCTCGCCGCGCTCGGTCACGGCATCGAGTGGAACCTCCGTGTCGACCGACACCGCGATCCGGACGCGTACGAGGCCGCCGCCGTCGCCTTCGAGCGCTGGTGGTCCCGCGCCCGGCCGCTCACGGCCGACTGGGTCGAGAGCTACGCCCAACGCGCGCGGCAGGCCACTGTGGGCCTGCCGCCCGGCGAGGAGGACGCCGAGCCCATCGTGCCCGCGCCTCCGCCGCACGCCGTCCAGCGCGAGGCGCTCGCTGCGTTGCACCGGAGCCGCGCCGAGGAGGGGCGGCGCCGCGCGCTCGTGGTGCTCGCCACCGGCCTGGGCAAGACGTACCTCGCCGCGCTCGACGTCGACGCCTGGGCCGAGCACCACGGCCGCCGTCCGCGCGTCCTCGTGCTCGCCCACCGCGAGGAGCTCCTCGTCCAGGCCGCCCGGACCTTCCGTCGCCTCCTGCGGGGCTGCACCGCGCGCTTCGGCTGGTTCGCCGGGAGCGCCGGTGAGCTGGCCGGCGATGTGGTCTTCGCCTCGGTGCAGAAGCTGTCCCGTCCCGAGCACCTCGCGCGCCTCGTCCCGGGGAGCTTCGACTACGCCATCGTGGACGAGGTCCATCACGGCACCGCGCCGAGCTACCGCGCCATCCTGGACCGGCTCGAGCCGGCCTTCTTGCTCGGCCTGACCGCCACGCCCGAGCGCGCCGACGGCGCGGATGTCGTCGGGCTGTTCGACGATCACGTCGCCTACCGGGCGGACATCGGCGCTGGCATCGAGCGGAAGCTGCTCGTCCCCTTTGCGTATTTCGGCCTGAGGGACGAGACTGATTACCGCGCTGTCACCTTCCAGAACCGGAGGTTCGATCCAGGAGAGCTGGAGAAGGCCATCGACACGGATCGACGCCTCGAGCAGATGTGGCGCGCGTGGCAGGAGCGCCCGGGGGAGCGCACGCTCGTGTTCTGCTGCTCGATCCGGCACGCGCACCATGCCTGCGACTTCCTTGCCGCACGAGGTGTTCGCGTCGCCGCGGTCCATTCCGGTCCGGAGTCGGCGCCGCGCGAGGAGGCGCTGGCGGATCTCATCACTGGCAAGCTCGACGCGCTCTGCGCCGTCGATCTCTTCAACGAGGGCATCGATCTGCCGAACGTCGATCGCGTGGTGATGCTCCGTCCCACGGAGTCTCCTATCGTCTTCTTGCAGCAGCTCGGCCGCGGCCTGCGCGTCGCGGACGGGAAGGCGCGCCTCACCGTGCTCGACTTCGTGGGCAATCACCGCGTGTTCCTCGACCGAGTGCGGACGCTGTTCTCGCTCGGATCCGAGCCGTCCGATCTGCGCGATTTCCTTGGCGGCATCGGCGCCGCGCGCCTGCCGTCGGGCTGCACGGTGGACCTCGAACTCGAGGCCAAAGAACTCTTGCTCAGCCTGCTTCCTGCCCGCGGGAAGAGCGAGGTGGAGCGCGCGTACCGCGATCTCCGCGACGCGCGCGGCGAGCGCCCGACGGCCGGCGAGCTGTTCCGGATGGGCTACCGGCCTGCCACGCTGCGGCCAGCCCACCAGGGCTGGTTCGATTTCGTGGCTTCCGAAGGTGATCTGAGCCCGCCTGAGCTCAGGGTCCTTCGCGCCGCCGGCGCGTGGCTCCGGGAGCTCGAGATCACCGCGATGAGCAAGTGTTACAAGATGGTCACGCTCGAAGCGCTTCTCGAGACGGGCGCCCTCTTCGACGGGATCTCGATCGTCGAGCTCGCGCGCAGGAGCCAATCCATTCTCATCCGCTCTCCGGAGCTCTCCCGGGATCTCGACGGCGTGGCCGAGCTGGGCGGCGGCCGGAAGTTCGATGAGCCGCGCTTCGTCAGCTACTGGAAGGAGAACCCCATCGCCGTGTGGACGGGCGCGCGAGGCCGCCGCTGGTTCGCGCTCGACGGGGGCCGCTTCGTCTCGAAGCTCTCCTGTCCTCCAGGCCACGAGGAGGCCTTTGTCGCGATGACGCGGGAGCTCGTCGACTACCGGCTCGCCATGTACCGCGCGCGCCGCCGCGAGGACGGCTCCGGCGCGTCGTTCTCGGCCAAGGTGCTGTGGAACAAGCGCGACCCCATCCTCAAGCTGCCCTCGCGCGCAGCCCGCCCTGACCGCCCTTCAGGGGACGTCGACGTCCGCCTTCCGGACGGCGAGGTGTGGCGCTTCCGCTTCATGAAGGAGTTCTGCAACGTCGCGCACCGCGTGGGCTCGCAGCGCAACGAACTCCCGGATCTGATGCGCCGCTGGTTCGGCCTCGCCGCCGGCCGCCCCGGAACGGCGTTCCACGTGCGCTTCGTCCGCTCGCCCGATGGGCTATGGGTCGAGCCGGAGAGCCCCGAAGGGATCTCCACGGCGCCGCGCGGCGCGCTCATCGCTTTCCCCGATCTACGCGCGGCGGCGGGCGTCGCGGGCGCGCCGACGGAGCTCTCTCCCGATGCCGAGACGGTGTGGCTCCCGATCGTGGCCGCGCGTGGCGATGGGCTCTTTGCGGTGCGCGCTTCGGGCGACTCGATGGACGGCGGGCAGCGTCCGATCCGCGACGGGGACTGGCTGATCATGAGGTTTGCGCGCGGCGCCTCGTACGGTGCGCTGGACGGTAGGGTGGCGCTGCTTCAGGTACCCGATCGCGATCTGGGGTTTGCCTACCAGATCAAGCGGATCGTGCGCGATCGGTCGCAATGGTGGCTCCGCTCGGACAATCCGGATGGGCCATCGTACGAGGCCACAGTCGAGACAGTGCCTATCGCGCTCCTGGTCGAGGTGGTCCGCCCCGAGGACATCGGCCCGAGCGCCGGCGAGCGCTTCGAGGACGACGAGGCCGCAGCCCGCGCGTTCGGGCTGGAGGAGCCGCCGCGGAGCGGCCGTGTCGGCGGTCACCTCTTCTTCTGTCTGGAGACGCCCGGAGCGCTGGTCACGCCCGATCGCATTCGATCGCCGGTGCCAGCCCAGGAGCGCCGCCCTGGGGAGACGGCCTTCGTGCTCGCGCGGCCGCCCGGCGAGCCCGGCTGGCGATACCTTGGCGTGGCCCGTTACCTCGATGAGGAGGGGCTCTGGGCCTGTCCGGGGATCGACCATGCCGTGTACCGCGCGCTGGGATCAGGCCGCGCGGTGTCCCGATCGCTCCCGGCGGGGACCCGCGAGCGCGCGCGGGCACTCGTGGAGGAGCTGCTCCGGCGGCCCGGCGCGGGCGCCTTCGTGGAGCGGGACGGCGGGCGGTGCAGGATCGTCGGCCGGGCCGACGGAGGTGGGCTGCGCATCGACGGTGGCCCGGGCGGCTTCGCGGAGCGGACGGTGTCGCTGACCGATCTCGCGTGGGTGATCGTCGCGCGCGACGACGTCAGGAAAAACGGCGGACTGCTGGACGAACAGCGGGTCAATCGGCTGCGCTATCTCGAGGGGACGCCGCGGGCATCGACGCGGTGGATCGACACGGGATGGGCGCTTGTGCTTGCGACGGCCGGCGAAGGGTGATGGCGGCGTGGAGGGCGGGCTCGCAGCGGCTCGTCGCATTCCCTGGCAGCTCGTCGCAACCCGTGCCGATCGCCATGCCCGGTCCGCAATGCCGGACCTTTCTGCAGCGGCTATTGCAGGACTCCTTCCTTTGAGGCGTGCTATCGCGTTGCCCGCCTTCGCCGCGCCAGTAGCTCCTGCATAATAACGACGTGCGGCCAGCCGGTTCGGCCATCGTGCCGCCCCCGCCATCAGCACAGCCGCCATGACCGCACGGACGTACGCTCCGCAAAGGCGACCTTGCTCGACGGACGCGCCGCCCCGCGATAGCAATTGAACTACCCCGGGGGATCACGTCACCCGGGCGGCGCGACATGAGCGTAAGGGCGCGCACGCAGGGCACGGCTCTTGGACACGGGGCCGCGCTCCGCGTGTGCGGGGGAGGTGGGAGCCTATGTTGAGCGGTGCTGATGTTTCGGTCCACCAGGGGAATATCCAGTGGGACGCGTTCGCCTCACGGCTCGATTTCGTCTTCATCCGGGCGACGTACGGGACGGAGGGGGTCGACAGGAGGTTCGCAACCAACCGGGCCGAGGCCGCGCGCTGCGGGCTCCTCCGGGGGTACTATCACTACGCATCGCCGCGCCTCGACCCCGTCGAACAGGCGCAGAAGCTCTGCAGCGTTGTCGGCGACCTCGAGCCCGGGGAGCTCGACATCGTGCTCGATCTCGAGGAGACGCAGCACGCGGGCAACAACGGCCATGTCTGGACGTCGCAGGACACCCTGGCTCTTCAGGGGTGGACCCGCCGCTTCGTCCAGGAGGTGAAGTCGCGCTACCCGGGCCGCTTGGTCATCCTCTATACCCGCCACAACTTCTGGCACGATTGCCTCGGCGGCAGCTCCGAGTTCGTCGACTGCCCCCTCTGGATCGCGAACTATACCTACGGACTCGACTCGTTGCGGGCGAGGCCCCCGGCCAACCCGAAGGACTGGGCGGACTGGGCGCACAAGAAGCCGCTCAGCGCATGGGACCCCTGGTCCGCGTGGTCGTTCTGGCAGATCACCGCCAGGGCCGTGATGCCGGGCATCCGGACCAACACGGTGGACGCCAACCTGTTCAATGGAACGGTGAGCGAGCTGCGGCGCCTCGCCCGGCTCGAGGCCGGGTCCGTGACGTCCGAGCCGCTGCCCACGGCCGACGCGCTCTGCCAGAAGCTGCTCTCGCAGGCGGATGACAGATACGTCTTCGGGCACGAGGTGCGGCTGACCGATCCCAATCCCTCCGCATTCGACTGCTCCGAGCTCATCGAGTGGGGCTGCGCCCAGCTCGCCGTCGAGCCCACGATGCCCGACGGCTCCTGGATGCAGGCGCGCCACGTGAAGGCGGCGCGGCTGCTCATGCCGGTGGACACGGCGATCGCGACCCGCGGCGCCCTGCTGTTCCGCTTCTCGACGGACCCGTTCACGGGCGGGCGCCCCGAGCACGCCCACGTGGCCATGAGCTGGGCGACGGGCGCACCATCGAGGCGCGCGACACCGCGCATGGCGTCGGGGTGTTCCCGGCCCTTGACCGCGGCTGGACGCACGCGGGCCGGATACCGGGCCTCGACTACGGGGCCGCGCCGCCCGGCGGCGGGCTCGCGCGCGGCGCAAAGGGGCCCGAGGTGAAGGCCTGGCAACAGCACCTGTTGCTGTGGCGCGCCGGGATCCTGCCGCGGTTCGGCGCGGACGGCGACTTCGGCGAGGAGACCGAGGCGGCCACGCGGATCTTCCAGCAGGAGATGGGGTTGCCCGTGACTGGCGCGGTCGGGCCCGAGACGCGCGACGCCATGCAGCGCGCGCTGCCGCGCCCGCCCTGCGCCCTCGAGCTGCCGCGCGCGCTGGGCCGAGCGCTCCTGGGCGTCGTCGGCCAGCGGGCGGCCGCGGGAGGCGCGGTGCGCGCGGCGGGGCCGCAGGCAGAGCTCCAG
Source organism: Sorangium aterium (assembly GCF_028368935.1). Taxonomy (NCBI): domain Bacteria; kingdom Pseudomonadati; phylum Myxococcota; order Polyangiales; family Polyangiaceae; genus Sorangium; species Sorangium atrum. Next base: position 144,586 of record NZ_JAQNDK010000005.1, on the reverse strand, counting down.
GGAGCGGCGGGCGGGTCGACGGCGATGGCGACTCCGGGCTACGACGCGGCCGGCACCCGCAGCTACACGTTCGCGCAGAGCGGCTTCCGGTTCACGGTGACGGCCACCCCCGAGCCGGTCGCGGCGGCCCGGGCGAACGACGCCGGGGGCGCCGTGGCGTTCTTCGCGTCGAGCCAGGCGCAGCCCGCGTCCGCGCAGCTGGCATCCGTGTTCGACGGGACGGGCCTCGACTGGCTGCCGCCGCGCGATCCGGGCGCGCTGACCGGCACGACGTTCTACGAGCAGGTCCGGGGCCTGTCGCTCGCGGCGCGAGAGGAGCTCTTTCTCCAGGAGGTGCTGCGGGGGAACGTGCCCGGCTTCCTGCGCCGCTTCCATCGCGTCACCGTGGCGGCGCCCGACGGGAAGCGGGGCGTCGCGTACGTGTGCGCCGACTACCTGGCGATCGGCTCGGACACCGATTTCCTGCGCATGCCGCTCACCGGCGTCACCGCCCAGCGCGTCGCGGATGCGTGCGGCTGCGTGCTGCCGACGAAGAAGCTCGTGAAGGACATCTATGCCGCCTCGCGGAAGCAGACGGCCATCCCGTTCGATCCCCAGGACGGCACGCAGGTGGAGCGCTTTCGTGACCACCAGCTGGCCATCGAGCAGCACCGGGTCGGCGAGCTCGGCGAGCTGCTCGCGGGACACAAGAAGGACATCGTGGTGACGAACCGGTTGCACCACTACGCGCGCCGGCTGGCGATCTACGGCTTCTACAAGGCGGACGGCAAGCCGTGGCAGCCGCTGGACACGTCGCTCCGGCGGCGGCTGCCGCACGAGGACACCTACGTCGACTACAGCCACGGGGTGCGGCTGATCGGCGGCTTGATGGCCCTCGGGTCGGAGCAGCGCTGCGTGGCCGACGTCCTGCTCGACCCGGCCCTGTGCGGCCTCGTGAGCGACGAGGGGATCATCAGCGTTCCCAGGTACGAAGTGCACCCGCTCGGGTGACCCGTGCGCTCGTGTTGCCGCGGCCGAACCCGGGGGGTGAGGGGCGAGGGGAGAAGTGAAACTCAGCTACACTCATCCGGTAGCAGGAGGAGACCCCCGCGATGGAGCTGAGACGCACGAAGGCCATGGGCGGTCACGGCAGCCTGATCGACGCGCTCGCGTCGGTCAGCGAGGCGGAGCTGCTCGACGCGGTCGTCGCGCTCGCGAGGCCGCGGCACATGTTCCGCCAGCGCGCGGAGAACCGCCGCGCGGCGCAGCACGTCGCGGCGGCGCTGGAGGAGCGGGGCTACGCCGTCGAGATCGAGGGCGAGCTCGGGAACGTGGTCGCGACGCCTCGGGCCCCGGTCGATCGCCCGATGATCCTCGTCGGGGCGCACTACGACAGCGTGCCCGACACGCCCGGCGCCGACGACAACGCGAGCGGGATCGCAGCGATGCTCGCCTGCGCGAGGGCGTTCTCGCGCTTCGATCCGGCCCCGCCGGTGGGCTTCGTGGCCTGGAACGGCGAGGAGGACGGGCTGCTCGGCAGTGTCGAGTTCGTGGCGCGGCATCGATCGCAGGGCGGAGGGCCGATCGCCGCCGTGCACGTGCTGGAGATGGTCGGCTACGCGAGCCACGAGCCGGGATCCCAGCGAATGCCGGTCCCGGTCCCCGGCGCGCCGGACGTCGGCGACTTCATCGGGCTGCTCACGAACCAGCGCTCGAACCACCTCGTGGAGCTCGCCGTGAAGCAGGCAGAGGCGATGGTGCCCGAGCTGCCGGTCGTGGGCCTCAAGGTCTACCTCGGCCTCGAGGAATGGCTCCCCGTGCTCCACCGGAGCGATCACTCGCCGTTCTGGAAGGCGAAGATCCCCGCCATGCTCTGGACCGACACGGCGGAGTTCCGCAACCCGAACTACCACCGCCCGACGGACACCCCCGAGACGCTCGACTACGGCTTCATGCGCCGCGTGACGCAGCTCGTCCTCGCGACGGTGATGCGGCAGGTCCGTACCGGCTGACCCCCCGGCTGTGCAACCATGTTGCTCTCGGCGCGAGGAGATACGCGCCGAGCGCGGGCGCCAGGCTGCGCCGGGTAGCGACGAGCGGACACCTCGCGTCCGCTTCGACGTACCATCCGGCGGCCGATGGATTGTAAAAGGAGATCCCGATGGTCATCGAGCTGACCCCGAGCTTCGAAGTGATCGACGCGCGCTTCCGCAAGCTCGCGCTCCCGCACGTGCACGTCGAGAAGCTGTACACGGGCTGCCGCTGGGCGGAGGGGCCGGCGTGGTTCCCAGCGGGGCGCTATCTCGTCTGGTCGGACATCCCGAACGACCGGATGATGCGCTGGGACGAGACCGACGGCTCGGTCTCGGTGTTCCGCCAGCCCGCGATGAACACCAACGGCCACACGGTCGACCTGCAGGGCCGCCTCGTGTCCTGCGAGCACCGCGGCCGCTGCGTCTCGCGCACCGAGCACGACGGCTCGCGCACGGTGCTCGCGTCGCACTTCGAGGGCAAGCGGCTGAACTCGCCGAACGACGTGATCGTGAAGTCCGACGGCAGCATCTGGTTCAGCGACCCGAGCTACGGCATCGACAGCGACTACGAAGGCGACGCGTCGCCGAGCGAGCAGGGCGCGCAGCGCGTCTATCGCCTCGACCCCGTCTCCTTCGCGCTCACGGTCGTCGCGGACGACTTCGTGCAGCCCAACGGCCTCGCCTTCTCGCCGGACGAGTCGCTGCTGTACATCGCCGACACAGGCGCGACGCACGTGAAGGGCGGCCCGCACCACGTGCGCAAGTTCCGCGTCGACGCGAAGGGCACGCTGACCGGCGGCGAGGTGTTCGCGACCTGCCCGGTCGGCCTGTACGACGGCTTCCGCGTCGACGTGCACGGCAACCTGTGGCTGTCGGCCGGCGACGGCGTGCACTGCCACGCGAGCGACGGCGCGCTCCTCGGAAAGGTGCTGATCCCCGAGACGGTGTCCAACGTCTGCTTCGGCGGCGCCAAGCGCAACCGCCTGTTCATCTGCGGCACGACCTCGCTGTATTCGGTCTACCTGAACACCCGCGGCGCCGGGCGCTAGTCATCGTCCCTCTTGATGTTGCCGGCCGTAGACGAGCAGCATGGCGATGATCACGGCGCCGTAGATGATCTGGCGGCCGGCCTCGGGCATCTGCAGCACGCTGAGCATGCTCTGGAGCAGCACGATCAGGATGGTGCCGAGGACGGTACCGAGGTACGTCCCGCGCCCGCCCATGATGTTGGTTCCGCCGATCACCACCGCGGCGATGGCCGGCATGAGGTAGTCGTTGCCCATGGCCTGATAGGCCTTGTGCGAAAAACCCGCCAGCAGCATACCCGTCATGGCGGAGCACACGCCGCACATCACGAAGGCGCCGATCAGCACGAAGTGCGTTCTGACGCCCGAGAGGTAGACGGCCTGCTCCTGGTTGCCCACGGCATAGATGTAGCGACCGAGCGCGGTCTTCTTCAGCACGAAGGTGCCGACGCCGCCGACAAGGATCCAGACGAACAGCGAGTTCGGGATGGAGAGCGTCTTGCCCACGGCCAGGACCTCCATCCACGCCGGCGCCTCGCTGCGCGGAGCGAAGCCGCCGGTGTAGAGCACCATCAGCCCCTGAAGCACGGTGTTCGTGCCCAGAGTGAAGATCATCGAGGGCACGCGCAGGTAGGCGACGCCGAGCCCGTTCACCAGACCCGCGGCGGCGCCGACGGCCAGGCCGCAGGGCAACGCGGCCCAGCCGCCGAGCCCCGCGGCCAGCATGGCGCTCGAGGTGAGCACCCACGGCAGCGAGAGATCGATGTGACCGAGCAGGATCACGATCATCATGCCCGTGGCGGCCACGCCCAGGAATGCCGCGATCTGCAGCTGTTGCAGGATGTAGTACGGGCTCAGGAAGCTCAGCGTGCCCTGGGTGATCAGCGTGCCGATCGAGCCGCCCACGAGGACGACGCCGATCGACAGCAGCGTGTACCAGGTCGGCTTGTCGATCTCGCCGAGTCGGCTCTTGAGGGAGAGGGGCTGTTGCATCGAGCTCACCTGAAGACCTGCAGCCGGTTCTTCACGCGGATGACCCAGAGCGCGCCGAGGCACACGGCCGCGAGCAGGATGAGGCCCTCGAACAGCGGCTGGTAGAGCGGGTTGGCGAGGAGGCCGAGCGCCGAGCCCTCGTCGAAGACGCGGAAGTTGAAGGCGACGGAGCGGAGCACCAGCGCGCCGAAGAGCGAGCCGATGGCGCCGCCGATCCCCCCGTACAGCGAGGTGCCCCCGATCACGACGCTGGCGATGGAGTTCAGCGTGTAGGAGCCGGCCTGTGGGATGTCGGCGTTGCCCGACGTCGTCTGCAGCGCGAGGTAGAGGCCGCCGACGCTGGCGAAGAACCCAGACAGCGTGTACGCGGCCAGCTTGACGCGCTTGATGCGGACGCCCGACATGTACGCCGCCTCCTGCGACGCGCCGACGGCGTAAGCGCCGAGGCCGTAGCGGGTGCGGCGGTAATAGGTCCAGAGCAGCGCGAGCAGCGCCATCCAGATCGCGGGCGACGGGATCGTGCCGACGAAGCCCAGCGCACCGTCGAGGGGGGCGGCGCCCGCGGCCTGCAGCAGCTCGTTGAGATCGAAGGTGGCCGCGAACGCCAGATCGCCGTCGACCTGGCCGCCGGGCGTCGGCCTCAGGAACAGCGCGACGCCGAGGAAGATCGTGCCCGAGGCCAGCGTGGCGATGATCGGTTGCAGGCGGCCATAGACGACCAGGCAGCCGTTGAGAAGGCCCGCCGCCATGCCCACGGCCAGACACAGCAGGATGCCCAGGACCATCGTGAGCGCGCTGCCGGCAAGGACGTGTGAGGCCACGCAGTTGACGAGGGTGATCACCGCGCCCACGGACAGATCCAGGCCGCCGGTCAGCACGGGGATCGTCTGGGCCATGGCCGCCGCGACCAGAACGAACGATTCGTTGGCGTTCTGCCCCACCAGCGACGCGCTGAAGCCCTTGGGATGCGACAGCGAGTAGAGTCCGTAGAACAAGATGCACAGACCGACGGCCACGAGGAGGCCCTGGTTCTGGCGCAGGCGGAGCTTCCAGTCCTTCATCGTGCCTCCGATGGTGCGCGTTCGTCGTCGCGCCTCGCGCGCTCAGGCCCGCCGCGCAGACCGAGGGCCAGGTCCAGGATGTTCTTTTCGGTGATGTCGGGCCCCACGAGCTCGCCCTGCACGCGGTTCCGGTAGAGGACCAGCACGCGGTCACAGCAGCCGATCAGCTCGTCGTAGTCCGTTGTGTAGAAGAGGATGGACGTGCCGGCGTCCGCCAGCTCCCGGAGCAGCTGGTAGATCTCCTGCTTCGTGCCGACGTCGATGCCGCGGGTGGGATCGTTGAGCATCAGCAGCCGCGGCTCCGTCATCAGCCACTTGGCCAGCACGACCTTCTGCTGGTTGCCCCCGGACAGCGACGACACAGGGTGGTCGAGCGAGCCGATCTTGATCTGGATGCGGCGCACCATCTCGTCGACGCGCGCGGCCTCGCGCCGGCGGTCGATCACCAGGCCGCTCGTGAGCTTGTCGAGCGACGCCAGCGACAGGTTCGCGGCGATGGCCATCGGCAGCATCAGGCCTTCGGTCTTCCTGTCTTCGGGCACGAGGGCGATGCCGTGCGCGCGGTCCTTGGCCTGGCGCGGGCTCGTCAGCTTGACCGGCTTGCCGTCGATCTTGATCTCGCCGCGAACATCCTTGAGCACACCGAACAAGCTGAGCAACAGCTCGCGCTGGCCCTGGCCGTCGAGCCCGCCGATGCCGAGGATCTCGCCCTTGCCGAGCTTGAACGACACGTCCTCGAGCTGCCGCTCCCAGCTCAGGCCGCTCACCTCGAGCAGCGTCGCCGGGAAGCTGCGGGCCGCCGGCTTCGGCGGGAAGACGTGGCCCATGTCACGGCCGATCATGAGCTCCACGATCTGGTCGTCGCTGCGCTGGCCCTTGGCGAAGGTCTCGATGTGTCGGCCGTTGCGGAAGACCGACATCACGTCCGCGAGCTCCTTGATCTCGTGCATGCGGTGCGAGATGTAGAGCATGCCGACGCCCTGAGCCTTGAGCTCGGCCAGGAGGTCGTAGACCTTCTTGACGTCGCTGTTGGTCAGGGCGGAGGTGGCCTCGTCCAGGATCAGCAGCCGCGGGTCCTTGCCGAGCGCCTTCGCGATCTCGACCATCTGGCGGCGCGACAGCGGCAGGTCGCTCACCCAGGCGTTCGGGTTCACGCCCTCGCAGCCGACGCGCGCCAGGAGCTCCTCGGCCCTGCGGACCTGCGCCTTGCGATCGAAGAGCCCCAGGCGGTTCGTCGGCATGGAGATGCCGATGTTCTCGGCCACCGTCAGCGTCGGCATCAGGGACAGCTCCTGAAAGACGCAGACGATGCCGGCGGCGTTCGCCTCGATCGGGTGGTCGAACCGGACCGGCTTGCCGTGGAGCAAGAGCTCCCCGGCGCTCGGCTTGACCACGCCGCCGATGATCTTGATGAGGGTGCTCTTGCCCGCGCCGTTCTCGCCGAGGATCGCGTGCACCTTCCCCGCGTCGCAGGCGAAGTCGACGCCGCTCAGGGCGGTGACTCCGCCGTAGTGCTTGGAGACGGCCCGGAGCTCGAGAAGCGGAGGGCTCACCGGTTCGGTCATGATGCTGGGGGGCCCGCGGGGCGCTACTTCATGTCTACTTGACGTTTACTCGACGTCTACTTCACGTCTACTTCACGTCGGATTCCGACTCGTTCATGATCTTCACGCCCGAGATGTTGACCCCGCAGGGCGGGAACTCGTTGGGCGTGAAGAAGTTGTCGGAGAGCTGCGAGAAGAAGCTCTCGCCGTCCTTCAGCGTGGTGTGATCGGCGGCGGGGATCGGCACGGAGATCATCTGCGGCATCACCTTGCCCTGCAGGCCCTCGAGCGCCGCCTTCATCGCGATGGCCGCGAGCCCCGGCGACTGGCCGAGCGACAGGCCCTTCATGCCCTGTTCGTGGTGCTTCGCGATCAGCTTGCGCACGCCGTTCTCGGCCTCCGTGGCGACCGGGATCGGCTTGTGTCCCGCGTCGAGCAGGGCGCGGACGGCGCCCGTCGAGCCGCCCTGCGCGAAGAGCGCGTCGAACTGGCGGTGCACGGCCAGCGCGTCGGCCACCGCCTTCTGCGCCTTGCCGTCGTCCCAGCTGCCCACCACCTCCACGATGGTGTAGCTCTTCCCCGGCGCTTCCATGACCTGGCGGAAGCCGACGTGGCGGTCGCGATCGACGGAGTTGCCCTGCAGGCCGCGGACCTCGAGCACCTTGCCCTTGCCGCCGAGCTGCTTGTCGAGGAACTCGCCCCACTGGCGCCCCATCGCCAGCTGGTCCTCGTTGACCTGCATCACCTTGTCCGTGTCGAGCACGTTGTCGAACGGAACCAGGATGACGTCCTTCTTGTCGGCGAGCCGGATCACGCGATCGAAGCCGTCGGGGCTGACGGCGAGCGTGACGATACCGTCGAAGCCCTGGTTGATGAAGTCCTCGATCGCGCCGAGCTGGGCCGCGACGTCGGTGCCGGTCGACACCACCTTGAACTCCTTGATCAGCGGCGCGATGGCCGGGTCCTTGGCGAAGGCCTTGGCCGTCTTGACCATCTGGATGCGCCAGGCGTTACCGACGTAGCCGTTGACGAGCGCGAGGCGGAACGGCGGCTTTCGCGCCGTCCACTGCAGATACTTGGTGTCCTGCTTCCACGGCGCGAAGCACTCGGGGTTATAGCCGGGCCCTGGAACGATCTTGGGCCCGTGCCCGCTCGGCGCCTGCGCCTGCGCCTGCTCGGCCGCGGCGCCGGCGGAGCCTGCTGCGGCCGCGGCGCTGGCGGAGCCTCCTGCGGCCGGTGCGCTGTCGGGCTTGTCCTTGCAGGCAGAGAGACCCCAGAGCCCGAGCGCACAGCTCAACACCGCCATTGCGCGCCGCGCCGATCCACGTGACTTCAACTGGCCAATCGACATCGTGCCGCTACCTTTCGAGCAAAGAGACGTGGTCGGATGGAGATCTCTACGGCCCATCACACGTCGTCACGTTCTCGCCCTCACGAACCACGAGGGCAATGTCTGTGTGCCGCCGCATGCTCACGGCAAAAGCACTGGGGTACAAACGATCCGCGTTTGGCGAGCGACGGTGTCGCGCGTCATTCCCGGGGCACCACGCGGATTTCGCGAGCGCCCCCACAATTCAATGACGCGATCGGCGACGCTCGTGGGGCCTACCACGAGAGATCTTCTGGTTTCGGGGCTTAGGAAATCCAAACGCGATTCGGAAGTCAAGCTTCTCGTTGTGATCGTTCACATCGTACAGCCACGCTGCACGCGCTGGCTGAATGATGAAACTCACGCGATCCGCCTTTCTCCTGGAAAAATGGCGCTAGATCAAAAGCTTATGTGCCAGAGGAGCTGCGCTCAGCGGCGATGGCGCGACCGAGGAGCCCGATGATGCGCTCCGCGTCATAGACGCAACCACCCCAGCTGCCGCCGCTGGCATCCTGAAGCGCAGCCCACAACCGCGTATCCGGGTTCACTCGGCCGTCCGGTTGAAGGGCTGGATTGGGCGCACGGGCGGCAAGGCTGCCTGCATCCACGCCCACGACGTCCACCGTCCCCTCCAGCGTGCGCGTGTCGATCCGCAGCCGGATGCGCTCGCCGTCGCGCACGCGGCCGATGGGTCCACCCGCCCACGCCTCCGGGCTGACGTGGCCGATGCACGCCCCGGTGGAGACGCCGGAGAAACGACCGTCCGTGACCAGGGCGATACGGTGCCCATCCTTCACGTGCTTGAGGGCAGAGGTGATCTGGTACGTCTCCGGCATCCCGATACCGGGGCCGATGCCGATCAGCACCATGACGTCACCCGGTTGCACGGCGCCCGTCTTGATCGCCTCGATCGCCGCGTCCTCGCTGCCGAACACGCGCGCAGGCCCTTCGTGCAGATAAACGCCGTCCGGTCCGATCACCTGGGGGGCAATCGCGGTGCTCTTCACGAGCGCTCCCTCGGGCGCGAGGTTGCCGCGCAAGAAGGTCACCGTGCTGGTGAGGCCGCGCTCGCGTGCCTTCCCGGCGGACATGATCACGTCGTCCGGATCGATGCCGTCCAGCTGCCGCAGCTTGTCGCGCAGGCGCCGGCGCCGCTCGCTGTGCTCCCACCACTCGAGGTTCTCGCCGAGGGGAAGGCCGCTGACGGTGCGCGCGCCGAGCCGCAGCAGGCCGAGCTCGCGCAGGTGGAGCATGACCTCCGGGACGCCTCCCGCGAGGAAGACCTGAACCGTAGCGTGGTGTTTCGGCCCGTTGGGCAACACGTCCACGAGGCGCGGAACGAGGGCGTTGATGCGCGCCCAGTCGTCCACCGTGGGGCGCCGAAGCCCGGCCGCATGGGCGATCGCCGGCACATGGAGCACCAGGTTGGTCGACCCCCCGACGGCGGCGTGCAGCACCATGGCGTTGTGGACCGAGTCGTCGGTGACGATGTCCCGCGTGGTCACCCCACGTAGCTCGAGGGCCATAAGCGCGTGCGCGGAGCGGCGGGCCAGGTCGCGCCAGATCTCGGCGCCCGACGGGCTGAGCGCGCCGTGCGGGAGGGCGAGGCCGAGCGCCTCCGCCACGACCTGGCTCGTCGCGGCCGTGCCCATGAACTGGCAGCCGCCGCCGGGGGAACCGCAGGCGCGGCAGCCCATCTCGGCGGCGTAATCGAGGCTCACCTCGCCGCGCGCGTAACGCGCCGCGAGGGTCTGGACCTTGGCGGTGTCCTCGGCCTCCTCCGCGAGGAGCGTGACGCCTCCCGGCACGATCACCGTGGGGAGGTCGGGGGTGCCGGCGAGCGCCATCAACATGGCCGGCAGGCCCTTGTCGCAGGTGGCAACGCCGAGCACGCCGCGGCGGGTGGGCAGCGAGCGTATCAGCCGTCGAAAGACGATGGCGGCGTCGTTGCGGTAAGCGAGGCTGTCGAGCATGCCGACGGTGCCATTGGTCCGCCCGTCGCACGGATCGCTGACATAGCCGGCGAACGGGATGGCCCCGCCGGCCGTGAACGTGCGGGCTGCCTCCTCCATGAGCAGCCCGACCTCCCAGTGCCCCGTGTGGTACCCGAGCGCGATCGGCGTGCCGTCGGGCGCGCGGATCCCCCCCTGCGTGCTGAGCACGAGGAACTGCTTCCCTCGCAGGCGCGCAGGATCCCACCCCATCCCGGCGTTCTGAGTCCAGCCGAACAGCTCGCCGCTGGACATGGCGCGCAGCTGCTCGGCCCCGAGCGGGAGGCGCCCCGACGGTCCGGGCGCGGTGGTGCGCAGGGTGTAGATCGCCTCGCTGCCGGACTCGAATACCGGGTCGTGGCTCATGCGCGGGGTGCGATGAGGTCGCGGGTGGCGCGGCCGTCGACGAGGCGTGAGATGCCGAGCGGATTCTCGTCGCGCAGCTCCAGCGGGAGCAGCGCTGGCGGACACGACTGGTAGCAAACGGGGCGCGCGAAGCGGAGGATGGCCGCGGTCCCAACCGACGTGAAGCGCACGTCGCTGCTCGCTGGATACGGCCCGCCGTGGTGCATGGCGGGCGACACCTCCACGCCCGTCGGGTAGCCATTGAAGAGGAGGCGGCCCGCGACGCGGCCGAGGACATCGACGAGGTCCTGGGCGGCGGCGAGATCGTCGGCGGTCCCGTGCAGCGTGGCGGTGAGCTGGCCGTCGAGCGCGCCGAGGAGCCGAAGCAACTCTCCGCGGTCCGAAGCGGTGACGAGCAGCGTGTACGGTCCGAAGATCTCGTGCGCGAGGTGCGGCTCCCGCGCGAAGTCGGCGGCGGAGACGCGAGCGACGCGCGCGCCGGCGTCGGTCAGCCACTCCACGCCTCTCAGCTCCCGCACGGAGCGGTCGAACGACTCCTGGATACCGGCGTGCAGCATCACACCAGGCGTGATGGCGCGGGCTCGGTCGGCGACCGATCGCGCAAACGCGTCCCATTCAGGGGAGGCCAGCCCCAGGACGAGGCCGGGCTTGGTGCAGAACTGTCCGACGCCGAGCGTGCACGAGTTGATCAGCCCTTCGGCGATCGCGTCGCGGCGCTCGCGCAGCGCGCCGGGCAGCACGACCAGCGGGTTGATGCTGCTCATCTCGGCGAAGACGGGGATGGGCCGCGGGCGGGCGGCGGCGGCGTCGCAGAGGGCGCGGCCCGCGCGGCTGGATCCGGTGAAGCCCACCGCCTGGATGGCCTCGTGGCGCACCAGCGCGAGCGAGACCTCGGGCGAGGCGCCGTGCACCATGCCGAACACGCCCGCGGGCAGGCCCGCCTTCTGCACGGCGGAGCGCAGGGCCGAGGCCGCGAGCTCGGAGGTACCAGGGTGCGCCGGGTGGGCCTTGACCACGACCGGGTTGCCCGCGGCGAGGGCAGAGGCGGTGTCGCCGCCGGCAACGGAGAACGCGAGGGGGAAATTGCTCGCGCCGAAGACGGCGACCGGACCGATCGGCCGCAGCACGCGCCGCACGTCGGGGCGCGGGAGCGGCTTGCGGTCGGGCAGCGCGGGATCGATCCGGGCATCGACCCAGGAGCCCTCGCGCACGACGGCGGCGAAGAGGCGCAGCTGGCCGGTGGTGCGGGCGCGTTCGCCTTCGAGGCGGGCGACGGGCAGCCCGGTTTCCCGGTGCGCTGTCTGGATCAGGGGGTCGCCGAGCGCCATGATCTCGTCGGCGGCCGTCTCCAGGAACCGGGCGCGCATCTCCGGCGCGAGGCCGGCGAAGGCGGGCGCCGCGGCGGCGGCGGCGCGGGCGGCGGCGTCGATCTCGGCGGCGGTGGCGTCACGGTAGGCGCCGAGCGCTTCCCCGGTGGCGGCGTCGTGGGCAAGGAATTCCATGGGGTGCCTCGTCAACCTCGAGATACCGGGTTCGCCAGCGTGCCGACGCCCTGGATCGTGATCTCCACGAGATCGTCGGGCTCCAGGGTGAACGAGTCCGGCGGGACGATGCCGGTCCCGGTCATGAGGACGACGCCCGCCGGGAAGCTCAGCTCGCGCGTGAGGTAGGCGACGAGCTCCTCTGGCGAGCGACGCATGCTCGCGGTCGAGGTCTTCCCCGCGAACACCGCCTCGCCACGGCGCCGGATCGCGAGCTCGATGGAGAGCGCGCGCAGGTCGAGCCCGGGCTCGTCCGCGAGCACGATGGCGGGGCCGAGCGCGCAGCAGCCGTCGTAGACCTTCGCCTGCGGCAGGTAGAGGGGGTTGTCGCCCTCGATGGACCGCGACGAGACGTCGTTGCCGGCCGTGTAGCCGACGATGCGGCCCGCTGTGGACACGACGAGCGAGAGCTCCGGCTCGGGCACGTTCCAGCTCGAGTCGCGCCGGATGCGCACCGGCGCGCCCGGGCCGGCGACCAGGCGGGGCGTCGCCTTGAAGAACAGCTCGGGGCGCTCGGCCTCGTACACGCGGTCGTAGAAGTCGCCGCCGCCGGCGCTCTCCTCTTTGCGCGCGGCGCGCGAGCGCTCGTAGGTGACGCCCGCCGCCCAGACTTCCTGCCCGTCGATCGGGGCGAGCAGCTGGACGTCGGGCGGGAGGGGGTGGGCCGCGGCGCGCGCGCGCGCGTCGCGCACCGCGCCGAGGGGATCCGGCAAGGCGAGCCACGAGGCGACGGACGCGAACGCCTCCGGGGATGCCGCCGTGAGGTCGTGGCGCGCTCCCCGCTCGTCCTCGATCCCGAGCCGAGCACCGCCACCGCCCGCAAACCGAAACAGCTTCATGTCCGCACCTCCCTACAGAGTCGCCCTGTCGATCGCGATGCCAGGAGCGCGCCACCCTGCGCGTCCACCCACGCACTCTCGATGCAATCCTGGAATCGCGTCAACACTTCTCTCGTCCCGGGCTCTACGATCGGACCGCTCGATGCGCTACGGCTCCTTGTTCATCGCGCTGAGCGCGTCGTTCGTGTGGCTTGCGGTCGTGGTCGGCGGCGCCGGGCTCGCCCTCCTCTGGCCGGCGCTGAGCTTCGCCCTCGTCGGCGCTGCCTACCTCGCGCGCCAGCCCGCCCTGCTGGGACGGGTCACTGCTACTACACGACGAAGAACAGACGGACGATGACGGAGAAGATGCAGGTGAATAAGTTCGATCCGATCGTCCGCAAACACGTGGTCTTCACGGAAGGGAAGATCTCGAAGGGAGCTGGCAAGTAATCGCAACTCCAGCGTCGCGGTCATGCAGCCAGCGTGTGCGCACTGCGCTGCATGACCGCGCCCACGAGGCCGAGTCAGCCAGCCTGCGTGGAGCGCTTCACGACCCGAGGAGCTGCTCCGGCCCAGCCTCGCTCTCCTGTTCTCCCGCGTCCTCCCACGCCGGGAAGGGATCCTCGAACCGGCTCCACGCCGAGGGCCCCGCGGCCATCTCGTCCGGCGTGAGCAAGCAGGCGTCGAGCCCGCGCGTGAGCTCCTCTCGGGCCATGTCGACGCCGATGAAGACGATCTCCTGCCGACGGTCGCCCCAGATTGGATGCCACGCGGCGGCCGGCCCGTCGTCCTCCGGCCGCTCCTCCTCCGGCAAGGCCGCGTACCAGAGCCCCGCCGCCTCGAACGAGGCGGCGCCGCCCGCCTGCGACCAGGCGCCTGTGACGTCCATGCGCGTCGCCAGCCAGAAGAACCCCTTGGAGCGGAGCACTCCATCCCAGGCGGCCGCCCCGTGGAGGAAGGCCCAGAGCCGCTCCGGGTGCATCGGGCGCTCCGCGCGGTAGACGAAGCTCTCGATCCCGTACTCCTCGGTCTCGGGGACGTGCTCCCCGCGCAGCTCCCGCATCCAGCCGGGCGAGCGCGCCGCTTCCTCGAAATCGAAGCGCCCGGTGCCGAGGATCTCGCGAGGATCGACCCGGCCGCGGCAAGCGCTGATGATCCTGGCGCCCGGGTTCAGGTGCAGAAGCATCGCCGTGAGCCGCTCGACCTCGTCATCGCTCACGAGATCCGCCTTGTTGAGCACGAGCACGTTCGCGAACTCGATCTGCTCGACGAGCAGATCCGCGACCGTGCGCTCGTCGTCGCCGTCCAGCGCGGCCTCGCGCGCGCGCAGGTCGTCGGCGCTCGTCCAGTCGGCGAGGAACCGCTGCGAATCGACGACGGTGACCAGCGTGTCGAGCCGTGCGACCTCCGAGAGGCGCTTGCCCGTCGCCGGGTCGTCGAAGGTGAACGTCTCGGCGACCGGGAGCGGCTCCGAGATGCCCGTCGACTCGATCAGCAGGTAGTCGAAGCGCCCCTCGGCCGCCAGGCGAGCCACCTCGACAAGGAGATCCTCCCGGAGCGTGCAGCAGATGCAGCCGTTCGACATCTCGACGAGCCGCTCCTCCACGCGGCGCAGCGCCGCGCCCCCGCCCCGCACAAGCGCGGCGTCGACGTTGACCTCGCTCATGTCGTTGACGATCACGGCGACGCGCAGCGAATCGCGGTTCGCCAGGACGTGGTTGAGCAGCGTGGTCTTGCCGGCGCCCAGGAAGCCGGACAGCACGGTCACAGGGAGCTTTTGCGTCACGTCGAGGTCCTCTCTCGCCAGCGCCGGCGCGCTCCAGCGCGTGCGGGTACGCCCGCCGCGCCTGCGGCGTGGGGTGAACGAGGCGCATCCGCGGCCGCGGCGCGATCGGCCGGGCCCGACTCTGGCGTGGGCTCGAATTAATGCATCAAAATTGCATTTGCAATAAAATAGCTTTTGTTGCCGAGACGTACGCCGGACACCTCGCGCACGGGCCGGCGCGCCGCGGACCCGTGCGCCGAGGCCGACCCGATCGCCGCGCCGAGCGCAGGTCCCCGCGCCGCCCCGCGCCCCTGCGGCTCAGATCTGCTTCCGCCTGTCGGGGCGCAGCACGCCCTGGAGGATCACGTCGACGACGTGAGCGAGCTGGGCCTCGTTCACGATCGTGCGGTCCGCGAGCATCCGGTGCCTGAGATAGGCCGCGAGCAGCTCGCACGGCAGCAGCGGATCCGCGCTCGGCGCGAGCTCGCCGCGCGCGACCGCGGCCTCGATGATGGCCCGGATCCCTGCCTCCTGGACCGCGCGCAGCGAGCGGGCGATGGTCATGAGCTCCGAGTCGGGCCCCTCCGACAGGAACACGTGAAAGAGGCTCTGCCCCACCGGCGACGTCTGGATCTCGATGATCGCGCGCCCGAGCGCGACGAGGTCCCCGCGGAGCGAGCCCGTGTTCGGCGGGATGATCTTCTCGTCCGTGACCGACAGGAGCGCGGCCCGCACGAGATCCTCCTTCGTCGGCCAGCGCCGGTAGACGGTGGTCTTGTTGACCCCCGCGCGCGTCGCCACGTCCTCGATCCGGAGCGCGCGATACCCCGCGCTGGCGAGCTCCTCCAGCGTGGCGGCGAGGATGCCCCGCACGACAGGCTCGCCGCGCACGAGCGCGCGCGTCTTCGCGGAGCCTCGCTTCGCCGTGCGCTTCGCCGTCGTCGCCTGCATCGGCCGCCATTGAAGTTCCGTCGCGCGGCACACGCCAGCCCAATTTTACGGCGTGTTCACGGCGTGGCCGGCTATCGCACCCTTTCGTTGCGATCATCGCAACCAGTGGTTGCGGTCGGCTTCGGCCGTGTTATACCCATCGCAACTGTCGGTTGCGATCGCCTGGGCGCCGGCGCGTCCTCGCGGTGGGGCCGGACGCTGAGCCACGGGGGAACGAGCGTACGGCGCAGCGCACCGGCGCGTGCGCCGACACGCGCGGCGCCGTGCTCCGCCCGGATCAGGCCGCTCCGCGACCGACGCTGCCCCGAGGGACCCTTGAACCACACCACGACGACAGGCCGCGCCCAGAGCCTCCTCCTTCTCCTCGCGCTCGCCGCCGCAGCGGCGGGCTGCGAGACCAGGGCCAGCGCCTCCACCGCCGCCGAGACGAACGGGCCGAAGGCCCGCGTCGAGACCGCGGAGGTGCGCGAGCAGCCCATGCCGCGCAGCATCGCGCTCACCGGCACGCTGCGCGGGGATCGGGAGACCGATCTCGCCGCCAACGCGGTCGGCCGCGTGGTGGAGACGTTCGTCGAGCGCGGCGCCGAGGTGAAGAAGGGCGACCTGCTCGCGCGCCTCGACGTCCGCGCCGCCGCGCTCTCCGCCGCGGAGGCGCAGGCGAACGCCGCGCTGACCCGCGCCCAGGAAGAGACGGCGAAGCGCGAGTGCGAGCGCTACGGGGCGCTGCTCGAGAGCGGCGCGATCTCGCGGGTCGAGCACGACCGGATCGCCGACCAGTGCCGGAGCGCCCCGCTCTCGGTCGCGGCCGCCTCCGCCCGCGCCCGCGCCGCCGCGCAGAGCGTCGGCGACGGGCAGATCCGCGCGCCGTTCGACGGGGTGGTCGCCGAGCGCTTCGTCGACGTCGGCGAGTACGTCCGCCAGGACTCCCGGGTCGTCGCGCTCGTCTCGAAGGGCGCGCCGCGCCTCCGGTTCACCGTGCCCGAGGCGAGCCTCGCAGCCGTCAAGACCGGCGGCGCGCTGACCTTCACCGTGCCGGCGTACCCGGGGCGCTCGTTCGCGGGCACGGTGCGCTGGATCGGCGCCGCGGTCCGCGAGGCCACGCGCGATCTCGTCGCCGAGGCCGAGGTGCAGGACCCCGACGGCGCGCTGCGGGCGGGCATGTTCGCGTCCGTCGCGCTCGCCACGGCCGAGGCGCCCACCCCGGTGGTGCCGAGGCCCGCCATCGTCCCGCGGGACGGGCGCGCGCACCTGTTCGCCGTCGTCGACCATCGGATCGAGGAGCGCGTCGTGCAGACCGGCGTGGAGAAGGGCGACGCCGTGGCCGTCCTCCGCGGCGTCCGCGCAGGGGAAGCGATCGTCATCAACCCGTCCGAGGCGCTCCAGAACGGCCAAGCCGTGGAGTGAGGTCGTCATGCAGTGGCTCGCCCGCGTCTGCGTCAAGAGGCCCGTCTTCGCGTCGGTCCTCATGCTCGTCATCGTGGTCCTCGGCGTCGCCGGCTACACCCGGCTCGGCCTCGACCAGTTCCCCAACATCGACGTCCCGTACGTCGTCGTCACGACGCGCCTCGACGGCGCGGCGCCCGAGGAGGTCGAGGCCGAGATCTCCGACCGGATCGAGGGCGCTGTGAACACCATCAGCGGCATCGAGGACCTCCGCTCGACGTCGACCCAGGGCGTGAGCCAGGTCGTCGTCGGCTTCGAGCTGGAGAAGAACGCCGACGTCGCGGCCCAGGAGGTGCGCGACAAGATAAGCGTCGTCCTGCCCAGCCTGCCCAAGGGCATCGATCCGCCGATCGTGAGCAGGATCGACCTCGGCGCGGCCCCGGTGATGCTCGTCTCCGTGTCGTCGGATCAGCCGATCCGCGAGCTCAGCGAGATCGTCGACAAGCGGGTGCGCCGGCAGATCGAGAGCATCTCCGGCGTCGGCCAGGTCAGCCTGATCGGCGCGCAGAGCCGGCAGATCAACGTCTGGCTCGACGCGATCGCCCTGCGGGCGCAGGGGATCACCGCGGCCGAGGTGCAGCGGGCGATCGCGGCGCAGAACCTGATGACGCCGGGCGGCAGCGTCGAGACCGGCCCCGAGGACCTCACGCTCCGCGTGATGGGGCGGGTCGAGTCGCCCGAGGCCCTCGGCCGTATCGTGCTCCGGGAGCAGGACGGCCACGCCGTGCGCCTCTCGGACGTCGCCCGCGTCGAGGACGGCCGCGCGGAGGAGAAGACGTGGGCCCAGCTCGACGAGCGGCGCACCGTCCTCTTGTCGGTGGTCAAGCAGTCGGGCCAGAACACCGTCGCCGTCGTCGACGCCGTGAAGGCGCGCCTCGACGAGGTGCAGCGCTCGCTGCCCGAAGGGACGAAGATCGAGGTCGTGCGCGACGGCTCGCGCGTGATCCGCACGGGCATCGCCGCCGTGAAGGAGCACCTCGTCCTCGGCGCCCTCCTCGC
Source organism: Sorangium aterium (assembly GCF_028368935.1). Classification (NCBI taxonomy): domain Bacteria; kingdom Pseudomonadati; phylum Myxococcota; order Polyangiales; family Polyangiaceae; genus Sorangium; species Sorangium atrum. Next base: position 126,708 of record NZ_JAQNDK010000005.1, on the reverse strand, counting down.
CGCGGTGGTGGTGCTCCTCTTCCTCGGCAACGCCCGCAGCACGCTCATCGCGGCGCTCGCGATCCCGATCTCGGTCGTCGGCACATTCGCGGTGATGTGGATCGCCGGCTTCACGCTGAACTTCCTCACGCTGCTCGCGCTCGCGCTCGCCGTCGGCATCGTCATCGACGACGCGATCGTCGTGCTCGAGAACATCGTCCGCTACATCGACGAGAAGGGGATGAAGCCGTTCCCGGCCGCCGTGCTCGCGACGAAGGAGATCGGCCTCGCGGTGCTCGCGACCACGCTGTCGCTCATGGCGGTCTTCATCCCGGTCGCGTTCATGCCCGGGATCGTGGGGCGCTTCCTCAAGAGCTTCGGCCTCACGATGGCGTTCGCGATCGGGGTCTCGCTGATCGTCAGCTTCTCCCTCACACCCTCGCTCGCGGCGCGGTGGCTCTCGGGGCACGCGCGCGCCGGGCGTGACGGAGCGGACGGCGCGCCCGCGAAGCCGTCGGTCCTCGAGCGCGCGGTCGACGTCTTCTACCGGCCCATCGAGCGCGCCTACATGGCCGCGCTCTCGTGGGTGATGAAGCGCCGCTGGGTGATCGTCGTCGCCTCGGCGGTCGCGCTTGGCTCGTGCGCGCCCATCGCGAAGACGCTGCCCGCCGGCTTCCTCCCCGAGGACGACCAGGCGCAGTTCGAGATCAACATGCGCGCGCCCGAGGGGACGAGCCTCACCTCGACCCGCCTCATCGCCGAGCGGATCGCCGGCGACGTGCGCCGGCTCCCGGGCGTCACCCGGACGCTCCTGACCGTGGGGGAGGGCGATCAGCAGGCCGCGAACGTCGCCAAGGTCTACGTGATGCTCGTCGACCCGGAGCAGCGCGCGCTCGGGCAGCTCGCCATCATGCAGCGGGTGCGCGAGGAGATCCTGGCGAAGCTGCCGAAGGAGCTGCGCGTCACGGCCGGCGAGGTGCAGGCGATCTCGTCCGGCGGCCAGTCCTCGGCGAGGATCCAGGTCGCGATCCAGGGGCCGGATCTCGACCGGCTGGGCGAGTACGCGGCGCGCATCACCGAGGAGCTGCGGAAGGTCCCCGGCGCCGTGGACGTCGACAACAGCCTGGTCGTGGGCAAGCCCGAGCTCCGCGCGACCATCGACCGCGACCGCGCCGCGGATCTCGGCGTGCAGGTGGCCGACGTGGCCGGCGCGCTCCAGCTCTTCGTCGGCGGGCTCAAGGTGTCGACGTACTCGGAGGCGGGCGAGCAGTACGACGTCCGCGTGCGCGCCGACGCGAAGTACCGCGCCGACGCCGAGAGCCTCGCGTTCCTCACGGTGCCCTCGTCCAAGCACGGCGCCGTCCCGCTCCAGAGCGTCGTCACGATGGAGCCCGACAGCGGCCCCTCGTCGATCGGCCGCCTCGGCCGGCGCCGGCAGATCACCATCAGCGCGAACGCCGCCCCCGGCGTCGGCGACACCGCCGTGCAGGCGGCGCTCGACAGGATCATCGCCGAGCAGCGGATGCCGGCGGGCTACTCGGCGCAGCCCGTGGGCAGCTCCAAGAACACGGCCCGCACCGCGGCGAGCTTCGTCGTCGTCATCGGGCTCGCGTTCGTGTTCATGTACCTGATCCTCGCGGCGCAGTTCGAGTCGTGGCTCCACCCGATCACGATCCTGCTCTCGCTGCCGCTCACGGTGCCGTTCGCGCTGCTCTCGCTCAAGCTCTTCGGCCAGTCGCTGAACCTCTTCTCGGGGCTCGGGCTGCTCGTCCTCTTCGGCGTCGTGAAGAAGAACGCGATCCTCCAGATCGATCACACGAACCACCTGCGCGCGGAGGGGATGCCGCGGCTCCAGGCGATCCTGCAGGCGAACAAGGACCGGCTCCGCCCGATCCTCATGACGACGATCGCCTTCGTGGCCGGCATGATCCCGCTCGTGCTCTCGCACGGGGTCGGCTCGGGCCAGAACCGCACGACGGGGGCCATCGTGCTCGGCGGCCAGTCGCTCTCCCTGGTCCTCACGCTGCTCGCGGTGCCGGTGGCCTACTCGCTCTTCGACGACGCGGCCGAGTGGATCCGCCGCCGCCGGCGCAGGGCGGCGGAGGACAAGGGCGAGGCCGAGCTGGACGCGCTGCTCGGCGGGCCGGAAGCGAGCGCGCCGGCGGGCGGAGAGTGATGGAGTAGGGGAGTAGGGGCGCCGCGCGGCCGAGGCCCTCAGGGCCGGCGCGCGGCGCGCGATGGGCCGCCTCAGAGGATGGGATCGATGCGGTAGACGCGGCTCGTCAGCGTGTCGACGAGGTAGAGCTTGCCGTCCGGCCCGAAGGTGATCCCCGCGAGCGAGCCCGCGGGAAGACCCGTGTCCAGGGTGCGGACCACCTGCCCCGCCGTGTCGAAGGCGTAGATCCGGCTGGTTGCGTGATCCGTGACGTAGACGAGGCCCTCGTGGACCTCGAGGCCGCTCGGGGCCTCGAGCGTCCCCGGGGGGACGAACTCGATGAGCGTGGCGCCGTCCATGTGCCTGCGCACCTTGACCGGCTCTTGCCCATCGAAGCTCGCGCCGGGCACGCCGCTCGTCGGATCCAGCTTGAGCAGCCGCTTGTGGCCGGTGTCGGCGACGTAGAGGCGCTCTTCCTTGGCGCTGTAGAAGATATGGCTCGACGTGGCGTCGACCCCGAGCACCTCGCCGGCGGCATAGCGGTAGATCTCGCCGTCGGAGTGGTCGTCGTGGCCGGGGCCGTGATCGTGGGCGAAGTCGTACCGGTCGAGCGCCTTGTCGTAGTCGTTGAAGACCCAGTAGACGTTGGCCTGCTCGTGCGCGATCCCCTTGCAGAAGGGGCTCGAGTGGAGCATGTCGAGGTGCGATCCGAGGCCGTCCGGCGTCTCCGTGGCGAAGATCGAGAGATCCGACGAGAACAGCGACGGGCCCATGAAGTAGTTGCCGCCGTTGTCGTTGTCGCCGCAGACCCCGAACGTGCCTGGGTGGCCGAAGGCGATCGCGGGCGGCTTGTCCATGAAGTGCGCCGCGGCGGGGTCGCGGAGGCGGACCCACGAGCCGTCCGGCGCGCCGGGCTTCGTGATGATGATCACGCTGTCGTCCTTGCGGTTGACGACCCAGAGCTCCTCGGGCCGCTCCGGGTTGAAGGCGAGGTCGGTCGGCTCGCGCTGCCGGTTCGGCTCGAAGACGGACACGAGCGCGACCGAGGACGGACTGCCATCCTTCACGCCGATCGGAGATCCCGGCGGCAGCTCGACGCACTCGCCGCGCGCCTGGTCGCACAGCGGCGTCGCGGGCGTGGCGGCGCACTCCGGCGATGCGCTGCAGCGCGGCGCGGCCGGGGCCTCGGCGTCCGCATCCGAGCAGGCCGGCAGGAGCGCCACGCTGGACAGGAAGAGCACCCTCTGAAGCGTCATTCAAGCCTCCCGGTGAAGAGGAGGACATTCTGACCCGGCCGGTCACGCTGGCCATCGCTTTGTACCGTGGCGCGGTGGCGCAGGGCGGCCCTCGTGGATAGCCTGGTGCGTCATGAGCGAGAGCGAGCCAGCGAGAGGCCCGGAGGGCGCCGAGACGTCGAGGGAAGGCGCCGAGGACGCGCGGCCTTCGGCGGTCACGACGCTCGTGGAGAGCCACCGGGAGTTCCTGCGCTTCCTGGAACGGAAGGTGGGCAATCGCGCCATCGCCGAGGACATCCTCCAGGACGCCTTCGTGCGGGGCATAGGGCGCATCGACAGCTTGCGCGATGAGGAGTCGGCCACGGCGTGGTTCTATCGAACCCTCCGGAACGCCGTGGTCGACCATTTCCGGCGAAAGGGCGCGTCGGAGCGGGCGATGGCCGCGCTGGCCGCCGAGCTCGACGAGGCGGCCCAGCCCGAGGTGGAGCACCGCGCCGTCTGCCAGTGCGTCCGGGCGCTGGCCGGCACGCTGAAGCCCGAGTACGCCGCCGCGATCCAGCGCGTGGAGGTCGACGGCCTCTCGGTGCAGGCCTTCGCCGAGGAGGCGTCGATCACCGCGAACAACGCGGCGGTGCGCCTCTTTCGCGCCCGCGAGGCCCTCCGCAAGCAGGTGATCGCGTCGTGCGGGAGCTGCGCGGAGCACGGGTGCCTCGACTGCACGTGCGCCCCGGTGCCTTTGCGGCAGGCGAAGGACGAGCCCGAGCCGAAGCGAGGCTGCGGGCACGGGCACGGCGGAGCGGGCTGACCGTTTGCGGGTTACGGGGCGGGGGTGGGGAGCGGCCCGCATGGCGATCGTCGTTCACGTGTTCTCATCCGCGAGGTGTTCCCCATGATCGAGGTGCTGGCGCCGCGGCCGTTCGACGGATTGACGGGTCCGAAGCTGTTCCTCGCCGGATCCATCGACAACGGCCAGGCCGAGCAGTGGCAGGCGAGCGTCGCGCAGGAGCTCGCGGATCTCGACGTGGTGATCCTCAACCCGCGGCGGGAGCGCTGGGAGCCGGGCTGGGCGCAGAGCCTCGAGAACCCGAGCTTCGTGGAGCAGGTGCAATGGGAGCTCCGCGGGCTCGAGGAGGCGGACGTCATCTTGATGTACTTCGCGCCGGGCTCGAAGGCGCCGATCAGCTTGCTGGAGCTCGGCCTGTTCGGGCGCTCCGGGAAGATGCATGTCGTCTGTCCGGAGGGGTTCTGGCGCAAGGGCAACGTGGATGTCGTGTGCGAGCGGTACGCGATACCGCGCTACGCGAGCTTGCCCGAGGGGCTGCGCGCGGTGCGCGGCGCGCTCCTGCGCAGCTGCGGCGATTCAACTCGGTAACCGCTGCGTGAACACCACGCATCGTCGGTAGCGCCTCGAAGCCGTCGAGGGCCCGGTTCCGCTCGTGTACGCGCGAGCCCTCCCGTGGAGCCCACGTGCCCTGACCGTCGGAGCACACGCAGGGCGCTCGGCGTGACGAATCCGAGGAGATGCCCGGAATTCATGAGTGGGAGGTGGCTGCTCGGCTCCTGCGGGCCCTACCGCATGAGCCTGGCGCGCCACGCAAATCCAGCATGATTGCAACCACTCGTGAGATCACCCGATGCCCTCAGTGACCCATGAAGCCCTCGTGGAGCTGTTCAAGAACCGGCCGACGCTGGCCGCCGAGATGCTGCACGACGCGCTCGGCCATCCGGTCCCGACGTTCACGGAGGCGCGCGTCGAGTCCTCCGACTTCACCGAGATCGTGCCCTCCGACCGCCGCGCCGATGTCGTTGTCGTGCTGCTGGTCGGCGAGCAGCAGCAGCCCGCGATGGCGATCGTGGTCGAGGTCCAGCTGGGGGTGGACCCGGACAAGCCCTACGTCTGGCCGGTGTACGTCACCCAGACGCGCGCCCGCCATCGTTGCCCAACCGGGCTGCTGGTCGTGACGATCGACGCGGCGATGGCGCGGTGGAGCGCGCGGCCGATCGATACGGGTCATCCCGGATGGACGCTGACGCCGCTGGTGCTCGGGCCCAAGGGCGTCCCGGTCGTCACCGACGCCGAGCAAGCGAAGGCGGCGCCCGAGGTGGCCGTGCTCTCGGCGATGGCGCACGGACAGAGCGAGGCGGCGGAGGCGATCGGCGTGGCCTTTTTTTCGGGGGCGGCGGACGGGCTCGATGAGGAGCGCCGGGCCGTCTACGGGGACCTGGTGCTATCCTCGCTGAACGCAGCGGCGAGGCGGAGGTTGGAGGCGATGATGAAGAGCGGTTACCAGTTTCAGAGCGAATTCGCGCGCAGCTACGTGGCGAAAGGTCGGCAGGAGGGGAGCCTCGAAGCCAAGGCGCAGGCCGTGCTCGCCTTCCTCGAAGCCCGTGGGATCGAGGTCCCCGCGGAGGTGCGGGGACGCGTCCTCGCGAGCACCGACCTCGACGAGCTGGACCGCTGGATCCGCCGGGCCGCCGTGATCAGCGACGCCCGGGAGCTGCTCTCCACGACCGGCTCGTGAACACGCGCCCCCACCCTCGATAGCTCGACGCCAAAGCCCGCGGCGTCGATGAGCGCTTCCTGACCCGGCGCACGTGCCGGGTGGCCGACACCGAGGAAAGAAGCGGCTATCTCGCCCGAACGACAAGTACAGAGAAGTCGCCGCCAGCGCCTGACCGAAGATCCTTGCCACCTCGTCGATCCGAGCCGCCGTGATGACGAGCGGCACCCGCAAGCGCACCACGCTGTCGTGGGGGCCGCCGAGCTCCACGATCATCCCCGCCGCAGGCACTCGCGCCCTGGTGTCGAATCGCTCGTGACACGCGACCACCGAGATCCGCGGCCCGCCGACCCTTCAACCCCCAAGTGCGACTGGAATATTCATACGTCGCGGTACCTCGCTCAGAAATGAAATTGATTTCTATTTTCATCTGAGCCACCGAAGCCGTCGGGCATGGCCGTCCGCTCGGTTCCTCGACCCCAATGCTCGGACCCCCGGGCTCGGCCACGGGTGGACGCGGCACCACGGGGTCCTCTCGCGCTTCGAGCGCCCGCTTGCACGTACGTCGACCTTCCTGCTGCCGCGGTCGATCCAGCTGGGCTCCGGCGATGCCTCCCCTCGTGAGCTCGGCTCTCGCGAGGGGAGGCTCACTGGCCAGATCGGCGGCCTATCGAGCCCTTCGCGCTGCGGAGCCCGCGTCCACGCACAAGGGTCTCTTCGGTCTTCAGCCCAGAATACGCGCGACGCCGCGACCGATTCACAACCCTTCAGGAGCCAACCCATGTGTTCCATTTTCGGCATCTTCGGTCTGCATCCCCGCGACGACCGGCAGGCCCTGCGACGACAGGCGCTGGAGCTCTCTCAGCGACAGCGCCACCGGGGGCCCGACTGGAGCGGCGTGTACGTCGACGAGGGCGCCATCCTGGTGCACGAGCGCCTGGCCATCGTCGACCCCGCCGGCGGCTCGCAGCCGCTGCGCTCCGCCGACGGCGAGCTGGCGCTGGCCGTCAACGGGGAGATCTACAACCACCGCGAGCTGAAAAAGGAGCTGGAGCAACCCTATTCCTTCCAGACCGGCTCCGATTGCGAAGTGATCAACGCGCTGTACCGGGAAGACGCACCGACATCGTTCCTCAACCGGATCAACGGCATCTTCGCCTTCGCCCTGTGGGACAAGCGCCGGCAGCGCGCCCTCATCGCGCGCGACCCCATCGGCGTGTGCCCGCTGTACTGGGGGCACGACCGCGAGGGGAGGCTGTGCGTCGCGTCGGAGATGAAGGCGCTCTCCGGCCTTTGCGCCGATGTCGCGCAGTTCCCGCCGGGCCATTGCTACGACAGCGCAACGCGCGAGCTCACGCAGTATTACCGCAGGCCGTGGCGCGACTATGCAGCGGTGGAAGGCGTCGACGTGGACGAGCGAGAGCTGCGCGAGGCCTTCGAGCGCGCGGTGCGCCGCCAGCTGATGACCGACGTGCCGTATGGCGTGCTGCTGTCGGGCGGCCTGGACTCCTCCCTGGTGGCCGCGGTGGCCGCGCGCTTCGCCCGCAAGCGCGTGGAGGACGACGGCGCGTCGGAGGCGTGGTGGCCGCGCCTGCACTCGTTCGCCATCGGTCTGAGAGGCTCGCCCGACCTGGCCGCCGCGGCCGTCGCGGCCGGGGCGCTGGGCACGGTGCACCATGGGTTCGAGTACACCTTCGAGGAAGGCCTGGACGCCTTGCCCGAGGTGATACGCCACATCGAGACCTACGACGTCACCACCATCCGGGCGTCCACGCCCATGTACCTGCTGGCCAGGCGCATCAAGGCCATGGGCGTGAAGATGGTGCTGTCGGGAGAAGGCTCGGACGAGATCTTCGGCGGCTACCTGTACTTCCACAAGGCGCCGAACGCGCGCGAGTTCCACGAGGAGCTGATACGCAAGCTGGACGCGCTGTACAGCTACGACTGCCTGCGCGCCAACAAGTCGATGATGGCCTGGGGCGTGGAGGCGCGGGTGCCCTTCCTGGACGTGGAGTTCCTGGACGTGGCGATGCGGATGGACGCCAGGCACAAGATGGCCGGCAAAGGCCGCATCGAGAAGGCGGTGCTGCGCGAGGCGTTCGAAGGCTATCTGCCGAAGGAGATCCTGTGGCGGCAGAAGGAGCAGTTCAGCGACGGCGTGGGCTACGGCTGGATCGACGGCCTGAAGGCGTACGCCGAGGCGCGGGTCAGCGATCGCGAGCTGGCCGCGGCCGAGAGGCGCTTCTCCATCAATCCGCCGCGGACCAAGGAAGCGTACCATTACCGCAGCCTGTTCGAGCAGTTCTATCCGGGACAGGCCTGCGCGGAGACGGTGCCTGGCGGCAAGTCCATCGCGTGCTCGTCGCCCGCGGCGATCGCCTGGGACGCCAGCTTCGCCGCCGCGGCGGACCCGTCTGGGCGCGCGGTGACGGGCGTCCATAACGCGGCATTGTAGGAGGAGCCCTGGGGGAGATATCGTCGTCTCCCCTCCTGCGAAGCGGTGGGTCTCCGCATCGCTTTTATCGGGAAATTGAACAGGGAGACAGGGAGGCGGGGAGATGAATGGGATTTTACTCCCCGTCTCCCTGTGAATCTTCCCAATCAATTCGAGTGAATGCTTCGGGCGAAGACCGACGCGCGAGACAGGCCTGGGCCTGCTCGGCTACGGAAGGGCCGCTACCAGCGCCTGACCGAAGATCCTCGCCGCCTCGTCGATCTGCGCCGCCGTGATGACGAGCGGCGGCAGGAACCGCACCACGCTGCCGTGGCGGCCGCCGAGCTCCACGATCATCCCCCGCCGCAGGCACTCGCGCTGCACGCGCCCGGCGAGCTCGCGGTGGGCAGGGCGCGCCCCGAGCGCGTCGGGCGCGGCCGCCGCGTCCACGAGCTCCACGCCGATCATCAGGCCGCGCCCGCGCACGTCGCCGATGCACGCGTGCTCCTTGGCGAGCGCGGCGAGCTGCGCCATGAGCCGCGCGCCGAGCTCCGCGGCCGCCGCGTCGAGGCGCTCCGCGCGCAGCACCGACAGCGTGACCGAGCCCGCCGCCATCGCGAGCTGGTTGCCGCGGAACGTGCCGGCGTGGGCGCCCGGACGCCAGGTGTCGAAGCGCTCGTGGTACGCAACGACCGAGAGCGGCAGCCCGCCGCCAAGCGCCTTCGACAGGACCAGCACGTCCGGCTCGATGCCGGCGTGCTCGAACGCGAACATGCGCCCTGTGCGGCCGAAGCCCGTCTGCACCTCGTCGAGGATCAGCGGGATGTCATGCCGCGTCGCCAGCGCCCGCAACCCCTTCAGCCAGGCGACCGGCGCCGGGATCATGCCCCCCTCGCCCTGCACCGCCTCGACGATGATGGCAGCAGGCTTGGGCACGCCGCTTTCCGGATCGGACAGCAGGTTGTCGATGTACGCGAGCGATGCCGCGATGCCGGCGCCGCCGCCGAGCCCGAACGGGCAGCGGTACTCGTACGGATATGGCAGGAACTGCACGCCGTTCAGGCTGGAGCCGAGCGCCGCCTTGGGCCCGAGGTTGCCCATCAGGGTGAGCGCGCCCTGCGTCATGCCGTGGTACGCGCCCTGAAAGGCCAGCACCGTGCCGCGCCCGGTCGCGAGCTTGACCAGCTTCAGCGCAGCTTCCACGGCGTCCGCGCCCGTGGGGCCGCAGAACTGGATGCGCGCATGGTGGGCAAAGGGCGCCGGCAGCGCGCCGAGCACGTCCTGCGTGAAGCGATCTTTGACCGGCGTGGTGATGTCGAGCGTGTGGAGCGGTAGGCCGGAGTGCAGCGTCCGCACAAGGACGTCGGTGACCGCCGGGTGGTTGTGCCCGAGCGCCAGGGTGCCGGCCCCGGCCAGACAATCGAGGAACACGCGCCCCTCGACGTCTTCCACATACACGCCCTGCGCGCGCGAGAGCGCCAGCGGCAGCCGCCGCGGGTACGAGCGGGCGTTCGACTCGTGCTGCCGCTGCCGCTCGAGCAAGGGGTGATCCCCGAGCTCGTACAGCGCGCGCCGCCGGTGGCGCTCGCCGAGCTCCGCGGCGAGGCCCGCGTGGAGGGGCGCCTTGGGGGCCGGCGTCAACGGGTCCACCGCGGAGAAACTGGAGGCTGTAGACAGACTCATCGGGTACTCCCTGTTGCGAAACGTCCCTTGATTCACGCGCTCCTCGACCGTGGAACGCGGGCCGCGCTCCCGCGCGGACCGATGCCGTGAGCTAGCTCTGCTCGAGATCCTTCGCGTAGTACGCCTCTGCCATCCCCGTGAGGATGGCGCGCTTGCCACCGTAGGATTCACGGCCGTGGACACACAGCATGTTGTCGATGAACAGGATGTCTCCCTGCTGCCAGAGGAACTTCACGAGCGAAGAGAGGTACGCTCCCCGGAGCTCCTCCAGCACCTCGGGCTCGATCGGGCTGCCGTCGCCATAAAAGGTGTTCGTGGGCAGCTCGTCGTCGACGAAGCTCGCGGTGAGCGAGCCGCGGACGTCCGGGGGCAACGTGCTCACGTGGAAGAACGTGGCGTGGTTGAACCAGACTTCCTCCCCGGTGCGCGGGTGGCGCACGATCGCCGGCCCTACCTGGGTCGTGCGAAGGCGATTGTCCGGCTTCCACTCGATCTGGATACCCACCGAGGCGCAGTAGGACGCCACCTCGCCGCGATCCTCGGTCTGGAAGACGGTTTGCCAGGGCAGGCCGAAGCCGTCCCCGTAGTTGCGGACATACAGGACCCTCTTCTGGCGGAACTTCTCCCGGATCTCGGGGCGGATGTGCCGGAGGACCTCCCGGGTGGAGCCGATGGGGGTCTCGCCGCCCGTCTCCGAGGGCTGATGGCAGTAGAAGAACAACCGCAGAGGGAAGCGCGGCGAGTAGGAGTGCTCGTTGTGCGGGAAGATCTTCTGGTCGGCCGGGTAGTCGGTCGACGTGTAGATGTTGCCCCCCACCCGCGTGCGCGGCGACGCGCGGAACATGTACTCCAGGGCTCCAGGCGAGAGGGACGCGATGGTCTGCTCGAACCGCTCGACGGTCTTGCAGGTGAACCCGCGGAACAGGATGGCGCCGTGCTGGAGGACCTTCTGCTCCAGGGCCTCGCGGTGCCTCGCGGCCCACTCGACGAGATCGACGCCCGCGACGGCCGGCTCGATCACGAGCGGCAACGGGCGCTCCGGGTGCCACATCCGCTCGCGGACCAGCGTGCCGTCGGACACCGTGATGGCCTTGCGGTGCGGGGCGCCCGGCCCTGGGATCGGTGCAGTCTTGCCAGAGTTCATGCTCGCTCCGTGGTGAGATCGATGCGTTCGGACGAAAGCGCGCTCGGGGCGCCGGACAGGATGGCGCGCAGGCGCGCGTGCACGGCGCTCCCCTCCAGGGCCGCGAGGTGATCGCCGGGGGCCGTCGCGGTGTGCACGGCGGCGCGCGTGTACCGCTGCCAGTCCACGGGGGGGGCGCCGTGGCGCTCGAGCGTCTCGGCGCTCCACCACGCGTGAATGGCCGCGTGGAGGCACCGCGGCGGCAGCTCGTTCATGAACAGGGCCGCGTCTCGCAGGAGCGCGTAGCGGTGCGCGAGCGCGGCGGTCTGCGCCCCTTCGGGCAGGAAGCCGCGAGTCTGGGCCCATGCCGCCGCCGCCATCACGCGCTCCTCGTCGCCTCGGCCCTGCAGCTGCTCCCGCAGCGCCCGCAGCTCCGCCTCCGGGAGCGCGAGAAGCGCCGCCCTGCGGTCGGTGTCGACATACTCCGCGAGCTCCGCCACGACGTCCGGCGGTCCCGCCGCGTAAAGGCTCGTGGGCGGCTGGGTGTCCAGGATGCCGAGGAAGGCGACCGCCTCCTCCTGCTGCTCCAGCGCCCGGGCGACGCCGAGCGCCAGCGCGCCGCCCAGCGACCATCCGAGGAGGTGATACGGGCCGCGCGGCTGATGCTGCCGGATCTCGCGGGCCAGCTGATCGACGATGCGCCGGCACGAGGGGCCTTCGCCCGCGAGCGCCGGGCCCAGATCGAGCCCGAACACGGGCCGATCCCCGCCGAGCGCGTCGGCGAGCGGCTGGTACGCCCCGACGCGCAGGCCCGAGGGATCCACGCAGAAGAGCGGGGGGAGAGACCCGGCGGCGCGGAGCGGCACAAGGCTCGAGCGCGGCGCCCGCGCCACGCATCCGGCCGCCATCGGTACGGTCGGCCGAGACGGCTGTTCCTCCGCCTCGATCAACGCCGCAAGGGCCTCGAGCCGGGGGCGCTGGAACACGGTGCGGACAGGGATCGTGGCGTGCAATTCGGTGTCGATCCGATGCACCAGACGGACCGCCAGCAGCGAGTGCCCACCCAGGGCGAAGAAGTCGTCGTCGCGGCCGATGAGCTCGACCGCGAGCAGCTCTTCCCACAGCGCGGCGAGCGCCCGCTCGACCTCGGTGTGAGGCGCGGCGTACGGTGCCCGCTGCCGGTGGCGCCGGAGCGCGAGCAGCGCTTGTCGATCGAATTTGCCGTTGGCCGTGCGAGGAAGCGTGGGCAGCGCCTGGATGTCGGCCGGGATCATCGGATCCGGCAGCAGCCTGGCGAGGTCGTGGCGCACCGCCGCGACCTCCAGCGGCTGTGCCGCCTCGACGAAGCCGCGGAGGAAGACCTCGCCGTCTTCGCCTCGATCGGCGAGCACAACGACCTGCTCGGCGCCCGTCACGCGGCGCAGCGCGGCGTCGACCTCGCCCAGCTCGATCCGGTAACCACGGATCTTCACCTGGCCGTCGCCGCGCCCGAGGAACACGAGCTCTCCGCGCTCATCCCAGCTTGCGTAGTCGCCTGTTCGGTAGAGCCGCTCCCCCGAGACCTCGACGAACTTCTCCTTCGTGAGCTCGGGCCGATTCAGGTACCCGGGGCTCAGCCCCGGTCCACCCACCCAGATCTCGCCCTTGAGCCCGCGCGCGCTCGGCTGGCCGCGCTCGTCGAGCACATGGACATGGCCATGAGGGATGGGGCGGCCGATGGTCACGGGGCGATCGGACTGCGATGCTGCGCACTCGCCGACCGTGCTCCACACCGATGCCTCCGTGGCGCCGTACTCGTTGTAAAGGCGCGTGCCGGGGAGGGCGCGGTGGTGCGCGTCGACCAGCGCGCGCGGGCAGGGCTCTCCGGCCACGATCGCGGTGCTCAGGGCGATGGACTGGCCGGCGAGCCGGTGCAGCAGCAGGTGATGGAGGGAGGGCAGGGCGAGCAGGTGAGTGATGGACTCCTCGCGGATGATCTCGGCGAGCCGCTCGGCGTCTTTCTGCTCGATCTCGCTGCACAGACGCAGGCAACCCCCCTGCGCGAGCGTCCCGAAGAGCCCGGCGATCGAGCTGTCGAACGCGAAGGAGGACAGGAGCAGGAAGCGACGGATAGGGTCCTGGTAATACGAGACGCGGGCAGCCAGGGAGTAGAGCGCGCCCGCATGGGTGATGGGCACGCCCCTGGGCTGGCCCGTGCTGCCGGAGGTGTAGATAACGTACGCGACGTGCTCCGGCAGGATCTCGGGCCACGGGAGCGCCGCCCCGTCCTCCGGCGCGGCGTCGGTGAACACGAGCCTCGCCCCGTCCTGCCAGGGCTCCGGCAGCCTCTCCACGAGATCGCGGCGGGTGAGGACGAGGTCAGCCCCGCAGTCGTCGAGCACGTAGGCGATGCGGGCCGCGGGGTAGTCCGGATCGATCGGGACATAGACCGCGCCGGCCTTCAGGATGGCGAGCATCGCGACGATGGCGTCGACGTCCCGCTGGAGGAAGTGCGCGATCCGCGTGCCCGCCGCCGCGCCGCGGCCGAGGAGGCTCTGCGCGAGCCGCGTGGCGTGTGTATCCAGCTCGGCGTAGCTCAGGCCGCGCGTCGCGCTGCTGACCGCCGGCTGGTCGGATCGCTGCAGGATCTGCTCCGCGAAGCAGGCGGCCAGGTGAGGCAATGAGGCGATGCGCGCGAACTCCCGCTCTCGCTCCGCGGAGAGCGGCTCGGAGCGGCTATAGACCTCGGTCACCAGGCGCCGCTCCGCCTCGCTCAGGGCAGAGAGCTCCCGGAGCTGCCGGGCAGGGTGGCGGCAGACCTCCTCCAGCAGCGCGATCAGCTGATCACCGAGCAGCGCGGCCGTGGCGCTATCGTAGAGCGCCTGGTTGTAATGCAGGGTGAGGACCGGCCCGTGGCCTCCCTCCCGGTGCTCCAGCAGCAGGTGGTGCGGCGCTGTCGGGCTGTCGGCGGACTCGACGCGCCAGCCGGCGGCCGCGAGCGCGCTGTCGCCGGCGGCCGGCACGTAGCGGAAGCCCAGCGGATAGGGCTCCTCGTCCGCCGTGCTCGGGAAGTAATCGCGCCACTCCCTGAGCTCCGCGCAGCGCGCGCGGAGCGCATCGCAGAGGGTCTCCGCGGTCGCGCCGTCGAGCGCGTCCACGGTGAGCGGCACCGGCTCGCTGAACAGGCCGATCGCGTCGCCGAGGTCCCGGCTGGGCTGCTGCCAGTCGAGACCCACCGTGAGGCGATCGGCGTCGCCATGCTGATGAAACAGCGTCACCCACGCGGTCAGGGCGAGCAGCGCCGGGGGAACGCTCAGCGCGCTGGCCTGGCGCGCCCAGCGCTCCTGGAGCTCGGGTGAGACCGGCAAGCGCACGCGGGCGAGGTCCACGCGCGCGACGCCGCCGCGCGCCTGGCCGCGCAGCGGCAGCGCCGGCGCGGGCGCCCGGGTCGCGAGGCGCTCCTCCCAGAACGCGTCGGCCTGCGGATCGCTCCCCTTGAGCTCGTTGCGCCAGGCGGCGTAGTCCGCATAGTGCAGCGGGGCGTCGCCCGGGTCCTCGCCGCGATAGGCACGCTCCCACGCGGCCACGAGGCGCAGCAGGCCCGCTGTGTCGGTGTGCGCCGCTGGCAGGCGCAGCCGGATGCTCGCGCCTTCGTCCGGCGATCCAGAGAGGGCCACCGCGACGCCGCTCGGGCTGCCTTGATCCGCCGCGTTCCAGAGGATCGCCGGGGAGGGCTGGATCACCTGGACGGGCAGCGCCATGCCTGGCAGCTGCGGGTAGTCCGTGCGCAAGATCTCGTGACGATCGACGAGCTCCGCCAGGCTGCGCTCGAGCCGCGCCTCGTCGGTGCCGGCGGGAACGCGGAGACACAACGCGGCAGCTCGGACAGCGCTCGCCAGATGGGCCTCTTGCCACCGCCACGAGCGCGCCTGCTCCGGGGAGAGCTCGAATCCCTCGATGAGGGCGTCGCTCCGTGCCGTGTTTGAGCTGGACATCTGAGATTCCCTTTCTGTCGCTGCGACTCGCTCCGTGAGCGGTCCGCCTTTTACTGTGGTTTCTGGACAGCCAACGGTTTGCGCTGGACGGTCCCCAGCGCCGCGCGCTGCTGCTCGCGCGCGGCCCGGCCAGCCTCCATCGCCTGCTGCTGCCGCGCCTTCTGGTGCTGGCTCAGCGCCTCCACGAGCTCCGCGACCGTGCGCGTCTCCGGCTCGCTCACCATCCCCAGGGCCGCCTCGTACAGGGCGGCGAGCTGCTCGATGAAGGCAGCGGGGTAGACGTCGGCGCGGTAGTCGTAGGCCACGCGCAGCCCGTTGGCGTGCGCGTCGACGGCGATGAGCAGGTCGACCTCGACGTCCCGCGGCGAGAGCTCGAGCTCGGAGATGGAGAGATCCTTGAGCTCGAGATCGCGCTGCGGGGTGTTCTGCAGGATGAGCTTGATCTGGAAGAACGGCGCGCCGTCCGCGTCGCGCCGGGGCAGGAGGTCCGAGACCAGCGCGTCGAACGGGAGATCCTGGTGCTGGTAGGCCTCCAGCGCTGTGCGCTTGCACTCGGCGAGCAGCTCCGTGAAGCGCAGGGCGCCGTCGATGCGGCAGCGGAGCACAAGCTGGTTCACGAAGAAGCCGACCATGCTCTCCGTCTCGCGGACATGGCGGTTGGCGACGTCCGTCCCGACCAGGAGATCGCCGCGCCCCGTCTGCTGGTGGAGCACCACGTTGAGCGCGGCGTACAGCACCATGAACAGCGTGGCGCCGTGCTGCTCGGCGCCGCGCAGCAGCGCCTCCGCCGCGGAGCGCGGCAGCGCGCGCACGAGGCGCGCGGCGCGCCGCTCCTGGGCCGGAGCGGTCCGCGCCTGGGGCAGGGTCAGCGTCGTGGCGCTGCCGGCGAGCTGCTGCCGCCAGTAGGCCATCTGCTGGTCCCACACGGCGCCCGGGAGGTGGGCTCGCTGCCAGGCCGCATAGTCGGCGTACTGGAGCGCCTGCGGCGGCTGCTCCGGGGCCGCGCCGCCGTCGCTCAGGGCGCGGTACGCCGCCATCAGGTCGTCCACGAGGAGCGCGATCGACCATCCGTCGGCCGCGATGTGGTGCAGCGCCACCGCGAGGACGTGCTCTCGCTGGCCGAGGCGGAACAGCTGGGCGCGCAGCAGCGGCGGGCGCTGGAGATCGAAGGGCGCCGTGAGGACCGCGTCGATGCGCCGGGAGAGCTGCGCGTCCGCGACCTCGGCGGGCAGCGCGGAGAGATCGTCGAGCGGAAGCTCGAACGGCTGCGGGGGCAGGATGGCCTGCCAGGGCTCCCCGCGATCGACGACGATGGCGGTGCGCAGCACCTCGTGCCGGGCGATCACCGACGCGAAGCTCCTCTTCAGGGCCTCGGCGTCGAGCGCGCCCGTGAGCCGGAGCGCGAACGGGATCGTGAGCAGGCCCCGCTGTCCTTGCAGCTGCTCCAGGAACCACAGGCGCTGCTGCGCGAACGAGAGCGGCAGCGGCCCCTGCCGCGGCGCCGCGACGATCGGCGGCGCCCCGGCCGCGGGCGCGCCCCCGGCAGGATCGCGCCGCCGATCGACGTCGCGGGCGAGCTCGGCCACCGTGGGGTGGTCGAACAGGCTGCGGAGCGGCAGCTCGACGCCGAGCGCCTTGCGCACGCGCGACACGACCTGCGTGGCCAGCAGCGAGTGCCCGCCCAGCTCGAAGAAGCCCGCGTGGACGGGGATCCGCTCGAGCCCAAGCACCTCCGCCCAGATGCCCGCGAGGGCCTCCTCGGTCGGCGTCGTCGGGGCGCCGGCCGCCGCGCCGCCGGCGTCGACCGCGGGCGCCTCGGGCGCCGGCAGCGCCTTGCGGTCCACCTTGCCGTTCGGGGTGAGCGGCAGCGCGGGCAGGGCGACGAAGACGGGCGGCACCATGTAGTCGGGCAGCGTCTCCTTCAGGAACTCGCGCAGGCGCTCGGGCGCGGGGGTCGCGCCGCCCTCGCCGACGACGTAGGCGACGAGCCGCTTGCCCGAGGCGCGCTCCTCCCGGACCGCGACGACGGCCTCGCGGACCTCCGGGTGCCGCGCGAGGCGCGCCTCGATCTCCCCGAGCTCGATGCGGAAGCCGCGGATCTTCACCTGGTGATCCCGCCGCCCCGAGAACTCGAGGGCGCCGTCCGCGAGGCGCCGGCCGAGATCGCCCGTGCGGTACATGCGCGCGCCGGGCGCGCCGCCGAAGGGATCGGGCACGAAGACCTCGGCGGTCCTGGCGGGGTCGTTCAGGTAGCCGCGCCCCACGCCGATGCCCGCGACGCAGATCTCGCCGGTCACGCCGACGGGCGCGAGATCGTCGCCCGTCACGACGTGGAGCCTCACGTTGGGCACGGGCCGGCCGATGGGCATGTGGACGACCTCGGGCCCGGGGGCCGCCGTGATCGCGTGGAGCGCCACGTCGTCGGCGCACTCGGCCGGGCCGTAGGCGTTCATCAGGGGGACGCGGGGGTACCGCGCGAACCACCGGCGGGAGAGGTCGGGCGTGAGCGCCTCGCCGGTGGGCAGCATCCACCGGAGGCGCGAGAGGCGCGGCGCGTCGGCGTCCGCGGAGACGAGCTCCGCGAGCAGCGACGGGACCAGCTCGAGGACCGTGATCCCCTGCGCCTCGGCCTCCTCCAGCAGGCGCTGTGGATCGCCCACGATCTCGTCGGGGACGATGTGCACGCGGCCGCCGCAGAGCAGCGCCGTCAGGAGCTGCCACACCGAGATGTCGAAGCACTGGGACGCTGTCTGGCCGATGACGTCCGAGGGGCCGAGCTCCAGCGCGGGGATCTTGCCCCACACGTTGTTGAGCATCCCCGCGTGCTCGACCATCGCGCCCTTCGGCACGCCGGTCGATCCGCTCGTGTAGATCACGTACGCGAGGTGACCGGGGCCGGCGAGCTGCGGGAGATCGCCTTCGGGCGCAGGCCCGCGCTGCGCGGCGAGCCGCTCGCGGGTCACGAACCGCGGCCGCGCCGCCTCCGGCAGGCGCGCGAGCGCCTTCCCGAGCCGCGGGACCCACGCGTCCGAGGTCACGACCACGGGCGCGCGGCTGGCCTCGACGACGCCGGCGATGCGCTGCTCCGGCTGGTGGGGGTCGAGCGGGAGGTACGCGCCGCCGGCCTTGAGCACGCCGAGCAGCGCGACGACCAGCTCGATGTCGCGCGACTCCAGCACGGCGACGACCGTGTCCGGACCGACGCCCTGGGCCCGCAGCGCGTGGGCCACGTGGTTCGCGGCGCGGTTCAGGGCCGCGTAGGTGAGCCGGCGCCCGCGGCACGTCACAGCGTCCGCGTCCGGCGTCCTCCGCGCCTGGGCCTCGAAGAGCGCCACGTAGCCGGGCGCGGCGGGCTCCGCGCTCGTCGTGTCGTTCCACTCCCGCAGGAGCTGCCGGCGCTCGCGCTCGCCGAGGAGCGCGAGGTCGCCAAGCCGGGCCTCCGGGCGGGCGGCCATCTCCGACAGCAGCTGGACCAGGTGGCCCAGCATCCGCTCGACGGCGTCGGGCTCGAACCAGCGCCGGTCGTACGAGAGCCGGATCCCCAGCGTCTCGCCCGGGTACGCCACGACCGTCATCGGGTAGTTCGTGTGGACCCGGTCCTGCTCGTACGAGAGGCGGACGGCGCCGACCTGCTCCCCGAGGCGGGGATCCTTCGGCGCGTTCTCGAAGACGAGGAGGCTGTTGAACAGCGCCTGTCCCTTGGGGAGCTCGCTCCACCGCTGGATGTGCACGAGCGGCGGATACTCGAACTCGCGGATACGGTAGTTGTGGGCGAGGAGGCCCTTGAGCCACGGGAGGAGCGGCTGCTCGGGCGACACGCGGACGCGGAGCGGAAGGCTGTTGATGAACAGCCCCACGATCGTCTCCACGCCGGGCAGATCGGTCGGTCGGCCCGCCACGGTCACGCCGAACACGACGTCGCGCTGGCCGCTGTAGCGGCTCAGGAGGAGCGCCCAGGCCCCTTGCACGAGGGTGTTGGGCGTCAGCCCGTGCTGGTGCGAGAGGCGGAGGAGCGCCTCGCTCACGGCCGGGGGCAGCTCGACGTGCTCGTCGCTGATGCCGGCCCCCGCGAGCGGCGCCGCGCCGCCTTCGGCGGCGCGCTCCACGCCGAGGGGCGTCGGCTCCGCGAAGCCGCGGAGCTCCTCGCGCCAGAACCGCTCGGCCGCCGAGAGGTCCTGTCGCGCGAGCCAGGCGATGTAGTCGCGGTACGGGCGCGGCTGGGGCAGCTCCAGCGAGCGGCCCTCGCTCAAGGCCTCGTAATACGACAGGCACTCCATCATCATCACGGAGAAGCACCAGTCGTCCGTGAGGATGTGGTGGAAGCTCCGGACGATGCGATACGCGTCGTCCTTCATGCGGATCAGCCGGATCCGCATCAGCGGCGCGCGGGTCATGTCGAGCCCGGCGGCGAGCTCGGCCTCGAGCGCCTCGGCGAGGCGCTTCTCCTGCGCGGCCTCGGTCTGATCGCGCCAGTCGAGGACGTGGATGACCTCGGAGAGGTCGATCCGGCGGTGGACGACCTGGACAGGCCGCTCGAGGTCCTTCCAGGCGAAGGAGGTCCTCAGGATGGGGTGCCGCGCCACCACCCGCTGCCAGGCCTCGACGATGAGGCCGGCGTCGAGCGGGCCGTGCCACACGTAGTGCTGCTGCATCAGGTAGATGCCGGAGCCCGGGTTCAGGAGGGTGTGGAAGAGCATGCCCTCCTGCATCGGCGAGAGCGGGTAGACGTCATCGAGGCCCGACGCGTCCGGCAGGCAGCGCGCGATCTCGTCCTCGGTGAGGCCGCTCAGCGGGAACTGCGATGTTGGCAGAGAGGTTGTCTGCGACGGCGACGTTGACGTCGACATGGATGGCGTCGCCTCGCGCTGCTCTCCCTGCGGCCCCCCCGCGTTCCCCGGGCGTGCGGGCGCCTCTTCCGGGGCAGCGGCAGCCTTCACCGGGGCCGCTGTGGAGACCGCGACGGCCGCGGCGCCGGCCACGGTGGGGTGGTCGAACAGGGCCTTCGGGCTCAGCTTGATGCCGCGCTGGTTGGCGCGCGCGATGACCTGGAGGCTCCGGATGGAGTCGCCGCCGAGGGCGAAGAAGTTGTCGTGGATGCCGACCCGCTCCACGCGCAGGATGTCGGCCCAGATCTGCGCGAGCGTGGCCTCGACCTCGTTCCGGGGCGCGACGAAGCCGCTCGCCTCCTGCGCGCCGGCCCGCTCCGGCTCGGGCAGCGCCGCGCGGTCGATCTTGCCGTTCGCGGTGAGCGGCAGCGCTGGCAGCGGCACGATCACGGCGGGCACCATGTGGTCGGGCAGCTGCTGCGCGAGCCGGCCGCGGAGCGCCGCCGCGTCGAGCGCCGCCGCCTCCCGGCCGACCACGTAGGCCACGAGGCGCACGGCCCCCCCGTCGTCCCGCGCCGCCACGACCGCCTCGCGCACCTCGGGCTGCTCCCGCAGCCGCGCCTCGATCTCGCCCAGCTCCACGCGGTGGCCGCGCAGCTTGATCTGGTGATCGGTGCGCCCGAGGAACTCGATCGCGCCGTTCGCGAGGAGGCGCGCCCGATCCCCGGTGCGGTACAGCCGGCCCCCAGGGACGCCGCCGAACGGATCCGGGACGAAGCGCTCCGCCGTCAGCTCGGGGCGAGCGTGGTAGCCGCGCGTCACGCCAGCCCCGCCCAGGTAGAGCTCCCCGGGCACGCCCACCGGCATCGGCTCAAAATTTACACCAAGGACATACGCCTGGGTGTTGGGGAGCGGACGGCCGATGGGCACGGTCGCCCCGGAGCGGCCGCCCGCGGGGTCGATCTGCCAGGTGAGCGAGCCAACGGTCGTCTCGGTGGGGCCGTAGTGGTTCACGACGGTGCAGCCCGGCGCGAGCGCCCGGATCCGCTCGATGAGCTCCCAGCTCGAGGCCTCTCCGCCGACAACGAGGCAGCGCGCCGGCAGCACGCGCTCGGGCCGCGCGGCTTCGAGGAGCGCGGCGAGGTGGCTCGGGACGATCTTGAGCGCCTCGACCCCGTGGCGGCTCATGTACTCGGCTGTCGCGTCGGGATCGAAGATCCGCGCCTCGGACAGGACGTGCAGCGCGCGGCCCGAGCAGAGCGCGCCGAAGAGCGACGTGTGCCCGAGGTCCGCGGCCACGGTCGAGACGAGCGCCATGCCGCCGCCCTCGGCGAGGGGGAGCCGCGCGAGCACGCCGCGCACGTAGTTCACGAGGTGGCGGTGCTCGACGGCCACGCCCTTCGGGCGCCCCGTCGAGCCCGAGGTGTAGATGAGGTAGGCGAGGTTCTCGGGCCGGGCCGTCCGGCCGATCGGCGCGTCGGGCTCGGCCGCGAGGGCGCCCGCGTCGCGGTCCAGGAAGAGCAGCGCGGGCCCCGGCCCGTCGAACGCGCCGGCCCACCGCTCCTGCGTGATCACGACGCGCGCGCCGCTGTCCTCCACGACGGCGCGGAGGCGCTCGCGCGGGAACTTCGGGTCGACGGGCACGTACGCGGCGCCGGCCTTGAGCGCGCCGAGCAGCGCGAGGATCATCTCCGCCGAGCGCTCGATGCACAGGACGACCCGGTCCTCGGGCCCCACGCCGAGCGCCCGCAGCCTCCGCGCCAGCTGATTCGTCCTCCGGTCGAGCTCCCCGTAGGTCAGCGCCGTCTCCTCGCAGGCGACAGCGAGCGCGTCGGGGCGCGCGGCGGCGTGCGCCTCGAAGAGCTCGTGGATGCAGGCCGCCGGCGGGGAAGCCGTGGCCGTCGCGTTCCACTCGGTCAGCAGGCGGCGCCGCTCGGCGGCGCCCACGAGGGGCAGCTCGGCCAGGCGGGCCTGCGGCCGCGCGGCAGTCGCCTCGAGCAGCGCCCGGCACTGGCCGAGCAGGCTGGCCGCGGCCTCGTGCGTGAGGCGGCGGCGCTCGTAGCAGAGGATGAGCCCGAGCTCGCGCGACGGATCGACGATGAGCGACACCGGGTAGTTGTTGCGCCCGGCGGTGAGCAGGGCGTCGCCGACGCGCCCGCCGCCGGGGCGCGGCAGGACGCTGGCGCGGACGTCCAGGGGCACGCCGCTCACGTCCTCCTCGGGGTAGCTGTCGAAGACGACGATCGTGTCGAAGAGGGAGCGCCCGCCCGGCACCTCGCTCCAGCGCTGGACGTCGGACAGCGGGGCCCACTCGTGCTGGCGCAGCTCGCTGTTCCTGTCCTGCAGCCGCGAGAGCCAGAGGGCGAGCGGCTCGTGCTCGTCCACGCGGACCCGCACCGGCAGCGTGTTGATCAGCACGCCGACGATGGCCTCGGCGCCGGGGAGCTCCGGCGGCCGGCCCGACACCGTGGCGCCGAAGACGACGTCGGGCTCACCGCTGTGCCGGGAGAGCAGGAGGGCCCACGCGCCCTGCACGAGGGTGTTCAGCGTGACGCGCAGGCGGCGCGCGCAGGCCGCGAGCGCCTCCGTCTCCGCCCGCGAGAAGCGCAGGACCTGCTCGGCGAAGGGGAACGCGCCGTCGCCCGCCGCGGCCGCCGCCGGCGCGGCCTCCATGGGGATCGGCGTGGGCGCCCGGAACCCGGCGAGCGCGCCGCGGAAGAAGCGCTCTGCGGCCCCTTCGTCCTGGGCCTGCACCCACGCGAGGTACTCGCGGTACGGGCGCGCCCGCGGCAGCTCGGGCGCCGCGCCCTGCGCGAGCGCCTTGTAGACGAACAGCGCCTCTCTCAGCAGGAGGGCGAGGCTCCACCCGTCCAGCAAGAGGTGGTGATGGCTGTTGACGAAATAGAACGCCTCCTCCTCGACCTGGACCACCGTGAGCCGCATGAGGGGCGCCTTCAGCAGGTCGAAGCCGGCGCGCCGATCCGCGGCCATGAGCTCGACGAAGGCCTGCTCCCGCTCGGGCGCGGCGAGCCCGCGGAGGTCGTGGCGCGAGAGCGGGATCGCCGCCCGCGGGCGGACGACCTGCACGGGCCGCGCGACGCCCTCCCAGACGAACGCCGTGCGCAGGATCGGGTGCCGCTCCGCGAGCGCCTGCCAGGCGCGCTCGAACGCGTCCACGTCGAGCCGCCCCTCCAGGAGGAACGCCGTCTGGACGAAGTACGGGTCCGCGGCGCGATCCGAGACCGCGTGAAAGAGCAATCCCTGCTGGAGCGGGGAGAGGTAGTGAATCGACTCAACGTCTTTCTTCTTGTTCGTCATGGCGTCAGTCCAAGGCTTCCAGGATGGAGTCCAGCTCATCCGCCGCGAGCGCGACGTCGGTGAAGTCCGACGGCGTGTAGCCGCCGGCGTCGGGTGACAGGCAGTGCGCGATCAGCTCTCTCAGCGCGTCGCGCCACAGCGCGCTGACCGCCGCGATCGTCTCCTCCCGGTGCCGCGCGGCGCTGTAGCGGAAGGTCGCCTCGAGCCGGCCGTCGTACACCGCCGCGTCGATCTCGATCTCGTACGCGAGCGGGCTGCGCGGGTCGTGCTGGGCGCCGGGCGACTCCGCGGCGAGCGAGAACCGCGCGCCGGCGCCGACCACCTGGTCCCACTGCCCCAGGTAGTTGAACCCGACCCCGGGCGCTGGCAGGCGGCGCAGCCGATCCGCGATCGCCCCGGTCCCGAGCTCCCGCACCGCGCCGTAGGGGAGGCCGCGCCGCGGGACGCGGCGGAGCTGCTCCTTCACCGCCTTCAGCACCGCGCCCGGCGCCGCGCCCGGCGCGATCTCGAGCAGCACCGGGTAGACGCTCGTGAACCAGCCGACTGTGCGCGACAGGTCGAGGTCCTCCCCGTCGAGCGCCTCGCGCCCGTGGCCCTCGACGTCGATCGCCGAGAGCGGCTGGCCGGTCCACCGGTGGAGGGCGAGGGCCAGCCCGGCCAGCAAGAACTCGTCGATGCGCGTCCGGTAGGCCTCGGACACCGCCTCCAGGAGCGACCGCGTCTCCGGCCCGCTCAGGCCCATCTTGAGCGTGGCCATGGCCGTCTCCGCGCGATCCCCCGCCGGCTCGTCGACAGGCAGCGGCGCGAGGCGATCCCAGGGGAGACCGAGCCAGAAGGCCGCCTCTTCCTGGAGCGCGGCGTCCCGGGCCGCCGCGTCGAGGCGCGCCGCCCACCGCGCGAAGGAGGTGGTCCTGTCGGGCAGCCGCGGCGGCGCCCCGCGGCGGGCCTGATCGTAGGTGGCCTCGAGATCCTCGAGCAGGACGCGCCACGACACGCCGTCGACGACCAGGTGGTGGGCGACGAGCAGCAGCCGCCCCGGCCTGCCGGCGCCGAGCTCGAAGCCGACCACGCGCAGGAGCGGCCCCGCCGTCAGGTCCAGGCTGGCCTGCCACCGGGACGCGTGCTCCTCGATCGCCGCCGGCTGCTCGGCCTCGGGCACGCCGGCGAGGTCTGCTCGATGGACGACCGCGCCGACCGATGCGGGCTCGTGGGAGGGCGCGAGCGTCTGGCGGAAGCCGCGCTCCTCGGGCACGTAGCGCAGCCGCAGCGCGCCGTGGTGACGGAGGAGCGCCTGCACGGCGGCCTCCAGCGCCGGCCACTCGAGCGGCTCGGCGACGGCGAGCAGGAGCGCCTGGTTCCAGTGGTGCGGGTTCGGCAGGTCGCGCGCGAAGAACCGCCGCTGGATCGGCGTCAGCGGGACGTCGCCCGCCGCCGCGCCCTCCTCGTCCGGCTCCGGCGCCCGAGCGGCGTCCGCGGCGAGGCCCGCGGCGGCCGCGAGCGCGGCGAGGGTCTGGTGCTGGAACATCTGGCGCGCGGTCAGGCGCAGGCCCGCCTGCTTCGCGCGGGAGACGACCTGGAGGCTCAGGATCGAGTCGCCTCCCAGCTCGAAGAAGTTGTCGTGGCGGCCGACGCGCTCGCGGCCCAGCACCGCGGCCCAGATCTCCGCGAGCCGCGACTCGACGGCGGTCACAGGCGCCGCCTCCGCCGCTGCGACGTCCGCGCCGGTCGCGCCGGCGGCGTCGTCCTGGCGCGCGGCCTCGACCGGCTCCGGGTGCGCCGGGACGCGCGGCTCCGGCAGCGGCAGCTCGCCGAGCCGGGAGGTCGGCCGGGCGGCGATCCCCGCCAGCAGCGTGAGGAGGTCGTCCGCCATGCGGCGGATCGAGCGCTCCTCGAAGAGATCGGTGCTGTACTCGAACGAGCCGCGCAGCCCCTCCGGCGTCGCCGCCATGTGGAGCGAGAGGTCGAACTGGGCGCTGCCCGGATCGACGTCGAGCCGTCGGATCTCGAGCCCGTCGAGCGGCGGCGCGCCCCGCGGGTCGTCCTGGAGCGAGAACATCACCTGGAACAGCGGCGTGTGGCCGAGGTCCCGCGCGGGCCGGAGCGCCTGGACGAGCTGCTCGAACGGCAGGTCCTGGTGCGCCTGCGCCGCCAGCACCTCCTCGCGGACGCGCGCGAGCAGCTCGGGGAAGCTCGGATCTCCGCCGACGTCCGCCCGCAGGACGAGCGTGTTGACGAAGAGCCCGATGAGCCCCTCGATCTCGACACGGGTGCGGCCCGCGATCGGCGTCCCGATGCAGAGGTCCGTCTGCCCGCTGTAGCGCGCGATCAGCACCTCGAACGCGGCCAGGAGCAGCATGAACGAGGTGACCCCCTGGCCGCGCGCGAGGGCGCCGAGCGCCGCCGAGAGCTCGCCCGGGAGCGCGAAGGCGTGGCGAGCGCCCCGGTACGAGCGCGCCGGGGGCCGCGGCAGATCCGTGGGCAGCCGAAGCACCGGCGGCTCCGCGCCGAGCCGCCGCCGCCAGTACGCGAGCTGCTGGTCAAGCGCCGGTCCGGCGAGCCACGCGCGCTGCCACCGGGCGTAGTCGGCGTACTGGACCGGCAGCGACGGGAGCGCCGCGGCGCGGCCCGCCGCGTCGGCGGCGTAGAGCTCCATCACCTCGTCGACGAGGAGGTTCAAGGACCACCCGTCCGACACGATGTGGTGGAGGACCACGAGCAGCGCGTGCTCGCGCTCGCCGAGGCGGAGCAGCGTGATCCGGAACAGCGGCCCCTCGACCAGATCGAAGGCGCGGCTCGCCTCCGCCTCGAGCGCGCGCTGCGCCTGCGCCTCGCGATCCGCTCCGGGCGCGGCCCGGAGGTCCGCGATCGCGATCGCGACGGGCTGCTCCGTGCGGACGATCATCGCCGGCTGGCCGTCGATCTCCGCGAACGTCGTGCGCATCGACGCGTGACGGCGGACCACCGCCTCGAACGCGCGCTGCAGCCGGTCCACGTCGAGCGGGCCGACGAGGCGCACGGCCGCCGGGATGTTGTACGAGGCCGCCGTGGGCTCGAGCTGGGCCAGGAACCACAGGCGCTGCTGGGAGAACGAGAGCGGCGGCGCGCCGTCCTCGGGCTGCGGGGTGATCGGCGGCAGCGTCACGCCCTGCCGCCGCCCGACGGCGTCGTCCACGGCGCGGGCGAGCCGCGCCGCGGTCGGGTGATCGAAGGCCGACCTGAGCGGCAGCTCCACCTGGAACGCGGCGCGGACGCGGGCGATCACGCGCGTCGCCAGGAGCGAGTTGCCGCCGATCTCGAAGAAGGTCTCGTCCACGCCCACCGCCTCGAGGCCGAGCACCTCGGCCCAGATCGCGGCCACGGCCTCCTCCGTCGCGGTGCGGGGCTTCCCGGCCTGCTCGCGGGAGGCGAGCCCCGGGGCGGGCAGGGCCTTCCGGTTCAGCTTGCCGTTCGGGGTGAGCGGCAGCTCGTCGAGCCACACGTACGCCGAGGGCACCATGGGCTCGGGCAGCCGCTCCCGGAGCGCTGAGCGCAGCCCGTCCGCGGTGAGCGCCGCGCCGCGCGCCGGCACGACGTACGCGACGAGGCGGAGGAGCCCCGCGTCCTCGAGGGCCACGACCACCGCGTCGCGCACGCCCGGGTGCGCCCGCAGCTGCGCCTCGATCTCGCCTGGCTCGATCCGGTGGCCGCGGATCTTGAGCTGATGATCGGCCCGCCCGAGGAACTCGATCGCGCCGTCGCGCCGGAGCCGCGCCAGGTCGCCGGTCCTGTAGAGCCGGCGGCCGGGCTCCCGGCTGAAGGGGTCCGGGACGAAGCGCTCGGCCGTCAGATCGGGCCGATCGAGGTACCCGCGCGCGAGGCCGGCGCCCCCGATGTAGACCTCGCCCGCCACGCCGAAAGGCGCGGGCGAGAGCTGCCGATCGAGCACGTGGATCTCGGTGTTGGCGATCGGGCTCCCGAGCGGGATCAACCCGTCGGCCGTCACGCGGTGGAGGCTCGACCAGACGGTCGTCTCCGTCGGTCCGTAGAGGTTCCAGGGCGACACGCCCGCGTCGAGGAACCTGCGCGCGAGCTCCCGCGGGAAGGCCTCTCCGCCGCAGAGGACGGTGACGCCGGCGAGCCGCGGGCTGCCGCTGTCGAGCAGCATCTTCCAGCCCGTCGGCGTGGCCTGCATCCACGTGGCGCCGGACGCGCCGAGCAGCGCGGCGAGGCGCTCGCCGTCGGCCACGTCCTCGCGGTGGGCGAGCACAACGCGCCCGCCCGAGAGGAGCGGCAGGAACAGCTCGAGCACCGCGATATCGAACGAGATGGACGTGGTGGCGAGCAGCACGAAGCCCGCCGGCGGCGCCAGCAGCTCCTGCATCGACAGGAGGAAGTTGGCGACGCCCCCGTGGCGGACCATGACGCCCTTGGGCCGACCCGTGGAGCCCGACGTGTAGATCACGTAGGCGAGGTCCTCCTCGCCCGCGCGCGGCGCCGGATCGTGAGCCGGCGCGCCGGCAATGGCGGGCCAGTCCCGATCCAGGCAGATCGCGCGCGCGCCGGCGCCGGCGCCAGGCAGCGCCGGCAGCAGGCGCTCCTGTGTGAGCAGGAGCGGCAGCCGGGAGTCCTCCAGCATGGCGCGGAGCCGCTCGCGCGGATAGGCCGGGTCGAGCGGGACGTACGCCCCGCCCGACTTCAGGATGCCCAGCGCTCCCACGAGCATCTCCAGCGAGCGCTCGACGCACAGGCCCACCAGCGTCTCCGGGCCGACCCCCTGCTGGCGCAGGTGGTGGGCCAGCCGGTTCGCGCGGGCGTTCAGCTCGCCGTAGGTCAGCTGGTCGTGCCCGCACGTCACCGCGACGGCGTCCGGCGTCCGCGCGGCTTGCTCCGCGAGCAGCTCCGGCAGGCACGGCCTGGACCGATGGTCCCGCCGCGTCGCGTTCCGCTCCGCGATGAACGGCAGGAGCTCCGGGTCGTCGGGGAGCGCGAGCTCGGCGAGCCGCGCCCCGGGCTGGGCCGCCATGCGCTCGAGCAGCGCGCACAGGGCCGCGGCCATGCGGGCGACCGAGCCGTCGTCGAGGCGGCGCCCGTCGAACGAGAGCAAGAGCGAGAGCTCGCGCCCCGGGGTCACGTAGACGGTGAGCGGGTAGTTCGTCCAGGCCTCCGCCGTGCTCACCTCGATCCCGAGGGCCTTCCTGTGCTCGTCGACGGCGTCGTCGATGGGGAAGTTCTGGAAGACGAGCAGCGACTCGAAGAGCGGCGCCCCTCGCTCCACGTCGCTCCACTGCTGCACCTGCGCCAGCGGGCTGTACTCGAACTGGCGCAGCTCGAGGTTGAGCTCCTGGATCTGGCGGAGCCACGCCCCGAGCCGCATCTCCGGGGCGACGCGGAGGCGCAGCGGGAGCGAGTTGATGAACGCGCCCATGATGGAGCCGGCCTCGGGCAAGTCGGCGGGGCGGCCGGCCACGGTGACGCCGAAGAGCACGTCCGGCTCGCCGCTGTACCGGGCCAGGAGCAGCGCCCACGCGGCCTGCACGGCGGTGTTGAGCGTCACCCCCTGCGCCTGCGCGAAGCCCTGGAGCGCCCTCGTCGCGTCCGGCGAGAGCCGCGCGTGGCGCTCGCGGAAGCCGGGCGCCGCCTCGGCCTCGTCGCGCTCCGGCAGCGGGGTCGGCGCGGTCAGCCCCTTCAGGTGAGCCCGGAAGAAGGCCTCGGCGGCCGCCATGTCCTGCCGCTCGAGCCACGCGACGTAGCTCGAGTAGGGCGGCGCCTTCTCTCGCGCGACGAGCGCGCCGCGGCGCGCCTCGTCGTAGCAGGTCAGCCACTCGTTCAAGATCAGCCCCTGACACCAGCCGTCGAGCAGCGCGTGGTGGACGCTCCAGACGATCTGGTCGACGCGCTCGGAGAGGCGCAGCACCGAGACCCGCAGGAGCGGCGGCTCCTCGAAGCGGAGGCCCCGCCGGCGATCGTCCCGGAGGAAGCGCTCGAGCGCCGCCGCCTGCTCGGCCTCCGGGACCTCGCGCCAGTCGAGGACCTCGATGGGCAAGCGCGCCGCGCGCCGCACGACCTGGTGCGGCTCCTCGACGCCGGTGAGGAAGCCCGTCCGCAGGATGGGGTGGCGCGCGCTGAGGACATCGAAGGCCCGCGAGAAGGCCTCGACGTCCAGGCCCTGCGTGAACCGGCAGACGATCTGGTTGAAGTACGGGCTGTCCTCCGGCGTGAGGAGCGAGTGGAAGAGCATGCCCTGCTGCACCGGGGACGCGGGGACCACGTCCTCGATGCCGTCGTCGGCCTGCAAGGCGTCGAGCTGCGCCCGCTCCAGCCGGGCGAGGCTGAACGGCGCGATCGCGACGGGCTGGGCGGGCGGCAGGGGCGCGGCCGGCGCCGCGGCGAGATCGCCGGCGAGCGCCGCGATCGTGCGGCGCGTGAAGATCTGCTTGGGCGTCAGCCGCAGCCCGCGCTGCGCGGCGCGCGCGATGATCTGCAGCGTGACGATGGAGTCCCCGCCGAGCTCGAAGAAGTCGTCCTCGACGCCGACCTGCTCGCGGCGCAGCACCTCGGCCCAGACCTCCGCGAGGAAGCGCTCCGGCTCGGTCCGGGGCGCGACGTGGGGGCGATGGGCCGGCGCCTCGAGCTGCTCGGGGGAGGGGAGGGCGCGCCGGTCGACCTTGCCGTTGGGCGACAGCGGCAGCCGCTCGAGCACGAGGATGGGCGCGGGCACCATGTAGGCCGGGAGGGCCTCGGCGAGCCAGGCCCGGAGCGACTGCGGATCGAGCGCCGCGCCCTCGCGGCCCGCGACGTAGGCGACGAGGCGCTTTCCGCCGTGGGCCTCGCTCCGGGCGAGGACGACGGCCTCGCCGACGCCGGGGTACTGGAGCAGGCGCGCCTCGATCTCGCCGAGCTCGATGCGCAGGCCGCGGATCTTGACCTGGTGATCGAGGCGGCCGAGGAACTCGATGGCTCCGTCGGGCCTGTGGCGCGCGAGATCGCCTGTCCTGTACAGCCGCCCTCCGGGCGCCGAGCCGAACGGATCGGGCACGAAGCGCTCCGCTGTCAGGTCAGGACGCCGGTGATAGCCGCGGGCGAGGCCGACGCCGCCGATGTGGAGCTCGCCGGCGACGCCGGCGGGCACGGGCTGGCCCTGGCGGTCGAGCAGGTAAATCTGCGTGTTGGCGATGGGGTACCCGATAGGCACCGAGGCGGAGGTGTCCTCTCGCTGGCAGGCCCAGAAGGTGACGTCGATCGACGCCTCGGTGGGCCCGTAGAGGTTGTGGATCTCGGCGTCCGGCAGCCGCTCGAAGCACCGCCGCGCGAGCTCCGCCGGCAGCGCCTCGCCGCTGCAGATGACCCGGCGCAGCGACGTGCACGAGGCCACGTCGGGCGTCTCCAGGAACGCCTGGAGCATGGGCGGGACGAAGTGCAGCGTGGTGACGCCGTTGCGCGTGATCAGCTCGACGAGCCGATCGCCGTCGCGGTGATCGCCCGGCCTCGCGACGACGAGGCCGGCGCCGATCATCAAGGGCCAGAAGAACTCCCAGACCGAGACATCGAAGCTGAAGGGCGTCTTCTGCAACACCCGATCTCGCGGGGTGAGGCCGTAGCGCTCCTGCATCCACTGGAGCCGGTTGAGCAGGCCACGGTGGCTGTTGCCGGCGCCCTTGGGCCTGCCTGTCGAGCCCGATGTGTAGATGGTGTAAGCGAGGTTGTCCGGCGAGACGGCCACCGCGGGGTTCTGGGCAGGCTCCTTGTCGATCTTGGCGCGATCCACGTCCAGGCACAGCACCTGGGCGCGGTGGGGCGGCAGGCGCGAGGCCACGGGCCACTGGCTCAGAAGGACCGGCGCGGCCGCGTCCTCGAGCATGTAGGCGATCCGATCGGCGGGGTAATCGGGATCGATGGGCACGTACGCCCCGCCGGCCTTCAGGATACCGAGCAGCCCGACGACCAGCTCGACGGAGCGCTCCGCGGCGATGGCGACGAGCACGTCCGGCCCCACGCCGCGCTTCCTGAGCGCGTGCGCCACCCGGTTGGCGCGCGCGTTGAGCTCTCGATAGCTGAGCCGCCGCTCACCGAAGATCACGGCCACCGCGTCGGGCGTCCGCGCCGCCTGCGCCTCGAAGAGCTCGTGGACGTGCCGCTCGCCCGGATACGCGCGCTCGGTCGCGTTCCACGCCGTCACGACGCGCCTCGACTCCAGCTCGCCGACGAGCGACAGCTCTCCGACCCGCGCCTCGGGGCGGCTGACGATCTGCCGGAGCGCCACCTCCACGAAGCCGAGGAGTCGTGAGGCGACCTCCTCGTCGAACCGCCGCCGATCGTAGGAGAGGCGCAGCTGGAGCTGAGCCCCCGGCAGGGCGGCCAGGGTGAGCGGGTAGTTCGTCTGGTCCGCGAACGCGACGTCGCGGACCGCGAGCCCGGGCAACCCCTGCTGGGTCCGAGGATCGGTCGGATAGTTCTCGAAGACGACGAGGCTCTCGAAGAGCGGTTGTCCCGCCGGCACCGCGCTGAAGCCCCGCGCCTGGGCCAGCGGCGTGTGCTCGTGCGGGCCGAGATCGGTGGTCGTCCCCAGGAGATCGCGCAGCCAGTCGGCGACGGTCGCCGCCTGCGGAACGGCCACGCGCAGCGGCAGCGTGTTGATGAAGATCCCCACCATGGCGTCGATGCCGGCGAGCGGGGCCGACCGCCCGGCCACCGTGACGCCGAAGACAACGTCGTCGGTGCGGGCAGCTCGGCTGAGCAGGAGCGCCCAGGCGGCCTGGACCAGCGTGCTCAACGTCACGCGGTGCTGCTGCGCGAAGCGCTGGAGGCGCGCCGTGACCGGCTCCGGCAGCGACACGATCGTCGCCCCGTGGCCGCTCGCGTCATCCGTCGGCGGAACGCGCTCCAGGGGGAGCGGCGTCGCCGCGCTGAAGCCTGCGAGCGCGCCCCGCCAGAACCCCTCGTCGGCGCTCGCGTCCCGCTCGCGCAGCCAGCCGATGTACTCGCGGTAACGCGGGCGAGGCGACAGCGCGGCCGGCCGGCCGGCGCGGAGGGCCTCGTACGCGGCGAAGGCGTCCTGCAAGACGAGGGACGCCGCCCACCCGTCGAGGAGGAGGTGATGGTGGCTCCAGAGGAACTGGTAGGCGTCGTCGGCCACGCGCAGGAGGGCGACGCGCATCAGCGGGCCCCGGGCGAGATCGAAGCCCCTCGCGCGATCCGCTTCGATCCGGGCCTCCAGGCGCGCCCGCTGCTCCTCGGCCCCGGCGTCGCGCCAGTCCTCGATCTCGACCGCCACCGCGGCCCCGCGCCGCACGACCTGGAGCGGCTCGTCGGCGCCTTCCCACGCGAAGGTCGTGCGCAGGACGCCGTGGTGCAGGGCCACGGCCTGCCAGGCCTCGCGGAACGCGTCGACGTCGAGCGCCCCCTCCAGCCTGCACGTCACCTGCTCGACGTAAACGCCGGAGCCGGGCTCCCACAGGCTGTGGAACAGCAGCCCTTGCTGGAGCGGGCTCAGGGGATAGACGTCCTCGACGTCGTGGCCAGGCCCCAGCAGGCGGTCCAGCCTCGCCTGATCGAGCCGCGCGAGGGGGAAGTCCGAGGGCGTGTACCCGCCGGCGTCGGGGGCGACGCCGCGCGCGACGAGGGCGCGCAGCCGCGCAGCGAAGTCCTCGAAGACGCGCGCCACCGTCTCGGGCCGATAGCGGGCGCCGCTGTGGCTCCACATCACCCGCAGGCGCCCGTCGACGATGGCCGCGTCGACCTCCAGCTCGTAGCCTCGCGGCGCGCGCGGATCCTGGTTGCGCCCGACGTCGCCCTCCGCGTGCGCGAACAGCGGGCTCGACGCGAAGAGATCGTCCCACCGCCCGAGGTAGTTGAAGCGCACCTGCGCCGCGGCGCGCTCCCGGAGCCGCGCCGCCTGCGCGTCCTCGCTCAGGTACCGGAGCATCCCGTACGTGGCGCCGCCCTGCGGGGCCGCGCGGAGCTGCTCCTTCAGCGCCTTGAGCGCGCGCTCGGGCGCCGCGCCGGCCGGGATCTCCAGCCGGCCGGGGAAGATGCTCGTGAACCACCCCACGGTGCGGGAGAGATCCAGGTCGTCGAGCGCGTCGCGCCCGTGTCCCTCCAGATCGACGAGCACCGCGGGATCGCCCGTCCACTGCGCGAGCGCTCCGGCGAACGCCGCGAGCAGCACCTCGTCCACGCGGAGCCGGTACGCAGGCGCGGCTTGCAGCAGCGCGCGCGTCTCCTCGGCGTCGAGGAACCGGGTCAGCGACACGGTGTCCGCTTCGAGCGACGCGCCGGCCGGATCGTCGGCGGGCAGCGCCCTCGCCGGGCGGCTCGCGGCGAGCCACGCCTCCGCCTGTCGGGTCACCTCCTCGGACTGGGCCTGCGTGAACAGGCGCCAGGCCCATTCACCGAAGGAGACGATCTCCTCGGGGAGCCGGATCGCTTCGCCGCGCTCGTGCTGCTGGCAGGCGGTCTGGAGATCCTCGATCAGGATCCGCCAGGAGACAGCGTCGATCACGAGGTGATGGGCGACCAGCAGGAGCCGGCCGGGGCGCTCCGGGCCCAGATCGAACAGCACCGCGCAGAGGACCGGCCCCTCGGCCAGATGGAGGCGCGCCTGGTGCTCCGCTGCGGCGCGGGCCAGCGCCGCGGGCTGCGCCTCGGCGGGCAGGTCCGAGAGATCGACCCGCGCGACGGCCGCGGGGGGCGAGTCCGCGAAGTACTGGCTCCACCCGCCCTCCTCGCGCGTGAACCGCAGCCGGAGCGCGCCGTGGTGCTCGACCGCCGCCTCGATCGCGGCCGTGAGCGCCTCGACCGAGACCCGCCGCCGCAGCTCGAGCAGCACCGTCTGGTTCCAGTGGTGCGGGTTCGGCCCGCCGAGCTCGAAGAACCAGCGCTGGACGGGCGTGAGCGGCGCGTCGCCGGGGAGCGGCATCGCGGGCTGCGCGTCCCCGGCCGGCGCCGAGCCCGACGCGGCGACCGAGGCCAGACCGGCGATCGTCTGGTGCTGGAAGACCTGCCGGGGCGTGAGCGAGAGGCCCGCGGCCCGCGCGCGTGAGACGACCTGGAGCGCGAGGATCGAGTCGCCGCCCAGCTCGAAGAAGTTCTCCTGGACCCCGACGGCCTGCCTTCCCAGGAGCTCCGCCCAGATCCCCGCGAGCGTCGCTTCGGCCTCCGTGCGCGGCGTCGTGGCCTGGCCGCTCTCCTCGATCGGCGCCGGCAGCGCGCGCCTGTCGATCTTGCCGCGCGGCGTGCGGGGCAGCTCCTTCAGCGCCACGAGCGCCGAGGGCGCCATGTAGTCCGGCAGCCGCTCCTTCAGCGCGCGCCGGAGCTCCTCCGGCGCCGCGTCCGCGCCGGCCGCGACGTACGCCACGAGCCGTCGCTCCTCCGGCCGGTCCTGCCGCGCGATCACGACCGCCTCGCGCACCCCGGGCAGCTCGGCGAGGCGCGCCTCGACCGCCCCGGGGTCGATCCGGAAGCCGCGCAGGTTCACCTGGTGATCCACGCGGCCGGCGAGCTCGAGCTGCCCGTCGGCCCGCCACCGCGCCCGTTCCCCGGTGCGGTACAGCCGCTCTCCCGGCTGATCGGCGAACGGATCGGGGACGAAGCGCTCCGCGGTCAGATCCGGGCGCTCCAGGTACCCGCGCGCGAGCCCCTGGCCTCCGAGGTACAGCTCTCCGACGACGCCGGCCGGCACCGGCTGCCCGGCGGGGTCGAGCACGTAGGCTCGCGCGCCCGCGAGCGGCCGGCCGACGGCGACCGCCCACCCGTCGCGCGGGTCCGCGGCCGTCAGATCACACGCCACCGCCGTCGCCGTGGTCTCGGTCGCGCCGTAGGCGTTCAGCAACCGGACCCGCGCGGCCCCCGGCGACGCCCGGAAGGCGCGCACGCGCGCGGGCAAGGCTGCCTCGCCGGTGAGGACGACCTGCCGGAGGCACGACGGCAGCGCCAGGCCCTCGTCGAGCCCCGCGACGACGCGGTGCCAGACGAGGGTCGGCAGCACCGCCACGGTCACGCCCGACGCTCCGCACGCCGAAATGAGCCCGGCCGCCGACTCGAGCGCCGCCTCTGTGGGCAGCACGAGCGTCGCGCCCCGCGCGAGGCACGCGAACATCTCCACCGCGCCCGCGTCGAGGCCCGGCGACGCGAGCTCCAGCACCCGGTCGCCCTGCGAGATCTCGCAGGCCGCCGCCGCGCCATCGGCGAAGCCCGCGATCGCCCGGTGCGGCACGACGACGCTCTCGGGCGTCCCCGCCGCGCCGGAGGTCGTGCGCACGCACGCCGCCTGCTCGGGCGCCGGCTCGCCGGCCGGCGGTGTGGACGGCTCGTGGAGCACGCACGTCCAGGCCGCGTCCAGGTGGACCACGTCGACGCCGGGGGGCGGCTCGGCCGCCGCGTCGCCCTGCGCGATCATCATGCGGATCCGGGCGCCGCCGATCGCCTCGGCGATCCGCTCCCGGGGGAGATCGGGGTCGAGCGGGACGAACGCGCCGCCCGCCTTCAGCACGCCGAGCACGGCGGCGATCCTCCCGATCGAGCGCGGCAGGCAGATGCCCACGCGGACCTCCGGCCCCACCCCGCGCCGCCGGAGGAGCTGCGCCAGCTGGTTGGCCCTCCGATCCAGCTCGCCGTACGTGATCTGCTGCGCCTCGTGGACGACGGCCGTCGCTTCGGGCGCCCGCGCGGCCTGCTCCTCGAACCTCCGATGCGCGGCGCGCGGCGTCTCTCCGATCGCCCCCGCCGTGCCCCACTCGAGCACCTGCCGCCGCTCTTCGGCCGCGAGCAGCGGCAGCTCCGACAGGCGCGTCGCGGAGCTCGCCGCCGCGCCTGCCAGCAGGCGCAGCAGCTCATCGGCCATCCGCGCGATCGTGCCCGCGTCGAACAGGTCCGTGTCGTATTCGAGGGCGCCTGCCAGCCCGTCCTCGTCGGGCGCGAGGTTGAGCGAGAGATCGAACTGGGCGCCGCCCACGTCCAGATCGAGAAGGCGCACCTCGAGGCCCGGTATCGCGAAGGGCTGCCGCAGCGCCGGCTGGAGCGCGAACATCACCTGGCAGAGCGGCGCGTGGCTCAGGTCCCGGACCGGGCTCACGGCCTCCACCACCTGATCGAACGGCACCTCCTGGTGCGCCTGCGCCTCGCGCACGGCGCCCGTGACCCGGGCGAGCAGCGCCGCGAACGGCGGATCCCCGGAGAGGTCGGCGCGGACCACGGCGGTGTTGGCGAAGCAGCCGACTAGCGCTTCCAGCTCGGCCCGGCTCCGGTTCGTCACCGGCGTGCCCACGCTGATATCGAACGTCCCCGCGCGGCGGGCGAGGAGGGCCTGGAACCCCGCCATCAGCACCGCGAACAGCGTCGTCTCCTCGCGCCGCGCGAGGGCCCCGAGCGCCCCGGCGAGCGCGCCCGGCACCCGGAAGAAGTGCCGCGCTCCCCGGAAGCGCTGGATCGCGGGCCGCGGGCGATCCGCGGGCAGCTCCAGCAGCCCAGGTTGCCCATCGAGCTGCCTCTTCCAGTAGGCCACCTGGGCCTCGAGCAGCCCGCCTTCCACGCGCTCGCGCTGCCAGTGCGCGAAGTCCGCGTACTGCAGCGGCAGGTCGGCGAGCGCGGCGGGCCGGCCCGCGGAGAACGCTGTGTACAGCGCGGCGAACTCCGTGAGGACGAGGCTCGTGGACCACCCGTCGAAGACGAGGTGATGCACGACCCACAGGAGGATGTGTTCTTCCGATCCGAGCCGCAGGAGCGTGAGCCGGAGGAGCGGTCCGCTCGCCGTGTCGAACGGCCGCCGCGCCTCGCGCTCGATCAGCCGCCGGACCTCGGCGTCCCGCTGCGCCGCTGGCAGCGCGCCGAGGTCGATCCGCTCGATCCGCGGCGCCCCGTCGGCGTGGACGATCTGCGAGGGCAGGCCGTCGACGACGTCGAACGTCGTGCGCAGCACCTCGTGCCGGCGCACGATCTCGGAGACGCACCGCTCCACCAGGGAGACGTCGAGCGACCCGGCGAGCCGCACGGCGGTCGCCAGGTTGTAAGAGGCGCTCTCCGGCTCGAGCTGGGCGAGGAACCACAGCCGCTCCTGGACGAAGCTCATCGGAAAAACGAAGACATCCTCACGCATGAAAGAACCTCAGGAGGCTTTGGCCCGGTACGGCTCGGCCATGGCTACAAGGACCTTGCGCGGGCCGCGGTAGGGCGCGCGCCCGTGGGCGACCAGCATGTTGTCCGCGAGGAGCACGTCCCCCTCTCGCCAGGCGAACTCCACGGCGAGCTGCCTGTACACCTCGCGGATCTCGTCGAGCGCGGCGCCCTCGATGGGCGATCCGTCTCCATACATGGCGTTGCGGGGCAGGTCTTCCTCGGCGAAGATCGAGAGGAGCGCCTCCCGCGCGGCCGGGTCCAGGTTGGAGACGTGGAACAGGTGAGCCTGGTTGAACCACACCTGCTCTCCGGTGCGCGGGTGGGTGGCCACGGCCTGGCACACCTGGCGTGTGCGCAGCTCGCCGTCGGCCTTCCACGCGCACTCGATGCCTGCCGCCTGGCAGAAGCGCTCGACCTCGGCCCGGTCGTCCGTGCCAAAGACCTTCTGCCACGGCAGGTCCAGGCCGTTCCCGTAGTTTCGGACGTACATCACCTTCTTCGCCGCGAACCGCTCCCGAATCGGGGCCGGGATGCGACGGAAGACCTCGCGGCTGTCCGCGATAGGCGTGCTCCCCCCCTCGGGCGCGGCCTGCGCGCAGTGAAACCAGATCTTGAGCGGCCAGTCGAGCGTGTACGACTGCTCGTTATGAAGGGGGATGTGCTGGTGAGCGGGGTACTCCGTCGACGTGTAGATCCTGTCCTGCACGTGGGAGCGCGGCGTCGACCCGAACGTGTAATCGAGGAGCTCCGGCGTCACGAGCCGGACGAAGGCGTGGAAGTCGGCGATCGATCGCACAGGGAAGCCGCGGAACAGCACCGCGCCGTGCCGGATCAGCTCCTCTTCCGCGCACGCCCGGATGGACGCGGCGAGCGCGGGCACGCTCGCCGCGTCGCCGCGGCCGAGCGGGCTCACGACGAGGGGCAGGGCGCTTCCCGGGAAGAACGATCGCGACAGGCCTGCCGCCTCGCTCCGCGCCGCGCCCTCGGGCGCCTCGCCCTGTGACAGAGCGCTCGAGGCGGTCACGACGGCCGGCCCTCGTCCATCTGCTTGCGCAGGCTGAGCGGCCGCATGTCGGTCCAGACCTCCTTGATGTGTTCGAGGCACTCGGCCTTCGTGCCGGTCTTGCCCGCGTCGCGCCACCCGAGGGGGTTTTCGCGGTACTCGGGCCATATCGAGTACTGCTCCTCGTGGTTCACGACGACTTTGTAAATGGTGTTGTCTTCGCGTTCATCGTTGGCCATGGACTCCTCCGTTTCGAGATGCGTTGATGACGTCAGCGGCGCTCGGGAACGAGCGTGATCGTGTGTTCGGCCGGCCCCGCCAGGAGCGGCAGCGGGCGCCCGTCGACCCAGGCGCGCTGCTGATCGCGGTAGTGGGGCGACCGCGGGTCGCCTGACTGGCCGGCCGGCATGTGCAGGATGCCGTCCTGCTCGTGGCCCGGCGAGACGACGAGCCGCTCGCTCGCGGCGACTGCGTGGACCGCCAGGCGCACGCAGAAGCCGCACCCCGCGAGCGGCTCGTCGGGCATGTTGAGGAGCGCGGCGAGCTCCGGGCTCGCGCCGAGCGGGTGCGCGATCCGCACCCGGCTCACCGCGCCCCACTCGAGCTGGTCGAGGGGCCGCCCGCCGTTCTCCTGCTTCACGGCGGTCACGGCCTTCTCCAGCGCCGCGAGGACGAACGCGTCCCATCCGCCCGCCGGCGCCGGCGCCAGATCGGCCGAGCGCGCGTGCGTGTCGAGGACGCGCTGGAGGGGCGTGTCGATGTCGGGCAGCGCGAGCTCGAGGTCCGGCTCCGCGGCGCGGTTCGGGCCGAGCCACGCGGCGAACACGTCGTCGGCCAGGACGCGCCGGAACCGCACAAGGAGCGGCAGCCCGACGCTGGACACGTCCGCCCGGCCGTCCCACGCGGCCACCGCGCGCCGCGCCTCGGCGAGCGCCGGCCGCTTCGACAGGGCCTCTCCGGTGAGCGCGCGCAGCGCGAGGTCGCGGTAGAAGGCGAAGAACTCGGCCCGCGTATCGAGCTGCAGCTGGAACAGGTCCGCCTCGGCGACCTGGCGCGCCTCGCGCAGGCGCTCGGTGATGCGGTAGGCGCGGTAGCCGTTCACGTAGTCGTGGCCGAGCACCGGCGCGCCCTCGCCGAGCGGCATGCGGTGGTTGGCGTTGACGATGAACCCCGACGGCGGATCGACGACGCGCGGCAACGTCGCGGGGGCCAGGTAGCCGTCCCAGCCGGCGCGCCCGTCGGCCCAGGAGACGCTGACCGAGCCGTCGAACCCGCGGCGCCGGGGCATGCGCCCTGTCACCGTCCACGCCACGCGGCCGGCTCGATCGGCCAGGAGGACGTTGCACCCGGGCCCGCCGGCGGCGCTCATCACGGCGACGGCATCGTCGACGCTCCGGACCCGATCCATCTCGAGGAGCCCGATGTCGACCCCCTCCGGATCGAGCGCCGTCCAGCGGATCGCGACAGGCGCTCCGAGGAGCGGCCGCGCCGCGACGGGCCCCCAGATCGTGCTGCGGACGGTGACGCTCGCGTCGGGCTCGCCGCGGACCTTGATCGTCTCCTGCGCGACGTCGAACCGCCTCCACCCGGAGGGCGTCCGGTACTCGCCCGGGCGCTCGGGGAGGGTCTCGATCCGCACGAGGTCCATCACGTCGCCGAGGAGGCTTGTCAGCCCCCAGGCGACATGGCGGTTCGTCCCCACGATGACCACGGGCACGCCGGGCAGCACCACGCCCGCGACCTCGCGCTCGCCGTAGCGGAGCTCGGCGCGATACCAGATGTTGGGCACGCCGAGCTGGAGGTGCATGTCGTTCGCGAGGATGGCGCGGCCGTCCCGCGTCCTCTTGCCGGCCACCGCCCAGCCGTTCGACCCGATCGGCGCCTCGCCGGCGTCCTCGCTGAGCACGCGTCGGCTCGGCGGGCGCTGATTCCGGCCCTGCGCCACCAGCGCTCGCAGCGCCTCGGCCGGCAGCGGCGGAGGCGCGGCGGCCTGCGCGCCGAGCAGCGACCTCGTGTACGGGTCGACGCTCTCGAGCAGGAAGGGCATCACGCCCTTCGGGAGGCTCTGTGTCAGGACCGTTTGCGTCCGCTCGATGTCCTCGCTCTCGCTGAGGGCGTTGAACATCCCCAGCACGACGAGGACGCTGTCCTCGGGGCGCCACGGCTCGGGCCGATAGCCCAGCTTCTGGAACTCGACGGGCAGCGCCTCTGCGCTCCGGAGGTACGCGTTGACGCCCTCGGCGTACGCGTCGAGCGCGGCGCGCTGGCTCTCCGGCAGGCGCGCGAGGATCGCCGCCGCGGCCTGCGGCACGCCGAACTGGCGCTGCCGGGTATCGGCCTCCAGCAGGCCGCGCCCGAGGATCTCCGCGAGCCGCCCGCCGCTGCTCCGGCGGAGCAGGTCCATCTGGAACATCCTGTCGCGCGCCGTGATCAGGCCGAGGGCGCGGAGCGCGTCCTGCCGGGAGGAGGCGCGGATCGTGGGGATCCCCAGCCGATCGGACGTGACGGTGACGGTGTCCTCCAGGCCGGACAGCGTCGTCGCGTTGCCGGCGCGCTGCGCCGGGGCTCGGGTCACGCCCGGGGCTCTCTCCGCGCAGCCGGCGGCCGCCAGCGAGACGAGCGCCGAGGCGAGGAGTGATCGAATGTCACGCTTCATGCTTCATGCTCCGTTGCTCTGATGGCCTCATGGCCGTTGGCGCTGGGCTCCAGCGCGGCCTGCCGCTCGACGGGGAGGCGGTGGATCTGCGCCGAGCGGACCCGACCGCCCTCGTCGGCGCGGGGGCTCGCGGCGTGCTCTCTCGGCGCCGATCGCGGCTCGGCGGCGGTCGCGGGCAGCTCCGACAGGCGGCCGAAGTCGAGCCGCAGGCAGCGATCCGCGAGCGCGAAGTACTGGTCGTCGTGCGTGATGACGAGGGCGGTCTTGCCCCTCGCCCGGAGCTCGGGGAGCAGCTCCGTGTAGAAGAACTTCCGGAACTGGGGATCCTGGTCGGACGCCCACTCGTCGAACACGTAGAACGGCCGGTCCTCGAGGTAGGCGGTGATGAGGGCGAGGCGCTTGCGCTGCCCCTGCGACAGCCCGGTCACGCGGAGGGCGCCCTGCTCGACGCGCACCCGGTGATCGAGCTGCAGCCGCTCGAGGTAGCGCCGGGCGCGCTCGTCGAGGTCGGGGCCGTTCAGGCCGAGCAGGTGCTCGAAGAGGTGGAAGTCCGCGAAGACGACCGAGAAGAGCTGCCGATACCGATCGCGGCTCGCGTCGTCGACGGCCGCGCCGTCGAGCCGGATCTCGCCGGACTCCGGCGCGTAGAGCCCGAGCAGCAGGAGGGACAGCGTCGTCTTGCCGCTGCCGTTGCCGCCGACGAGGTACACGATCTCGCCGGGCCGGAACGCCAGATCGATGGGCCCGAGCTGGAAGCTGCCTTCTTCCTTCTCCCGGTAATAGCGGTGCGTGACGCCGGCGAGCTCGATGCGCTCCCACGTCGCGCGCGCGCCCTCCGCGCCGCCTCCGCGCGGCGGCGCCGCGGCCTCGGGCGTCAGCGCGAGGCCGAGCTGGCTCGCCTTGTCGAGCGCGATGCTGGCGCGCCCGACGGACGGCAGCAGCTCGACGATCTGCGCGAACGGCGTCATCAGGAAGAGCATCGCCAGCACCACGCCGGAGCGCGCCGGCGTCGTCAGGCCTGCCCAGACGGGGAGGGCGAACAGGGCGATCCCGAGGACGGCGTAGAAGAGCAGCGTGCCCCAGCCCATCGCGACGGCGTATTCGGTCGTGCCCGCCACGAACGCCCGCTCGTACGTCGTGACGCTGCCGCCGAGGACATCGGACAGGAACGCCTTCCCGCGCCCGCGGTGCATCTTGAGCTCCTTGATCCCGCCCGTCAGCCCGCGGAAGTGCTGGAACAGGGCGTCGCTCGTCTCGCGGGCGAGCGTGAACGCGCGCATCGCGCGCCGCTGGTGCGTCCGGAAGAGCAGGGCGCCGAGCGCCATCGCGCCCAGCACGATCGCCAGCGCTGACCACGCGATCCGCCCGATATAGGCCAGGCAACCGAGGACGGTGGCCAGGTTGACGCACAGGAGGGGCAGGTGGATGTACGCCTGCGAGATCACGGCCGGATCGTC
This sequence comes from Sorangium aterium, assembly GCF_028368935.1. NCBI lineage: Bacteria > Pseudomonadati > Myxococcota > Polyangiales > Polyangiaceae > Sorangium > Sorangium atrum. The sequence goes on along the minus strand of NZ_JAQNDK010000005.1, from coordinate 84,276 downwards.
GTTGAGCGTCGCGAGCAGCCTGTGGGGGCCGACCTGCTCGATGTGGCGCAGCGGCGCTTCGAGGATGCGCTGGCTGAGCTGCACGCGGAGCTCGGCGATCAAGGCCTGTCCCAGCCGGGTCAGGAGCACCTGAGAGACGGCCCTGCTCAGCACGCCGGCGACGGCGAGCCCCGCGAAGGCCCACGCGAGCTGCGCCGCGGGGCGGTCGTCCGCGGAGAGCGCCTCGTGGACGAGCGCGATGACGCCCGCGGCCGCGAGGCCGCTGATCACGCCGGCGGCGACGGCGAGCAGGAGGGACCGGCGGGACCGGCGCAGGAGGAAGCCGAGCACGCTCACTTTCGTCCCTTCGCCTTCGAGCCGCCCGGCTCGCCGTCCGGGAGCGCCGGCGCCTTCGGGCCTCCGGCGCCGGGGAGCCGCCGCGCGGTCCGGGGCAGCGCGACCAGGGCCGGCTCGGGGCTCGCGGGCGCTTGCCCTCGGGCCTGCTGGACGCGCTCCACGAGCGCGGCCACGGTGGGCCGCTCGAGGAACTCGCGGAGCGACACCTCCACCTGGAACGTCTCGCGGACGCGGTTGAGGATCTGCAGGGCGAGGAGCGACTCGCCGCCGAGGTCGTAGAAGCTCTTCCCGGGGTCGACGCGCTCGATGCCGAACGCCCGCGCCCAGATGGCCGTCACCTGCGCCGTCACCGCGTCGGGCGACAGGCGCTCGGCAGCGCCGGCGGCCACCTCCTCGGCCGCGGAGGTCCCGACCGAGGTTGAGGTCGAGCCGGCCGAGGTTGAGCTCCCGACCGAGGTTGAGGTCCCGACCGAGGTTGAGGTCGAACCGACCGAGGTTGAGGTCCCGACCGAGGTTGAGGTCCCGACCGAGGTTGAGGTGGACCCGACCGAGGTTGAGGTCCCGACCGAGGTTGAGGTCGCCCCCCTGGCTCCGGGGCGCTCCAGCCAGTACCGCTTTCGCTCGAACGGCGTCGCCGGCAGCGCGACGCGCCGCCGGTGCCGCCCCGCCTGCAGGCCTGCCCAGTCCACCGCAGCGCCGGCCGCCCAGACCTGCCCCACCGCGTCGAGCAGCGCCGCCCCCGCCGCGCCCTGGTGTGCAGGCTCGCGCCCCATGGGCATCGACGCGAGCGACAGCGACTCCCCCGCGAGCTGCCGGCTCAGCGCTGTGAGCGTCTGCCCCGGCCCCACCTCCAGAAAGATCCGCTCCGACTTCTCCCGCAGCGTCCGCACGCCATCGGCGAAGCGGACCGTGCTGCGGAGGTGCCGGACCCAGTACTCGCGGTCCTGCGCGTCGGCCGCCGTGATCCACGTCCCGGTGACGTTCGAGATCCACGGGATGCGCGGCGTCCGCAGCGTGACCCTGCCCACTGCCTCGCGGAACGCCGCGAGGGCGCCGTCCATCAGGTGCGAGTGGAAGGCCCGCCCCGTGCGCAGCCGGCGCGCCTCGATCCTCAGGCCCGCGAGCTCCTGCTCGACCCGCTGGATCGCCGCCGCCCTTCCGGACAGCACGCACTGCCGCGGCCCGTTGACGGCGGCCAGCGCCACCTCGTCGCCGAGCCATCCCGCGACCTCCGCCTCGGCCGCGGACACAGCGAGCATCGCGCCGTCCGGCGTCGCCTCCATCAGCCGCCCCCGCGCCGCCACCAGCGCCACGGCGTCCTCGAGCGACAGGCACCCCGCGATGCAGGCGGCCACGTACTCGCCCACGCTGTGCCCGAGCATCGCGTCGGGCGTCACGCCCCACGCCATCCACAGCCGGGCGAGCGCGTACTCCACGACGAACAGCGCCGGCTGCGTCATCGACGTCCGATCGAGGCGCCGCGCGGCCTCCTCGACGTCCGCGGGCGCCGGGAACAGCAGCGTCCGGAGGTCCGTGCCCAGGTGGCGCTGCAGCAGCGAAGCGCAGGCGTCGACCTCGGCCCGGAACACGGGCTCCGTCTCGTAGAGATCGCGGCCCATGTCGGGGCGCTGGGTGCCCTGCCCGGGGAACAGGAACGCGATCGCCCGCGGTCCGGCCGCCGGCCCGCCCGCGCGCACCGCGTCGCTGCGATCGCGCAGCGCGCGCGCTGCCTCCTCGCGCGAGCGGCACACCACCGCGCGGCGGTGGCCGAACGCCCGGCGCCCGAGCTGCTGCGTGAACGCCACGTCGCCGAGCTCGAGATCGGCGTGGGTCTCCAGGTGCTCCGCGAGCGCGTCGGTCAGGCGCTCGAGCGACGCGCTCGACCGGGCCGACAGCACGAGCAGCTCGCACGCCCGGGGCGCGTCCGCCTCCGGCGGGGGCGGCGCCTCTTCGAGGACGACGTGCGCGTTCGTGCCGCCGATGCCGAAGGAGCTCACGCCGGCGCGGCGCGGGGCGCCTGGGGTCGACCAGGCCGTGAGCTCGGCGGCCACGCGGAAGGGGCTGTTCTCCAGGTCGAGCGCGGGGTTCGGCGCGCGGAAGTGCAGGCTCGGCGGGATGCGCCCGCGGGCCACGGCGAGCGCCGCCTTGATCAGCCCGGTGACCCCCGCTGCCGCGTCCAGGTGCCCGACGTTGGTCTTCACCGAGCCGATCGCGCAGAAGCCCTTCCGATCGGTCGTCGCGCGGAAGACCTGGGTCAGCGCCGCGATCTCGATCGGATCGCCGAGCGGCGTCCCGGTGCCGTGCGCCTCTACGTACGTGATGGAGCCCGCGTCCACGCCCGCGGCCGCGTGCGCCGCGCGGATCGCGCGCGCCTGCCCGTCGATGCGCGGCGCGGTGTACCCGACCTTGGCCCGGCCGTCGTTGTTGACGGCCGATCCCTTGATGACCGCGACGATCGCGTCCCGATCCGCGATGGCGTCGTCGAGCCGCTTCAGGAGGACCACGCCGACGCCGCTGCCGCCGACGGTGCCGCGGGCGCCGGCGTCGAACGCGCGGCAGTGCCCGTCGGGCGACGCGATCGCGCCTTCCTGGTAGAGGTACCCGCTCTTCTGCGGGACGCTGACGGAGGCGCCGCCCGCCAGCGCCAGATCGCAGTCGCCGGTGAGCAGCCCCTGGCAGGCCAGGTGCACGGCGACGAGCGACGTGGAGCAGGCCGTCTGCACGGCGATGCTCGGCCCTTCCAGGTTCAGCTTGTACGACACGCGGGTCGTGAGGAAGTCCTTGTCGAGCGCGAGGAGCGCCGCGATGTCGGCCGCCGATTGCAGGCGCGGCCCGTCGGGGAAGAGGTGGGGCAGGTACCCGCTCAGGCTCGATCCGGCGTAGACGCCGACCGGGCCGCCCGCGCGCTCGGGGTCGATCCCGGCGCTCTCGAACGCCTCCCACGCGCACTCCAAGAACAGCCGGTGCTGCGGATCCAGCGCCGCGGCCTCGCGCGGCGTGAACCCGAAGAGCTCCGCGTCGAACAGCTCGATGTCGTCGAGCACCGCGCGCGCCCGCACGTACTCGGGCCGCGCGATCAGCGCGGGATCCACGCCCGCGCCGAGGAGCTCCTCGTCGGTGAGGATCGAGACGGACTCGACCCCCGCGCAGAGGTTTCGCCAGAACGCCGCCACGTCCGGCGCGCCCGGGAAGCGCCCGGCCATGCCGATGATCGCGATGTCCAGACCCGGGCGGGGCTCGCCGCTGATCGGTGCTGTCATTTCTTGGTCTCCAGTCCGCCGCGCCGCCGCGCGAAGATCTCCCCGCGCCGCTGCTGCGCGGCCCTCGCCCGCTCGCCGTCCGGCGCTCCGCCCTGCGGCGCCGCCTCGGCGCCGGGATCCCGGCTCAACGCCGCCGCGAGCGAGGCGATCGTCGGGTGCTGGAACAGGACCAGCAGCCGCAGATCACGGTCCACCGTGTCGCGCAGCCGGCTGTGGACCTTGGCCAGCAAGAGCGAGTGTCCGCCAAGATCGAAGAAGTTGTCGTGAATGCCGACCTGCGGGACCGACAGCACCTCTCGCCAGATCGCCGCGAGCGTGCGCTCCAGCTCGGTGCGCGGCGGCGTCGTGTCCCTGGCGGTCGCGACGAGCGCCTCCGGCGGCGGCAGCGCGCGCCGGTCCACCTTGCCGTTCTGCGAGAGCGGCAATCGCTCCAGCACGAGGATCGGCGCCGGCACCATGTAGCCCGGGAGCGCCTTTGCGGCCCACGCCCGCAGCGCCTCCGGCTCCGGCGCCGTCCCGTCTCGCCCCGTCACGTAGCCGACGAGTCGCCTGTTGCCCGGCGAGTCCTCCCGCGCCACCACCACGGCCTCGCGCACGCCCTCGTGCTGCATCAGCACGCTCTCGATCTCGCCGAGCTCGATCCGGTATCCGCGGATCTTCACCTGGTGGTCGAGCCGGCCCAGGTACTCCAGCGTCCCGTCCCCTCGCCACCGGCACGCGTCGCCTGTGCGGTACAGCCGCGCTCCCGCCTCCGCGCGGAACGGGTCTGGCACGAACCGCTCCGCCGTCAGCGCAGGGCGGTTCAGGTACCCGCGCGCCACCCCTGCTCCTCCGATGTACAGCTCGCCGGAGACGCCCACGGGCACGGGCTCGAGCTTCCGGTCGAGCACGTAAAGCTGCGTGTTGGCGATGGGCCGGCCGATCGGCACCGAGGCCGCGTCTCCCTCGCCGCGACCCGCCTCATGGATGCAGCAGCCGACCACCGTCTCGGTCGGCCCGTACTCGTTGATCAGCCGCGTCTCGGGCGCGTTCTGCTGCCAGAACTGCAGCGTCGACCCGCTCAGCGCCTCTCCTCCGATCACGAACGCCCGTGTGCGCTGCGCCGCCTCTTCCGGCCTGACGAGGTGGTTGAGCACCGCCAGGTGCGCGGGCGTCAGCTTCACCAGGCTCAGGCCCTGTTGCTCGCACAGCGCCCGGGCCAGGCCCTCGCCTTCCACCTCGCCTGCCAGGATCACCCGGCCGCCCGCGAGCAGCGGCGCGTACAGCCCCGTGATCGTCAGATCGAACCCGATCGACGAGTGCACGAGCGCGCCTTGCCCCTCCGACACCCGGTACGCCTCCACGCACCAGCTCAGGTAATTGACAAGGCCCCGGTGCGGGATCATCACCCCCTTCGGTTTGCCCGTCGAACCCGATGTGTAGATCACGTACGCCAGGCACTCCGGCGTTCCCCGGCGCTCCGGATTGCCGCCCGGCGCTCGCTCGATGGTCTCTCGCTGCGTGTCCAGGCACAGCGTCCTGGCCCCTCGCCCTTCCAGCCTCGCCGCGAGGTGCTGTTGCGTGAGCAGCACCGGCGCGCCGGTGTCCTCCACAATGAACTGGAGTCGATCGTCGGGGTAACTCGGGTCGAGCGGCACGTACGCGCCTCCCGCCTTGAGCACGCCCAGCATGCCCACCACCATGTCGATCGACCGCTCCACGCAGAGCCCCACCGGCACCTCGGGCCCCACGCCGAGCGACCGGAGGTGATGCGCGAGCTGGTTCGCTCGCCGGTTCAGCTCTCGGTAGGTCAGCGTTTCTGCGCCGGACACCACCGCCGCCGCCTCCGGCGTCCTCTCGACCTGCGCCTCGATCAGCTCATGGGCGCAGCGATCCAGCGGCGCCTCGGCGTCCGTGGCGTTCCACCCGATCACGAGCTGCTCCCGCTCGGCCGCGTCCATCACCGGCAGATCGGCCAGGCGGACCTCGGGCCCGGCGGCGAGCCCGTCGAGGATCGCGAGCAGGTGCCGCGCCATCCGCGCGGCCGTGGCGCGATCGAAGAGATCGCTGTTGTACTCCCACGCTCCTCGCGCACCCCCCTGCGCGTCCAGGGTGAGGCTGAGCGTCAGATCGAACTGGGCCGTGCCTGTGTCCACCCGCTGCACGCCGATCGACAGGCCCGGGATCTCCGGCGCCTGCTCGGGCGCGGGATCCATGGCGATCATCACGTTGAACAGCGGCGTGTGGCTGAGGTTCCGCTCGAGCGAGAGCGCCTCGAGGACGCGCTCGAACGGCGCCTCCTGGTGCGCCTGCCCCTCGAGGACCGCCGCGCGGACGCGCGCGAGGAGCTCGGTGACGCCGGGGTTCCCCGAGAGGTCGACCCGCAGCGCCAGCGTGTTGAGCAGGCACCCGACGACGCCCTCCAGCGCCGCCCGCGGCCGCGCCGTGACCGGCGTCCCGATGCACACGTCGCTCTGGCCCGTGTACCTGTGCAGCAGCGAGAAGAGCCCCGCCGCCACGATCGTGAACAGCGTCGCGCCCGTCCGCCGCCCGAGCGCGCTCAGCCGCGCCACGAGCTCCGGTGACAGCGCGAGCTCCTCGCGCGCCCCAGCGTAGGTCTGGACTGGAGGCCTCGGTCGATCGGTGGGGAGCTCGAGGGGAGGCACAGGCCCCTTCAGCCGGTCGCGCCAGTACGAGAGCTCCCGTTCGCGCGCCGCCGCCCGTTCGTTCTGGCGCTGCCACAGCGCGTGATCCGCCTGCTGCAGCGCGAGCGGCGCGAGCGCCGGGGACCGCCCTGCGGCGAAGGCGCCATAGAGCAGGGAGAGCTCCCGCAGGAGCACGTTCATCGACCAGCCGTCCGCGATGAGGTGATGGCAAGTGACCGAGAGCACGTGCTCTTGGTCGCCCGTGCGGACGAGCGTCCAGCGCACGGGCGGCGCCTCGGCGAGGTCGAACGCGCGCCGCGCCTCCTCGCGCAGGCGCCTTTGCAGCGCGGACTCCCGCGCTTCGTCTGCAAGAGCGCTCATGTCCTCCCGCGGCAGCGCGACCGGCGCGGGCGGCGCGATCCTCTGGACGGGCCTCCCTTCGACGGAGGGAAAGCTCGTGCGGAGGGCCTCGTGGCGCGCCGCGAGCGCCGTCACCGCCTTCTCGAGCGCCCCCGCGTCGAGGGCCCCGGCGAGCCGCACGGCCGCCGCGATGTGATAGACCGGCGCCCCCGCGACCAGCTGCTCCAGGAACCAGAGGCGCTCCTGCACGAGGGACAGCGGCAGCCGCTCCGGCCGCTCCATCGGCGCTACCGGCGCGCTCCCGCCCGCCGCGCCGCCCGCGGGCGCGCCGGCCTGCTTCGCCTCGATCCACGCCGCGAGCGCCGCGACCGTCGCCGACTCGAAGAGTTGCGCCGGCCCCACGTCGATGCCGAGCGCCTCGCTCACCCGGCCGCTCACCTGCATGGCCCGCAGCGAATCGCCGCCCAGGCTCAGGAACTCCTCACTCCGGCCGACCCGCGCGCGCCCCAGCACCTCGGCCCAGATGCCTGCCAGCGTCGTCTCCAGCGCCGTTTGCGGCGGCTCCGCGCTCTCGGCCTCGGCGCCCGCGTGCGCCCCGACCGCCGACTGCCACACCGCGTCCAGCGATCCCTCCAGGAACCGGCCGCGGCACGCCCTCCGCTGCACCTTGCCGCTCGTGGTCCGCGGCAGGCTCCCCGGCTTGATGAGCACCACCGCGTGGACCGCGACCTCGTGCCGATCGGCCACGGCGCGCTCGATCGCCGCCCCGAGCTCCGCCGGCTCCGCCGGCCCCGACGCGGGCGCGCGCCGCCCGAGCTCCTGGACGATGACGATGCGCTCCTCGCCGTCGACGTCCACCGAGAACGCCGCGCCCCCGCCGGCGCGGAGGCCCGGGTGGCTCTCCTCCGCGGTGAGCTCGATGTCCTGCGGGTAGAGGTTCCGCCCGCGGACGATGATCAGGTCCTTGAGCCGGCCCGTCACGTACAGCTCGCCGCGCGAGAAGAACCCGAGATCGCCGGTCCGCAGGAACGGCCCTCCTCCCGTCGAGAGCCGGGCCTCGAACGTCAGCGCCGTCTCCTCCGGCCGCTCCCAGTAGCCCTGGGCCACGCTCGCACCGGCGACCCAGATCTCCCCGACGCGCTCGTCCTTGCAGGGCCTGAGCGTCTCTGGATCGACGATCCGCACCTCGTCGCCCGCGGGTGATCCCCCGCAGCCCACGAGGGAGACGCCGTCCTCTGGCCTGCGCGGCTCGAACGCCGCGTATCCCTGCGCCAGACCCGCGCGGTCGACGGAGCGCACGACGGGCGGCGCATCGGCCGCTCCGCCGGTCACGAGCAGCGTCGCCTCGGCCAGCCCGTAGCAGGGATAGAACGCGCCGCGCCGGAACCCTGCAGGCGCGAACGCCTCGGCGAAGCGGTCGAGCGTCGCTGCCCGGATCGGCTCGGCCCCGTTGAAGGCCACCTTCCATGAGCCGAGATCGAGCCCTTCCCGCTGCTCCGGGGGGATCTTGCGGATGCACAGCTCGTAGGCGAAGTTCGGCCCGCCGCTCGTCGTGGCCCGGTAGCGGGAGATCGCCTCCAGCCATCGCCGCGGCCTCATCAGGAAGTGCTCGGGCGCGAGCTGGATGCACGGCACGCCCACGTAGAGCGGCTGCAGGATGTTGCCGATGAGCCCCATGTCGTGGTGCGGCGGCAGCCACCCGACGATCACGCTCTCCTCGGTGTGCGCGAACGCGCGCTGGATCATCAGCTCGTTGCGCAGCAGGTTGCCGTGCGTGAGCACCACGCCCTTGGGCGTGCCGGTCGAGCCCGATGTGTACTGGAGGAACGCCACGGTCTCGGCCGTCACGCGCGGCGCTCGCCACGCGTCTTCCTGGCCGTCCCGGATCGTGTCGACGGCCATGCAGCGCAGGTGGCTCAGCTCGGCGAAGCTCGGGTCGTCGCGGAGCATCGTCACCGCGCCAAGGAACGCCTCGGTGGTGAGCACGACGCTCGGCCGGCAGTCGCGCACGATGGCCAGCACGCGCATCAGCCCGCTCTTGCGCTGCGGCAGCGGGACCGGCACCGCGACGAGCCCCGCGTAGAGGCAGCCGAAGAAGGCGGCGATGAAGTCGAGCCCCGGCGGCACCAGCAGGAGCGCGCGGTCACCCGCCCGCGCGCCGGCCTGGAGCTCCGCGGCGAGCGCGCGCGCCCGCCGATCGAGATCGCCGTACGTCATCGCGCGGGCGTCCGCCTCCCCGTCGACAAGGAAGGTGGTCGCGTGCCCTGACGGGCGCTGCTCCGCGCGGCGCTCGAGGAGCGCGACAAGCGTCGCAGGCTCGTTTGCGCCACCGCCGCGATCGCTGATCGCACGCCCAGGGGATCGGTTCGACTCCATCGCCACCTCAGCTCCAGACCGAAAAAGAAAGCCCGGTGAAAAGCAGTCGCGTTCACCAGGCCCTGGGCTTCGAGCCTGCTGACGCAGAGCGTCGCGAGCTCGAAATGCCTGACGGCTCCCTCAGCGACCGCGACACGCGCCTGTCGACGTGCTGATGAAAATGAAAATGATGATCAAGTTCTCGGAGGCGGTTGTATGGAATACCGATCCGACCGGTGTCAAGGCAAAAACCGACAACGGCCTGCGAGGATGCGCAACGAGGGCGAGCGGAGCGGCGGACGGGGTCCGGCTCCGGGTGCGCCGAGGAAGGCTGGCGGGGGGTGGCCGAACGGGGAGCGGTCCGGTCCAGCGGGGTGCTCCGGGTCCACCTCGGAGGGAGCAGGTCACGGCCCGGAGGCGCACGGAGAATCCATCATAGGTGGAATTTTGGATTCTGGACGACACGATCCCGTCAACGAATGAAATTGAATTCTGTTTTCATCTTGGGTACCGAAACGTTCGGACATGTTGGTCAGTTCGGTTCCCCAACCGCCGCGCCCCGAGCCGCGGGCCAGGTTCAAGGTGGACGCGGTGGCGCGAGGTGCTCTCGCGCTTCGAGGCCCGCTTGCAGGCGTGTTGACCTTCCTGCTGCTCGGCCTGCAGGCACCGGCGCACGCTCAGGACGGAGGCACGCCCGAGCGCGCGGGGGGGGACCGAGAGCCGCGCGTGGACGCGCCTGCCACCGGCTCGCCCGATCCGGAGCGCTCACCGTCCGGCGCTGAAGGCCCCCGGATCGAGCCGCCGCGGCTGCTCGAGCTCGTCGAGGCCGAGTACCCCCGGGAGGCCCGGGCGGCACGACGGGAGGGCAAGGTCGTGCTGAAGCTCCTGATCGACGCGACGGGGCGCGTGACCGAGGCCGAGGTCACGAGTCCAATCGGCGATGGCTTCGACGACGCCGCCCGCGCCGCGGTGCTCCGATCCCGCTTCACGCCGGCGCGCCGGGGCGGCACGCCGATCGCTGTACGGATCCTCTACAGCTACGAGTTCCGGCTCCCCGAGGAGGCCCCGGCCGAGCCCACCTCCCCGGCGACGGGCGGAAGCGCGGTCGCGGCCACGGGCATAGCGGCGACCACGCTCCCGCGGGCCACAGGGCCCGACCAGGCCAGCAACACCGCAGCTCCTCCGCCGGCCACAGGGCCCGACCCGGCCAACACCGCAGCTCCTCCGCCGGCCACAGGGCCCGACCCGGCCAACACTGCAGCGCCCGCCGAGGTGACCGTGCGCGGCGCCGCGATGGCCGAGCGCCTCCGGCAATCCGCGCAGGCGATCACGGTCATCGAGACCGAGCAGGCGCAGCGGAGGACCGCCGATCTGGGCGAGGTGCTCGCCCGCACCCAGGGCGTCGGCGTGCGGCGGAGCGCGGGGCTCGGGTCGTGGGCGCGTTTCTCGCTGAACGGCCTCACGGACGAACAGATCCGCTTCTTCATCGACGGCGTGCCGCTCGATCTCGCAGGCTACCCGTTCGGCGTCTCGAACGTGCCTGTGAACCTCGTCGAGCGCGTCGAGATCTACCGCGGCGTGGTGCCGGTGCGCTTCGGCGCCGACGCGCTGGGTGGAGCCGTCAACCTGGTGACCGATCGGGACGTCCGCGGCACCCACGGCGCGGCGTCCTACGAGGTCGGCTCTTACGACACCCACCGGCTCTCCCTCACGGCGAGGCACCTGCACGAGCCGAGCGGCTTCTTCACCCGCGTGAACGGCTTCTTCGATTATGCGAAGAACGACTATCCGGTCGACGTCGTGCTGGCGAACGAGACGACCGGACGAGAGGACTCCGAGCCCACCCGTGTTCGCCGCTTCCACGACGCCTATAGGGCGGCGGGCGGGAGCGCCGAGCTCGGCTTCGTGAATCGGCCCTGGGCGCGGCGGCTGCTCCTGCGCGCCTTCGTCACCGACTACGACAAGGAGCATCAGCACAAGTTCGGCGTCATGAAGACGCCTTATGGCGAGGTCACGAACGGCGAGACCGTGCCGGGCGCGACGCTCCAGTACGAGCACGGGATCGGCCGAGGCGTCGCCCTCGAAGCGCTGCTCGGGTACACGTACGGGCGCGCCACCTTCCTCGATGTCAGCGAGTGCGTCTACGCCTGGTCCGGCCGCTGCATCAGCAAGCGCACCGTCCCAGGCGAGGACGGGCCGCGCCCCCGGGACCGGGTGTTCCGGGAGCACAGCGGCCTCGGCCGCCTGAACCTCCGCTACCGGCCCCACCCGGAGCACGCGCTGCAGCTCTCCGTGTCTCCGACGTTCATCGCGCGCACGGCGGAAGAGCGCAGGTTGGACAACGACGACCGCGAGCAGCTCAGGGGCGGACACAGCCTGTTCACCTGGGTGCACGGCGTCGAGCACCAGCTCAACCTGTTCGACGATCGCCTGGAGAACAGCGCCTTCGTGAAGGACTACGTGCAGCTGCTCCGCATGAAGGGGCGGCTCCCGGGGCTCGACGGGCGCTTCGACCGGCAAGAGCGCGACACCCATCGCCTCGGCGTCGGGGATGGCCTTCGCTATCGCTTCTCCGGGTGGCTCTACGCCAAGGCGTCGTACGAGTGGGCGACGCGGCTGCCGCGGCCCGTCGAGGTGTTCGGCGACGGGGCGATGATCGTCCCCAACCTCGAGCTCAAGCCCGAGACGAGCCACAATGGAAACCTCGGATTCACGATCGACGCGCGCGACACCGCGTGGGGCGCGTGGCGGCTCGACGCGAACGGCTTTCTCCGCGCGGTCGAGCGGCTCATCGTGCTGAACAACCGCACGGACTCGATCCAGTACATCCACGTCTCGGGGGCCCGGTCGCTGGGCGTCGAGGCCGCCGCGGGCTGGACATCGCCGGGAGAGCACGTCGCCCTCGACGGCAACATCACCTACGACGATTTCCGCAAGACGTCGGACGAGGGGAACTTTGCTCGCTCCGAGGGCGAACGGATGCCGAACCGGCCGTGGCTCTTCGCCAACGGCTCGGCGCGCTTGCAGCTCCAGGAGGTCGCCGCGCCGCGCGACGCGATCTCGCTCACCTGGGATACGCGCTACGTGCACGGGTTCTACCTAGGCTTCGAGAACTGGGGGCGGCCCGACTCCAAGGCCAGGGTGCCCTCGCAGCTCCTGCACTCGCTCGCGCTGACCTACGTCGCGCGCGACGCGCCGCGCACGGTGAGCTTCACCATCGAGGCGCACAACCTCACCAACGAACCGGCCTTCGATTTCTACGGTACCCAGCGACCCGGGCGGACGCTGTTCTCCAAGGCGACGCTGGAGATGTGATGACGACGATGTCGAGGTGAGCTCTCTCGCTCGCGCGACAGGAGGAGACTCAGATGCGTGTGATTCAGCGGAAGCAGCGGCCATCGAACCGGACGAGCGCGACGGCCTTCGCGCTCGTGCTCCTGACCGGCGCGCTCGGCGGCGGCTGCGCGGACGACGAGACGTCGAGCCCCGTCGAGCAGGGCGGCACCGGTGGTGGTGGCAACGGCGGCGACGCGTTCGTGGTCGCCACGCGCGTCTGGGACGACACCGCGACCAACTCTTACTTCCACGTGGTGTCGTCGCTCGAGGCAGGCACGCCGGTCGACCCGACCCAGGCGCTCGAGATCCCCGGATCGGCGAGGCTGTTTGCGTTCGAGGGGCAGGGCTGGTTCGGCATCGGTGACGGCCAGTCGCCGACGATCTCGCATTACACGCTCGGCAACGGCGACGCGCTCGTCAAGGGAGACGCGATCAGCCTCCAGCCCTTCGGCGTGCAGGACCTCTGGCAAACGAATTACATCATCTCTCCGACGAAGGCGTACCATCCGGATCGCGCTGGCGAGCAGATCGTCGTGTGGAACCCCACGACGATGGAGGTAGAAGGGACGATCCCGCTGCCGGACACCCACCGCGATGGCCACCTGGCGGTGTACGGATATGGCTCGGTCCTGCGCGGCAAGACGCTGCTCTTCTCGGTGGGGTGGTTCGACTGGCAGACGACCGACACCATCGTCCCGGAGACGGGGCTCGTCGTGATCGACACCGAGACCGACACCCTCGTGCGCTTCGACGTCGACGACCGGTGCGCCGGGATCACGCAGTCCGTCGAGACGGCCTCCGGCGACGCTTACTTCGTGAGCTCGGCGCTCGCGGGGGCGTCCTATCACGTCGAGCGGCTGGAGACCGAGCCCTGCGCGCTGCGCGTCCTGAAGGACGCGGACGCCTTCGACCCGGACTTCGCCCTGAGCCTGGGCGAGCTGGCCGGCGGCGCGATCGTGGGTGATCCCATCCCCGCGGGCAGGGACAGCCTCTTCCTCCGGGTGTTCGAGGAAAGTCTCGCCACGATCGACGAGGAGACCAAGACCTTTCAGATCACGAGCCAGCCGGCGTGGCGCTGGTGGCGGTGGGATACAGCGACGAACGAGGCCAAGGAGATCCCGGATCTGGCCCCCTCGCCCGCCAACGTCTCCTTCTTCGAGGTCGATGGCCGGGTCTTCACGATCGACGAGAAGAACGGCTCCACGGAGAGCACGCTGATCGAGCTCACGGCCGAGGGCGGCCCGAAGCTCGGCCTGACGGCGCCGGGGTACCTGCACGGTCTGGCGAAGGTGCGATGAGATCGAGCGGCGCGCGGCGCTCCGCGTGAGGGGACAAGGTGACTCGCGATGGCCAAGAAGCTCTCCCGCCATGCCTTCACGACCTTCTGGGACGTACACGCGTGGGTCGGCGTGATCGGTGGGCTCTTGCTCTACGTGATGTTCCTGTCGGGGGGGATCGCGCTCTTCCGGAGGCAACTCGAGGTGTGGGAGGAGCCGTTGACCCAGCAGCGCTCCTCGATCGAGCAGGTGGGGCTCCAGGCCACGCTCGATCAGGGGCTCGCCGCCGCGGGGACGACGCCCGAGCAGCTCTGGCTCTATCCGCCGGAGGGCGGGCTGGGCGTCGCGCGGCTCCTCTACTTCTCTCAGGGTGAGCGGGTCTCGCGGTGGGTAGAGGAGCCGCTCGTGCCCGAGCGCGAGCGGCTGTCCGACTTCCTCTTCGAGCTGCACTACCTCTGGCACAGGGTCACCGGCGTGTGGCTCTTCTATGTGGCCGGCCTCCTGTGTGTCGCGCTCCTGCTCGCGCTCGCGACCGGCGTGCTCATCCACCTGAAGGACATCGTCCGGCAGTTTCATCAGTTCCGGCCGGACAAGACGCGCCGTGTCCTGTGGTCGGACATGCACAAGGTGCTCGGCGTGATGGGCCTGCCGTTCCAGGTCCTCTTCGCTTACACCGGAGCGTTCTTCGTGTTCCTGGGGTTGCTCGTGCCGGTGTTCACGGATCCCGTACTCGGCGGAGACGCTGGTCGAGCGGACCAGGTGGCCTGGGGAGCGTCCTTTGCGGACGAGCCGGCGCGCGGGACGCCCGCTCGCGGCCTGACGCTGGACGAGCACCTGGCCCGCGCGCGCGCCGCCGCGCCCGGGCTCGTGCCGGAGGTGTTCTCCGTCCGGCACCACGGCCTCGACAGCGGCACCGTCGATATCCGTGGATCGATCGAGGGCGTGCCGTTCTCGCGCAGCATCGTGCGCCTGCGGGCGGTCGACGGCGCGGTCCTCTCGCTCGACGCGCCGGGCGCCGAGGGCGGGCGCAGCGGCGTGATTCGCTGGATCTATGGGCTCCATTTCGCGAATTTCGGCGGCGTCACGCTTCGCATCCTGTTCTTCGCGCTCGCCCTGGCGACGTGCGCCACGATCCTCACCGGCAACTGGATCTGGCTCGCTCGACGGGAGGCGCGGCAAGAGCGCGTCGGCAACCGCCTCCTCGCGCGGCTCACCGTGGGGTTCGGCGCGGGGACCGTCGTCGCGATCGCGGCGCTGTTCCTCGTGAGCCGGGCATTCCCGCTCGACTGGAGCGGCCGTGTCGTCGCCGAGGAGCTCACGTTCTTCGTGGCGCTCGGGCTCTGCGTCGCCTGGGCGCTCGCCGCGCGGGACGGCGGGCGCCTCTGGTCGCGGCAGCTCGGGCTCGCGGGGCTCTTGCTGCTGCCGGTCCCCGCGCTCGCGGCGCGCTGGTCGGGGGCGGGGCTCTTCGGCGCGGGGCCGAAGCTCGGCGCCGTCGTCGCCGTCGACGTCGCGCTCCTGCTGACGGCCGCGGCGCTCTGCGCCTCGGCGTGGGCGCTTCGCCGGGCGATCTCGCGACCCGAGGCGCGGCTCCTGCCGACGCGGGGCGCGCCGCCGCCCTCGCTGGCTCACGGCGGGGCAGGGCTCGTGGCCCGGCGGCAGACGGCGACCCATGGTTGAGACAGCGTCGGTCCTCTCGGCGTACCTCGCCTTCGCGCTGCTCCACGGGGCGCGGCCGGAGCGCCTGCCGTTCGGCGTCGCGGCGCGGCTGCGCGCGAGGCGCGAATGGCGCGCCTCGGCTCGGGCCCTGGCCGTCGCCTTCTTCTCGCTGTCGGTGTGGCTGTGGAGCCGAGCCGAGGCGGGCGCGGCGGCGCTCCTCGTCCCCTTCGCGGCGCTCCTCTGCTCCGCGAGCGCGTTCGTCCTGCTCGCGCCGGTCTGGCCGCGCGCCGTCTGGGGCCTCGCCCTCCTGTGTCCGCTAGCCATCGCCGCGCTCTCGCTCCTCGGAGCGCGCCATGGTTAGTCGCCGCCTCGCCCGCCTCGCCCGCCTCGACGCCGCGCTGCGCGTGCTCGCGGCGCTGGTCGGGACCCTCCCGCTCGCGGTCCTGGCGAGCGTGTGTCTCGCGCGATTCGCGCCGTTCGCCGAGAGCACGCGGGCCGCCCTCGGTTTTTCGCTCGTGGTGCCGCTCTGGCTCGCGGCGATGTGCTTCGCCTTCCTGGCCCGCAGCGCGGCCCGCGCGTGGGGGGTCTGCGCGGCGCTCGGCGCCGTGTTGCTGGCCCTGGCCTACGTGGTGCCGCAATGACGGACGCGCGCTCCTGGCGAGCTCCTGGCGACCGGAGCTGGCCCGGCGCCTTCGGCGCTCCTCGTTCGTTCGACGGTTCCCGGCCGATCCGAGCGCCAAGGGCCGAGCCCGACAGCCTGCTTCCCGCGCCGTCCGTCCCGCCCCCGCGAGATCCGTCGCCACCGGCATCCCCCTGCACGATCTTTTGTGCACGGCGACAACCTCTTTGGTATGTTGCCGCTCCCTCGCCGCCGCGCCGAGCGTCGACGAGCCAGCGTTCTTTCTATCGTCATGCATCGAGGTCCGCGCTGCTCCTGCGCTGAGCACGGGGCGGGCGGACCATCCTGGGTACCAGGAGAGGTGGCCGAGTGGCTGAAGGCACACGCTTGCTAAGCGTGCGATCGGGAAACTGATCCGCGGGTTCGAATCCCGCCCTCTCCGCTGCGAGAACGCTCAGCGCTACGCCCATCGTGCGGCGGCCTGAGCACCGCGAACACGCGAAACACGCGAACACAAACGGACGACCCGCGGGCGATGCGGGCCGCGCTCGCTCGTGCCGCTGCGGTGCGCGACGCGTCGGCGGTCATCGCGCCGTCGCGGCCTCGCACGGGACCGCATGGCCCGCGCGGCCGCGGCGCTCAGGCCGCCCTGGTCCTCAGCACCCGCGACTGAAGGAACTGGTAGATCGTCTTGATCGCGTCGAACGAGCCGACCGCGCTCTCCTTGATCACCTCGTTCACCGTGCGCGAGCCGTTGACCGCGCCGAGCACGAGCTGCTCGATGCGCGTCAGCTTGCCGGAGCCCACGCCGTCGAGCGCGACCTGGTCCACGACCACCACCTGGTCGAAGTTGATCGTCCCCTCCATGAGCCGCCACTCGTCGACGCGCCGGAACCCCTCGAGCACCAGCGCGGACACCGGGAGGCCGAGGTGCGCCTGCTCGACCTCGGGGCGGAAGGGCTCGCGCGTGAACGAGAAGCGCCCGTACGGCCAGCGCAGCACCTCGTAGATGAGCTCGCTCGACTGCCGCTCCAGCACGGCGATGAGGTCGTCGTTCGTCGCGACGCCGGCCTCCACGAGCACCTGGCCGAGCAGGGCGTGCGGCCGCTTCGCGCGGAGCAGCGCCTCGAGCCGCTCCCGCGTCAGGAGCCCGCGCTCGATGAAGTAGCGCCCCAGCTTGAACTCGTCCGACGAGTTGCGCGCCTGCACCAGATCGATGAGCCCCTGGCGGAGCGAGATCGTGACCGACGCGCGGTTCGTGGTCACCCGAAGCACGCCCGTCTGCCGCTGCATCTGGAGCAGCTGGAGGATCTCGGCGAGCGGGATCGCGGAGACGTCGCCGCTCATCACCTCCTTCGCGTCCGCGGGCGTGTCGTCGAGATCGCGGAGCGTCAGGGTCAGCTTGGAGACCACCTCGCTCGTCATCACGCGGGCGACCGCCTGCATCACCGCGGCCTCGTTGGTCCGCGCCTCGATCGAGAGGCTCATGATCGCCGGCGTCATCACCGTCGACAGCTGCTGCGCGAACTCCGCGCCGGCGCGCTGGCGCATGCTCCTGGCGAGGAGGCTCGGCCGCACGCTCTCGGCGATCGTGTCCTCGTCGGGCATCTTCGCGCCCTCGGGCACGGGCCGCGCGCGCCCCTCCGCCGCCTTCGAGAGCGCGCCCTCGATCACCGCGACGAGCGCGCGCGCGTCGAACGGCTTGGTGATCGCGTCGACGGCGCCGGTCTGCTGGACGAACTGCCCCCTGAGCTTGTCGCCCTTGGCGCTCATCAGGACCACGGGCACGTTGCGGTGCGACGGGTTCGAGCGGAGCTCCCGGCAGAAGGCGTAGCCGTTCATCCTCGGCATCACGAAATCGAGGAGGACGAGATCGTACTTCGGCCCCTTCTTGACCAGCTCGATCCCCGCGAGCCCGTCGCGCGCCACGGTCGGGTCGAACCCATTGCGAGCGAGGATGGCGCTGACGACCTTCAGGATGGTCGGGCTGTCATCGACAACGAGGACTCGCGCCGGGGAGGCCATGGCGAAGGATACAGGCCCTACCCTACCAGAAGTGCGCGGCCTGCAAACATAAAGGCCAACGCGACCGGCCGCGCGCGGCGAGGCAGAGCACAGCGCGCGCGGCGGCGGCGGTGGTGTGGCAGCGCGGCGAGGGGCCCGCCGCGCCGCCGCGCCACTGCCGCCGCCGGAGGTGCATCCGATCGCGCGCGTGCCCCCCGGGCCGGCATCAGGCGCCGGCGCTGCCGGTGCCCGTCGCGCCCTGCCGGGGGTCCGCGGCCGCGACCGCCGTCTTCACGTGAAGCTCGGCGAGCTGCGCGGCGTCGACGATCACGGGCGCGCCCGTCATCTGATCAGTGCCCTGGTTGGTCTTCGGGAACGGGATGACGTCCCTGAGCGTCGGCGCGCCGCTGAGCAGCATCGCGAGCCGGTCCATGCCGATCGCGATGCCGCCGTGCGGGGGCGCGCCGCTGCGGAGCGCGTCCAGGAGGAAGCCGAACTTGTCGCGCGCGTCGTTCTCGTCGATGCCCAGCGTCTTGAAGACGCGCGCCTGCACCTCGGGATCGTGCAGCCGGATCGAGCCGCCGCCGATCTCGAACCCGTTCAGCACGAGATCGTAACGGTAACACTCGACGCGCGCCGGATCGCTCTCGAGGAGCGGGACGTGCTCGTCGATCGGCCGCGTGAACGCGTGGTGCGCGGCGGCCCAGCGCCCCGTGTCCTCGTCGAACTCGAACAGAGGTGGGTTCGTCACCCAGAGGAACCTCCACTGGTCGCCATGCCCGTACTCCGGGATGAGCCCCATCTTCTTCGCGACGTCGATGCGGAGCTTCGCCATCACGGTGTGCACAACGGCTTCCTTGCCGAACTGGAAGCAGAGGACATCGCCCGGCTTGGCGCCGAGCACCTCGTTCAGCTTCTGCCGGAGCTCCGGCGTGATCGACTTCGTGAGGGGCGACTGCGTCCAGGAGCCGTCCTCGGCGAGCTTGGCGCGCGCGAGGCCGCGGAAGCCCTTCACGTCGCGGAGCCCGCGCTCGAGGTCCTCGGTCTGCTGGCGGGACAGGTTGGCGCTCGCCGGGATCACGAGCCCCTTCACGATCTCGGCCGGCAGGTCGCGCCGCAGCTTGCCCGACTTGAACTTCTCGGCGAGCTCGACCCAGAACGGCACCCCGCCGCCGTTGTGCTCGATGATGAGGTCCGTGAGGTCGGTGTGCTCGATCCCGAAGCGGAGGTCGGGCTTGTCGTTGCCGAAGCGGCGCATGGACTCCGCGTACGGCATGCGCGGGAAGCGGCCCGTCGGGTAGAGCTCGGTGAGGTCCTTGCCGAGGGCGGCCTTGAACACCGCGAAGACGAGCCCCTCCATCAGCCCGAAGACGTCGTCCTGGTTCACGAACGACAGCTCGACGTCGATCTGGGTGAACTCCGGCTGCCGGTCGATGCGCAGGTCCTCGTCCCGGAAGCACTTCACGATCTGGAAGTAGCGGTCGAAGCCCGCGACCATGAAGAGCTGCTTGTAGAGCTGCGGGCTCTCGGCGAGCGCGTAGAACTTCCCGGCCGAGATCCGCGAGGGGACGAGGAAGTTGCGCGCCCCGCCCGGCGTGTACTTCACGAGGAAGGGCGTCTCGAGCTCGAGGCAGCCCTTGTCCGACAGGTAATTCCGCGTCGCCCGGTTGATCTCGTGGCGCATCCGCAGCGCCCGCTGGAGCGGGGCCCGGCGCAGGTCGAGGTACCGGTGCTGCAGGCGGATCTCCTCGCGCGTCTCGATCTCGTCCGCGATCTCGAACGGCGGCGTCTCCGCCCTGTTGAAGATCGTCGCTTCGGCGACCCAGACCTCGATGGCCCCCGTGTCGATCTTGTCGTTCACGTTGCCTTCGCGGCTGACCACGACGCCCCGGACGCCGACGACCCACTCGGACCGGGCCCGCTCGGCGGCGGCGTGCGCGTCGACGAGGTCCTTCTCCTCCGCCTTCAGGCCATGCTTCCTGATCGCCTCGAGGTAGCTGCGATCGAAGACGATCTGCGTCACGCCCGTGCGGTCGCGGAGGTCGATGAAGATGCAGCCGCCGTGATCGCGGCGCCGCGCGACCCAGCCGAACAGCACGACTTCCTTGCCGATGTCCGCCTCGCGCAGATCGCCGCAGCGGTGCGTCCTCTTGAGCTCATCGATGAAACGGGACACGAGACGACCTCCGATTTTCCGTGGAAGGGGCGACTCTAGCCCAGGTCGCCGCTCACCGCCTCTCCGTATCCTCCGCGCCCTGCGCGCGCGGATCGGCCCCGCGCGCGTTTCGCTGGCGGCGCGGCGCGCGGGGCGGCGGGGCGGCGTGCGGCGCGGGCCAGGCGCCGCCGCGCGCCGCCGCCGAAGCGCGCACCAGCGCGCGCCGGAACTTGGCCCGGCCGCGGCCGATCTGGCATGGCCGCTCGGTGGGCTCCGGAGAGAAACGCTGCTGGCCCGATCGGTCGCTCGCCTTGCTGTCGGCCGCGCTGCCCTTCGGGCTGTCGCTGGCCCGCGCCGCCTCCTCGGGGCAATGGCGGGAAGATCTCACGGCCGTCCGGGATCTCGGCCTCGTCGCGGTCGGCGTGGGCGGCGGCCTGTCGACGGCGCTCTCGCAGGCGCTCAGCCTGCTCCCGCTGGGCTCACGCACCTTCCGCACCGCCCTCGGATCGGCGCTCGCGCTCGCGCTCGCGTCGCGCCTGCTCTACGGGATGGTCCGCCGCCTCCTCCTGGAGTCCGCGCGGCCGGCGCCCTTCCCCGGGCTCTCGCTCTGGCGCAGGCTCCGCGGCGGCGCAGCCGAGGTGACCCCCGCCGGCGCGCCCGCCGCGCCGGACACGCTCGGCGGCGCCGTGAGCCCGCGGCTCGCCTCCGTGCTCTCCGCGATCGCCGTCCTGACGGCGGCCCTGTCGCCGACGTGGCAGCGCGAGGCGACGGTCGGCGGCGGCGCCATGGTCGCCACCTGCTGCGCGCTCGTGACGCTCGCGCTCGCGTCGACCTGCGCCGAGCAGGCGCGGCACGCCGGGCGCGCGTGGATCGCGCTCGGCGCGCTCCTCGGCGCCACGTTCGCCGAGAGCCCCCCCGCCGGCCTCGCCGCGCTCGCGGCGTCGTACGCGATGTTCCTCGCGCGCGGCGGCGCACAGCACGCGAGCGGGCGCCCCGCCGAGGCCTCGGCCGGCGGCCCGCCCCGGCGCCTGCTGGGCGCCGCCGCCGGCGCGGGGGCGCTCACGGCCGCGCTCCTGCTCGCGCCGCTCGCGCTCAGGCCCCTCGCGCCGCGCGCCTGGGCCGACATCGGCCGCGCGCTCACGGCCGGCAGCCTCTCCGCCCTCGACGTCGCGAGCGCCCGCACCACGGCGCTCGCCGCGTGGAGCCGCGAGATCGGCGTCGTCTCCCTGCTCATCGCCGCGGCCGGGCTCTCGCTCTCGCTCCTGCGCCCGCGCGCGCGGTGGCTCGTGGCCCCCTTCCTCGTCCTGCTCGCGCTCGACACCCTCCTGCCCGCGCGGGCTGCCGGCGTGCTCTCCGCGGATCCGCTCACCCCCCTGCGCTCGCTCGCGGTCGCCGCGATCGCCGTCGGATCGGCGCTCGGCGCGCACGCCGCGGTGCGGGCGCTGCTCCACACGCGCGTGCCGTTCTCGCGGAGCGGCGCGGCGCTGCTCGTCGTCTTCCAGCTGACGCTGGTCGCGCTGACGAGCGAGGAGGCGGGCTTCGCCGCCGATCGGAGCGAGCAGACGGCCGCCGAGGTCTGGACCGACGAGGCGTACGGGAGCCTCGATCCCGGCGCCGCGATCCTCGTGCGATCGCCGGCGATCACGTGGCGGGTGTGGGCGGCGCGGATCACGCGCGGCGAGCGGCCGGATGTCCTCGTGGTCCCGATCCCGCTGCTCGATCGCGGCCACGTCGCCGCGAGCCTGCTCGCCGACGAGCGCAAGCTCGCGCCGCTGCTGCGCGACTTCGCGCTCGCGGGCGAGCCCGGCGAGTTCGCCCTCTCCACGCTGGCCGACGTCCGGCCGCTCCACGTGGAGCTCGACCCGCGCTGGTCGAAGAAGCTGCTCGGCCACCTGAACGTCGCCGGCATCTGGCTCGAGTACGCCCCGCAGCCGCTCGGCGCCTCGGATCGCAAGCTGGCGACCGCGCAGTCGATCGCGCCGCTCAGGCGCGTGCTGGAGTCGCTCTCGATCGCCGCGGTGCCGGACACGTCGACGGCGGCCGTCCTCGCGTCCACGATGCGAAGCCAGTCGGACGTCGTGAGCCTGCTGGGCGAGCGCGTCGTGGCGCAGTCGTTCCTCGACCGGCTGGGCGAGCTCGCGCCCCAGGATCCGTTCATCTCCGGCGGCCCGAGCCGCCGCGCCGTCGCCGGCATCCGGCAGGCGTTCATCGCGAGGCGGCCTCTGCGCCGCCGTTGACGCGGCCCGCGCGGCTGGAGCAGCTCGCGCGGCGCAACCGGCGACGCTCGCGCGCCGCGGCCCCGGGCGCGCCGCTCGTCTTCCCCTCGTCTTCCCGGTCCCCGGCCGCGATCAGGGCGACGCGGCGAGCCCGCTGTCGCTCGCAGCGCGCGCCCGCCGCTCCGCCCCGCGCAGCGCCTTGACCCGCCGCTCGAAGTCGCGGCTGTCGTCCTCCGTGAGCGTCGCCCCGCCGAAGCGGGCGCGCAGGTAGACCTGCGTGAGCGTCAGGATCTCGCGCGCCAGCGGGTGATCCGCGAGCTCCAGCGCCTCGGCGTGACGCAGCGGCGGCAAGCTGGGGGGGCGCGGCACGCCCTGGACGAGCATGGCGGCCTCCAGGCCCTCGTAGAGCGCGGTCGCCAGGATCGCGCTCGGCGTGCGGCCGGCGTCCGCGCGGCGCTCCTCGCGCCCGCGGCGCGTGCGGCGGAAGCGCCAGTAGAGCAGGCCGCCGCCCAGCGCGAGCGCGACGGCGGCGACCGCGAGGATCCGCGGGCGCGACAGCGAAAGATCGCTGCTCGATCCGGACCTCCGGTAGCGCGACGTCAGCGTCTGGAGCAGGCCCACCTGCTGGTTCAGGTCGTAGCCGACGACGTGCCTGTCCCAGCGCTGGCTCGTCGCCTCGATGAAATCGCGGAGGTACGCCCAGGCCCCGACCAGCTCGCTCTTCGGCGCCGCGTCGGCAGGCGGCGTCGGGTCGAACGTCATCCACCCCTCGCCGTCGAGGTACACCTCGACCCACGAGTGGGCGTCGCCCTGCCGCACCGCATAGAACCGGCCGAAGCGGTTGTAGGTGCCGCCGACGAAGCCCGTCACGTTGCGCGTCGGGACGTCCACCGCGCGCAGCAGGATAGCCATCGCGGTCGAGTAGAACTCGCAGTGCCCGCGCTTCGACTCGAACAGGAAGTGATCGAGCGGCTGCGGGTCCGCGCCCGACGGCGACGCAAGGTCGTACCGGTACTCCGTGCGCAGGTGCTCCTGGATCGCCCGCGCCCGGTCCGCCGGACGATCCACGCCTTGCGTCCACTGCTGCGCGAGCTCGACGACGCGCGACGGCAGATCCCTCGGGAGATCCAGGTAGCGCCGCCGCTCGGCCGCCGGCAGGCGCTGGAAGGTCGGCGACCGCTTCCGCGACAGGAAGACGTCGTAGACAAGCCCGCGATCGTCCGTGGGCTGGTACCTGAGCTCCCCCTCCGGCCCGCGCTGGGCCATCGCGTTCGCGTCGACCCCGAGCTGCCCGCGGTGCTTGAGCCGGAGCCCCGTGGCGTTCGGCGGCAGGAAGATCACGGGCGGATCGATGGGCTCGAGATCGATACGCATCACCGGGTCGACCGCCGGGTCCGGGTACCGCTCGATCGGCACGAGCCCTCCGTCGCTCTCCGTGGGGCGCTTGAAGGTCTCGCTCTGGGTCCAGGTGCGGCCGTCGTACGCGTCGAGCGCGGTGCCGCGCAGGTGCATGGTGAGGCGCGGGGGCGGCGGCTCGGGGAGCTCGGGGATCTCGACCCGCATCGCCAGCTTGGGGTCGCTGCGCAGCACGCCGACCGCGCCGAGGTCGACCTTGCCCGAGAAGCCGATCATCCGCCCGGTGTGGCCGCGGTTGAGCAGGAGCAGCGAGAGGCCGACGCGCGGGAAGATGACGAACAGGAGCGCGGTGAAGACGAAGATCGGGACGGAGAGCAGGCAGGTGACGGCCAGGAACGAGCGCCCGACGACCCGCCTCGAGCGCAGGATGCGCGGCACGTCCACGGGCAGCCCCGTCCGGTCGCGCGCCCCCTGCCGGTAGTTGCCCTCGACCTCGCGCCGCAGGTGGCTGAGCACGAGCGCGCCTGGGGCGACGACGAGCACCCCCAGGAAGCACAGCCCGTAGCCCATGCCGCCGCCGAGGACGGTCCCGGCGATGAGGTGCAGCAGCGCGAGCACGATGACCTGCTGGTCGTGCGCCGCCCCTTTGCGCGTCGCGAGCCGGATGATCTGCAGCGCCGCGGCGAACTCCACGAGCACGTCGAGCACGCTCGCGTCGGTGGCGACGATGCGGACCACCTGGACGGCGATGACCGCCAGCAGGATGCCCGTGTCGAGGTGGCGGAGCGCCGGGTGCCGCTGCCACGACTCGCGCACGACGAGCGCGAGCCCGAGGCTGATGAGGATCGCCCAGCTCACGTAGCGGTTGAACTGTCCGCTGGCGACGAGGGCGATGACGCCGAGCGCCGCGAGCGCGTCGGTCATGACCCGGTGCACCATCCCGAACCTCATGACGCGCTCCTCGGCGCGCCGGCGCGGCGCTCACCGCTGCTCGGGCTCGATCCCTGGCGCTGCGGCGCGCGGGCGCCGCGCTCGGGCGCCCGGCCGTCGTCGACCGCATCGAGCAGCGCCAGGAAGCGGAGGATCGCGTCGGAGCCGATGTTGCGATCGCCGCGCACCCGCTCGCCCAGCGTCGTCGCGACGACCACGGCGTCGCCGCGCTTGATGTGGGCGACGGCGCGCGACGCCGCCTCGCGGATCCTCCGCTCGAAGGTCGGCGCGAACGCGTCGCCCTCCCCGGCGGGGCGCACCGTGTCGACGACGATCTGCACGTCCGGCCGCGTCTCGCGGGTGCGCTCGCGCAGCACCAGCTGGTCGCGCATCGTGCTCTTCTTCCAGTAGATGTCGCGCGGATCGTCCCCGTCGCGCATCGGCCGGAGGCCGAAGGTCTCGTCGCCGCCCCCGCGCCCGCTGAGGCTCGCGCCGCCCTCGCGCCGGCCCGCGTCCTCGACCGGGAGCCGGACCGGATCGACCGCGGGGTAGATGATGAGATCGCCCTCGGCCTCGACCTCCCGCGATTTCTCGAACAGCCCGAAGGGAAAGCGGGTCGCGATGCGGAACCCGGTGTGCCGGTCGCGGCCGCGCCTCGCCGGCGTCCGCCGGTACGCGGCCACCTGCGCGCTGGAGGGGCTGATCTTCAGGAAGAAGCAGCGCTTGTCGGCCGGCTGGCCGGCGCGCAGATCCTCGACCTCGATCGCGTACGACGGCACGCGCTTCTTGTGGTTGTAGACCTCGATCTCGACGAGGTGAGCCCGGCCCACCTGGGCGCGGGCCGGGAGCCGCCGGGTCACCGTGAGGTGCTGCAGCGACAGGTCGCTCATCACGCCGGAGACGACGATCAGCGACAGCAGCATCCCCAGCAGCAGGTAGAGGAGGTTGTTGCCCGTGTTGATCGCCGCGAAGCCGACGCCCAGCGTGATCCCGAGGTAGTACTTTCCTTCCCGGGTGAACTTGAGCTTCCGGGGCGGCCTGAGGAACAGCAGGAGCCTCGTCCACAACGACGCCTTGTCCCCGCGCGGGGGCAGCAGCGGCCGCTGCTCGACCAGCGGTCTATCGCGCCTCGGCTTGCTCGGCCGGACGGCGCTCCGCACCGCTGCGCCGGCGCGCTCGGTGCCGCGGGAGCTGCCGCTGACTGATCCCCGCTCCCTGTCCTCTGCGCCCATCGCCCACCCCTCAGAGGGGGACCGGCACCCGCGCCACGAGGTCGCGCACAGCCGCCTCGCACTCGTCGCGGGTCGGCATGTAGCCCTCGGCGTGGGCCGAGAGCCGGACCCGGTGCGCCAGCACGGCGACCGCAAGGTTGTGGATGTCGTCCGCGATACAGTACGAGCGTCCGTAGAGGACCGCGCGCCCCCGGGCCGCGCGCGCCAGGTTCATGCCGGCGCGCGGCGATGCGCCCAGCGAGAGGGTCGGGCTCGATCGCGTGGCCGTGAGCACCGCCTGCAGGTAGGTCGCGAGCGACGAGTCGAGCTCGACGCGATCGACCTCGCGCTGCAGCGCGACGAGCTGGGCCGGATCGATGATCTGCGGCACGTTCCGCGCCCGGTCGGGCTCGCCGCCCTGGAGGAGCAGCCGCATCTCCACCTGGGGAGGCGGGTACCCGATCCGGATCCGCACCATGAACCGGTCGAGCTGCGACTCCGGCAGCGGGAACGTACCCGCGAAATCCTGCGGGTTCTGGGTCGCGAGCACGAAGAAGGGGTACGGCAGCGGCGTCGCCGTCCCCTCGATGGACACCTGCCCCTCGTTCATCGCCTCGAGCAGCGCCGACTGCGTCCGGGGGCTCGCCCGGTTGATCTCGTCGGCGAGCAGCACGTTCGCGAAGATCGGCCCCTGCCGGAAGACGAACTGCCCTAGCCGCTGGTCGAAGACGCTGACCCCGAGGACGTCGCTCGGCAGGAGATCGCTGGTGAACTGAACGCGACGGAGCTCGCCCCCCACGGCCTTGGCCAGCGCTCGGGCCAGCGTCGTCTTGCCGACGCCGGGTACGTCCTCGATGAGGACATGGCCCCGGGCGAGCAGCGCGATGAGCGCCAGCTCGACCGCCTCTGGCTTCCCTTCGAGGGCCTGCTCCACGGCAGAGCGAAGCTTCAGGAGCAGAGGCGAAGCTTCACGCGCGACCGAGAGCGCTGATGTCATCGGGGGCGATGGTAGCACGAGGTCACGGCCCGCCTGCGGGGATGCGCATTTTGCGTTCCACGAGCCGGGCTGGCGGGTGCGAACCCAGATTCGCGACCTCGCTGCGTGGCCGCCGGCCCGGGTGCGCTGCGGCACGTTCTTCCTGGTTCGTGGCCTGGAGGGGCTTCGGCGCTGCCGCTGGCGCTCGGTTTCGTCGCTTTCGTCGGTTTCGGGCGCCGGCGCCCCCTGTGCTTTTAACTTGCCGCGGAATGGCCGGGACCTGTGCGCCCGAGTATGCTCCGCGCGCCGTGACCGCCTCGGGGCCCCTTTTTCGCAGCAGCGCCGCAGCCCTCCCTGCTCAGGAGGCGCCCGGCGCCGATGCTCACCCGGATGCGGGCGCGCCGGACGTGCCGGCGCCTGCCGAGCAGGGCGGTTCGCCCGCGTCGGTGAGCTCCGTCCCCGCCGGCAAGCCTCCGTCCTCGCCTCCGCGGAGCGCCGGCGCGCCGAGCTCCGGTCCGCCGGAGAGCGGGCCCCCCTCGGGCGGCTTGATCGCGCAGCCGCCCCTGTTGCCCGACTCCCCGAAGGGGACGCTGCTCTGGCGTGTGCGCGGGATGATCCGCGCGATGCGGCCCCACCAGTGGGTGAAGAACCTCTTCGTCCTCGCCCCCGTGGTGTTCGCCAAGCACCTGACCCACCCCTCGATCATCATGAGCGCGATCGGGGCCTTCGCGATCTTCTGCCTGCTCGCCGGCGCCGTCTACATCCTGAACGACATCGTCGACGTCGAGGCCGATCGGGTCCACCCGGTCAAGCGCTTCCGGCCGATCGCCTCGGGCCGCGTGCCCATCCCGGTCGCCAAGGCGATGGCGGTCGGCCTCGCGGTCATCGCGCTCGGCGCGAGCCTGCTCGGCCCGCCGCTCTTCGCGGTCGTCGCCGCCAGCTACTACGTCCTCAACGTCGCCTACTCGTTCCGGCTCAAGAAGATCGCCTACCTCGACGTCGGCTGCATCGCGATCTTCTTCGTGCTGCGGGTGCTCGCCGGCGGCTTCGCGACGAGGACACCGCTCTCCGGCTTCATGATCGCCTGCACCGCGCTGCTCGCGCTCTTCCTCGGCTTCGGCAAGCGCCGCCACGAGCTTGCCTCGGTCAACGCCTCGAAGCAGCGCGCGGCGCTCGACGGCTACTCGCCCTCCGCCCTGACGGCGGCGCTCGCCGTGACGGGCCTCGCCACCTTCGCCACCTACCTGGCGTACACGCTCGACCACGACACACAGCGGTTCTTCCAGAACCCGTACCTCTGGCTCACGGCGATCCACCCGCTCTTCGGCGGGATCCGGTTCCTCCAGCTCGTGGCCGGCAGCGCGAAGTCGGAGAGCCCCACCCAGGAGATCCTCCGGGACACGCCCTTCGTGCTGAATGTCGTCATGTGGTCGGCCGAGGTGCTGGTGATCGTGTACCGCCTGAGGCCGTCCTGATGCTCGGCGCCGGACCGGAGCTCGCCCGGCCGGGGGCGGCCCCTGCCGGCGACAAGCCCACCGCGAAGAGCGATGCGCTGACCGATCTCGCGCTGACGATGCCGATCTTCGTCCTGTATCACCTCGGCGTCGCCTTCCTCCCCATCCGCAACGCGGCGGATCCGGTCACCGCCGAGCTCCGCGCGCTGGCCAAGCACAGCCTCCCGCTCTACGCCGGCCTCACCGTCGCCGTCGGCGCCGCGTTCGTCCTCGTCCTTTCCATCCTCGGCCGCGGCCACGCCCTCCAGACGAGGCGCTTCGCGTTGCTCGCCGCCGAGGGCGCGCTCTACGCCATCCTGATGCGCTTCGCCGGCTCCTATGTGGTCGGCTCCCTCCGGCTCGGCCCGCCCGCCGCGTCGAACGACATCTTCACCGGGGTCGTGATGTCGCTCGGCGCGGGCTTCTACGAGGAGATCGCCTTCCGCGTCGGCCTCTACGGGCTGGGCGCGCTCGGGATCAAGTTCTTCTTCGGCAAGGGGGTCCAGGGGGTGGTGCTGATGGTCGGCTGGGCGGTCGTGGCCGCCGCCGTCTTCTCCGGCTGGCACTATGTCGGGTCGCTCGGCGATCCCTGGAACCTCCCCTCCTTCGTGTTCCGCATGGTGTGCGGGCTCGTTCTCACGGCGATCTACGTCTTCCGCGGCTTCGCGCCGGCCGTCTGGACCCACGCGCTCTACGACGTCTGGGTCCTCGTGCTCCGCTGAGCCCGGGGCCGCCCCGAGCGCGGGGGCGAGCGCGCGGCGGGCGCGGGGACGAGCCGCATCGCGATCGGCGGTCGTTTGGCGCTATGCTTCGCGCCTCGACGCATGCCGCTACCTCCCTTCCCGAAGCTCGCGCTCAAGCTGGTCCGGACGATCCCCTCGCTCGACGGCCCTGGTTTCCTCAACGTGCGACGCCAGGTGTTCCACGTCGAGTTCCCGGACGGCTCTCTGAGCGACCCGTTCACCTACGACAGCGTCGATCGCACCCGCCTCGACGCGGTGGTGATCGCCCCGCACTACCGCGGCGCGGACGGGCGCCGTTACGTCTTCCTCCGCTCGGCGTTCCGGCCCCCGGCCGCGACCCGCCCGCCCGAGGCGTGGCCCATCCCGGAGGCGCCGACGCTCGGCGCGATCTGGGAGCTGCCCGCCGGGCTCGTCGAGCTCGACGAGCGGAGCCCGGAGGGCCTGCAGCGCTCGGCCGCGCGCGAGCTGCTCGAGGAGGTCGGCTTCGACGTGCCCCCGTCGGCGCTCCAGCCGCTCGGCCCGTCGACATTCCCGGCGCCGGGCATGGTGGGCGAGCGGCACTTCTTCTTTCACGTCGAGGTCGACCCGGCCCGCCAGGGGACGCCGCTCGAGGACGGCTCCCCCCTCGAGCGGTTCGCGGCCATCGCGGCGGTCCCGCTCGACCAGGCGATCGAGCTCACCCGCCGCGGCGTGATCGAGGACGCGAAGACGGAGGTGGCGCTCCGGCGCCTCGCGGAGCTCTGATGGCGGAACGATCCCCCACGCCCGCGCCGCGGCGTCCACCCCGCGTCGCGCTCGTCGTGAAGCGCTCCGCCTGGAAGATCTACCGCGAGGAGCGGAAGGACCCGCGCATCACGCGGCTCATCGAGGCCGGCGACTCCGCGGTCGCGCGCCTCAAGGCGTCGCACGATGCGCACGAGCAGACCGTGCGCGAGGTCAAGGCGGCGCTCGACGACATCGGGGCCCAGATCGACGTCGTCGCCAGCGCGGCGCAGTCCTTCGACGCCGGCGAGCTCGATCTCGTGATCACGGTCGGCGGCGACGGGACGCTCCTCAGCGCGTCCCACAACGTCGGCGACGTGCCGATCCTCGGCATCAACAGCGCGCCGGGCCACTCCGTCGGCTTCTTCTGCGGCGCGACGAGCCGCGACGCGGCGGACGCGATCGCGGGGGCGCTGAGCGGCTCGCTCCGCAGCACCGTGCTCACCCGCATGCAGGTCACGGTGAACGACAAGCTCGCCACCGGCCGCGTCCTGAACGACGCGCTCTTCTGCCACGTCTCCCCCGCGGCCACGTCGCGTTACGTGCTCCGGCTCGGCCGGGCCGAGGAGGAGCAGAAGTCGAGCGGCTTCTGGATCGGTCCCGCGGCCGGATCCACGGCCGCGCAGCGCTCCGCGGGCGGGCGCGTCCTGCCGCTCACGTCGAAGCGGCTCCAGCTCGTCGTCCGCGAGCCCTACACCCCCCACGGCGAGGAGTACCGCCTCCGTCACGCCCTGATCCAGCCGGGCGCCTCGCTCGTCGTGCGCAGCAAGACGCACGACGCGAAGCTCTTCTTCGACGGGCCGATCCACTCGGTGAGCGTCGGGTTCGGCGACGTCATCGAGTTCACGCAGGCGCCCCAGTCGCTGACGATCCTGGGCCTCTCCGCCAAGAGGAAGTGGGGCGCGGGCTCGGCGGCGAGCCGCCGCTAGAGCTCGGTGATCGCGCGGCCGTCCCCCGCGTGCGCGCGCCGGCGCGAGGCGCGAGGCGCGCCGCGGGGTCGCGGGCCGTGAACGAGCGGGGCCTCGGCTCGCCCCACGCGCGCAAACGCGCGCAAACGCGCGCGATCTCGGGCGTGGGCGAGGCGTGGGTGAGCCGAGCAGAGCCGTCGGCCGAGGAGGCTCGACCCGGAGAGGGCGCCCGGGCGACCAGGATCGCCTTCAACGGAAGGGGTTCGGGTGATCTCCTACGTCGAGCGCCCGGCGTCCGACCTCTCTCGCGGCGGGCGCGTGAGGCCTGGAGGAGCGGCGATTTGGGCTGTTTTCCCGCGGATTTGACGGCCCGTGCCAGGGCCCCCCGGCCCTCCCTCCGGCGGAGCGACGCGCCCCCCGGGGCATGAAACCCCTTCTTTTGTAGCTCCGATCGACGATTCGACACTGGATCTGCGGCGGCCGTTGTGGTTCCTTTGGCCCGCAAGAGGGCACAAACCTCAGGAGGAATGAACATGGCGGCCAAGAAGGCGGATGGGAAGAAGAGCACGTCGCTCAGCAAGAGCGCGCTGATCAACGCGGTGGTCGAGGCCAACGAGAACGAGATCTCGCGCAAGCAGGTCAAGGCGATCCTCGAGTCGCTGACCGACATCGCGTACAAGGAGCTCAAGAAGAACGGCATCTTCACGATGCCCGGCTTCGCGAAGTTCCGCGTCGTCAAGAAGCCCGCGACCAAGGCGCGCGAGGGGATCAACCCCTTCACGAAGCAGCCGATGACGTTCGCGGCCAAGCCGGCCAGCAAGTCGGTCCGCGCCCGCCCCATCAAGGCGATCAAGGACTCGCTCTCCTGAGCCTCTCCGGCTCGCGGGAGGGCTCCGCTGCGCGGCGGAGGCCCGCGGCGGCCCCCTCGCCGGGGTTCACCCATCGCTGAGGGCGAGGGCGAGCACGGCTGGCCCCGCGCTGCCCCTGCGGTAGCATGGTGCGGCTGCTTTGCCGCACATGACGCTCGCCGTCCGACTCTTCCGCGCGCTGCTCGCGTTCTCGGTCATCCTGACGAGCTACCTCATCCAGCTGGGGCTCGCGCGGGTGTTCGCGAGGCGCCTCGGGCGCGGCTCGCCTGCGGGTGAGCCGCCTGGCTGGCTCGTCGCGCGCCGCGCCCGCGTCGATCAGAACAACGCCCGGCGCCTGCTGCGCGTCATGCTCCAGCTGCGGGGCGTCTTCATCAAGCTCGGCCAGGTGCTGTCCATCATGGGCGGCTTCTTGCCTCGCGCTTACGGCAAGGAGCTCGAGCAGCTCCAGGACCAGGTGCCGCCGCACCCGTTCAGCGATCTCGAGGCCGCGCTGCGCGCGAGCTTCGGCCGCTCGGCGGGCGAGCTGTTCGCGTCGATCGAGCGCGCGCCGCTCGCGGCCGCGTCGCTGGGGCAGGTCCACGTCGCGCGCCTCCGCGACGGCCGCAAGGTCGCGGTCAAGTTCCTCTACCCTGGCATCCGCGGGATCATCGCCGTCGACCTGCGCGTCCTGCGCCTCGCGATCCTCGTCTACAAGCGGTTCGTCCCGGTGGGGCACATCGAGCGGGTGCACGAGTCGCTGGTCGATCTGCTCCGCCGAGAGACCGACTACCTGCACGAGGCCGCGTGCATGGAGCGGATGGCGCAGAACTTCGAGGGGGACGCGGGCGTCGCGTTCCCGGAGGTCGTCCACGAGCTCACGACGCGCGACGTGCTCACGATGACCTTCATGGAAGGCATCAAGATCACCCGCCTCGACGCGCTCCGGAGCGCGGGCGTCGAGCCCTCGGACGTGGCGCTCAGGCTCGTGCAGGCCTTCTACAAGATGCTCTTCGCGGATCGCTTCTTCCACGCCGATCCGCACCCGGGGAACTTCCTTGTCGCCCCACGGAGCGCGGAGGACGGCGGCGGCTTTCGCCTCGTCGTCCTCGACTTCGGCGCGAGCTGCGAGGCCCAGGACGAGCTCATCGACGGGCTCCTCGACATCCTGAAGGGCATCTTCGCGCAGGACGACGCGGCGGTCGTGCGCGGCTTCCGGAGGATGGGCTTCGTCGCGCCCGGGGGCAACGACGCGCTCCTCGAGAGGACCGTGAAGACCTACTTCGCGAAGCTGCTCAAGATCCGGGATCGCACGCCGGCGGCGCTGATGCGCGCCCGCCCCGAGCAGCTGGAGCGGCTCGCGGACCCCGAGCTGGAGCGCGGTGAGCTCCAGGAGCTGATGCGGTCGTTCGAGTACCCGGAGGACTGGTTCTATGTCGAGCGCGCCTGCGTGCTCCTCTTCTGGCTGGCCGCCCAGATCGATCCCCACCTCGACACGATGGCGGCCGGCTTTCCGTACCTGATGCCGCTCATGGCGGAGCGCGAGGCCAAGGCCGGGTCCGACGGATCGGGTCCGGCGCCGCGCCGCTCGCCTGCGGATTGACCCAAGGCTCATCGACACGCGCAACACGCGTTTCGCGCGCGTTTCGCAGGTGTTTCGTCTGCGCCTTTCGCCCGTGCGCTACCGTGTTGGGAGGGGGCTGAAGCGCGGGCCGGGGCGGGTCAGCCCGAGCTGCGCGAGGAAGGGCGCATAACTCGAGTCCCGATCTGCCATGATCTCCGCGAGCCTGATCTTGACTGCGGCGATCCCTGCCCCTTCAAGGCGTCGGTAATTGTCCTCGGCGGGGTCGACCGCAGGCTCGACGCCTGCCCCCGCGAGGACGGTCCCAGTATGGTTCAGCCCCTCTGGAATCGTTTGTACAAACGGGTCTGGCGCGTGTCGGAGGAGACCTACGAGCCGGTGCGAGTTCGTCTCGTCCCCCGCCATCTCGGGGTGGAACGCGGCCAGTACCGGCGCGGGGCTGAAGCGCCGCCGCAGCTGTTCACCCAGGCGCGATGCGAAGCGCTCGAACTGGGGCGACGGAGTATGGATGCACGGGAGAACCAGGTGCACCACCGCGGAGTCGGCCTCCTCCATGGCCGCCAGCGCCGTCTCCAGGACGGGCTCGCGATCGAGCAGGACGTAAAAGCGACCGAATCCGGTTGCGGCGTCGCGCATGAACGGGCAGAGCCGGTAGCGAGCGACGACCTCGTCGGCGTAACGCCCGTGGACTCGGCGCACCTCGGCCGCAAACCGAGGCGCCTCTGGGTGGTGGGCCAGCTCCCCCCGCACGACCGGCTCGCTCAAATGCATCACCTCATTTTCTCGGGGAAGCATTCTTCCCTCGGCCCGTGATAGCTTACGCCGCGCTGCGGCGGAAGGAGGAGGCGTGCAGGAGACCGCGAAGTTAACGCTGAAGAAGAACGGTGGGGAGCAGACGATCGAGTTGCCTGTGATCACGGGCACCGAGGGGGAGAAGGCGATCGACGTCGCGTCCCTTCGTTCGAAGACCGGGTACGTTTGCATCGACCCGGCCTTCGTCAACACGGCCTCGACCACGAGCTCCATCACGTTCCTCGATGGGGAGAAGGGCATCCTCCGCTACCGCGGCATCCCGATCGAGCAGCTCGGCGAGAAGTCGACCTTCGTGGAGACCTCGTACCTCCTGATCTACGGCAAGCTGCCGAGCAAGAGCGAGCTGTCCCGGTTCTCCACGCTGCTCACCCGGCACTCGCTGATCCACGAGGACATGAAGCGCTTCTTCGACGGCTACCCGTCGACGGCGCACCCGATGGCGATCCTCTCCGCGATGGTGCTCTCCCTGTCGAGCTACTACCCGGAAGCGATCGACGTGAAGAACACCGAGCACCTCGACATCACCATCGCGAGGCTGCTCTCCAAGGTGCGCACGATCGCCGCGTTCTCGTACAAGAAGTCGATCGGCCAGCCGTTCGTCTACCCGCACAACTCGCTCTCGTACTGCGCGAACTTCCTCAACATGATGTTCTCGGTCCCGGCGGAGCCGTACGAGATCGACGAGGACATCGTGAAGGTGCTGAACCTGCTCCTGATCCTGCACGCCGATCACGAGCAGAACTGCTCGACGTCGACGGTGCGCCTCGTCGGGAGCTCGAAGGCGAACCTCTTCGCCTCGGTCGCCGCTGGCATCTGTGCGCTCTGGGGCCCGCTCCACGGCGGCGCGAACCAGGAGGTCGTGACGATGCTCGAGGCGATCCGCTCGGACGGCGGCGACGTCTCGAAGTTCGTCAAGCTCGCGAAGGACAAGACCTCGAACTTCCGCCTGATGGGCTTCGGCCACCGCGTGTACAAGAACTACGATCCGCGCGCCGTCCTCATCAAGGCGGCCGCCGACAAGATCCTGGCGAAGCTCGGCATCAAGGATCCGCTGCTCGACATCGCGCAGCGCCTCGAGGAGACCGCGCTGAAGGACCCGTACTTCGTCGAGCGGAAGCTCTACCCGAACGTCGACTTCTACAGCGGCATCATCTACCGCGCGCTCGGCTTCCCCACGAACATGTTCACCGTCATGTTCGCGCTCGGGCGCCTCCCCGGCTGGATCGCCCACTGGAAGGAGATGAACGACGACCCGACCGGCAAGATCGGCCGTCCGCGGCAGATCTACACCGGCGAGAACGCCGTCGACTACACGCCGCTCGACGAGCGCGCGTGACCGCGGCGGGGCCCAGCGGCCCCGCCTGCACCTTCCACCGACGATCCCCTCACCTCGACGAGCGCGCCCCTGGCGGCGCGCTCGCGGCCCGTCAGCGGCTCATCTCATCACCAGCAGGACGACGATCACCGCCACGATGACGCCCGTGACGAGCGAGGCGCCGCCGACGAGCAGGAGCAGCTTGCCCGTCGAGAGCTGCGAGAGCGACGCGCCAGAGCGGGAGGGCGCCGACGGGTTGTCGTCGAGCGTTCGCTCCGGTCGGCTCATCGAATGCGAATGGCGAGGGGCCGCGGCCGGCTCCACCACGGTGGGCTGCGGGCGCGCGCTCGGTGAACCGCCGGCATGCAGCGGAGGCGCCGGCTGAGATATGGGCTGGCCGGCGCGGATCCGCCCCTCGATGACGGCCTGCGCATACGGAGGCAGCGCGCCTGCGCGTACAGCGCGGACGTCTGCGCGCATGGTCTCGGCGTTCGGGTAGCGATGGAACTTGATGAACGCCAGCGAGCGATCGACCACGGCAGCGACGGCGGGTGAGATCCCGGGCGCGACCGAGGCGAGCGGCGGCGCGGCCTCGGTCGCGGCGGCGATGACCTCCATGGCCTCCGTCACCTCGCCGTGCACCTGTCGGCCCGAGAGCAGCCGGAACATCGTCGCCCCGAGCCCGAAGAGGTCGGTGCGCCCGTCGATGTCGTGGATGAGCCCAGTCGCTTGCTCCGGCGCCATGTACGTCGCCGTGCCCATGATCATGCCCGTCTTGGTCGCGGTCTTCTCCGGCAGGCCGGTGAGCCCGTCGACGACGCGCGCGATGCCGAAGTCGAGCATGCGCACGCGCCCGTCGTTGCCGAGGTGGATGTTCTCGGGCTTGAGATCGCGGTGCACGACGCCGCGCGCGTGCGCGATCGCCAGCGTCTCGAGCACCTGGTCCGCGAGCGCGAGGACCTCGCCGGCCGGCATCGTCCCGGTGCGCGCCATCCGATCGAAGAGCGTCTCGCCCTGGAGCACCTCCATCGTGAGGTAGGCGAGGCCCTCCTGCGTCTCGCCGGAGCCGAGCACGCGCACAACGCCGGGCACCGCGTCCGCCCCGCCGAGCGTGTTGCCGATGAACCCTTCACGCAGGAAGCGCTTCCGCACCTCGGTGATCGCGTTGAGCTCCGGATGCAGCACCTTGAGCGCGACCTGAGAGCCGTCCGCCGCCCGCCCGAGCAGCACGCTCCCCATGCCGCCGGTGCCGAGCACCCGCTCGATCCACCACGTCCCGGCGAACGTCTTGCCGACCCAGTGCTCCGCGTCGTCGTCGTACACGAGAGGCGCCCTCTTTCGACCAGCGGCCATCCGAGGAGAGAGATCTCAGCGGCGAAGCCACTGGTAGGCCGCTCCGCAGCGGGCGCGCAAGCTAATTGATGGAGGTCGTGCCGAAACGCGGGTCGTCGTCAAGCCGCTCGGCCGCTGCCTTGAGCCCGGAGGCGACGCCCCGGAACGCGTCCGCTGGCATGCGAAACGTCACGCCAGGGCCGATGAGTGTCACGTGCACGGTGCCACACCCGCACCGGGTGATGCGCGTCGCCTCGTTCGAGGCGAGCTCGGTGTGTGGACCGCATTTGTTGGGCGCCGCCATGGTTGAACCTCTCCCACATCCTAGCAGCACCGGCCAGCGCTCGGCCACGACACCCCGGCGCCCGACGGAACCCTGCCCGCCCCGTGACGCGATCGCCCTGCAATTGCGCAGCCGTGTATATCTCTTCTCCTCATCGCGACGCGATTGCCTGGAGGGACTCATGGCGGTTCGATGCCTGACGCTTGGTTTGCTTCCCGTCGTCCTGGGGGCCGTGGCCTGCGTTGACGGGGGCGGGGGCGTGACGCCCGTGCCGGTCGACGAGTCGCTGCTGGATGTGCCGCCGGTCGGCCAGGGCTTCCAGATGCAGACCGAGGAGACCGAGGTGCCGGCGGGGGTCGAGCAGCAGGACTGCTACTTCTTCAAGGTCAGCGAGCTCGCCGCGTCGAACGGGCTGGACCCGGCGAAGCCCGTGAACCTGCACCGCGTGCAGATCGCGCAGCGCGACGGCTCGCACCACATGAACATCTTCCGCGTGAAGACCGTGAAGGGGCTGGGGCCGGAGGGCGGGCGCATCCAGAAGAACCAGAACGGGGTGGGGGAGTGCTTCAAGAGCCCCAACTGGGCCGACTGGCCGCTCATCGCGAACTCCCAGCAGAACGGCCAGGTCGACTGGGAGTTCCCCGAGGGCGTCGCGAACGTCCTCGCGCCCGACGAGTGGCTGATGCTGCAGACGCATTACGTGAATGCGACGTCGCAGAAGACCCCCGAGGCGGTCGGCCGCGTCCGGGTGAACTTCTGGGCGCTGCCCGACGCCGAGGTCAAGGCCGAGATGGGCACCGTCTTCGCGACCAAGCAGTCCATCCGTGTCTGTCAGTCGAACCCGACGCCCACGTTCGAGGGCTCGTGCCAGATCAACAGCCCCTCTCCCGTGAGGATCATCGGCGCCAACGGCCATTTCCACAGCCGAGGCACGCGGTTCGACATGTATGCATGGGACGGCAAGACCATCGGCACGCCTCCGGCCTCGGATCGCTTCTACACATCGAGCGCGTGGGACGACCCGCCGATGCTGATCGCGCCGGAGCTCGACAGGGAGCTCCCGACGAACGGCGGCGTCTGGTACGGATGCACCTTCGAGTGGCAGCAGCCGGACCCGTCCGTGGGGTGCAAGGGCCTCGACGATTACGACGTTGCCAAGAACGGGACAGCCGAAGAGTCGCTCGATTGCTGCTACACGTTCGGGCCGATCGTCGAGAAGAACGAGCACTGCAACATCTTCGTCTATTACTATCCGAAGCAGGACGACGTGTTCTGCAACTGAGCCGCTCATGGCGACGCGCCAGGTAGACCCGCGTGGGCCGACCTCGGCGGCGCGCCGGCAGGACCTCTCCAGGCTGGTCTTCTATCCCATGCGCATCTGCTCTCACTCGATGGCTCTGGCGGCGCTCGGCGCGGTCGCCCTCGCCGGCTGCCCCGGCGATCCTGCGAGGCCTCCTGAGCAGGAGCCGCCGGCGTGGCGCGTGCTGCTCGACGAAGACGACCTCGACAGGGCGGTCCTTTCGATCTGGGGGACGGCGCCCGACGACGTGTTCGCCGTCGGGGGGCCGCTCGGCAACACGGGCCTCAGGGCGCTCGCGCTGCACTACGACGGGGCGAGGTGGCGCGAGCTCCCGGCGGGCGGGGATGCGACCTTCTGGTGGGTGGCCGGCTCCGGTCCGCAGGACGTCTGGATGGTCGGCGAGCGCGGCCGCGCCGCGCGGTGGGACGGAGCGACGTTCACCGAGCACGAGACGGGGACGGAGGCGACGCTGTGGGGCGTGATCGCGTTTTCACCCGACGATGCCTGGGCCGTCGGCGGCACGCCCGGAAGCGGCGCGGGCGCGGAGAAGGACCTCGTCCTCCGCTGGGACGGCAGCGCATGGTCGCGAGAGCCGCTGCCGGCGGCGACCGGCCGGGCGCTCTACAAGGTATGGGGCGAATCGTCCGAGGATCTCTACGCCGTGGGCGAGTTCGGCGTCATCTGGCACCGCTCGGGCTCGACCTGGGAAGTGCAATCCGACCCGCCGATCGCGCAGGGCACTCTGTTCACGGCCGCCGGCTGCAGCCGTGAAGAGGTGTACGCGGTCGGCGGGAGAGACGTGCTCCGGTCGGACGGCGCGTCGTGGCGCAGGCTCGAGGTAGAGCTCACGAACGACGTGAACGGCGTCGCGTGCGGCCGCCCGGGGGAGGTCGCGATCGTCGGTTATGGAGGGCTCAAGCAGCGCCTCGTCGACGGGGCCTGGATCGATGAGTTCACCGAGGAGCCCTACGCCGATCTCCACGCTGTCTGGGCCGACGGTGAAGGGGCCTTCTGGGCGGTCGGCGGGGACTTCCTTAGCCAGCCGACACCCGGTAGAGCCCGCAAGGGCGTGGTGGCGCGCTACGGAACAGGGCAAATCGCCGACACTGTGAGCCGCTGATCACCACGTCGCAGGTATCCTCACCTGCTCGGACATGCCCTTGGTGTGGCAGGGCGCATCATGGGACCGTGAACTCGGAGATACGCTGTGGCCGAGCGGTCACGAGCAGCGAGACTTTTTTCTTGGGAAATGCTTCAAAGGGTGGCGCTGGTCGTCCGATTGCAACACCTGCGGAGACCACACGCGGAACCCGCGCTCTGAACCCAGGAGAATTGGCATGCGACGGACCATTGCTCAGCTTTTTGTGAGTGCCTTTACTTTTGCGATCCCTCTGGCCATCGCCTCGTCGGCATCGGCGGCGCCCGGCCCGGAGGCATGTGGAAATATCCAGCTAGCGGCGAGCGCAAACTGCGAGTTCCGCACCTCGGGCGGCTGCGAGGTGAGCTGCACGCCGGTCAACCTCACGGCGGCGTGCGCCGGGAAATGCGAGGGCCAGTGCAACGCCAGCGCGACCGCCGACTGCAACGTCGACTGCTCCGCGGATTGCTCTGCCAAGTGCGAAGTAGATCCCGGGAAATTCGACTGCAGGGCGAGCTGCTCGGCGAGCTGCAAGGCGGATTGCAGCGGCAAGTGTTCGGCGAGCGCCAACTCCAGCGGCTCGCAAGCGGAGTGCGAGGGGGCCTGCAAGGCGAGCTGCGACGGCGAGTGCGGCGCGAGCTGCGAGGTGACGCCGCCGAGCGCGGATTGCCAGGCAAAATGCGACGCGAGCTGCGAGGGCGAGTGCAAGGCCGAGGCGAACTTCGACTGCGACATCGACTGCAATGCGGACTGCACGGTCGATCTCCAGGGCGGGTGTGAGGCGAAGTGCTCGGAGCCGGAAGGCGCCCTGTTCTGCAACGGCCAGTATGTCGACGTCGTCGGGAGCCTGCAGGACTGCCTGGATTACCTGAGCACGCTCGAGATCAACGTGGATGCCCACGCCGAGGCCGAGGCCAGCGTCTCCTGCGCCGCCGCGCCGGGGTCCTCCTCCGCGCCGTTCGCGGGCACCGGGCTCGCGGCGCTCGTCGCCGGCGTGGGCGTGGCCGCCGCGCGCCGCCGCAAGCGGTCCTGAGCGAGGTCCGGCGTTCCTGAGGCGCGCGCCGGCGGTGGATCCGGCGCGCGCCGTCTGCGCATCCTCGCGTCCTGAACGAATCCCCCGGGCCGGGTCGCCTCGCGCGGCCTGGCCCAGCGCTCTCCGGCACCGTAGTAGATTCGCGCCCACCCTGATGACCCTGCTCCGTCGTTCGAAGCCGCGCTGGGCGCTCGCCCTCGCGCTGCTCGCAGGCTGCGAGGCCCGCACGCCGCCCGCGCCGCACCCGGCGGCGCCCGCGACGCTTGCGGCCGACGCCGCGCCGGCCGTCGCCAGCGCGAGCGCCGCGCCGCAGGCCGCGAGCGCAGCGGCGGCGCCCACGGCCGACGCCGCGGCGCCGGAGCCGACGCCGCCGGAGCCGCCGATCGCGCTCGCCTCGGGCGGCCCGCGGGCCGTGCGCGGCGACGCCGGGCTCGTGACCTCGGTCGAGGAGCACGCGACGCGCGCGGGCGCAGACGTGCTTCGGCGCGGCGGCAACGCGGTCGACGCCGCGGTCGCCGTGGCGTTCGCGCTGGCGGTGACCCACCCGAGCGCGGGCAACATCGGCGGCGGCGGCTTCATGCTGGTCCGCCTCGCGAACGGCGAGACGCAGGCGATCGACTTCCGCGAGGCCGCGCCCGCGTCGGTGACCACCGAGTCGAACATGGCGATGGTGCGGGCCGGCGCGCACGGCTATGCGTCCGCCGGCGTCCCGGGCTCCGTCGCCGGCCTTGCCCTGGCCCACGAGCGGTTCGGCACCCGCCCGTTCGCCGAGCTCCTGGCCCCGGCGATCTCCCTCGCGCGCAAGGGGCACCGCCTCGGCGCGCGGCAGGCGCTGACGCTGCGCTGGGCGTGGCCGCGGCTGAAGGCCGATCGGGCCGCGAGCGCCATCTGGGGGCGGGGCAAGGCGCCGGTCGCCCAGGGCGAGCTGGTGCGGCAGCTCGATCTCGCCCGCACCCTGGAGACGCTCGCCGCGGAGGGGCCGCGCGCGTTCTACGAGGGCTCCATCGCCGGGAAGATCGCCGGCGCGATGCGCGAGCACGGCGGCCACATCAGCGA
This sequence comes from Sorangium aterium, assembly GCF_028368935.1. Classification (NCBI taxonomy): domain Bacteria; kingdom Pseudomonadati; phylum Myxococcota; order Polyangiales; family Polyangiaceae; genus Sorangium; species Sorangium atrum. The sequence continues at coordinate 43,002 of NZ_JAQNDK010000005.1, read as the reverse complement.
GAGCGACCTGCGCGCCTACCAGGCGAAGTGGCGCGCGCCCCTCCGGTTCTCGTACCGCGGCTTCACCGTCGACACGATGCCGCCCCCCTCGATGGGCGGCGTCGCGCTCGCGGAGATGATGCTCACGCTCGAGCGGCTGAAGGCGCACGAGGCGCCCGTCGACTCGGGGCTGTCGCTGCACCTGTTCGTCGAGGCGGCGAAGCGGGCGTACGCCGATCGGCGCAAGGTGAGCGCCGACCCCGATTTCGTCGCGCCCGAGACGGCGCAGCTGCTCGCGCAGCTCCTCGACGGGGCCTACCTGATGCGTCGCAGGCCGCCCGTGGACCCGGAGCGGGCCACGCCGGCGGGCGACATCGCGGCGCCGCTGGGCCCCGTCGCGCAGGAGTCCCCGCAGACGACGCACTTCTCGGTGATCGACGCGCAGGGCAACGCGGTCTCGTGCACGACCACGCTGTCGGCGAGCTTCGGCGCGAGGATCGTGATCCCCGGCACGGGCATCCTGCTCGCCAACGCGATGGGCGCGTTCTCCGAGACGGGGATCAACGCGGTGGCGCCGGGCAAGCGCATGGCGAGCTCGATGACGCCCACCCTCGTGAGCCGCGGCGACAAGGTCGCGCTCGTCCTCGGATCTCCCGGCGGTGACACGATCCCGAACACCGTCGCGCAGGTCCTCCGCAACCTGGTCGATCACGGGATGACCATCGACGAGGCGGTCCGCCACGCGCGCATCCACCACCAGTGGATGCCGGATCGCGTGCGCGTCGAGCGGCTGACGCCTCCGCCGCAGGCCGCCCTCGACGACCTCGCGCGGCGAGGGCACGTCCTCGTGATGGACCCGATGCCGATCGGCGACGCGAACAACCTCCTCGTCGATGCGGCCGGCGTCGCGTGGGGCTACGCGGACACGCGCGAAGGGGGCAAGGCCGAGGGCGTCAGCGCGCCCGACAAGCTCGACCCGGCGGCGCAGGTCGACGCGCAGTCATCATCGAGCGCGCGGTAGCCCGCGCGGGGCATCGAGCGGCCGGTAGCCCGCGCGGGGTATCGAGCGCGCGGTAGGTCCGGGCACAGGCGTCGAGCGCGCGGTCGTCCGCCGCGCGCCTCCGCGTCAGCGCAGCCTGGGGTCGTAGTCGGCCGCGTCGGCGTCGTCGTCCTCCTTGGGGCGCACGACGACGACCGGGCACGGCGCGTTCCGCGCGATCCGATCGGCCGTCGAGCCGCCGAAGAGCCGCTGCAGGCGCGACTGAGGGTGCGTGGCCACGACGATGAGATCGGCGCTGAGCTCTCGGGCGAGCGAGACGATCGCCCTGTCCGGCCGGCCCGTTCGGAAGTGCATCGCCATCAGCCGGGCCTGGCCGTCCGCGAACCGGTGCTGGAGCACGCGGAGCGACGGCGGCGACGACGCGCCCGGCGTCGTCACGTCGCGCACTGCAGGGGCGACCTGCCGCGGGCCGACGACCACGGCGTGGATCTCCGTCTCGCCGCGGAGCGCCGCCAGATCGAAGGCGAAGCGCCACGCCCGCCCGCCCGGCTCGGACAGGTCCATCGCGACCACCACGATGTACGACTTCAGCCGGCGACCCGCGCGCACGCTCGTGCGGGCCGGCTCGCTCGCGGGGGCCGGCTCGCTCACGACAGCCGGCGCGCTCGCAGCGGCGGCCGCGCCGCCGGCGCGCCCCGCCCGCTCGCGGCGCCCAGGCTCGGCCCGCGGGGCGGCCGGCGCCTGGCCCATGGCGCTCGGCTCGCTCGCCCCTGCGGGCAGCGTCTCTGGCGGCGTGTCGCCCGCCGCGTGCGGCGTGCGGGCGAACGACCTGCCCTGATCGGCGCGCGCAGGCGCCGGTGCTTCGGTTGGCATCGCGCCAACGTTTGCCGCGCACCGCGCGTCCGCAAGCGCCCCGCCCGACGGCGCGGGTCGCGCGCGGCCTGGCTGGCGCGCGCAGGCGAGCCGCGCGAGCCGGCCCCTGCGCGGCGTGGCGCGCGCAGGCGAGCAGCGCGAGCCGGCCCGCGCGCGCCCGGACCTCCCGGGACCACTCCATCCTTGACGCACCCTCCAGACCTTCGCAGCGTCCCGCCCATGATCCCCCGCTACACTCCTGTTGAATTCGAAGAGCTCTGGTCGCCCGCCACCCGATTCTCGACCTGGCTAGAGGTGGAGCTCGCCGCGTGCGAGGCGATGGAGGCCGAAGGGCTCGTGCCCGCCGGCATCGCGGAGGGGATCCGCGCGAAGCAGCTGACGCTCGATCCGGTCCGGATCGATGCGATCGAGCGCACGGTCAAGCACGACGTCATCGCCTTCCTGACGCACGTCGAGGAGCTCGCGGGCGAGGGCGCGCGGTGGCTGCACCGGGGGATGACCTCGAGCGACGTGCTCGACACGAGCCTCGCGGTGCTGCTCGTCCGCGCGACGGACCTGCTCTCGGCGCGGCTCGACAAGCTCTGCAGCGCGCTCGCGCGGCGCGCGGACGAGCACCGGCGCACCCCGATGATCGGCAGGAGCCACGGCATCGCCGCCGAGCCGATCACGTTCGGCCTGGCGCTCGCCGGCCACCTCGCGGAGATGAAGCGCGGCAGGGCGCGCCTGCTCGCGGCGCGCCAGGCGATCGCGGTCGGGAAGATCGCCGGCGCCGTCGGGACGTACGCGCACCTGTCGCCGCGCATCGAGGAGCGCGCGCTCGCCGCCCTGGGCCTGCGCCCCGAGACGGTCTCGACCCAGGTCGTCGCGCGCGACCGCCACGCCGAGCTCTTCACCGCGCTCTCGCTCATCGCGGCGGGCATCGAGCGGCTCGCGACCAACGTGCGGCACTGGCAGCGCACCGAGGTCCGCGAGGCGGAGGAGCGCTTCACCGTGGGCCAGAAGGGCTCGAGCGCGATGCCCCACAAGCGCAACCCCATCCTCAGCGAGAACCTGTGCGGCCTCGCGCGCGTCGTGCGCGCGGCCGTGATCCCGGCGCTCGAGAACGTGCCGCTGTGGCACGAGCGCGACATCTCGCACTCGTCGGTCGAGCGGATGATCGCGCCCGACGCGACCTCGACGCTCGGGTTCATGCTCGACCGCGCCGCCGGGCTCGTCGAGGGGCTCGTCGTCTACCCCGAGAAGCTGCGCGAGAACCTCGATCGCACGGGCGAGCTCTTCTTCAGCGAGGCGGTGCTCCTGGCGCTCGTCCAGAAGGGCAGGCCGCGGCAGGCGGCCTACGAGCTGGTGCAGCGCTGCGCGATGCGCGCGATCGCGGGCGAGGGGCGCTTCCGCGACAACCTCGCCGCCGACGCCGACGTCGCGGCGCTGCTCGCCCCGGACGAAATCGCGCGCTGCTTCGACCTCGACCACGCGCTCTCGCACGTGGACTCGATCATCGATCGCGCGCTCCGCGACTGACCTGCGGCGTTGACCTGCGCGGGCCGGTTTGACAGGCTCGGCCCGTCATGGCCGCACCCACACCTGTCCGCACGCGCTGGCGCCGGCTCGCGGTGCTCGCGCCGCTCGCCGCGCTCGCCGCCTGCAGCGGGGGCGCCTCGGCGCCGCCTTCGTCTCTCGGCGCGGCGCCCCCTCCGGCCGCGGCGCCCCCTCAGGCTGTGGCGAGCGCCGAGCCCGCGCGGCCGGCAGAGGCGCCGCGCGAGCCGTTCCCCGCGCTGCGCGATCGGATCCTGCGCGAGTGGGTCGCGGACGAGCCCGCCTTCGCGCGCTCGCGCGGGCTGCACGAGCAAGACGGCAAGGTCACCGACTACGCCGCCGCGGCGATAGAGCGGCGGCTCGCGCGCCTCGAGCGCGATCGCGCGGCGCTCGCCGCCGTCGACGCCGCGGCGCTCTCCCTGGACGACGCGCTCGACCGCGCGCTGCTCCTCCAGCAGATCGACCTCAAGCTCTTCAACGGGAGGGACCTCGAGGAGTGGCGCCGGCGGCCGCAGTTCTACGGCGATCTGTTCGGCGTGAACCAGTACCTCGATCGCGCGTACGCGCCGCTGCCCGAGCGCGCGCGGCGCCTCCTCGAGCACGAGAAGGCGGCGCTGGCCCAGGCGCCGCACATCCTCGAGAATCTCGCGAGCCCGATGCCGAAGCCGGTGATCGAGGTCGCCGTGAAGATCTTCCGGGGCTACGCCGAGTACCTGCGCGGCGACGTCGTCAAGCTGCTCAAGGGCGTGGGCGACCCCGCGTTCCAGGCCGATTTCGAGGAGACGAACGCCGCGCTCGCCGCCGCGGCGGAGAAGCTCGCCGAGCACCTCGCGAAGGTCGAGCTGCCGAAGGGCGACGCGAGCCACGTGCTCGGGGAGGCGCGGTACAGGAAGCTCCTTCTCGCGCAGGAGGGGCTCTCGACGCCGCTCGCCGAGTTCAAGAAGATGGGCGAGGACGACCTCGCTGCGAACAAGGCGGCCTACAAGGAGCTCGCCAGGAAGGTGAAGACCTCCCGGCCGAAGGCGGAGCAGCTCCTCGCCGAGGCGACGCGGATGATGGAGTCGGCGCGCAAGTTCATCGTCGACAAGGAGATCGTGAGCCTCCCGTCCGACGAGCGGGCGATCGTGAAGGAAACGCCGCCCTACATGCGCTGGAACGCCGCCTTCCTCGACGCGCCGGGGCCGTTCGATCGGAAGGGGCTCGAGGCGTTCTACTACATCACGAAGCCGGACCCCTCCTGGCCCCGCAAGGAGCAGGAGGAGTACGTGATGCTGCGGGGCACGCTGCTCTCGACGACCGTGCACGAGGTCTACCCGGGGCACTTCGTCCAGGGCCTGTGGGAGAGCCGGGCGCCGACGGACGCGCAGAAGATGTTCGGGAGCTACTCGTTCGTCGAGGGCTGGGCCCACTACGTCGAGCAGATGATGATCGAGCAAGGGTTCGGCAAGGAGGACCCGCAGAGTCGCCTCGGCCAGCTCGCGGACGCGCTGCTGCGCAACTGCCGGGTTGTCGTGTCGCTCGGGGTGCACGCCGAGGGCATGAGCCTCGACGAGGCCGAGCGCCGCTTCGTCGACGACTGCTTCCAGGACCGCGCGACGGCGCGGGAGCAGGCGGTGCGCGCGACGTTCGACCCCGGCTACTTCGCCTACACGCTCGGCAAGCTCGAGATCCTGAAGCTCCGCGAGGAGGCGAAGGCGGCCCTGGGCCCGGCGTTCTCGCTGCGCCGCTTCCACGACGCGCTCCTCTCGCACGGCTCGCCGCCGCTGCCGCTCGTCCGCGAGCGCGTGCTCGCCGAGCTCGGGGCGCCGGCGAGGAAACAGCCTTGACGAAGTCCCCGTTCTAGGGCGCCCAGCGCGTCGGCCGCGCCTTCAGCGTGCGCACGTCGATCGCGTCGCACCACGCCGCGAAGCGGTCGCGCGGCACGCCGCGGAAGCGCAGGTCGTCGAGGCCCTCCTCGAGCGGCACGTCGGTCCGGAGCGTCGCCAGCGTCCGGTAGAGCAGCGCGTCCTCCCGCTGCTCTACCAGCGCGTGCGCGATCCGGTCCGCGCCGCGCACCGCCACCGACCACGCGGCCGGGTCGTCCGGGATCTGCTCGAGGTGCCCGTACGCGCCGAGCAGCGCGGCCGCCGTCCGCTCGCCGATGCCCGCCAGGCCAGGGATGCCGTCGGCGTCGTCCCCCGTGAGCGCGAGGAAGTCCGGGATGCTCTCCGGCGCCACGCCCCGCGCGGCGCGCATCGCCGCCTCGTCGATGACCTTCTCCTTCCGGCGGTCGACCTGCACGACCCGATCGCCGGCGAGGCACTGCCCGAAGTCCTTGTCCGGGCTGAGGATGCGCACCTGCTCCACCGCGCCACGGAACCGCGCCGCCGCCGTCGCGAGCGCGTCGTCCGCCTCGAACGCGTCCATCGACCAGACGACGATCCCGAGCGCGCGCACCGCCTCCTCGACCGGATCGAACTGCCGGCGCAGCTCGGGATCCATCCCCTCGTCGCTCTTGTACCCGGCGAACAGGTCGTTCCTGAACGAGCGGATCGGGTTGTCGAACGCGACGGCGAGGTGCGTGACCTCCTCGTCCACGTGGTGCAGGAGCGCGAGGAGCGAGGCGACGACGCCCACCGTCGCCTTCGCGTCCCAGCCGCCGGGCGCGCGGTGCCCGGGCCGCTTGGAGTAGTGGGCGCGGAAGAGCTCGTAGGTGCCGTCGATGAGGTGCAGCCGCACGGTCGCTCCTCCCGCGAGCGCGCCCGCTAGGCCGTCATGTCGGCCATGAAGATCGGCGGGCTGTGGAGGGCCATGATCTCCGGCGTGGGCGGGGCCGACTGCTTCGCCATCCGCAGGGCCTCATCCATCGTGCGCGCCGTCTCCCAGCCGAGCAGCTGCGGGATGTACTCGTTGTCGGCGCCGACCACGATCATCCGGCCGATGTGCTGCCGCCCCGCCTCGCCCCAGTACCACATGAAGAACGGGTGGGTCGGGTGGTACGCGTGCCCGAAGCGGTACATCTCGATGTAGGCGGGGTTCTCCGAGAACTTCTTCTCGTACCGCTTGTGCAGCTCCATCGCGTCCCGCGTCTCCGGCAGGAGCCGGTGCACGAACTCGATGTACGGGGCGTGGTGCTCGTTGTCGAACAGGTCGGTGCAGGGGTGGAGGATGATCATCGTCCCCCCCTTCTTGAGCATCGGCGCGCCGCGGTAGAGGTTGAACAGGTACCCGTTCGCCATCACCTGCACGAGCAGCGGGTTCAGGAACGAGTTCACGTTGTACGGGCTGATGTACGGGATGCCCGTGATCAGGATGTCGGCCTGGCCCGTGACCGGGACGAGGTACTGGTCGAAGCTGCGCTTCAGCGTGTGCTCGTGGACGGCCTCCGTCTCGCCGGCGAACACCCCGGTCACCCCGAACGGCGAGGGGACGCGCTGGAAGATCGCCTGGCGCGCGGGCTGCGGCACCTTGGAGAGCGTGAAGCGGAGGGCGCGCAGCGCGCTCTTCTCGCCCGCGCTGAGGTCGTCCTCGTTCTTCGCGAGGAACTCGAGCGGGCGATCGAACATGCGGTTGTTGATCGTCGTCTCGATCGTGAAGACGTTGAGCTTCTTGTTGGCCAGCCGGCCCATGCGCTCGACGCTCGTGTGCAGCGCGGAGCTCTTCGGGTCCATGTACGAGTAGCAGTCGCGCATCACCCGCGGGTTGTGGTGCGCGCGCAGGCTCCGGTACCCGCACAGGCCGACGGCGACCGACTTGTGCCCGCCGTCCATCGGCACGAGGTTGAGGTTCACGTAGATCACGAGGTCGCTGTCGACCGCGCGCTTGTTGAGCTCGACCTCCTCGCCGACGTCGGTCGTGCCGACGTACTTCATGTTGGCGGCGTTCTCGGCGTCGTGGTTGTAGAGCCGCTTCGGCCAGTAGGCGTTGAAGATCCGGTCGCCGACGATGTGGCGGACCTCCCAGTCCTTCATGCGCCGGTGGACGCTCGTGGCGATGATGATCTCGACGTCGTCGACCCCGTAGTCGGCGAGCAGGTCGAGCACGATCGTGAGCACCCGCTCGCGGATGTCGGGGCGCTTCATCTGGGGCAGCGGCAGCGAGATGTCGTCCACCGCGATCGTGACCTTCATCCCCGGGCGGAGCTTCGCGTAGAGCGGCTCCGAGTTGTACGGGTGGTTGATCGCGTAGCGGATCGCGGCGTCGACGTCCTTCAGCGGCTCGATGGGCGGCTTCGCGTAGAGCACCCGGGTGCCGGTGGGCAGGTCGACCTCGACCAGCTGGTCGCCTGAGAAGAGCACCCGGGGGGCGCTGCGGCTGTCTAGCGTGACGACGCAAGGATGGCTCATGGGACCTTCAGAGCAGGGGGTGCGACGTGTTGGGCTGGGGGGTGGCCTCCCGCCGTCCGGGGGAGGCAGGGGTCATGCGGCGAGGTGGAGGATCGGCCAGTGGTACGCCTGCGCGAGCATCTTGAGCTTGCGGTCCGGGTTCACCGCCGCCGGGTAGCCGACGACCGAGAGCATCGGGACGTCCGAGTAGCTGTCCGAGTAGGCGAAGCACTCGTCGAGGTCGTGCCCGTGCGCGTGGGCGTGCTCGCGGATGAGCCGCGCCTTCTCGGGCCCGGCCACCACCGGGCGCAGGAGCTTGCCCGTCGCGAACCGATCCTTCACCTCGAGGCGGTTCGCGATGATGCCCGTCGCGCCGAGGTGATCGGCGAGCAGCTGCATCAGGAAATCCAGCGCGCCGGAGACGAGGACGACGTCGTGCCCCTTGTCGAGGCTGCACTTCACGAGGTCCCGCGCCTTCGCGTAGATGGCCGGCTTGAGCACCTTCGCGAACGCCTCCTCCGCGAGCGCCACGAGGCGATCCTCGGAGACGCCCTCGAACGAGCTGAAGAGCAGCTCGTTGAAGAGGCGCCGATCCTGCAGCTCCGCCATCGCCATCCACGGCGCCTTCACGAGGGCGCGGCCGAGCTTCGCGAGGCTGTGCATCGGCGTCGGCTGGTTCATCATGTAGAACACCGTCGGGTGCACGAGGTTCGTCGTGACCAGGGTGCCGTCTACGTCGAAGTAGCTCGCCGGCATGCGGGGCAAATCTCCCTGCATGCCGTTTGAGTCAAGATCGAGCTGCCGCGAACCGGTGTTCGCAGGCGATCGTCACGCCGCGTCGAGGTGCCACGCCGCGTCGACGTGCTCGCGCGGGCCGTCGACCATCACGCCGCGAACAGGCGCTCGTACCGGTCGTCGAGGTCGACGCCGCCGTCGGTGTCTCCCCGGTCCACGGGGTTGATCCCGCAGTACTCGACGCTCGCCAGGTGGCGCCAGCGCCCGGCGCGCTCGGGCTCGTCCGGCAGCACCGGCGTCGTGCAGGGGAAGCAGCCGATGGTGCGGAAGCCCATCCCGTGCAGCGGGTTCTCGATCGCGTCCTCGTGCGCGGCGAAGTACGCGTCGAGCTCCTCGCCGGTCAGCGACGCGAAGGGGTGGACGCGGAGCGTGTTGTTCGCGGGGTCGAGGCCGAACGGCGCGACCTTCGCGCGGGCGCCGCCCTCGCCCCGCCGCAGCGCCGCGACGAGCGCGTCGTAGCGGCCCCGGATGGCGCTCAGCGGGGCCGATTTGCGGAGGTCGCAGCAGCGCTCCTGGCCCTCCTTCGAGAGGTAGAGCAGCCCTTCCTCGCGCGTCTGCTGCGCGAAGGTGCGCTCGGGCGAGAGCGTGACGACGCGCAGGTTCGGGTGGGTCCGCGCGAGCTCGTCGCGGGTGGCGAGCGTCTCGGCGTGGAGCACGCCGGTGTCGACGAAGATCACGTCGAAGGAGAGCCCGGCGCGGTCGGCCATGTGGCACAGCGCGGTCCCGGCGCGCTGCATGCTGCTCATGATGGCCGCGCGCGGGCCGAAGGAATCGCGGACGAAGCGGAGGAGCTCCACGGGTGACGCGCCTTGGAAGCGTCGGTTCAGCGGTTCGAGGTGTCGCTCGGTGATGCGCATGAGCGATGCATAGCAGAGCCCGTTTCCTTGATCCGGGTTGCCTTCGCCTGAGCTTGCGCGTAACTCCGCTGGCGAGGAATGACCAGCGTCCATCAAGCCTCAGAAGCGGGCGTGCTCGGCCATGGCCTGCCGGAGCTCGAGCGCCGGCGCTTCCTGTTCGTGACCGGCAAGGGAGGCGTCGGGAAGACGACGATCTCGGGGGCCCTCGCCCTGGCCTTCGCGGCCCGCGGCAAGCGCGTCCTCGTCGCGATGTGCCACACGAAGGAGCGGCTCTCCGCCATCCTCGGCTCGAAGCCGATCGGCCCTGAGGTGATGCAGGTCGGCCAGCGCGTGTGGGCGGTGAACATCTCGCCGGACAGGGCCCTCCGGGAGTACGGCGAGATGGTCCTGAAGGTGCGCGCCGCGGCCGATCTCGTCTTCGACAACAAGTACACGCGCACCTTCTTCCGCGCGGTGCCCGGGCTGTTCGAGTGGGCGATGCTCGGCAAGGCGTGGTTCCACACGACGGAGCTGCTCCCGGACGGCTCCAACCGCTTCGATGTGGTCCTGCTCGACGCGCCCGCGACGGGGCACGGGGTGGACATGCTGCGGGTGCCGAAGGTGATCCTCGACGTGGCGCCGCCGGGCATCCTGCGCCGGGACGCCGAGGCGGCGTGGGCGATGTTCAGGGATCCCGCGCGGAGCGGGGTCGTCGTGGTGACGCTGCCGGAGGAGATGCCGGCCACGGAGACCGTCGAGCTCGTGGCGGAGGTCCGAGGCGACCTTGGCCTGCCCGTCCACCGGGTGATCATCAACGGCGTGCTGCCGGCGCTGTTCTCGCCCGAGGAGCAGCGGGCGCTCCTCGTCGACCCTGCGCGCCTCGACATCCAGGCGCCGGCGCGCGCCGCGGACACCGTCGAGAGCGCCTTCGTGGCGGGCGCGCGGCGGGCGATCCGCGAGTCGGTGCAGCGCGAGAGCCTGGCCCGCCTGCGCCGCGACCTCGACCTGCCCACCGTGATGCTGCCGTTCCTCTTCGACGAGGGCTCTACGGTCGCCGGCACGCGGATGCTGGCCGAGCGGCTCTGAGCGAGGCCGATGCCGGCGGCCCTGCTGCGAGCGAGCCCGCTGCTCCGCGATGGACGCGCGCTGCTCGACGCCGATCGCCTCGTCCACGCGGGGGTCGCCGATCGGCGCGCGAGCTTCGAGCTCGCCTTCACGGCGATGCCGACCCACACGGGCTTCCTCGTGGTCGCTGGCGTAGAGGCGGCGCTCGAGGCGCTCGCCGTGGACGGAGCGCGCTTCGACGCGGCGGCGGTCTCCGCGGCGCGCGCGGCGTGCGGCCTGAGCGACGCGCTCGAGGAGCGGCTCGCCGGCGCGCCGATCTCCGTCGACATCGACGCGATGCCCGACGGGACGATCGCCTTCCCTGGGACGCCCGTCGCCTCGGTGGAGGGGCCGTTCGTCGAGGCGCTGCTCGTGGGCGCGCTGCTCGTCCCGGCGCTCCGCCGCGGCACGGCCGTGGCGACGCGGGCCGCGCGGCTCCACATCGCGGCGGGCGGCGGCGACATCGTCGACGGGTCGTCGGCCAGCGTGCCGTTCGCCGACGAGGCGCTCGCGCTCGCCCGCGCGGCGCACGTGGGCGGCGCCGCGGCGACGACGAGCGCGCTCGCGGCCACGGCGCTCGGCATCCCGTTCCGCTGCGAGGCGGGGATCGACCTCGGCGAGCTCGCGCCGCCGCCGTCCCCGCTCGAGGGCAGCTGGCCCTGGTACGCCGATCGGATGGTCGACCTCGGGGGCCAGGACGAGGAGGCGCTGCTCCTCGAGGCGAGGCGCGTGGGCGCGAGCGCGGGCGCCTGGGTCGCGTCGGGGCTCGCGGAGGCCGCCGAGGGGCTGCCGGCGGCGCGCTGCGAGCTCGTGGCGCTCGAGGAGTCGGGCGCGTGGGCGCTCCGGCAGGGCACGAGCGATCGCGGCGACGTGATCGCGGGGCGGAAGATGGTGGCGCGCTACTACGACGAGGCGGGGCGCGCGGCCTTCGACGTGATCCACCTCGCGCACGAGCGGATGCTGGCGCCGCGCGCGCTCGGGGCCGCGCGGCTCGCCCCGCTCGCGCGCGCGGCGATGCGCGGCGGGCGCGCGCTCGAGTCGCCCGAGCCGGCGAGCGCCGGGCGCGAGCGCTCCCTGGCGGCGCGCCAGCTGCTGCCGGACGCGGTCGCGCTCCTGCGCGCGCCGGCGAGGTACCCGGTGCAGCTCTCGCCGGCGCTGATCGCGCTGCGGGAGCCGGATCCGCCGGGGGGGCTGCGGTAGTCTCCTTGTGAGCTCGACATCTCGCTGAGCTGACCGGCCCGCAGGGACGGAGCTCGTCGCCGGAGGTGTGGATTGATGTCCCGGCCATCAGCGCGCGAATCGCAGCGACGGCGCCTATCCCCATCAGGGACTTGGCCCTTGTGCTTCACCGCCCTGCCGCGCCTCGTCGACATGGGCGTTCGCCGGCCTGGCCGACTACTCGGAGACCTTGATCAGCAGCTTTCCAATCTTGTTCGGCTGGAAGAGCATCGCGAGCGCATCCGGGGCGTTCTCGAGGCCCTCCACCACGCGCTCGCGCCAGGTGATCCTGCCCTCCTTGATCCAGCCGTAGATCTTCTCGAAGGCCTCGGGGAAGCGTGCTTGATGATCGAGGATGACGAAGCCCTGCACCCGGAGACGCTGCATCAGGATGAGCGGGAAGCGCACAGGGCCCGGGCGGGGCTGCTTGTCGTTGTAGGTCGAGATGAGGCCGCAGACCGTGACCCTGCCGAAGAGGTTCATCTTGTCCAGCACGGTGTCGAGGATGTCGCCGCCCGCGTTCTCGAAATCGATGTCGACGCCATTCGGACACGCGCGATCGAGCGCCGCCGCGACATCCTCGGTGCGGTAATTGATGCAGGCGTCGAAGCCGAGCTCCTCGGTCACATAGCGGCACCCGGCGTCGCTGCCGGCAATGCCCACCACGCGACAGCCAGCGATCTTGCCCATCTGGCCGACCAGGGAGCCCACGGAGCCGGCGGCGGCGGACACGACGATGGTCTCGCCGGGCCTCGGCTGCGCGATATCGAAGAGGCCGACGTAGGCGGTGAAGCCGCCGGTTATGTGAAGGGGGCAGAGGAAGGCGCCGAGCGGGACGTCCAGCGCGGGCAAGCGCGTGAGGGCGAGTTCGCCGGGAGCCGCGACGTTGTAGTCCTGCCAGCCGAGGAGGCCGGACACGAGGTCTCCCGCGTTATAGTCGGGGTGACGGGAGCGCTCGACGACGCCGACGCCGACCGCGCGCATCACCTCGCCCTGGTTCACGGGCGGCATGTACTGCTTCATGTCGCTCATCCAGAGGCGGTTCGTCGGATCGACGGACAGGTAGCGTGTGCGGACGAGGACTTCGCCATCGCCAGGCTCACGGACCGGAGCCTCGCGGAGCTCGAAATGGCTGCGGTCCGGCGGGCCCTCGGGGCGCGCCTTCAGGGTGTAGCGGCGGTTGGAGAGGGACGAGGTGCTCATCACACGAAGCTAGACGCCCGGAGGCTCCACCGGAAGATGCAACCCGACCCGGCGGAAGGCGGGCTCGGGTACGTGCCAGGCGCGTCCTGCTCATGAAGTCGGGCGCTTGGAGCCCGCGCTGGGCCCGCATAGCGTATCGAGACCTCTCCGATGGATCCCCGCGCGCACGATCGCCCCATCCGGCTCGACGTCGATCGCCTCGCCGTCCCCGGGGTGATCGGCGTCCGCGCTCGGGCGAGCCTGTCGTTCGGAGGCGCGCTCCACGTGGCGCTCGGGTCCGACGCGGGCTTTCCGGAGTTCCAGCAGCTCGACGACTGGAAGTCCGACCTCTCGCTCGTCGACGCGCGCGCCCTCGCGCCCCAGCTGCGGGCGGAGGCCGGGATCCTGCTGCCGGAGGAGCGCCTCGCCGAGATCGAGGCGCTCGATCGCGAGATGGCGGCGCTCGACGTCCCGCCGCTGAGCGATCCCCGAGAGCTCGACGCCCTCTCCCTGTCGAGACGCGCCCGGCTGCACGCGCTCGACGCCGCCCAGCGTCGCGTGCTCGAGGCGCGCGGGGCGCCGTTCTGGGTCGCGGGGTATACGCGCCACTCGGACACCCTCTGGGCGCATCGGATCGGTGGGTCCGCGCCATTCCAAGCATGGGTATCCCGCCATGATACGGAGTGTCGCGCCGTGGAGGCCGCGGGGGAGCCGCCCGGCTGGATGGGTCGCGCCCGCTTCTTCGATCTCTGCCGGACGCTCTGGGCCGATCGGGCGCTCCGCGCGCTGACCGGAGGGGCGGTGAGCGAGCCTGGGCTGCTCTTCGGGCGACGATGCTCGGCGCGGTGGGACTGCGGAGAGATGGTGGAGGACGAGATCGCGCGCGCCGGGCTCGACGCGGCCGCGGCGATGGCGGCCGGCGCAGAGGAGGTGACGCTCCCCCTGCACGGGCCTGCGCGGCGCGCGCGAATGCGTGCGTTCGAGATGCAGGTGTGGTCGATTCACCCGCTCGACGCGCCGAGCGAAGGGCCGTGGCCGACGCGCCCGATCGAGGTGCCGGCCGAGGACGTGTGGGTGCCAGTGGAGGGCTGAATTCGCGTATCAGCGGTTCAGTCGACGTGATGTAGAGAAGGTCCGCCGCTGCGGCTCACATGTCGAGCAAGAGCTGCGTCAGGATGTAGTTCGTGACGAGCACGGTGACGCAGCTCTCGACGACCGCGCGCGTGGTCGCGACGCCGACGCCGCGCGCGCCGCCGGAGGCGTAGAAGCCGTGGCGGCACGAGATCGACGAGACGATGAAGCCGAAGACGCACGCCTTGATGAGCCCCATGGAGATGTCCTTGGGGAGGGCGAAGTCGCGGATGCTCTGGAAGAACGCGCCCGCGTCGCCGCCGAGCCAGAGCACGGCCACGAGGTACGAGCCGCACATGCCGACGCTCGTGTACAGGATGCAGAGCAGCGGCAGCATCACCGTCGCGGCGAAGAGCCGCGGCGAGAGCAGGTACTGCACGGGGCTCACGCCCATCGTCGCGATGGCGTCGATCTGCTCGGTGACGCGCATGTTGCCGAGCTCCGCGGCCATGGCGCTGCCGGCGCGGGCGGTGACCATGATCGCGGAGAAGACCGGCGCGAGCTCGCGGGCCAGCGAGACCGCGACGAGGCCGCCGACGCGGCCCTCGGCGCTGAACGCGCGCAGCGCGTAGGACGTCTGCAGCGTCACGACCATGCCGCTGAAGACGCCGGTCAGGCCGACGATGAAGACCGACTGCGCGCCCATGAAGTCCATCGCCGCGAGGAACTGGGCGGGGCGGAACGGCGGGCGCACGAGCCAGACGATCGTCTGGAAGGTGAGCGTGACGATGTTGCCGATGTTGTCGAGGAACGCGAGGACCGGCTCCAGCGCCCTGTTGAGCAGCTGGCCGTGGCTGGTCTCAGCGCCTTCTTTCACGGTGCGCTCTTGTACCACGCAACGCCGCCGCGCACGGGATCGGGCTCGCGATGGCCCTGCGCGCCCGCTCGTACGCGCTGCGACGTGCGCTTCGCGCCAGCGCGTGGATCGAGGCGCCGGTCGAGCCCGCCCGAAGGTGCAGCGGTCCCCCGCCCGCCCTCGCCAGGCTCCGGCCGCTCGACGCGCTTCACGCAGCGCCCGGCCCGGCTCCCCGCGATCCAACGGAGCCGCGCCGCAGCTCGTCATCCACCGCGGCGAGCACCTCGCCGCTCCGCGCGCCGGTCGCCCTGATCTCGGCGGCACGGCCGGGCGCGGCCGGATCCTCCGGCGCGGCGAGGCGGATCAGGAGCGCGTCGCCCCCGAGCGCCTCCACGAACGGCTCGCCCCACTCCACCACGACGAGCGCGCCCTCGGCGCGGCGCTCGCGCAGCCCGAGCTGGGCGAGCTCCGCGGCGGCGTCGTCGCGCGCGTCCTCCGCGGAGGACGCGCCCCCGAGGCGGTAGGCGTCGGCGTGCGCGATGGGGACCCGGCCCTCGTGCTCGTGGACCAGCGTGAACGTCGGGCTGGTGATCGGGAGCGCCGGCGGGACGCCGAGCGCCCGGCAGAGGGCGCGGGCGAAGAACGTCTTCCCGGCGCCGAGATCGCCGGCGAGGACGACCAGATCGCCGCCCGCGAGGCGCCCGGCGAGCGCTCGCGCCAGGCGGATGGTGCTGCGGCGGCTCGGCAGCTCGATGCGCATGCGTCAGAACCGGGCCCCGGCGCCGAGCGTCGCGCCGACGAGCAACAGGGAGCCGCCCCCCGTGGGAACCCACCGGAGGTTGCCGAGCTGGGCCTCGAGCTGCACCGAGGGGCTCAGCGCGAGCGCGACGTCGAGCGACGCCCCGAGCACCGGGTGGACCTCGAGGTCGCCGTGGTACGTCGTGAGATCGGGGCCCACGGCGCCGGCGCCGGACCTGAAGAACGCGCCCGCGCGGAGCGACGGGCCGAGGTGGAGCGGGAACGCGCGCCACGCGCCCTCGTGCGGCGTCAGGCTGGGCGTCAGCAGCAGGCGCGCGCCGCCCTCGATCCAGGCGGCGAACGGGCCGGCCAGGTTGCCGCCGCCGCCGGCGAACAGCTCGAGCCCGCGGTCGCCGGGCGCGTAGGCCACGCGCGCCTCCCCGACCAGCGAGGCCGCGCTGCCGCTCGCGCCCGGGAGGCGCGCCGCCGCGACGGCCAGCCCGAGCGACCCGGACACGGCGACCCGGCGCCCGCCCGTGTACGCGGGCCACACGCGCTCCGGCCCGAGCGGATACGCCATCAGCACCTCCTTCGCGGGCGGCGCGGGCGGCGGCGCGGGCACCGGGGGCAGCACGATCGTCCCTCCCGCGGCCGGAGGCGGGGGCGCGCTCGCCGGAGCGGAGCGCGCGGCGCGCTCCCAGGGGAGCTCGCCGACGCCGATGCCCTCCGGGCGGAGCAGGACCGCCAGCATCTCCTGCGTCTGCCGGGCCTCTTTACCCCGGTCGACCTCCCTGGCGACCGACTCGACCCGGCCCGTCGAGGCGAGGTACGCGGTGAGCTCGATCCGGGTGGTCGTGACCGCAGGATCGACGGTGCCGGTCAGGACCCAGTCCGCGCCCGTCCGCGCGCTCACGGCGCGGTACTCGTCCGCGCTGTCGGCGACGCCATCGGCGACGTCCTTGAGCGCGGCCGCGACCGCGCCGTCCGGCGCCGTGGTGTGGCCGAGGGCGGCGAGCCCGCGCGCGACCTCGGCCTGGGCGGCGCTCCGGGCGGCCTCGTCGGTGCCCCCGCGCGTGGGGAGCAACGCCACCCGATCGGCGAGCGCGGCGGGGGCGATCGCCAGGAGCGCGGCGGCGGTGGCACAGGAGAGGGCTCGGCGGATCATGCGGCGCCATGCTACGCCCGCCGGCAGGCCGGAGCAGCCCCGTGGCGACGCGCCGGCACGGTCTCCACGCTGTGCCTCGCGCGTCGTCCCCTGCGATGACCGGGCACGGGCCGGGTGAGTCGCCTCGTTCACCGCGCTTTCGCCCCGCTCATCGCCCTTTCCCGCTCTCGCGGTGGCCGATCACCCGCGGCAGCACGCGCCGTCCGCCGAAGCCGTCCGCCGACGTCGTCCAGAGCTCCGCCGTCGCGGTGCTCATGGCGCTCACGGCAGCGAGGCGCCGCGCCTTCACCTCCGCCGGGTCCTCGGTGCCCGTCTTCGGCAGCCGCTGCACGCCGGCCCAGGCGAGCACGCCGGCGTCGCGCCCGAGCGCCGCCCAGAAGCTCGGCGGCGACGGATGGGTGGCGAGCCACGCCGCGAGCGCGGCCGCCGCGCCCGAGGAAGGCGTCGCCCTGGGATCGCCCGCGCCCGGCGGAGGCTGCGCGCCCGAGGGCGCCGCGAGGAGCGGAAAGAGCCCCGCCGTCGCGACGAGCGATCCCGGCGGCGGCGCGATGGCCGTCTCGAAGGCGAGCGCGATCGTCACCGAGCGGGGAGCCGCGCGGAGCGCTTGCTCCGCGCAGCGCGCGTCGCCGGCGAGGACCATCCCGCGGATGGCCGGCGGCCGGAGGGCGCGCGCGTCGAAGGTCCCGTCGCAGGGGAGCGCGAGCGCGATGCCGTGCTCGGCCAGCGGCGCGGCCCCGGCAGCGCCCGCCGGCGCGGCCCCGGCAGCGCCCGCCGGCGCGGCCCCGGCGGCGCCCGCCGGCGCGGCCCCGGCAGCGCCCGGCGGCGCGGGGGCCGCGTCCTTCCGGACATCGGCATCGCCGCCCACGAGCGCCACCGGCTTCGCGCCCCGCTCCGCGAGCGCGGCGGCGAGCACCTCGATGCTCCTCGCGGGCTCCTCGCCCACGACGAAGACGAACGCGCCGTCCAGCGCCGCCGGCTCCGGCGGGTGGACGAGCAGCACCGGGATCGCGTGCGTCCGCGCGAACTTCGCCGCCTCGGTCGCCTGCTCCCGATCGGAGCCGGCGATGAGCACCGCGGCGCCCTCGGCGGTGAGGCTGTTCAGCGCCTCGTCCACGCTGCCCTCGCCGCCGTCGTCGCGGCTCACGAGCCGCGCGTCCGAGCCCGGCCGGAGCAGCCCGAGCCCGTGCGCCACGCCGGCGGCGATCTCGACTCCGCGGCGGCGCGATGCGGGCGTGCGCGTCGACAGCAGCAGGCCGACCGTGGGCGGCTCGACGCGCGCGGCATCCGCGCCGGCCGCGAGCTCGAAGATCGCGTCGCGCTGGGTGCCGAGCGCCGCGTCGGCCCGATCGATCAGCTCCTTCGCGAGCGCCACGTCGCGGCGCTCGCGGGCGACGATCGCGAGGCGCTCGGCGACCAGCGAGCGCAGGTCGAGCTCCGGGCTCACGACCTCTCCGGTCGCCTGCCCGGCGCGGAGCGCCCGGACGAGGTGATCGATCGGCACCTCGCGCAGCTGCGCCCCGATCTGCGCCCGGACGGCGGCGCGCCGGTCGTCGTCGGCCTCGCGCAGCCAGACGCTCATCAGCTCGATCGCCTGCGTCCACGCGTTCGCCTCCATCGCGGCCGTGGTGACCTCCTCGTTGAGGAGCTCGCGCACGTACGGGTCGATCATCTTGCTCACCAGCGGGCGCAGCACCCCGAAGGCGGGCCTCGGCTTGCCGGCCCGCCGGAGCGCCGCGCCGCGGATCACGCGCGCGAGATCGCCGATCGCGCTCCGCCCCGCCGCCTCGACCTCGGCCGCGAGCGCCTCGGCGCGGCGGAGGTCCCCTCGCTCCAGGGCGATCCACGCGAGGTGGACGGTCGCGACGCGCGCGAGGTCGTCGGAGGCGTGGCGCCCCCGGAAGGCGAGGAGCTCCGGCTCGAGCGCGATGCGCTCCGCGCGCGCGCCGTTCGCGAAGCGCGAGAGGAGGGGGCGCAGCTCGGCCTGGGCCGCGGGCGACCCGGCCAGCGCCGGGCTCACCGGCGCTCCGCCGTCCTGCGCGCCGCAGCCCGCGCCGGCGGCCGCGGCGCCGAGCGCGAGCAGGGCCGCGGCCGCGATCGCGGCCACGCGGGAGTGAAGTGGCCGACGTCGCCGGGCGGCGCGGCGGCGCGGGTTGGCCGCTGCGCCGCCGCTCGACGCGCCAAAGGCAGCGGAAAACCGGCCGGAACTGTCGACTGCGTTCACCTTGACGTCACCCGGGGCATCCCATACACCCGCCGCGCCCGCCTTCCATCGAGGTCAGCGTGTCCGAGGCAACCCCCGCGAGATCGCTCTTTCACGAGAGCCGCCGGTCCTTTCTCCTGCGCAAGCTGCATTCTCTCACCGGCGCCCTCCCCGTGGGCGGTTTCCTGCTCTTCCATTTCTGGACGAACGCGAAGGCGCTCCAGGGGCAGGAGCGGTTCGACGCGGCCGTCGCCGATATCTCGCACATGCCGTACCTGCCCGTGCTCGAGATCGGGCTCGTCGTGCTGCCGCTCGCGTTCCACGCCCTCTACGGCGTCAAGCTGGTGCTCGAGGGCAAGCCGAACGTCGGCAGCTACACGTTCTCGCGCAACTGGATGTACACGCTGCAGCGGGTCACCGGGGTGCTCGCCTTCGCGTTCATCGGCTTCCACCTCTGGTCGTACTGGGCGCAGAAGTGGCTGGGCCGGATGGCGCCCGAGGAGTTCTACCCGCGGCTGTGCGCCGACATGGCGTCGACGGTGGGCGGCGTCCCGGTGATCGCGCTCGTCTACCTCTTCGGCATCGCGGCGAGCGTGTTCCACTTCGCCAACGGCCTCTGGGGCTTCTGCTTCTCGTGGGGGATCACCGTGTCGCGCCGGGCGCAGCGCATGGCCGCGGTGGTCTTCGGCGCCGTGGGCCTCGTGGTCTTCCTGTTCGGCGCCAACACGGTGATCTATTTCGCCACCGGCGCGCCGTTCCCCGGGACGCCGGGCCCGTCGGCGGAGGGGGGCCGCACCTGCGCGGACATCGCGTCGTCGTCGACCGGTTCCACCGGCGCCCCCGCGCGCGCGGCTATCGGCGCCGGCGTGGGCGCGCCGGCCTCGCACTGACCATCGTATCGGCCGCGCCCTTCCGGGGAGCGGCGCGGGAGCATCGGGATCGAACATGGCCGCGAAGAGCACGACGAGGAGCGAGGGGGGGAAGGTTCGGCGCGTGATCGTCGTCGGGGGCGGGCTCGCCGGCCTGATGACGGTGATCAAGCTGTGCGAGGCGAAGGTCCCTGTCGACCTGATCTCCCTCGTGCCGGTGAAGCGATCGCACTCGGTGTGCGCGCAGGGCGGCATCAACGCCTCGGTGAACACGAAGGGCGAGGGCGACAGCCCCCAGGTGCACCTCGAGGAGACGGCGTACGGCGGCGATTTCCTGGCGAACCAGCCGCCCGTCAAGGGGATGGCCGAGGCCGCGCCGGGCATCGTGAACATGCTCGATCGCATGGGCGTGCCGTTCAACCGGACGCCCGAGGGCCTGCTCGACTTCCGCCGCTTCGGCGGCACGCTGTACCACCGCACGGCGTTCGCCGGCGCGACGACGGGGCAGCAGCTGCTCTACGCGCTCGACGAGCAGGTGCGGCGGTTCGAGCTCGCCGACGTGACCGACGAGCACGGCGTGGCGATCCCGGGCGAGAAGATGGTCCGGAAGTTCGAGTTCTGGGACTTCCTCGAGGCGATCCTCGACGACTCGGGCACGTGCGTGGGCTGCGTCGCGCAGGACCTGAAATCGATGCAGATCCGCGCCTTCACGGGCGACGCGGTCGTGCTCGCGACGGGCGGCTGCGGCATCGTCTTCGGCCGCTCCACGCTGAGCGTGATCTGCACGGGGACGGCGGCGTCGGCGGTCTACCAGCAGGGCGCTGTGTACGCGAACGGCGAGTTCATCCAGGTGCACCCGACGGCGATCCCCGGCGCCGACAAGCTGCGGCTCATCTCGGAGAGCGCGCGCGGCGAGGGCGGCCGCGTCTGGGTGCCGAAGGACAAGAGCGACGCGCGGAGCCCGCGGGACATCCCCGAGAAGGAGCGCGACTACCTCCTCGAGCGGATGTACCCCGGCTACGGCAACCTCGTCCCCCGCGACATCGCCGCGCGCGCGATCTTCAAGACGTGCTTCCACGAGGGGCGCGGCATCTGGAACCCCGCGACGGGCCGCAACGAGAACGAGGTCTACCTCGACCTGACCCACAAGGACGAGAAGTTCCTCCGGTCGAAGCTCGCGGGCATCCTCGAGATCTACGAGAAGTTCGCGGGCACCGACCCGTACAAGAACCCGATGAAGGTCTTCCCGGCCGTCCATTATTCGATGGGCGGCCTGTGGGTCGACTACGAGGCGGACGCGCGGGGCTCGCTCAAGGCCGGGTCGCCGCGCAACCACGCGACGAGCATCCCGGGCCTCTACGCGGTGGGCGAGGTGGACTACCAGTACCACGGGGCCAACCGGCTCGGCGCCAACTCGCTGCTCTCGTGCATCTACGGCGGCATGGTGTGCGGGCCGGCGGTGGCGACCTATCAGCGGAGCATCAGGCGGAGCGCGCTCGACCTGCCGCGCTCGATCTTCGACAAGGCCGAGAAGCGCGCCGAGGCGAGCTACCAGCGCATCCTGACGCAGAACCAGGACGCGAAGCAGCCGGAGAACGCGTACCGGCTGCACCAGGAGCTCGGCGAGACGATGCTGCGCGACTGCACGATCGAGCGCGACAACGCGACGCTCGACCGCGTGCTCGAGAAGCTCGGCGAGCTCGAGGAGCGGGCGGGGCGGATCAAGTGCACGGACACGGCCCCGCGGGTGAACCAGGGGGCGCAGTTCGTGCGCCACCTCGAGAACATGCTGGTGCTCGCGCGGGTCATCGCGCAGGGCGCGAGGAACCGCGACGAGTCGCGCGGGGCGCACTACAAGCCGGAGTTCCCGGCCCGGAACGACGCCGCGTGGATGCGCACGACGCTGGCGCGCCACGAGGAGAAGGGCGCGGTGAGGTTCGTCCGCGAGTTCGACTACGCGTGCGCCGGCCAGTCGATCCACGTGACGGACGCGGTGGACACGTCGCTCGTGACGCCGCGGGAGCGCAAGTACGAGCAGGCGGGCGCGGCGAGCGCAGCGAGCGCCGCGAACTCCGCGAACATCCAGACGACGACAGGGAAGCTGTCGCAGAAGAGCGTGTAGGATGGCCAAGGCGAGCGGAGACGAGGCGAACGAGGCGGCGGCGCCGGCGCAGCCGAAGGGCGACGGCCGGCTTGTGCACCTGCGCGTGCGGCGGCAGGACACCGCAGACCGGACGGAGTCGCGGCGCTGGGAGGAGTTCAAGGTCCCCTACCTGCCGCAGATGAACGTGATCAGCGCGCTGCAGCAGATCCAGAAGGATCCGCGGACCGTGGACGGCAAGGAGGTGGCTCCTGTCGTCTGGGAGGCGGTGTGTCTGGAGGAGGTCTGCGGCTCGTGCACGATGGTGATCAACGGTCGAGTCCGACAGGCCTGCTCGGCGCTCATCGACCAGATCGCGCCGAAGGGCGAGGTGATCACGCTGGAGCCGATGTCCAAGTTCCCGCTCGTGCGCGACCTGCTCGTCGACCGGAGCCGGATGTTCGAGGACATGAAGCGCGTGCGGGCGTGGATTGACATCGACGGCACGCACGAGCTCGGCCCGGGCCCGCGCGAGTCGCCGGAGCGGCAGCAGGAGCGATATCCGCTCTCCCGCTGCATGACGTGCGGCTGCTGCGTCGAGGCGTGCCCGCAGTACAGCGACGGGACGAAGTTCGTCGGCGCCTTCGCCATCAACCTGGTGCGGCTCTACAACATGCACCCTTCGGGGGCGATGCACGAGGGCGAGCGCCTCGAGTCGGTGATGAACGAGGGTGGGATCACCGATTGCGGCAAGTCGCAGAACTGCGTCGAGGTATGCCCGAAGGAGATCCCGCTCGTCGACTCGCTCGCTGCCGTCTCCCGCGACACGACGAAGCGCATGCTGTTCGGCTGGCTGCTGAAGTAGGCGCGTTCGACCTACGGAAACAGCGACCCCGTCGCGAGCCCGAGCCCGTTCCCGAGCCCCATCTGCAGCGCGTCCGGCGTGCGCGGCCGCGCCAGCTTGTCCATGCGCATCCCGAGGACGTGCGTGATCAGCGTGCAGGCCTGGTGCGCCCGCGCCGTCGCCTCGCACCCCATCCAGGCGCCGAGCGGCTCCCGCTCGCCGTCGTCGGCGTAGCGGATCACCGCGCCGCCCTCGGCGACCGTGATCCAGGCGTTCGCCTGGCGCGGCAGCGAGGCGTGCAGCACGCCGACCTGGCCCAGCGGATCGTCGTTCGGGCCCATGACCCGGCCGTCCGGCTCGAGCAACGCCACCGGCTCGGCCTCCAGGCCGAACACGCGCCCGCCGCGATCGACGCTGAGCTGGTGCTCGCCGTTCACGAGGATCTTGCCGTCCGGCATGATGTCGACCGTGAGGTCGGCGAGCGCCCAGCGAGCGCGGGGGATGTCGAGCAGCGCGCCGCCGCGCACCCAGTTGGCGGGGGGCACCGGGGCGCACGCCGCGAGCAGCGAGAGCGGTACGACGAGAGCGAGGCGTCGCATCCGCCGAGCATACCGCAAGGAGGCGCGGCGCGTGGGCCGTCGGGCCAGGGCGGCCCTGCTCGTTCTGGAGGATGGAAGCACGGCGCGTGGGCCGGCTGGCCAGGGCGGCCTTACACCTTCTCGGTCCCGGTCGTGCCGAGCAGCCCCGTCGGCTTCACGAGGAGCACCCCGATCAGCACCGCGAACACAAGGACGTCCTGCAAGCCGGAGTAGGGCGTGAGCTTCGTCATCTCTCCGATGATCCCGATCAGCATGCCCCCGAGCATGGCGCCCGTGATGTTGCCGATGCCGCCGATGACCGCCGCCACGAACGCGCGGTTGCCGATCACGACGCCCATCGTGGGGTACACCTGCGACTGATCGAGGCAGTACAGCACCGCGCCCACCGCCGCGAGCATCGAGCCCGTGAGGAAGGTGAGCGCGATGATGCGGCTCGTGCGGACGCCCATCAGCCGGGCGGCCTCGACGTTCACGCTGAGCGCGCGCATCGCCTTGCCCGTCCAGGTGCGCCGCACGAGCAGCTCCAGGCCGATCATCACGAGGATCGAGGTGACGAAGATCACCTGCCGCGTGTGCTCGATCGGCAGGAGCTGCGGATAGCCGCGGTAGCGGGCGGTGAAGAGGAGCTGCGCCAGGTTCTGGAGGAGCACGCTCATCCCGAGCGCCGTCACCAGCGGCGTGATCCGGGTGTTCGCGAGGCCCCGCCCCCGTGAGCGGAGCGGCGCGTAAGCCACCTTCTCGACGACGACCCCGAGGACGCCCGCGAAGGCCATCGCGCAGAGGGTGCCGGCCACGCCCGCGAACAGCGGCGCGCTGTTGCCGCCGAACGCCGCGATCCCGAAGAGCCCGGCGAAGGCGCCCATCATGAAGATCTCGCTATGAGCGAAGTTGATGAGCTTGAGGATGCCGTAAACCATCGTGTAGCCGAGGGCGACCAGCGCGATCATCGACCCCTGGGCGAGCCCTGTGATCAGGGCATTCACGATCTTCTCCATGGAGACCTCTTTGACGCCCGTTCCGCACGCTCGAGCCAGCGCGCAGGAACGACCGCTACTGCTTCGCAGCCTTGTCGTTGACCGTTGCGTAGTAGGTAAACTGCTTGTCCTTGATCCGGACGATGACGACCGGCTTGTTCGCGTTGCGCTCCGCATCGATGCTGATGACGCCCGTCGCGCCCTGGAACCCCTTGGTGTCCTGGATGGCCGCCCGGATGTCGTCCGGCGTCATCTCCTTCGCGCGCCCCATCGCGTCGGCGAGCAGCCTGGCCGCGTCGTAGGCCTGGGCCGCGATGCTCGACGGCGTGCGGTTGTACCGGTCCTTGTACTTCTTCACGAAGGCCTGCGAGTTGGGCCAGGGGACGTCGGGCGCGTAGTGGTTCGTGAAGTACGCGCCGTCGAGCTCCTCGGCGGCGTCGCGCAGGAGCTCGTTCGCGTCCCACCCGTCGCTGCCCACGAACATGCTCCCTGGTACGCCCGCGGCCTTGGCCTGCCGCGCGACCGGGGCCATGCTCGTGTAATAGATCGGCGCGTAGATCATCTCGGGGTTCGCCGACTTGAGCTCGTTGATGTACGTCGTGAAGTTGGTCTCCTTCTTGAGGAAGCTCTTCTCCATGACGATCTCGCCGCCCAGGCGCTTCACCTCCTCGCGGAACTCCTTGGCGAGGCCCGACGAGTAGAGGTCGTCGGAGGCGAAGAAGAGCCCCACCTTCTTCTTGCCGAGCGTGTTCACGATGAACTGCGCGCCCATCTGGCCCTGCACGTCGTCGGTGAAGCAGGCGCGGAACACGAACGGGCCGACCTTCGTCACGTCCGGGTTCGTGGAGGACGGCGTGATCATCGGCACCTTCTTCTTGTTGGCGACGATGCCGCCGGCGCGCGACCGCGACGAGGCGACCTCGCCGAGGAGGGCCAGCACGTGATCCCGATCGATCAGCTGCAGGACCTTGTTGGTCGCCTCCTCGGGCTTCGACTTGTTGTCCTCGTAGAGGACGTGGATCGGCTTGCCCTTGACCCCACCGGCCTTGTTGATCTCGTCGATCGCGAGATCGATAGCCTCCTTGGAGTCGACGCCGAACGCCGTCTCCTCGCCCGAGAGGCTGAAGTAAGCGCCGACCTTCCACTCGGCGTCGTCCTTGGCGTGCTGGGCCGCGTTGTCGGCCGGCGTCTCACCCTTCTTGTCGCAACCGAGCGTCATCGCGCTGAGCGCGAGCGCCCCGGCGATCATCTTCACCAAACCCCGTCGTCCGAGCATGTCGTCGTCCTCCCTGTCGCCGGGCTGCCTCGCGTGGGTCGCCCGCGCTGGCCATGGCCGCCCACGCAGCGGCTCAGAGCGCGTGTACTCACCGCGTCTACCATTGTCTACGCGGCACGTCAGCACCGTCGGGCCGCGGCGCGGTCGGCGTGGAGCATCTTAAGTGTTCGACTTTCCACGGATTCCGGCGACCGAGCCCGGCGTCGTGGCGCGCGGCGTCGCAGGCCGTGGCCAGCCAACGCGGTGCGCATGGCGGCTAACCGACGCCGCGGCTGGTCAACGGGGTGCACATGGCGGCTGGCTGACGCGGCGGCCGATCAACGTGGCGGCTGGTCGACGCGGCGCGCATGGACGAAGTGCTCGACGTTCCCCTTCGGACCGCGCACGGCGCTGTCGACCTGGTCGACGACCGAGAAGCCCGCGGCCTCGATGGCCTGGCGCCCTTCGGCGATCGCCGCGAGGCGGGTCGCCTCGTCGCGGATGACGCCGCGGCCGCGGGCGGCGGCCTCGCGGCCCGCCTCGAACTGCGGCTTGATCAGCGCCACGAGATCCCCCGAGGGGCGGAGCAGGCGGGCGATCGCGTCGATGAGGCGGGAGATGCTGATGAACGACGCGTCGACGACCACGAGATCGATGGGGACGTCGAAGTCCTCTCGCTGGAGCTCGCGGGCGTTGACCCGATCGCGCACCTCGACGCGCGCGTCGGCGCGGAGCTTGGCGGCGAGCTGGCCGTAGCCGACGTCGACGGCGAAGACCCGCGCCGCGCCGCGCTGGAGCAGGCAGTCGGTGAAGCCGCCGGTCGAGGCGCCCACGTCGACGCACGTCTTCCCGGCGACGTCGAGGCCGTGCGCGGCGAAGGCCGCGAGCGCGTGCTCGAGCTTGTCGCCGCCGCGCGAGACGAACCGGGGGCCGGAGGCGACGTGGACCTCGGCGTCCTCCGGGAGCAGCGTGCCCGGCTTGTCGATGCGGCGCGGCCCCGAGGTGACCTTGCCGGCCATAATCAGCGCCTGCGCCTCGGTCCGTGAGCCGACGAGCTTCCGGGCGACGAGCAGGGCGTCGGCGCGCACGCGGGTCATGGCGCCTCCGTCCTGGGCAGGGGCGCCGCGAGGCCCGCGGCGCCGGGGGAGGGAGGTACGGCCGCGTCGTCGGAGAGCGCCAGCGCGTCGCCGTGGAGCGCCCGCGCCACGGCGGCGAGGCCGTCGCCGATGCGGGGGCCCGGGCGCAGCACGACCTCGGTGTTCAGCGGGCGCAGGCGCCCCTCGCGCACGGCGCGCAGGGATCTCCAGCCGGGCGCGTCCCTGAGCGTCGCCAGCCTGGAGGCGCCCCGCATATCGCCGTCGCTGGACGTGCCGTCGAGCAGGACCTCGGGATCCAGCACGAGCAGCTGCTCGACGCTGATCGACGGGTAGGCGCCGCCGCGGGTGATCACGTTCTCGCCGCCGGCCAGACGGATGAGTTCATCGGGGAAGCTGCCGGGGCCCGCGACGAAGAGGGGCGAGGTGTCGTAAAGCAGGGCGGCCCGGACGCGCGGGGCGCCTTTCGCGGCGACGGCCTGCTCGACAGCGCGGCGCCGGGCGCGGATCCGGCCGATCGCCTGCTCCGCGCCGGGCGTCGCATCGAGCCGCCGCCCGAGCTCGGTGAGCATGTCCTCGATCTGCGCGAGCGACTCGGTGTCGGGGAAACACGTCGCGATCCCGTGCGCGCGCAGCGACTCGTCGAGCGCGGGCCCCGCCGGGCCGCGGGCGCCGACGACGAGGGTCGGCGAGAGCGCGATGATGGCCTCGATGCTCGGATCGGCGTAGCCGCCGACGCTCGGCAGGCGGAGCACCTCGGGCGGGTGGTCGCAGTAGCGGGAGCGGCCGACGAGCGCCGCGCCGGCGCCGATGGCGCAGACCGCCTCCGTGGTGCTGGGCGACAGCGAGACGACGCGCGCTCCCGCCGTGCGCGACGGGGCGGTGCGCCCGCACGCCGCGAGCCCGAGCGCCGCGAGCCCGGCGAGCGCGGCCCGCCGCGAGAGCGCGCGGCCCGGCGCGCCCGGCAGGAGCGCAGGCCTCGCAGCGCCCGGCAGGAGCGCAGGCCCCGCAGCGCCCGGCAGGAGCGCGGGGCCGGGGGCGCTCCGCGTGGAGGAGCGCTGCTCGTCAGCCAAGCCGCTCTCGGCCGCGCAGCCGCCGGAGGCTCGCGAGGGCGCCCAGGCTCGCCGCCGCGAGCACCCAGGGGACCGGCTGCGTCGGATCAGGCCGCGGCTTGGCGCTGCAGGACCCGCTCCCCTCGTCGTCTGCGGACGGCTCCGAGACCTTGGCGCAGAAGCCGGGCTCGCCGTTGCAGCTGTAGCCGTCGGGGCATGCCGCTGCCCCGTTGCAGGGCCGCGTGCAGTAGCCGTCGAGGCACGCGTTCGCAGGGCACTGCTCCGGCTGTCCGCACGCGGCGCCGACCTCCGCCGAATAGGCGGGATCGGTGGGGTAGCCGGTCGCCCAGGGGGGCTCCTTGTATCCTCCGGCACGGGCGGCGCGCACGGTCGTCTCTTTAATCCATTCCGCCCAGCGGTACACATAGCCGTAGATCGGATACTCGCAGCCCGCGGCCCCGCGCGAGGTCACGCCGATCACGCGGTGCATCATGTCGAGGCTGGGTCCGCCCGAGTCTCCCTCGCAGATGCCGGTGTCCCCGACCCACTCCGTCGCCTTCACCAGGGATGACGGGCAGCCGTCAGCCACGCAGTCGATGAACAGCTTGTCGCGGCGCCGCCGCAGGCCCGCGCCCGTGCTCGCGTCGTTCGTCGCCCCGAAGCCGACCGCGTAGTACTCCTCGCCCTCCACGAGCGGCACGTCGACGCGCGGCACGAGCGGCACGGCCTCGCTCTCCGGGATCGGCTCGTCGAGGATCAGGATCGCCTGATCGTTGCCGCAGAACGCGTCCGTCCCCTCGCCGGGGAGCAGCACGACCTCGCTGCCGCCGTAAAAACGCGCGTACCTGCCGATCTCCGCGTCGGTCGTCACGAAGATCCGCCGCGCGAGGTGCGTGTCCGTGAACCTCGTGGATCGACAGGTGATCTGGCCGTCGAGCTCATTGGCCATGTCCGACACGCAATGACGGGCCGTCAGCACCACGTTCGGGGCGATCAAGCTGCCGGTGCAGATCGCGCCGATCTCGTCGTTGTAGATGCCCACGACAGCCCTGTCGCCGTCGTCGAGATATCCGTCCTGAATGGCATCCGGCGCCTCACCGATCTCGTCAGGAGGCTCCTCCAGGGCGGAGCTGCACGCTGTCGCAGCGAGTCCCAGGGCGAGGATCAAGGCGACTCTGGGCAAGCAAAACGACATCGAATGCCTCCAAATACTGCAATGTCTGCGCGCGCCGCGGGGTGCCGCAAGGAGCAGAAGATTCTAGAGGCGAAGTTGCGGTCGTGCACGCGCGCCGGGGGCGATGACCGACTCGGCTCGTTGCTTCCCCCACATAAAAGAGCGCTCTTGCAGGATCGTCCGTCGCGTCGACGCGTTCGACGCCGCCATGGCGGCGCCAGGGGCACGGCGGCCGCTCCGCCGCGAAATACCGCGGGAAAGCGCGCGGCCCGGGTGTTGCGGGGCGGCGTGGCCGTGATCGATCCCGTGCTGCTCTTCGGCCTCGCGCTCGCCGCGGGCGCGCCGCTCGCCCTCTCTCCCCTGGCCACGGCGCTCGGCGCCGCGCTCGCCGCCGCGGCGCTCCGCCGCCGGGCCGGCCGCGCCGCGCTCGCCGCCGCCGGGGTGGCGCTCGTCGTGAGCGGCCTCCGCGCCCGCGCGCTGCTCGACGGCGCGGGCGCCGCCTACGATGGTGCCCTCGCGCTGCTGCACCCGCCGGCGCGCTGCGAGGTGGCGTGCGCCGTCATCGGCTCGCCGGTCGTGGTCGGGGCGGCGCAGCAGCGCTCCGCAGCGGCGCGCGAGGTGGACGACGAGCCGCCGGCCTCGCGCATCGACGTGGAGCTCTCCGGCGGGACGTGCGGCGGGCGAGCGCTGCCGGGGCCGCTCCGCGCGCGCCTCTACGGCGCGCCGGTGGACCTCGCGCGGGGCGACCGGCTCGAGGTCACCGTGGACCTCGCGCCGATCCACCTGTTCCGGAACGAGGGGCTCCGGGACGGGAGCGCCGCGATCGCGCGCAGCGGGATCGTCGCGAGCGGGACGATCGTGGAGGCGCGGCGGACGTCGGAGGGGCGCGCGATCGACGTGCGCGCGGCCGTCGATCGCGCGCGGGCCTTCGTGCGCGGGCGCATCGAGGCGACGTTCCACCCCGACGCGGTGGCGCTCGGGCGCGCGCTCGTGCTCGGCGAGACCGACCTCGCGCCCGAGGACCAGGAGGCCTTCCGCGAGAGCGGCCTCGCGCACCTGCTCGCGGTCTCGGGGACCCACCTCGTCCTCGCGGTGGCGGGCTTCGCCGCCGCGCTCCGCGCGATCCTCGTCCGCGTCGGGCCGATCGCCGCCCGGTGGGACGCGGGTCGCATCACCGCGGCGCTGTGCGTGCCGGCTGCGTGGCTCTACGCCGACTTCGCCGGCGGCGGCGGCTCGGCGATGCGCGCCGCGGCGATGCTCAGCTGCGCGATGGGCGCCCGCCTCCTCGGCCTCCGTCCGGTGGGCGTCCGCTGCTTCGCCCTGTCGCTCGCGGGCGCCGCGGCCGTGGATCCGCTCGTCGCGTGGGATCTCTCGTTCGGCCTGTCCGCGGCCGCGACCGCCGGGCTGCTCTGGCTGCAGCGGCCGCTCGCCGCGCTGCTCGTCCCCGGCGAGAAGGACCGCGGCGACGGCGGCGCCGAGGGCGGGCCGGGCGGGTCGTCGCCGCGGGAGCTCGCGCGCAAGGTCCTCGCGCCCCTCGCGACGACGCTCGCCGCCATGTTCGGGTGCACGCCGCTGCTGCTCATGAACGGGGAGACGTTCCCGCTGCTCGGCGTGGCGGCGAACGTCGTCGCCGCGCCGATCGGCGAGCTGGCGGCGCTCCCGTTCTGCCTCGCGCACGCCGTGCTCTCGTGGGCGCCGCCGGTCGAGCGCGGGTGCGCGCTCGTCGGGTCGGGCGCGCTGCTCGCGGTCCGCGCCGTGGCCCGCGCCTCGGCGGACACCGGCGTGGTGCTGCGCCTGCCCGAGCCGTCGCCCGCCCAGCTGGCCGCGCTCGCCGCCGCGATCGCGATCGCGTGGGCCGCGGAGCGCCGCGGCCGCCGGCTCGCCGCGCTCGCCGCCGGCGCCGCCGCGTGGCTGCTGCTCGAGGGCGTCGCCACGCGCGCGGGCGCGCCGCGCGGCGTGCTGCGCGTCAACGTGCTCGACGTGGGGCAGGGCGACGCCATCCTGATCGACCTCCCCGAGGGCGGCGCGATGCTCGTCGACGCGGGCGGCTTCGTCGGCAGCCCCGTCGACACGGGCGCGCGCGTGCTCCGGCCGCTCCTGCGATCGCGCCGCCGCGCCCGCCTCGACGCCGTCGTCCTCTCGCACCCCCACCCCGATCACTTCGGCGGCCTGCCGGCCACGGTGGAGGGCGTCGAGGTCGGCGAGCTCTGGGACACCGGCCAGGGCGAGGCCGAGGGCGCGGGCCCGGTCTACCGGAAGCTCCTGTCGGACCTGCGCGGGCGCGGCGTGCCCATCGTGCGGCCCGCCTCGCTGTGCGGCAGGCCGCGGGTCCTCTCGGGAGCGACGATCGAGGTGCTCGCGCCGTGCCCGGAGCTCCACCCCGACCGGGGCGCCAACGACAACTCGTTCGTCGTGCGCATCACCTACGGGGCTCGATCCGCGCTGCTCGTGG
Organism: Sorangium aterium; assembly: GCF_028368935.1. NCBI lineage: Bacteria > Pseudomonadati > Myxococcota > Polyangiales > Polyangiaceae > Sorangium > Sorangium atrum. The sequence goes on along the minus strand of NZ_JAQNDK010000005.1, from coordinate 11,755 downwards.
GCGACGCAGAGCACGAGGCCGAGGACGCGCTCGTGGCGCGCTACGGCGCCGCGCTCCGCGCCGACCTCCTCAAGGTGGGGCACCACGGCAGCCGGACGTCGACGGGCGCGGCGCTCCTCGCGGCCGTCGACCCCTCGATCGCCGCCGTGTCCTGCGGCGTCCGCAACCGCTTCGGGCACCCGAGCCCGGAGGTGCTCTCCCGCCTCTCGGCCCACGGCGTCGCGATCGCACGCACGGACCGCGGCGGCGCCCTGACCTGGGAGACCGACGGCGAGCGCGTCCTCTGGTCCCGCCCGGGCGAGCCGCCGCACCCGGCCCCCGCTCCCCGCGGCGGGGGTGCGGCCGCCGGACACGCTCCGGAGAACGGTGGTGGGCCGTGAGCTGGAAAAAATCGCCGCTCCGGACGGCTGTCAGCCGGCCTTCCCATCCTTGCGCCTGGACGTCCCCTGAGGGACGCTGGGCCGATGTCTCGTAGCGCGATGACGACCACGATCCGCCGCCGCCTGGCGGGCGAGATCGGTCGTATCGACAAGCAGGCGCCCTTCCGCGTCGCGCTGTCTTACCCCTCGCCGTACCGGGCCGGAATGAGCTCGCTCGGCTTCCTCCAGATCTACAAGTCCATCCAGGCCGAGCCCGGGATGGCGTGCGAGCGGGCCTTCCTGCCCGATGACGAGGGCCAGGGCACGGACGGCCCCCCGATCACGTACGAGGGGCTCCGCCCCATCTCCGATTTCCCGGTCATCGCGCTCTCGGTGGCCTACGAGCTCGAGCTCGCCGGGGTCGTCCGCCTGCTCGAGCTGGCGGGGATACCGGCGCTCCGGGAGGAGCGCTCCTTCCGCGATCCGTTCGTCCTCGCGGGCGGTCCGCTCACGTTCTCGAACCCGCTGCCGCTCGCGGTGTTCGCCGACGCGATCATCATGGGCGAGGCCGACACCCTGGCCGTGGACGTGCTCCGCCTGCTGCGGGACGCCTCGTCGCGCGAGGCGGCGCTCGACGCGCTGGCGGCCCTCCCCCACGTCTTCGTCCCCGCGCGCCACGGCGCGGAGATGCCCCCGGTCGCGCAGTGCGACAACGCGCTCCTGCCCGCCTGGTCGCCGATCCGCGCCGAGGAGACCGAGCTCTCGAACATGTTTCTCATCGAGGCGGAGCGGGGCTGCTCGCGCGGGTGCACCTACTGCGTGATGCGCCGCTCGACCAACGGCGGCATGCGCATCGTCCCGAAGGAGCGCCTCCTCGAGCTCATCCCCGAGGACGCGAGGCGCGTCGGCCTCGTCGGCGCCGCGGTCAGCGATCACCCGAAGATCGTCGAGGTGGTCCGGACGCTCGCCGAGCGGGGCTGCGAGGTCGGGCTGAGCAGCCTCCGGCCGGACCGGCTGACCGACGAGTTCGTCGGCGCGCTGCGGCTCGCGGGCTACAAGACGCTGACGACGGCGATGGACGGCACGAGCGAGCGGGTCCGCGAGACGCTCGAGCGGCGCGCCCGGCCCAGGCACCTCCAGCGGGCCGCGGAGCTCGCGCGGCAGCACGGGATGAATCGGCTCAAGCTGTACCTGATGGTCGGCGTCCCCGGCGAGACCGACGCCGACATCGACGAGTGCGTCGCGTTCGTCACGGAGCTGTCCCGGATCGTGCCGGTCGCGCTCGGGATCGCGCCGTTCTGCCCGAAGCGCAACACGCCGCTCCACGGCGCGCGCTTCGCCGGGATCGACGTCGTGAACAAGCGGCTCGACCGGCTCCGCCGCGGGCTGCGGGGCCGCGCGGACGTGCGGGCCACGAGCGCGCGCTGGGCGTGGGTCGAGGCGGTGCTCGCCGCCGGCGGCGAGGCCGAGGGGCGCGCCGTGCAGCAGGCCGTGCACGCGGGCGGCTCGTTCCGGGACTACGAGCGCGCGTTCGAGAAGATCAAGCGGCCGGAGCCGCCGCGCCGGCAGAGCCTGCCGCTGCTCGCGGCGGGGTGAGCGGGGCGGCAGCCCGGCCCGGAGGGTGCCACGTGACGATGAAGACGCTGACCCTCTTCACGCGCGAGCGCTGCCACCTCTGCGAGGAGGCCCACGCCGCGCTCGAGCGCGTGCGCGCCCGGCTCCCGTTCGAGCTCGCCGTCGTCGACCTCGACCGGGAGGCCGGCCCGGAGAAGCGAGCGCTGTACGACTGGGAGGTCCCCGTTGTCGAGCTCGATGGGCGGAAGATCATGAAGTACCGCGTCGACGAGCGGCGGCTCGAGCGGCTGCTCTCCGGCCCGGAGTGAAGCCCCCGCGTCGACGCGCGGCGGCGGGGCGTTTCGGCCCGCTTTCGCCCTGCGCCGCGCTACGCTATGCGAACCCCCGTGAAGTGGACGACCATCGCGCAGCTCGCCTTCATCCTCGTCGCTGCCGTCACGGTCTACGGTTTCGTGCACGCGGCGCAGAATGACCAGCGCACGACCGGCTGCGAGGCCATCTGCGCCCTGCGCCCTGCGTACGCCGGCCGGAACCGGCTCGCGCCGGACTTCGAGCTGCCGGACATGAACGGCAAGCCCGTCCGGCTGTCGTCGTTCCGGGGCAAGACGGTCTTCCTGAACTTCTGGACCAAGACCTGCGCCCCGTGCCTGCAGGAGATGCCGGCGCTCGCGGAGCTCGGCCGGATCGCCCAGTCGCGGAAGGACATCGTCGTCCTCACGGTCTCGACCGACGAGGGACCGGACGATGTGCGCGACGCGCTCAAGGTGGCCCTGAACGGAGACCCGCCGTTCCCGGTCCTGTTCGACCCGGAGTCCAAGGTCGTGATGGACCAGTACGGCACGCAGCTCTACCCGGAGACGTGGATCATCGACCCGAACGGGATCATCCGGGCCCGCTTCGACGGCGCGCGGGACTGGTCGAGCAGCCTGGCCATCGAGGTGGGCGAGGTGGTCTCGCGCTGGGGCAGCTGCCCGGCCGATATCTACAAGAGCAAGCCGCGCGCCGGGTCCGTCGACGTCTGCACCGACGACTCCTGAGCGGGCTTCCCGCGCCGGGGCGATCAGGCCAGGCATGCGGGGTGTGGGCGCGCTGGCCGCTTGGCGCACCCGCGAAAGATCGTTATGTGAGTCACCCATCATGACCGCCCGGAGGCCGACGTCGCCGACAGCGCACCCGCCGCAGCCGCCCGCAACGGGTGAGGGGGGCGACGGGAGCGCCTCGGACGAGCGGGTCGCGGCGGCGCGGCAGGCGCTGCTCGAGGGGGTCGGCGCCGAGATCGCCGCGTCGTTCCCCGGAATCACCCGGCTGGGTGGGCAGGTCGTGGCGGCGCTCTACCTGGCGGACGAGCCGCGCTCGATGGATGAGCTCAGCCAGGAGCTCGGCCGCTCCAAGAGCAACATCTTCGCGAACCTGCGCGGCCTCGAGGCGGCCGGGATCATCGAGCGCCGGCGGGAGTCGGGCGCGCGGCACGACTCGTTCGCGCTGCGCGGCAAGTACCCGGACGTGATCGTCGGCGCCTACCTGGGCCGCCTGCGCCGCGTGGTGCAGGACAAGCGCGCCCTCGCGCGGCGCGCGCTCTCGCTGCTCGGCGACGCGCAGGGCGCGGAGGCCGACGCGATGCGCTCGCGCCTCGACGACCTGTCGCGCAAGTACGACCTGTTCGCCGACCTGATGGAGCAACTCCTGCCGTCGATCGACGGCCCTGTCGATCTCGAGCGGTTGATCGCGCAGGTGCCCGAGGCGATGGTCCGCTCCCTGAACGCGGCGGCCCGCGTCGCCTGGGCGGCGGGCGACGCGATCAGCCGCCTGAGCGGCCGAGCCGGTCGCAAGCGGTAGCGGCGGCCCGCGTCACCCGCGCGGCGGGCAGTCCCGCATCTCGATGAGGATGCCGGTCGACGTCTCGATCCGGTGCATCAGGTTCACCTCCCGGGTGACCGGCGACGGCGTGATCGGGTTGGGCGCGGCGCCCACGATCATCGGCCGGTCGGGGTCGCCGTCGACGAAGACCATCAGCACCTCGATGCCGGGCTTGAGCGGGAAATGGATGCCGTAGTTGGGCCCGGCGTGCGGCTGGATCATCCGCACGAGCCGCGAGGGGAACGCGCGCGAGGCGGGATCCCCCGCGTCGAAGTGGAAGCGCACCCGGTAGCGCCCCTGCTCGTCGATCGGCGAGACCTCCCCGATCTCGCCGTCCGGGAGCGGCTCCACCAGCGCCGTCACCACCCCGTGGATCTTCGGCCGCGGTGCCGTCCGCGGCGGGCGGTAGGCCTGCCCGGCCCGCACCAGGCGCGCGCGGTTGACGTACTCCTGCTCGCCGCCGGCCCCGCCCTCGATGGCCACCGGCTGCACAGCGCGGTGCTCGACCTCGACGGCCAGGAACCGCTCGCCGTCGAGCCGCGGGTGGCCCTCGAGCGCGAAGACGGCCCCGGGGATCAGCCGGAGCTCGTCGCTCTGGCACTCGAAATAGCGGCTCGACGAGGCCCGCTCCTCCGCGCGGATCTGCGCCAGCTGCTGGCCCTCCTCCGGCGTCTTGTGGTGGGCGCCGTACTCGACGACGCCGCCCCCGAGGCCCGCCGGTGACTCGTGCGTTGCCGTCATGTCGAGCCTTGGCGTCCGGTAATTGTACTCCTGCATGACGTACGTCGCGGGGAAGGCCCTGGCCTGCTCCCTGAGCTCGAACATGTCGCGCCGCTCGCCCCGCGGCCGGAACACCACCGCGTCGCCCCCCGGCAGCGGCTGGAAGCCCGTCGGCTCGTCGGTGAACACCATCACGTCGCGGCCCGACTCGTGCTCGAAGAAGAACGAGATCCCGAGGTGCTCGGCGAGCCGCGAGATGAAGGCCAGATCCGTCTCCTTGTACTGGACGATCATCTCCCGCTCGGGGTGATCGCGGTAGAGGCGCATCACCACGTCCTCGGGCCCGAGCCCCACCATCGCGAGCTTGTGCTGGATGAGCTTTGGCACGCTGATGTCGAGGAAGACCTGCTGGAGCTCCACGAGCGTCGCGCGGAACGCCCGTGGCGCGAGCCGGAGCCGGTAGGAGCGGAGAGCGGTCTCCGTCTCGTGCCGGTCCTCGACCTCGGCGATCATGCCGTGCACGGTCCGCTCGTCCGCGCCCTGGACCTCGAACACGAGCGCCGCCGTCGCCCCCAGCACCTGGTCGATCGAGAGCTCGGCGCCGTCGCTGCACACGACGTCGATGTCGTACGAGAAGAGCTGGCCGATGGCCTCTTTGCCGTGCACGCCGCGCACCCGGACGAGGTCGCAGGAGAAATCGTCGGAGTCGAGCCGCAGGATCGGCGCCTGCCGTGCCCGGTCCCGGAGCGCCGCCTTCGCCTCTTGAAGCGCTTCCATCGGCGCTGTGCGCGGCGGGCGCAGCGCCGATCCCGCCGCGCCGAGCTCGCGGAACGGCAGGTGATCGGGCGCCCCTGGGCCCCTCTGGGACGGCGGGAGCTCCCGCACCCCTCCGGCGCTCGTCCCTGGGCGCAACGGCGGCCCTCCGGCGCTCGTCCCCGGGCGCAACGGCGGCGCTTCCCGCGGCCCTCCGGCGGTCGCCCGCAGCGGCGATGGCGGCCCCTCGCGAGGCCCTCCGGCGCTCGCCCGCGCCTGCGCCTCGAGGAGCTCTCGATCGTCCGGAGACGGCGCTGGCGGGGCATCCTCCACCGGCCCGGCCGCCTCCTCCGGGCTCTCGGCGCACGCCGCGCGTGCGATGGGCTCGCTGCACGGGGGCCCTGCGTCGGGGGCCTCGCGGATGCGCGCGGCGGGGGACCCCGCGGCCATCGTCACGGCGCTGGGCGCGCGGTGCGCCGTCGCGGCCGTGGGCTCACCGCACGGCGGTGCGGCGGCGGGTGGGGACGGCTCGCTGCACGTCAGGGGTTCCGTCGGCTCTCGGTTCATCGTCGCGCCTCCTCCGCGGCTCGCCTGGTACTGTACCCGACGCGGAGGCACGCATGGGTACGCGCGAGGGTGAGGGTATCAACGGGAAATACCTCCTCATCGAGGTCCCGAATTTCAACGACGCGGCGTCCGACGCCGAGGCGATGGGCTCGTATCTCCGCCTCGGCGCGGTCAAGGACCCGAGCCTCGCCGCCAACCCGGGCGCGCCGAGGGCGACCGGCGAGGACCTCGCCGCCCGGGTCACCTCGTTCATCGACGACACCCGCAAGCGCGACGGCTGCCCCGATTTCATCCCCGAGGCCGAGCGGCAGGCCGAGACAGCAAAGCTCCACACCAAGGGCGGCTGGCGCGACCACTCCGACGGCAACCGCATCACCACCACGCGCGGCGACAAGGTCGAGGTCATCAAGGGCAATTACCGCATGCTCGTCCTCGGCCGGCAGGAGGACACCGCCGGCTGGGACGTCTCCGGCGGTCATATCCAGGACGCCACCGATCTCTGGACCGCCGCCACCACCATCGAATGGGTCCAGAACTACAACGGCACCTGGAAGGTCACCGAGAAGACCGAGAAGGGCGACGTCGACACCACCTATCACGGCGACACGTTCGATCGCTTCTATGGCAACAAGCAAACCAGCATCACGGGCTCCGAGGCTCCCTCGGCCGAGCGACCGAACCCCACCTGCCTGAGCTCCACCTGGGCGCAGCGGATCGAGTCGTACACCGGCTCGGCGGCCTGCCCCGTGCCGCTGATCTCCGACGAGACCTGGGCCGACCAGATCGCCAGCAAGACGACGGCGACCGCGATCAGCGACGAGACAACCGCGCAGACCATCTCCAGCACCACGAGCGCCACGTCGATCAGCGACGAGACCGCCGCGAGCACCGTGTCCAGCACGACGACCGCCTCGCTCGTCTCGGACACGACCATCGGCGAGGTCCAGTCGGTGACCATCGGCAATACGAGCGACGTCACCATCGGCAATGCGGCGTCGATCACCGTCGGCGCCACCGAGGAGGTCACGATCGGCGGCCTTGTCGAGCTGACGATCGCGGCGATGCTCGAGGTCTCGCTCACGGCGGGGGTCTCGATCAACATGGGCCCCAAGGCCGAGCTCAACCTGACCAACCGGCAGGAGCTCTCCCAGTTCCGCACCAACGTGAAGAACATCTGCGCGAGCGTCTCGTCGGCCGAGTCGGTGAGCACCGGGGCGTACAACCTGATGTCCGGCGTCATCAACCTGTTCTGATGCAGACCAAAAACCTCACGCCCTTCCCCTTCGGCGCCAAGGTCTGCTCGCGGAGGCCGCCGCAACCCGAGGTGGTCCTCGTCGTCCGCGGCCGGTTCTCGCTCCGCCTCGGCGAGCCGCTCGCGCCGCTGGAAGGGCAGCTCGCGCAGGGGGCGCTGACCGCCGAGACCTTCGAGGGAGGCGACGGCGAGCGCGACGGCGAGCGCACGTACCCCGGCGATTTTGCCGACTGGAAGCCGGCCGCGGATCTCCTTCTCCGCGGCGCCTGCCACCCGCCTCCCGGCGAGCCGCAGCGCGAGCACCCCGTGGGCTTCGCGGTCGGGAGCTGGTCGAAATCGCTGCTCGTCCCGGCGCCGCGCGAGGGCCGCCAGGTGCCCGCGCCCTTCGGGCCGATCCACCCGGACTCGCCCGAGCACCGCCGGATGCTCGGCAAAGAATACGGCCCCTCGTACCGGAAGACCCGCGCCCCGTGGTACGCCGAGGACTTCGACTGGGCCTATTTCCAGGCCGCCCCGGCGGATCAGCGCCTCGCCGGCCACCTGCGCGGCGACGAGGAGGTCACGCTCTTGAACCTCCACCCCGCCGCGCAGACCGCCTCCTTCCGCCTGCCAGGCCTCCGGATCCGCGCGGTCGTCGAGGACGCCGAGGGCCGCGTGCAGGACGCCCGCATGAGCCTCGACACGCTCTTCGTCGAGCCGGACGCGGGCCTCGTGACCCTGACCTGGCGCGGCCACGCCGAGGTGGCCGAGGACGATCTCGCCGACGTGCGCGCCGTCGTCATCGCCGCCGAGCCGCTCTCGGATGCGCCGCTGCCGCTCGACAAGTACCGGGAGCAGCTCGCCCAGCTCGCCCGCGATCCGCGCGGCCTCGAGGATCTCCCGCCGGAGGTGCGCGACGCCTACGACCTCGTCCGCGACGGCGCGCCGCGGCCGCCGCGCGCCGCGGACGAGGCGGATCCGGTATCGAAGCTCCTCGCCGAGCGGCTCGGCGGTCTCCACGCGCCGGAGCAGGACCGCGTGAGGCAGCTCGTCGCGAAGCTCCGGGCCCTGCGCACCCCCGAGGGCGTCGACCTCGAGCGCACCATCGCGCAGGCGCTCGCGCGGCTGCCGGCGCAGCGGCAGGCCGCGTACCTCCCGGCCACGCCCGCCGGCACGCCGCGCGTCCCCATGGGCGGCGCGCTCGACGCGCTCGTCGCGCGCGTCGAGAAGCTCCGCCGGGACGCGGCCGCGCGCGGGACGGAGCTCGAGGGCGTCGAGCGCCTCGACGCGCTGCTCCGCGACGCCCGCCTCCGCGAGATCGTCCCCGGCTACCGGCTCCCGGGCGAGGCCGCGGCGCCGCCGCCCGAGCCAGGCCCCGGCGCCGACCTCTCGGGGCGCGATCTCTCCGGGCAGGACCTCTCGGGCCGCGACCTCTCCGGGGCGAAGCTCTCCGGCGCGCTCCTCTCGGGGGCGAACCTCTCGGGGACGAACCTCTCGAACGCGGATCTCTCGCGGGCCGTGCTGTTCGAGGCGACCCTCGAGGGCGCCGCGCTCTCGGGCGCCGACCTCTCCCAGGCGAACCTCACCGGCGCGCGCGCCGCGGGCGCCGATCTGCGCGGCGCGACGCTCGACCAGGCCATCTTCACCCGCGCCGATCTCACCCGCGCCCGCCTGGCGAGGGCGCGGGGGCGCGGCGCGCTGCTCGACGCGGCCGATCTCCGCGAGATCGACGGGGAGGAGCTCCACCTCGACGGCGCCGTGCTCCAGGGGGCGAAGCTCGATCGGGCCTCCTTGCGGGGCGCGTCGCTCGTCGGGTGCATGTGCGCCGGGTCCTCCGCGACGGACGCGGATCTCACGGGCGCGTCCCTGACGCGCACGAGCTTCGCCGACGCCGATCTCGAGCGCGCGACGCTCGTGGAAGCGCGCGGCGAGGGCGCGGCGCTGCTCCGGGCGAAGCTCGACGGCGCCGACCTCCGGTATGCGTCCCTCCCGCGGGCGCACCTCTCGTGGGCCTCGGCCCGGGGCGCGCGCTTCGCGTGCGCGGTCCTGCGCGGGAGCCGCTTCTACCGCGCCTCCCTGGAGCGCGCCGACCTCGCGCAGGCCGATCTCTTCGGCGCCGACCTCTGCAAGGCGCGCCTCGACGGCGCCTCCTTCGCCGGGGCCAGCCTGTACGGCGCCCGCCTCGAGGGCGCGAGCGCCGCCGGCTGCGATTTCAAGGGGGCGAACCTGCGGCGCTCCAGCCTGGAGGGCGCGTGAAGAGCGTCGAGGAGCTCCTCGACCGCATCCGCGCCGGCGCGCCGCTCCAGGGCGCCCGCCTCGATGGCCTCGACCTCCGAGGCCTGGATCTCACGAACCTCGATCTCGCTCGCGCCCGGTTCCTACGCGCCAGCCTGCGCGGCGCGCGGCTCGCGGGCAGCACCCTCTCGGGCGCCCACTTCGTCGAGTGCGACCTCCGCGACGCGGACCTCGCGGGCTGCGCGCTGGACGGCGCGCTCGTGCTCGGCTCGAACCTCGAGGGCGCGCGCCTCGCCGGCGCGACGCTCGTCCGCGCGAAGCTCTCGTACCAGCGCCTCGCCCGCGCCGATCTCTCTGGCGCGACGATCGTCGAGGTCGAGGCGGTGGGCTCGGACTGGTCCGGCGCCCGGCTCGCCGGCGCGACAATCGAGGGCTCGCGCCTCGACCTCGCGAACCTCGAGGGCGCGGATCTCACGGAGGCCCGCGTCGCGCGCGCCTCGTTCACCCGCGCGAACCTCCGCCGCGCGCGCCTCTCCCGCGCTCGCGTCGAGGCCGGCGCCTTCGTGGGGGCCGATCTCACCGGCGCAGACCTCGACGGCGCGGAGCTCGATCGCGCGGTCTTCGTCAAGGCGGACCTGCGCGGCGCCCGCTTCCCGAAGCGCATGCACGGCGTGGTCCTCGACGAGGCAAAGCTCGGCCGACCCGAGCTCGCGGGCAAGGACCTCGCCGGGACCGACCTCACGGGCGCGGATCTCTCCGGCCTCGACCTCTCTGGCGCGGATCTCTCCCTCTGCTCGCTGCGCGGCGCCGACCTGCGCGGCGCGAGCCTCCGCGGCGCCCGCCTCGAGCGCTCGATCCTCTCGGACTGCGATCTCACGGGCGCGGACCTCCGGGGCGTGAGCCTCCTCGGCTGCGACCTCTCGCGCTCGCTCCTCCGCGGCGTGGACCTCTCGGGCCGCGATCTCGAGTCGGTGATCCTCATCGAGGCCGATCTCGAGGGGGCCGATCTCACGGCCGCGCGCCTCGTCCGCTGCATCCTCGACCGCGCGCGGCTCTCGCGCGCGAACCTGACGCGCGCGGTGCTCCAGCAGGCGCTCCTCCGCGGGGCCGCGCTGGAGGGCGCCGTGCTCGGCAAGACGATCTTCGATCGGGTCGACTTCACCGGCGTGGATCTTCGCGCCGTCTCCTTCGCCGGCCTCACGGTGCACCGCTGCGCCTTCATGGAGGCGAACCTCGAGCGGATGAGCCTCCGCGACTGCGATTTCATGGGCAGCGACTTCTCGAAGGCGAACCTGCGCGGCGCCGATTTCGAGGGATCCATCCTGACGCAAGCCAGGCTCCGCGAGGCCGCGCTGGACGGCGCGAGCCTGCCGAACGTCGTGGCGAAGGCCGCCTATTTCGGCGGCGCCTCGCTGCGCGGGGCGAAGCTCTCGCGGGCGATGCTCCGGTACGCCACGTTCACCCGGGCGGACCTCGACGGCGCGAACCTCGCCGCCGCGGATCTGCGCGAGTCCATGCTCGATCATGCCGAGGCCCGCGGCGCGCTCTTCCTCTCGGCGCGCCTCGAGCGCGCCAATCTTTCGCACGCGCGGGTCGAGGAGGCCGACTTCAGCGAGGCCGATCTCGGCGGCGCCAACCTGCACGCCCTCCACGACAAGGGCGCGCGCTTCTCCGGCGCGAGGCTGCTCGGCGCGCGCCGCACGGACGTCGATCGGCTGGAGGCGGAGGCGTACACGCCCCCGCGGCCGCCCCGATAACAGCGGAAGGAGCGGACGCGTGCTGCCTGCGAGCAACAACGGCGCCGGGATGAACATCGGGTTTCCGGACGTGTGCCTGACGCCGGTGGGGCCGGTGGTGGTGCCGATCCCGTACCCGAACTTCGCGCTCAACGCGATGGCGGTGAACTTCTCGGTGAAGGTGAAGGTATCGATGATGAACGCGCTGAACCTCGGCACGACCATCCCGATGACCTTCGGGATGGAGCCCGGGGTGGCGCACCCGCTCTACATGGATGTCGGCGCCTATGTGGCGGGCAATTCCAAGGTGATCATCGAGGGGTTGCCGGCGATCAACCTCACCTGTCCCACGACCGGGAACGCCGGGAACAACGCGGTGGGCGCGGTGCTGGTGCCGAGCGCGGTGAACGTGTTCTACACGTGCGCGATGGCGCCGGAAGAGGTGCTCCCGGGCGTGGGGAACGTGGAGCACGCGCTGTTGAGCGATGGGATCGGGGTGATCCGGATCCGGGTGTTCTCGCTGGACGTGCCGGCCTTGGTGTACCGGGCGATACGCGTGCTCGAGGCGGAGGGGATGCGGGAGCTGGTCATCGATTTACGGGACAACCCCGGAGGAGAGCTGCGGGCGTTCGTGGAGCTGGCGGGGGATTTCCTGCCCGCGGGGAGCGTCGTGGCGACGGTGACGGACGGCGACGGGGACGAGGTGGTCTATCGCTCGCGGC